>OZ244962.1:0-1499581 GCA_965222625.1 Gammaproteobacteria bacterium | reverse complement strand
GCATTGGGTTTGCGGCAAAATTGCGTCAATTTGATCAACCAGTGGATTGCCTTTAACTTTAAAACGAATCGCTGCGTAACCCAAAATCGATCCAAGCAATAAAGTTAAAGCAGAAAAAATAACAACGGACTCTATCATGGGGCTGTTGAATATAGAAAGTGTGGTTTAGTAAGTTTAGAAACTAGTGTGTTTTTCATATAAAAACGAGAAGAATAGCCAATTATTTGATTCTTTTTAATACTCGCTTGACGGGTGCAAATTTTTATATGAAAAACACGCTGCTTTATGGGTTGACTTTTTTTAGCACTCCCTTGAGGGGTGTAAATTATATTTTCTATATTTAATAATCCCATAATTAGGCCAGCCCAATAAATCCCATAAAGGCCATAGACATAAGCCCCGCAGTAATCAAAGCAATGGGCGCGCCTTTAAATGCATCCGGCACATCAGCTGCATCAATACGCTCACGAATGGCTGAAAACAATACCAAAACAAAAGAAAACCCAACTGCTGCGCCAAAGCCGTACACCGCTGATGCTAAAAACCCGTTATCTTGATTAACGTTTAATAACGCCACGCCAAGTACGGCGCAATTGGTGGTAATCAACGGTAAAAATACGCCTAATGATTGGTGCAATACCGGCGAGGTTTTATTAACCACCAGCTCGGTAAAGCCTACCACGCCCGCAATGGTGACAATAAAAGCAATGGTGCGCAAATATTCCATATCAAATGGCACCAAAATATAAGTATTGATTAAGTAGCTAGAAATGCTTGCCAAAGTAAGCACGAATGTGGTGGCAAAACCCATGCCAATAGCGGTTTCAACTTTTTTTGATACGCCCATAAAAGGACATAAACCCAAAAATTTTACCAATACAAAGTTATTAACCAAGATGGTGCTAACTAAAATTAAAACATATTCATTCATAATAGGCTATGTAGTGCTTGGCGAATGTCATTTAACTCATTGGTATCAATGCTTGCAATTTTCTCTTTAACTCTTGATTTTGACAATGAGCGAATTTCATAAATACAAGCATCCGAGTCTTTTTTTAGCTTAGCGCGTTTGCTAATAGTATATCGATAAGGCATATTATCTTTAATGACAATACTCGAAAGTGGCATGACAACAACCGTTGCAAATAAAGTTGAATCTTGATTGTCACTTAAAATAATAGCGGGTCTTAATTTGCCCATCTCGCCTTTTTTAACAGGGTCAAAATTAACTAAATAGATGTCACCTTGGTTAAGATTCATTCAATGCCGTCCCCAACACTGGCATCTGAAATCGGATCTAATTTTTGTGCATTTGCAGCTTTAATAGCGTTTTGTAAGCGCTTTTTTTTATCAAGCTCATTTAAAAAATTTAAAAAATCCGTCTTAAAATAAGTCGGCACAAAATAACCTAGCTCTTGTTTTTTTCTGCCATTAATGATACTAATAACCTCATTAGTTTGGAAAAAATCAATCGATTTTCGCATATCTGCCATTGTTGCTTGTAACATAATCACTTCCTTTTGCTAAATCATTATGTAACATTATAATGTAATATTAAAGTGTCGATAGTGTTTTTAACAAGCCTGCGCCACTAATTAACAACAAAGCGCTGCCAATCCAACGCTTGAATACTTGATCGTTTTCAATAATTTTCTGATGCGTCCGAATGCCAATCACGTGGCCAATGGCTGCAATGGGGATTAAAGACAACGAAAATACCCAATCAATCGCCACGCCTATCAGTACAAACGTTGCCATTTTAATGCTCACCAAAATAAACCAAAGTACAAACAAAGTATTACGCAAATAGGCTTTGTCAACATGGCGCATATACACCGCCACAATCAGCGGCGCGCCAGTGAGCGAAGTGCCAGCAACATAACCGCCCATAATTAGCAAAAACTTGTCCACCCAAGGCTTGTGTGAGGTAATTTTTTGATCAAAAACCCAGGTAATTGCATAAAAAATAGTAATCGAATAAATAAAAATAATCACCACCGTATCAGGCAAACTCAGCAAGCCGGCCACACCCACAAGCGTTGGCGGGATAATCCATAACAGTGAATGCTTTAAATAGGGCCAATCGACTTTTTTAATCGATTTAAACAAAGTCATCGATGAAAAAAATAGCAAATGCAAGCCAATAATCGGCAACCAATAAACCGGGCTGCCGCCAATCAAAAGCATCAGCGGCAAACCCAGCGCTGCGCCGCCAAACCCAAGCCCCGTGCGCACAAACCCCGCCCACATAAAAATCAAGCCAACTAAAACCAGCTCAACCATTGAAAAAGTCACAATTTATCCAGCGGCGAAACCACCCCTTGCCCGCCTTGCTTTAAAACATGGGTGTAAATCATCGTGGTTTGCAAATCGCTATGCCCCAGCAAGGCTTGGATAGTGCGAATATCCGTGCCCGTTTGCAACAAATGCGTGGCAAACGAATGGCGAAACGCATGTGCCGATACTTTTTTGTGAATATCGCATTGTTTAACCGCCCTTTTAATCGCCTTATTAATCACCGATTGATCCACATGATGACGCCTTTTAATATCAGTGCGCGGATCGGTGGCAATACCCCTACTAGGAAATACATATTGCCAATTAAACGCCTTATCTGCATTCGAATATTTTTTAGCCAAAGCATAAGGCAAATACACGCTACCAAAGCCGTCTTTTAAGTCTTTATTATGAATGATTTTTATTTTTTCTAAGTGTGTTTGCAGCACAATAATTAGGCTATTTGCCAACGGCGTTACTCTGTCTTTTTTGCCTTTACCATCACGCACCGTGATTTGTTTAAACTCAAAATCAATATCCTGCACCCGCAGGCGCACCGCCTCTGAAATTCGCAAACCTCCGGCATATAAAAGCTTCACAATCAACCCAACTGTACCATCAATCAAACTCAGCACTTGCGCCACTTCTTTTTTGCTAAGCACCACAGGAATACGCGGCTCTTTGCGCGAACGCGCCGCATTAACACCTTCCAAAGGCCTTTGTAAAACCTTAGTATATAAAAATACCAAAGCGTTTAAAGCTTGATTCTGAGTGCTAGGAGCAACGCTCTGTTCAAGCGCCAAATAAGTCAAATACGCCTCAACCTTTTGTTCAGCGTTTTCAAGTAAAGATTGTTTGTTTTTTAATTGATGAAACCTGATAAATCGACCCGCCCAATCTAAGTAGGTTTTTTCTGTCGCATAGGCGTAAGCCTGCCTGCGCAGTAGTGTTTGCATCTCTTGTAATAAGGTTTTGTTTTGAGTTATAATTGCCATCAGTATTAAAAGTGTGTGAGAAAAATATTAACAGATTTTTCTTATAATACTCAATATCAGGTCTTATTGACAGGTTTTTACTAATAACCATGCAAATATGCCTGATTTTGTTTTTAATACAGTGTATCAAGGCGATAGTGCCTGATACTAATAGTTAGCGCCGACCGCAGGGCGATCGGCGCTAACGGCGTGGCGCTAATAGATTAACTGGTTAGATCGCCTGCGGCGACCTAACAAGCCAATCAACCCGACCTAGAAATTTAAAAATAGAGTAAACTCTAAATAAATTTAACTAGGCAGGTTATCGCCACGCCGTTAGGCTTCAAAACAACACATAAGGAGAAGTAATGGAAATTTTTGTCCTCTGGCTCTTTCTGAGCATCATCGCAGGCGTAATTGCCAGCAATAAAGGTCGCTCCGGTTTTGGGTTCTTCCTTCTTTCCGTAATACTAAGCCCCTTAATTGGCATCATCGCCGCGCTGGTAGCTGGAGAAAACAGAAATAATGTAGAAGAAAAGAAAATATCATCTGGCGAAAATAAAAAATGTCCATATTGTGCCGAAATAATCAAAAGTGAAGCAGCAGTATGTCGTTATTGTGGCAAGGAAGTTTAAGTAATGAAACATTACATCGTAGCAGCAGGCGTTTTAATTTTAATTTATGTCGTATACATGTGGTTCAATGGCTGGTCGACAGCATCTCAAAGATGCGATGAAGGAAAATTAAATAAATTGGTAGCAGCGATGGATATTAAGTCATTATCAAACGCTCCTCTGGGCAGTATTGCCCTAGAAGGATATAAAGCAAAAATAAATCAATGCTATGACCTGTCAACATGGAAATAGTTATTGAAAGTCGTGGCATTAAATAGCCTAACAAAAGCATCCAGCGGACAGCCAAAAGCTGCGCCACTCGTACCTCGCTCTGCATCTTTTGTCTTCCGCTGATGCTAGGCGTTAGCGCCGACCGCAGGGCGATCGGCGCTAACGGCGTGGCGCTAATAGATTAACTGGTTAGATCGCCTGCGGCGACCTAACAAGCCAATCAACCCGACCTAGAAATTTAAAAATAGAGTAAACTCTAAATAAATTTAACTAGGCAGGTTATCGCCACGCCGTTAGGTGTTAAACGCCCAGCACCTGACAATGCTTTATTTGACAATAAAACTTAATTAGGGGAATGCATATTATGGACATTACTAAGTATTTAAGAAACCTTATGATAATAGCTGCTAGTCTGAATATTGCTACAGTTCATGCAGGTGATACTGAACAACAGATCAAACCAATAACAGAAAACAAAGTCGTCAAACTGGGCGTTACGGATCTGTCTTTTCACCGTGCCACAGGAGCAGTTGTTGCCATTATTCTGGAAAGAATGGGCTTTACCGTAATTCGTAGCTTTGATCCCCATAAAGAAAACTTTGCTCGCCTGCGTTCTGGTGAAATTGATATGGTTGCTTCTGCCTGGCTTCCCTCCAGCCACGGTGTCTACAAACAAAGCGTTGATGAGGTAGCCTCTACTCGTGAACTAGGATTACATTACCAACCATATGCCTTATGGGGTGTGCCAGATTACATTCCTGAGTCTGAGGTCTCCACTATTTCCGATCTTTTAAAACCTACTGTTAAAGAAAGAATGACGCCGATTATTCAAGGTATTGGAGCCGGTGCGGGGATTACACGATTTTCTATTAAAATGATGGATGAATATAAATTAACAGATTCAGGCTACAAATTTTTAACAGGAACACAGCAAGAATGTGTTGCCGCTTTTGAAGATGCTGTTGCTGAAAAACGCTGGGTTGTGGTGCCGCTTTGGCAACCTCAGTTTTTGCACAACAGATACAAAATCCGTGAACTGACCGACCCAAAAAAGTTACTCGGTGGAAAAGATCGCGCAGTTCTTCTCGCTCGACAAGATAGCTTAAATCGATTGTTTACCCCGGCCGAAATCGGGCATCTTGACCGTATAAAACTGTCGAATAAAATTGTTGCTGAACTGGATTATGCGATAAACCGTGAAAACAAGACAGAAGATGAGGCTGCTGAAATATGGTTAAATGCGAATCATGAGAAGCTAAGCTGGATAGTTAAAAAACAATTGTCGCCTTAAAAAAATAAGGGGGGCACAAACATTAATTATTTAAAACCACCTAACAAATCATTCCAGTCGACCGCTAACGCGTCGGCTGAATTCAAGCGTTAGAGCCGACCGCAGGGCGATCGGCTCTAACGGCGTGGCGCTAATAGATTAACTGGTTAGATCGCCTGCGGCAACCTAACAAGCCAATCAACCCGACCTAGAAATTTAAAAATAGAGTAAACTCTAAATAAATTTAACTAGGCAGGTTATCGCCACGCCGTTATGTGATAAAGCCAAAGTGTTTATAATCAGCCACTAAACTAAATAAATTGGAGAACAGATGAAAGTCTTGCTCGTTACTGCTGGATACTCAATTTTTGATGCCAAAGGGCAATTGAATAGCTTTCTTGCCTATCTAACTGAAAAAAATCTTACCGACAAAGGGCATAAGGTTAAAATTTCAGATGTCACAAAAGATACTTGGAATGTAGACAGAGAAGTAGCCAAAATTTTGTGGGCTGAAACCATTATCTATATCACACCAATTATGTGGTTCAATATGCCTGCTCCTATGGTGAAGTGGCTTGATGAAGTTCTTCTTTATGAAAAAACCTTTATTATTACCGAAGAATATGGCGAGGGTGGTCAGGTTCCAGCAGACAAATTCATGATAGTTACCACTTCAAACCTGAAAAGTAGTGATTTAGGTAAAGGGGTTGTCTTAAAAAACGCACCTCATATTGATGATTTTTACGCCCTCTTATTTATACAAATACTTATCTCAGCATTCGAGATCAAATTCCAACATTTCATGCTGGCAATGTTATTGCTGGCGATACCAGTTGGATTGAACAAGCATATAAAGAGCATCTCAACGCCCATTTTAAAAAGGCTTAACTATTTTCAAATTATCACATAACAAAAAAATCCAGCGGACGTCTAAAAGCGTCATGCCTTTTGCTGGCGCAAAAGCCCTGCCACTTTTAGCCGCGCGCTGATTTAGGCGTTAGAGCCGACCGCAGAGCGATCGGCTCTAACGGCGTGGCGCTAATAAATTAACTGGTTAGATCGCCTGCGGCGACCTAACAAGCCAATCAACCCGACCTAGAAATTTAAAAATAGAGTAAACTCTAAATAAATTCAACTAGGCTGGTTATCGCCACGCCGTTAGCTGTACAAAAAATAGAGATCACGCATGATGAAATTAAAGGCAATTGAGGGAATTAGAGGAGTAGCATGTTTCATGGTGGTTCTTGCTCATTTAAGTTTAACTTTTTTCCCACATCTTCATGCATTTTCTGGGAAAGCAGGTATAGAAAATTCAGTTCAAGGATTTATCCATAATTCACCTTTTGGTTTCAGGAACATCAGCTGTTTATATATTTTTTGTTTTAAGTGGCTATATACTAACTTATGTTGCATTAAAAGGTAATGTTCATAAATTAATTGCAATGTCACTTAAGCGATACCCTCGATTAATGATTCCTGCTGTTGTATCGTGCATCCTTGCTTTCTTATGTTTTAATTATTTTACTATTGACAAATCAGCTCTTACTGATTGGATAAACGGATACGGGAGTCTTGATTATTCATTATTAGGGGCTATTTATAGTGGAACAGTAGAATCTTTTTTAGTAGGTAAAAGTTCTTACAATCCTGTTTTATGGAACTATGAAGGTTGAGCTAATTGGTTCTTTTATTGTTTTCGTTATGTGTCTAATAAGGTATAAGAAAACTACAGTGTATATAGAATTATTATTTATTTTTACTGTTATTTTTCTTGTAGGGGTTAAACTCTTATCCGCTAAATTAGGCTTAGGAATAATCGCATTTATTGTAGGTCATCTATTTTATTTTTATGGAAAAGATATTCAATCTAAATTTTCAATTCCACTGCTTATCTTTGGGCTATATCTGGCTGGTATACATAACGATAGTTTGTCATATTCTGCATTAACATCAATTTTTGGCTTATATTCATACTCTTTGGGGAATTTTTCATCTGGAGTAATAACTGTATATTCAATTATTTTTAGTGTTAATTTAAATGCATTTTTCTCAAAAAAAATATTCGTTTTTATGGGGAAAGTATCTTTCTCTGTATATCTAATACATTTGTCGTTATTTCTACTCTAGGTGTTTTTTTGTTTAATTTCATTTACGAGTATTTTTCTTATGAAGTATCGGCAATATCATCATCAGTCATTACTATACTTTCAACCTACATAATTTCTATTTTTTACTTTAACTATGTCGATCAAACAGGAATGATTGCTTCAACCAAATTCCAAAGAGTAACTCAAGACTCAGCGAGCCACTTAAATAATAAATTTAATACTTTAGTTGAAAATCAGCTAACAAAAAAATCCAGCGGACGCAAAAAGACGCGCCGCTGATTTAAGCGTTAGGTTTCATCTCTCAAATCTTTCTATTCTTTTTTAGAGAGATGGAGATAAAAAAATGAAAAGAAATTTTATTTTGATTGGTTTCGTTATATTTATAAGTGCTTGTGGTCAGACAACATCAGTTTGGCAAAAGGCAGGAACAACACCAGAGCAAGAACAATTAGATTATAAAAATTGTGTTTTTGAAGCTAATAAACATTCACAAGAGGGTCTATTGAGTGAATCAGCCCAAAATGAAAGAATAAAAAAATTAAGAGATTTATGCTTTGAGTCCAAAGGGTATAAACTTATATCTAGAAAAAGTAGTCACCCTATTGATAAATTTATTGATTCTATGAAAAAATAAAATTTGTTTAAAATAAGAAAACCTAACAAATCATTCCAGCCGACCGCAGGGCGAAATAAAGGGGAAATAAAGGAAATAAAGGGGAATCATTCCAGCCCCTTTTATTCCAGTTTCACACCTTGCTTTAAAAAATGGCTAACAAATAAAGGGGAAATAAAGGAAATAAAGGGGACGCTACCCTTTTATTTTAGTTTCATAGTAAAATACCCAAATGCCAAGACAAGCTAGAAACGTATTTTCCAACATACCACACCACATAACCCAAAGAGGTAATCGTAAATTAGATGTATTTTTCTGCGACCAAGATAAAGATTATTATCTTGAGCTATTGCAAATTTATACCACCAAGCACAAAGTAAAAATACGCTACCCTTTTATTTTAGTTTCATAGTAAAATACCCAAATGCCAAGAAAGCTAGAAACGTATTTTCCAACATACCACACCACATGAGGTAATCGTAAATTAGATGTATTTTTCTGCGACCAAGATAAAGATTATTATCTTGAGCTATTGCAAATTTATACCACCAAGCACAAAGTAAAAATACTGGCCTATTGCTTGATGTATAAAGGGGACGCCACCCTTTTATTTTAGTTTCTAAAGGTATTGGCAGGCCTAAAAAAGGGTAGCGTCCCCTTTTATTCTAAAGACTTATTGAAATATGAAGAACCAGTTACAGAAAAGCATTTGATGCTTTCTAGCAAAGCTTGGTCGGCATTTCGAGAAAACTCACCTGAATTATGGAGTCAGCTACTAAATGAAAATATTTCTGAACTACCATTTTTGGAAGGTGCAGTTATTAGGATGTTAGAAGAATATCCTAATTGTAATAATGGCTTGTCACGCACAGCCCAACAAGCTTTAGAGATTATATCAAAGAATGAAAAATTGGCAGGTAAAGCGTTCGGTGTCAACCAAGAATTAGAAGAGCGAATATTTTTAGGTGATTCAAGTTTTTGGGAAATTCTTCAAGAGTTTCTCGATTCAAGTCCTGCATTACTAAAATTACCAGAGGGTAAAAAACTGACCTTACCAACAGCTAAAGACCAAGAGCTAACTATTACGCCTGCGGGTTTGGATGTGTTGTCTGGCAAAAGAAATTGGCTAGAAATTACAAACCTTGATCGCTGGATTGGGGGAGTTCATTTAGAGCCTGCAAATGTTTGGTGCTGGAATTCAGATTCCGGTTCAATAATGAAAAAAGCCTAACAAATGCTTCCAGCTGACCGTAAAAAGCGTCACATTTTTTGCGAAGCAAAACCACCTAACAAATCATTCCACCTGACCGCTTACGCGTCAGGTGAATTCAGGCGTTAGAGCCGACCGCAGGGCGATCGGCTCTAACGGCGTGGCGCTAATAAATTAACTGGTTAGATCGCCTGCGGCGACCTAACAAGCCAATCAACCCGACCTAGAAATTTAAAAATAGAGTAAACTCTAAATAAATTCAACTAGGCTGGTTATCGCCACGCCGTTAGGTTCTAAAAACATGAGGTACATATGAAAATAATTATCGTCGGGGCATCAGGTAAGCTTGGCAAAGAAGTAGATAAAGCCTTGTCTGGAAATCATGAAATTATTCGAGTCGGCGCACATAGTGGTGATGTTCAGTGTGACTACACTAATCCACAATCAGTCCTCGGAATGTTCGAGAAAATTGGTAAATTTGATTCTTTAATATCAGTTGCAGGAGGTGATAGCGCTTTCAAACCTTTCGAAACATTGGAAGATGATGATTATAGATTCGGATATGAACGTAAATTCTTAGGTCAGATAAGATTATTAAAAATTGGACAAAACTTTATACGTGACAATGGTTCGTTTATATTTACCAGTGGCTTTTTAAGTCATTATCCAAATCCAGCAAGTATCGCTACGGGGCCACTAAACTCCGCTCTTGATACATTTGTAAAAAATACTGCACCACTCCTACCTAGAGGTATCAGAGTTAATGTCGTCAGCCCGGCCCCAATTGTTGAACCTGGTCAAGAGAGTAAGGGCGTAGTTACAGCGGTAAAAACTGCCAAGTTGTATGTCGAGGCAGTTGAAGAAAATATAACCGGTCAAGTCTTAAGGGCATGGGGTGGTTTACCGGTAGTTCCTGAGTAATTAATGAAAAGACCTAACAGGTCATTCAAACGTTATATAAATCCAAGAATATAGGAATATGATCAAAATGAGTAAATTGCATATCGCTTTAGAAAATAAAATAGCTACAGTTGTTATTGACAACCCACCAGCTAATATTTGGACAGTAGATACGATCAACGAGGTTAATGAATTTATCTTATCCCTGCAAAATGACAACGAAACTAAAGCCGTTGTATTCAAATCTGCACATAAACTATTTTTTGTAGCGCATTTAGACTTGAACACTATCAATGGTGCAGAAAGTGGGAAAGCTGGAATTATGGCATTTAGTCAAATGATAAAAAATATCAAAGCTATGAATCAACTATCTATTGTTCTCGTAGATGGCATCGCAAGAGGTGGTGGGAATGAGTTTGTAATGGCTTGCGATTTATCATATGGCACAGAAAATGCCGCATTTGCTCAACCAGAAATCGGCGTAAATATTCCAACTGGAGGCCAAGGAGCTGTTCAATTTGCTCGTCGAATGGGGAAAGGCAAAGGCTTGCAAGCGCTTTTAACCGGTGAGGATTTTTCGTCACAGCAAGCAGAAGCACTGAATATTATTACTAAATACATCCCTAAAACTCAGTTAGATACATATTTGAACAGCTTTCTCGAAGCATTGGCTGGTTTAGAGTTGCGAGACATTATGATGTACAAAGATATTGTGTCCGTCTCAATCAGGGATGAAGAGGCTGGTGCTCATCTAGAACTACGGTACTTTCTAGAGCGTGCAAATGAGGCTAAAACACAGACTATAATCAAGGCTTTTCTAAAGTCCGGAGGACAAACAGAAAGAGAAGCCACTGATTTCCAAGGAGTGTTTACCGATACCGCAGCAGAGCTTGGTTTAAATCAAGAATAAAAAGCACCTAACAATCAGCTCCAGTGGACGTTTTATATGCCGTCGCATAAAACGCCACTGAGCAAGGCGTTAGAGCCGACCGCAGGGCGATCGGCTCTAACGGCGTGGCGCTAATAGATTAACTGGTTAGATCGCCTGCGGCGACCTAACAAGCCAATCAACCCGACCTAGAAATTTAAAAATAGAGTAAACTCTAAATAAATTTAACTAGGCAGGTTATCGCCACGCCGTTAGGCAGGCAATATAATGAATATCTTTAGTGTATTAAGCACAGGAAAATCAAATTTACACGAACCAAGCATGTCTGCGATGTTCGCATATTTGCTAAACCCAAATCAAGACCATAGATTGGGTCGTAAAGTCATTAATAATTTTTTAAAATTATCTGACATCAATAAAATATATAAAAATTTCATTGATGACAAAACCATTAAATTTGAAATTGATTTAGAAGTTCCTTATCAATATAAAAATAAAAGAAACGATATTGATATACAAATCAAAATTTTAGATAGTTCGTATAATGAATTACATAGAATTATTATTGAAAATAAAATCAAGCAAGGGGCGGCAAATCCAAAACAATTAAATTCATATTATCAAGCGGTTATAAATGATAAAAATAATGACGACTCTTTTAACTTAAAAGAAGAAAACTTATCCGTTATATTCTTAACACCAAAACCAAACAAAGGGTTAAAAGATGAATTTGACAACCTTGATATTAAAAATAAAGTTTGGTTATATTGGAATAATGAAGAAACGGAAAAATCACAATTGTAAAACTTATTCAAAATATTCTAAAATCGGAGCAAGAAGCAAAAATATCTCCTATAAATGAATACATGAGGCATACTTTAAAAGCCTTTGCCTACTACATTATTAAAACCATTGATATTAGTTCTGGGAAAAATAGAGTTGGTGAAGATATTGGCGAAATAAAGAAAAAGAAAGAAATACAGATAGAAAAACAAATCTACACAATCATATTAAGAGATAGCGGGCAAATACAATTATTTAACCAAGATGGTGATAAAATTCAAGCAAGACCCTTGTTAAGAGCTTTTTTAAAAGAAAATAATATTCAAGAAAAAAATAATTGTTTAACAACGAGATGCTTTGGAAAACAAATTTTTGATTACTTTGATGACTAAAGTAAAATTGCCTAACAAATCATTCCAGCCGACCGCTAACGCGTCGGTTGAATTCAAGCGTTATGTGTAAAAATAAATGAAACCAAAGTTGCATGAATATACATCGAAGGAAGGAGATATTGGCATAATAATATCTTGCATATCCGACTTTGATTGCTCGGAGTTCTTTAATAGTCATTTAGGTAAATCACAATCAGAACAAAAGAAAATAGTCAATAATTTCCAATCAGCAATTTGTAACTCATTAGCAAACAATATTACAAATACATCGTGGCAACTAGAGTACTCTCCAAGCACTGAAAAAAGAGATTCAATTGATATTTTTGGCAGCAATAACGAAACTCAGGTGGTTATAGAGCTTGATAAACATAGAGCAGACCAAGTGGCAAAGAAATTTGTATCAAGAAATGCATTGCTAATAGATAAAACAGTATTTTATATTTCACTATGTTATCCAGGAACCAGCAATATGAACTCAAGTGAATGTGTAAAATATTTTAGTTACTGTAAACAGTTGTCTAAACGACCCTGTAAACCAGATTGTGTAAAGTCCGACCCTGTAAACCAGATTGTGTAAAGTCCTCGTCAAAAATCAGACATAATCCTTTAATCTATCCTCATGTAGGATTATAAACTGATTCATTGCTTGTGGCCAATTCCGTATTGGCATAGTCCATCTTTTACTCGCTGCTTCAATGGCTAAAAAAACAACCTTAAAGGCGGAGTTATCATGATTAAAAATCTTGCGATTCTTGATTGATTTACGAATCACTGAGTTTAAAGATTCAATCGCATTGGTTGTATAGATAGCCCTTCTAATAGCCTCAGGATAAGCAAATATTGTTGCCACATTATCCCAATGCCTACGCCATGATTTGCCAATACTTGGGAATTGCTTACCCCAGCGATGCTCAAATTCATCAAGTGCAAGTAAGGCTTCATCTTCACTAATGGATTGATAAATTTGCTTAAGACTACTGGCAACCTGTTTTTTATCCTTATAGCCAACATATTTGAGTGAATTACGCACCATGTGAACAATACATAGCTGAACATCGGCCTGTGGGAATACGGCATTAATGGCTTCAGGGAAGCCTGTTAAGCCATCCACTGAAGCAATCAGAATGTCTTTAACGCCACGATTAGCAATATCATTAAGAACGCCTAGCCAAAACTTGGAAGATTCGTTTTTAGACAGCCATAGACCCAAGCATTCCTTTTTGCCTTCAAGGTTAACGCCGAGGGCGATATACATCGTCTTTTTAATGATTTGCTTGTCTTGCCTGACTTTAATAACAATGCCGTCTAAATAAACAATAGGATAGACCTCATCCAGTGGACGATTACGCCACTCAGTTGCTTGAGCAATAACCGCCTGTGTTACATTAGACACCAAGGTGGCTGATATGTCTGCATCGTACATTTCTTTAAAGGTTGATACGATGTCACGAGTGGACATGCCTTTAGCATACAGGCTTAATATTTGAGAATCGAAAGCACCCAATCGTGTTTGGCCTTTTTCAACGATTAAGGGCTCAAAATCGCCACTACGATCCCTTGGAATGGCGAGTTTAATTTCGCTATGATTGCTTTTAACAATCTTCGGGTAGTAGCCATTGCGAGCGTTACTATTTATATCAATTGTATTGTTATTCTGTCCATGCTTTGGATAGCCAAGATGATGTTCCATCTCGCCGCCGAGTGCTGCTTCAATGGTCATTTTAACCAGTGAGGCAGATAGGTCTGCTAAGTCATCTTGAGTGTGGATGTCTTTGGCAAGTTCATCAGCAAAAGCGCGTAGTTTTTGTTGGTTGATGCCTGTGTTGTTCAGTTGGTTCTTTTGGTTTTGTCTTAGTGTTGTGTTACTCATGTTTTTTCTCCTTTTTAGGGATTATAAAATATGAGGGTTTACACAATCTGGTTTACAAGGTCTCTAATTACAATTAGCTGCACAGCCAATAATTTAATTTGTTTCTTCAAATTTTCTAAACCAGATCTCTAGGTTAACAATCGCTCTTAATTCCCTGGTGTAATCTTTTTTATTATTTATATGATCATCTAACATCATATTTAAATAAACAGGATTGAAAATTTTTCGGCTTTTCAAGCTGTCACTATTGATAATGTTCACGACATAACTTTTAAGTTTGGTCTTAAACCATTCGCCAACAGGAACGGTAAACATTTGTTTTTTTCTATACACAACATCCTTTGGCAAATATTTCAAAGAAAATTTCTTTAAAATATACTTGGTTTCATTTTCTCTCAATTTAAAGCTGCCATGTACACTTTGCATTAGCTCAAATAACCTATAGTCAAGTAGTGGACTTCTAGTCTCAAGAGAATGCGCCATGGCCATTTTGTCAGGCTTAACTAAATTGTTCCCGGGCAATAATTGCCTAGTATCAAAATGTAAAATTTTATTTACATCGTCTTTTTCACTAACTTCATCGGTTATAGAATTAAATATTTTAAGAGGGACGGAATAATCAATCTCTTTTTTAAATGCGTCCGTATAAAGATGATTAAATATATTATCATCTTTAATCAGTGAGATAGAATCAAAGTAGGTGTTTAAGTCATTGTCAAATACGCTAAAGTATTTTTCGTATCCAGCAAAGGCCTCGTCTCCTCCATCACCGGTAAATACAAGTTTGTAATCTTTTGCCGCAAATTCCGCAAGAATATAGGTAGGTATAAAGGATATATCTCCATGAGGTTGGTCATTATGCCATGTTGTCTCCCCCCATAAATCAATGATATTGCTTTGTAATATATGTGCATTGTTATTAAGCCCACAATAATCAGCCACCTGCTTAGCCCACATAGACTCATCAAATCTTTTTTCTTCAAATCCAATAGAATACGTATCTAAAGAAACATCAAAGTTGTCCTTTGTCATTGCGCACACTAGACTCGAATCTAATCCGCCACTTAAAAAAGCACCGATACCCACATCACTTCTTAGTCTTATTTTTATAGCGTTGGTTAATGTTTTATCTATTTCTGTGAAGATGTGTTCTTCGCTTACATCTTCCATTTCTTTAGTATTTTCTATTTTCCAGTATCTGGTTTTTCGCAAACTAAAGTCATTAATGTCTATTTCATAGAAACAAGCCGGCTCCACATGCTTAACATATTTATAAATGGTATCCGGTATTGGCACATAATTAAACTTCATGTAATTATGTATAGATTGCTTATCGATAGAGTTATCAAAATTTGTATAAGATAAAAAACTTTTAATCTCTGATGAAAAATGAATGTCTTCGCCTCTCTGATAAATGTATAAAGGCTTTACCCCTAATCTATCTCGGCCCAATATTAGCTTATTATTGTTTTTATCAAAAATAATAATGGCAAACATTCCGTTAAATTTAGCAAAGCACTCAACGCCATACTTCTCATAGGACCTAAGAATTACCTCTGTGTCGCTGTTAGTATCAAATCTAACGCCGTCTTTTTCAAGCGCTTCTTTTATCTCTACAAAGTTATAAATTTCCCCATTTTGCACTACGATTATGTTTTTGTCATCGCTAACAAAAGGTTGGTGTCCACCAGCTACGTCTATAATGCTCAGTCTTGTGTTTAACAGGCAAATGCCATTTTCATCAAACACCCCATGTTCATCTGGCCCTCGATGGTTGAGTTTGTTTAGAGTATCTTCAATATATTTCTTTTTATCAAAGTTTTTATTTTTATTGATAAAGCCAGCCACGCCACACATTTAGTAACTCCCTTTTTTTAAGGTTATCAAAGTCCACAAAACTATTTTCATATCTAAAATAAAGCTAATCTTGTTAGTGTAAAAAATATCATATTTTTTTCTTGATTCGTTTGTTGTGCCATGTCGATTTCTACATTGAGCCAATCCTGTTATGCCCGGTAAGACGCGGTGCCTTTTTATAAACTCTTCTTCGGTATAGTTCTTTTTTTGTTGCGGCACGTCTGGCCTCGGCCCAATTAAGCTCATTTCGCCCAACAATATGTTTAATATTTGGGGCAATTCATCTAAGCTGGTTTTTCTTAGGAAGCTACCTGCTTTTGTAATGCGGCTGTCTTGCGCATTTGTACTGTAGCCTCCCAGTTTGTCTGAGTTTGAAATCATCGTTCTAAATTTAAATATTTTAAACTCTTTCGTCCGCTTGCCTATTCTTGTTTGCCTATAAAAGACACTGCCCTCAGAATCAAGCTTTATTAAAATAGCTATAATAATGGCCGGAAGAATTAAAATCGACAATAGCACCAAAGCAGCGGCAAAATCTATCAATCTTTTGAAGAAATGTTGATACATTAGGTTTCTAATCTTTGACTGGCGCGACGATATTTGCTATCTTTGTTTTCAACAATGTTTTATTTTCATTTAACATTGCCATCGTCATATTTTTGGCTTTTTTCACTTCTTGATGTAATTTTGCTATCTCTTTTTTAAAAACATTTTTATTCAGACTTGATTTAAACGTTCTGGAAAGAATTACCATTGATGATCCCAAGCGTACATGCTCTTTTATAATAATATTACCTGAAAGTATGCCTTCATCCATCTTTGCCACGCCACCTATACCAAAACTAATGTTTTTAGCCTTAAACTTATCAGACAAATACTCTATAAGGCCGTCGCCCATAAGTTCAAACATAAAATCAAGTCCCATCGCTAAATGTAAGTCATTCAAGCCAATGTGTATTTCATCTATTCCATCAATTTCTAAGATGTCGTTTACTCTACATAGAGCCTCAGAGGTTTCTAATAGCAGGCAGGTTTTAGCTTTGCCATCCACATAGCTTATGAATAGCTCAACTTCTTTAGGCGTTTTAAACATAGGCAACATAACGACATCCGCGCCGTTGTTAATTATAGTGCTTATTTCTTCCGCACTACCATCATAAATAGGGTTTGCTCTGACCAATAATTCCGCATTCTGCAAAATTGGCTTTATACGTTTAATGTCATCCAAATGATGTGTGCTGATTACGGTGTCGAGATGACCTTGTCTTTCAATCTTGCCTCTGATCTCTAAATCTACAAATATTCTATCTACGCCAGATTCATCGTACATCTTTATGTTTTCTAGGTTATTGTCAAGAATCATTGTTTTCATTGAAGGGTCCTTATTCCTGTTGTTGACATTAGATAAGTGCTCAGTAATATAATTACAGATAAAACCATTAGTAGCGAAGTGCTTGCTGCGATATGAAAAACATCATAATTAAAATAAACCAGTAATCCATTGATAACTACTTTACTCGATAACATGAAGAGCGAATAGTATATTAATTTGCCATACCATTTATAGGCAAAAAATATATTTAGCAATATGCTGTTAGCACCTACAAATACTAAGGACAGTAAGTAGCCATCTAAGACTGTAGAAATCAACATAGAGTTTTCATCTTCAATGTTAGCCACTCCATAGAAAAGTTTTACGATATCGTAGCTAAAAATATACATGAAAATGGCAATACATAAGGATATTGCAATGTTAAATATGATGGTTTTCTTTAGCATTCTGCCAATATTACTTGTATCACCATTAGCTATCATTTTTGATAATTCAGGAAGCATAGCTACGGCATAAGTGGTTAAAAAAACAGAAACAGGCAATAAGTATATTTTTTCTGAATAAGACAGTATAGCCACAGATCCTGCTTGTAAAAAAGAAGCAAATAGCTTGTCTAGCATTGGGTTTATAAAGATAAGACCATTTGCAAGGATCATGAACACCATTAGCCGGTATTTTATTTTATTAGCCTTATTTGTGTCGGCGACAAAAAAAGACCTAAATTGCATATTGGTAAACGTTAAATCATAGCTTATCCAAATCATTCTAGCTAAACTTGCGACAATGACCCCGACGGCAAAAATATAGTTTTGAAACCCCAATAATAAAAACACTATTATTACAACATTAAAAACCAAGGTGTTTAACGACTGAGCCTTGAATCGTTTCTTATATTGCAAGTATGATGAAGAAATAAATGTAAATACGTTTGGAAATACTGACAATAAAGATATGGTTAATAGTGAAAATATATATAAATCATATGTAAAAAATAAAATGGAAACTATGAATATATACATGGCCAAAAAAATAAAAAATAATTTTTTTGTAAATTCTGTTAATAGTCTTTTTACATCTTCCTCTCGAGATATTAAGGGGATAAGGATTCCAGATATGGCTCCGCCGGCTAAAAGATTGTTTAATAAATCAGGAATAGTCAGCATTAAAATAATATTGTCGGCCTGAGTACTCACACCAAATTTATAAGCAATAATCAGTTCTCTTATGTAGCCGCTTAATCTTCCTATTAATATGCCAAGGCTAAGAATCAAACCGTTCCTAAGTATACTTTTAATCACTTTTATTATTTGTTTTTAACAATTTTTCAATTTCAACTATTACATTTTCCGTAGCATTTTTTATACTATATTTTCTTTTCTTTTTTAACTTTCTGTTGTCATACATTTTTTTAATTGAGTCGGCCAGTTGATCTAAATTATTAATGCCTACGGAATATCCATATTTTGAGAAAGGAATTGTCGGGGTAATAACGGACATATCTATGGTTATTAAATCTTTTCCTAAGATTAAGCCCTCTAAGCCAACAGTCGAAGTGCAGGTTATGACCAAATCAACACTATTCAATGTCTCAATTAGCTTGGTTGATGAAGCACTGATTTCTACAAAATCCGGATACTTTCTGGATTCTTCGTTGGGGTGATTCCTTACTACTAACGTCCACTTTTTATCTTTAAATATCTCAATTAATTTTTTTTCTATTTCTAAGGGCAAATTAGAGTTGCCATGTGTGCCAAACTCGGCAAAATATTCTGGTTCCTTTTGCGAAGCCCACAGTACCCTATATACATCATTTTGTTTTTTTGCCGCATTGGAATTGTTTACCAGCTGGTCAAATACCGGGTTACCCGTAACCATTATGTCAGCCTCATTCCTGCCATTTAAAGTTAAATAAGACTTAACCACCGTCGAAAAAACGCATACTTTATTAGCAAAATTATTTTTTTTAAACCAGGAGGTACACCGAACAGCAAACAAATCAATTAAAGCTATGCTCTTTATGCCAAGTTTGCCTGCGGCTTGAATGATACATTTTTCACTTCTAGGTGAACTTGTAGAAACCACTAGGTCTGGGTTTATTTTTTTCAAAACATATTCCATACTTTTAATGGGTTCAAATATTTGCCGATTAGATTTTCTATAAAGCTTGTCTGCTTCTACGGCGCCATGCGTTTGAACCAGTTCCAAATAATTCTGCCCTAGATACGAGATGCTTTCTTCATCGTTCAGCTTAATCGTGTCTAGACCTGCAGTTATTTTTTTGCCGTAACCTTGTACCTCATCACTATAGAAAAAATCTCTATAAGTGTAATATTTAAAGTCAGTTTGTTTTAACTTATCTATAGATGTTGTTAAAGCAAAAAAACACACCTCATAACTTGAGGGGTCTAATTTTTTTGCTATCGGCAATAACGTGTTTATATGCCCTCCGCCATAAGCTACGAATAAGATTTTTTTCAATTTATCATCCGATCTTTTTTAAGATAATAATATTTGCCAAGTATAGCCCCTATTAGAAAATGGTAAAATAATTGAAAAAATTCCACATGGTCTATGAAGAATTCTGTAAATTGAGACAATAAAGTCATAAGAAATATTTTCTTTAATAGAGTGATGGATGTGTCGCCAAATGTCTCCAGACTAAATATAACATACAGAAAATACCCATATATAAGGACTCCAAGCGCCCCGCATTCTGTAATCAGCCAAAAAAACATTGAATGCAGTCCATAGCCTAAACCAAACTGGCTATATACTATATCTTCAAAGCCACCAGTGCCAAGGCCAAATAAATAATTGCCTTGATAAAGATACAGTGCATATGTCCACAATCTTAGTCTTCTATTAAAAACACCATCTAAAAAATCAGCGTCTAAGTTGACCAATAAAGCGGCACCTAATATTATAAAAATACCCAAAAATTTATACGCTGACTTTAGGCTAATTATTTTTAATAAAGAGCCAGCTATGGCAATAACCAAAGCCATGTCGGAACCACTTAAAAACACTCCCATTATTAAGATTGCTAATAACAACTTTCTAAATTGATATAATAAATTCTTGAAATATAAAAGTGATAAGAATAAGACGCTAGACATAATCCCAAAAGGGTTAGGGTTTCCATACAAAGAATCAATTTTCCAGTCCTTAGCATAGTCTTTTATAAAACTAACAATTCCATTTTGATACAAAGTAAAATCTATCAGCCCTATGACGACAAAAACAACTTGATATATGATTAACATCTTTAACCAGCTAAATATTAATTCGTCTCCATGCTTTGTAACCTTAAGATATACGTAGTAGAAAATTCCAAACTGCAATAAAAACGCGATTGAAACAAATAACACTTCATTAGTGAAAAAGGCAATAGACGAAAATATTAAATACAAGCAAAACAGCAGAAGAATATCCGCTCTAGTGTTGATGGTGCTTATGTTTCTTACCCTATACGATAGCCCAATTACGCCATACACTACAAGTCCTAATTTATCGAAATCTTGATGAATTAGGACAGAGAGAACGTATCCAATAAAAAATATATGTATCACTTATTTGTAATAAAATTTGTTAAATAATAGTATTTTGTTTATAAACTCTCTCACAGCTCCATAACCACCATTCTTAGAAAGCTTAATTATGCTGGGTATGTTTTGTATTTGATCTTGTGCGTCCTTAGGGCATGCGCATAAACCAACACTTTCAAGAAGCTCCTTGCAATTGATGTCATCGCCAATATAAGCGACTTCATCTAGGCTTATATTTTCTTTTAGGCAAATTTCTTTGACAATAGATAATTTGCCTTTGTGCTCTAATCCTTGATATAGATAATCAACCTTTATTTTCCGGGCTCGATTTTCTACTATTTTAGTGGTTTCACTGGTGATAATGCCTGTTTTTACGCCGGCCATTCTTAAGAGTTCGAAGCCTTTTCCATCGTGGGTGTTAAATTTTTTAAGCTCTTCTCCATTCTCTCCATAGTACATGCCAGCATCAGTGAGTGTCCCATCTACATCGGACAAAAACAGTTTTATTTTTCTCTTTTTCTTATTGGCTAAGACGTGTTTGTACATTAGTTTTTCAGCTATTGCCCAATCATCATCTTCATCTATCTCAATAGTAGTAAACTCTTCCATTTCATATATAGAGATCTTTCCGCTGAGCCTATTCTTATATTTTTTTATATTTTTAATGCTGTTTATATAGAATGCTCCATTCTCCACCAACATCCCCTTAAAATCTTGCCTTCTGGGGCGAGATTGAAAGTCATAATTCAACGGAGTATTGTCATCCGTCCAAAAAAACCGTTTTGTCCGTGTACAAGTAAGTAGAGAGTTTGACTTGTCTTTCTGAAGTTTTTCAAGAGCCCGATCAAAATCTTTAGTTTGCGTAAGTGGTGAAGTGGCCTGAACTAATAAAAACAAATCGTCGGCATCAAAACTGTTTTTATCTATAAATTCAAGCATTACAGACTCTGTGCTTGCTACATCATTTGCATTTTTGGGTTCTCTGTCATAAACCCTTACTTTAGAGAAATTAAAGCCATTCACTTTATCTTTTATTTCTTTGCAGTCTGTTGCCACCACAATATGGTCAATATTGGTAGAATTTTGTAAGGCTTCTAAGTTCCAGTAAACCAAAGGTTTGCCGCAAAAAACTTTTATATTTTTAAAGGGAATAGATTTGCTTCCACATCTTACTGGGACGAAGGCTATATTCATTTTTTAACCATAAAAAATACAAGAAGAGGTGAGTCATAGCGCAGGTGAAAACAGTATGCGCTATGACTAATTTTAATAGACCCAAAGCCTAGAGGTGATAGCAAATATAACATTGCACAAAATAATCCTAAGTTACTTTCTATTTTTTAACTTATCTCTTTGCACTTGCTCTATAGACAATATCTCACTTTTTTTATAGTTGAGCGCTTCATAGACAGAATTCAAATCTTTTACAAGTTCTTTTAAGCCTTCTGGTTCAAGTGAGGCAGAATGGTCTGTTCCTTTCCACGTTGTATCCTTAGTGAAATGCCTTTCGATCCATCTTGCGCCCAATGTGTACGCGGCTATATCGAGAGAAACACCTAGATGATGGCCTGAAAAACCTATCTCATTTACTCGCTCTCCAAAGTTGTCATAAAGCCAATTAATCTCGAGCAGGGCAACATCTTTTGCTGGAACGGGGTAACCTGATGTGCAAGAATACATTAGCAGCCGATTCTTTGCTTGATTCTTATCTTCAAAAAAGCTTACTATTTCTTCGACTTCATCTTTACGTGTCATGCCAACAGAAATTTGCACCTGGCCTTTAAATTCATCCCTAAGCACAGCTAACATGTCAAAATTATTGTTACAAGCCGATGGAACCTTCAAGAATTCTGGAGCAAAGCTAATCATTTCTTTAGCGCTGGTAACATCCCAGACTGATGTGCTATAAACAATGCCAATGCTTTCGCAATATTCTTTTAATTCTTTGTTTTGCGCCACACTAAATTCTAGGAATTCTCTGTGAGCCCCATAAGTGTCGCCATAAGAATTTGAGGGCATAGGGTGAGGTGCGGCATATTGCTCTTCAGTTAATAGCTCCCGGTTATTTCTTTTTTGAAATTTTACATACCCAGCGCCAGCGTCTTTTGCCAAATCGATAAGTTCTTTTGCGATGTCCATCTCGCCCATATGGTTACAGCCTATCTCCGCTATAACATTCGGGGTTTTATAATCAAAATTAAAGCTCATTTTATTTCCTTCCATATTTGTCTGAATATCTAATAATATCGTCTTCTCCAAAATACTCGCCTAGCTGTACTTCTGAAAAAACAATATTTTCCTCTGTATTATTTATAATTTGATGTTTGCAGCCTTTAGGGATGTAAACATATTTTCCTGGATAAACATCAATATAGGACTCGCCCAGAACAAGGGTCCCTGTGCCTTTTATGATAATCCAATGTTCTTCTCTTTTTTTGTGTTCCTGCAAGCTTAATTCACTATTTGGGAAGACGGTTATAATTTTTGCTTGGGCTTGGGACGTTAAAAATGTACTCTTATAAAATCCCCAGGGACGATTATACACCTCATGTTCGAGAATGACATTATCTAGTCTTGTAAAGTCATAGGTCAAGTCGAAAGAGATATTGTCCAGCAGCATAATATGAAACTGCTTTTTTGTTAAAACATTAAACAGCTTGTTTTCATTGTCTAATATAGGCAAGAAGTCAACTTTGCTCGATTTGAATTTTTCACATACCTCATGGAAATTTGCGTCAGCTGCAACACACTCATAGTTATTATTTAGAACCAATTTGACAGAGTCATTTATAGTCAAACCACTTATCATGGCTCTTCTAATGTCACCATCAGTTATGACGCCCTTTACGTCAAACAAAAGCTCTTCGTCACAGACAATAAGAAACCCTTTTTTATTATTATTTATTTGCTGAAGAGCGTTTATTATCCGGTCTTTTGAATAAATAATTAAGTCTGATATCTCATTAATCATCTAAAGTCTTCCATTTTTCAACACCTAGAAAGTTTATTATAACTAGATACCGCGAGTGAAGTGTTTTATTTGACAGCGCTTTGTGTCTTAACATATTCATTAGTATGCGCACTTAGGCTCATTGTTTTACCAAGATTTATTTAGTCTTGTGACAGGAGGCTTGGCGAGTCAGTTTCCTTATATAGTAGGCTGGCAATTAAGGCTATTAAAAAGCTTAACATAAACCCGAATAGTAAGCCGCCTGCCACTATCATCTTCTTGTCAGGCCCATCAGGTTTTGCGTAGGGGCGCTGGTTAAAGCGCATTGCGTTAACCCCTTTTGTGTTTGGCATAAAGGACTTTAATTTAATCTCCTCTATGGTTAATTTATTTATCTCGGTTGAGATGAAAGGGCTGTCATCAACCTGGCCTTCCAATGTTTTTAACACTTGATTGTGTTGTATTTTTTGAAGTTCATTTTGGAAGTTGTTGATTGCTGGGATATAGGGGTCGTCATTTTTTCTAGATACCAAGGCTTTTAATTTTTGATCAGATTCAATGGATACAATTAGATTTTGCAGGTCCACAATTTCCGGAAGATATGGGTCGTCATTTTTTCTAGATACCAAGGCTTTTAATTTTTGATCAGATTCAATGGATACAATTACATTTTGTAGCTCCACAATTTCCGGAAGATATGGGTCGTCATTTTTTCTAGATACCAAGGCTTTTAATTTTTGATCAGATTCAATGGATACAATTACATTTTGTAGCTCCACAATTTCTGGAAGATATGGGTCGTCATTTTCTCTAGACACCAGCGCTTTTAATTTTTGATCAGATTCCGTTGATACAATTAGGTTTTGCAGGTCCACAATTTCTGGGATATAAGGGTCGTCATTTTCTCTAGACACCAAGGTTTTTAATTTTTGATCAGACTCAATGGATACAATTAGATTTTGCAGGCCTACGATTTCTGGAATATATGGGTCGTCATTTTCTCTATTCTTTAAAAATTGCAGCTTTTGATCAGATTGAAGCCTTACAATCTTGTTTTGTAAGCTTACAACTTCCGGAATGTATGAGTCGTCATTTTTTTTATCCTCAAGAATCTGAATCTCTTCATACAATGCGTCTTCGCCATACAAATACCAACGGGGTAATCTTTTGTCCTCTGCGCCAAGCAACAGGACACCAGTCTTCTTGGTAGAACTACTAAAGTTATTAGACTTAATCTTAAGCTTACGAGAAATTTTCAAATCATCTGTCAGTTCTTTAATCTCATTTAGGCGGACTGCGTTAGCCTTAACTCGAAGTCTATCAATTAAATTAGTAGCCTCATTTATTTCTTGTTTATTTGACTCTTCAATTCTTTCGATCTCTAAAAAACGATTCTTTTTAGCTTTAACCCGCAGCCTATCGACTTGTTCATTAATTTCGACTGTTTTTTGTTTGTTTGATGCTTCAATTCTTTTGATTTCTAGCAAACGATTTTTTTTAGCTTTAACTCGCAGCCTATCTATTTGCTCATTAATTTCGGCTATTTTCTGTTCATTGGACGCTTCAATTCTTTGGGTCTCTAACAAACGATTTTTTTTAGCTTTAACCCGCAGTCTATCTATTTGCTCATTAATTTCGACTATTTTTTGTTTGTTTGATGCTTCAATTCTTTGGGTCTCTAACAAACGATTCTTTTTAGCTTTAACCCGCAACCTATCTATTTGTTCATTAATTTCGACTATTTTTTGTTCATTTGAGGCTTCAATTCTTTTGATTTCTGTGAAACGATCTTTTTTAAATTTGACCCTAACTCTATCAATTTGACCATTAATTTCACTTATTTTTTGTTTGTCGGCAACTATTATTCTTTCAATTTTTGCCAGG
Source organism: Gammaproteobacteria bacterium (assembly GCA_965222625.1). GTDB lineage: Bacteria > Pseudomonadota > Gammaproteobacteria > PS1 > Pseudothioglobaceae > Thioglobus_A. Next base: position 1,473,881 of record OZ244962.1, on the reverse strand, counting down.
CGATTGTTTTTAGCTGATGTAAGTAATAATGACTTTTGATTCGATATTTCACTCAAGCGAGCCTCGATTTTATACTTCACAAGGTCAATTGATTCTTCCACAACCTCGGTATTTGCATTTGCAGCAAGGTCGGTTAAAAAACTCTCCATAACCAAAGGATGTTTTCCAGCCCAATGAAAAGAAACTGGCCGCTCTGATATTGATTGGACCTCGTTTTTTACGATGGTAACGACATTCTCTTGAAATGAATCTATCGATTCAAGGAAAAAAGCATTTTTATCCACCGGGCTACTTTCTATATCAGATTGGTTTAAGTAATTGGCAAAGAAACTATTTTTAGTTTCGTCATCCTCCACATTAAGCTTATCAAAGTATCCATTGGTATTAAAAACTTTTTTCTGAAATTCTTTTGACTTAAATTTATCTAAAAACTTTTTAAATAGACTCTGACTTGTCTCACTTGTCATTTTAGCTTGATTAATGAGAAGCACAGAAGGCTCGTCTGTCGATAAAAAAGAAACGGATGTTTGTAGGTAGTGGGCCACAAAAGTGCAACAACAACGGACAAAACCAACGCGACACTTGTACTCCAAAAGATAAGCCACTTATACCCACTGAGGGATCGTAATACTTTTCTTATGTCAATGTTGTCTTCTTGATAATATGTTCTTTCTATTGCGTTTTTGTTGTTCATTTTCTCAAGTTAATATAAGTTTGCCTAAGCTAGATGCGCCATAAGTAATGGGCATTAAACATTAATTTATCACCCGGCGCCCTGATGTTATGTGATTATAGAGCAGATTAACTCCCAATTCTATTTTTATTTTGCCACAATATTGGGGATGGAGCGACATTTGTATTCCTTTCATTTTTGGCGCAACCCAAAAATAGAGACTTAGGCCGCTTCCAGTAATTTACTAAACGGGATGCCAGTTTTTTTCCGTTAGCGAGGTTTGCGGAGAATGCCGGTTTTAAACTTCAGATTTTGGCACTTACACAGCTTGGGTTACAGACCTTAATAGGGTGAGACTCAAAATCTTATTGATTTTTAGAACTTATATATTTAAGCCGGTTATTTTTTTGGTTATTTAAGTGAGATTCAATATTGTCAATATTTAGCTCTACCCCAAACTCTTTAAACTTACTCTCTCCTATTAGGCGGTTTAAAACGATCTCCCCTAATGCAGACTTGTAATGGCTTGGTTCCCAATGATATTTCATCTGTGCTTTAAGGTCTGTGGGCACATTTTCGGTCGTCAATTTATGATAAACAGAGAAATCGAACAATCTGTACGGGTCTTTGTTAAATCGATCAGATACTTTTTGCATGGACAAAACAACATCTTTTTTCCACTTTAACCATTTGCTGTAGCTTATGGTGTCGTTTAAAATTTCCCACATTACAACATGAGATGGTCCAAAAACAACGTCTAGCTTGATATTGTTTTTATAGCAAATTTCAATTAGTTCTTCAAAATCATCAAAGGAGTTTTTTTTGGTGTCCTGATATTGATAAGCAGGGTAATATCCCTTGTAGAAATCTTTATATATGGCGAAGTACTTGGCATGACTGCCGGCTTCGTTTACATTTTTTTGGCGATGAAAATGCTCTCTCTGACCGTTGCTTAAGACTGGGTAGGCCCCTGTTTTGAATATTTTTTTAAAACTATTGATTAAGGTGTCAGTGCTAAACAGGTAAAAATATTTCTGACCATCAGCAAAAAGGTCTTTCGGGACTTGTGATTGTTTTTTTAAGATAAATGTTCCATAATCAGCGACATACACTACCTGTTTAATATTATTTGTCTTAATGGCATGTTTTAGTTTTAGTTTAGTGTCGTATACGCTGCTCCCAGGAGAGCCGTAGTTATAAGATGGCTTTATAAAATAATCATGTTCTGGGCTAAAGCCAAATTCTGCTCTCGAACCGCCAAGTACAAGGCCTTTATACTCTAGTTGATCTACCTGAAAAGTTTTTATTACCAGAAGCTTAGCCAGTGAAAAATAATTAATTTCTGAAAGCCGCCTATAAGGACTATTGTAAGGGCTGATTATATAATTTAGTGTGCCTACTAATAGTAGGGTTACTATTGCTGCGACAAACCAAACGCTAATCCATTTTAGATAATTCAAAAGGGCTCCTTAAAATTCAAAATATATAAACTCAGATGCTTGGGTCAAACTTAATAATGAGAGAATAAAAACAACCCCTGAAAACACAGCAGTTTTATGATTTATTTTAATTTCTGCTGCCATTTGACTTGAATTTTTAAATAGTAAAATGATGATAAAGCCAAGCAAGAGCCAAATCAAAGTTGATTGCCCTCCATTTATATTGGCCAAGAACTCCGTAAACGTTACGCCATATTTATCTAAAAACCCTAAATAGCTAGAAAGCATATTTGGTAATACGATGTTGTCTAGGCTGAACATTGAGCTTAGTACTTTGATGGCATCCTTTAATTCATGAGACCTGGAGAATATTGTAGAAATATTGAGAGTATTGAATGTAAGAAACCATGCAATATATCGATTAATTTTTATTCTAATTTTTTTCTTCCAAACATGATTTATTACCACGCCAATTCCATGTATAAGGCCAAATATCAAAAACAACCAATTTGCGTCGTGCCATATGGCAATAACCATTAAGGTAATAAATACAGATAGCATCGCTTTTGAAAAGCTATAGGTATTAAATGATTTAACCATTGTCTTGAATACATATTTTTCAGCAAATCGAGTAAGTGTCATATGCCACCGGCTCCAAAATTCAATGAGTGAAGTTGCCTTAAGTGGGCTATTAAAATTAATGGGTAATTTTATGTTAAACAGCAACCCTAACCCCAGCGCCATGTCCGAATAAGCGCTGAAATCAAAATACAATTGAAAAGTAAAAGATAATGAAGTGCACCAAGCTTCAATTAAACTTAATGTATTTGCAGTGTCATGCCCAGCTGTTGCCCATATGGCGAACTGGTCAGCAATCACTATTTTTTTAAACAATCCGATAGACAATAAAAACAAGCCCATTACAATATTTTGATAATTAATGACATCCGATTTTTTTCTTGCAAATTGGGGCATCATCTCTTTGTGATGAACTATCGGCCCGGCTATTAATTGAGGAAAGAAAGTAACAAATAAAACATAACTGGGGAAATTATTGACTCGTGCCTTCTGTCTATAGCTATCTACCAAATAGGCTATTTGCTGAAAAGTAAAAAAGGATATTGCTAAAGGCAAGGCTAAGTTTAATAGCTCTATGTTGCTACTGGTAATTAGATTTATGCTTTCTATAAAAAAATCACTATATTTGAAATAGCCAAGCAGTGCTAAATTTGAGACCACCCCAAAGGTTAAAATTAATTTCGCATAAGGCTTGGATTCATTTTCTTTTTTGGCTACAAGGATGCCAATAATATAGTTAAAAGCGATAGACACTAATATAATAGGTAGGTAAGCAATGTTCCACCAACTATAGAAAACCAGTGATGCTAAAATTAGAAAATACTTGCCACCTGCTGTGAGGTTTATATGGTTTAGATAAAAATATATGCAAAAAGTAATTGGCAAAAACACAAGAATGAATTGGTAGCTATCAAATAAAATTTCAAGTCTCCTTACAGGCTAGAGTATGCGTTTTGGCCATAACAATTTAATCCGCTTTTTTCGTAAACATTTTTAACAAAATTTTGTATAAGTCTTTCCTTTGTTGTTAAGCCTCTTTTTATTCGTGTTTTTAAGCTTGTTAACTAGGCGAATTTTAGCATAATATCTGAATGATATGCTCGTTAAAAAGGGATGGCGTTCGGGGCGCAATATTCAGCTAGTGGCTATCTGAAGTCATGTTTTCCGCGCAACAGATATTCAAGCGGCCTTGTTTTTGACGGCTTATGTTTTGGGCGGATAAATCAAGTAGAAGTGGCTGAGGTGCTGCGGGTTTTGAATTCATTAATTAACACTGACCCCTTTATATTTTTCAGTTGAAGAGCAGGCGCTATCTGGGGTTGAGATAAATATTTAATCTTTGTTATATGCAGAGTAGATCCAGCTCGCCCATTAATTCAAGCCGCTTCATCAACAGTAATTAACGCTGACACTCCCCCAATAAACTGGACACTAAATATAACCATTTAGGAGTCCAGCATGACCATTCGTAATAAGAAGTTCACCAAAGAGTTTAAACTAGAAGCCCTTAGACTTGCAAGCCAACCAGGCACTTGTATTGCACAGCTTGCAAGAGATCTAGATATTCGCCGTAATATGATTTACAAGTGGAGGGGGCAGTTGAATTTAAAACAAGATAAAGCCTTTCCCCGTCAAGCGAGGATTAAAAAGAATAAGAGAACCGCTACTAATAATCAAACTGATCATCATAAAGCAACACATAGCGAACTCCTTAAAGAGAACAAACGCCTCTCTAAAGCGCTTAAATTGGCGCAGATGGAGGCTGAGATATTAAAAAAGGCTCAGGCTTACTTCGAGGATCAAAACAGCTAAGGTTTGAGTTTATTGCCACTCAGGCAATAAACTATCCAATCAAGATTTTGTGTCGGTGTATGCAAGTATCAAGAAGTGGTTTTTACTACTGGAATACCAAACCAATTAGTAGTCGGAGTAAGCGTAATAATGTCATTTTATTGGACATTATCCGTTTCTTTAAAATCTCTAGGTGCAACTACGGATCTCCTAGAATCTACAAAGATTTAAAGGAAGACAATATCTCATGCAGCTTGAACAAAAGTGGCTAGAATGATGCATGAACATGGCATCTACTCTAAGCTATCCATTAAACATAAGAGGGTAAAAATACCTCGCAATAATGTTGGCTTTACAGCCAACATTCTAAATAGGGAATTCTACGCACAACACCCTAATCAAAAATGGGTGAGTGATACGACTTTTATTTACACGAAGCAAGGTTGGTTGTATCTAGCTACTGTACTGGATTTATTCTCTAGGAAGATTGTAGGTTGGTCAATGTCAAAACATAATGATACTGCCTTAGTCATTAGCGCCTTAAAGATGGCTATTAAGAATAAACCTAAAAATCAAACAGTATTACTACACTCTGACCAAGGTGCAACCTATAGAGCTTATGCTTATTTAGCATTATTCAAAAAGAATGATATTGAACAAAGTATGCACCCCAAGAGTATTTCCTCGCTACGCTCAGGGCAATAACAAAGGTGTGTGTCATGACAACGCCGTGGCTGAAAGCTTTTTTAACACCTTAAAGCGAGAGCTTGTTAATGAACAAACTTACAAAAACTTAGACGAAGCAAAAAGTTCAATCTTTGAATATATTGAGGTTTTTTACAACAAGATTAGACGACATTCTTATTTAGATTATCAATCGCCAGATAATTTTGAAAAAGCATTCTATACTACTCAGTGAGGTGTCCAGTTTATTGGGGGATGTTCATAGCGCCCCCTTTTATTTAAAAAACAATCTTTTAATTTCCTGGAAAAGATGCAAAAAAAGCAGCATCTGATGGATTGTTAAACCCGTCTATGACTGTTACTACTTCACCTTTTTCAAAAATCACAATTCTATGATTATCTGTATCAGCGACTAGGAGTTTGTCTTTTCCATAAGCTCTGGCACCATTAGGTGAGTAAAGTGTTTTGATTCCAGCTTCGGATGAAGCACATAGAGATTTAGGGTAATCTATTGGTTTTTCTGCTACAAATTGTGGGGCCTTCTCTTCGGCTGTTTTTAAATCAGTCACTACAGAGTTTTTGTAAAATTGAATAGGACAACTGGCAACAACTTTAAATATATTAAGTTTAAAATTGTAAGAAACCACCCGATTCATATGCTCTTCAGTAATAAGAATAGTGTCTTGATCGATTAGATCAATCTGATTAGGGAAGTAGCTTGGAATTTCAAAAATCTTTTTATTTGACTTCATATCAACACCATAAACACGCTGCCCAAATGTGTCTGCTACAAATAAAATATCACTGCCATTAGTTATTGCATGGCGAGAGTAGAAAGAACGGATTGGATCTTTAAATACTTCTATTAACTCCTTATTTTTATTTTCCTTAAAAACCCTAATCGTTCCATCTTTTACATAATCTCCTGCGACAATTTGATCTCCATGCTTACTAATAAAACCTATGCTTTTAGTGTGATTGAATTCTATTTCATCAGCTTCATCAGCAAACGTAAAACTATCTAACCTAAACATCTTTGCGACATTCTTTACTGGGATTAGAGCTTTTTTAAAATCGATAGCAAACGACCGACCCACCTTAATATTTAGTTTTTCATATAATACCTTCCCTTCCTTGCCAACAACTACAACGCTTCTTCCCATATCAGTTATAACCAGCAAATTATCAGGCAAATCTTTTCCTATAAGAGATATAGGTTTTCTTATATCTTTGCCTTTTTCCATATTAACCGTTCCTTTTCCGGGAGAATAGTATGAATATTTAAATTCTTTATTTCCGCCCCAACATTGAAAAAGCAAAATCAATGCCAACAATAATCCTCCACCAAGTATGAAAAATAGATAGTTTCGGTTAAAGGTTTTCCATGCTAATTTTTTCATCTTATTCCTATAAATTCTGAGTTCTGAGTTCTGAGGGACATAATACTTAGTTATTTTCTCTCTCAATTAAAGCACACCCAAAAAACATTATTTTATTTGGATAAAACAACTCTGGTTAATCTGATCATAAAGGCAGTGTAACACAAGCCCTGAATGTAAAGGGGTCAGTGTTAATTACTGTTGATGAAGCGGCTTGAATTAATGGGCGAGCTGAATCTACTCTGCATATAACAAAGATTAAATATTTATCTCAACCCCAGATAGCGCCCGCTCTTCAACTGAAATATCAGGCTCACAAAGTATCAATCGATCATGCGCAATTTTGGCCTTTTCAATAAGATAGTTTTTGCTATTTACCTGGCGCGCTGTTGCCAGCTTATTGAGCGCTTCGTTCTGCATTTTATTTGGCTTAATTGCCACAGGTTTTTCCTCTTTATTTGCAGGTTTTACTTCTTTACTTACAGGTTTTTGGTTTTTTGGCTTAGGATAAAGCATCAAAAAATCAGCTTGATTAGTCGCGCCACATAAAGTTAAGCGTACTTGCGGCTTCTCGGTTAATAGTTTGGTTAAATTTTCAAGTTGTTTTTTGTGATCTGCAGTTAGCTTGGAATTGCCTGCTTCAGACAATAAAGGGTCAAAGTTTAAAGCTGTGGCCAAATCAAAAAGTATACTGCCGCCTGCATAAATAAGACCATACGGCGTATAGAAGGTAATTAATGCAACCGTTGCCGCTTTAGTTGTTGCCTTTAAAATGGCCTGCGTTGGATCAAAATCAGGCTTGTTAATGTCGCCAGTAATTGGAATATCTAGATGGATACTGTCATCTTTATCACGCAGCAATACCAAGGTTTGATTTAACGGTATACCAACTTTAGCATCTAATTCTGCGCCGGCCTCCTTACTGGTTGGCTCTATGTGAAACTGATACAAACTAAGCGCCATATTGCTGTCTAAAACGCCGTCTTTGGCTAGTAGAGCGAGTTTTGCGTTAAGCTGCCCACTTTTGACAATATGCCCAATGGCTTTTGTGGTTGAAGGCGTTATCGCGCGCAAATCAAATCCTTTTAAATCGCCATTAGCAACAAAAGAAACTTTTTCATCAAACGGTCGAACACTGCCGTGTATATCGATTGTGGCGTGGCGTGATGATTTGGCAGAAAGCTTAAAAGGACTGTCTGTTTTTGGCTTGGATGAATGCAAATCTTTTAGCTCAAGTGAAAGCTGTTCGAGGCCAAGATCTATTGGCGGTGTGGTCGAGTTATCAATAAAAGAGAGCTTATTTTCAGTTTTGATAGTCAGTGTATTTAGCGAAATTTTGAAAGGTTTAGAGGGCTTGCTATCAGAATCTTTAACAGCTGTATTGGTAGTTTCATTAGCAGCTGTATTGGTAGTTTCATTAGCAGCTGTATTGGTAGTTTCATTAGCAGCTGTATTGGTAGTTTCATTAGCAGCTGTATTGGTAGTTTCATTAGCAGCTGTATTGGTAGCGTCGTCAGTAGTAGTTTTTGACTGCCATTTATCATGCTCCCAATCGCCAGATTTGTTTTTTGATACAGTGCTTGCTAGGCCAGATAAGCTGATGTTATTAATCACAGCGCTTTCATTGAAATATTTTACATCGTCGATGATTAACGCTTTAAAAGCAAGCGTAGCGTCATCGTGTTGGGCGCTACGCTGTAAGGCGGACAAATTTTGTATGGTAAATTTATCTAAACTGATTTTATTAAGCTCTGCAACTTCTAAATTATCTACAGCAAGCGACTCAAGGCTAAGCAGGCTGCGATCAATGGCATTATTTGAGATGTTTAACTTAGAAAGATCCAGCCCTCCTTTAGCCGACAATTCGGATGCAAAGTTAATGGCGCCTGTCCAGTTTAAATCATCCAAAGCAAGGCAATAATTTAGCAAAGTCTGGTTTTCTAAATAACACAAATCAGCTTTGGTAACGCTAATTGCATTAATATTTACCTTAAAAGGCGCTGAGTCTGATTTAGCTTCGGTGGCTGGGCTAGGCAGCCACTGCTGATATTCCCATTGATTTTCATTTTGTTTAACTAGGTATAAATTGGGACTATCAACAAAGATTGCATCGACTTTAAGCGCATTAAGGTTGTCTAGTTTAATGTCAGAAAGATTCAGATTATTAAAATTAATCGTATCTTCATGTTGTGCGTCATCACGGTGAAGCGCCGATAACGCTTGTATGTTTAAATTCTCAATGTGCAGATTATTAAGCCCTGCAATAACCACCGCCTCTAACGAAGCAGTTTGAATTTCTAATAGCCGCTTTTGTAATTTATTGTCAGTGAGTTTTAGCGCTTTAAGCAAAACGTCACCTGTAGAAGTAAGCGGTAAATCATCAGCAGCAAGCAGCGCTTCATCCGTTGCATAACCAATCACCCCATTCCAGTTTAATTCTTCAAGTTTGAGACAATAATCGACATATTTATTATCTGCACTTGATTGCTCAAAAACAGCTGTATGTTCCAAATAGCAGACATCTAAATTAGCCAATTTAATCTTGCCCAATGAAACGCCCCACGGGGAATCTTCTTTTTCTGTTTCGGGCGTTTGCTTATTTTCTGCTATGCTTATTGCTTGTTCTAATGGTACGTGAACGCCGCCAACAATAATCTTGTTGGTATATTTTTCTACGCTAACATTCAAAGTATCAAGCGATATGCCGGTTATCTCAACTATTTTTTCTGACAGCGGCGTCCATTGCCAGTGAACATCAACGCGGCCTATGTTGAAAAGCGGCTTGCCGCCCTTACTACCCTGAACATCAATCAATGAAACATCGCCGCTAAATAGGCTAATTTCAATCGATTCAATTGACGAATCTATGGCCTGCTTCTCTAGCCAGGAATTTGCACTATAAATGATAACGGGAGACAATAAAACCCGGGCAATAATCAGCGCGCAAGTAAGAATAAAAATGCCCAGTAAAATACGTCCGCGCAATAGGTTGCTATTGTATGAAGTCTTTAAGCGAGTTGCGATATTGAGCATATTTGATTTATTTTTTAATAAAAGTATGTAGTATTTACAAAAATATTATACTGCATATTTTTACGCAATAAGTGTTGCGCTTGCATTGCTTTTTTTTGCTGAAGAGCTGCCAATCATTAACTGTTTATTTTGATTTATTTTAAAAATAAGTGAAATAAATCAAAACAATAAAAAAAATATTTCATCACGCCTTATCAGTAGGTGTAATCTATAACACAACAAATGAACCTAATCGCCACAAGCATTGTTTATTTTTCAAATAAGCCCTGATGGCAATTATTAAAAAATGGACAATAATGATTACATCGAAATTATGACAACTCATCTTTTATGCCCATGAAAATTAAGCCATGAATCCTAATTCATTACTCAGTGCTTCAAGCATGATTTTCAATGCAGGATTAATTCTTGTGGCATTTTTGACGCTTTATTACCTGCGCAAACCCAAACTTCAAAATAGCGAGTCCTGGCAAGCAACGCTAACGCCATTATCATCAATCATTGGCAGTGGTTTTTTGATTATGTCGCCATTGCTGGCGAGTGTTGTTGGCGGGCTTTCGCCCATTGCAGTAACCGTTATTGTCTTACTGGCGTACGCCATTGGTAGCGTTATACGATTTAACATCATCCATGTCGAGCCACGGATAAAAGAAGGCTCTTTGTCAAAAAGAACCCATGAAATAGAATATTTTGGAAATATAGCGCTGGTGCTTGCTTATATGGTCGCGATTGCGTTTTATTTGTCACTACTGTCTTCTTTTTTGTTGAGCTATCTGGGTATCGACAATATAAATGCTGAACGCTGGCTAACAACGAGCATTATTTTTTTTATTGCATTGGTAGGCTATAAACGCGGATTAGGCGGATTAGAAAAACTAGAAGCTGTATCAATGACAGTGCAGCTTTCTATTGTGACGTCATTATTATTAGGTTTGGGCGTTTTTTCTTATGTATTTTATACCTCAGGTGCTAGTTTAAATTTTGACTATCCGCAACGTGATATTAGCACGCAAGTGCGCATACTTGCAGGGGCGTTACTGGTCGTGCAAGGCTTTGAAACCTCGCGCTTTTTGGGTGAAAAATATAGCCCACAAGTGCGCGTTGCCAGCATGAAAAAAGCACAAATCATTTCTGGCATACTTTACGTGGTTTCAGTCATTCTCTTTTTGCCTGTAGTTCAACATCTTGATCTTCAACATATTCAACTTGCAAAAATTGTTGATGTAACGGGGCAAGCTGCGCTAATTTTGCCTTTTATGTTGATTGGTGCGGCATTAATGAGTCAATTTAGTGCTGCCGTTGCTGACACGGGCGGTGGCGGCGGGTTATTAAGTGAAAACAGCGGCAAAAAGCTGTCAACACGTGCCAGTTATTTTGGCATATCTATTTGCGCCGTACTACTGGTTTGGTCGGTTGATTTAATTGAAATTATCACGCTTGCATCTCGCGCATTTGCTTTTTATTATTTTTTACAAACACTACTTGCGCTTAATTTTTGTTATCGTGATTGTTCACCAGACTCAAAAATAACACGTTGGAAGCGTCTATTATTTTTAAGCATCGCAATAATCCTTGCGTATATTGTCTTTTTTGCCATTCCTGCTGAATAATTAAATGGCAATAGGTTGCTTTATCAAACCTTTATTTATACAGAAAATGGCTGGCTAGAAAATACACAAGTGGCAATTTTGATATTATCATGCGCTTTATTTATTTTTCCTGTTTTTAGCCAAAAAAAAGCGGATAAATTAATGCTTGTGTTTTTTTCATTGCTTTGTTTTAGCATGGTATTAAGAGAGGTTGATGTTGAAAATTTAAACGTCATAGACGATTTAAAGTTTATTGGACATGGCGTAGGTCGCAACACAATGCTGACAATCGGGTTTGTTGCTATTGTTATTTATGCCTTATTGGACTACAAATATTATATAAAACTGGCAAAAAAACAAATCATCGTTCGTAATACCTGACAAATTCCTGCGTCCAATTATTGACATGGATTAAGTTTAAACATCGAGAAACAACTATAAAAAATACTAATTTGTTTTATAACGCTAAGCAATCAGCGCTATCGATTAAAATAACCAAACATTAACAAAAAAAACAAATTATGGCAATAAAAACAATGAGCGTTTATCCAATGATTCACTCGATCACCATTGATAAAGAGAATGGCAAGGTAATTGAATTAGTCCAAGATCTTGCTGATGCGCAAGCTGTTCATAACAATTTGCTAGAATCGATTGCTGTCGTTAAAAAATATGTAGAGATGGAGTTCTATCCCTTAACAAAGCCTACTTTTATTGAGGATGTTATGGGCGACTTTGCACAAATGGGTTTGAGCAAATACCTCACTATTTCTGACAATACTTATCATGATATTTATGGCTATCCAGGCTGCACACGCGTTTGGGAATTGCCTTTGCTGTTTAGGGATCAGGTAGAAGAAATGCTGGTGGGTTACAACGTTGATTATGATGATGATGGCGCTGATGAGAACTGGAAAATCCTCAAAGTTGAGCTGATACAAGATTAGCGAAAAAATCGCGTTAAGGCTTTTACACTGCCCTCTAAGACAAAATCCTAACTCTAAAGGTCTTGCCTTTGAGTTTGTCATTTTGAATTTTCTTTAAAGCCACTTTAACCAAACTTGACTCTATCGCCACATAAGACCAATTACTGGAAACTGTAATTTTTCCGATTTTATCGCCAGGAATGCCATCTTTTCCGGTTAAACCGCCAACAATATCCCCAGGACGCAGCTTTTGTTTTTTGCCGCCATCGATTTTAAGCGTGGTCATGGTTGGCTTTTTAACAGGTTTATCCAGATGAACCTCGCTTGGCAAATCATCGGTGCTAATATCAATCTCTAATGCATCTAATTTTCTGCTTTCTTTATCGCTATAAAGCGTTGCAGCAATGCCGCTGCGCCCTGCTCTGCCAGTACGGCCAATGCGGTGAGTATGAATCTCGGGATCATGCGCAAGGTTAAAATTAATCACCATATCCAAGGCTTCAATATCCAAACCTCTAGCGGCGACATCGGTTGCCACTAATACAGAAACGCTCTTATTAGAAAATCGGATTAACGCCTGATCACGCTCGCGCTGATCCAAATCACCGTGAATGGCTAGCGCATAAAAACCGTAATAAACCAGCTCATCTGCGACGTCTTGAGTATCGCGCTTGGTATTGCAAAAAATCAAGGCAGAATCAGGCTTATGCTTAGCTAAAAGCAGGCGCAGCGCCACCATACGTTCGTCATCTGTATTGGTTTGATAAAAGTATTGCTTGATGGTTGATGCTTCATGCGTCGATGGCGCGCTCACAGTAATAGGATCTTGCATTACTCTGGCGGCAATATCTTGCATTTCTTGCGGATAAGTTGCACTAAACAACAAAGTTTGCCTATTGGTTGGAATTTTTTCAACAATGTTATCAATCGCATCTTGAAAGCCCATATCCAACATACGGTCTGCTTCATCAAGCACCAAGGTATCGACATGATTAAGTTTTAATGTGTTTTTGCGTAAATGCTCTTCAATGCGCCCAGGCGTACCAACAACAATATGTGCGCCATGCTCCAAAGAGCCAATTTGCGGCCCAAAAGGTGCGCCGCCACACAAAGTTAATACTTTGATATTGTGCACTGCTCTGGCTAATTTACGAATTTCGTTGGCCACTTGATCAGCCAATTCTCGAGTCGGGCACAAAATAATAGATTGCACTTTGTACGATTTAACATCCAGCTTATTGAGCAAACCCAATCCAAAAGCAGCCGTTTTTCCAGAGCCTGTTTTGCCCTGCCCAATAACATCTTTGCCTGACAAAATAACTGGCAGACTTAAACTTTGAATTGGCGTCATTGATTCATAACCCAAGGTGCTTAAGTTTTCTATAAGATCGGACTTTAAATCTAAAGACGAAAAAGCAGTTGCGCTCACAATGAAAACCGGTTGAAATCTTCACATGAATAATCAGTAAGATGGCAGGTTTTATTAATTTGGCTGTTTTTTGTGCACGCTTTTGAAGTATAAAAAATAGCGCTTTCGCTCTCAATAAAGCATTGAAAAGAGTGATGATTGTTCATATTTTGCAAGGTTTTCTAATTATTAATATAAGTTAAATTTTACGCTAAACTCAGCAAACAGAACCAGCCAACAAGACTAATACAAAATGACTGTTATTTTTTTTAGCCAGCCTAAATATTTATAAGCCCAATTAAAAAATCAACTAATCTTTTTTCTCAACATTCATAATTTCTTCAAACTTTAGCCCAGTAATGCCGTGGATGGTGCGCCACAGATAATAAAAAATAACCATCATCATAACCATAGAAGGAATAGCAATCATCGGATAACTCAGTAGTGTCATTTCGCCCAATTGCTCATTAAACGCTGCGCTACCTGCTGGACTGGTCACAATCCATCGAGCAAGCACATAATTCATTACCGACGAAAAGAAAAAAGTTCCTCCCAGTAGGTAAGTTGCGCTCATTAAACGTTTTTCAAATACTGCGGTTTTATCTAATTCTTCGAGTCTTTGACTGATCTTGTCAACATTTAAAATTTTTGGATTGTAAAGCAAGGTTTTAATCAAAGGATACTGAGTTTGCGTCGAAACCAATACAGCAATACCAATAATGCCAGGAACTGCCGCCTCTTTAATTGCCAACCATTGGGTATCGAGTTGCAGCAGGCCTATACCGCCGGTCAGCAGCACACTAATCAAACCCAGCAAGGCAATAAAATTAAACTTTCGATATTTTATCAATTCAAAAAGTCCCCAGCTGATTGGAAATGCCAGCGCGGTTATCAATGCACCCGTAACACCTAAATCACTCTCACCACTGAGCTTCATCAAAATAACTGAAGGAATGATAAGACTAACCAGTAGATCAATCAATGGCCTTGGCTTGTGCTTAGGCGCTTTGTTTGTTGGGGCGGTAGATGAATGGCTCATAGGGTTTTTCTCTATATTATTAAGATATTTTTATATTATGGACGCACAACTGGGCGGCCTTCACGAATCCAGCCGCGAATACCGCGGCGCACGTTGTAGACTTGCGTATAGCCCAATTTTTCAATCAAAAAGCGCGCCAAAGAATCTGTTCGATTGCCAGTACGACAAATAAGCATAACAGCTTCATGCTTGCCAATAGCCGCTGTAAATTTGCGAATGAAATCAGGTTTTAAACGGCCGCTTTGATCAGCAAAAGTCAATAAACGGCTATTTTTAACAACGCCCGTTTGAAGCCATTCTTCTGGCCTGCGAACGTCATAAAGTGGGATATTTTGATCAAGTTTAGCTTTTAGTTGTTCATTATCCAAATTTGTATAAGGCGGCTTAGTGCAACCTGATAATGTTGCTAGCGCGATGACCAGAAAAGCCAAAAGAATTAAGGAGTTTGTTTGAAACAAGTTAACCATTATGCCGCCAAGTTTTTGTTTGTCTGAAATGATGCTAAGAGGCGCAAATCACTTTCGCGCAATAATTTTTATAAGTAGCCTTTTAAAAAAATTGACGCCTCTGACAATTTGACGAAAAGTATAGCAGAAAACCTGAATTAAAGTCTTGACATTAAAAATGTGACTCATTGGCTTAATACGCCCAGCTTGTTTAAGGCAATATAACAAACAACGGCTCAAAGAAAAAACCCCAAGTCGATTGCTATGATGCAGCCGCGGCTTGTGTTTGTGTCGATTATTAATACTAAAAATAACGATAAAAAAGATAAAAATAAGCATTAGTCTTATTAATAAAAATACCAAGTTTTATAGGTATTACGCCAATAATAAGGCCAAACATCTTTTTATTTATGCAAAATTTCTCCCGTTTAACCTTTAATACGGTGATAATAATTAGTGTCTGTTGTAATTGTGATTGGCTACATCCCCTGAGCCGATAAATAAATAAATAAGGATATGAGATAGATTGCTATTGTGCAAGCCTGCCTTGAAGCGGGAAGCCTGCGGCAAGCTTCGAATTTCCGCCTTGAACCTTACTGGTTCAGGTTTCTTGCCAACACAACTGCAACAGGCCTAGAATTTTTCGCCGCACCGCTCATTCAAAGACATTTACTTGGGGTGCGGCGTTTTAATAACCCTTTAAAAATATTTCTCATAAGTGAGCCATTAAAAGCTGCTTATCATCAGCACGCTTTTAGGTGTGGGAAGTATATAATGCAAATATGAAAGCACTACGCCAAACGCTTAGGCAGCAAAGACGAAACATTGCCCCATTTGACCGGATTAGGCTTGCTAAAAATATTTTATCTCAAGTGCAAAAAGTTATCCATTTTCACAGCAGGCAAAAAGTCGCCATTTATTTACCTAATGATGGGGAAATCGACCCAAAATATATACAAGATTTTGTTAATTTGTTAAAAACAAATACTTATTTACCAATATTAGCTGGAAAAAGCCTTCAATTTGCAAAAATTGGTAAAAATTTCAGAAAAAATAGATTTGGCATTCTTGAGCCTGTTTCTACTCAAATTTTAAAAGCCAAACAGATGAATATTATTTTTATGCCGTTGGTTGGTTTTGATAAGCATAAAAACCGCATGGGCATGGGCGGCGGATTTTATGACCGAACATTGGCTTTTAAAAAAAACCAGCAAAAATTTAAAAATCCAAAAATTTACGGCCTAGCGTTTGATTGCCAGCGCCTTGAAGTTGGCAAAATTAGCGTGCAAGATTGGGATGTGCCGCTTGATAAGATTATCACCCCAAGCAAGGTTTATTAAAAAGAACCCGTTGCGCGCTTTTGCAAAAACGATTTTAAGGCTGGATTGTCATTAATTAAATTCATGCCAAGGCCTCGCAGCCACCTTAAAGACTCGTTATTTTCTTTATAAATCCAGTTAAGGCCTGTCATGGTTTTAGCCATTAATTCATTATCTAAGCGCCGCGCTCTGGCGTATTTTCTTAAAACACTATAATCGTCTAATGCCAGACTACTGGCGGATAGTTGTTGTGATAATTCAATAACGTCGGCAAACCCCAAATTAACCCCTTGACCTGCTAATGGGTGAATATTATGTGCTGCATCGCCAACCAGTACTAGATTTTTCTGCACATATTCTTTAGCGCTGCGCGCAATCAAGGGGAATGCTTGAATTGAACCAGGCACATTAAACGCGCCAAATCGACATTCCACACCAGCTGACAGCCTTTTGGCAAAATCTGATTTTGATAATTGCATTAGCTCATCTGCTAAATCATTTTCAGCAGACCATACCACTGAAGCTTTGTTATCACTTAAGGGCAATAAGGCAATAATGCTATTTGATAAAAATCGTTGCCAAGTAGCGCCTTCAAAACCTTTGGCTGATTCAATATTACAAACAAGAGCCTGTTGCTGATAATCAGTATCTGTTGTGCCAATGCCGACTATTTCTCTGACTTTAGATCTAGCCCCATCTGCGCCAATCAGCAAATTACAACTGAGCGTTGATTGGTTGTCTAATACCACTTCATAGCCCGTATTGAGTTTGTTTAAATGGGTTAATTTTGCGCTAATAAATGTGACTTTATCTGCCTCTAAGGCTTGATACAAGGCAGATTGTATGGCGTCATTTTCGATAATATGGCCTAAATGATCTGCGCCTTGATCCTTGGCGCTAAAAGCCAAATTGCCGTGTGAATTTTGATCCCAAACTTGGGTAGCGGTAAAAGCTTGCTTGCGCTGAATATAATCCCAAACACCCAAACTGGTTAGTAATTGCTCAGATTTTGGGGTGATAGCACTAACGCGCGTATGAAAATTATTGTCTAATTTTGGGTTGGGATTATTAGGCTCAACAATGGCAATGGAATGGTTTTGTGGTAACAGGCTTAAAGCAAGCGCCTGACCAACCATACCGCCGCCTACAATAATAATATCAAACTGATTCACGACTCCCCAGCAATGGTCATTTGATTAATCATGATAGAACCGACTTTAATATTATTACGCTGATCAATATCCGATCCGATATGTTCAATGCCCAATAGCATATCTTTAAGATTACCGGCAATGGTAATGCCAGCAACTGGATATTGAATCTCGCCATTTTCCACCCAGAATCCCAGCGCGCCGCGAGAGTAGTCGCCTGTGGTGGCGTTAATACCCTGACCCATTAATTCTGTCACTAAAACGCCCTTGCCCATTGATTTAATCATGTCATCTAAATCGCCCAAATACTGATGCTGAATAATCAAATTATTAACGCCGCCTGCATTGGCGGTGGTTTTTAGGCCTAGTTGGTTGGCTGAATATTGGCTTAATACATATTGTTTGACACGCCCGTTTTCAACAAAATATTGTTTTCTTTTTAAAGCGCCATCACGATCAAAAGCTTTAGCGCCAATGGTTTTCTTGGAAAATGGATGCTCTAATACGCTAATATTTTCTGGCAAGATTATTTTATCGATGCTGTTTAATAAAAAGGTGGATTTTTTGTATTGAGCTGAACCATTCAATGCGCCAATCAGCTGGGAAAATAACCCGCCTGAGACTCTATTTGAAAAAATAACCGGGCATTTTTGAGCAGGTAATGAGCGCGCACCCAGTTTAATTTTTGCCCTTGTTGCAGCGCCATCACCGACCCATTCTGGCGCTTGTAAATCTTGCGCATCTAAGGCAGCCGTGTACTCATAGGCCGTTTGCATATCATCGCCTTGCTTGGCAATAACGCTGCAACTCAGTGAGTGTTTAGCGCCTTTTTGAATGCTCATCATGCCATTAGAATTAGCATATAAACCTTCGCCCTGATAGCTAGATACTTCAGCGCCATCAGAATTATCAATATCTGCGTGCGTTAGTGCTTGCGCCTCGCAGCGCAGCGCCAAATCAATACTGTGGCCGGGGTCTAAATCCCATGGATGATACATATCCAAATCGGGAACATCAAACGCCATAACCTTTTTTGGCGCTAGCCCATTAAAGGGGTCTGCTTGGGTGTATTTAGCAATCAAGCAAGCTGATTCGATGGTTTTCAAAAGGCTGTTTTTACTCAAATCTACACTTGAGCCATGACCTTTTGAATGGCCCATATAAACATTAATATCAAAAGATTTATCTAAATGATATTCAAGCGTTTCAACCTTGCCAAGGCGTACTGCGGTAGAGACGCCAGAACTATTGCTTAATGAGATTTCGTAATCACTAATATCAAATTTTTTTAATAATTCAATGGCTTGTTGTGCGGTTGATTCTAATGACATAAAAATTAAGTTAGGTGGTCCAAGTCAGTTGGTGTGGTAAAACGAGTTTCATGATTATGATTATGCATTGAGCCGTGATCATGCATCGAATCTGCTGGCATAAGTATAGAGCTAATTGGCATCCATAAAGCCATAAGGCCCAAAATTATAATCAGCAGTCCTGATAATTTGCGGACAAGCGGGTTTTGAACCAAGCTACTAAGCTTTGCTGAAATGCTTGCCATGAGTAGCAAACTAGGCAAAGTGCCTAAACCAAACGCCAACATGATTAGCCCGCCATCAATCATAGAGCCTGACACAATGGCAAAACCCAAAGCGCCATAAACCAATCCGCACGGAATTCCGCCCCATAATAAGCCGGTAAAAAAAGCACCTTTTAAATTTCTAATGGGTAAAAATCGCTTGGTTAGAGGCTGTAATACTCGCCACAGTTTGGCCCCAATTCTTTCTAAAATTTGAATGCCAGAAGACCAATTGCCAATATACAAACCCACCGTGATCATTAGCACACCTGAAAAAATCCTTAACGATTTATCAAATAAACTCATTTGTAAGGTTTGCGACAAGATAGCGCCCACCAAACCAAATAGCGCACCCATTAAAACGTAGCTGGCAATTCTACCGCTGTTATAACTTAAATGCAGTAAAGCGGTTTTTTTAGGATTAATTTTGGCTTGATTGTCAATTCCGTTACTAAGCATAGCAACCACGCCGCCGCACATACTAAGGCAGTGAACGCCGCCCAATAAACCCATTAAAAAAACACTAATTAAAATATCCATTAAGCCGTTTTAATGTGATTATGGAGCGAAACTTCAAGCAAGTGAATGCGCCTAGAGTCTGTTTTTAATATTTTAAAATCAAAGCCTTGTAAGCTAATTTCATCCATTTGTTCTGGTAATTTAGTGAAACCAGAAATTACAAACCCAGCAACCGTATCAACATTGCCTGTTGTTAGCGTTACCTTAAAAAATTCATTAAATTCTTCAATCGGCGTATTGGCCTTGAGCAAATACCGACCATCGCCAAAATCAATAATATTATCTTCTTCTAAATCGTGCTCATCTTCAATTTCACCAACAATTTGCTCCAATACATCTTCAAGCGTTACCAGGCCAGCAATTTCACCATATTCATCCATAACAATTGCCATGTGTGATTTTTTTTGCTGAAAGTCTCTGAGTAGCGCGCCAAGGGTTTTGCTTTCTGGCACCAAAATACTACTGCGCAAATATTCTTTATCATTAAATTCATGGCGTTTATCGCCTGCCAAATAATTCAACAAATCTTTTGCTAAGATAATGCCTTGAATTTTATGGTTTTTTGAATCAATAATAGGGAAGCGCGAATGCGCGGACTTAATCATAATATCAAGCAAATCTTTAGTACTGGCATTGTGATCAATGGTAACCATTTTCGATTTTGGCACCATAACATCACGCACTTCCATGTTTTCAAGCTGCAAAGTGCCTTCGATAATGTTGCGGCTATGCGAATCAATAATGTGGCTTTGCTCAGCTTCTTTTAGTGCGCATAAAAGTCCATCTTTAGAATTGATTGGCGTATAAAAAAACCGCTTAATGAGTTTTTTGAAAAATGATTGCGCTGGCGCAGGTTGATCTTTGTTCATGTACTTTTATTTAATTTAAAGAAGTATTTTACCAAGGATTAGGATTTTTTACCACCACGCATTTCTTTACCTTGTGCGGCGCGCTGTTTGCGTACTTCTTTAGGGTCGGCGATTAGTGGCCGATAAATTTCAACCCGATCTTTTTCGCGCAAGATGGTGTCTAATTTGGCGATTTTTCCAAAAATTCCAGTCTTGTCTTTAAGTAAGTCGATTTGTGGGTAACTGTCTAATATGCCTGATACTTCAATCGCTTGTTTGAGAGTAGTGCCCACTTGAACTTCCAAACTTAACAAGGTTTGTTTATTTTCCAAGGCGTAAGCAACTTCAATATGCATTAGCTTTGTTGGTCGCACAGCTGTTGCGCTTTAGCAAAATCAAGCGTGCCTTCATAAATCGCCCTGCCAGTAATGGCGCCGCTAATGCCGTGATGCGCCGCGTTGAGCAAATTTGAAATATCATCCATATTAGTAATGCCGCCTGAAGCGATAATATCAATGGAAGTTTGCTTAGCCAAATCAGCCGTGGCCTCGACATTTACGCCTTGCATCATGCCGTCACGGGCAATATCGGTATAAACAATACTGCTGACGCCGTCTTGTTCAAACTTTTTGGACAAATCTACCACGTGTAAATCTGTTTGCTTAGCCCAACCTTCGGTGGCAACTAGGCCGTTATTTGCATCTAAGCCAACAATAATTTTGCCCGGAAACTCACGGCATAATTCAGACACAAATTCAGGATGGGTCACCGCCATGGTGCCAATAATTAAATAACTAATACCTGCTTCAATATAAGTATTAGCAATGTGCATATCGCGAATTCCGCCGCCAATTTGCACTGGCAAATTTGGAAACCTGCGAGTGATTTCATTCACACTTGCCGCATTAATCGGTTTGCCTTCAAACGCGCCATTCAAATCCACCAAATGCAACCGTCTTGCACCTTGGTCAACCCACTGCGCCGCCATTTCTACTGGGTTATCTGAAAATATGGTGCTGTCGTCCATCAGCCCGCGCCTAAGGCGTACGCACTGGCCATCTTTTAAATCAATTGCTGGGATTATGATCATTTTTTTATCTGCTGCCTTTCTTTAAATTGCAACTAGCGCACAAAGTTTGCCCATTTTCTATAGTTGTTTTCCCTCCTTTAGAATGGGGTATTACATGATCTGCATGCATTTCATTAAATTCAACTGCACAATTGCACATCTTACAAGAGCCATCATCTCTTCTCCAAATAACTATTTTTTGATTATTATCAAAGAGCCTTTTATTGTCTTTATGATTTAAGTTGATAATTTCCTTAAACAATTTTCTTGTATAGACTTGGTTGCGAGTTTCAATATTTTTTCTCAACCCGCCACTTGAATTAAATGCAACCATATAATCGTATAAATCTTTAGACCAGTTATCCCCCGCATCTATCAGCTCAGATTCTTCATCAACATCTCTTCCTTCTTTTTCAAATCCAATATAAAAAGATGAGAAATCTAATTCTTTACCTTTTAGAATATACTGATCAATTAGCAGTGATGTTAATAAATAAAAATCAACAAAACCCCATTTAATTCCCAGCTCTGGAGTTTTAGATTCAAAAGATTTATAAATGAAATCAAGTATTTTTTTAACTTTTTTAGCTTCACAAGATGTGTCATCAAAGTTTTTATTATTTTCATACATTTTTTTCAAATCTTGAGCTTTAACATCTGTAGCGCCATTTGCCAATTCTAAACAGGTAATGTGAGCCAACCAATCAGCATACATAAATCTTTTATCATCCTTTGGTATTATGATTTGGAATGTTTTATGTTGAGCTAAGTTAGCAATAAAGTCTCTCATATTGCCAATCATGGCATTTCTTTTTTCTGGGGGATTCAATGGAACGCCTTCTTGTAGTCTTAAAAACAAATCTGTAATTTCCTCTTTTTTGGCCTCTTCTATAATAACTATAGATAATTGATACAAATCTAAATTATCTTGGATATCGCTAGACAGTTCGCTAAACTTTTTTCCAGAAAAATCACCCATAGGCAAGTCCTTTGAATAAGTTCCTAATGAATAATCGTCATTATAAAACCCCCAAATTGCCTTTAATCTTTGCTGTCCATCAATTACTTCATGTTCGTAACTTCTATCATCACTATTAGTAAGATATATTTTCGGTATATCGTACCCTCTAAGTATGGTATCTATTAGTAACTGATTCTTCGCATCTGACCAAACCCCAGTTCGTTGATATTGTGGTTGTGGATTAATTTTCTTCTGCCTTCTACTGACAATGCTTAAATTCCAAGTATCTCTGATTGTTTTCATTTATCAATTTTTCCTTATAAACTACAAATTAAGCAAGCTTGATCTTCATCATCTTGCCCATCTTCTATTAAAATATCTTGCCAAGAGCGATTATCTTTTTTCTTTGCAAGTTGTTTTTTTCTTTTTTCACTGTTTGCTAGAATTTCATCTTTTCGTTCCAGTAATTCTTCCAGAGTCATACCTTGAATCCATGTGTAACCCTTGCCACCTTCTTGTTTTTCTATTTCAATTGCTCTTGCAAATTCTTTAGGGTGTCGTTCTGCTAATCCTAACCATTCTTCTTTGCGCTGAAAAAAACAAAAGAAGCAACCTGAGCGACTGCGCCATTCGTAATATTCTGGAATACCCACAGTTTCTCTTAATAAGTTAAAAATATCTTCTCTAATTAGGCCGTCTTCAATAAAAGGAAAGATTGGTTTGATGTTTTTTTTATGACTAATATAGCCCTCACGATTTTCATCAGCACGAATTCCGATATAAGAAATACACTCATCGTTGCCAATAAATGCTTCAAAAGGAGCTAATTTCATGTCTTTTGTGCACCAACGTTGTTGCGGCGATGGCAGCATTCCATCTTTCATTTTAAGATGGTGGAAAAAATCTTTTTTACTACCAAGTCTTTTTATTTTTTTACCTAAATAAATTTCTAACTTATCTAAAAAAGTATAAATTTCAGGAAGCTCTACTCCCGTATCTGTAAAAAAATATTCCATCTCAGGAGTTTGATTTTGCTGTTTAAGATAAATTGCCAGCGCTGCACTATCCTTGCCGCCAGAAATACCCAATACATGTCTTATTTTTTTAGCCATTTTTTATACTTTTTTTAGTTTTAATGGATACATTTTTTAATAATTTTCCTACAATTCTAATAATTGCATCGTCTGAAAATTGTTTTGCATCTTCCACAAATGCAAATTCTTGCGGATCAGTTAATTCATCCTTTAAATGATGATAACGAATTTTATCTAAATTTATAATCAATTTAATATTTTCTGATAGTTTTTGTTTGACAAAGTCACTCTTATTATCCGTCCATTCTTGCGGATGCTGATTATTAATAGACATTAACATACGTTCAAAATAACTTTTTTCGTCATTATGATTCAAGCTAATGGCATTAATAAATTTAGTGGTTTGTTCGTCTATAGTATAGGTCTGTAAATTTTGACCATACTCCACAAGTTTGGTTTTTATTTGCCCTTTTTTTTGCTTGTTGATATTTAGTTTTTCTGCCAATATTCCTATTTGACTATCAACCATTTTTTGATAAGCATTGTTAATTTCTTGCAATGACTTTTTAACTACCTCACCAAAGCCGTCGGCATTATCTTTATCAAAGCCACAAGCCTTTGGAAGTTTTTCAAATAACAGATCTTGGGGACTTTTATTATTTTTAAAAGCATTCCTTACTTTTTGCGCCACTTCGGAAATATTTTTAGTTTGTTTAGTATAAGGCGGAATATCTTGCATAAATACTGACATTGCCTGAAATAGCTTTGGTGCATTCGGCGCCTTTTTACCATCTAACAAGCTATTTTCATATTCTTGTAAAAATGATCGAGTAACCCCTTCTATTTTAAATTGCTGAAAGGTAAAAGTATCCGGACGTTTTAAAAAACGCTCCAAATGTTCGATTGTAAAATATGGCACGTAAAACCTGTCTTCGTAAACGGCTATTTCCTCCTTATTTTTTAAATAAACTGCGATATAAAAAATAGGTAGCACTGGTTTTTTAATGCCAAAAGGTGGTAAGCTTAAAGTTTTATCCAAAGTGGAAAAATTTTGCGCTTGATCTTTAACGCTATTAAAAAACGCCTCTACGATATTCCATACTTTTAAATAATTATCATCATGGGGCGGCACAATCTTCCAACTGTTCTCTATCTTTTGATGCATGCCGCTATTTTCTAAGATAGCCCTATACATGCTTTTTTCTGCAGGATATGCCTCAATACCCAAATCTTGCTTGTCAGAATTATTTAATAATGCGATTAATAATTTCTTGCGCCCTGCATTTGCTTGAGCTGATGGACGATTTCTATTAATAAGTTCATTTTTAATAATTGGTGTTTGATAATAAATACTCTCCAAGGTGTTAGAAAGTAATTTTTGAATATCTCTTTTATTGTTTACAGACTTCTGTGTTTGGTTTTGATACCAATAGAAATCTGCAGAATTTTCTACAATCTTATTAAGCTCATTAGCTGTCTCTCTTTCAACATTGGCTAAATATAATTTAAACTCTCTTTGCACTACTGGATCTTGCTTAATGATTGCATTATGTGTTTTTATATATTCCAAAGCTGTTTGATTCTTAATAACTCGCTTAATTTGTTCACTATCATTTAACAAAACACAAATATCTTGCTGAGAGAAATGCTGCACTAATTTGGTTTTAAAAACTTCTTTATCTTTTGAATTATCGCTTAAACAAAAGATGATTCTTGGTCTTGTCGACTGCCCGTTTTCTTGTTTATATCCAGACACATTAATAAAAATCGGCTCGAAATAAAATAAGCTGTGTTTTTCAATAGAGTATTTTTTTGCAACAAATGGCAAAAATACTTGCATTTCATTTAATTTATCTGCAACATTTAATGTGCATAATTGCGCTTCTTGTTTGGTCAATTCAGCATTTATATCAAAATCACTACCTTGCCATACTCGATATTCATTATTAAATTTTCGATAATAAACAATTGATTGTTTTTCAAGATTTTTAATATTTATTTCAAAAAAACTATCACACAATTTTAACACTGGCTTTGATGCTGGAATTTTTCTGACAACATTTAATAGTCCAACAGACTTAAGTAGACTTACCTCTTCCGCATTATTCGTCGAAAGCCTCTCTAGCGCACTATTAGCCTCAACGACTGTTCTTTGCACTTGCAAATCATTACTTAATATTTGACCTGTTAAAAAGTAATCAAAAATATCCGCCGGCAGAATAAACTGCCCTAATGTTAATATCTCTAATTTTTTAATTAATGAAAAAGACTCTGAGCCGCCTAAATAATTAAACAAAGTTCTTTCATTTTGCGCTACTTTTTGACACAAGGCAGGTAGTAATAATGCCGTCACTGGGTGCAATGGATAGCAATTTTCAAATAAATTATAAGCGATTTTTGTATCAAATGAAGCAGGTAATAAATTGCCTTTTTCAAGGGTTTTAACTACGTTTTTTATTTCAGCTCGTATGGGCTTTAGCTGAACATCACTCAATTTATTTTGAAAAATATTCCCCATGATATACAATGATTGCGTGGTAGTTTCCACAAATAATAAGGTCTCATACCTGCCTTGTATTTTTATCCATTCATTTTTAAGTTTAGTATTTAGGTTTTTACCGTACTGTTCGAAAGATTGGTGTAGTAGCACAAACAATAAAATATTGTTATCATGAGTCGCTTCAGCAAGCATTTGCAATAAGAAGATATCATCACTTTCATGGCGAGCCGAATACTCTAAAAACTTACCTAACTCATCAATAACAAGCAACAAACCTTTGCGACCCTGTAAACCAGATTGTGTAAAGTCCTCGTCAAAAATCAGACATAATCCTTTAATCTATCCTCATGTAGGATTATAAACTGATTCATTGCTTGTGGCCAATTCCGTATTGGCATAGTCCATCTTTTACTCGCTGCTTCAATGGCTAAAAAAACAACCTTAAAGGCGGAGTTATCATGATTAAAAATCTTGCGATTCTTGATTGATTTACGAATCACTGAGTTTAAAGATTCAATCGCATTGGTTGTATAGATAGCCCTTCTAATAGCCTCAGGATAAGCAAATATTGTTGCCACATTATCCCAATGCCTACGCCATGATTTGCCAATACTTGGGAATTGCTTACCCCAGCGATGCTCAAATTCATCAAGTGCAAGTAAGGCTTCATCTTCACTAATGGATTGATAAATTTGCTTAAGACTACTGGCAACCTGTTTTTTATCCTTATAGCCAACATATTTGAGTGAATTACGCACCATGTGAACAATACATAGCTGAACATCGGCCTGTGGGAATACGGCATTAATGGCTTCAGGGAAGCCTGTTAAGCCATCCACTGAAGCAATCAGAATGTCTTTAACGCCACGATTAGCAATATCATTAAGAACGCCTAGCCAAAACTTGGAAGATTCGTTTTTAGACAGCCATAGACCCAAGCATTCCTTTTTGCCTTCAAGGTTAACGCCGAGGGCGATATACATCGTCTTTTTAATGATTTGCTTGTCTTGCCTGACTTTAATAACAATGCCGTCTAAATAAACAATAGGATAGACCTCATCCAGTGGACGATTACGCCACTCAGTTGCTTGAGCAATAACCGCCTGTGTTACATTAGACACCAAGGTGGCTGATATGTCTGCATCGTACATTTCTTTAAAGGTTGATACGATGTCACGAGTGGACATGCCTTTAGCATACAGGCTTAATATTTGAGAATCGAAAGCACCCAATCGTGTTTGGCCTTTTTCAACGATTAAGGGCTCAAAATCGCCACTACGATCCCTTGGAATGGCGAGTTTAATTTCGCTATGATTGCTTTTAACAATCTTCGGGTAGTAGCCATTGCGAGCGTTACTATTTATATCAATTGTATTGTTATTCTGTCCATGCTTTGGATAGCCAAGATGATGTTCCATCTCGCCGCCGAGTGCTGCTTCAATGGTCATTTTAACCAGTGAGGCAGATAGGTCTGCTAAGTCATCTTGAGTGTGGATGTCTTTGGCAAGTTCATCAGCAAAAGCGCGTAGTTTTTGTTGGTTGATGCCTGTGTTGTTCAGTTGGTTCTTTTGGTTTTGTCTTAGTGTTGTGTTACTCATGTTTTTTCTCCTTTTTAGGGATTATAAAATATGAGGGTTTACACAATCTGGTTTACAAGGTCACCTTTGCCGCCATTATCTCTAATATTATTTTGAATATTAACGATTAGATTGCTTACTTTAGATAATGATATTTTGTTATTAGATAATAATTTATCAATCATTGCTAAACTCGCATCGTCCACTATATCTAATGCCATATAATAATCAATCACACTTATTCTTAATGTCTCTAAAAATACCACAATAAGTGAATCTGGACTACCTGTAATTAGCACTTTACAATAACCATTAGAGCCTTTTAAATGCTTGTTAATATCTGTTGCAAAATTGGTTTTTTCTGCACGTAATTTTTTGCGTGCTAATTTACTAAGTGTTGTTTTTGGATTGCTAAGTAAATGACTTAAATAAAGGGCAAATGATGATTTTCCTGAGCCGTAAGGACCAATCAACGACCAGGCCTTATTAGTAGCATTAGTATTTTTTTGTGTATTAATTACATTCTGAATATTTTGCATTGCTGTTGAAGTTAAAACATAGTTTTCTAGCAATGCTTCAGCTGATTTATCCCTATCTAAATTAATAGATTTAGTTAGCGCTGTTTTAACAGAAATTAATTTATCAAGCTTCATAGTATTTTTCTAAATATTTATAAGTATCCGTAGTAGTATCTTTATATAGTTGAAAAATACCCGCATCTTCTCTTAAGTGATAATCGTCATACTTTTGCACTATTTTTTCTAAGATAGTGATTAACTCATCTTCCTTTATCTTTAAAGCAGCAGCAAAGCCATTATCGTTATACATTAAATCTTGAATGGAAACAGTCTCGTCACCTTTAAAATTGACGTTGATATTGTGAGCAATAATTTCAATTGGTATGCTTTTTGGATTAAAAGAAAAATGATATTTTCCATCAAAATATTTAATTAAGCCTAACAAAGATAAGGGCGACTCTAGCATATCTTCTACCTGGGTTTTTGTTGACTTATGTGGCGAATACATTCTTAGAATAACTTGAATATCCATCCTTAACGTTTTTTCTGATACATTCCAATTATTTTCTTTTACGTAAGATAAAAAAGCACTTCCCGCTTCTTCTGCGCTAAATTCATTCTGATGAAAATGATTAAATAGCCAATAGATTGAGGTTGATAATTCTTTATTTTGGGCAAGCTCTAAATGCAGTAACCATAAAGAGGCATCGTCTTCTAAATAAGCATCATTCTTATTTAAAAAATGACCAAATTTGGTAATTGAATCTTGATCTATAACCCTGGTAGCTATTAACCAATAACGAATTGCAGCAACCATGTTTTTACCAACGCCCAAACTAACAGTTGCATCATCTGAGGTAAGCACATCAGATATTTTATTTGATTTTTTAGCTTGTATCGCTTGAATACCTTTTGTTATCCAACCATAACGGAGCTGAAAAGAACCGTGCCTGCCAATTGTAAATGTATTGCTCATATACATGATTTTATCATTTTATTTACATATAAAACTTAAAAAAATATACTACCTAGACCGCCGGTATCCTATTGCTTCGATTAAATGCTGCTGCTGCACATGGTCAGCATGATCTAAATCGGCAATGGTTCTGGCCACTTTTAAAATTCGATGATAAGCTCTTGCAGATAGGTGCAAGCGGTCAATCACATTTTCTAATAATTGTTTATTATCTGCGCTTAAAACAATTAAATTATCAATCTCGTCGGTATTGAGCTGGTCGTTCAATTTACCTTGTCTTTTCAGCTGCCTATTATAACAATCCAACACTCGCAATCTAATTGTTTCGCTGCTTTGTGTTGAATCACTTTGCTGATTTAATAACACTTTTTTGGGTAGCGGCGGCACGTCTAATACCATATCAATACGATCCAACAAAGGCCCAGAAATCTTTTTTTGATACTTGCTAATTTGATCTTCAGTGCAGTGGCATTTGGCCGTGCCATCGCCATAATAACCGCAAGGGCAAGGGTTCATGGCGGCAATCAATTGGAAATTTGCCGGAAAAGTGACTTGTTGTTGGGCGCGAGATACGTCCACCTTGCCACTTTCCAAAGGTTGTCTTAAAGCCTCTAACACATGGCGCGGAAACTCTGGCAATTCATCCAAAAACAATACCCCTTCATGAGCCAAAGAAATCTCGCCTGGTTTGGGGTTTGAGCCGCCGCCAACCAAAGCAACTGCTGAAGATGAATGATGCGGCGACCTAAAAGGTCTGACATATAATTGCGCTGGTTCTAACGGTTTATTGGCGATTGAATAAATGGCAGCGCGCTCTAGGGCTTTTTCAGTACTAAGCGGCGGCATAATTGAAGGCAAGCGCTCTGCCAACATGGTTTTTCCAGAGCCGGGCGTACCTCGAAGCAGTAAATTATGCCCGCCGCTAGCGGCAATTTCCAGTGCGCGTTTGGCATGATATTGACCCTTAACTTGCAAAAAATTATTGCTGTATTTAGCTTTAACATCAATTTGGGTCGCTGGTTTTTCAAGATCATCAACCCCTGTTAAAAACCCGCAAACTTGCAACAAATGCTTGGCAGCAAATACTTGCGCTTTTTCAACCAAGGCGCATTGCTGATAATCATCGTAAGGAATAACAAGCTTGTGCTCGCTTTTGTACGCTTCAATAACGGCCGGCAACAAGCCTTCTGTTGTATGTAATAAGCCGTCCAATCCTAGCTCGCCATAAAATTCAAATTGCGTCATATCAACGCTCGGCTTAATTTGCAATGATGCAATCAAAACGCCTAGCGCAATGGGCAAATCATAACGCCCGCCGCGCTTAGGCAAATTGGCTGGCGCCAAACTAACGGTAATGCGCCCCTTGGGCAGTTTAAATTTTGAGTTCATCAATGCAGATCGCACTCGGTCCTTGCTTTCTTTGACTGCGCCTTCGGGTAAGCCAACAATAGAAAACCCCGGAAGACCACCCGAAATATGCACTTCAATGGTAACGATTGGCGCATCTAATCCGGTGGAGGCGCGAGTAAAGACTTTGGCTAGTTGGCTCACACAGCCTCCAAATCTTCTAAGCACCATCTGGGCTGAATGGTGATTTCATGATTGGCGTCACATTGCCCACTACTAAGGCGCAAGTGTCCAGCCAGAGCAATCATAGCGCCATTATCTGTGCAAAATTCTTGGCGCGGATAAAATACTTTAACGCCGAGTTTTTCGCCCATTGCATCTAATTCTTGGCGCAAAGATACATTGGCACTAACGCCGCCTGCGACGACCAGAGTGCGCCTTTGGGTTTGCTCTAAAGCGCGCCGGCATTTAATCATGAGCGTGGAAGTTGCTGCCACTTCAAAGGCTTTGGCAATGTCGGCTTTTTGTGTTGGATATTTAGCAAAGGTATTGCGAGCGAAGGTTTTAAGGCCGCTAAAGCTAAAATCTAAACCTGGCCTGTCAATCATTGGTCTGGGAAATTTAAACGCACCAAGCGTACCTTGTTTGGCAAGATCGGCCAAAGCTGGGCCGCCTGGATAACCCAAGCCTAAAATTTTGGCCGTTTTATCAAACGCCTCGCCCACGGCGTCATCTAAAGATTCACCTAAAATTTCATACTTGCCAATTGCTTGAACGTCCACCAATAAAGTGTGGCCGCCCGAAACCAATAAAGCGGTAAATGGAAAACTGGGCTGCTCATTTTCCAATAAAGGCGCCAATAAATGCCCTTCCATGTGATGTACGCCCAGCGCAGGAATGTTTAAACTAAAGGCCAGTGATTTTGCCGCCGCGCTGCCCACCAATAAAGCGCCAGCAAGCCCAGGACCTGCAGTATAAGCTATGCCATTAATATCAGCCAAGGTTAAGTTAGCATCAGCAAGCACTGCTTTAATCAACGGCAATACGCGCTGAATATGGTCTCTTGATGCCAACTCTGGCACCACGCCGCCGTATTCTGCATGAATTTCTACCTGTGAAAACAGCTGATGGCCAATCAGTCCTTTTTCATCATGATACAAACCGATACCGGTTTCATCACAAGAGCTTTCGATGCCTAAAGTAACAAAATTAGTCATGCTTACCCAAATACACTTCACGCACCCTTTCGTTGCATAAAATTTGTTCTTTATTGCCTTGTGCGATAATACTGCCATTGTGAAGTACGTAAGAATGATCGCAAGTATCCAGCATTTCCCGATAATTGTGATCGGTAATCAAAATACCAACCCCTCTTTTCTTGAGATGAAAAATAATTTGCTGAATGTCTCCCACTGAAATCGGGTCAACGCCTGCAAAGGGTTCATCTAACAAAATAAACTTTGGATCCATGGCTAATGCTCTGGCGATTTCAACCCTTCTGCGTTCGCCGCCAGATAGGCTCAAACCTTCAAGGTGGCGAATGTGCTCAATCGAAAACTCTGCTAACAGCTCTTCTAATTTGTGTTTTTTCTGCGTCTTATCGAGCGCATCGTTCAGCTCAAGCACCGCCATAATATTATCCGCAACTGAAAGTTTTCTAAAAATAGAAGGCTCTTGTGGCAAATAGCCCAAACCTAATTTAGAGCGCTTGTGCATGGGCAAGTTAGTTACGTTGTGCTTGTTAATAAACACTTGGCCTTGATCGGCCGCAACCAAGCCGCAAGCAATGTAAAAACAGGTGGTTTTACCGGCGCCGTTTGGACCTAACAATCCAGCAACCTCGCCGCTTTGCACAAAAAATGAAATATCGTTAATGATGTCTCTGCCTGAGTAAGACTTACTAATATTTTGTATGTTGAGAGTATTAGGGGCGTTACTAGACATAATGGCTTATTATTAATTTATAATAGTAAATTTTAACAGGTAACTTATCATTATGTTTAGTACTAAAAAGTCAGAATCAAATACAGCGCCCGCTTCGAACTTAGATGAAAATACAAGGCCTGTCATTAGCAATGAGCAAAAAACGCAATCAAAAACCGTCATCTCTAAAGAATGCCACATTAAAGGCAACATCTCTGGCAATGATGATATCAGTATTTTTGGCACCGTTGAAGGCGCGATTAAATTAAACAACGCTGTCACCATTGAAAAGTCTGCAAAAGTCACTGCGGATATTTTTGCTAACGTTGTTAATATTAATGGCAATGTTGAAGGCAATATCACCGCTAATGAAAAAATTATCATCACCGATGGCGGCAATGTTACTGGCGACATGAGTGCGCCAAAAATTATCTTAAAAGATGGCTCTTACTTTAAGGGCAATGTTTCGATGCAGGATACAAAAGTTAGAACGACGCCCGTAAATGCCATCAAAAGTACGCCAGCTCCAACAAACACCATTAAAAATACAACAACGCCAACAAGTGCCATTAAAGATGCAAAAACTCCGATGAATAAACTCGTTTAATCTTATTTTTAGACTTGACCAAAAGAGCGCCTTGTTGATCAACCCCGATACAAACGCCGGCAAATAATTTAGAATTTTCTTGATAGCTTGCCTTTTTGCCCAGCAAATAATCCAGCTTTGTCCATTTAGAATGAAATTGAGTAAAGCCATCGATTTCAAATTGATCAAAATATTGCAGCATTTTGTTGATTAAATCTCTGACTAAATCTGCCTGATTAATTGGCATTGGCATTGCTTGTTTTAAATCCGTCCAAGGCGTTAGAATTTCATTGACACTGGTTTCGTTAAAATCAACATTAACGCCCAGACCAACAACCACTGATTGAACGTCAGCTTGCAAAGAATTTTCAATCAAAATGCCTGCTAATTTTTTGTCCTTAAAATAAACATCATTTGGCCATTTGAGTTTTAAACCTTCGGCGCCATACGCTTTTAAAGTCTCAACCAAAGCCAGCCCAACCATCAAACTCAAGCCGCTTAAATCGATATTAGATGAAAATACTCGGCGTATTGAAAGCAAAATGCTATGATCTTTTTGACTCACCCAGTTTCGGTGATATTGTCCTTTGCCTTGCGTTTGTTGATTGGCGATGCAAATTTTAGGCTTATTAGAAAATGCTAACGCCAACAGATAATCATTCGTGCTTGGAATTGAATCAAACACAAAACAATCGGCTTTTTGTTGTAGCTCGCTGGCTAAATTAGAATAATCAACCATGTAATAATCAACAATATTAAAGATAGCCAAACCGCTGCAGATCCCATGTCTTTAGCAGCGCCAGATAATTCATGATAGTCATTGCCAATTCGATCTACGACTGACTCAATGGCTGAATTAAGAATTTCAACAATCAACACTAAAAATACCGCAGCAATTAAAACAACTTTTTCAAGGCTGCTTTGCCCAAAAACAAGCGCCAGCGGAATCAATACAAGCGCCAGCCATACTTCTTGCCTGAAAGACGCTTCGGATTGGTAGCAAGTTTTAAGGCCTTTGATTGAAAACCCAAACGCGGTAAAAATTCTTTTTAGTCCAGTGGCTTCATTTTTCACGGATTGCCTTTTAAATGGTTAAAATAGTCAATAACTCAATTTTACACACAAGTTTAATTATGAAAATAGCATTAGGGGTTGAGTACATGGGTACTAATTTCCACGGCTGGCAATTGCAAAAATCGGGTATTCGTACGGTTCAGCAAGTGGTTGAAAAGGCTTTATCTAGCGTTGCTAATCATCCTGTTAGGGTTTTTTGTTCAGGTAGAACAGATGCTGGCGTGCACGCTATTGAGCAAGTTATCCATTTTGAAACTGATGCGCTGCGTGAGGATAAAGCTTGGCTTTTTGGTGGCAACGTTAATCTTCCTAGTGATGTTAATTTTACTTGGGCAAAGCGTGTTGATGATGATTTTCATGCCCGCTTTAATGCGTTTGCTCGGCGTTATCACTACAAAATCCATAATACCAAGGTGCGTTCGGCCATTATTGCTCATCATTCGCTTTGGGAGCCTAGAGCTTTAAATATCGAATCTATGCATCAAGCTGCGCAATACTTATTAGGTGAGCATGATTTTTCAGCCTTTCGAGGCAGCCTTTGCCAAGCAAAATCACCCATTAAAACCATTGAATTTATCAGGTTAAGCCAAACAAATAATGACATTTTGCTTGACATTAAAGCCAACGCTTTTTTGCATCACATGGTGCGCAATATTGTTGGCACTCTAATTAAAGTTGGCAGAGGTGAGCGCGGCGCCGAATGGGTAAAAACTGTTTTAGACTCGAAACAGCGCAAACAAGCGGGCGCAACCGCACAACCTCAAGGGCTTTATTTTGTTAAAGCGTTTTATCCAGATTCTTCGCTGAGCTAAAAGACGATATTCATCATAATCATCATTACCACCAAGAACAATAGGGTCATGATGCCGCCTGCCTTGATGAAGTCAGTCACTTTATAACCGCCCGGCCCCATGATTAAAGCATTAACCTGATGGGTTGGAATCAAAAACGAGTTTGAGGTAGCAATTGCAACTGTTAGCGCGTAAATTGCAGGATCTGCGCCCACTTGGATGGCAATATTAACCGCAATAGGTACCAATAAAATAGTCGCGCCAACATTTGACATGACCAAGGTAAAAAACGTTGCTAATATTGCAATAGAAGCCAAAATAATCCACGGCGCCATATCGCCAACCACTTTAACCGTTTCTTGAGCGATCCATAAAGCTGTGCCGGTTTTGGAGACTGCCAAGCCTAATGGAATTAAGCTGGCCAGTAAAAATACTGTTTTCCACGAAACCGCTCGATAAGCTTCTTCAATTTTAAGCACCTTTGTCAAAATCATGCCTAAAGCGCCCGCCATGAGTGCAATAGAAAGTTTAATGTCTGTGAATAAAACTAAAAACAAAGCAATGGCAAAAAAGATGCCTGCCCATTTAACTTTATCAGGGCGCGATTCTTCTTGCACTGGGTATTCTGAGGTAACAACAATAAAATCAGTATTGCCTTGCAGGCGTTCTAAATCTTCCCAACATACGTGCACAACCAAGGTGTCGCCCGATTGAAATGATAAGTCACGAATGCCTTCGCCTTCTTTCATGGTTTTGCCGCCGCGATGAATGGCAACCATCGCCAAACCGTAAGTCTTTCTAAGCCAAACGTCTCTTGCTGTTTTTCCGATTAAGGTTGAGTTTGGCGGAATTAGCACTTCAGCAGTGCCGCAATTTTGCGTGGATAAAAGGTCTGCAAATTTTTCAATTTTGTCAGACAGGTTCAGCTTAAAACCTTCAACAAAGCCGTCCAAATCTTCTTTAGAAGTTAGCACACCCAAAGTCATGCCTGCCTCAATTGCAGTGCTACGATCGACCGAATCATGCCCGACTAAATTGTGGCTATTGACATCTTGAATGGCAATAATTCTTATGCGTGAAATGGTTTCAATATCATCCAGCTTCATGCCCACTAAATTACTATCATTAGGCACGCTTACTTCGTACAAATCGTAGTTGATTTTATAAACTGCTTGAAAATGCTCAATGGCTGAAATTGACTCAGATTTATCTTCTTTGACTGTTGGCAGGACAAATTTTCCTGCAATTACAAAATAAGCAATACCTGTTGCGACTAATGCAATGCCGATAGGCGTTACTGAAAACAAACCCCATGTGTTCATTTGGTGTTCAGCAGATAAGCCTTGATTGGTGGTTAAAATCAAATCGTTCAATAAAATCAACGGACTAGAGCCAACCATAGTCATGGTGCCGCCTAAAATCGCAGTAAAACCCATTGGCATTAATAAGCGCGACATCGGTACGCCAGAGCGTGATGAAATCCTACTCACAACTGGAATAAACAGCGCAGCAGCACCCACATTTTGCATAAACGACGAAATAAGGCCAACGGCTGAAGACACAATTGGAATAATCCTACTCTCAGATTTACCGCCCACTTTAAGAATAAAAGAGGCCACTTTGGTCATCAAACCTGTTTTATCAAGCCCAGCGCCAATAATCATCACCGCAATAATTGACATAACTGCATTTGAAGAGAATCCGTCAAACAATCTTTCATTGTCAACCAGCCCGCTATCCAACCCCATAATCGAGTAAACAATGGGCAGCGATGTTAGCCCTAAAATCACCATGATAGAAATTGCTGTTTCGTCCACTTCAATTACTTCAAATGCAAATAGATAAATCGTTAGCAACAAGATGCCGATCATCCAAGCAATTGACGCCGTTGGTGCAACGGTTGAAAGCCATAATGCAAAAGCTGCAAACAATAAAGCTGCGATGGTTTTTATATTTAGCATAATTATTTTTTATCTCATATAAATGAACCTACAATTATAGCGCTTTGCATAAAGGTAGTCTCGATACTACTAAAAATTCAGGGCATTAAAAATCTTCATCCCAGTCAACTAATATTTGGCGCTTGTCCATATCAATAGCGATTAAAAATGGCTTGATATAAGGCACCCAATGCTCTTTATTATCCTTGCTTGACGAGGACTCTTTTTTACCATTAATAACCATCACACTATTTGAGCCTGTATCAACCATGGAGGTAATTTTTCCCAATACAATGCCTTCTTTATTAATTACTTCTAACCCGGTTAACTCATCCCAGTAGTATTCGCCTTTGGGCAGCTTTGCTCGTTGTGATTTCTCAATATAAAGCTGCGTGCCGATATAATTTTTTGCAACCTCGCAATCATTTACATCTTTAAGCTGGGCAACAATGGTTTTGCCTTGAATCCGGCCTTTAACAATTTCAAGCGTTGTCCACACGCCATTAAGCTCAATGTGCCAAGGCTGATACGCTAGAATATTTTTTCTAGGATGTGTGTGCGAAAATATTTTCACCCAGCCTTGAATACCAAAAAGGCCATTAATCTGTCCGATCAATAGCCTTTGATTGTTAGCGTTTTGGCTCACTATTATTCAGCAGCTTTTTTCTCTTCTGTTACTGCTTCGGCTGATTCTGCTGCTGCACTTGCTGCCTGCGCTTCAGCGGCTTCTGCTGCTTCTGCGGCTTTGGCTTCAGCTTCAACTTTCGCCTCTTCGTCTGCTTTAGCTTTAGCTTGCACTGCTAATTTAGCAGCAACTTTGGCGGCTGCAGCCGCTTGAGTAGCTACGCGCTTTTCACGAATTGACGGATCTTTAAATTCTTTAACTAATTGCTGAACGCGATCAGACAACTGTGCGCCTTCTGACATCCAGTATGTTAATCTTTCTTCTTCGATCGTCAGCCTAACTTCTTGTCCGCGTGCGACTGGATTAAAAAATCCAAGACGCTCAATGTAACCACTGTCTCTACGCTTGCGTGAGTCTGTTGCGACAATTGAATAAAAAGGTTTTTTCTTGGCTCCACCTCGGGCTAGTCTAATTTTGACCATGGGTTTTTTGCTCCTTTGTTTGTTAAAATCTTACACAAAAAGGTATAAGACGCAGTATTATATCAGTTTTTCTAAATCTTCTGCTAGTTTTTGCGCATCGCCGGTATAAGTCATTGGGCTTAAGTCTGCTAAGGCTTGTTTGGCTGCTTCTGGCATGTCCAAATCTTTTACAAATTCTGCCAAGACTTGCGCATCAATGGCGTTGCCGCGCGTTAATGCTTTGAGTTTTTCATACGGATTTTCAATGCCGTAACGGCGCATCACTGTTTGAATTGGCTCAGCGAGCACTTCCCATGATGAGTCCAAATCGGCTAATAATTTTGCTTCGTTGGTTTCTAGCTTGCTAATGCCTTTAGCAATTGAGGCGTAAGCCACCAAACAATGTGCGCAACTCACGCCCAGATTTCTAAGCACGGTAGAGTCTGATAAATCACGCTGCCAGCGAGAAATGGCTAATTTATCAGCCAAATGGGTATTGATGGCATTTGCCAAACCTAAATTGCCTTCGCCGTTTTCAAAATCAATCGGATTAACTTTATGCGGCATGGTTGATGAGCCAACTTCGCCAGCAATGGTTCTTTGTTTGAAATAACCCAGTGATACATAACCCCAAATATCTCGGCAAAAATCAATCAAAATGGTGTTAAAACGATTGATAGAGTGAAAATATTCAGCCATGTAATCGTGGGTTTCAATTTGCGCGGTGTACTTGGCGTAATTAACGCCCAATCCTTCGATAAACTGCTGGGAAATGTCTTGCCAATTAAGGTCTGGATAAGCGGCAATATGTGCATTAAAATTACCTACAGCGCCATTAAACTTGCCCATAATTTGCACGCTTTCTAACTGCTCAATTTGACGCTGCAAACGAAAGGCAAAATTTGCCATTTCCTTGCCCACTGTAGTTGGCGAGGCGGTTTGACCGTGCGTGCGTGACAGCATCGGAATGGCGGCATTGTCTTTGGCCATATTGCCAATCAAACTTAATACGTTTTGCATTTGTTTGAGCAATACCTCGCGCCCATCAATCAGCATTAGGGCGTGTGCAAGGTTGTTAATATCTTCAGAGGTGCAGGAAAAATGAAAAAATTCACTGACCGCATTAAGCTGCGCATTAGCTTTAACCTGGTCTTTTAAAAAATACTCAACCGCTTTGACATCATGATTGGTAGTACGTTCAATATCTTTAACTGCCTGCGCATCCTCTAATGAAAAATGAGTCGCAATATTGGCCAAAAACTCGCTTGCTTCAGCGCTAAATTTAGGCACTTCTTGAATGCCGTCATTTTCTGACATGGCTTGCAGCCATTTAACTTCAACCAATACGCGATATTTGATTAAGCCAAATTCACTAAAAATTGCGCTCAATTCTTTGGTTTTGTCAAAATAACGTCCGTCAACAGGTGAAATTGCAGTTAAGGCATTAAGCTTCATAATTCGTCTAGCCAAATCAAATAAATGATAAAATTATACGCTTTATATGATTGATTGATTAAACAGATGAAAACAGCCTACTTAACCCATATCGACGAACGTGCCCAAGATAATTTACCGCCATTGGTGCTTAATGCGCAGCAAACAAAATCGGTGGTAGAACATCTGATCAAAGCGGATGATGACGATTTTTATCTAAATTTATTAACCCACCGCATTCCGCCTGGTGTGGATGAAGCGGCCTATGTTAAGGCGGGTTTTTTGGCCAGCGTTGCCAAAGGCGAGCAAACTTGCAATGCCATTAACCAGCAGCAAGCCACTTTTTTACTCGGCACAATGATGGGCGGTTACAATATCGAGCCTTTGATTGAACTGTTAGATCTAGATGAAACTGCGCAAAGCGCTTGCGATGCCTTGTCAAAAACCTTGCTCATTTATGAAACCTACCAAACAATCATTGAAAAATCAGCTAATAATGATTTTGCCAAAAAAGTGGTTGATAATTGGGCAAATGCCGATTGGTTTACTCATAAAAAACAGCTACCTAAGGAAATAAAGCTAACGGTTTTTCGAGTGGAAGGCGAGATTAATACTGATGATTTATCGCCTGCCACGCAGGCTTGGTCGCGTCCTGATATTCCTTTGCACGCACAATCAATGCTGATTAAAACCATGGAAAAACCGCTAGAAACCATCAAGCAGCTTAAAGCCAAAGGCTTGCCGCTGGCTTTTGTTGGTGATGTTGTTGGCACAGGCTCTTCGCGCAAATCAGCGATTAACTCGGTGCTTTGGCATATGGGCAATGACATTGATTATGTTCCTAATAAACGCGGCGGCGGCGTGGTGCTTGGCGGCAATATTGCGCCGATTTTCTTCAACACGGCCGAAGACTCGGGCGCTTTGCCGATTGAGTGCGACGTTAGCAAGCTGAGTATGGGCGATGAAATCACCATTTTGCCGTATGCAGGAAAAATTATTAACGCCAGCGGCGAAACCCTCTCTACGTTCAAGCTTGCGCCCACAACCATGGCAGATGAAGTGCGCGCTGGCGGACGTATTCCTTTAATTATTGGGCGCGGACTGACCGACAAAACTCGCCAAGATTTAGGCCTGCCCGTTAGCAAATTGTTCCTGCGTCCGCAAGATGCAAGCAATAATAATGCGGGTTACACCTTGGCGCAAAAAATTGTAGGCAAAGCTTGCGGCGTTGATGGCGTGCGTCCAGGTACTTATTGTGAGCCGCGCATGAGTACGGTTGGCTCGCAAGACACCACCGGCGCAATGACGCGCGATGAGCTTAAAGAGCTTGCTTGTTTGGGTTTTTCTGCAGATTTAGTCATGCAAAGTTTTTGCCATACGGCTGCCTACCCCAAACCAATTGACTTAGAATTGCAACATTCATTGCCAGATTTTATGCAATCTCGCGGCGGCGTGACACTCAAACCGGGCGACGGCATTATTCATTCATGGCTTAATCGTATGCTGCTGCCTGATGCAGTGGGTACGGGCGGCGATTCGCATACGCGCTTTCCAATGGGTATTAGTTTTCCTGCAGGCTCTGGACTGGTCGCTTTTGGCGCTTCAATTGGCGTATTGCCTTTAGATATGCCAGAATCGGTTTTGGTGCGCTTTAGCGGCGTTATGCAAGAAGGCATAACCTTGCGTGATTTGGTTAATGCCATTCCTTATGTTGCCATCCAGCAAGGTTTATTAACGGTTGAAAAGGCTAATAAGAAAAATATTTTCTCGGGCCGAATCCTTGAAATTGAAGGCTTGGGTGATCTTAAAATCGAACAAGCATTCGAGCTAACTGACGCCTCTGCTGAGCGCTCTGCCAATGGCTGTACGATTAAGCTTAACAAAGAACCTGTCACGGAATATTTGCAATCTAATATCGCTCTTTTATCGTCAATGATAGAAAAAGATTACGAGGATAAAAAGACCATTGCACGGCGCATTCAAGCGATGCAAAAATGGTTAGATACGCCTGAATTATTAACCGCAGATGCAAATTGTGAATATGCCGCTGTGATTGATATTAATCTTGATGAAATCAAAGAGCCGATTCTGGCTTGCCCGAACGATCCAGATGATGTGAAAACTTTGTCAGCCGTTGCTAATACTAAAATTGATGAGGTATTTATAGGCTCATGCATGACCAATATTGGCCACTTTAGAGCAGCTGCACAACTGCTTAAGGATCAATCAGAATTACCAACTGAACTGTGGATTGCCCCGCCAACCCGCATGGATGAAGTTCAGCTTCGAGCCGAAGGTATTTATAAAACTTTTGAATCGATTACCCAACATACCGAGGTGCCTGGCTGCTCATTATGCATGGGCAACCAAGCACGCGTTAAAAATAATGCAACAGTGGTTTCAACTTCAACTCGCAACTTCCCCAATCGTTTAGGTGATGATGCAGATGTTTATCTGTCTTCTGCTGAAGTAGCCGCTGTATCTGCAAAACTTGGGTACATTCCTACTGCTGCTGAATATCTGGACGCCATGCGCGAGATACAGCCAGTATCAAAAAATCTGTATCAATACCTGAGCTTTGATCAAATCCCTGAATATCAACAGGCCGCTAATCATATTTCACTAGAAACCTTGTTAGAAAAATAATATTCAAATATCGTTAGACAATAAAAAGCCGCTATTAAAAGCGGCTTTTTATTGTCTATATAAAAGAGGAAAAATTATTTAATTTTAGCTTCTTTGTATATGACGTGTTGACGAACAACAGGATCAAACTTCTTAACTTCAATTTTTTCTGGGTGAAGACGTTTGTTTTTGGTTGTTGTGTAAAAATGGCCTGTTTTGGCTGATGATACTAATTTAATTTTTTCTCTCATAATTAACTCCTAAACCTTAAATATTAAACTTTCTCGCCACGTGCGCGAATTTCTTTAAGCACTACTTCAATGCCTTTTTTATCAACAATTCGCAACCCTTTAGCGGTTAGTTTTAATTTTACAAAACGATTCTCAGCTTCTACCCAAAAACGGTGTGTGTGCAGGTTTGGATAAAAACGACGACGCGTTCTATTGTTTGCGTGTGACACATTATTGCCACTAATTGGGCGCTTACCAGTTACTTGACATACCTTTGCCATGACTTCTACCTTTTCGAAATTCTAAAAGAGATGAATTATACTTAAAATTATTTAACTCTCTAAGCTAAATTTTATAAAAATCCTATTTACTATTGTCACAACTAACTGTATCATACACCCCTTCGGAGGGATGGCAGAGCGGCTGAATGCACTGGTCTTGAAAACCAGCAAGGGTTTATCCCCTTCTAGGGTTCAAATCCCTATCCCTCCACCACACTAACGCTTTAGTATCAGTACTTTCAAGCCATATAAAAATAAAAAATGACTACATTTTGACAACAGGTGCAAATTTTAGTACGTCTTTTAAGTGGTCAGGTGCTAGATGTGCATAGCGCATTGTCATTGTTAAGGTGCTGTGATCTAATACTTTTTGTAGACTTAAAACATTGCCACCATTCATAATAAAATGACTTGCAAAGGTATGGCGCAGTATATGTGTACTTTGTCCTTGAGTCTTTTTAATGCCTGATTTTTTATAACAATTAGCAAAAGTATTTTTACTTGCTGACAATGGTAGCTCTAATTTCTCTATTAATTCTTTTTTAATTGGTATGTACCTAGCTTTACCATTCTTTCCAATAATGCTTATTTTCCCATCTTTTATACTTTCAGGCTGTAATGCCCTTGCTTCACCCCAACGAGTTCCACAAGCGAGGCATATTAAAGCGCAGTGATAGGTGTCTTTAAATGGTTTAAGCTCTTTAAGTAGCTTTTCAATTTCATTATCGTTAAGATAAGATAATTCCCTTTCTCTTATTTTTATTTTTCTCAGGTCAGCTAAAGGATTGGCATAATTTATTTCATTTAATCGTTTGAGCTCGTTATAAACACTGGATATATAACCATGCCAGTTGTTTAATGTTTTAGGTTTGAATTTTTTAAGTTGATCTGCTCGATAATGGCTAAATTCTTTGGCTGTTAACTCTTCAGCAATTGGATTTTTTAGATCTCTATCAATAATTAAGAGTAGAGTTTTACGATTAAATCCATCTTTAAGATTCTGACCATGCAGCTTATACCAAATTTCTATTAATTCAGATAATTTACGATTGTCTTTTTTGCTTCCAGTCCACGGTTTTCCATCATCCATTTCATTTAAAAAATGACGCTCGTATCGTTGCGCTTCGGCTCGTGTTTTAAATGATTTTCGGTGGCGCTTAGTTCGCCCGTTGGATATGTCAACTTGAAAACCTGTTGCGGTTTTTCTAATCATTCAATTTTAATTTTACCGCTGTTCCATAAGCATGTATTAAGCCCTCAATATAGTTGATACGAAGCCCTATAATAGCGTCTCCGTTCGCTAACTTGCATTGTTTAGATAGCTCTTTAATCATCTCCTCATGCTGATTTAAAACTATTTTTTTAGGATTTATTCCTATAAATCCAACTGAAACATAAACTATCCCAAGATATTCTTCTATATTTTCATTTTCAATGTTGTTGGTGGTTGAAAGAAATACATCAGATTTTAACAATTCACCTGCTAAAAAAAACTTCATAAACAATCCCTCTGTTAACAATACAAATTAAAACTAAATAAACTGCTCCAATTTTCGCTCCTTCCATATTTTTTTCGCTTTATTGGATAAAGCCTCATTTTTATTACTTGTAGCCTTGCGTATATATTCCGCACCCTTGTAAGCATTATGCTCATTACCAGTTCCATCAAGATACATAACGCCTAAATGATATTGAGTCCACTCATTTCCCTGCTCAACGGCCTTATAAAAATAATCAAAAGCCATGTTATTATTTTGCTCAATACCCAGCCCTTTATAGAATATTTCTCCTAGTTTGTTATTGGCATTATGATTTTCTTGTTTGGCTGATTTTTCATACCAGTTAAGAGCTTTATAATAACTTTGTTTACAAGCATTACCTTGTTCACGCATAAGTCCTAACGCATACTGCCCATAAGAATTGCTTTGTTTGGCAGATTTTATATACCAATAAAGTGCACATTTAAAATTCTGTTCAACAGCTTTACCCTTATGATAAGCAAACCCTATGCTGTGCTGTGCTTTTGAATTTCCTTGATTTGCTGACTGTTTATACCAATAGTAAGCCTGTTCTAAGTCTTTTTTGATGCCAATTCCGTTATCGTACATATATCCTAATTCACACTGGACTCTTTCATGCCCTTGGCTGGCTGCCTTTTTGATCCACAGATAAGACTTTTTGTTATTCTTGCGAATACCCCAACCTCCTTTTCTGTATAACCTTCCTAATTCGTATTGAGCTCTAATGTTGTTTT
Organism: Gammaproteobacteria bacterium; assembly: GCA_965222625.1. Lineage (GTDB taxonomy): Bacteria > Pseudomonadota > Gammaproteobacteria > PS1 > Pseudothioglobaceae > Thioglobus_A. The sequence continues at coordinate 1,429,279 of OZ244962.1, read as the reverse complement.
TTATAGCTGCTTTTTCATACCAAAAAACAGCTTCTGTGTAATTTGGTTTTGTAAACTTGCCTTCTTTGTATATCCATCCTAGAAGAATTTGTGCTTTAATATATCCCTTTCCTGCGGATTTATTAAGCCAAGATAAGGCATCATTATTATAATTTTTAAGGTAGTGGCATCCTAATTGATAACTAGCCTCTGCATCACCTTGATTTGCAAGCTTAACGCATTCTTTATAATTCAAATTTTTCATACATAATAAGGTATTGTCAAAATAGCTCTTGATCAAATTTATTTTTCTGATCTATGTACCAATCAGGATGTTCTTGAGAGTCTGTGGTCTTTTTGCGATTAATAAGTTTATTTTCATCTATGTTAAATCTATTAGAAATTTGCTCAAAGAGTTTCTCTTCATTTATGTCAGCTTTATTATCAAAAATTTTCTCAGATAAAGATAACTCCTCTTCACTTATGTCAGCTTCAATATGAAAAATTTGCCCTAAGCTTTTGTTAAACCCTCCGTCATCGGTTTTTAATACAATTTCATATAAAATATGACTTACCTCAGAAATTGGTAAATTATAATTACGCTTATAGCCTTCTTTAATACTCCACTTTCCTAATTCAACATTTTCAAAATATCTCTCAATATTTCCCCTTATGGAGTTACATGCTCTTTTTCCATAGACCCCCTCCTTTTGCATATAAGCCGCAGCACTCTTTACTGCACTGAATATTGATACATACGCCCTAGAAACAGAATATTTATCTAAAATTTTATCAAGGGTTAGTATGGTTTTATCTCCAAATACACAGCTCATATTGTGCTCTTGAGTCATGTAATCTAATAATGCAATACACTCTTGAATTGCAAAATCTTTACAAAGTTTTATTGCCTCAAATTCTTTTTCTTTGAAATTAACTTGTTTTAATTCATTTTCAAGACCGATTATTAATGATTCTATGCTGATAGTTTCATCAACATTGATGTCGAAAACCAAATCTTTTAAATCGCAAAATAAATTCTTTGAAATTGCTTCTAAATTTAACTCATTGCCATATAATTCGCTTTCAAAATATATGTTCTCTGAATTAAAATAACAATCTCTAATATTTATAATCCCATTATTTAATAGATATCTAATTATTTTCCTATCATATTTTTCAAATGGTGATAATTTTTTATTGCTCTTATCTTTATTAAATGGCTCTAAATAGTTCAGGTCTTCTGATAATCTCATCCTAATAAGCGCAAGTAAAAAAAATTATCTGTTTAAATGTTAAATTTTCCAATGAAAATGGTTCTTTTTTATTTTTATAGCATTCCTCGTCTAAAGCTGTATGCTTTTCATTTTCCAGCCTTTCTCTTTCAATGTTCTCTTGTTCAATGGCTTCTTGCTTTTCACGCTCTACTTTTTCATTTTCTTTCTCTATACAAAATTTGCAAACATAAGAATGATTTACATTGCTTGAGTATTTATATAAAAAATCCGCCCTGCTTTTGTAAAATTGCTTTCCTGCTAAGCCACATGAATTACAAGAAAACTCAGTATAAGCGCTTGAGTTATCGTTAACAATTTTTCTGATTTCTATACTTGTTTTATTGAATTTTTCAGTTATTTTAGCAACCGTACACGAAAATATATTTCGATCTATCAATTTCCAATACATTGAGCAAATATTATTGGCATTCTCATTATCTGTATTTATTTCAAGTTTTATTAAGCTATCTTTCATTTTATTATTCTTCAAAATCAGCTGATGTTGATTGATTTGTCATTTTTTCCATAGTGTATTTAAGCTCTTTTCCTGTTAAGTCTTTCATAGACTGAGAGCTGTATTCACTTTTGAGAAATGCAAAGTATCTGTTTTTATTAATGTCTTTCAATTTATGCATTTCTTTCCATAAATTTTTAGCTTCTTGAGATGGATTTTTCCAACACTTAATCCAATCTGTTAAAAATTTCTCCGCTTCTAAATAATTGATTTGTTTAATCTGACCATAATTTGAAACGTCCATATAGGTATTGAGTCGCCACCAAATCCATTTTCTATCTTGTTCTTTTTGTCCATTTCTTAATCTAATTTTATAAACATCGTCAATTAACTTTCTTAAATTTGACTTTAAATTTTCATCTATAAATGCTAAATTTTGTGTTGGCGGCACTTGATTATTATTTGTAAAATTATTACCAATATGTACATTACCAGCAATATTAATAATGGATTCTTCTTGATTATTTGGTTCTGCTAAATCCTCTAATATGTCTTTAACTTCATTTCTTTCCATTATGCAACCAACCTTAATTTTTCCTTAATTTCTTCTCTACTTGGGTTTTCTTTATTTTCAAAATATTCATACAATTTAATAATGGCTTTGGCTTTATTATTTGGTGTCATCTTTAGTTTCTGCTCCACAAGCCCCTCTTCTAAGCCAATAATAATCTCTTTTAATAATCGTTTATCAATTATTTTTGGCGGATTTTCTTTGCCAGTCATTAACCAAAAAGCATAATCTGGAAACTCTTCACATAGCTTTATTAAAAACTTCCCGTTTGGACTCTTTCTACCTGCTTCATAATTTTGAATACTTATTACCGCGCTACCCAACTCTTCAGCTAGTTTATTTTGCGTATATCCTATTGATTTTCTTATAAATTTTAACTTTTCTTTAAATTCCATAATATAACTCTTGACACTTCCTTTAGAATGTGTATATAATAATTTAACTTCCTTTTGAAAGTGTAAAAACCAAACTAAACTAAAAATGCCTTTAATTATAACATTATGTATATAGACAAATTTACCCAAGAACAAATAGAAACCCTAATCAAGCACCGTGTTGATGTTTCTGTTGCCATGGCGATCACACCAGTACAAGAAGTTCAAAGTGAAAAATATGCCGATATTACAGGCATTCCACATAAACGAGTTAAAGAATGGTGCTGTAAAGGTGCGCTTACTTGCAGGCGATTAGATAACAATGGTCATGAAATATCCGATTGGAAAGAAAACCATAGATTAGGTCATTGGTATATTGACACTTCCAAGCCAATTGGAGCGCTTTAATTGTGAAAGAATCTATTACTCAATTAGATATTTTTCCTAAACATTATGTTGATGAAGCTTTTAATCAGTTTCCTTTTGTTCGTCTTTGTTTAAATCTTGATTGCTCAGTACCTCATTTTTCAAAAAATAAAAGATCTGGCAAAGGCAATTGTCTTTGTGAATTTTGCGATAGTGTCACTGTGAATATAAACAAAAGCACTTTTATTAAAAATATCGATTCTTGGAACGGTATTTGTTTTAATTTTTATGATGAAAACAACCTTCCAGTTTCGTTTAGTGAGGTCGCTTAAATGCTCCTCGGTAAGATAGCGAAATCTGTAAGATAGCGAAATCTCACAGCCCCCATATAGTAGATATATATAAAGATTCTATTAATGGATTAACGGATATTTCTCAAGACAACAGAACTAATAATTTTAGACTTCGTGATGTCGCAGGTTCAATCCTCCATGATCAGCGAATTTGTAAGTGCGGCAAAGATATTATTGGTACAGGAACAGGCGTTGATGTATATAGAGATGTTGATACTGGTAAGGCTCGTTTTTCAGGATTGCAAACTTGCGGCTCTGTTTGGTCTTGCCCCGTTTGTTCATCAAAAATATCAGAACGCAGACGTTTAGAAATTTCTACAGCTGTAGAAAAATGGACTAAACAAGGTGGCGAGGTTTTATTGGTAACTTTAACTTTTCCACATTCTCGTGATGACAATTTAAAAGATTTGTTACTCAAGCAATCTGAAGCCAGTAAAAAATTTAAAGGCCGTTCAGCCTATAGCAAACATTTAAGAAGTTTCTACGGTATTAAAGGAACTATTCGCTCTTTAGAAACAACTTATTCAGAAGCTAATGGCTGGCATCCACATTTACATGAATTGTGGTTTGTTAAACGGGGCTTTTCTATCGTTCAACTTCGTAATTATGTTTATACCGCATGGTCTCGTGCTTGTGTTGATAGCGGTCTTGAGTGTCCTAGTAGCGCCAATGGCGTTGATATTCGTTCAGGTGATTTTGCTGCTAATTATGTTGCTAAGTGGGGTCTTGATTATGAAATCGCTAAAGCTCATATTAAAAAAGGCAAAGGTAAAAAGTCAAAAACACCTTTTCAATTTTTGGATGAATATGATAACGGCGATATGCAAGCAGGTGCATTATTTAGAGAATATGCAGAAGCCTTTAAAGGCAAGCGCCAATTATTTTGGTCTCGTGGTTTAAAAGAATTTTTTGATATTGAAGCGAAAACAGATAAAGAGGTTTTAGAAGAACAATTAAGAAAGGCAAAATTAGTAATGCATATTAAACGTTCTGACTGGTTGAATGTTGTTAAGCACAAGGCACAAGCCTACATCTTAACACTCGCAGAGCTTCGCAGCAAACATGATATTTATAAATTTTTAGAGCAATTAAAACACGCTCCACCACCAGATTTGCGGAAACGTTCGCAGTTGCAGTTATTGAAGTCTGCTTAAAACCTCAAGGCTCTTTTGATTGAATAAATTAAAAGAAATTTAAAAATAAAAGGAAATGATTATGAATAATAATAAAAACGAGCCTAGAACCATTGTTGCTAATGCTAATGGTGGTGGTTATGAAATTGAGATTAAAGATGATTCTCAAGTTGAAATAATGCAAGGAAATAGTCAAAAAACTGGCAAACCTTACAAGATGGTTAAACAAGAAGCATGGCTACATACTGGATATGGTTACCCTGTACGTTGCTTTATTCCTCTCAAAAATGATGGCGATGTTCTTGCAGAAAATAGGCCTTATGCAGCAGGTGCATATTTTATGGGTGATTTGATCGATGTTGGCGGTTGGGGCGACCTACAAATTAGCCGCGATATAAAACTCGTGTTAAAAGTTGACGTTAAAAAATCAGTATAAAGACCCTGTAAACCAGATTGTGTAAAGTCCTCGTCAAAAATCAGACATAATCCTTTAATCTATCCTCATGTAGGATTATAAACTGATTCATTGCTTGTGGCCAATTCCGTATTGGCATAGTCCATCTTTTACTCGCTGCTTCAATGGCTAAAAAAACAACCTTAAAGGCGGAGTTATCATGATTAAAAATCTTGCGATTCTTGATTGATTTACGAATCACTGAGTTTAAAGATTCAATCGCATTGGTTGTATAGATAGCCCTTCTAATAGCCTCAGGATAAGCAAATATTGTTGCCACATTATCCCAATGCCTACGCCATGATTTGCCAATACTTGGGAATTGCTTACCCCAGCGATGCTCAAATTCATCAAGTGCAAGTAAGGCTTCATCTTCACTAATGGATTGATAAATTTGCTTAAGACTACTGGCAACCTGTTTTTTATCCTTATAGCCAACATATTTGAGTGAATTACGCACCATGTGAACAATACATAGCTGAACATCGGCCTGTGGGAATACGGCATTAATGGCTTCAGGGAAGCCTGTTAAGCCATCCACTGAAGCAATCAGAATGTCTTTAACGCCACGATTAGCAATATCATTAAGAACGCCTAGCCAAAACTTGGAAGATTCGTTTTTAGACAGCCATAGACCCAAGCATTCCTTTTTGCCTTCAAGGTTAACGCCGAGGGCGATATACATCGTCTTTTTAATGATTTGCTTGTCTTGCCTGACTTTAATAACAATGCCGTCTAAATAAACAATAGGATAGACCTCATCCAGTGGACGATTACGCCACTCAGTTGCTTGAGCAATAACCGCCTGTGTTACATTAGACACCAAGGTGGCTGATATGTCTGCATCGTACATTTCTTTAAAGGTTGATACGATGTCACGAGTGGACATGCCTTTAGCATACAGGCTTAATATTTGAGAATCGAAAGCACCCAATCGTGTTTGGCCTTTTTCAACGATTAAGGGCTCAAAATCGCCACTACGATCCCTTGGAATGGCGAGTTTAATTTCGCTATGATTGCTTTTAACAATCTTCGGGTAGTAGCCATTGCGAGCGTTACTATTTATATCAATTGTATTGTTATTCTGTCCATGCTTTGGATAGCCAAGATGATGTTCCATCTCGCCGCCGAGTGCTGCTTCAATGGTCATTTTAACCAGTGAGGCAGATAGGTCTGCTAAGTCATCTTGAGTGTGGATGTCTTTGGCAAGTTCATCAGCAAAAGCGCGTAGTTTTTGTTGGTTGATGCCTGTGTTGTTCAGTTGGTTCTTTTGGTTTTGTCTTAGTGTTGTGTTACTCATGTTTTTTCTCCTTTTTAGGGATTATAAAATATGAGGGTTTACACAATCTGGTTTACAAGGTCCAGTATAAAGACAATGAGTAGCTTAAAAAACAAATTGTTTCAGGTGCGTAAATTCTTAGCAATAGCGCTAGTGATCTTTAGTGCGCCTGTTTTTTCTTTGAATTCTTATACAGATAATGACAAATATACAGCTTCATTTTCTGCAGAATATAGTAGTGCTTATTCTATCGACAAATGCTTTGATGGCTCTAACACTTCAGGCACTTGCGCTTCCATTCAAGGCGGCACAATGTCGATTATTTTTAAAGAGTCGTCAGATATTACCAATCTTAATTTAATTTTAGCTTCAACTTCTCATATTTATGATTATTTGGAAGTTGATGGTACTCGTTATGAATATGAATTATCAGGTATTTATAACTTTTTAAATGTTACTAATATTACTGTTTTTTCCAAGTCAACTTCTTTTGTTTATTTAAAAGAAATTATCTTTGATTTTGAAACTGTAGTAACTGACGGTAATGGCAACAATAACAACATCTCAGAAGGCGTTAATTGGTCTATGTTTTCTTATTCTTTTACGATAGTTGGGGTATTAGCGCTTTTTGGTAGGGGTGTTAAGGCTGTTTTAGATATTGTCAAATATGGTTAATTTTCAATCGTTACGTGAGCGTTTCACGTTTTTTATGTGGAGAAATTTATGACAAATAATTTAAAAAAAATACCGTTTTTACTAGTAATGTATTCGGGCTTCGCATTTTCAGAAGAGCCTGTTCCTTCTTTAGCTCCTGATCTTCTTAGTATTTTGCCATTTGGTGGTATCAATTTATTTGATGCTGCTATTACTGCAATTATTTTTATTTTTTCAGCTTTGATTGTTGTTTATATTGCCGCAAAAGGCTCTAAATTTATTATGGCTATGGTAAATGGTGATGACGGGTATTCGTCTGATGAAGATACTGATGCTGAGCTTGATTCTTATATTGTAGATACCGCTATTAATCAGAAAAGAAAAAGATATGTTGATTCATTGGTTGACAGTTATTAAAAAAAAATATTACAATAATTTTTAGTGGTTGCGTTACTTTTTCACGTCTTAAACGGAGTACTTTATGACAAGATTTTTATATTTTAGATTCACTTTTCTTTTTTCAGGTTTATTTTTGTTTTCTGCTTTTTTGTCTTTTTTTATTATCGGACCTTTACCTGATACTTTTGTTATTTCTTCAGGTTTGGCTACTTATTATGTTTATAAAAGTTTATTTTTAAATCTTATTTTATTTTTATTAGCCTTTTATCTGATATTAGAGTCTTTAAAGTTTTTTAAAGATTCTAATTCTGGATACTTTAAAAATTTTAAAAATTAGCACAATAATGTGCGATCGTTGCGTGAGCGTTTCACGTTTTTAAATGGAGAAAGTTATGAAAAAACTTTTATCAAAAGCTACTGGATTAGTAGCATTGGGTTCAGGTGCCGCTTTTGCAGAAGCGCCTGATTATTCAACTTTAACAACCTCAGTTGATTTTTCAACTGCCACAACCGCAATTTTAGTTGTTGCGGCCTCATTGATGGTTGTTTACGTTACCTTTAAAGGTGCAAAACTTGTTATGTCAGCTGTTCGAGGCGGTTAATGGGTTCTGATGAGCTTTCTTTTCTACTTGGTATGTTCTGCGCTGTAATGGTGTTTTGGGGATGGTAAGTAGTTTGATTGCTCATCTTTTAATGAATTTTTAAAAGTTTGTTAAAAGATGGGTTTTTTATTTTTTTATTTTTTTAATTTGAGGTTTATTATGTCACGTATTTTTGAATTTTTTAGAGGTTTTAGAGAGGCTCCTTTTTGGTTTAATATTTTTGTTTTTGTTATATGGCCTTTATTATTATTTAGTTTTTTAACCTATATTGATTTTTAATTTATGAAAAAATTTTTCCTGTTATTTTTATTGTTTTCTTTAGATTCTTTGGCTGTTTTTGAAACCTCTTATTCAAGCATTGATAATGCTAAAACTGCTTGTAATAATTATAGTACGTCAAATGGTGTAGACACATTAGCTCAGTTTAATACAACTTCTCTTGTTTGTAGCCATGTTGACCTTACTCAAACTCCCTGTGAAATTCCTTTTATCAATATTGATGGTCTTTGCTCTGTAACTGTAACTATTACAGAAGATCCTGATCCTGATGGTTCTAATCTTGAAATTTACACAGATTTGGTTGATTATTGTAGAGAAAATAACGGCTCGGTCTCTAGATCTTTTAATGATTCTATTGATTATTTAACTTGTTATTTTGAGATCGAACAAAATCCTGTTACAAGTGGTTGGAGTTCTACGGGCGCTCCGTTAGATTTGTACTGCCCCCAGGCTCCGTTAGGCTCTTTTTCAGAAACAGATTTTAATTATTCCATTCAATATTTATTAAATGATGACGGGACTACCTCTGATGTTATTGATCAATCTAATTCTTTCGGTTTCTTAGGTTGTTTTTCTACAATTGAAATTAACCATGATACTTTATTTTTTCTAGAATCTAAAAATGGTACTGACGGAATTGATGGTATTGATGGTGTGAATGGTGCTGATGGTGCTGATGGTGCTGATGGTGCTGATGGTGCTGATGGTGCTGATGGTGTTGATGGTGTGAATGGTGCTACTGGTGCTACTGGTGCTACTGGTGCTACTGGTGCTACTGGTGCTACTGGTGCTACTGGTGCTACTGGTGCTAGAGGTGCTAGAGGTGCTAGAGGTGTTGATGGTGTGAATGGTGCTACTGGTGTGAATGGTGCTGATGGTGCTGATGGTGTTGATGGTGTGAATGGTGCTGATGGAGAAATTGTTAATGTAGATTTACTTATCAGTGCTTTAAATATTAACAATACTAATCTTATTTCTAATACTCAATTACTGGGCGCTAATAATGAAAATTTAACTTCAAATACAGCCTCCTTAAATGGGAATACCACTGCTTTAAACGAGAATACTTCTGGCCTTTCTGAAAATACAACGGCTTTAAATTCTTTAACTGACACTTTAAATAACGATGACAGTGATGGAGAAATTAATTCAAAACTTTCCGATTCATTTTTAGCATTAAAAAACAGTTTAGTTGGTGGCTCTCATGTTTTTAATAATTCTGGTTCAACTTGCCCAACTTGGACTTTTGACGAAAGTGCGATGCTAGTAGGTGGATTATCAATTGACTCACATTGTTTTATCTTAGAACAAATTAAACCTATTATCAGCCCCTTAATGATTGTATTTTTTAGCATTATAGGCTTTAGGACGGTGTTCAGTGCTTAGATGGATTTATGTTATTGCAGCTTTCGGCTTACTGCTTGGCTTAGGTATTAATGATTATTTGATTACATCAAATATTTTTTCAGCATTGCCTAGTTCTGTTCTATTTTTCATAGATTTTTTTGAAATTCCACAAGGTTTGAATATTGTTATTTCGGCTTACATATTACGTTTTTTAATTCGCAGACTTCATTTTGTCTCTTAATTTTATGAAAATATTTACCACTATTTTTTGTTTATTTTTCTATGTCAATTCTTTAGCCTTGACTATCGATCTAAAGGATGTTGATATTCGTGTTTTTATTGATAAAGTTTCAGAATTAACCGGTAAAAGTTTTATTGTTGATTCTGATATTTCAGGACTTGTTAGTTTGTCTGCTAAATCAGATATTAATAATGACCAGCTTTATACTTTGTTTTTATCTACTTTAAAGTTGCATAAATTTACAACTATGTCTGATGATAGCAGTTTTATTAAAATCTTGCCATTGTCACAAATTAAACAGCATTTATCCGGGCCAAAATCTAAAATTATCAACCTTAATTACGCTAATTCTAAAAATTTAATTGGCGTTTTAAATGGCATTAATTTTAAAGATGATAATGATTTTATTGAGCGCTCATTACAATTTGATTCATTTACAAATTCTATTATTGTCGCTGGATCTAGAAGCTATATAAAAAATATAAACAACATGGTTTCAACCTTAGATGTCAAAAAATCTCAGGTTCTTATTGAGGCAATTGTTTTAGAGATAAGCTCTTCAAATACTAAAGATTTGGGTATTCAATGGCTTGCACAAGGATCAAACGGCGTTGGATTGTTAAATTTTAATAATTTGATTACTTCTTTATTTTCAGATTCAAGTGATAACACCTCCCTACCTGTTGGCGGCACTATTGGCATAGGCAACATTTCAAATAACAGTGGTTTTGGCATGGTGCTTAGTGCGCTTAATTCATTTGGCAATGCTAATATTTTATCCACGCCATCTATTGTCACTATGGATGATATTGAGGCTGAAATAATTGTTGGTCAAGAAGTGCCGTTTATAACTACTGCAGGAAATAATGACAACTCAAACTCTTTTCAAAATTTCGAGCGTAGAGATGTTGGTTTAAAGCTAAAAGTAAAGCCACAAATTAACACTTATGGGGATATTACATTAGACATTGAGCAAGAAATGTCATATCTTTTACCTAGCTCTATCGCCTCAGATTTAATTACCTCAAAAAGAAAAATTAAAACCTCGGTAATGGTTGGCGATGGCCAACTGCTTGTGCTTGGTGGCTTAATTGATGACTCATTTAAAGATACCGAAAGTTCGGTGCCTTTATTGGGTGATTTGCCATTAATAGGCAATCTATTTAAACAAACCAGTAAATCCAAAGAGAAGCGTAATTTGTTGGTTTTTCTTAGGCCGACTATTTTATCAGACAAAATTATTAACGATATTGGCACTAACCACTCTGAAAAAATTACATCTGTTTTTACGCCTATTGATTCACGCTTTTTTAACCAGGCTGAGTCACAACTATTAAATGAAACAGAATATGATTTTTTAACTGATCAAGAGGATTATTAATGTATTGCTATGTTGGCGGTAAAGGCTCTGGAAAATCTTACTCATGCGTTCAAAATGTTTGTATTCCTGCATTTAAACAGGGCATACCGATTGTAACTAATCTTGCTTTAAATTTAGAATTAATCCGTAAAGATTTCATTCATGCAGATGTTGTGTTCATCAAAGATATGACTGAACAAGATATTATTAATACACCTGCAGGCTGTTTACTTATTATTGATGAAATTCAGCTCATTTGTGGCGCAAGTGTTACTTATTCAAAAATCGATGATGCGCTGCTTGAATTTTTCTCAAAATCTCGCCATAAAGTTGACAAAGGTCGAGCGATTAATATTGTTGTCATTTCACAAACATTAGACGGTATTGGTAAGCCAATAAAGGCGCTAATTGATACATTATATAAGTGCCGTAAAATGACTTCAATTGGTGCCAATCGTCGTTATCAAATAAAACAATTTGAAATGTCTGGTGGCTCATTGGTTAATAAAACTCCACTGACTACTGGAACAGGTAAATACTCAGAAGATGTCTATAAATATTATTTTTCAAACAGTCAAAATACTGGTGACGTTGATGTTGTTCAAATTCAAGAAAAATTAGTTAAAGAAAAAACAATTTTTAGTAATCGATTAGTGCAATTTTCTTTAGCCGCTCCGTTATTATTAGGATTGATGTATTACTTTTTTCTTGCTGATCTGTTTGGTTCTCTTAATGCAAATAAACCAATCAATGAAAGTCAAATTAAGCAGCCTTTAGCTAAAATTTCTATACCAGGTAAGACGCCGAACGTTCAACCTCTAATCTTGGATAAATTTCTGAGAATTAATGAGCTTTACGGTTTTCCTGAAATTCATTTAAACGGCATGATCGTCAATAATATTCCTTATTTTTCACTTGGCTCTGAATTGAAAAAAATCAAGATTCCTAGTATTTCAATTTCAAAATTAAGAAAAATGGGCTTTGAAGTGAAACGTTTAACAAGTGAACTTTATATTGTTAATGATAATCTTATCTCGTACAAAAATAAAACCTTACCTAAGAAGTCTAAGGCTTTTGAATTTTTGGCGGCAACTGCAGAGCCAAAAAATCAAAAGCCTTAGTTCTCTGTTATAATTTAGCTTTAAATCTACAAAATAAACTATGACTTGGAATTATAGGATTGTCTCAAAAGATGAATCTTTTGCCATTCATGAAGCTTTTTATGATGACGATGGCAAAGTTGAAACAATTACACAGGATCCTTGCTCTCCATCTGGGGAGACAATTTCAGAATTAAAAGAGGATCTTAAATATTTTGAAAAATCTTTATCTTTACCAATTCTAAACTATACTGATTTTTAATTAAATTTGACTCTTATATTAAAAGTATATACAATAATAAATGAAAATTGAATTTGACACTATTAAAAATAAGAAAAATATACAGGGCCGAGGAATTGATTTTAACATTGCAATTGACTTTGATTTATCAACAAGCGTAATTATTAAAGACGAACGTCATGATTATGGTGAAAAAAGATTTGCTGCTACAGGGTATATTGAAACTAGTTTGTTTGTAATGGTATTTACCATAAGAGAAGTGAATGTTAGAATTATAAGTTTACGTAGGGCCAATAAAAGGGAAAGGAGAAAATATGAACAATCAAGAATTAGTAGACAATGAAAATCCTGAGTGGACTGATGAAATGTTTAAAAATGCGACTTCATTAGAAAATAGCGACTTACCAAAGGACTTTAAGAGAGCCGTACTAGGTAGACCTAAAAAAGAACATAAAAAGATACCAATTAGCATTAGATTATCATCGGAAGTTTTAGACTACTATAAACAAAGTGGTAAAGGTTGGCAGTCTCGTATCAATCACGATTTAATGAAAAATATACCAAGGCATTCTATTTAAGCTAATTTTAAAAGGCCCGCTCTGTGGATTTTTAAATTGTCTTTTCGCTCCAGCGAAATGCAACTCCAAGCGAGAGCGTAGAGATTCAAATATTATTTAAATATTTGCACACTATCGAATCTATTAAAAATTTACACACCGAAAAAATAGACCCTGTAAACCAGATTGTGTAAAGTCCTCGTCAAAAATCAGACATAATCCTTTAATCTATCCTCATGTAGGATTATAAACTGATTCATTGCTTGTGGCCAATTCCGTATTGGCATAGTCCATCTTTTACTCGCTGCTTCAATGGCTAAAAAAACAACCTTAAAGGCGGAGTTATCATGATTAAAAATCTTGCGATTCTTGATTGATTTACGAATCACTGAGTTTAAAGATTCAATCGCATTGGTTGTATAGATAGCCCTTCTAATAGCCTCAGGATAAGCAAATATTGTTGCCACATTATCCCAATGCCTACGCCATGATTTGCCAATACTTGGGAATTGCTTACCCCAGCGATGCTCAAATTCATCAAGTGCAAGTAAGGCTTCATCTTCACTAATGGATTGATAAATTTGCTTAAGACTACTGGCAACCTGTTTTTTATCCTTATAGCCAACATATTTGAGTGAATTACGCACCATGTGAACAATACATAGCTGAACATCGGCCTGTGGGAATACGGCATTAATGGCTTCAGGGAAGCCTGTTAAGCCATCCACTGAAGCAATCAGAATGTCTTTAACGCCACGATTAGCAATATCATTAAGAACGCCTAGCCAAAACTTGGAAGATTCGTTTTTAGACAGCCATAGACCCAAGCATTCCTTTTTGCCTTCAAGGTTAACGCCGAGGGCGATATACATCGTCTTTTTAATGATTTGCTTGTCTTGCCTGACTTTAATAACAATGCCGTCTAAATAAACAATAGGATAGACCTCATCCAGTGGACGATTACGCCACTCAGTTGCTTGAGCAATAACCGCCTGTGTTACATTAGACACCAAGGTGGCTGATATGTCTGCATCGTACATTTCTTTAAAGGTTGATACGATGTCACGAGTGGACATGCCTTTAGCATACAGGCTTAATATTTGAGAATCGAAAGCACCCAATCGTGTTTGGCCTTTTTCAACGATTAAGGGCTCAAAATCGCCACTACGATCCCTTGGAATGGCGAGTTTAATTTCGCTATGATTGCTTTTAACAATCTTCGGGTAGTAGCCATTGCGAGCGTTACTATTTATATCAATTGTATTGTTATTCTGTCCATGCTTTGGATAGCCAAGATGATGTTCCATCTCGCCGCCGAGTGCTGCTTCAATGGTCATTTTAACCAGTGAGGCAGATAGGTCTGCTAAGTCATCTTGAGTGTGGATGTCTTTGGCAAGTTCATCAGCAAAAGCGCGTAGTTTTTGTTGGTTGATGCCTGTGTTGTTCAGTTGGTTCTTTTGGTTTTGTCTTAGTGTTGTGTTACTCATGTTTTTTCTCCTTTTTAGGGATTATAAAATATGAGGGTTTACACAATCTGGTTTACAAGGTCACATAAATTTATAAATGCTTTTGTATCAGTAGTTTTATCAATGAATTAAAATCCCTATCCCTCCACCATTATTCCTGTCATCCTGCGCACAACACACATCACCCTCTAAGCATCGCGACGTTGTTGCTATTCGTCTCATCAAAATAACTTTGATGATATTTGTAGCTCTTTATTCTGACACTACCAGCCGTAAGTTTAATAATAGACTGGCGTATTACGCTTGCACTCAATGGCAAACAGTTTAAAAAATCTGCAAAATCAAATGAACAACACCAAAACATTTAATTAATTAAAATCATTAGTTAATTAAATCATTAAAAAATTATCATGGACGCAGATCTCATACAAGCAACCGCGCTAGCACTTGGCATTGGATTGGGTGGTGGTTTTAATATTTACGCCACTATATTAGTGCTTGGCTTGTCTGGCGCAACAGGCGGCGTAGAGTTGCCAGGTGAATTGGAAGTATTGCAAAATCCTTTAGTCATTGTTGCAGCGGGGCTGATGTATGGGGTGGAGTTTTTTGCTGACAAAATACCCGGCTTTGATAGCGTTTGGGATGCACTTCATACTTTCGTGCGAATTCCACTTGGGGCAATACTGGCTGGAGATGCCATGGCGCAGTTTGGCCCCGTGATTGAAACAGCAGCTATTATCGTTGGCGGCGGACTTACTTCGGCAACGCATTTTACCAAAGCAGGAACGCGCGCCATTATCAATACCAGCCCCGAACCAGTCAGCAATTGGACCGCTTCAATCTCTGAAGATGTTGCTGTATTTGCAGGCGTTTGGGCTGCGATTAACCACCCAATACCTTGGATTATTGTTGCTGTTACTGTGATTGTGCTGATGATTTGGTTAATACCAAAACTTTGGCGCGGAATTAAATTAATCTTTAGAAAAATTGCCAGCTTGTTTGGCAAAAAATCACCCAAAGAAGAAACCGTAAAAACGCCCAATTGACGTTATTTTAAAAAACAGTACTAAACCCCGTAACGGTCTCGATAAGCTTCAATACGCTGAATTAAAACTTGGTCATCGCCTTGTTTTAAATAATCAATTAAATGGCCTAAATTAACAATACTTAACACGGTAATGCCGAAATTCTCTTCAACTTCTTGAATTGCCGATTGTTCGCCCTTGCCTTTTTCTTGACGATCAACCGCAACAATCACGCCGATGGCCTTGGCGCCATTTGCGTTAATAATATCCATCGCCTCGCGAATCGCTGTGCCAGCAGTAATAACATCATCAATAATTAAAATATCACCGGTTAATGCATGGCCAACAATATCGCCGCCTTCACCGTGAGTTTTTGCCTCTTTTCGATTGAAACTATAAGGCACATTTTTATTAAACGTATCGTTTAATGCCATGGCTGTTGCTGTTGCCAAAGGAATGCCTTTATAAGCAGGGCCAAATAATACGTCAAATTCCAAGTCGCTTTGGTCGATGGCCTGAGCATAAAACTTGCCTAATTTTGATAAATGCTCGCCGGTGTTAAATGAACCGGCATTAAAGAAGTAAGGACTAATGCGCCCAGATTTAAGGGTAAATTCACCAAATTTCAATGCGCCAATTGCTAACATAAAATCCACAAATTCTTTTTGATACTGCTGCATAAATTATTCCTATAAAATTATTCCAATGAAGAGAATTATAACGGCTAATGTCAACGGTATTCGTGCAGCGCAGAGAAAAGGTTTTTTTGAGTGGATGAAAGCTCAAGATGCGGATGTGGTTTGCGTGCAAGAAATCAAAGCTCAAGAAGATCAATTAGACGAGCAATTTTATCCAAAAAACATGCACACTTATTATCAGCCAGCACAGAAAAAAGGCTATAGCGGCACTGGCTTGTACTGCAAGCAAAAACCTGATCAAGTTATTTTTAGCCCTTGGGAAGATTTTGATTTTGAAGGGCGCTTTATTCAAGCTGATTTTGGCAACTTGAGCGTTATTTCAATTTACATTCCTTCAGGTTCATCTAAAGAAGAGCGTCAAAAATACAAAATGGACTTTATGAGCCAGCGCTTTATGCCCTATCTTCAAGATTTGCAAAAAAATGGCCGTGATTATATTATTTGCGGCGATATTAATATTGTGCATAAAGAAATCGATATTAAAAACTTTGCTGGCAATAAAAAACGTTCGGGTTGTTTGCCAGAAGAGCGCGCTTGGATGGATCAACTGTTTGGCGAAGCGCATTATATTGACGCTTTTAGAGAAGTTAATCAGCAGGCGCATCAATACACTTGGTGGTCAAATCGAGGTCAAGCTTGGGCTAATAATACCGGCTGGCGCATTGATTATCAAATTTTGAGTAAAAATTTGAAAGGAAAAGTTAAAAGCGCCTTTGTTTATAAAGATCAGCGCTTTTCCGACCACTCGCCTTTAGTTATTGACTACCAATTATGAGCGAGGGAAAAATACGTAAAATTCAAAGTTTTGTAAGGCGCTCTGGCCGGCTAACCTTGGGGCAAAAATATGGATTAAACGAGCTTTGGGCTAATTACGGCATCGACCCAATAAACCATGAAATCCTTAATTTTGACAGCTTGTTTGCAAAGCCGCAGGCGGTTATTTTAGAGATTGGCTTTGGCAATGGCGACTCACTTTTACAGATGGCGATTAATGAGCCTGAATATAATTTTTTGGGTATTGAGGTTTACGAAGCAGGGGTTGGGCGTTTGATTAACGAGGCGCATAAACACAACCTAAGCAATCTTAAAATCATCAAACAAGACGCAGTAGAGGTACTAAAAAATAATATTGCGGCTAATAGTCTTGCCGGCTTTCAATTGTATTTTGCAGATCCTTGGCACAAGAAAAAGCACCATAAACGCCGTATTGTGCAAGCAGAATTTATGCATTTAATGTCTGCTAAGCTAATGAATGGCGGCTTTGTGCATATGGCAACCGATTGGCAAAACTACGCCGAGCATATGTTGCAAACGCTCGAAGCGCACGCCCACTTTAAAAACACATTAGGCGCCCATATCTATTCACCAAGACCTGAGCGCCGCCCCATTACTAAGTTTGAAAAACGCGGTGAGCGACTCGGACACGGCGTTTGGGATTTAATTTTTACTAACGAGAAATAATATGCTTTTTCCTATATTTGCAGTCATAACCCTACTTGAAATTTACGTACTCATTTCAGTTGGCGATTCTATTGGCAGTCTTTCAACCATTGCATTGGTGGTGATTACCGCGCTGATTGGCTCTACCTTGCTCAAACAACAAGGCTGGTCAACCATGGCCAAAGCGCAAAATGCAGCGGCCAATGGTCAAACGCCTGCATTTGAAATGCTCGAAGGCGTGGTTATTCTTGTTTCTGGCGTCTTGTTGCTAACGCCAGGATTTATCACTGACGCCGTTGGATTATTGGGGCTAATACCTTTCTCAAGAGCGTATTTTGTTAAGCGAATTTTAAGTAAAAATAGCGCTAAAGTATTTACTCAAAAAAAATCAGCTTTTATTCATAAGGCGCCCTCTAATGCGGCGCAAAATAACAAAAAAAATGACACAATTGATGGTGAGTTTTGGGAAGA
This sequence comes from Gammaproteobacteria bacterium, assembly GCA_965222625.1. GTDB lineage: Bacteria > Pseudomonadota > Gammaproteobacteria > PS1 > Pseudothioglobaceae > Thioglobus_A. The sequence goes on along the minus strand of OZ244962.1, from coordinate 1,411,162 downwards.
TTAACAACCCTCAGCGAGTGGCTAAACTGGCAAGAAAACCTACACGATGAAGAAATAGACCTGGGCCTAGAGCGCATTCAAACTGTTTGCTCTAAGCTGTTTCCCAATGGGGTTGATTTTACTACAATAACCGTTGCTGGTACTAATGGCAAAGGTTCAACCATTGCTTTTATCGACAGCATTTATCAACAAAGCAGTTATTCAGTTGCCAAATTTACTTCGCCGCATATCCTTGATTACAATGAGCGTTTTGTGATTAATGGCGCGCGAGCAACCAGCGCGCAAATTTGCGCAGCATTTGAGCAAATAGAGCAGGTTCGAGGCGCTACCTCTTTAACTTATTTTGAGTTTTCAACTTTGGCGGCGCTGCTTATTTTTACCCAGCAAGACGTTGATATTGCTATTTTAGAAATTGGTCTAGGCGGCAGGCTCGACTCTGTCAATGTGGTGGATGCAGATATTGCTGTCATCACTAACATTGCCATCGATCATGTTGACTATTTGGGTGCTACCAGAGCGCTGATTGGCCATGAAAAAGCGGGCATTATGCGCCGCAACAAGCCTTGTATTTGTGGCGACAGCAATCCACCCTTAGCGCTTAAAAAGCATGCTGATAAAATCGGCGCTATGCTTGAATTTGTAGATTTACCCTACTCAGGGGCGTTATCACTTATTGGCGAGCATCAGCGGCAAAACGCTGCCCTAGCGGTTTTGTGCATTGAAAAACTCAATAATAAGTTTAAAGTTAACCCGCAGTTAATTCGTCAAGGGTTGCAAAATGCACAACTAGCGGGGCGCTTTCAAATAAAAAACATCAACCATAAACAGATTATTTTTGATGTGGCGCACAATGAGGCGGCAATTAAAGCGCTAGCCAAACAACTGGCAAAAGACAATCAGCCAACTTTGGCCATTTTTTCCGCCTTAAAGGATAAAAATATTGCCTTGATGATTAATGCCATCTCCCCTTTAATTGATCAATGGCACTTAGTGCCGCTTAAGGTGAGGCGCGCAGCCGAAATCGCTTTTCTGATTGATCAATTTAGTCTTAAAGATTCCATTAGTGCTTATGATAATATGGCTTTAGCTGTAAATGAGGCTCTTAATCAGCAAACTTGTCAGCGCATTGTTGTATTTGGATCCTTTCACGTGGTGGCAGATGGACTAAAAACACTGGATACTTTTTATAAACAACAATCTTAAAAAATAGTTTTTTATAAATACTATAAGATAACGCTTGAATAAAAAATCTTGTAAAATTGCAACCGTACACACAATAACCAAACACTCTGCTGGAGAGGTTAATGAATGAATTTTTTGCAAATATTTGGAACGTGATTGAATCCCTAGCTTGGTCTGATTGGATGACGCTCATTATTCTGCTTATATTTTTAATACTGGGCTTTAAGCGCGGTATGGCAAAAGAGATTATTAATCTTGGTTTTTTATTGCTGGTTATTATCATCGCTTGGCTGTTTTATCAGCCGCTGGCTTCTAGTGATGCCATTACTTGGCTGCTGCTATCTCATCAATCACATATGGCCACTGCCTTTGGCGCTATTTTTATGAGTGTGCTGATTATTAAAAGAATCATTTATAGGCTTGTTGCCAGCTCATCCAACATCAACAATCCGTGTACTTTAAACAAGATTTTTGCTTACTTAATATTTTTTATAGTGGCGCTTGTACTTAGCTGGAACTACTTGCACCTTATTGAACATATAGGCTTAATGGAAATTGTTGTCACCAATACTTCCCTTCGTATTGGACTGTCATTTGTAATTACTTTTGCTATCATCATTGGTCTATTTTTACTCATTTCTAGCATTCTAAATATTGACATTGACGCCTCAAAAGCTTGTTTTTTGTCGTCATTTTTTAAAAAAATCCTTAATATTTTGCGCTGGTTAGACGAAAAACTCAATGCAAGAAATATCAACAGCAACAAAAATAACTTTGGCGGCATACTGGTTGGACTTATCAAAGGCAGTCTGGCCATCTTGATAATGGTGTTAGTCTTTCAAAGTATCGACAGCATTTCACAAAAGTCCTATTGGGCTCAGGCCAATGGCGCTTTAAAAACCTTTCAAGATGTGGCTACAGATATCAGGCCCACCTTGTCAGAGCATTTACTATTTATCAAAAACGAATAAGGAAACTCTTCTATGTGCGGCATTGTTGGCATTTTATCCACCACTCAAACAGATACAGCTGTTTATATTTACGACGCTTTAACCATTCTCCAGCATCGGGGTCAAGATGCTGCTGGCATTGTCACTTCGCATAAAGGGCGTTTTTATATGCGCAAGTCAAATGGCTTGGTAAAAAATGCTTTCAGAACTGGACATATGGCCTCTTTATTAGGCAATATGGGCATTGGCCATGTGCGCTACCCAACTGCCGGCACCTCAAGCGGCGCAGAGGCTCAACCTTTTTATGTTAATTCTCCTTACGGCATTGCTTTTGCACATAACGGCAATTTAACCAATACCAAACAACTGGCTCAGGAATTATTTGAACAAGATTTGCGCCATATTAACACCAATTCAGATTCAGAAATTTTGCTAAACGTTTTTGCCAGCGAACTTGCTAAATTGCAAAAACAACGCATTAACGAAAAAGATATTTTTGATTCAGTTAAGCAAGTGCACAAACGCGTTCGCGGCGCTTACGCTACCATCGGCATGATTCCAGGTTATGGTATTTTTGGCTTTCGAGATCCTAACGGCATTCGCCCGCTGATTCTTGGAAAACGCGTAACTAATGACAGCACAAAATACATGCTTGCCTCTGAAAGTGTGGCATTAACGGCGCTTGGTTACGAAATAACCCAAGACATCAAACCTGGCGAAGCCGTTGTTGTCGATCGAAAAGGTAACATATTTATACAGCAATGTGCCCAAAATCCAAAATATTCACCGTGTATTTTTGAATTTGTTTACTTTGCCAGACCTGATTCGGTTATTGATGATATTTCAGTTTACAAAACCCGGCTGAGAATGGGTGAACGCTTGGCGGACAAAATACGCAAAAAATGGAGCCAAGAAAAAATTGATGTGGTTATTCCCATTCCAGATACCTCGCGCGTATCTGCCTTGCAATTGGCGCACGAACTCGGCATTAAATACTCTGAAGGATTAATAAAAAACCGCTACATTGCGCGCACTTTTATTATGCCAGGGCAAAAATTACGCAAAAAAACAGTGCGTCAAAAACTCAGCGCCATAGAGCTTGAATTCAAAGGTAAAAATGTCCTATTGGTTGATGATTCAATTGTTAGAGGTACAACCAGTCAGCAAATTGTAAAAATGGCGCGTGATGCAGGTGCTAACAAAGTATTTTTCGCCTCAGCAGCGCCAGCGGTGCGATATCCTAATGTTTACGGCATTGACATGGCCAGCAACAAAGAGTTTATTGCGCACAACAAAACCACCGATGAGGTTTGCACGGCCATTGGCGCTGACAAACTTATTTATCAAGACCTAAATGATCTTATTTGGTGCGTTCAACAAGGCAATAAAAATATCACCCAATTTGATTGCTCTTGTTTTAATGGCGAGTATGTCACCGCTGACATTGATCAAAATTATTTAGACGATGTTGAAGCGGCTAGAGCCGACTGCGTTAAAGAGAAAAATCACATCAATGAGAGCTCTGATTTAATCAGCAATGATGTAGAATAACTGCATTTACCCATTTATTTAAAATCAATGAAAGATCTAAATTTCAATACTAAAGCCATCCGCGAAGGCTACCAAAAAACCAACGAGCAAGAGCATTCTGAAGCCATATTTATGACTTCAAGTTTTGCCTTTGATTCTGCCCAGCAGGCAGCCAAACGCTTTTCCAAAGAAGAGCCTGGTAATATCTATGCACGTTTTACCAACCCAACCGTTGATGCATTTGAAAAAAAATTAGCCGCTTTGGAAGGTGCGCAGGCTTGCGTAGCAACTGCCTCTGGTATGGCTGCTATTTTTGCCACGCTCATGGCATTGTTAAAATCAGGCGATCATATTGTTGCATCGCGCAACATGTTTGGCACCTCGATTGTACTGCTTAATGACATTATTTCTAAATTTAACATTCAAGTTAGTTATGTTGATTTATCAGACTTGAGCGCCTGGGAAAATGCCATTACCGACAATACCAAACTTTTTTTACTGGAAACCCCGTCCAACCCTTTAGGTCAAGTAGTTGATTTAATTGCGCTGAGCAAAATTTCTAAAGCCAACAACATCCTGTTAGCGGTTGATAATGCTATTTTGACGCCGGCTTTGCAAAAACCCTTGGATTTGGGCGCTGATATTGTCATTCATTCTGCTACTAAATATATAGATGGTCAAGGGCGCTGCCTTGCAGGCGCCGTACTAGCAACAGCGCAAATTATTGAGCAAGTACACGGCTTTGTGCGCACCACAGGCCCAAGCCTTAGCGCTTTTAATGCTTGGATCGTGTTCAAAGGATTAGACACTTTAAGCCTTAGAATGAAAGCTCACTGTGATAATGCCTTGCAATTAGCGCGCTGGTTAGCGCAGCATCCAGGGGTTAAAAAAGTTCATTATTTAGGTCTTGAGTCTCATGCGCATCATCAATTAGCCAAAAAACAGCAGTCTGGATTTGGCGGCATTGTATCATTTGAGGTGGATGGCGGCAGGCAGGCGGCTTTTAAGGTTATTAACGCCACACAAATATTCTCCATTACTGCTAATTTGGGTGATACAAAATCAACCATTACCCATCCTGCAAGTACAACGCACGGACGCTTAACTGACGAAGAAAGACGCAATGCAAACATCTGTGAAGGCCTAATTAGACTTTCTGTAGGACTTGAAGATGCAAACGACTTGATAGACGATATAAAAAAAGGACTTTAATGTATAATCTTGTCAAAGAATGATACAAGGTAACCCCATGCAAAACTCATACTCATACGAAGAATTAATCCAGTGCGGCAATGGCGAATTGTTCGGCCCAGGTAATGCACAACTGCCGCAGCCGCCGATGCTGATGTTTGATAGAATCACCCACATTTCAAATGAGGGCGGAGCGTTTAACAAGGGCGAAATTGTTGCTGAATTAGATGTGCATCCAGACTTGTGGTTCTTTGGCTGTCACTTTAACAATGATCCCGTTATGCCCGGCTGTTTGGGTTTAGACGCTATGTGGCAACTCATTGGCTTTCATTTAGGCTGGTTAGGCGGCCCGGGGCGTGGACGCGCACTCGGCGGCAGTATTAAATTTACTGGTCAGGTATTACCAAGTGCTAAAAAAATTACTTATAAGGTCAACTTTAAACGCGTTATTGCTCGCAAACTCTATATGGGTATTGCGGATGCCACCATGGAAGTCGATAACAAAGTGATTTACGAAGCTACCGGCCTAAAAGTGGGTTTATTTACTGATACGAGCGTTTTCTAATGAATAGAGTTGTTATTACAGGAATGGGTATTGTTTCTAGCTTGGGCGCAAATTGCGACGAAGTCTTAGAATCACTAAAAACGGCAAAATCTGGCATTAAATTCGACCAAACGTACGCCGACCTTGGTCTTCGGTCGCAGGTATCTGGACAAGTTGCGCAGGTGGATTCAAGCGCTGTCATTGATCGAAAAATGAAACGCTTTATGGCCGATGCTGCTATCTATAACGCCCTTGCCCTTGATCAGGCCATTAAACAATCTGGCCTAAATGAAGACCAAGTATCAAATCCTCGTACTGGCCTGATTATGGGATCAGGCGGCGCTTCTAACCAAAATGTGGTTGAAGCAGCTGATATTTTAAGGCAAAAAGGCATTAAACGGGTTGGCCCTTATCGCGTTCCGCGCACGATGGGCTCAACCACCTCAGCTTGCCTGTCAACCCTATTTAAAATTAAAGGCATCAACTATTCCATTAGTTCTGCTTGCTCTACTTCAGCTCATTGTATTGGCAATGCAATGGAGCAAATCCAAATGGGCAAACAAGATGTGGTATTTGCCGGCGGCGGCGAGGAACTTGATTGGTCGCTAACCATGTTATTTGACGCCATGGGTGCACTTTCTTCAAAGTACAATGAAACACCTGAAAAAGCTTCAAGAGCCTACGACGCAGATCGCGACGGCTTTGTTATTTCTGGCGGCGGCGGCGCATTGGTACTTGAATCGCTCGACCATGCACAAGCTCGCGGCGCAACCATTCTTGCAGAGCTAACGGGTTATGGCGCCACTTCAGATGGTTATGATATGGTCGCCCCTTCAGGCGAAGGCGCAAAACGCTGCATGGAGCTGGCTATTTCAACGGTTGATGGCCCCATTGACTATATTAATGCCCACGGCACCTCAACGCCAGTTGGTGATAGTAAAGAGTTAGGCGCGATCAAAGAAGTATTTACCAGTAATATGCCAAACGTTGGCTCAACTAAGTCTTTATCAGGCCATGCTTTAGGCGCTGCTGGGGTTAATGAAGCCATCTATTCATTGTTAATGCTGGAAAATGGTTTTATGGCTGAATCTGTTAATATTGAAAATATTGACGAAGCCGCTGATGGCGTGCCTATTGTACGCTCAACTACAATTCAAACGCTCAATCGAGTTATGTCAAATAGTTTTGGATTTGGCGGTACAAATGCCTGCTTGGTGTTTGAGAAATTCAAACCGTAACGACTGTCACTCTTTTTAATTAAAAGGTGAGTATTGGATAATTCGTATGTTGTGACGCCTTTACTGATAATTTAAACGCCTTTTAAGGCCTTGTATCAATCTCTTGCTCTTCTTTTTCTGAAGGCAACATATCTTCTTTGGTAATGCCCATCGCCAGAATCATCGAGCTAGCCACATAAATCGAAGAATAGGTGCCAATTAGTACGCCTATTAATAAAGCTATGGCAAAGCCATGAATAATCTCGCCGCCTAAAAAGAACAAGGCCAACAATACCAACAAAGTGGTTAAAGAGGTCATGATGGTTCTAGAAAGCGTTTGGTTGAGTGCGCCATTAATAATTTTGGCTGGATCAACATGGCGCGTTGATAAAAAATTCTCACGAATCCGATCAAACACCACAATCGTATCATTTAATGAATAACCAATAATGGCTAAAATAGCTGCTAAAACAGTTAAATCAAACTCAATTTGGAACAACGAGAAAATTCCAAGGGTAATAATTACATCATGTATTAACGCAGTTATAGAGCCCAAAGCAAAACGATATTCAAATCGAAAAGCCACGTAAATTAAAATACCAATCAAGGCGTACAACATTGCCAATCCGCCATCATTAGTCAGCTCTTCACCTACTTTTGGACCCACGAACTCTACCCGGCGAATATCAACACCCACGCCCAATAGCTGAATAATCTTAGTACTTAGCTTGGCGCTTGACACTGTTTGCGGCTCTAAGCGTATCAAAATTTCGTTAGTAGAGCCAAAATATTGCACGTTGGCATGTTTAAAGCCTGCCTTGTCAAGTGTTGACCGAACACTAGACAAATCAACACCTTGCTCGTACCCTACTTCAATTAACGTGCCGCCGGTAAAATCGATGCCTAATTTTAGACCATTGGTCGTAAGAGAAAAAATACTCAGCATAATCAGCGCTGCTGAAATGATAATTGCATAGCTGCGTTTTCCAATAAAATCAATGCTTGGAATTTTTAAAGCTGTCATGCTCATATTGAAATCTCCTCTAATTTTTTGTTGCCATAAATTTTGTTAATAATAGCCCTGGAAACAATGATGGCGGTAAACATAGAGGTTATGATACCAATTGATAAGGTAATGGCAAAACCTTTAATTGGGCCCGTGCCAAAACTAAACAATACCAAGGATGCGATTAAGGTGGTGATATTGGCATCTGCAATAGTCATCATGGCTTTGTCATAGCCTGCATCTATTGCCTTTTGAATATTGCTATTCGACTTTAACTCTTCTTTAATGCGTTCAAAAATAATCACGTTGGCATCAACTGCCATACCCACGGTTAGTACAATTCCAGCAATACCTGGCAAGGTTAAAGTAGCTTGCAATAAAGATAGCGCTGCCACAATCATTACCAAGTTAAGGGTTAATGCGATATTGGCTACCATGCCAAATACGCGGTAACGCATTGCCATAAATATTAGCACCAAAATAAATCCAATAATGACGCTCATGATTCCTTTGGCAATATTATCTGCACCTAAACTGGGGCCGATTGTGCGTTCTTCAATAATTTCAATCGGCGCGGAAAGTGAACCAGCTCTTAATAATAACGCTAGGTTTCTAGCTTCTCTAGCACTGTCAATACCGGTAATTTGAAACCTTGATGAAAAAGTACCTTGAATAGTTGCTGCATTAATAACGTCTTGTGTGGTTGAGCGCTTCTTGACTGTTTTATCATTTTCTATGACTGTTTCAACCTTGTTTTCAATAAAAACAACTGCCATTCGGTGGTGTAAATATTTTTTGGTAGTGTCAAGCATAGCGCGCCCGCCAGCACTGTCTAAAGTGATATTAACCATGGGTGATGAGTTTTCAGAATCAACCCCCGACGCAGCGCCAGTAATACTTTCTCCCGTTGCAATGACGCGAGTTTTCAATAAAAGCGGGCGGCCGTCTCTAAAATAATACAACTTCGAACCAATAGGCACTTTGCCAGATTGAATGGCAATTTGAGGGTCATTTTTTTCATCAACCAGACGAAACTCCAAAGTTGCCACCGCGCCTAAAATTTCTTTAGCCCTGGCGGTATCTTGCACGCCTGGCAGCTGTACAACAATACGCTCTAAACCTTGCTGTTGAATAATAGGTTCAGCCACGCCAAGCTCATTAACGCGGTTACGCAACGTGGTGATATTTTGCTTTAAGGCATTATTTTTCGCCGCTTTTTGTGCGCTTGCGCTAATACCAATATTAGCCTGCAAAGCGTCATCAGTCTGAGTTTCAAGAATTTCTAGATCAGTCAACTCCGAACCGATTAATGCCAAACCTTTGTCTTTGGCGTCGTTGGTTTTAAATAAAACCACAACCTGTCCATTTTGGATATCAATACGTTTATATAAACGATCTTTTCTTAACAAGGTGCGCAGCTCATTATAAGATTTATCCAGCGACATATTGGTAACCGCCTGCATATCAACTTCTAACAAGAAATGCACGCCGCCGCGCAGATCCAGCCCTAATGACATTGCATTACCACCCAGACCAGCCAGCCACGCAGGAATAGAAGGTGCTAAATTTAAGGCGATCACGTAGTTGCGCTCCATATCCGTTTTAAGGGCGTCTTTAGCGCCTAACTGAGATTTGTTATCTGTAAATCTAGCTAAAATTCGGCGTCCGCTTAGGGTTACTGATTTATAAGAAATCGAGCCATCGTCCAATGACTTTTTAACCTTATCAAGGTCTGCCTGAGTGATTGTTGCATCGCCATTGGCCGAAACCTGGACAGCCAGATCTGAGCCAAAAATATTAGGCAGTGCATACAATACTGCAAGCAATAAAAAAAATGCAATCAGCGTGTTTTTAAGTGCGGAAAATTGATTCATAACAAATTTGAGTTGGTTTAAATGGTGGCGCTACCTTTTGGCAACTTTTGATTGATGCCTTGCTTTTGCGCCTTAACAATAACGTTTTGTGCAATTTCTAAGGTTGCAAAAGATTCGTCAACTGAAATAACTTTGCCAATAATGCCGCCATTAGTCACCACTTCATCGCCTTTTTTAAGTTCTGCTAGCAGCGCCTTATGTTCTTTTGCACGCTTTTGTTGCGGTCTGATGAGTAAAAAATACATCAGCACAAACATGACAATTAAAAATGGCAAACCGCCCAGTGAATCGCCCAAGCCGCCGCCCGTTGCAGCGTCCTGCGCAAATGCAGGTGTAATCATTAAATCTAATAAATTCATTTTTTTCTCCTATTATAAAATCTTTGTGTAATTATGTAATAACGGTTAAACCATTCATGTAACTTTGTAATACAGCTGGAATTTTAACACTACCATCAGCTTGCTGATGATTTTCCATTACTGCCACCAACGTACGCCCAACTGCAAGTCCAGAGCCGTTTAAGGTATGCAACAGCTCTGGCTTATTGGTTTCTTTATTTTTATATCTAAGCTGTAAACGCCTGGTTTGAAAATCCTCAAAACAAGAGCAAGAAGAAATTTCACGGTAAGCATTTTGTCCAGGCAGCCACACCTCTAAATCATAAGTTTTGGCAGCAGAAAAACCCAAATCGCCCGTGCATAAATTAACTTTTCTATAAGGCAACTCTAACGCTTGCAAAATACCTTGTGCGTGAGCGGTTAACCCTTCCAAGGCGTGATAAGAATCCTCGGCTTTAACCACTTGCACCAACTCCACCTTTTCAAACTGATGCTGACGAATCAATCCGCGCGTATCACGCCCATAAGCACCTGCCTCAGACCTGAAACTGGGCGTGTGTCCTACAAACTTTAAGGGTAAATCTTTTTCATCAACGATGGTGTCACGCATCATGTTGGTAATTGGCACTTCTCCTGTCGGAGTCAAATAAAGTATTTTAGCCTCGCCCTGTTCGCCATGTAAATGCGTTTTAAATAAATCGGCCTCGAATTTAGGCAATTGGCCTGTGCCGGTTAAAGATTCAGCGTTAACCAAATAAGGCACATAAGCCTCAACATAGCCATTAATCTCAGTATGCTGATCTAACATGAATTGGGTTAGCGCACGATGAAGGCGCGCTATTTTTCCAGTCATCACACTAAAACGCGCACCTGCAATTTTAGCGGCCGTTTCAAAGTCCAAGCCCAATTTCTCACCCAAAACAACATGATCCTTAACTTCAAAATCAACTTGAGCTGGCTCGCCCCAAGTTGAAACCACAACATTGTCATTTTCGCAGTTGCCTTCAGGCACTGAATCGTGCGGAATATTAGGCATCGATAAAGCAATTTCATCAATCTGCGTTTGAATTTCTTGTAATTCAGCTTTGGCAATATCTAACTCGCCGCCCAAATCAGCAACTGCAGCTAGCAATGGCTTAATATCCTCGCCAGCAGCTTTGGCTTTACCAATAGACTTTGATTGCGTATTGCGCCGGTTTTGCAATTCTTGGGTTTTAACCTGATTTTTTTTACGACTATTTTCTAATTCAGATAAACCATTGATATCAAAGGAAAAACCCCTTCTTTTAAGTGCTTTAGCTACCGTCTCTACTTCATTTCTTAGTTGCTTTTTACTCAGCATTGTTATATAATGATTCCCTTATATTGATTTGAGCCTCTAACTCTAATTAAGCTAGCGCGTTCAAATAAAACTTATTCAGGAAATTATACTATGTTTAACTCATTTTCGCCTGCTGATGCATGCAAACTATTAGCCAATGGCGCACAACTTGTTGACGTTCGATCGGCGGCAGAATTTTCTCGTGGCGCTCTGCCAGATGCCATTAATTTACCTCTTCAAGGTATTATGAATGCTGCTAATATTATCGACAAAGATAAGGAAATTGTACTTTATTGTGTGAGTGGTGCGCGCTCTGCAACGGCTAAAAATTATTTAGTGCAGATGGGTTTTGACAAAGTGCATGACCTAGGTTCTTTTAAAAACTATACCTGCGAATAATTATTTTTTTGAATTTATAGCTAAACATTCCCAAATTGCTTGTTAAAATTCTTATTAGTTTAAAAAAATAAACATCAACCTAAATGAGAGTTAAAAGCACCTGGCACAAAACCCAAATAAAAACCATTGAAGATATTGCTGGCGCATTAGCTTTTAATTCTTGGCGCATTACCAAAAATCAGCTAGAAGATTTAATCAACGAAGCTTTTGTGGTTGAAAAGGCTCAAGTTTTTGATGTCATTCAGGAATACCTATGTTATCTAATTCAGTGCGTAGACAGACTAACTTTTGACTTACTAAACAATCAACAGCGTCAAGAACTCATTATTGCGCTCGCTAAACAATCAGCAGATTATTACCACGAAAATAAATCTGAGCGCATTGGACAAGGCGAACACTGGCAAGCCTTTATCAAAACCTACAATTTACGCTCGCAAGACTACGCTGATTACGAATTTAAAGATGGCGAACCTAATTATTTATTCATGCGCTATTTTGCGCAAAAAATTCAAAAAGCCATGACTGCTGCTGATGAAAAATGGATTATTCAACAAATGGTTGAAATCCAAGCGCCTAAAGCCTTTAAGGCGATTAAAAAAAGCGTTAATGCTTTAGTGTCTGTTGATCAAATTATTTCAAAATCAGAAAAAAAAGAGCGCGTAACTAACAAAATACCGCGCTCTAAACGTAAAACAACTCGCAAAAATGTTAGTTATGACAACGAATCATCAAGCGATCATCTGGTGTAGTTTTAAATCAGCTCAACTAACCTTAAACAATTTTTATAAGCAATCGAAAATAGATCTATGATTACCATGTGCACTAGCTGCGGCGGACTTAATAAAATTCCTGCTGAAAAATTATCTAGCAATCCAAGCTGCGGAAAATGCAAAAAATCATTATATCAAGGCGCGCCAATTTCAATGAGCGGCGCTCAACTAACGCGCGCTATAGAAAAAACAGATGAGCTTCTAGTAGTGGATTTTTGGGCAACCTGGTGCGGGCCTTGCCAACAGTTCGCAGCTACTTTTAAAGCAGTAGCCAGCCAACTAGAACCTAAAGCACGTTTTATCAAAATTGAAACCGAAACTGAGCAAACGGTTTCTGCCAAGTACAACATTCACTCAATCCCAACACTTGTGTTATTTAAGAACGGCCAAGAAGTTGATCGCGTATCTGGCGCTTTAAGCGCGCCAGATTTCACCAATTGGGTCAATAAATACACCTAAATTCAATATAGTTTATTAAATTTTAATAAAAAAATACCCTAACGCTCTTATCAGTGCTAAGGCGTTTTTAATGTAGCTTTTTTTGGGCTTCTTGTAAGAAAGAACGCCATAACTAACCTAGAAGTACAGGTAAAAAATATTCGACTGATAAATAAATCTAGCACTATAAAAAAATTACAAGCTTAACAATGCTTTACTCATACCAAATAAAAGATGCATAACTAGCATTGCACCAAGTAGCCTTACTAATAAGTTTGCAATAGATAAAAATACCCAAATCTTTAAAAAAGACTTGGGTACTTTGATGTTTTTACAAGGCGGATATAAGGGAAGTTTATAGTTATAAACGACCGATTATCCAACACCGTAAAAACGGAATTAAAGCCTAGCAATGCCCTACTCACGCGTGGCGAGAGTCCCGCGCTGCCATCGGCGCTAAGTGGTTTCACTTCTGAGTTTACAATAGATAAAAAAATACCCAAATCCTTAAAAAAGACTTGGGTACTTTGATGTTTTTACAAGGCGGATATAAGGGAAGTTTATAGTTATAAACGACCGATTATCCAACACCGTAAAAACGGAATTAAAGCCTAACAATATCCTACTCACGCATGGCGAGAGTCCCATGCTATCATCGGTGCTAAGTGGTTTCACTACTGAGTTTAAAAAAATTAGATAAAAAAAACCCCTAGCATCAAAAGATGTCTAGGGGTTTTTTAGAATTAAAGCCTAGCAATGTCCTACTCTCACATGGGGAGACCCCACACTACCATCGGCGCTAAGTGGTTTCACTGCTGAGTTCGGAATGGGATCAGGTGGGTCACACTTGCTATTGTCACTAAGCAAACTGTTTGCTTCATTCGTTTATTTTAAAAATTTGCCTTGCAAAATTCCAAAATTAACCAAATTTATTAACTTAATCATTTGTTAAGTTAGAAGCTAATTAAAAAGTTTTTATACCTCGATTATAAATAACCAGAAGGTATAACAATTAATACATGTTTTAAGTTTGTCACTGTACATCAGTGTATTGCATGACACATCAACACAAAAACTATGGATTGAACAATAAATTGTCCAAATAATTTGGGTGTTATATGGTCAAGCCTCACGATCAATTAGTACACGTTAGCTTCAAGTATCGCTACTCTTCCACACCGTGCCTATCAACCTCGTAGTCTTCGAGGGATCTTTAGGACAGTTAAACTGTCAGGGAGACCTTATCTTGGGAGGGGCTTCCCGCTTAGATGCTTTCAGCGGTTATCCTTTCCAAACATAGCTACTCGGCAATGCGACTGGCGTCACAACCGAAACACCAGAGGTTTGTCCACTTCGGTCCTCTCGTACTAGAAGCAGCTTCCCTCAAGTCTCCAACGCCCACGGTAGATAGGGACCGAACTGTCTCACGACGTTCTAAACCCAGCTCGCGTACCACTTTAAATGGCGAACAGCCATACCCTTGGGACCTGCTTCAGCCCCAGGATGTGATGAGCCGACATCGAGGTGCCAAACACCGCCGTCGATGTGAACTCTTGGGCGGTATCAGCCTGTTATCCCCGGCGTACCTTTTATCCGTTGAGCGATGGTCCTTCCACTCAGAACCACCGGATCACTAAGACCTAGTTTCCTACCTGCTCGACGTGTCTGTCTCGCAGTCAAGCACCCTTTTACCTTTGCGCTCATTGCACGATGTCCGACCGTGCTGAGGGTACCTTTGCGCTCCTCCGTTACTCTTTAGGAGGAGACCGCCCCAGTCAAACTACCCACCATGCATTGTCCCCGATCCAGATAATGGACCTAGGTTAGAACCCCAACCATACCAGGCTGGTATTTCAAGGTTGGCTCCACTCAAACTAGCGTTCAAGCTTCAAAGCCTCCCAGCTATCCTACACAAGTAGAATCAGAGTTCAATGCAAAGCTGTAGTAAAGGTGCACGGGGTCTTTCCGTCTGGCCGCGGGTATACTGCATCTTAACAGCAATTTCAATTTCACTGAGTCTCGGGTGGAGACAGTGTGGCCCTCGTTACGCCATTCGTGCAGGTCGGAACTTACCCGACAAGGAATTTCGCTACCTTAGGACCGTTATAGTTACGGCCGCCGTTTACTTGGGCTTCGATCAAAAGCTTCGGACGAATCCTAACCTCATCAATTAACCTTCAAGCACCGGGCAGGCGTCACACCCTATACGTCCACTTACGTGTTTGCAGAGTGCTGTGTTTTTAATAAACAGTCGGAGCCACCTGGTATCTTCAACTCTTTTCAGCTTCATCAGCTAGTGATTTCACCTACAAAGAGCACACCTTCTCCCGAAGTTACGGTGTCATTTTGCCTAGTTCCTTCACCCGAGTTCTCTCAAGCGCCTTAGAATTCTCATCTCGTCCACCTGTGTCGGTTTGGGGTACGGTTTCATATAACCTATAGCTTAGAGGATTTTCCTGGAAGCATGGTATCACTCACTTCTCCCAAAAGAGGGATCGTCGTAACGCCTTGAAATAGAGGTTCCCGGATTTTCCTAAGAACCATTTCTACACGCTTAAACTTGGACAACCATCGCCAAGCTGAGCTAACCTTCTCCGTCTTCCCATCGCAGTTATATGAAGTACAGGAATATTAACCTGTTTCCCATCGACTACGCATTTCTGCCTCGCCTTAGGGGCCGACTAACCCTACGCCGATTAACGTTGCGTAGGAAACCTTGGACTTCTGGCGAGGGGGTTTTTCACCCCCTTTATCGTTACTCATGTCAGCATTCGCACTTCTGATACCTCCAGCATCCCTCACAGGACACCTTCAACGGCTTACAGAACGCTCTCCTACCATCGCAATAAATTGCGATCCATAGCTTCGGTATGTAGTTTTAGCCCCGTTAAATCTTCCGCGCAAACCGACTCGACCAGTGAGCTATTACGCACTCTTTAAAGGAATGGCTGCTTCTAAGCCAACCTCCTGGCTGTCTGGGCCTTTTCACATCGTTTCCCACTTAACTACAATTTTGGGACCTTAGCTGATGGTCTGGGTTGTTTCCCTTTCCACTACGGACGTTAGCACCCGCAGTGTGTCTCCCATGCTCATACTTTCAGGTATTCGGAGTTTGCAATGGTTTGCTAAGTCTTGACGACCCGCTAGCCATAACAGTGCTCTACCCCCTGAAGTAATACATGAGGCTCTACCTAAATAGATTTCGGAGAGAACCAGCTATCTCCGGGTTTGTTTGGCCTTTCACCCCTATCCACAGTTCATCCCCTCATTTTTCAACATAAGTGGGTTCGGGCCTCCAGTTAGTTTTACCTAACCTTCACCCTGACCATGGATAGATCACCCGGTTTCGGGTCTACTCCCAGCTACTAATCGCCCATTTAAGACTCGGTTTCCCTACGGCTCCCCTATTGGTTAACCTTGCAACTGAGAAGTAAGTCGCTGACCCATTATACAAAAGGTACGCAGTCACGGAATAAATCCGCTCCTACTGCTTGTATGCATACGATTTCAGGTTCTATTTCACTCCCCTCCCGGGGTTCTTTTCGCCTTTCCCTCACGGTACTTGTTCACTATCGGTCATTAGAGAGTATTTAGCCTTGGAGGGTGGTCCCCCCATATTCAAACAGCGTTTCACGTGCGCCGCCTTACTCGATTTCACATTAATTAAATTTTCCTATACGGGACTATCACCCTGTATCGTTGAACTTTCCAGAACATTCTAGTAATTTAAAAAATGCTTAAGGGCTGATCCCCGTTCGCTCGCCGCTACTAAGGGAATCTCGGTTGATTTCTTTTCCTCTAGGTACTTAGATGTTTCAGTTCCCTAGGTTAGCTTCAGTGACCTATGTATTCAGTCAAAGATAATGATCTGATGATCATTGGGTTTTCCCATTCGGAGATCTCCGGGTTAAAGCTTATTTATCAGCTAACCGAAGCTTATCGCAGATTATCACGTCCTTCATCGCCTTCTAATGCCAAGGCATCCGTCGTATGCACTTATTCACTTGACCATATAACCCCAAATTATCTGTTTGTGTCTCCAACTTTCATCCACTTTCTGCGTTATTTTTTTCGTTCGGTCAATCATGTAGCTTTCACTATATTCTCTTCCTCACTCAAAAAACGCCTTGAAATTGGACAAAATTTGAAGTCACATTAAACTTGGTATTCTATGGTTCTTATTCACCAAGAAGTCACAAATTGTGATAAATCACAATCGGTGAATTCTATATTTTACTTTTCAATGAGAGAAATTAATCTCTCAATGAGAATCCATTTTTTTTGAAATTGTTGTGTCAATGCAATACACCAATGATAACTGCCATTACGACAGCTATCGCGTTGTTATATTGTATATTTACAAACTTTACTTCATGTATTAAATTGTTAAAGAGCTCCAAGCTCGAAAGCCTGGTATAAAAACTTAAACAAAGTAACTTTAAAAGTTAGCTTGTTTAAGTTTTTAAACTTTAGATTAAGTGGTGGAGCCAGGGAGGATCGAACTCCCGACCTCTTGCGTGCAAGGCAAGCGCTCTCCCAGCTGAGCTATGGCCCCTTACTCGTCTATTTTTTATTCTTCTGCATTATTTTTTTGATTCAGTCGATCAGGTAGATTTACCACCTTCGCTTCTTCGTCCAAAAAATGCCTTGAATAATAAAAAATAACCTTCGTAGTAACAGTCATTATTATAACTGTAATTTTTAATTCTATAAGACTGATGCAATAGAGTTTACAATTAGTAAACGACTGCGCATCAAATGCAATAGAAATGAAAATTTGGTGGGTCTGGGTGGATTTGAACCACCGACCTCACCCTTATCAGGGGTGCGCTCTAACCAACTGAGCTACAGACCCTGAAAAACAATTAATTGTTTATAGGGGTCACTTAGTCTATTTTCTTTAAAATTTATCAAATAACTTGTTGTGGACACTCATACTTTTCTTAAGGAGGTGATCCAACCCCAGCTTCCGCTAGGGTTACCTTGTTACGACTTTACCCCAGTCATGAATCACACCGTGGTAACCGTCCCCTGTAAACAGTTAGACTAGCTACTTCTGGTGCAACCCACTCCCATGGTATGACGGGCGGTGTGTACAAGACCCGGGAACGTATTCACCGTGGCATTCTGATCCACGATTACTAGCGATTCCGACTTCACGGAGTCGAGTTGCAGACTCCGATCCGGACTACGAAAAGGTTTATGAGATTAGCACCACCTCGCGGCTTAGCAACCCTTTGTCCTTCCCATTGTAGCACGTGTGTAGCCCTGGTCGTAAGGGCCATGATGACTTGACGTCGTCCCCGCCTTCCTCCGGTTTATCACCGGCAGTCTCCTTATAGTTCCCACCATGACGTGCTGGCAAATAAGGATAGGGGTTGCGCTCGTTACGGGACTTAACCCAACATCTCACGACACGAGCTGACGACAGCCATGCAGCACCTGTATCACGGTTCCCGAAGGCACCAATCCATCTCTGGAAAGTTCCGTGTATGTCAAGACCAGGTAAGGTTCTTCGCGTTGCATCGAATTAAACCACATGCTCCACCGCTTGTGCGGGTCCCCGTCAATTCCTTTGAGTTTTAGCCTTGCGGCCGTACTCCCCAGGCGGACAACTTAACGCGTTAGCTTCGCCACTAAGAGGTAAATCCTCCCAACGGCTAGTTGTCATCGTTTACGGCGTGGACTACCAGGGTATCTAATCCTGTTTGCTACCCACGCTTTCGTACCTCAGTGTCAGTATTAGTCCAGAAAGCTGCCTTCGCCATTGATGTTCCTTCAGATATCTACGCATTTCACCGCTACACCTGAAATTCCACTTTCCTCTCCTATACTCTAGTTTGCCAGTTTCAAATGCAGTTCCCAGGTTGAGCCTAGGGCTTTCACATCTGACTTAACAAACCACCTACGCACGCTTTACGCCCAGTAATTCCGATTAACGCTTGCACCCTCCGTATTACCGCGGCTGCTGGCACGGAGTTAGCCGGTGCTTCTTCTAAAGTTAACGTCAAGGCTAATAAGTATTAGTTATTAGCTTTTCTTCACAATTGAAAGTGCTTTACAACCCTCAGGCCTTCTTCACACACGCGGTATTGCTGGATCAGGGTTGCCCCCATTGTCCAATATTCCCCACTGCTGCCTCCCGTAGGAGTCTGGGCCGTGTCTCAGTCCCAGTGTGGCTGATCATCCTCTCAGACCAGCTAAAGATCGTCGCCTTGGTGAGCTTTTACCTCACCAACAAGCTAATCTTACGCAGGCTCATCAAATAGCGAAAGCTTATAAATAGAGGCCCTCTTTACTCCGTAGAGATTATGCGGTATTAATCCGGATTTCTCCGGGCTATCCCCCACTATTAGGTAGATTCCTACGCGTTACTCACCCGTCCGCCACTCGACGCCTACTAGCAAGCTAGTATCGTTTCCGTTCGACTTGCATGTGTTAAGCATACCGCCAGCGTTCAATCTGAGCCAGGATCAAACTCTTCAGTTTAATTCTAACTATTTAGAACATTGGCAACATTTATAAATAAATGCGCTTTGCGTTCAATTTTTTTAAAAGCTGATTTTGCTTTTGTTTTGTCGGAACAATCACAAATAAATGCAATTGTTTCGTGTGCACTGCACAATTTTTATTGTACGAGTGCCCACACAAGTTATTTGATAGTTTTTTAAAGAGCTACTGCAAAAAAATGTAATTGTTATGCAGTGAAAGATGGAAATTATACAGCGTTAATTTAACTTGTCAACACTTATTTTCAACTTTCTTTGCAATAAACTTCTTACTGTTTTGGTGCAGTGAAAGCGCAGAATTATACTAAGTATTTTGCTGTGGTCAAGTGTTATTTTGCTTATTTGTTTAATTAATTAATTAAGGGGCTAATTTTTCCTTAGAAACCGCAGTGTTAAGCCATTCATCGGCTTGATCAATATCGACAATATTTTGCTGATCATCTAACATTTCTAGGTCGTTATCATTCCAGCCTTTGATACCCATCTTCAGTGATCGTACATTTTCAAAACCCATGAGCTGCATGGTTTGCGCCGCCAACACGCTTCTGTTGCCAGATCTGCAAACAATAACAATGTTTTGGTCTCGTGCTTTGGCTAATTCTGGCACTGTGTCGTCATAATTCCATACGCAGGCGCCTTCTAAAACGCCTCTAGGTACGTGTAATGATGGGCTGATATGCATCATTTTAAATTCGTTTGTTTCTCTTATGTCTAATAGCATTAAATCTGGATTACTTTTGATTTCCTCTTCTAAATCCCACGGAAAAACCTCTTTAACCGTTTTTAATGCTGTTTGTACTAATTGTTGATAGCCATCCATAATCTGTTTTATTTACAATAACCTTTTTGCGTTACCATGACGGCCACTTCCACTCTTGACGATAATGCTAACTTCTTTAAAATTGCTTTCACATGCAGTTTAACTGTGCCATCTGAAATACCCAACTCTCTTGCAATAACCTTGTTACTGTAGCCTATCGACACTTGGCAGGCTACTTGCTTTTCACGTTTGGTCAATAATTCAAACGCAGGCTCGTCAGTAGTTAACTCGTTTCTGAGTGCTTTTGCCAAAACATGGGTCATATCTTGCGCAACAACAATTGAACCTTTAACGGTTTCATTCAGTGCATCAACCAATTCATCTGGGTCCATATCTTTAAGCAAGTAGCCTTGCGCACCATATTTAAGACAATCTCTCAGGTCTGTCTCTTCTGTACTTGTGGTGAGCATGACAATCGGTGTTGAGATTTTTCGTTTTTTCAAAATTTTTAAAACCTCGATGCCTGACATTTGCGGCATACGTAAATCTAGCAAAATAATATCCACATCAATTGATTCAATTTCCTCTAGGCCTTGTTCTGGAGAAGAAGCGGCGCTGGCTGTAATATTTTTAGATTCTAATAATGCAATCAGTCCGTTTCTAAATAGTGCATGGTCATCAATAATATATATTTTCATTTTTTTTATTTTTTAAAGTTCACGGTAATGCGCGTGCCTTCATCCACCTCTGATTCAACTTCCATTTGTGCGCCCACTCTGTGTGCACGCTCTTGCATGATATTCATACCAATATTATTCCCCATTATCTCCCTAACGTCCTGATTTTTTACAAAACCCACGCCGTCATCTTCTATTAATAATTGACAATGCGGCTCAGCGGTTAATAAAATTCTGACGTTTCGAGCTTTAGCGTGCTTGCGGATATTTGATAAAGCCTCTTGGGTGATGCGCATAATTTGCATTTCAACTTCAGGATTAACTCTAAATTTACCTTCCACCTGCAAATAAGTGGCAATACCTTCTTCTGACTTAAAACGATTAACCAAATTTTCTAATGACACTTGAATGCCTTTAGAATCAAGTGGCACGCGGAAATCACGCATCAATTCGCGCAGCTCTTGATTGGCTTGAGTGATATTGGTTTGCAGCGCTTCAACCTGATGGTAGGCATCAATTTGTTCTGCTTGTTTGAGTGAATTTCCCAGTACGCTGACTTGCAGCTTTAAACTATAAATAGTTTGCGCCAAAGAATCGTGGATTTCTTGGGATAAAAATAGCCGCTCCTGAGAAAGCTGCATACGTTTGGTTTGCTCGTCCAGTATTGATTTGTCCAATGCAATGGCAATATTTTCAGCAATTGATTCTAACAATACGCGCTCATCGTAAGCCAGTGAAGGCTCTTGATCAAAAAATAAATTAAAAATACCCAGGGTTTTTCCATGATGACGTATTGGAATAAAGATGGTGCCAACATCTGCCGCTTCTCTAGATTTGTCGCCCACACATTTAGCGCAGTTATGCACACTAAACTGCACGCTTGCTTGCTCGGCCAATGCCACATCTGCACAAAAACAATCACTGCTTAATACGCGTAACTCTTGACCTTGTTTGTCAATGACGCCGTGCTGAGCCACTAAATACAACTCGCCATCATCGCTCAAACTCCTTGCAGCGCCAGAGCTAGCGCCTGTCATACTAACAAACATCCCTAAAAAATATTCAAACAATTCTTGGGTTGAATGCAATTGATTAAGCTTAGATGAGACGCTATAAAGCGTCTCTAAAGAAGCTGATTTTTGACTCAGGCGCTGAATCTGCTTTTTTAAAATACTCTCCATATCGTCATATAGATGCTGGTTTTCATCAATCAAATGATTAATCGCTACTGCAACCGGCTGAAAACTTGTTTCGTTAGCTTCATCTAAGCGAATGTTTTGATTGATTTTAAAACCTGCTACCCATTTTTGCAGATCCGCATAAGGCAATAAAAAATCTTTACGGATTGATAGGTACAAGCCAAAATATACCAACATAATTAAAACCGCCCATAAGCCATTAACGGCGCTTTGGGTCTTATAAGCCAGCACAATTTGATTCACTAATAAGGGTGAAAGTAACGCTGTTACGATAAAGTATAAATAGAACTTAACTTTTATATTCATCACTTACCAATACAAAAAGAAGAGAATATTTCACCGAGTAAATCATCCGAAGAGAATTCGCCAGTAATGCTCGCCATAGATTGCCCTGCATGGCGTAAGTCTTCAGCCATCAGCTCAATGGCGCCGCCATCAAGCTGTAATAATGCATTAACAATACTTTCTTGCGCAGCTTCAAGTGCAATAATGTGGCGCTTTCTAGCCAATACCACGCCTTCTGCGCTACTATCAAGGCCTGCAATATCTGCCAATTCTTGTTTAAGTAAATCAATGCCTTGTACGTTTTTTGCGCAAATTGACAGTTGAGTCTTTTGATTAATACTGTTTTTTTCAACCCGCTCATTGGTTAAATCAATTTTATTTTTAATGACTAATAAATACTTATATTCAATGTCTGCTGGCAATAAAGAAAAATCAGGCTCTAACTCTTGCGCGTCATACATCATTAAAACCACATCGGCTTGTTTAATAACGTCGCGCGCCCTTTTAATACCTTCTTTTTCCACCACATCCTGACTCTCATGTAAGCCTGCGGTATCAATAATATTAAGCGGCATGCCATTAATATGTATGGTTTCGCGCAGCACATCTCGAGTTGTGCCAGCAACATCCGTTACAATTGCGCTAGAGCGCTGAGTCAATGCATTGAGCAAGGATGATTTTCCAGCATTTGGCTTTCCAGCAATAGCAACATTCAGCCCCTCGCGCAAAATAGCGCCTTGCGTTGCAGAATGCAAAATTTGCTCGATTTCGGTTTTAATGGCTTGGACTTTTTCCTTGACTTGTTCAGATTGCAAAAAATCAATTTCTTCATCTGAAAAATCGATCGTCGCTTCCACAAAAATGCGCAAGTCAATAATTGATCGGGTTAGCGTGTTCACTTGTTTTGAAAAAACGCCTGTTAGCGAGCGCAGCGCACAGCGAGAAGCTTGGTCAGAATTGGCATCAATAATATCTGCCACCGCTTCTGCTTGAACCAAATCCATTTTCCCGTTTAAAAAAGCGCGTTTAGAAAACTCGCCCGGCTGCGCTGCTTGCGCGCCTAAAGCCAGTGCAGATTCTAGTAACGAACGCATTACAATAATGCCGCCATGGCCCTGAAATTCAAGCACATCTTCGCCGGTAAAAGAGTGTGGCCGCGGGAAAAACAACGCAATACCTTGGTCAATTTCTACAGCGTCTTGATCCAAAAAAGAGCCATAATGCGCATAACGAGGTTTGGGCAAAAGCCCCAGCATTTTTTTGGCAATGGTTTGGCTTAATGGGCCTGAAACACGCACCACGCCAATACCGCCCTTGCCAATACTACTGGCCAATGCGCAAATGGTTGATTCTGTATGGTTCATAAAGATTTTTGCATGATTAAATCTGTTGAAAATATTGGGCTAAATATTGCTCAAAGCTCATGGTATCAGATGCTTCGATTTGACGTTGGCGTTTACAAGATTTTAACGCTTGCGCGTCTAAATAATCAAAATGTGTTTGATTGATATTGCCGGCTAAAAACTGCCGACGATACTGCTTGGCGAACGCGTTAGTATCGTCAAAAAATCCTTGATTTTTGTCTTTCATTCTGCTTAATGTTTGAGCAGAAGGGGTTAACTCTGGGTTTTTAAAACGCCGACTAATTTCACCGACATCTGCCATATGCTTTGCACCAAACAAGGCTGCGCAGTGCTGCATTTGCGCAGAAATATCTTCCCCTAGCTCAGCGATAGAAACTTGTTTCGATTGGTGCTTTAACCGTAAATTTGGCCTGCGTCCTTCATGCGCGACCAAATGATCATTACTGTCAATTTCAAACTGCTCGCGCGTGCAAATAGCGGGCGAATCTTTAAGCAAGCAAAACAATAAAAATACTTCTAGAAAATGAATTTGCGCCTCATCAATACCCATTGACATCGCCGGATTAACGTCTAAGGACCTGAGTTCAACATAAGCAATGCCGTTATCACTTAAACTGTCTAGCGGTTTTTTTTCAGATTCAACCAAAGGCTTAGGACGCACAGACGCATAATACTCATTTTCAATTTGCAAAATATTGGTGTTAAGCTGTTGGTATTGGCCATTTTTTTGAACGCCAATTTGCTCGTATTCACTACAACTCGTAGACATGCCAGATTTAAGTGAGTGCACGTAGTGATCCAAAGAATTATAATTTGCCTTAACGCCAGCCTCATCTTCTCGCAAATTCTGATAACCAATATCACCCATACGCAGTGAAGTGGCATAAGGTTCATACAAAGTTGATTCGTTAAATTCAACCAGTGAATGCTGGTGGTAACCTTTTAAAAATGATTTACACACAGCCGGCGATGCACCAAACAAATAAGGCACAATCCAGCCGTAACGCACCACATTTCGAGTCAGCGCCATATAAGCTTCATCCTGGCTTTGCAGGCCCAATGGCAACTGACCTATTTTTTCAATAAAAGCCTGAGAAAATGAATAATTAAAATGAATGCCGGCAATGGTTTGCATAACGCTACCATAACGATTTGCCAAACCCTGACGATAAACACTTTTCATTTTTGCCTGATTGCTAGAGCCATATTGAGCAATCGGGATATAAGTCTCACCTCGAATAACGCAGGGCATGCTGGCGGGCCAAAAATTCTGATCTTTAGGCAGGCGCTGATACAAATAATACTGAGTATCTTGCAAAAAATTAAGCACTGATTTGGCATCTGGCAATGGCGGCGTCACCAATTCAAGCAATGATTCTGAAAAATCAGTGGTGATATTAGGGTGCGTAAGCGCACAACCTAGTGCTTTAGGATGCGGTGCTTGCGACAATCCGCCTTTCCTAGAAACGCGCAGACCCTCTTTTTCAATGCCCATTAAATTACCAAAAAGCAATGGCGCATGGGGTTTGAGTAATTGAATTTTTTGCTCTATATTCAAAAGCTTTACGAATTAAAATAAAGTCTATTTTACCATTAGCTTATTTAAGGCATCCTTTAGATGAAGACAATCAAGGCCGTTGTTGGGGTTTTACGTAATAATCATCAACAAATTCTCATCGCTAAGCGCCAAGCGCACCAGTTTATGGGCGGATTTTGGGAGCTGCCTGGCGGCAAAATTGAAGGCGATGAAAGCACCAAGCAAACAATTATCAGAGAGCTTAATGAAGAGTTAGGCATTGATGTTAGCGCCTTAAGTTTACACCAAACAATGCAATATTCTTATACTGACAGAAAAGTTGAATTACACATTTATAATATTGATCAATATCAAAAAACGCCGCGAGGCATTGAAGGTCAAAAAATTGCTTGGAGTAACGTTGAAGACTTACCTAACTTTAATTTACTGCCTACCATGAAAGCTTTTATTGATTCAATTACTTTGCCTAATCAATATTGGATTACCCCGTCTGTCAATCATCAAAGTGAGGCGTGGATGGATGCGTTTGAGCAGAAACTCAAATCAGGCATAAGTCTCATTCAACTTAGAAGCAAAGTTACTATAAATAGTGCATTTATTGCAGAACTTAACAACAAATGCCAGCAACATAATGTCAAATTATTACTTAACATCCCCAACAAAACTTTTACAGAAGATTATTGCAATGGTTGGCATATCACTACCGGCGAGTTATTAAAGTTGAGCAAAAGACCTTGTGATGCTAATCAACTTTTGGGCGCATCAGCTCACAATTTAAAAGAAGCTTTAAAGGCTCAAGAAGTGGGCTGTGACTTTGTGGTTATTTCCCCAATTCAAGCCACTCAAACCCATCCTAACGCTCTGCCAATTGGCTGGGAAGCTGGTGAAGCGGTGGTTAACAAACTTAACATTCCTGTGTATTTTTTAGGCGGAATGGCTTTAAAAGATTTAAACAAAGCGCTAAAAATAGGCGCTCAAGGTATTGCTGGCGTTAGTGCTTTTTAAATAAATATCACTTAATTTTCAACGCATAAAAGGCATTATTATATTTTCTGGCTTGGTAAATTTATTAATGTCGTAACGCATTCTGCCCATCGACTGATTCATCTGCGACATGTCCCCACTCATTCTGCCCATCGACTGATTCATTGTCGCAATGTTGCTATTCATGGTTTTAATATAATGATTCAAGCCGTTCATATCGGCGCTCATATTTTCCATACTTTTGGTCATGGTGTGCATATCGTCCGCTACTTGTGCAAAATCATCTCCCATTTTCTTTTGCCCTTCAACCATGGCTTTTGCCATAACTAACATATCGCCTGCCATTGAATTCATATTCACTGACATACTATGCACATCCTGTGTCATTTGCACGACTGATTGGGTCATCTTACTCATATCTCTACCCATATTTATCATGAACGATCCCATGATATAAGCGCCAATTACGCCTATAACGATTAACAGAAGTAGCTTCGTTTTTATTAAGGGTTTTTTCTTTTCAGTAGCATTAGTCATCTTCAATAATTGGCTTAGCAGCATAGTATTTAGAAATCATCTCGATTTCCTCATCACTCAGTAATTTGGCAATATCTTGCATTACTTTATACTCATCATTATTTCTATCACCCTCTTTAAATTCACCCAAAGTTTCAATGAGATAATCTATTTTTTGCCCTTCTAAGGTGGGCACTTGAAACCCTCCAGTCATCACGGCGGGGTTATGACACATATCACAACCAATTAAAAAACGCTTTTCATCGCCAATAGTAACCAACTTTGGTGCATCTGTGCCGAATTTTTTCTCACTTTTTTGTGCTTGATACCACGCGCTAATATCCGCCATATCTTGGTAAGAAAGTTTTTTGACTTTTTTAAACATGGTTTTGTTTTTACGAATTTTATGTTGATAATCATACATTTGCTTAAAGGTATAACTTGGCTTTTGCCCTGCTAAGCTTGGTGTTTCGTTGTCCTCACTCACACCATTATCGCCGTGACAAGAGTCACATTTTTTGGCGAGCTTCTTGCCTTTTTTAACATCACCAGATATAGATAAATCATAAACATCTTGCGCCCATCTTGATTGTGAGAGACTGAGTTCATCAGCACTAGAAATTGTAGTTGCACTAATTACCGCCAAGGTAAAGATTGAAAATATTATATTGTTCATAATTTTAATCCTAATAATTTTAATGTTCGTCTGTAGCTTTATGCTCATCAACAATTTTCTGATCTTTAACAGGATATTGTTTTTCTAAGGTTACCATGGTTACATTAGGCACTTTAACTTCACCCTTGCCAAGTAAAAAGTCTGCTAAGTGTTGAGAGAATGAACGATAATGCAAAGTCGCTACTACCTTAACATGGCCGCTATCTGGGAAAACATTAAATGAATACTTAGTCTTTTTATACCCTCTAGGTGGAATGGTGTTCACCGTCGTAAAGCGTACAATTTCCCAAGGAAATTCCGTATGCTTGCCGTCTTTATCCACTGCGGTAACATTAAATATGGTGGTATCTTTAGGTAAGTCATTGCTATCTTTGTCCAATGTACCTGAACGCAGCAACTCTCTTTCTTTATCATTAGTAATAACCACTTCTAGCCAGACTTGACGTACTTCTGTCAGACTGGTAGGCAAATTGTGCCCAGCACGGTCATTGTTTACCTTGACCACAACATCGTGCAATCCTCCGCCTCTGGTATTAACTTTTAATTCTAATGATGCTACGCTTTGTAGGCGTTTAACTGATTCTTGATAACTCACCGATTCTTTACCTTCAAGCACCGATGCCATTGCTGCATTACCGCCGACAAAGGCATGGTCATGTACCAATTCTCGCACTGGCCCGCCAATCGCCGCCACACCTGATAAACCTGTGTTTTTAAGTTTGTGAGGGCGAGTCAACGTATCAGCAACACGTATGGCAACATTGACAGGCACCATATGACAATCCATACATTGAATATCATTTTGTGCATAAATTGAATATTTCCACTCATCATAGGTGCGCTCTATAGGAAAATTATTGTCTGGATGGAAAATATTATGACAGTTGGCACAAAATTTTGAACTATTGTGCAGTTCTGAGTACTGTGTTGCGTGAAAAGGTGAGCTAGAATCTTTCAAAGTAGCTCTCTTAACGGGGCCTGGGTCCATTTCAAAAGAAGAGTTTCCATGTTCTAATACTTTAGTTTTAAGAATATTAGTATCAGACATCGTATGGCAAACGACCTTGTAAACCAGATTGTGTAAACCCTCATATTTTATAATCCCTAAAAAGGAGAAAAAACATGAGTAACACAACACTAAGACAAAACCAAAAGAACCAACTGAACAACACAGGCATCAACCAACAAAAACTACGCGCTTTTGCTGATGAACTTGCCAAAGACATCCACACTCAAGATGACTTAGCAGACCTATCTGCCTCACTGGTTAAAATGACCATTGAAGCAGCACTCGGCGGCGAGATGGAACATCATCTTGGCTATCCAAAGCATGGACAGAATAACAATACAATTGATATAAATAGTAACGCTCGCAATGGCTACTACCCGAAGATTGTTAAAAGCAATCATAGCGAAATTAAACTCGCCATTCCAAGGGATCGTAGTGGCGATTTTGAGCCCTTAATCGTTGAAAAAGGCCAAACACGATTGGGTGCTTTCGATTCTCAAATATTAAGCCTGTATGCTAAAGGCATGTCCACTCGTGACATCGTATCAACCTTTAAAGAAATGTACGATGCAGACATATCAGCCACCTTGGTGTCTAATGTAACACAGGCGGTTATTGCTCAAGCAACTGAGTGGCGTAATCGTCCACTGGATGAGGTCTATCCTATTGTTTATTTAGACGGCATTGTTATTAAAGTCAGGCAAGACAAGCAAATCATTAAAAAGACGATGTATATCGCCCTCGGCGTTAACCTTGAAGGCAAAAAGGAATGCTTGGGTCTATGGCTGTCTAAAAACGAATCTTCCAAGTTTTGGCTAGGCGTTCTTAATGATATTGCTAATCGTGGCGTTAAAGACATTCTGATTGCTTCAGTGGATGGCTTAACAGGCTTCCCTGAAGCCATTAATGCCGTATTCCCACAGGCCGATGTTCAGCTATGTATTGTTCACATGGTGCGTAATTCACTCAAATATGTTGGCTATAAGGATAAAAAACAGGTTGCCAGTAGTCTTAAGCAAATTTATCAATCCATTAGTGAAGATGAAGCCTTACTTGCACTTGATGAATTTGAGCATCGCTGGGGTAAGCAATTCCCAAGTATTGGCAAATCATGGCGTAGGCATTGGGATAATGTGGCAACAATATTTGCTTATCCTGAGGCTATTAGAAGGGCTATCTATACAACCAATGCGATTGAATCTTTAAACTCAGTGATTCGTAAATCAATCAAGAATCGCAAGATTTTTAATCATGATAACTCCGCCTTTAAGGTTGTTTTTTTAGCCATTGAAGCAGCGAGTAAAAGATGGACTATGCCAATACGGAATTGGCCACAAGCAATGAATCAGTTTATAATCCTACATGAGGATAGATTAAAGGATTATGTCTGATTTTTGACGAGGACTTTACACAATCTGGTTTACAGGGTCTGGCAAACATCGCAAGATACGCCTTTAGCTGCAACGCCAGGCGCTTCAAAACCGCCGTGCAAACCTTTATCAGGGTCAAACGTTATTGATTTTGTCGCTGTACCGATAGGACTATGACAACCGGCGCAGTGATTTTTTGTTTTGCCTTTAGTGGCTTTTTCGCCCAATGCCCATAACGCTTGGAACACCGGATCCTTAAAAGCATTAGCATGCATAGATGACTTCCAGCCATCATATTGTCTTTTATGACACTGTCCACAAACTTCTGGGTTACTCCAATCTTCTACTTTAACTTCTTGGTGGCCTTTGATAGAAATATAAGAAGGGCTAAATTCATTGTCAGCTTTTATCTCACTATCAGCAAAAGCCACATTCACTGAAAATAAAACTGCCATAAATATTGTAATTCTTGCCATTAATCTTATACTCATAGGTCTACCTTTAAAAAAATTCAATGTTAGTATTATATTCTTAATACAAACAAATTAAAGCAATATAGGTTGTTTATTTTATTAAAAACATAATTTAGACTATTTGTTTATTTTGTATGATTCGGCTTACTATCATGAAGCAAAAATTTATATGCATATTGTTAATTTTATTTTCAGTTACAGCCAAGGCTAATTTGTTTGTTGAGCGTATTGTAGAAGATGACTTCTCAAACGTCAAAGAGGAAATCACGCTGGCAATTGAAGGACAAGGGTTGGTTATTGCGCACCACTCTGATGTGGCAATTATGCTTAACCGCACTGCTAAAGACTTGGCGCAGCAAGCATTCAGCACAATGACAAACATACTGCCAATCAAACTGACAAAAAATCAACCTACCCAAGGCACTTATCAACATGGTGTGGTCATTGAATTTTGCAGTGCCAGTTTGTCGGCAGAAACCACTGCAGCTGATGTAAATAACATCCTGTTGTGCCCATTTTCAGTTGCGATATACCAATTAAATGGTGAACCAAATCAAGTGCATGTAAGTTATTTGCGTTTAAGTAAATTTGCTGATGAAGACAACCTGAAATCAGTCATAGCTTTAACACAGGTAGAAGACATGCTGGCTGAGATTGTGGCTGAAGCGCTAGATTAAAACAACAATATTTACCCAATGCAAGGGGCGTCAGAAGTCTTTAATTAAAAACTAGATAATGACAGTTTTACTCACATTCCTCGAAAGGGTGTATTAAACTGATAGCCTTAAGCTAGCTAAAATGACGAAATGGATTTTCAATCAAATTAATATCAAATTGTCCAATTGTAGATAATTTATCTTCATCAAGCACTTTGAGTTTTTTATATCCACACTGAATTAGCCCTTGCTGCTTAAAAGCAACAATAACACGATTAACATGCACTTTAGTAATACCTAATAATCTGCCATATCGGACTGATTCAGTGGGAAAAACGTCTCTCCCGTTGCCTGGTTAAATTCACTAGGTGACTGTACTCTAATACGTGAGTAAAGTTCCATAATTAGATATGCCAGAGCTTCTGTTGAATCTTTTTGCCCTAAACTAAGCATGCGTTGCTGGCATAAGACCGCATCATTAAGCTGTAAATTGATTAATTGTTTGGAAATATCATGATTTTCTTGAATCATTTTTGACACATTAGTATCAAAAAACAAACAGATTTTTGAGTCGGTTACCGCTTGAATGGAATAAGGCAACTCCCCCTTACTATTACGACTAAACCCTATAAAATCCCCTGGCAAAGCAACCCTAATAATTTGTCGGGTGCCATTTTCAAAATCGTTGTACAAAATTAAACAACCTGAATATAAAGTAAAGGCGTAATCAATTTTGCTTTGTTCTCGATGCAAAATACTACCTTTAGAAAAATGACAATGCTTATCGCGGTATTTTTGCGTAACACGAATATTTTCATCGCCAATCGCACCAAACAAAGCGCGCGACCTAACTGTGCACTTACTACAATTAGCATCTTTCGAATTGGGATTTGTTATCATAATTTTTACTATACCATAAAAAGGTGGGCACTAAAAAGTGCCCGAGGGAAGAACAAGATAAAACTTAAAAAAAACTAGCCAAATGCATCGCTGGTAATATTGTGGAACCAGCTATACCCGTACTCTACTTCTCTAGATCTAAGCTTGGCATCAAATGTCTCATCAGGTGTTAACCCGCCAGAGCCTTTTATTTTAATGATTTTTCCGTCTTTGTAGCCATAAACCATCGCTACGGAAATACCATTACCAGGCGCGATAACACTATAACAAGTATTCACAAAAGTAGGGTCTGGAATTTTGTCGCTATTTAGTAATGCAACAATCGCAGCAGCGCATACTTTTGCCTCAGAGTTGGCTGCATAACCAGATTTAGGTAAAGGACTGGCAACAGCAGCATCGCCAATCACATGGATATTTTTATGAATGGTTGATTCAAAGGTGTCACCCTTAATTGGGCACCAGCCAGATTCATTAACCAAACCAGCAGTAAAGGCAATTTTCCCTGCTTTTTGTGCTGGAATAATGTTAATTACATCAGCCTTAAAGTCATCAAATTCAGCTGTAACTACTCTTGCATTAGCATCAACGCCTTCAATTTTACCGCCTTTGTAAGCAGGAATCCAATCAATCATTGAGTTCTCAGTGCCGTAGCCGTAATGTTTTTTCCAGCCGTTAGTAAACAAACCAAATTTAGAGAATTTATCTTTAGAGTCTAAAACTATAATTTTAGATTTAGGCTTATTATGTTTTAAATAATGCGCCATCTGTGAGACTCTTTCATAAGGTCCAGGAGGACAACGGAATGGGTTGCGTGGCGGCGCAACAATAACTGTTCCACCGTTTTTCATTGAATGCAATTGGTCATGTAAAAGCTTGGTTTGCACGCCAGCAACCCAAGCATGAGGAATTTTTTCATCAGCAATTTTGGCGTCGTAACCTTCAATTTCATCAAATCTAAAATCAATACCTGGTGCAACAATTAAACGGTCATAGCTGATACTTTTACCACTTGCAAGTTTTACTGATTTTTTTTCTGCATTGATATCAGCTGCTGTATCGATAATAACTTTTACCCCGTGCTTACGTAAGGCGCTGTAATTAAAAGAAATTGATGTTAAAGATCGCTCACCACTGATTACTTCGTTACTAGCAAAACCTGTGTAATAATCAGCATCTGCTGAAATTAAGGTAACTTCAACTGATTTATCCATCATGCGGATATATTTAGCCGCTGTAGCGCCGCCCATACCGCCACCAATAATAACCACTTTTTTGCTAGCGCCGCCAATCGCAAATGGCGTATATAAAGCCGCCGCTGTAACAAGACCGCCGCCACCTACTACTTTTAAGAAGTCTCTTCTATTGTGTTGATTACTCATTATTATTCTCCTTTACTGTAATAGTTGACTAAGTTATCAAATGCATCTTTATCTCTCTTTAGCATTTTTTTGATTTTTTTCTTCATTTTTTTCGGCATGTCACGAGAACCATCATGAAAATCTTCTAAAGAATATTTCATAAAAAGTGCTGCATTCCCAGCTAATAATCCAGCTTCATCATCACTAACTGTACCGCCTTCTGCGTGACAACTAGAGCAATATTTGTTATGTAGTTTTTTGCCTGCTTTGGCTTTTTTAGGGTCGTATTTTTGCTCTTTGTTTTGATGAACTGGTTGGCTGGAGAAAAAATCACCCATTAATTCAAATTCTTTATCGCCATAACCTTTGGCAATACGATTCATAATGGTCGGATTTCTTTCATCCTCTTTATAAGCCTGCATTGCTTCAACTAAATAATCTTTTGATAAACCTGCTAAAGATGGAATAGCAGAGCCACGACTTGCGCCATTAGTGCCATGACACCCTGCGCAAGTATAAGACAGCGCCTGTGAAGTTGGCAGTGCGAACGCCGGCCCTGTGAATATCAAACTAATTAACCCGCCGGTTACTAGCATTGATTTGATCAATGTTTTGTTTATCATACAATTCCCTTTCTGATGATTAAAAAATTAAAACTCAAACGTGTACTGTTTAGAAGACAATTTACTCATATTAAATAAAAATAAAAACAACCTATGTTAACTTTTAGTAAAAAATTGATCTTCTGTATTGGACCGATATAATCTAAAGAACGCAAAAAAACAAAGGGAATAATTGACTATTTTCAAAAATTTTGGGTAAAAACTGCTTTTTTTGTGTGACTATTTTAGGTGATAAATTTAGAAAACCTAGGCAAAACACTAAGAATCAACGTCTAAGAGGCTGCTAGAATTGATGCTTTTGACCTTGTTTGTTTTTGAGACTTCAAACCACCATCATAGCCAAAGTCAATACGGGTATTTGTATCTAATATTAAATAACCCTTCATATTGAACTGCCGGTTTTTTATTTTATAAAAATCAGGGATGTTGTGCGTTACATTGGCAGTATTTATTACAATTGTTGGGTTTACTCCTCGTACGTCTCGTACGCCCAATATTTGTATTGCTGTAATGCATACGCCTAAAAAGCAACTCATTAAAAAGACCTTAAAAGAAGACCCTGGTGAAAAACAAAAAAGTGGCGATTGCCAGCTTTATAAATGTCTAACAGCGTAGCTTTGACCCTTGTTGCGCGCGCACTCAAGCCGGGGCTTAATGTAAATAATTTTATTTGAAGGTTGTAAGGATTTTTCATAAATAAAAATGATTGGCAAAATCAACAATTTTTATCCCATTGATTTTTTAAATTTTATTTTAACAGGCTTAAGTTTAAGGCGCTATAGAAATAAAAATAAGTATTTTTTTAAAGAAAACTATAACCATCAGCCTCTAAAAAATAAGCAAATAAACAATTTTAAAAGATTTTTAAGCGCGAGCTAAAATTAATACATCGCAACAACCCACGCCGGATTTTAACACCACTTTTGCCAGCTCATTCATGCTCGAACCTGTGGTCATAACGTCATCAACCAATAAAACCTTTTTATAACTCATCGGCTTGGCGCAAAAAGCGCCTTTAATTTCCTGTTTGCGCTGTGCCAAATTAAGACTCGAAAGCGCCCGCGTTGCCTTGATGCGCCGAACACTGGTTTGATCGATTGGCACGTTGGTTTTTTTGGCAATTATTCTTAACAGTTCGTGAGTTTGATTGTAACCTCGCTGTTTAAGGCGCTGTTTACTTAATGGCAAGGGAATAATGGCGTCGTATGCGCCTTGTTTATTAACAATATCAAGATATTTATCATACATTTTATGTGCAAAAAATTCGCCAATACAAAGCTGATGATCAAACTTAAAACGTTTGATTAGCGCAGCGCTGGAATTACAATAATGATATAAAGTGTAGGCTTTGGCGTATCGCGGCGCATGAGCTAAACAGGCGCCGCAAAAATGCAAATCAGACGTTAACGCCGCCGCGCAAGATTGGCATCGGTGCGAGTTTGTTTCAAGGCTTTGTTCGCAAGTTTTGCAAATGCAAAAATCTGAATTCTCAGCGCATAATGCACAAGATTGCTTAGGTATGAAGGTTGCTAATCGCGAGTAAATACCCATGCATCTTGCTCTGATAACTGCTCTTTAAAGCGGTAGCCTTCCAGTGAAAAAGCTTTTAAGTCTTCGGGATTGTTAATGCGATTTTTAATGATAAATCGGGCCATTAACCCGCGGGCGCGTTTGGCATAAATGCCGATAATTTTGTATTGATCATTTTTTAGCTCTTTAAACGCAATATTGATAATTCTAGCCTTGAGTGCTTTTTGATCAACGGCTTTAAAATATTCATTAGAAGCCAGATTGATAATCACTTTTGGCTCATCTTCATTCAGCACTTGAGAGATTTTATCGCCCCAAAATTGGTATAAATTTTTGCCTTTTGGATTGGCCAGCTTGGTGCCCATTTCTAGTCGATAGGGCGCTATTAAATCCAGCGGACGAATCACGCCATACAACCCCGACAGCATGCGTAAATTATCTTGTGCAAAGGTCAAATCTTGCTTGGATAAACTCGGCGCATCAATGCCGTTATAAACGTCGCCTTTAAAAGCTAATAGTGCTTGTTTTGCATTGTCAAAATTAAATGGCAGGCTAAATTGTTGAAATCTATCATAATTCAATTTTGCCAATTTTTCACTAATTGACATCAACTTAGCCAGCTCGTTTTGGCTTTTTGTTTTTAAAATATCAACCAAAAGTTTTGATTCATCTAACTGGCGAGTTAAGCTGTAATCATGAATATCTGGCGATGAAAAATTTTGCGTTTTTGAAGGAGAAATAATTGCTAACATTTAAACCATTTTATTAAATTTATATAGATAAATATTCTACCTTATTACGCTACTTAAATGCATACCGACACTGGGGGATTTCAGACTCAACGAATGGGGGTTTTAGGTTATAATTGGGGGATTTTTCCGATGTTTATTTTGTAAATTTTAGCCTATGAAAAACCAATTATTACACCTGCCAAAAGCGCACGGACTTTATTCGCCTACCAACGAAAAAGAAAATTGCGGCGTTGGCTTTATCGCCCATGTAAAGGCTCAGCCGTCTCATCAAATTACCCTAGATGCTTTAGAAATGTTAAGCAGAATGGACCATCGTGGTGGCTGCGGCTGCGAGACTAACACCGGTGATGGCGCCGGCATTTTAACCAACATCCCGCATGATTTTTTTGTGACTGAAATTAGCGCATTATTTGACGCAGCAGTAACTCAAAATAACTACGCTGTAGGCAATGTATTTTTGCCGCAAGATGACGCCCAGCGCGCGCACTGCATGGGTCTTGTAGAGCAAACGGTTAGCGCCGAAGGTCAAACATTTATTGGCTGGAGAGACGTGCCGATTGACACCCAAAAAGCCGATGTTGGCAATATTGCTAAAAAATCCCAGCCTGTCATTAAGCAGCTGATTATCAGTAAAGCTGATAACGTTGACGCCCAAGCTTTTGAGCGTGCATTGTTTATCATTAGAAAACAAGTGTCGCACACCATTCGCACTGACGAGACCTTATCAGAAGCTTTGTTATTCTACATTTGTAGTTTGTCAACCACCATTATTATCTACAAAGGCATGCTAATGGGCTCGCAAGTGCTGGATTTTTTTGACGATTTGTCAAACCCTGAATTTGCCACTTATTTGGCCATGGTGCATTCACGCTTTTCCACCAATACTTTTCCGTCTTGGGATCGAGCTCAGCCTTGTCGATACATGTCACACAATGGCGAAATTAATACCCGTCAAGGCAATTTTAATTGGATGCGCGCTCGAGAAGGTACACTAGAAAGCCAACTATTCAAAGATGATTTAGCCAAAACACTGCCGGTAATTGAGACCGACGTTTCTGATTCGGGCAGTTTTGACAACGTGCTAGAATTTTTAATGATGAACGGTCGCTCATTGCAAGAAGCGGTGCTGATGATGGTGCCTGAAGCTTGGCAAAATGACAACAACATGAGCCGTGAGAAAAAGGCGTTTTACGAATATTTCTCCAACGTTATGGAGCCGTGGGACGGCCCTGCTTCTATCGCTTTTACCGATGGTCATTATATCGGCGCGGTTTTAGATCGTAACGGCTTGCGCCCTTCGCGCTACTATTTAACCCATGATGATCGCGTTATTATGGCTTCTGAAGTCGGCGTGGTAGATGTCAAAGCAGACAACGTTAAAACCAAAGGCCGGCTGCGT
This sequence comes from Gammaproteobacteria bacterium, assembly GCA_965222625.1. Lineage (GTDB taxonomy): Bacteria > Pseudomonadota > Gammaproteobacteria > PS1 > Pseudothioglobaceae > Thioglobus_A. Next base: position 1,373,825 of record OZ244962.1, on the reverse strand, counting down.
CCAGGCAAAATGTTTTTGGTGGATTTTGACAAAGGCGAATTGGTCGATGACGAAACCATCAAGGCCGAATTTGCAGCTAAAAATCCTTACCAAAAATGGCTGGATGAGCAGCAAATTCACTTATCAGAATTACATTGTGAAAACGAAGCGCATGGGTTTCATCCAGAATCACTCATTCATCGCTTAAAAGCTTTTGGCTATAGCACTGAAACCTTGCAATTTATGCTTTTGCCACTGGTTAGCGAGCTGCGCGATCCTGTTGGTTCAATGGGCAACGATTCAGCGCTGGCTTGTTTATCTGACCAATCGCGCATTATTTATGATTACTTTAAGCAGTTATTTGCACAAGTTACTAATCCGGCGATTGATTCAATTCGCGAGGAAGTGGTTATGTCATTGCGCTGCTCGATTGGCCCTGAGGGTAATTTATTAGCCGACAATCCTGAAAATGCACATCGTTTGGTAATTGAACACCCCATCTTAACCAACGAAGAAACCGCGGCGCTTAGGCATTGCAATCATCGCGGCTGGACCAGTAAAACCATTGATATTACTTATGGCGTTAATGAAGACAAAAAAATCTCGGATTTATTAGATGATATTTGCGCGCAAGGCTCACAAGCTATCAAAGATGGCCATAGTTTAATTATTTTATCGGATCGCAATATTAGCGAAAATCGCGTTGCCATTTCTAGCCTTTTAGCTTCTTCAGCGCTACATCGTTATCTGGTCGCCAGTTCACAAAGAACGCAAGTGGGTATTGTTGTTGAAACTGGCGAGGCGCGCGAAGTGCATCATTTTTGTTTATTAACCGGTTTTGGCGCAGATGCAATCAACCCATACTTAGCGTTTGAAGCACTTTGGCAGGCGCGCCGTGACAAAATGATTGACATTAAAAGTGATGATGAAATTATTGCTGCTTATCGCAAAGGCGTGGGCAAAGGCATGCTTAAAGTCATGGCGAAGATGGGTATTTCCACGCTAGAATCTTACAAAGGCGCGCAAATTTTTGAAGCGGTTGGTCTGGCACCAGAAGTGATGAATAAATGCTTCTTTGGCACAGCTTCACGTATTGATGGCGTTGGCTTTGATGTTTTACAATCTGAAACCCAAGACCGTCATCAACAAGCCTATAACACCGACTCTTTGGACAACTCTGGTCAGTATCATTGGCGCAGTGGCGGCGAAACCCACATGTGGGATCCCAAAACAATTACCAACCTACAATTGGCCGCTAGAAACAACGATGAATCAGCCTATTGGGCATTTTCTAAACACGCTAACGAGCAAGGCACGCGTAATTCAACCTTGCGCGGTCTGATGTCGTTTAAACCAGGCAATCCCATTGCAATTGATGCGGTTGAATCCGCGCAAGAAATTGTCAAACGCTTTGCCACTGGGGCGATGAGTTTTGGCTCAATTTCCGCCGAATCTCACGAATCATTAGCCATTGCTATGAACCGCTTAGGCGGAAAATCAAATACCGGCGAAGGCGGCGAAGATGCCAAACGCTGGACGCCTGATGCGAATGGCGATTCACGCCGCAGTGCGATTAAACAAGTGGCATCAGGTCGTTTTGGAGTAACCATTGATTATCTAAATAATGCCGATGAAATTCAAATTAAAGTCTCTCAGGGCGCTAAACCTGGAGAAGGCGGCGAGTTGCCTGGCGCAAAAGTAGACGAAGGCATTGCTGCTATTCGCCACTCAACCCCAGGGGTTGGTTTAATTTCGCCGCCGCCGCACCACGATATCTATTCAATTGAAGATCTCTCACAGCTAATTTTTGATCTTAAACGCTCTAATCCAGTAGCGCGCATTAGTGTCAAATTAGTAGCAGAAGTTGGCGTAGGAACCATTGCAGCTGGCGTTACTAAAGCAAAATCTGACCACATCGTTATTGCCGGTCATGATGGCGGCACCGGCGCATCACCGCTAACCTCAATCAAACACGCTGGCCTGCCTTGGGAATTAGGTCTGGCAGAAACTCATCAGACCTTGGTGATGAACGATTTACGTTCGCGCGTGGTTATTCAAACGGATGGCCAGCTAAAAACCGGTCGTGATGTTGCGATTGGGGTTTTGTTAGGCGCTGAAGAATTCGGATTTTCAACCGCGCCGCTAATTACCATGGGCTGCATTATGATGCGCAAATGTCATCTAAACACCTGCCCCGTTGGTATTGCTACGCAAGATAAAGAGCTGCGCAAGAAATTTACTGGCAAGCCAGAACACGTGGTCAACTACTTATTTATGGTGGCTCAAGAATTGCGTCTGATTATGGCGGATCTTGGCTTTAAAACCGTTAATGAAATGATTGGCCGAGTTGATATGCTAGAGATGAATAAAGCCATCAAACATTGGAAACAAGGCACCATCAACCTAGATGCGCTATTAACGCCCGCACAAAAGCCGCATGCTAATGCAGGCACCTACCAAACGCAGACTCAAGATCATAAATTAGAGTTGCAAATTGATAATGCTTTAATTAAGCAATCTGAAAATGCGATTAAAAATAATGAAACTGTAAAAATCAATGCGCCAATTACCAACGTTGATCGCGCTGTTGGTGCGATGTTATCCTCACATGTTGTTAAAACCCGCGGCGGCAATAATTTGGCTGATGACAGTATTCATATTAAATTTAACGGCTCTGCAGGTCAATCACTCGGTGCTTTTACCGCAAAAGGCATTACCCTTGAAGTCGAGGGAGATGCGAATGACTTTGTCGGCAAAGGCTTGTCAGGTGGCAAGGTTATTGTTTATCCGCCAAAAAATTCAAGTTTCAATGCGCAAGATGAAATCATTGCAGGTAATGTTTGCGGCTACGGCGCAACTGATGGACAGATGTACTTATCTGGCTGCGTTTCAGAAAGATTCTGCGTGCGCAACTCGGGCGCTATTGCTGTTGTTGAAGGTATTGGCGATCATGGTTGTGAATACATGACTGGCGGGCGCGTGGCTATTTTGGGCGAAGTGGGGCGTAACTTTGGCGCAGGTATGAGTGGCGGTATTGCTTATATTTACAACCCGCATGATACTTTCAAAGATATGGTTAATCCCATCATGATTGACCTTGATCCAATGGACGTTGAAGCGCAAGCTGAGCTGAAAACTTTTGTTACTGACCACGCTCAATTTACCGGCTCAAAAGTGGCTCGGCGTATTTTGGATAATTGGAACGATGAAATTAAACATTTTGTTAAAGTTATGCCTAAAGATTTCAAGCGAGTCTTGGCTGAAAATAGCGCCAAATAACAGCCAGTTCAACCAAAAAAACACCTTCTTACGCTCAAAATAAATTTGGGCTTGGGGCGTGATTCATTCTTATTACTCAATCTTTCATTGACTGCATAATTGGGTGTTATCTGTTATCATAATGATTAAAATTTAACCATAGAGGTACACGGTTATATTTTTAATAAGGCATAAAAAATGCGTTTTTATGTCAATAGTAACTTTTAATTGTTTTTTATAAAAAGGGGTAGATGATGGGTATAGTAATGTTTTTAATAATTGGCGGCGTAGCAGGCTGGCTGGCTGGAACTTTAATGAAAGGCGGCGGTTTTGGTCTGCTTGGTAATATCATTGTTGGCATCATTGGCGCGGTATTAGGCGGTTTTGCGTTTGGCTTGCTGGGCATAACAACAGATGGAATAATCGGCTCACTTATCACGGCAACTATTGGCGCTGTCATATTGCTGTTCATTGTTGGTATTGTTAAGAAATCTTAACAAATAAAATTCGCTCGAATGAGCGTTTTAAGCGTTGTACAATTAAAAATGTGCAGCGCTTTTTTAGTTTTTGAGGTTTTGTAAAACGCCAAAAACTGAAAATATCCCCAAATTTAATCCAAGAATAAACCCATACATTTAAGCTAGATAGGAATAACGTCGATGGCGTCTGCCGCCAGGTCTATTGCCTCATCAACAGCACCGCCCACCACAGGTACAACAGAGATAATTGCCCCACCAATACGCATGGGAACGGTGACCACTTTAGTCAAAACGCAGCTTGATAATAAGAAAATTGACAACAGTAATAGCGCAAATTTAGCCATGATTATTTCCGATCCAAAACAGTGAAATGATAAATATGCTGATTTTTTTCATCAGGTTGATGTGACTGCTTAAAGCTTTGGATAAAATCCGCTCGGTCGAATTCAGGAAAATATGCATCGCCTATATGCACGCCTTCAATCTGAGTAATATAAAGTCGATCGACACTGGGTAGCATCTGCTCATAAAAAGAAGCGCCGCCCATCACCATAACCTCATCATCATTTTTTGCCAACTCAAGCGCTTGATCAATACTACTCACCACCTCGCAGCCTTCAGCCTGAAAATCAGCATTGCGACTGACAATCACATTGCGACGATTAGGCAGCGGCCTACCAATAGATTCATAGGTTTTTCTACCCATCAGCACTGTTTTTCCCGTGGTGGTTTTTTTAAAATAGGCCAAATCAGCAGGCAGGCGCCATGGCAAAGCATTGTCTTTGCCAATGAGTTGGTTGTCGTCCATTGCAACAATAATGGATAAGCGCATGAAAAAGCCTCAAATAACGTAAAATAAAATCTATTTTACAAACATCGGTAATACTCGTGGCACTAATTCTCGCTTCCTCTTCACCTTTTCGCAAAGAGCTTTTAGCCAAACTAGGCTTGGAATTCTCTGTCCACGCTCCAGATATAGATGAATCAAGACAAACAAATGAGTCGCCCGAGCAGCTAGTCTACCGCCTAGCGCAAGCCAAAGCCAAAGCAGTAGCAAAATCCCGCCATGGGCTGATTATTGCCTCTGACCAAGTGGCTACTTTGCAAAATGGCTCAGGCGTAGATGAACAAATATTAGGCAAGCCGCATACCCATGAAAATGCGCTAAAACAACTGAGCGAATGTTCGGGAAAATCAGTGACTTTTATCACCAGTTTGTGTCTTTTAAATACAAATAGCGGCAATATTCAAACAATTGTTGAAAGATTTAAAGTATCTTTTAGGCAGCTTAGCGCTCAGCAAATTGAGCACTATTTAAAAAAAGAGCAGCCTTACAATTGTGCAGGCAGTTTTAAATCTGAAGGCTTGGGTATTGGCCTATTTAACTCTTTAGAGGGTAACGATCCTAATACTTTAATCGGTCTGCCGTTGATTCAACTCATTAAATTGTTGGATAACGAAGGTATTGACGTTCTTACCCACGAAATCTAATTTTATGTCATACCTGTATCCTGACAAGACGCTCGCTTTAAACTCGGGCAAAAAAACCTATTGGGGATCTTTATATGGCAGTGCGCAGGCCTTAGCTTTAATAGAATACCTTCAAAATCAGCCTCAGGTTGTTTTGTTAATTGCCGATGATATTGCCCATTTAGACAGTCTTTCTAATTCATTAAATTTTTATAATAACGGTCTAGAAATTTTGACCTTTGACAACTGGGAGGTGCTGCCTTACGATCAATTTTCCCCGCATCCAGATATCACTTCAAGCCGTTTAAGTACCCTATCAAAACTCAAAAATCTGAAGTGCGGCATTGTCATTACCACGCTAGAAACTCTACTTTCTCGCCTGTGCCCTATCGAATTTAGTGAGCAATATAGTTTTAGTGTTCAAGTGGGTGATCAGTTAGATCTAAATACTTTTAGTGAAAAACTCCTAAAAATTGGCTACAATCGAGTAACTACCGTTATGGAGCATGGTGAATTTAATATTCGCGGATCACTGATTGATCTTTACCCCATGGGCGCCAAATCGCCTTATCGGCTAGATTTATTTGATCAAGAAATTGAAACAATTCGCGTTTTTGATACTTCAACTCAGCGCAGCGAATCTCAAGTTAATCAAATTTCCCTGTTGCCAGCGCGTGAGTTTGCCACGGATGAAGCAAGTATTGAGCTATTCAAACGCAACTACGATAAATATTTTAGCAGGCAAGGGTTCATTTACACCGAAATTAGCGAGCAGCGCTTGCCTGGCGGCATTGAGTTTTATCTGCCGCTATTTTTTAGCTCGACCAATAGCTTGTTTGACTATTTGCCAGAAACAATCACCATTGCTACCTCAACTGGCTTTAGTGCACTGACTGACACTGCCTTTGACAGTATTAAATCACGTTTTGAGCATGCCAAACTTGATCTTGATAGGCCGCCGCTAGAAATTAGCCAAGTCTTTTTAAGTAAAGACCAGCTATTCTCCTCGATTAAAAAACAGCAGCAATTAATTATAGGCAGCTCAAAGTTAGAAGAAAAAAATAACCATCTAAATTTCAGCTCAAAGCTATTGCCGCCATTACGTATTGAGCCTCAAGCAAAAAATCCGCTCACTAAATTAGCCAGTTTTGTCAAACGCTTTAAACAAAAAGTGCTCATCGTTTGTCAATCACAAGGTCGGCAAAGTATTTTAGAAGAGCTGTTAAATAATCATGATTTAAACGCCCATAAAACAGCCGATTGGCAGCAGTTCTCAAGCAGCGAGCAACTGCTTAATATTACCAACCAGCCTTTATCTCAAGGCTTATTAAGCGCTAATGTTGCCATTATTACTGAAGAAAATTTATTTGGCCAAGAAGCAGTGCAGCAGCAGCGCAGGCGCAGGGCCAAACACAAAGATTTTGACGAAGCCATTAAAAGTCTGGTGGAAATTAAAAAGGGCAATCCGATTGTTCATGAAAACTATGGCGTAGGGCGTTATTTAGGCCTAAAAACTCAAAGTCACGATGGCCAGTCTCAAGATTTTCTGCAGCTTGAATATGCTGGCGGCGCCAAACTAATGGTGCCAATCACTTCACTTAATCTTATTTCTCGTTACTCGGGCGCATCACCAGAAAACGCGCCTTTGCACAAACTCGGTACACCGCAATGGAGCAAGGCAAAAAAGAAAGCAAGCGAAGCTTTGCACGATATTGCCGCTGAGCTGCTAGAGATTTATGCTAAACGTGAAACTCAAACAGGTTTTGCTTTTCCGCAGCCGAATGATGCCTATTCTTCTTTTGTTGCCAGTTTTGCATTCGAAGAAACGCCTGACCAACTTAAAACCATGGGCGAGGTGCTGGCAGATATGCAATCGCGCAAACCCATGGACCGCTTGGTGTGCGGCGATGTGGGCTTTGGCAAAACCGAAATCGCCATGCGCGCTGCATTTTTAGCAGTTGAAGCAGGCAAACAAGTGGCCATTTTAGTGCCAACCACATTACTGGCCAATCAGCATTATCAATCTTTTGTTGATCGGTTCATCGATTATCCGGTTGAAATAGCTGCACTATCACGCTTCCAAACGCCCAAAGAGCAAAAAATAATTACTCAAAAACTCAATACAGGCAATATTGACATCGTCATCGGCACGCACAAAATTATCCAAGGCAGTATTAAATACAAAAACCTGGGATTGGTCATTATTGACGAAGAGCACCGTTTTGGGGTTAAGCAAAAAGAAGCTTTAAAAAAAATACGCGGTCAGAGCGACATTCTCACCATGACGGCTACGCCGATTCCTAGAACCCTTAATATGGCGCTTGGCTCTTTGCGCGAACTATCCATTATTGCCACGCCGCCGGCCAAACGTAGCGCCATTCAAACCTTTGTACAAGAATGGCAGGATGGCAATATTAAAGAGGCTTGTAATCGAGAGCTGCATCGCGGCGGGCAAATTTTTGTGGTGCATAATGATATCGATTCGATTGATAATATGGCGCAAAGCCTGAAAGAACTAATGCCAAATGTTCATGTGCGCGTTGCTCATGGGCAAATGCCCTCGCGAGAATTAGAGCGCATTATGAGTGATTTTTATCATGCGCGTTTTCAAATTTTGGTGTGCACCACCATTATTGAAACGGGTATTGACATTCCAAATGCTAACACCATTATTATTAATAACGCCCAAAACTTCGGTTTGGCGCAGCTGCACCAACTGCGCGGAAGAGTTGGCAGGTCGCACCACAGAGCCTACGCTTATTTAGTTATTAAGTCCCATCAGTCCTTGTCAAAAGATGCCAAAAAACGCCTAGATGCGATTGAATCCTTAGAAGAATTAGGCGCCGGCTTTATGCTCGCCAATCATGATTTAGAAATTCGCGGCGCTGGCGATTTATTGGGTGATAACCAATCTGGAAAAATTAGCGAAATTGGCTTTAATCTTTACCATGATTTACTCAAACGCACGATTGACGCCATGCGCGCTGGACGCAAGATTAATCTTGATGACCCCATCAATCCTGAAATTAGCATTGATACCGGTCTTGCTAGCATTATTCCTCAAACCTATCTTGAAGATGTACATGAGCGCCTGGTTTTATACAAACGTATTGCTAGCTGTAAAACCAACAACGAACTCAAAGAATTACAAATTGAAATGATCGATCGTTTTGGTTTATTGCCAGATTCCACTAAACATTTATTTGCCAGCACTCGATTAAAATTGGTTTGCGAAAAAATCGGCATCGCCGAAATCAGCCTATATGAAGACAAGGCCATTTTCACATTTGACGACAAAAATACCATCGAGCCGATGAAAATCATTCAGCTTGTGCAAAAACAAGCGCAAAAATACCAAATAAAAGGCCAGAACCAGCTAATTGTTAAAGAAAAATTACCTGAAGATATCAGGCGTATTGAGCGGGTTGAAGATTTTTTAAAACTGTTAAAGGCTTAACGCTTCAATTAGTATACTTTTCTCAACGTCCAGTATTAAATCGTCTTATTAACTGCCGACGGGCGTGCAAAGCTCAAGCAAAATACCAGAAGGACAGCGCAGATAAGAAACCACCTGCCCCCAAGGTTTAGACTCTGGCGCTTTTAACTCAACAGCGCCGAACTTAATGGCGTCATTATGAGCCAAAGCCACGTCGTCAGTCACCAGCGCAATTTCAACGCCTAACGGCTCTTTTGAGTCAGAAGCGCTAATATATCCACCCTGAAAGTTTGATTTTCCCAATTCATGTGAGGCAAAGGATAGAACTGTTGCGCCAGTATCAAGCTCGCCATAGTCTTTTTCATCTGTTATAAATTTTCGTTTCATAGAAAATGCTGTCTCAAAAAATAACAAAGTACTGTCTACATCTGCGACATAATAAATCGTATATCCAAACTTTACCATAATCAACCTTCGATAGCTTTTATAGATTTAAAACAACGACTCACCATAATTTTGTTGATACAGCTGTTTTATTTCAGCCAAGTCAAATGTGTGATTTTGCGTGCCTTCATAGGCGATTTTTATGGCGCCAAGCAGGCCTGCGAGTTGCCCTGTGGTTTTCCAATCCATGTCATTCATAATACCGTACAGCAAGCCGGCGCGATACGCATCGCCGCAACCGGTTGGATCTTGGGTTGATTGCGCTTTAGCTGGCGGGATTTGAATCACTTCGCCCTTAGCGTGTATTTGCGAGCCTTCGCCGCCTTTGGTGATAATAAGCGCCTTAACCATTGAGGCAATGATGGTTAAATCAAGCCCGGTTTTGTCTTGCAGCATTTGCGCTTCGTAATCATTCACTGCCACGTAAGTTGCCTGCTTGATAAAGGTAATTAGCTCCTCGCCAGAAAACATCGGCATGCCTTGACCTGGATCAAAAATAAAAGGGATTTTAGCATCAGCAAACTGCTTAGCGTGCTCGATCATGCCGTCGCGCCCATCAGGAGAAACAATGCCTATATCAGCCGCAGCCGCATCACTCACCTTATTTTCATGAGAATTACTCATTGCGCCCGGATGAAAAGCGGTAATTTGATTGTCGTCCATGTCCGTGGTAATAAACGCCTGACCGGTATAACTGCCTTCAATGACTTTGATATATTCGGTGTTCATATGCTGTTTTTGCATCCAATTCATATAAGGCGTAAAGTCTTCGCCCACCGTTGCCATTGGCACAGAGTTTGCACCTAACAGGTGCAGGTTATAAGCGATATTACCGCCGCAACCGCCAAACTCTTTACGCATCGTTGGCACTAAAAACGAAACATTGAGCATGTGTACTTTATCTGGCAGAATGTGGTTTTTAAATTGGTCGTGAAAGACCATAATAGAATCAAAGGCATAAGAGCCGCAAATTAACGCTGTTTTTGACATTTTTTTTTCCTTGTTTTCAAGTGAGGCAAAACCTCACGAGCTTATTTTTATGTAAATTATGCTAAAGTTAAGGTCAGTTTTGCCAATACTTGGCGCGAGGAATTGCCTCGTACAAAGGCATAAGAGCCGCAAATTAACGCTGTTTTTGACATTTTTTTTTCCTTGTTTTCAAGTGAGGCAAAACCTCACGAGCTTATTTTTATGTAAATTATGCTAAAGTTAAGGTCAGTTTTGCCAATACTTGGCGCGAGGAATTGCCTCGTACAAAGGCATAAGAGCCGCAAATTAACGCTGTTTTTGACATTTTTTTTCCTTTTTTTTCAAGTAAAGTAAAAACTTTCAAACTTGGTAATGATATAAATTAAATTTTAATGTGCCAAGGGTTGATATTTTTTTCTGGCATTTTTTTTGTTCTTTTTTCGATAAGTTTTAAGGTTGCTATCTTAAGGTTTCTGGCACTGAAAAATGTACATTTTCTTGAATGCCGCTAACCTCAAGCACCTCTGTAGCACCATGATCGTACAAATAATTAATCACTTCTTGCACTAAAATCTCTGGCGCTGAAGCACCCGCTGTAACGCCAATAGTTTCTACCTCAACCAGCCAGTTTGGGTTAATTTCATCAGCGCCATCAATCAAATAAGCAGGCATGTCTAATTTTTCAGCAATCTCACGCAAACGGTTTGAATTTGAAGAATTTCTAGAACCTAATACCAACAATAAATCAGCAGACTTCATTAAGGTTTTAACCGCGTCTTGGCGGTTTTGTGTTGCATAGCAAATATCGTCTTTTTTGGGTGCTTGAATATTGGGAAATTTTTCTTTTAATTTATCAACAATATCCTGAGTATCATCCACTGATAACGTGGTTTGAGTGGTATAAGAAACACTACCATTAATGACTAATTGCTCAACATCTTGCGCAGTTTCTACCAAAATAACCTGCTCATGGTCGTTTGATTGTCCTAATGTGCCTTCAACTTCTGGATGACCCTTGTGCCCAATTAAAATGACTTGGCTGTGCTGTTTTTGCTTTCTGACCACCTCTTTATGAACCTTAGTTACCAACGGACAAGTCGCATCATAAATAGTTGAATTGATGGCTTTTGCTTGCTTTCGAGTCTGTTGCGAAACGCCGTGCGCGCTAAAAACAACCACTTGATGTTCGGGCACTTCCTCTATTTCTTTAACAAAAATAGCGCCTTTGGCTTTTAAATCATTCACCACAAACTTATTATGCACCACTTCATTGCGCACATAAACTGGAGCGCCGTGTTTGCTAAGTGCGCGTTCAACAATCTCAATGGCGCGATCAACCCCTGCGCAAAAGCCGCGCGGATTGGCTAATAAAACTTTCATTTAGAGTTTTTCAAGTATTTCTACTTGGAATGAAACATCAGCGCCTGCTAAAGGGTGGTTGAAATTAACCTTAATTTCATCGCCTTTTATGCTGTCGATACAACCCACATAAGAATCCCCTATGAGGGTTTTGAATTCAACCGCCGCATCAAGCACCAACTTCATATCGTCGGGGAAATCGCTGCGCTGCATAACTTGAAAAGCCTCGTCATGGCTACCGCCAAAAGCCTCAGATGCACTTAATAAAAAAGTTTGCAACTGACCCAGTTTGCCGTCAAGTACGCAGCGCTCTAAACAAGGGTCAAGCTGGCCGTCGCCTATCTCAAAAATAAGGGGTTCATCCCAAGCTTCATCAACCAGCGCGCCGTTTGCGTGGCTAAGTTTGTAATGAATCTTGTAACTAGCCATTGTTAAACGTCATTGCGCTTAATAGCGTGTACACTTTTTGACGCAAATCATGGCGGTGAACAATCATATCAATAGCGCCTTTTTCTAGCAAAAATTCACTACGTTGGAAGCCTTCAGGCAACTCTTCTCGTACTGTTTGTTCAACAACGCGCGGGCCGGCAAAACCAATCAGTGCATTTGGCTCTGCAATGTGAACATCACCCAACATGGCAAAACTGGCTGAAACGCCGCCCATGGTTGGGTCTGTCAAAATAGAAATAAAGGGAATTTTTTCATCACTTAACAATTTAATCATAAGTGCGGTTTTGCTCATTTGCATGAGTGAAAACAAACCTTCTTGCATACGCGCGCCGCCTGAGGCTGAAAAGCAAATCAGCGGGGCGCCGGTTTCAATACTGAGCTTGGCTGCGCGCACGAATTTTTCACCCACAACAGATCCCATTGAGCCGCCCATAAATTTAAACTCAAAGGCAGCAACCACTACTTTCATGCCTTTTAAGGTGCCACTTTTAACAATCAGTGCATCTTTTTCATTGGTGGCTTTTTGCGCTTGAGCATAGCGCTCTTTGTATTTTTTTTGATCTTTAAATTTAAGCGGATCAACAGCAACCAAATTAGCTGCAATTTCCTCTTGACCTTCTTCGTCTAAAAAACTTTCAAGTCGAATTCTAGCAGAAATACGCATATGGTGATCGCACTTAGGGCAAACGTAAGTTGCACTTTTTAACTCTTCAGAGTAAATAGTGGTTTCACATTTTGGGCATTTGATCCACAGGCCTTCGGGGATATTTTTTTTAACAACGCTGGTGATTGAAGGTAAGATTTTTTCTAGCCAACTCATGTCTAAATCCTTGTTTTTTAATTATTTAATTGCACAAGAAATTTCTTGCGCTAACTTGCCAACAGTTGCTAACATTTTATCCTTATCTTTGGCATATCGCTCAATAAATGCAACTAATGCCGAGCCGACAATCACTGCATCTGCATTTTTGGCGACTGCCTTTGCGGTTGTTGCATCTTTAATGCCAAACCCCACGCCCACAGGTAAATCAATGTATTGCCTGATTCTAGCAAGGTTGTGATTAACGGAGTCAATGTCCAAATGAGCTGCGCCAGTCACGCCTTTAAGCGAGACAAAATAAACAAAACCAGTAGCGATTGTTGCCAGAAACTTAATTCTAGCATCGGTCGTTGTTGGCGCTACTAGAAAAATAAAATCAACCCCAGTAGTGTCTAATTGCTGCTTTAATTCGCCGGCTTCTTCAGGCGGCATATCAACCACTAATACGCCGTCCACGCCATGCGCTTGCGCATCTTCGGCAAAAGCCTGATAGCCGTACACTTCAATAGGATTAAGATAGCCCATCAATACCACTGCAGTGGTGCTATTAATGGTTCTAAATTTTTTGACTAGCGTCAAAACATCTTTTAAGCTAACGCCGTCAGTAACAGCGCGCTGGTGCGATTTGGCAATCATCGGGCCGTCTGCCATTGGGTCTGAAAATGGCACGCCAAGCTCGATTACGTCAGCGCCATTTTTAACCAAAACTTGCATCAACTCAAAAGTATTATCAAGCCCGCTATCGCCGGCTGTAATAAAAGGAATGAACGCCTTTTGATCGGCGGGTAAATTAGCAAATACTTGCGCCAGTCTTGACATGTTTATTTGGCGCTAAACTCATGCACAGCATCCACCAATACTTTCATGTTTTCTGGGTTTACATCTGGGGTGATGCCGTGACCTAAATTGAAAATATGCCCCGTATCGCCTTTAAATTGGCTGAGTACTTTTTGTACTTCTGTTCTAATAATTTCAGGCGTCGCGTACATAACAGCTGGATCTAGATTGCCTTGAATAGCCACTTTGTCGCCAATCTGTTTTTCAACATCACCCAGCCCTACGGTCCAATCAATACCGACGCCATCGCAGCCAGTATTAGCAATTTCATGCAGATGCTTGCCGCCGTTTTTGCTAAATAAAGTGATCGGCGTATTGGGGTGTTTGGCTTTAATACTGCTGACAATTTTTTGCATATAACCCAGTGAAAAATCTAAATAATTAGCCTTAGAAAGCACCCCGCCCCAAGTATCAAAAATCATTAAACTGTCTGCGCCGCTGAGCACCTGTTGATCCAAATAAGCAATCACACTATCGGCCAATTTAGCCAATAATAAATGCAGCATTTTTGGATCGTTAAATAGCATTGCTTTGGTTTTTGCAAATGTCTTACTACTGCCGCCTTCAATCATGTAAGTGGCCAATGTCCAAGGGCTGCCGCTAAAACCAATCAGAGGGGCGCGAGCGCCCAAGGCAGATTTAATGGTAGAAACTGCGTCGAAAACGTAAGTTAAATCGTTATTAACTTCTGCTGGAAGCGCTTCAATATCTGCTAGTGTTTTGATAGGGCGCTTAAATTTTGGCCCTTCGCCTTCACTAAAATACAGCCCCAAACCCATTGCATCTGGAATGGTTAAAATATCAGAAAATAAAATAGCCGCGTCCAAATCAAAACGGTCAATCGGCTGCATGGTGACTTCACAAGCCAGCTGCGGATTTTTGCATAGACTCATAAAATCGCCGGCTTTTTTGCGACTTGCACGGTACTCAGGTAAATAGCGACCCGCTTGACGCATAACCCAAATTGGTGTGCGTGTTGTTGGTTTTTTTAATAAGGCGTTAATGTAATCAAATGACATAAATTTAGCGATAGAAAACGAATGCGATAATTATAACGGTATTTAGTGATATATCTGCTTCAATCGGGCATAAAAAAAGCTGCATAAATGCAGCTTTTTTTTAAATTTGTAGCACTTATCGCTTAAATGCGCCAAAACGTGATTTAAACTTCTCAACGCGGCCCGCGCTGTCCGTAATTTTTTGCTTTCCTGTGTAAAAAGGATGACAACTTGAACACACATCTAAATGCAATTCTTCTTTGCCTACTGTTGAGCGAGTATCGAATGTATTACCGCATGAACAAGTCACTTTAACGGCGTTATAATTAGGATGGATGTCTGTTTTCATGTTCTTAATAAAGTTTAAATCTCAAAAGAGAGCAAATTATATACTATTTGCAGCTATAAGCGCTTTATTTTTTATCTTTTTTTCTAAGTCGCGCTGCATTGCCAATGACAATCAGTGAGCTAATCGGCATAACAATAGCGGCAAACAGCGGCGTCACCTTTGCCATCATCGCCAATGGCACCATAAGCACGTTGTACGATAAAGCAAAAATGATATTTTGTTTAATGATTTGATTGGTGCGCTTGGATAATTTAATCATCGTTAAAATTGGCGCAAGCGTGGATTTTAATAACACCACATCCGCATGATTAACAGACACATCACTGCCCGATCCAATCGCCATGCTGGTGTTTGCCTGAACCAAAGCAGGTGCATCGTTAACGCCGTCGCCAATCATTAACACCTGATGATTTTTTTGTAGCTGCTTAATATATTCGGCTTTGTCCTGTGGCAATGCTTGCGCGATAACGTGTTTAATATTTAAAGAATTCGCCACCCTTTGAGTAACCGCTTGACTATCGCCGCTAAGAATACTCACCTGCTTGCCCTGCATTTGTAATTGAGCCACGGTTTCATAGGCATCGATTTTTATCTGGTCAGATAGTGCAATAAAACCCAAAATCTCGCTTTGACTTGCGCACCAAATACAACTAGAGCCTTGGCGTTCAATCTGCTCAGATTTTTCCAGCATGGCTTGGCTAACTTGGTTTTGTGCATCCACAAAAGACAGGCGCCCTATTTTATAAGTTTGCTCATTAATAACTGCACTAATGCCTTGCCCGGGCGCTGAATTAAAGTCTGAAATTGTTAAAAATTGACGCTTATTTTGCATCGTAATCGCCTTTGCTAATGGATGCTGCGAATATTTTTCAATACTGGCCATAATTTGAATCAAATCAGCACTATCAGATGGTGCATGAGTAACTTCAAACTCGCCCAATGTCAAGGTGCCGGTTTTGTCAAAAACCACCCAATCTACCTTGTCTAATACTTCGAGTGCATCGCTATTTTTAATAAGCATTTTTTCCTTAACCGCTGCGCCGCTAGCCACAGCGATACTCATCGGCGTAGCCAGGCCAAATGCGCAAGGACAGGTAATAATCAAAACGCTGGTTGCGCTTAACAAAGCCAAATCAAAGTCTTGCGGGTACCAATAAACAAACGTAATTACAGCTAAAAATAGTGTTGCGCCAACAAAATACGGAATAATTTTATCAATGCTGCAAACGATTGCGCTTTTATTGTGTTGAGTATTTTCAACCAAGCTAACAATCTTTCCCAAAACCGATTGCTTTAGGATTTTTTCTACTTTTATTTCTAGCGCCCCTTGGCCGTTCACAGAGCCGGCAAATACCTCATCGCCCAAATTTTTAACAATGGGATAAGCCTCGCCACTGAGTAGCGACTCATCGGCTTCACTGGTGCCAAAAATAACGCGCCCATCAACTGGAATTCGCTCACCCGGCTTGATTAAAACCCGCTCACCAAGGCCAATGGCGCTGATGGGCATAATAGCGTGCTCACCTTCTCGAATAACCAAGGCGACTTTGGGTTGCAGTTGTTGCAGCGAACTGGACGCTGAAATGGCTGATTTTTTTGCAGAACTTTCCAGATAGCGGCCAATTAAAATCACAAAAATAAAATTAACAACCGTATCAAAATAAACTTCACTCTTAGTAGAAAAGCCAAGCAGTACATAAACTGAATAAAAATAAGTGGTCAATGCGCCAATACTAATCGGCACATCCATATTCATTAAGCCATTTTTAAGGCCGTTATAAGCGCTTTTCAAAAAACCAAATCCTGAATAAAACAGCGTTGGGGTTGCCAGTGCAAAACCCAGCCATTGAAAATATTGATGATATTTGCCCTCACTGGCGCCGGTGTATATAGCAATCGAAATCCACAACAAATTCATCATGGTAAAGGCGGCAAATCCAATTTTATACAGCATGGCTTTATTGGCTTTATTGGCAATTTTTTCGGCTATATTTTGCTCATAAGGCATGGCGCTGTAGCCCAAATCAGCCAAACGCTGCATAATGCTTGAAAGCTGTATTTCGCCTTCTTTCCAGCTAATTCGAATGCGTTTATTAGTAAGGTTTACTCGCGTCCAATTAACCCCTTCAAGCGCATCAATTGCTCGTTCAATCAGCCAAACACAAGCGGCGCAATGAATGGTATCACTAATAAGAGTGATAATTTTTTCGCTCTCATTATTAGTGGCTTCTAAAAAAGGCTGCTGAAAAGCTGGCGCATCATAAAATTCAAGTGGATATTCAAGATCTACTGCTGGCAATGTTGAGCTGGTTTGTTGCTGATAAAAAGCGCCTAAACCACTTTGATAAATCGTTTGGCAAACACTGGCGCAGCCGGCGCAACAAAAATCATGGCTTGATTTTTCAATCAAAGCTTGAACGCGATTATGCTGGGCGACTTCTAATCCGCAGTGAAAACAAGAATGACTCATGGTTTACAATTTTATTGTATTTAGGCGCTTATGCGTTTACAATATGAGTCAAGTTTAAAATGAATTTTTTGTATGAAGCGCCTATTATTATCCAGCCTGTTATGCCTGATGATTTCTCCAACTATTGCTGGCGAACAAATCCAATTATACAAACAATATTTAGTCGGCATGCCCAAGATATTTTTACAAAAAATTCACGCCCTGGAAGACTGCTCTAGCCGATACGAACAAGGTACTTTGTGCTTGCAAGAACATTCACTGGCCGGCGAAAAGGCGCAGCTGGCTTTTCGCTTTTTAAACGATCGTTTGGTATCAAACGTGCTAATGATGCCTTTAACCGATGCTGGTAAAGTTAAAAAAATATTTCATGCGCTTGAAACCCAGTTTGATTTAGTTTTAATTGAAGATGGCGACGATAAATTTGACATCCTAGAAGTTAGCGCCAATACTTTTAATAAAAATAACTTTACCAAAATGGTTGCTGATTTTGAAAACGAGGCCTACCAAAAACGCAGTATTAAATACACTTTCATCAGCAAAGATGAGTTTGCCATTCAATCTAGAACGGCGCGTAATTTTTCTGACCTTTTTAAAGACGCACCGCTTAAGATGCGCGCTGCTATTTACAGTGTCGGGCGCAAAGATAACCAAGTCATGGGCACCATTACATTTATTGTGCCTGGCATTACCGCGGCCTATCTTGATCAAAACCCTGTTGTTGAAGATTTTTAAATGAGCAATATTCACGCCATTATTCTTGCAGCAGGCAAAGGCTCGCGCATGAATTCATCAAAGCCAAAAGTCCTGCAAACCTTGTCAGACAATACTTTGTTAGGCCACGTGCTCAATCAGGCCAAGGCCGTCAGCCAAAAAATTCATGTGGTGTATGGTTTTGGCGGCGATCAAGTCAAGCAAGCAATTAATGACGACAGTATTAATTGGGTTGAGCAAGCGCAGCAACTTGGCACTGGCCACGCCGTCATGCAAGCGGCGCCTCACATTAAAGATGACTCTATAGCGCTGGTGCTCTACGCCGATGTGCCGCTAATTCAAGCAGCAACGCTTAAACAATTAATTGAAGCTGCCAGTTCAACTGGCATCGCACTATTATCTGTAGTGCTTGACAATCCAAAAGGTTATGGGCGCATCATTCGCAGCAACAACCTTATTCAAGCCATTGTTGAGCACAAAGATGCCAGCGCGCAACAGCTTGAAATTTGCGAAGTGAATACTGGCATTATGGCGGTTAATACTCAGCTGCTCAAAAACTACTTACAAGGCCTAGACGTCAATAACGCCCAAGGTGAACTCTACCTAACTGACATTATTAAAGCAGCGGTTGATGATAACAAAACCATTGCATCGGTCGTCGCCACTAATGAGTTTGAAGTAGCCGGCGTTAATGACAAAATACAATTGGCAGAGTTAGAACGCGTATTTCAGCAGCGCCAAGCTGCCCAATATATGGCGCAAGGGCTTAGCCTAAAAGACCCGGCTCGTTTTGATTGTCGCGGCAAGCTTAGTTTTGGAAAAGACTGCGAAATTGATATTAACAACCTCGTAGAGGGTCAAGTAAGCCTAGGCAATAACACCACAATTGCAGCTAATTGCAGTATAAAAGACTCTAAAATTGGCGATAATGTGACCATCTTGGCAAACTGCGTTATTGAAAATGCAGTGATTGATAACGGCGCATCGGTCGGCCCTTTTGCTCGCATTCGCCCGCAAACCAACATTGGCGAAAATGCAAAAATTGGCAACTTTGTCGAAGTCAAAAAATCCACCGTGGGCAAAGGCTCAAAAATCTCACACCTTAGCTATGTGGGCGACAGCACCATAGGTACTGACGTTAATATTGGCGCTGGCGTCATCACTTGCAATTACGACGGCGTCAACAAACACCAAACCATTATTGGTGATGGCGCTTTTATTGGCTCTGATTCTCAGCTGATAGCGCCCGTTACCATTGGCAAAAATGCCACAATCGGCGCCGGCTCAACCATCACCAAAGACGCACCAGATCAGCAGCTAAGTTTTAGTCGCGCCAAACAAATTAGCTTAAAAAACTGGCAACGACCCACTAAAAAATAAGTGTTTTCTCTGCCTCGAAACATCTGGATACTAACCATTAGTTTGGCATTATTTATGTCGCTGGGCATTTCTGTGGTTTTTTTAGGCGGCATTATCGGTCAATCATTAGCGCCCAGCGACAGCCTGTCAACCTTTCCAGTGGCGTTTTTGGTGCTAGGCACTGCAAGCGGCATCATTCCCATTAATCGCATTATGTCAATAATCGGCCGGCGCCGTACTTTTTTGGGGGTTTGTGTTTATACATTGCTAATTATTTTGCTAGCAATTGTTGCGCTAAAAATTCAATCTTTTTATTTATTTTGTTTTGCCACTTTCTTATTTGGCGTAACGACTGCCACTATGAACCAGTTTCGCTTTGCCGCGATTGAGAGCGTTAGTCAAAATCTTAGCGCTACAGCAACCTCTACCGTGCTTGTTGGTGGTTTGTTTTCTGCATTTTTAGGACCTGAACTTGCAACCCTAGGCAAGGACTTATTTGCCACTGACTTTGTGGGTTCTTTTTTGTTATTAGGCGGCTGTTTTATCGCCGCCTTTGGAGTTTTGTGGTTTTACCATCAAACCGTTCCTTCTCAAGAACATCAGCCCCATAGCGCTCGCTGTTTATCTGTTATTACCAGGCAACCTGTTTTTATCATTGCCATTTCGAGCGGCGCAGTGGGCTACGTAGTGATGAGTTACCTTATGACCGCCACGCCTATGAGTATGCACGTCATTGATGGATTCTCTTTAGAGAAAACCAAGTTTGTGATTCAGTCACATGTAGTCGCTATGTTCTTGCCTTCTTTGTTTACGCCTTTGATTGTTCGCTGGATGGGTCTTGGAAAAATGATGCTGACTGGTATTTTGATATATTTTATTTGCGTGGCGCTTGCTTATTCTGGTCACGCATTCAGCAACTATTGGGTGTCTTTAATTTTGCTCGGACTGGGCTGGAACTTCCTATTTATCGGCGGTACTAGTTTATTGCCGCGTGCTTACACTGAGCATGAAAAATTTAAGGTCCAAGCGCTTAATGATTTTTTAATATTCAGCGTTCAAGCACTTGCTTCTTTATCTGCTGGCTGGTTCTTATTTAGTTATGGCTGGGAACTGACGCTACTATCAGTCATACCAATACTGTTGATTCAATTGTCAATACTCATCTGGTGGTTAAATAACAAAAAGCAAAATTTAACCACTACTTATTAAGCATCAAAATAGTCAATTTAACCTTAAAACACTAAGGGGTGCTATTTTTTGAATAAATCGCAAAACGGCTAGCACTGGTATTAAAGTAGTTATTTTTTTTATCAGTGTCAAAAGGCCGGCGTACTAACCAATACACGAGTCCTTAGGCGCAAAAACTGACGCAGCAGTTATAAAAAAGCGCCCCTTTAAAACTCTATGCCTTCGATTTGCGCAATGGTATGAATGTCTTTATCGCCGCGGCCTGACAAATTAATAATAATATTTTTATCTTTGCCTAGTTGTTGGGCAAGTTTTATGCCGTAAGCCACTGCGTGGGAAGACTCCAACGCCGGAAGAATGCCTTCAACTTTGGTTAAAGTGTGAAATGCATCAAGCGCCTCATTGTCAGTAATTGCGACGTATTGCGCGCGGCCCGAATCTTTTAAATAAGCATGCTCAGGGCCAACGCCCGGGTAATCCAAACCTGCAGAAATAGAGTGGCCTTCAATAATTTGGCCATTTTCATCTTCCATTAAATAAGTCCTGTTGCCGTGCAATACGCCCACGCTGCCTGCACATAAAGGCGCTG
Organism: Gammaproteobacteria bacterium; assembly: GCA_965222625.1. Classification (GTDB taxonomy): domain Bacteria; phylum Pseudomonadota; class Gammaproteobacteria; order PS1; family Pseudothioglobaceae; genus Thioglobus_A. The sequence continues at coordinate 1,352,660 of OZ244962.1, read as the reverse complement.
CGTGCGCTGTTGGGCCTTTGTCGAGGCCGTGTCCTGCTGCTTCTACGCCGTATATTTCAACGGCTGCATCATCAATAAACTCATGGAATAATCCAATGGCGTTTGAGCCGCCGCCCACACAAGCCACCAGCGCATCTGGCAAGCCGCCAACTTGATCGGCAAATTGCAACTTAGCTTCTTTGCCAATAATACTTTGAAAATCACGCACCATCATTGGGTATGGGTGCGGGCCTGCTACTGTGCCAATGATATAAAAAGTATCATCAATATTAGTCACCCAATCACGCATCGCCTCATTCAGCGCATCTTTTAAAGTCTTAGAGCCAGAGCTCACTGGAATAACCGTTGCGCCTAATAGTTTCATACGAAAAACATTAAGCGCTTGACGAGCAACATCAACTTCGCCCATGTAAACCACGCATTCTAATCCTAAGCGCGCTGCCACGGTGGCAGTTGCTACGCCGTGTTGGCCTGCGCCCGTTTCTGCGATAATTCGAGTCTTACCCATACGCTTGGCTAGTAGCGCTTGGCCAATTGCATTGTTAACTTTGTGTGCGCCAGTATGATTAAGATCTTCACGCTTGAGATAAATTTGCGCGCCGCCAAGTTTTTGGCTCAAATTCTCAGCATGATAAAGTGGCGTAGCGCGGCCCACATAATGCTTTAAATCGTATTCAAATTCACGAATAAAATCTTCATCATCTTTATATTTTTCGTAGGCTTGTTTAAGTTCAGTTACAGCAGTCATTAAAGTTTCTGCAATGAAAATGCCGCCAAATTGATCGAAATGACCGCTATCGTCTGGTAAATTGTATTTACTCATAAGTTCGCTTGCCTGATGAATTGTTTGATTTTTTCGATGTCTTTAACGCCTTTAGCACTTTCTACGCCGCTAGACACATCTAACGCATAAGGCTTAACTTGTTTAATTGCTTGCGCAGCAGTAGCTGGATTCAGTCCACCTGCCAAAATAATAGGCAGGTCAATTTCAACTTTAGCCAAATTCCAATCAAACGCCTCGCCCGTACCGCCATAGCTATTTGCGCTATAGGCATCCAGTAATAAGCCGCTAGCTTGTTGATATTCTTGAGCTAATTGAGGAATGTTGGTTTTTTTGCTCACGCGTAAAGCTTTAATAAATGGCATCGCATATTGCTCGCATTCTTGCACTGATTCATCACCATGAAACTGCAGAGTATCAAGCGCAACTTCGCATAAAACTTCATCAATAAAACCTGCGTTTGCGTTCACAAATAAACCCACTCTATTAATGAATGGCGGTAAGGCTTGGACAATGTCAATGGCTTGATTAATGTCTACATGACGCGGCGATTTATCATAAAAAACCAGCCCAATTGCATCAATACCAAGCATCGCTGCATCACGTGCATTTTGCGGCTGAGTAAATCCGCAAACTTTAATTTTCATTTATTTTCCTTCAGCGTCTAATTTGGCTCTAATGGCGTCTCGATCAATCCACCAGTTATCGCCAACCAATTGCTCAATAGCGCTAGAAATTTTGGCTAAAAATACTTCAGGTTTGTCTAATTGTAAGGTTTTGCGCCACAAATCAAAGCTAGATTGTTCGGTTACATAGGAATGCTCATCAGCAACTGAGGCGATCATTTGCGAGGCAAAAAAAGTCAGATCGTCATCTGCGCCGCGGCGAACAGAAACAATATAGTGCGCTACGGCCGCTGCGTAGGCCTTGGTGTCTGCACCTTTAGGCGATTCTTCCACTAAATGTTGCAACATGGCAACGGTAATTTCCGCATCGATTGGAAAGGTAATGCCCAGCCATAATGCGTGCCCCAAGGCTTTTAAAGCGTCCGGCCCTTCTGATAAGAATAGTGCATCGCAAGCCTCAGTTGCCAGCTCCCATAGCTCGTTTTCTACGGCCAAATCAAAAGCCGTCATGGCCCTTTCCCAGGCGTCTGAACCTTGGTAGCGCTCGACTTGAATACGGGCGATTTCAAGCAAGGTATTAATACGCGCTTCAACCGGCGTATCAGGCGTTTGCTCGGCCAGTTGTTTTTCAAAAAACTCAAGGCGCGATACTAATTGCTCTTCATTAGCGTATAAATCTTCGCCATCTTCGGCGTCAAAAATTTGCTCTTTATTTAAATATTTTCCCATGTACTGTTCTCTAATAAAAGGCCGCTTCTAAGCGGTCTTCCCAATTTTCAGGTGTGTCTTGATAATCTGGTTTTACATCCATACGAAAAAACCGCTCGTCAGATGAGTTTGAAATAGTTTTGAGCGCCACGACCAATTCTTCAAAGTCGTTGATTTGCGGATTACCGATCATTATTTCGCTGATTAATAACATATTTTTTGTATTAGTTTAAAAGTGTCATTTTACCTATTTATACACATGGTCGTGTTTGCCAATATTAACAGGTATTATTTTCTTGTCTTCAACCATAAACTCAACGCTAATCCTATAACTCATGTTAATTGAAACTGAATGTAGCGCCTTAAGCCGGCCTTGTAAACGATGAATTCTGAGCGAAGGATGATACGGATTAAGCTCTAAAATTTGCATGGCTTTGGCGTATTGACTTTTAATTTGCGGGTGTTTTTTAAGAAAATACTTAAGCCTTTTTTCATAAGAAGCAGTAAAAATTAGTTGAAACACTATAAATTGGCAATATGCTCAGCAGCTGTCATTTCAGAAAAATCACCCTTTTTAATATCCTCTCGCACTTCGCGCAAAGAAGATTCTAATTCATACTCCCTAAATTGGTTGTATCTGTCCAGACTAATGGCTACATATTTTGCCTTGCCCCTAACCGTCACAACCGCTTCTTGGGCGTGTTTCAGTGCATGATCGATCGCGCCCACACCTTTGGTTTTTAAATCATTTGCAACAATATTCATAATAAGTTTTTAATCGTTAATTAATCGTACTGTTAATTATACACTATTGTTGTAAAAATGGCCCATTGCCTGAATTGGCAATATTTTTAATAATCGGCACTATATTCTCAAAGGATTTTAAAATGTTACTTTCTACTTTTATAGTCGGGTTAAATTCACCTTCAAAATCAAGTGCAACCTTGGTTAATGCAATCGCATTTGGATTAATATCAAGCGCTAAAAGATTTCTGTTTAATAATTTGTACACAGTCCTCGTATGCGTCCGCTTTCCCGCCAATAAATTCATTCAATCCATACTCTTCAATATCTTCCGATTCACATAACTGCTCTTTCCAATTTTTCCTATATTCTATCGCTAAATCTAAAATTTTATCTATAACAGGCGTGTATTCAACTTTATCAAGAAATCCTTTCGCCATTAGCTCAACCGTGTCCGAGCGTAAATCCTGTAAATTTTCTATCAGAATAAACCTGTTCATCAGTTTGTTATTATCAATATAATCATACCCAAAGTCTAGACAATTCATTTCAAAACACTCATCCTCTTTATCAAAGTCCGAGCATATAACCTTAAACGGAAAATAAAAGCTGTGATTACATTCTATATATTTGGATACATTCAATACTTGTTTTCTTGTAATCTTCATTACTTACCTTATCTTATATTTTCCTAGACTTTCAAACGATAAATAACCTTTATCCCTTAAAATTTGGAGTTGTTGCCTTATTTTTGCTTGAATGTTATTGTTTTCAGGATGCTTTGCTTTTAAAAATTTCTCAAAGTGATAAATATCATTTAAATTAAATTTATTCTTATTGATTTTTTCTATACATTTTATTATATCAAGTAGCCAGCCTTTTGATTTTAAACTTGTCATTTGTCTCAAAAAACTTGTTTTATTCCAATCGTCCAGTATTTTATTTTTACTTGTTATTTTTCCATTTTTTATATAAAAAAATTTTCCACTTTCTGGTACAGTGTTAAGCAATATATTGCAGCCTACCCAGCCAGCGCGTTTTGCTGTTGATGATAAAGGCTTTCTTTTTTCTATAATTTCAGGAACAAAAAAATGCCTTGGAATAACCATAAAGTTAGTTATATCAAAACTACTTTTATCGTAACTTAGAAAGAAAAAATTTGGATTGGAATCACTTTGCAATCTTTCTATCATTGTTGAATATGCCCCATCAACAATTTTTTTACCTATTTTGTCTTTCTTGCTTTTTAGCTCGTAATCTTCTTGACAGATAGAACAATAAAAATCAGCAACAGGCTTATTATTTTCATACTCATGAATATTATTTCCACAACAAGGGCAATAAATATATTTACCAACCCAGCTTTCGCTTAAAACTCTTATTTTTTGAGCATTGCTATTGTATGTATTGGCGATAGGTGAATGAAGATTTAAATTCATTAAGTTTATTTTTAAGTCTGAAAATAATATAAATTTTGGGTCATGACAACTTAAGCGACTCTTTTCTGAATATTTCAAGCAAAATATTATAAAGATTTTACTTGCGATTATTGAACTTAAATTCACATTCTTTAAGGTGTAAATTGAACATATTTTTATTCATTCCTTTAAATCTCACCAGTCTAATTTTTGCGTAACCCAAAAACGATTTTATGCCATTTATATGTGCATTTCCTCTAGCAAATTCATTCTTGCCGTGATGCACTCTAAAATGCTTTTTATAGCCAAAATCTACGATGCCATTATGCCCCTTCCCTTCCATCCATCAGAATAAATCACAGCGTTTTGCAATGCTTTACTGGCATTTAAAATAGCCTCTTTATCGGCAATATTTGGATTTTTATAACTGCCAATTGGCGTATTAAAATAACCCTTTGAATTAACTCGGTACAGTCCGTTAAAACAAGTTTTATTAAGATAGATAAATCGTGTCGCCCTTTTTAACTTGGAAAACGATTTGAAACTTTCTAGCCTATCTAGCGCTCTAGTTTCATAATAAAATGCTTTATTGTGACTTTTTTTATAAAGTTCTAAGTTGGCAATCAGCTTATTAGGATTATTTTTAACGACATTGTAAGCGTTAATCAGCTCTGAATTTATATCAGAAAGATAAGCTTTTTTGTCTTTTAACATTCCTCTTGAATAAAGCTCAAAAAACACAGCGCCGCCGCCTAAAAATGGCTCGTGATAATTGTTAAAATCAGTAGGAAATTTGGAGAATAACTGCTCTATCAATCCTCTTTTCCCGCCTGCCCATTTTAAAAACGGCTTGACTTGAGATTGAGGAGTGTTTTTAGTGCTTGGCATTATTCATCATTAAAACTAAACGCTTAAAAATATCTTTAATTTTAATCAAATACCCAGTGGTGGATCTATTTTTTAACCCCTTTTTTCTTAGCTGCTTTTTTGCGCTTTTTAACTTTAGGCTTAAGTTTGCCAGAAATGGCTTTTTTGCATTCTTCAAGGCTAAGATCTTTGGGCTCTTTATCGCCAAAAACTTTTTTAATAGTGATGTTTTTTTGGCCTTTGCCTTTTTTCTTGCCATTCCAAATATAAGGCCCAAAACGCCCGTTTAAAACTTGAATTTCAGAATCCTCAAAAACTTTAATAATGCGCTCAGCATCGAATTTTTCTTTAACTTTTATCAGCTCTAAAGCGGTTTCTAAACTGACTTCTTCTGGAATGTGCTCTTTGAGTGAAACGTATTTTTTGCCGTATTGAATATAAGGGCCGAAGCGGCCATAATTAGCTTTAATGACGCCATAATCATCGGTTTCACCAACCGTGCGCGGCATATTAAACAACTCTAAGGCTTCATCAAGTTTGATGGTTTCAATATCCAACGTGCCTCTAAGCGCGGCAAAAACCGGCTTATCTTCGTCGTCTTTGTGGCCAATTTGGGCAAACGCGCCATAGCGACCAAAACGCACACTTACAGGCTTGCCTGATTTAGGGTCTTCGCCCAACTCGCGCATGCCGTGCGTTTCCTCGCGGGAAATATCGGCAGCTGCAACGATTTGAGCATGAAAAGGTTCGTAAAAGTTTTTGACAACATTTTTCCAAGGAACTTTTTGTGTTGCCACCGTGTCAAAATCTGATTCTAATTTAGCGGTGAACTCGTAATCAATAATATTACTAAAGTTTTTGACTAAGAAATCATTCAATAAATAGGCAACATTGGTTGGAAATAATTTGTTTTTTTCTGCGCCCGTGGTTTCACTGGGCTTGGATTCGACCACGGCGCCATCGTTAATTTCAATCAGTTCATATTCACGTTCAAAACCTTCCCGCGTTTCTTTAGTGACGTAATTTCTATCCTGAACCGTGGAAACCATGGTGGCAAACGTTGACGGCCTGCCAATGCCCATTTCTTCAACTTTTTTAACCAATGAAGCTTCAGTGTATCTTGGCTTAGCACGCGAAAAACTCTCTCTGGCTGAAAAACTTGCCAGCGTTAGCGCCTCGCCTTGAGACAAATCAGGCAGCAATTTATCTTCTGCAGATAAATAGTTATAAACTTTCAAAAACCCTGGAAAAGTAAGGATTTCACCTGTTGCCACAAATAATTCATCGGCATTTGATACTGCGATTTTAATCTGAGTTTTTTGCAGCTTGGCGTCGCTCATTTGCGAAGCCAGCGTGCGTTTATAAATAAGGCTATACAATTTAGCAGTTTGCTCATCTACCCCATAAATACTTGATTTGGTTAGATCGGTTGGGCGAATGGCTTCGTGCGCCTCTTGTGCGCCTGCATTTTTGGTTTTAAACCGTCTAACATGATGATATTCATCGCCAAACTCTTGCTTAATTACCTTTTCTGCCGCCTCAATTGCCGTTTCAGACAAAGTAAATGAGTCAGTTCGCATATAAGTAATAGAGCCTTCGCGATATAAGTTTTGCGCAATGGTCATGGTTTGTTTGACTGAAAATCCGAGTTTTTGCGAGGCTTCTTGTTGCAGAGTAGAGGTAATAAAAGGCGGCTTTGGCGAGCGCTTGGAAGGTTTTTTCTCAACCGATAAAACACTTAAATCAGCCGACAAAAGTTTGGTTGCAAATGCCAATGCCTGCTCTTTTGAGTCGAAGTCCTTGCTCAGCTTAACCTCAACCAACTCGCCGTTATCATTTACCAATTCAGCTTTTACTTTATAACTAGAAATAGAATCGTGCTGGCTAATTTCGCGCTCTCTTTCCACCACCAAACGCATCACCGGAGACTGAACGCGCCCCGCCGAACGTGCGCCTGAAATTTTGCGCCAAAGCACGGGGGAAATTTCAAATCCCACTAACCTGTCAATAATGCGCCGAGCCTGCTGAGCATCTACCAAATGGTAATCAACAGATCTTGGATTGGTGATTGCATGAGTGATTGCACCCTTGGTGATTTCATGAAAAACAATTCTTGGGGTGTCTCTTGGCAGGTTAAGCGCTTCTAATAAATGCCAAGCAATGGCTTCACCTTCGCGGTCCTCATCCGTCGCTAGATATACTTTTTCAGCTGATTTAACGGCCTTTCGCAGCTCGGCGACGACTTTCTTTTTATCGGCAGTGACTTCGTAAGTTGGCTCAAAATTGTTTTCAATATCAATGCCCATGTTTTTCTTGGGCATATCACGAATATGTCCAATGCTGGATTTGACCACATAATCTTTGCCTAGGAATTTTTCAATGGTTTTCGCCTTGGCAGGAGACTCAACAATAACTAAGTTCTTAGGCATTATGAGGCCACTATATTAACCCAGTACAGCTTGGGGAATGTAGAAAATAGTGCACTTTTCATCCAAAAATAAGGAGAATATCCGGCTATTTGACGAGTTTTTGGATGAAAAAAGTGCTGTTTTATATGCTTCATAGGTTGTGTTGGGTTAATATAGTGGTCTCATTATTGTAGTGTGCGAGTTTCATCAAGAAACACGATTGATTCAAGCCATTGGGCTGATATTTCATTTTCAGTTGTATTGCCTAACACCATCATAACCACCCATTTAAGATCTTCTAAATCGATTTTAGCTTCGCCCAATGACATGATTTGTTCGATAATCATTTCGCGATGATTGGCATCAAGTTGTCCAATATTTTCCATAAACAATAAAAATCCTCGTGCTTTGGTGTTTAATTTTTGCTGCTCGGCATGCGTATAAATACGCATACTTGATTGATAAGCAGTGCTGAAAGGTTTAATTTTTCCATCTTGCAAAGTGGCGATATTTTCTAGCCAGCTAAGTGCTTTGTCGATGCCAATAACATCAAAACCTGCATCTGATAGGTGCGCTTTTAATTCAATATCGTCAATTTCATGGGCGTTATCTAGCTCCGCTTCTTCAAAAAGATAATCAAACATATAAGTTAAAACATCGAGAATATTATGTGTCATAGTGGTTTATTTAATTAATACGTAACCTTGTGCGCTGGTCTTTTCAACCTTATTATCAAGCTCTAACAATAAAAGCTCTTGAGTTATTACTTGTGGGCTAAGTTTGGTTTTTTCAACCAACTGATCAACCGTCAAAGCATCATAACTAAGACATTTTAATACGTTAAAGCCTGTTTTGTCCATCTCTTTTGTTGATTGAGAGGTTTTTTGAGGCAATATAGTCCCTAATAACCCCTCAGGAAGCTCTGAAATAATATCGTCAACACTGCTGGTTAATTTAGCCCCTTGTTTAATCAAATCATGGCAGCCTTGAGCCAAAGGATTGTGAATTGAGCTGGGAATTGCAAATACTTCTTTGCCTTGTTCGGCGGCCAGTTTAGCAGTAATCATGGTGCCACTTTTAATGCTTGCTTCAACCACCAACGTACCCAAACTCAAGCCGCTAATAATACGGTTACGCCTTGGAAAATTGCTGGCAATGGGCGCTGTTCCTATGCAAAACTCAGAAACCAAAGCACCTTGCATGGATATTTGGTGTGCCAACGATTTATGTTTAGCAGGATAAATTCGATCTAGCCCAGTGCCGCAAACGGCAATGGTTTTTGCCTGAGCTTCAAGCGCGCCAATATGCGCTTTTGCATCAATACCGCTGGCCATACCCGAGGTGATAATCAAGCCCAGTTTTGACAAATCGCTGGCAAATTGTAAGGCATTTTGCTCACCGCCAGTACTCGGATTGCGGCTGCCAACAATCGCCAGTTGCGGCTGACTCAAACACGCAACATCGCCTCTCACATAAAGCACTGGCGGTGGATCAGAAATGGTTTTTAGCTGGGCCGGATAATGCGCATCAATCAACGTTAAAATATGGCAATCATCGCCTTTGGACCAATCAAGATCTGCTTGTACTAAAGAGGTATCGGCTATTTCAAGAAAATCAAGCGTTACTTTTTTAAACAAGCCTGTTGCCGCTCTATCAGCATGACTGGCTAAAAAAACCTGTTGCGGTGATTCGAAATACGTCAAGGCCTTGTAAAATGTCCTGACACCAAGATGAGGCGCTTTTAATAATAATAACCAATAAACCAAATCCACTAGAATCCCTGCCAAACCTTGAATATTTGCTATTGTAGCACTTTATGACTTGTAAAAAAAATGCAAAGCCTTTTGAGCACTATTCTTTTCAATACCTGCTTGAAAAGTATTCTTCCCAAGGACTCTTTGAGGCGTATAAATTATGCTGGGTTAATCTGGTGGCCTTGGCTAAGTTATGGTAAAATTGCAAGATTTTATTGAGCGATATTCATTATGAAGCAAAAGAGAACCTTTCAACCGAGCGTCATTAAACGTAAACGTAAGCACGGTTTCAGATCTAGAATGAGCACCAAAGCAGGGCGCGCTATTGTTAATGCACGCAGAAGAAAAGGACGTAAGCGTTTAACAGCTTAATACCGATCTGTAAATGTCTTTTAGACTAACCCGTCAATCTAAAATATTAAAACCTGGTGAATATAAGTCCGTTTTTAATAATGGTACTATGACTCGGGGCAAATATTGGCAGATTATGGCTGTTAAGACTGAGTCAACTAAAGCCAAACTTGGGCTTGCTATTTCTAAAAAAGTACATCGTCTAGCGGTTGAAAGAAACCGTTTTAAACGTATTGCTAGAGAAACTTTTAGACTGCAGCAAGACCAGTTAGACAACTGGGAATTTGTTGTCATGGCGGCGCGCGCCAAACCTGCGAATAATACGCTCATTAAACAAGATCTGTTAGCTCTGTTAAGTAAAGTGGTAAATCGATAATGCGCTATTTATTGCTCATTCCAATTAGATTTTATCAATTATTTATTAGCCCTTTATTGGGTTCTAATTGTCGATTTCAACCGACTTGCTCGCAATATGCCTATGACTCTATTAAATCACATGGTTTTTTTAAAGGCTTTGCACTCAGCGCAAAACGTATCGGAAAATGTCATCCGTGGCATGAAGGCGGGTTTGACCCTGTGCCTAAAAAATAATTTAATTTTAATTAATAACAAATACCCATGAATAATCAAAAATTCTTTCTTATTGCTGCCATTCTTCTTAGTTTATTTTTACTCAAACAGCAGTGGGATAGGCAACATACGGTTGATGCTAATGGCAATTTAGTCTATCAACAACAAGTAGCTGACACAAATGCATCTACTGACAATCCAGCAGATGCGGACGTGCCAAGCGCTATTAGTGTCAATACAGCGGTTGACGTCCCTGCATCTCAGCAAATTGATGAAGATGCATTTATTACGGTTGTTACTGATTTATTAACTCTGCAAATTAGCCAAAAAGGCGGCACTATCACCAGCGCACGGCTGAATGATTACCCCATTGAGCTGGATTCAAAAACAAATTTCCAACTGCTTAGTGATAAAAATGGCGAGTTATTCCAAGCGCAAAGCGGCCTGCTGCCAAGTGGACAAATGCCAACCCACCACTCATTATTTAGCGCGGCCCAAGCAAATTACCAAATGCAAGGCGACCAACTAACCGTGCCTTTAGTTTGGCAAGGTGACAATGGCGTTGTTGTTACTAAAAATTACCATTTCAACAAAAACAGTTATATCGTTAATATTGATTATCAGGTCAGCAATAATTCCAATAATTCGATTGACGTCACCAGCTACACCCAGCTAGTTCGCAACGAATTAGATGAATCTAACATGATGATGCCAACTTATACAGGCGGCGCCAAATTTGATGATCAAGACGTGTATGAAAAAATAGATTTTGACGAATTTAATGAACAGCCCAAAACCACCTCAAAAGGCGGCTGGATGGCGATGGTTCAGCACTATTTCTTTGTTGCTATGATTCCAGACGCGCAAAAGACGCACAATTATTCTGCAAAAACCAACAATGACAAACACTTATTAACGATTGTCAATCCTGCTCAAAAAATCACGCCAGGAACCACTGCGCTATTAAGCAATAATGCCTTATACATCGGCCCTAAAGAGCAGAGTATTATTGATGACTTAGCACCAGGCCTAGATAAAACGGTTGATTACGGCGTCTTGTTTATTATTGCCAAGCCGCTTTCTGAAGTGATGCATTGGATTTACTCATACGTTCAATCATGGGGTTACGCCATTATTATTCTCACTCTTTTGATTAAGTTGGCCTTTTATAAACTCAGTGAAAAGTCATACCGATCAATGGCAGGTATGCGAAAACTAGCGCCAAGACTGGCAAAACTTAAAGAAACTTATGGCGATGATAAGCAAAAAATGGGCCAAAAAACCATGGAGCTTTATCGCACCGAAAAAATCAATCCTGCTTCTGGCTGTTTGCCGATTTTGGTGCAAATCCCTGTGTTTATTTCACTTTACTGGGTGCTACTAGAAATGGTTGAGTTGCGTCAAACTGAATTTTGGTATTTACTTGACTTATCAGCGCCAGATCCTTTTTATATTTTGCCGCTAATTATGGGCGCTTCGATGTTTATTCAGCAAAAACTCAACCCGCCGCCGCCTGACCCTATGCAGGCAAAAATCATGATGGCATTGCCGTTTGTGTTTACGATTTTCTTTTTGTGGTTCCCGTCTGGATTGGTACTTTACTGGGTGGTCAACAACATCTTGTCAATTGCCCAGCAATGGTTCATTAACAAGCGTATTAATGGCTAACGTTGTTAATTCAACTGATGATTACCGGTTTTGGCGAGATCAAAAACTTGCCAAAATTGCCCCTAACATCGAAGCTTGTTTAGTCGAAGTTAACAACCCTAAGTGTTTATCAGCTGCTGAAAAAAGCCAAATTATAACGCTGTGCCGCGAGCAAAATTTTGCCTTGTTTCAAACGCCAAATCAAATGGACTATGAGTCTAGCATGATTGGCTTTAATCAGCAACTTGGTCTGAAAAATTTTGATCAACATCTTTATGCAAAAAATCAAGGTTTGGCGCACATTACCCAAACCGAGCAAAAAGATCAAGCAGAATTTATTCCTTATACCGATCGGGCGATTGGCTGGCATACCGACGGTTATTACAATGCGCCGGAAAATCGAATTCGTGCTTTTTCTTTATTTTGTGTAAACCCAGCGCAAAGCGGGGGTGAAAATCAATGGATTGACCACCAGCTGGTTTACCTATTGTTAAGAGAGCAAGACCCTGAAATTGCCAAAGCGCTCACCCATCCAAAGGCCATGAGCATTCCCCAGCACGTAGTTGATGGCGCAATTAGGCGCGCTACTTCAACCGGGCCTATTTTCTTTATAGATGAAACAAGCAAGCAGCTTTCAATGCGTTATACGCAGCGTAAAAAACATATTGAATTTTACAATTCAATTGAAATTAAACAAGCGGTTGATACGCTTGACCAACTGCTTGCTAATAATACCAGCGCGCGTTTTTCCTATACTATGAAAGCCAACCAAGGGCTTGTTTGCAATAATATTTTGCACAAGCGTAGCGCCTTTACTGATGACAATGCAAAAAATCCAAGGCTAATGCTTCGAGGGCGCTATTTTAATCATGTTCATTAAACTGCTATAATGACTTGTATGATTACCAACCACCGGCTGGATATGGCCACACAAGCCCCTTCTGAGAACTTTAACAAACGCCCTAATAAGACTGAAATATCGCTGATTGTTATCCATAACATCTCATTACCTCCTGGGCAATTTAACAACCCTTATATCGAAGATTTTTTTACCAATCAATTAGATACCAGCAAACACGCGTATTTCAAAACACTTGAGGGCGTTAAAGTGGCGCCGCACTTACTCATTAAGCGTGACGGGCGCATTATCCAATTTGTAGATTTTGACAAACGCGCTTGGCATGCAGGCGAATCCACTTTTAACAACGCGCCTGATTGCAATAATTATTCAATCGGAATCGAGCTTGAAGGCGCAGATCATATTGGCTATGAAACACAGCAATATACTGCTTTAAATCAAGTATTATCAAAGCTAAAATCTCATTATCCAATTACCGATATAACAGGTCATAGCGACATTTCCCCCGGCAGAAAAACCGATCCTGGGCCTGCCTTTAAATGGAGTCAACTAATATGAAGTTATTAAATAAAGCCTACCTAAGGGCTCAAAAAATTAAATTGATTATTTTTGATGTTGACGGCGTTTTAACCGATGGCGGCTTATACTTTTCTGATGAAGGTATTGAGCTTAAACGCTTTAATGCGTTGGACGGCTTGGGTATTAAATTACTCAAACAATCTGGCGTTGAACCCGCCGTTATTAGCGCCAGAAACACACCCAATGTTGCCCATAGAATGAAAAATCTAGGCATTGAACATTTTTATCAAGGTCAAGATAACAAAAAAATCGCCTTTGAAGAATTACTCACAAAATTATCCTTGCATGAAGATCAGGTCGCCTATGTGGGTGATGATGTTATCGACCTGCCGGTGATGCGCTGCGTAGGCCTGCCAATTGCCGTTGCCAATGCGCACGACTTGGTTAAAGAAAATGCTTGTATTGTTACTGACAAACGCGGCGGACATGGCGCTGTTAGAGAGGTGTGCGATTTTATTCTTAAAGCGCAAGACAACTATGATGATGCCATGAGTACCTACTTAACATGACTAAATTCCAACAGCGCTGCTATCAAATCCTAAAGGCCGAGGTGCCAAAAGGTCATGTGATTACCTATGGCGGTTTGGCCAAACTAATTGGCCATCCAAATGCCTACAGGGCGGTTGGTTCAGCGATGAATAAAAATCCTTTTGCGCCTGAAGTTCCCTGTCATCGAGTGGTTAAAGCCAATGGCGAATTGGGCAGTTTTGCAGATGATATTGGCGTCAAAATAAAACGTTCAAAGGCTGAAGGCGTTGAGGTAAAAAATGGCAATATTATCAATTTTCAACATATTTGCATTCGGTGAATCAAGCAATTACAGGTTATCATCTAGATGAACTCAATGATTGGGTGGCAGAGTTAAGTTGCGAGCATTTTCAACATGTGCGCCACAATCCGCCCTGGACAAATCGCGTATGGGTAACGACTGAAGCTGGCAGAAATTCAAAATTAGGCGAGCCACTTTTTTGTCAAAAATGTCAAACAGGCGCAGCAAAAGACACAAGCTAGCCGAAGCCTTTTAGGCGCTTTGTTTTGCTTTCAATAAATATTATCTAACCTTCGAATTCAGCAGCTGCGGCCAAAATGCCTTGCTAGGCTGATATTCTTAACTACGAGCAAGTGCAAATATGGTTGCAGCCCAACCGATACTATGAACCCAGCCTGCTATTGTTACGATAGCAAAAATATAAATATTTTTTCTATTCTTGGCCATGCACTGGGGCAGTAACCAAAGCAGCGGCAAACCCATTATTATCAAGAGTAGCAGCGGTATCAGGACATTTCCCATGCCTGGGCCTAGCGTCATTATGATTACAATATTCGTGACTATCGTTACCAAGACGAAAAGTAAAAGTTTTGCTCGCTGCGGTTTAAACTTAACCAGCATCAACAACACCAAAACGTAAAAAAAAGCAGTCAAATATGGCGCGTATAAGATAACGCTAGATCTCAAGATTAATTCTGGAAATATGTGCCATAAATTCATTATTATTTATTCTCCATTGCAAGGCTAATAGCGTGGCAATAACCCGCTTGGTTAAGTTTGTTTAAAGTTTACGCTATTTTTAAATTTCTAGGCCAGATTGATTTTCCTGATTAATTTTTTTGTCTCGTGACTGGCTGCTCTTTTAAACGCTTTAGCGCTCATTTTTTTATTAAGCATTTAAACAAAAAAGCTATGATTGCAATACTCCACACGATAACCGCTCCGCTGGGTAAATCTAATAGTGAAGATAGAATTAAGCCAAAGCCATAACCTAATCCGCCAATTATATAACCCAACAACAACGCCTTTTTGTGTCCAGCGCCTCCTAAAGCAGGAATAATCAAACTGGCAAAAACCAGATAAACCCCCACTAATTGCACTGAACTGGTGACCGCTAATGCAAATAGCAAATAAAAACCCGCATGGTTTAATTTTTGCCTAAAGTTATGCCATATCAGCAAAATAAAGCCCGTCATTAAAACTGTCGGCAAGAGCTGATCCCAAGTAATCCACAGAATTTGCCCCACCAATAAATCTTTGAGTGACTCGCCGCCATGCGGATTATCTGCCAGCAGCAAAATACTGGCGGTTGCTGCCAGTATAAATGTCACGCCAATAAGCGCTTCTTGAAATTGCTGATAGCGTTTTTCCAACTGGCCGAGCACCGCCGCTGCAATCAAGGCGCTGCTTACTGCTGCCAATTGCACTTCCCAGCCATGTGCATCCCAACCGAAGCGATAGGCCGCAATCACCCCCAGCCCCGCTACTTGGGCTATCGCCAGATCGATAAAAATAATGCCCCGTTTAAGCACTTCTTGGCCCAAAGGCACATGAGTTGCCAATATTAACAAACCTGCTATAAAAGCTGGCCCAAGGATAAAAAGCTCCAAGCCCTCAAAACTCATGAATTAACCTTCAACAGTTGATTTATGAGCTGGTCAAACCATTGAATCAGGTTCTTTTTATCTGCGGGGCTAAATGGCAAACTGACAATAGGAAGCTGCGTTTTTTGCGCTAGCCAGCGGGCAGATTTACCACTTTGATAGCTGGCAGTCAAAATCATATCAGCAGGACTTTGTTTTAACTGGCTAAGAACTTTGCTTAAATGCTTGCTGCTGGCAGGGATGCCCGGTTTGGATTCCAATGCCGCAACCTTTTTCAAGCCTAGCCATTGCTCCAGATAAATCCAGCTGTTATGGCTAACAACAATACGCTTATCTCGCAACGGCTCTGCACGCTGCTCCCAGCGCGTCATAGCCTGATTCCACTCACGGGTAAAATCCAGCTGTTTTTTTTGATAAAGCGCGCTATTTATAGCATCAATTTTTTTCAGCTTTAAAGTCAGCGCCTTAGCAATTTTTAAGATGCGATAAGGGTCAAGATGAACGTGCGGATTGCCTGCTGCGTGAATATCACCCAAACTACGATCAAGCACGGCGGGCTTTTCTAGTAGGGATACATAATCAGCCGCCATAAAGTGCCCTGCGTTATTGGGCTGAATATTGCCATTGCCTGATTTTCGCAATAACAAGGGCAGCCAGCCCACTTCCAGCTCTGCCCCTGTGCACACTAATAAATCAGCGCGGCGCGCTTTGGCAATCAGACTTGGACGCGCCTGTATGTGATGCGGATCTTGCTGAGCAGTGGTAGCACTATAAACCTTAACCGCATCACCGCCCAGCATCCGCGTTAACGCCGCCCATTCAGGTTCGCAAGCGAACACATTAAGTTGAGCATAAGCCGCTTGAGTAGATAAAGACGATAGCAAAATTGCAAATCCAACGTTTTTTATTTGTTGATAAAACATAATGATTTCCTTTTAAAATTGGTGAGCTGCATGACTACCGAAGCTCACAGTGTATTGCAAGACAACCTGATCATCGGTTTTTTCATAAGATTTATCTTGATTATATTGCAGGCGCACCCGGCTAAATTCACTGGGCAACCATTCCAGCATAGCGCTGTAGCGCTTAGGAGTATGACCTTCACTGTCCAGCCCTGCCTCAGCCAATACACCAGCATCCGAGCCGCGGTTGTTGGCGTCCAACTGGTCGTAACGCAAAGCTGTGCGCCATTCTGGATCAAATTTATAAGCCGCCTGGGCATACCAACCCTTTTGATGTCCATCATAGCGGGTTGTTTCTACAGGAGGCCCGCTATTTAGCATGGTCACCTCGCCGTTTTCCTTACGGTCAAAATATTCAAACTGAAATTTTAAATTCTGGTCTTTTGGATTGCCGTTGGGCGCCCATTTATACACCAAATCCAATCCGCTGATTTTGCTATCACCCGTAAATGACGGCGTCTCTGCTGCGCCGCCACCATGCGCATGACCGCCACTTTCTCGGCCCTTGATGTTATCTGCCTGCCAATGACTCAATCCCAACTGCCAGCTATGCTCAATACCAATATCACCGCCTATATCTGCAAACGCGGTCCATGCACCTATACCATTAGTTTTCCCTGCTGCAGGATGCCGACTGCCACTTAAAATCTCTGAACCCAGCTGTAAAAAAGTATCAGTAGGTGCAATGTAGGTAAATTGCACGCCATCATCAATCAAGTTATTGCCAAACAAACCCCGATAAATCAAAGGCGCATCGGCAAAATCCCAAGTATGTGAATGCTGCTTATTAAGATAACCTATTTCTGAAAAAAAACGCCCAGCTTTGACGCTCGTGCCATTGCCTAGCCCCAACGTTTGTATGAAGGCTTCTTCCAGTTCAACTTGTGTTTCTCCTTCGTGCTCAGCAAGGGCGAGCGTCATTTGCCCATAAAATTTATCATCAGCATTGGCACTCATAATAAGCTCGGAATGACCCACAGATAAGCCTTTGTCACCCAGACCTGCTTCACCGCCCAGAGCAAATCCTGGCAATTCATATTCTTCTGGATTATTTTCAAAGCTACCATAACGACCATCTAGAACCAGGCTAATGGCAGGGTTAAAATTGCTACTACGCGTAAGTGCAGGCGATGAGGCGCCGCTCTGCATTAATTTGTCTTCGACTTGCTGGGCCTTAATATTGGCTTGTTTTGTACTTTTTTCTGTCTTTAGTAATCTGGCCTCTAGCATCTGAATGCGCTGCTCGTAATCTTTTTTAAGCGCGTCTAATTGCTGTTTTATAGTATCTGTTTCACTGTTGGCAAAAGCCAAATTTGAATTTAATATTGCGGCTGTGATTACAGCCATAAGTAATGCTTTACGCATGAATATTTCTCCCGTATAACGAAAATATTTGCCCTAGCACGCTAAGTGCTTGTGGCGATTAAAAAACTAATATTTACTTACGAAGAAAAAGGCGGTGCGCGTGCGCTATATGCAGATTGTAAAGAAGATAACCAGACGCTAACTATCTGGCTGACAGGTAGCGTACTACTGGCCAAAATAGGTAACTGAATAGCAGAAGAAACCAGCCCTTTGTCAGAATTCTCACACTGTAAAAATACTTGACACGACTGCTCTTGATCATGGAACGGGTGTTCTACAGAATGGATAAGCACACTAAACTGCCCGATAAGCAATAGAATGCTTATGAGTGCTATGTGTATATGATGAGTGCGCTTTAGGTTAATCATTTATGTAATTTGGTTGATATTTTGAGTCTAACGGCGCCGCCGTCCGCCCGATTAAATTTAGTTAGATTATACGCTATTTTGAAATTTTTTAGGTCGGGCTGATTGGTTGACTTGTTAAGGTTTGGCAATTAAAAAGTAACGCCCCCTTATTTCTTTAACGCCGTTAATTTTCTATTCTGATTCATAACCATCTTGATATTCTTCTGTTGGCTCAAATGATTGAATAATATCCAAATGAATACCGTTTGGATCTTCGATGCAGAAATGATACTGCCCCCAGTCTTCTGAACGAAGCTCTAGCACAATGTTGAGTGACTTTTCCACTGCTTCAGAATAAGCGGTTTCTACATTATCTACCTCAAGGCTAAATATTGTACCTACGCCATTATATGGTTTATGAAATATTTCGGGCTGTGTTGGTTGTTTCGGTAATAAAAATCCAATCTGAACGCCGGTGTCAGATACGAGGTGGATATACCATTCATTTTCGAAAGCAACACCAAAATCAAAATGGCTTGTATAGAACGCTTTTGCCCCAATAATATTTCCAACTATGAATACTGGAAATGAGCTTTTTGGGTTGATCATTTTGATCTCCTTACTCAGCTAACGCGTAAGCAGTCGGCTGGAATGGTTTGTTAGGAGTGTGTATGCTGATACCAAAAAACAGCAATAAATGCTATAGTACCAACAATAGCAAGACCAGAAAATAAAATTAATGCTTCCATTGCTTACTCCTTATTAACATAAAGGCAATACCGGCAAATATCATTGTGGCATACACCCCTATTGACAAAATAACCAATTTAGACACACCTTCAACTTGCAGAATAGTGCTTAAAACCACGCCTGCAAAAATTAGTTTAGAAATACCTAATAAATAATCGGCAATTTTTTCTTTCATGTTTTTATTTTAACAGTTTATTCTTTATCTCCAACAAGCATTTTAAACAGCCTTTTTTTACTCTCATAAAATATTCAAATTGGGGAAAAACACCAACAACGATTTGAATAATTTCATTGTTAGTCTATTTCTATTCTTTGTATTTTTCAAATATTCTCTAAAGGAAAATAGAAAAGTTGCATCTAACGCTTGAACTCACCTGACGCGTAAGCGGTCGGCTGGAATGAATTGTTAGGAACTCTACTCAAAGCGTCTAGAGCTTTACAAGCATATTTATGGCTTATGTACGTTTGTGTTTTATTTATTTTCATGGCTTGAGTCTAAAAAATATTTACCTTTTGGGTTTATTACTTTTTCATTAATAATTAGATTAATTACACTCTGACCCTAATTATTTTTAAATTCCCACTTGAGTTCAGAAAATAACTGAACCATCCATTCCTTGGTTTGCTCTTTGCAATTTACTGATTCCGCTGTTGTTATCAAGCTCTCTATGAAGTCTTGTTTTTTAAATTCAGGCAACCTAAACAAAGTATTCCTAATATGCGAACTAATATTCTGGATAAGGACAAACAAGCCCTTTTTTTCAAACTCCTCTGCTTTCTTTAGTATTGCTTCCTCATTAAACTCAGCTTGATTGCCATAAATAAAAGCCGCTTGCTTTCCATGATTATGTAGAACTTTATTAAAAGCATGTTCTACATCGTACTCGTTAAAATTTTTATCCTTTACCTCAATTGAATAGTAAAACTTTCCATCCCTATAAATGTCAATATCTCCAATTTCTTTTGAAGAAGCGCCGCTTTGATTTACCTTATGGGTTTTAACGGTGTAATTTCCCTCCATATATTGATGAAGTAGCAATTCAAGCGAACCAACAATGATGGCTGATGTTTCTCCTTCAAAAGATTTTCTGATAAACAACAAAGAGAACTCATAAATTTCTATAAGTTCGGGGCTGTAGCCAATAACATTTTCAAATGTTTTGTTTGCTTCTTTGATCTGCTCTTGAAGAATTGAAAAGATACAAGCTAAGTAAGCTTTTGCGTCAGTTGAATTATTTATCGCTGAAAATATTTCTATAAGTAATAGAAGTGTTTCCTTATCTTTACCCTTTCTTACTGCATTATCTTTGCTAAGGTGAGTAAAACGTGCTGGTTTATTAAGAAATGGCTCATTAGAGCCACCAAGAATATTATTAAGAAAATCACGCTCAAAAGGAACAAGTACTTTATGGCATAAACTTCTAGCATCAAAAGCCCCAGATAATGTTGCACCTGCTTGTAATGCTATTGGGTTTGCATCGTTATTTGACGCTTTTGACAAAATACCATTAACCAAAATATATTTGTAAGTCTTATGTGTTCCGTACAGAACACTTTTAATTCCATCAGTTATCTTATTATTTTTTGAGCAAGTGCTCCGATGAGCTTTTAATATTATTTCTTCTGCTTTTTTATGATCTATATTTACTGGCATGTTATCCAACCAGCCTTAATTGCACGGGCTGATCGACTAAAGTTTCGATTTTTTCGTTATTTAAACTATCTACTAACATTGAAGCTACGGCATAGCCAAGATTGCAAGGCACGGCATTACCGATTTGTTTAAATATTGAGGATTGTGAACCCATAAACTGATAATCAACTGGAAAAGATTGTATTACTATTGCTTCCTGTACCGTGAGCCTTCTTAGCCTTTTAGGTGCCACCTGATAAGGCAAGGGATCGCCACCATCCATGATGCTTTTATGATAACTTTCTATCCAGTTTTCTTTTCCATTATATAAAGCTTCTTCATCAATAATAGGGGTTTTATTTCCTCCCATTGTTGCTGGTAAGGTTGCACAAAAACCATCAATTTTCACAGGTCTACCTAAACCATTAAACAGCATTCCTGCATATGGAGATTTCCTCATTATCGGGTTTGCTGTAATCGTTATTTTTGCTTTTGCTGTGTTTTTATTATTACCTGTACCCGCCTTATCCAAGATACTTAACGCTTCTCTAACTGTTTGTGATTCAGCCTTATAAGGTTCTATCATTTTCATTAAATCGGGGACTATTGTTGAATTTCCTTTAAATCCAATAAAAAATACACGTTCCCTAGCTTGTGGAACATTAAATTCTGATGAGTTTAAGATAATGAAATTTACGATATAGCCTGCATCTCGAAACGTTTCAAGTAACTCATTTCTTAGAGGCTCCCATTTTTTTAATGTTCCTAGAGCCTTTACATTTTCCATTACAAATGCTTTTGGTTTAATTTTTTTTACTATCTCAGCAAATGTCCAAATATGCTTGCTTCTTGGGTCGTGAGGATCCATTTTTCCAGCAACTGAAAACCCTTGGCATGGTGGGCCACCAAATACTAAATCAATATTTTTTGCCACTTGATATAAGTTTGGTTTTAAATTATCAATATCTCCACAGTGAATATGATTGCCTATATTAGCTTTATATGTCGCACAAGCATCCTTATCAAAGTCATTTGCCCAAATAATGTCAGCGCCAGCTTTTTGAAAGCCCACATCAAGACCACCAGCACCTGAAAATAATGATATTGCTTTCATAATTTCTCCAAATTTCTATTCCGAATACAATATTTTAACATATAGCAGTAACTTTGTTTTGATGGCTAACGGCGTGGCGATAACCTGCCTAGTTAAATTTATTTAGAGTTTACTCTATTTTTAAATTTCTAGGTCGGGTTGATTGGCTTGTTAGGTCGCCGCAGGCGATCTAACCAGTTAATCTATTAGCGCCACGCCGTTAGCGCCGATCGCCCTGCGGTCGGCGCTAACTATTAGCATAAGGACATATTCCCTTATATACTCTATTAAAAAGAAAATCCTGTAAAAATATCGCATTTTTACAGGATTTTCCAATCTAGTTTTTTTACTTAATATTCGCTATTTAAGTAAGAAAACGAACTTAACAAGCCAAAATTAAAGTTTTTTTCCTCTTGCTTTAGAGATCATTTGCAATTGCGCCATAGATTCGGCAAGTGCCGCTTGAGTGGCTGATATGTCTTGATCGACGTCAGCATTCGCCATTGCTTCTTGCGCTCTTTGTTTTGCTTCTATGGCTTTTGATTCGTCTAAATCATGGGCGCGAATTGCGGTATCAGAAAAGATGGTGACCACTGATGGCTGGACTTCAATGATGCCGCCAGAAACGTAAATTGATTCTATACCTTGGTCGGTTTCAACGCGCACTTCGCCAGGCCGCAGGGTTGATAATAGCGGTAAATGCTGGGGATAAATACCCAGTTCGCCGCTACTGCCCGGTGCAAACACGCACTTAACTTCTCCTGAATAAAGCGATTCAGTGCCGCTGACGATATCAACTTGAATCATTGACATTTATGAGCTCGCCGCCGCTCTTTCGCGAACTTCTTCAATCGAGCCAGTCATGTAGAATGCTTGCTCTGGAATGGTATCGAGCTCGCCATTTAAAATGGCAGTAAAGCCTGCAAGGGTGTCTTTTAAAGAGACATACTTGCCCGGCGAGCCGGTAAATACTTCAGCAACGAAAAACGGCTGTGACAAGAAGCGCTGAATCTTACGAGCGCGAGATACGGCTTGTTTATCTTCTTCACTTAGCTCATCCATGCCCAAAATAGCAATAATGTCTTTTAATTCTTTGTATCTTTGTAAAACGCCTTGTACGCCGCGCGCGATGTCATAATGCGCTTGCCCAACAATCAGTGGGTCTAGCTGGCGCGAGGTTGAATCAAGCGGATCTACCGCAGGATAAATACCTAATTCGGCAACTTTTCGAGATAATACTACCGTTGCATCAAGGTGGGCAAATGTGGTTGCTGGAGAAGGATCAGTTAAATCGTCCGCAGGTACATAAACCGCTTGAATAGAAGTAATTGAGCCTTTTTTGGTTGAGGTAATACGCTCTTGCAAAGCGCCCATTTCTGATGCTAGTGTGGGTTGGTAACCTACTGCTGAAGGCATACGGCCAAGTAGTGCTGATACTTCAGTACCTGCCAATGTGTAACGATAGATATTATCAATAAACAACAATACGTCGCGGCCTTCATCACGGAAATACTCAGCCATGGTTAAACCAGTTAAAGCAACGCGCAGTCTGTTGCCCGGCGGCTCGTTCATTTGACCATACACAAGCGATACTTTATCAAGTACGTTTGATTCTTTCATTTCATGGTAGAAGTCATTGCCTTCACGTGTACGCTCGCCAACACCCGCAAATACCGAATAACCTGAGTGCTCGATTGCAATATTACGAATCAGCTCCATCATGTTAACGGTTTTACCAACGCCCGCACCGCCAAACAAACCGACTTTACCGCCTTTGGCAAAGGGACAAATTAAGTCAATGACTTTAATGCCTGTTTCTAAAAGTTCTGCAGCTGGAGCAAGCTCATCATAAGCAGGTGCGGAGCGGTGAATTGCCCAACTAGCTTCTGCACCAATGTCGCCTGCATTATCAATCGGCTGGCCCAATACGTTCATGATACGGCCCAGTGTTTTAGTGCCGACTGGCACTTGAATTGGCGCACCGGTATTGGCTACTTCAATGCCGCGTTTTAAACCATCAGAACTACCCATTGCAATGCCGCGAATTGTATTGTCGCCTAATTGCTGCTGCACTTCAATGGTTAACCCTGTTTGGGTAACAACCAAGGCATCATAAATGTTTGGAACGTTATTTGCCGAGAATTCGACGTCAATAACTGCACCAATAATTTGTGTAATTTTTCCGCTGCTCATTTTTCTGTCCTTTTTTTTAAACTCTATTTTTTAAATTCTATACGGCTGAAGCGCCGCTCACAATCTCAGAAATTTCCTGAGTAATTGCCGCTTGTCTGGCTTTGTTATAAACCAACTCTAATTCATCGACCATGTCGCCCGCATTGTCCGTTGCACTCTTCATGGCGACCATTCTTGAAGATTGTTCGCAGGCAATATTTTCTACCAAGCCTTGATAAACAAGGGCCTCGATATATCTAACTAATAAGGCGCTTAATACTTCTTCTGGATCTGGCTCATAAATATAATCCCAACGATGACTGATGCTTTCATCCTCTGAAGCGACCATAGGGATTAGTTGCGCCGTTGTTGGTACTTGGGTCATGGTATTTTCAAATCTATTGTAAGCGACTGATAATTGCTGGATTTCGCCTTTATCATAAGCGTCTAACATGACTTTAACTGTGCCCAATAAATCGTCAAAATGCGGCGCATCGCCTAAATCAGTTAAGACTGATTTGATTGGCAAGCCTGAATTTTTGAAAAATGAGGTGGCTTTTTTACCAACCGTACAAATTTCAACATCCACACCTTGTGCTTGATGCTTAACAACGTCTTTTAATAGGCTTCTAAATAAGTTAGTATTTAGACCGCCACATAAACCCCTGTCGCTTGAAATAATAATGATTCCAATACGTTTAAGTGCCCCTGCTTTTTTCATATAAGGGTGCTCAAACTCAGGATGAGCGTTCGCCAAATGACCAATAACCGTGGTAATTTTTTCAGAATAAGGGCGTGATGCCTCCATTCTGTTTTGGGCTTTTTTCATTTTAGACGCTGCCACCATTTCCATGGCCGAGGTGATTTTCTGAGTGTTTTTAATACTCGCAATCTGCGTTCTAATTTCCTTTCCAGCTGCCATATTATCTATTTACCAAGTGTGGTTTGCCTTGAAATCATCAATCGCTGCTTGTAACTGACTAGCAATATCATCGTTATAATCGCCTGTTTCATTAATCATGTCCATTAATGTTACTTGATTGGATTTCATGTATGTTAACAATGCTTCTTCAAAATCTACTACTTTATTTGCATCGATATCATCGAGTGAACCCGAGTTCGCAGCAAACAAAGAAGTTGCCAATTCTGCAACTGATAAAGGTGCATATTGCTTTTGCTTCATCAGCTCTGTTACTCGCTGACCACGATCAATTTGCGCTTTAGTTTCAGCATCAAGATCTGATGCGAACTGAGCAAATGCTTGTAGTTCACGATATTGTGCTAAATCTAAACGAATACCGCCGCCCAGTTTTTTAATGATGTTTGTTTGCGCTGCGCCGCCAACTCGTGATACCGACAAACCTGCATTAATGGCTGGCCTAACGCCTGCATTAAATAAGTCAGTTTCTAAGAAAATTTGACCATCGGTAATAGAAATAACGTTGGTTGGTACGAATGCTGATACGTCGCCGCCTTGGGTTTCGATAATGGGTAGGGCAGTTAATGAGCCTGTTTTGCCTTTAACTTCACCTTTAGTCATCATTTCTACATACTCGGCGTTGACTCGTGATGCGCGCTCTAATAGGCGTGAGTGCAAATAAAATACATCGCCCGGATAAGCTTCACGCCCTGGTGGACGTTTTAAGAGTAATGATACCTCGCGGTAAGCCCAAGCTTGTTTGGTTAAATCATCATACACAATTAAAGCATCTTCGCCGCGATCACGGAAGTACTCAGCCATTGAACAGCCTGCATAAGGCGCAATGTACTGAAGTGATGGAGATGACGCCGCGCCCGCATTAACAATAATGGTGTTTTCTAAGGCGCCGTGCTCTTCTAGTTTGCGCACAACAGCGGCAACCGATGAATCTTTTTGACCAATTGCAACATAAACACAGCGAATGCCTGTGTCTTTTTGATTGATGATGGCGTCAATCGCAACCGCTGTTTTACCTGTTTGACGATCGCCAATAATAAGTTCACGCTGACCACGCCCAACTGGCACCATGGCATCAATTGCTTTAACACCTGTTTGAATAGGCTGATCAACTGATTTACGCTCAATAACGCCTGGCGCCATAATTTCTAATGGCAGGGAATCGGTGGTATCAATAGTGCCTTTGCCATCAATTGGCTGACCTAATGGATTGACAACCCGGCCTAATAGCGCCTCACCCACTGGAACTTCAACCAGTCTATTGGTACACTTAACAATATCGCCTTCTGAAAGGTGAAGGTAATTGCCCAATACCACTGCGCCAACTGAGTCTTGCTCAAGATTAAGCGCCATGCCGAATGTATTGTTGGGAAACTCAAGCATTTCACCAAATTGCACATCCGCCAAGCCGTGAATTCTAACAATGCCGTCGCTCACACTAACAATAGTGCCCTCGGTGCGCGCCTGCGCTTCAAAGTCAAAACCCTCTATTTGTTTTTTAATTAAATCACTAATTTCGCTGGCGTTTAATTGCATAACCCTTCCTTTTATATAAATTTATAATTAATGTGTTGTTAGACGCAGGCTTAGCTCTTCACTACGGGCTTTGATTGATAAATCAATCACCTTGTCTCCTAGTTTTATAATCAAACCGCCTACAAGCGATTCATCAATCATTGTCTCAATGGTTACTTTTGCGTTATATTTAGCACCAAGATCGCTAATAATCGCTTCTTCTTCTGCGTCTGTTAGTTCAAAAGCACTGGTTACCATAAATGCTTTTGCGGCATCGAAGGTGTTTAGTTTATCTTCAAACAAAGCCAAAACGCTGGGCAGTGCTGCTGTGCGACCATTGGCTAAAATTAATAACAAAAACTCATTTTCTTTTGCACTTAATGCTCGATTTGCAATGCTAGAGACCAATTTTTGAATACTGTTGCTTTTGTCTGTTTTAGAGACTTTTGGCGATTCAAGATAGGCCTGCATTTGAGAATCTTCTACCAATGACGCAGCCGCTTCCAGCACAATTTTCCAATCATTATGCGACTTGTCTTGCTGTGCAATTGCAAAAACTGCATTAGCATAAGGCTTGGCGATGGTTACAATTTCCATAATCGATTACTACAAGGTTTGAGACAATTTAGTGAGCATATCTTTATGCGTTTTACCATCTACTTCCTTAGCTAAAACCGCGTTAACGCCTTGCATAACCAAACTAGACACTTGTTCTTGTAATTCGTTTCGAGCTCGAACCTTGTCCTGCTCAAGTTGAGCCTGTGCTTGTGCTTTGACTTGCTCAGCCGCTTGAATGGCATTGCCTTTGGCATCTTCAACCATATTTGACGCCTGCTTAGAGGCGTTCGCAATAATTTCTGCTGCTTGATCTTTAGACTGGCCAATTAACGCTTGCGCCCTTTGCTCAGCTTCCGCCTGCTCAGATAATCCGCGTTCAGCTGCTAGCAAACCATTTTCAATGCGCTTTTGGCGCTCTTCCATGGCGGCAATTAGCGGTGGCCATACATACTGCTTTACCAGATAGATAAAAATGAAAAATGCAATTGATTGACCAATTAATGTAGCATTTATATTCATAAGTTTTGCCTTTTACTGAAAAATTAAAACTGCGTCTTAAGCTACTGCAAATAAGATATACAGACTTAAACCAACTGCAATCATTGGCACCGCATCGACCAAGCCCATAATAATAAAGAACTGGGTTCTTAGTAGTGGAATTAGCTCAGGCTGACGCGCCGCGCCTTCTAATAATTTTGCGCCCAATAAGCCAATACCAATTGCGGCACCTAATGCACCCATACCCATCATTACACTTGCTGCGATATATAAAACTGCGCTTTCCATTACCATATTATTTCTCCTGTGAAATTAAATTAAAAAAGTTAAAAACTAGTGTTCCTTCGTGTGTGCCATATCCATATACACTATCGTTAGTGTCATAAAAATAAAGGCTTGTAGGGTGATGATTAAAATATGAAACAACGCCCAACCAATTTGCAATAAGCCAGCAAATGCCCCAAATCCAATACTTGCGCTATACATAATAGCGATTAGTATAAAGATAATTTCACCTGCGTACATGTTACCGAATAAACGCAATGCGAGTGAGATTGGCTTTGAAATCAATGAGACGCCTTCGAGTAATAAATTTGCAGGTAAGCCCCATTTGCCAAATGGATGAAACAATAATTCAGCAAAAAATCCGCTCAAACCTTTGTGTTTAATACTATAGTACAAAATCAAAATAAAGATCGAAAGCGCCAAGCCAAAGGTAATATTTGGATCTGTTGTGGGTACGACCTTGAAAAAGGCTGAATGCGGATTTCCGCCCATTGCTTCGACTGAAACAACGGCTATATGTGGCAACCAGTCAACCGGAATAAGATCCATTAAGTTCATTAAAAAGATCCATACAAAAATAGTGAGCGCCATAGGCGCCACCAATTTATTTTTATGACTAAATGAATCACGCACACTGGTATCGATAAATTCGATCACCATTTCAACGAAATTTTGTAAGCCTGAAGGTGTGCCAGCTGTAACTTTTTTTCCGACTGAACGAAAAATAAAATAAAACGCCAGTACTGTTATTAACGACCAAAGCATTGAGTCGACATTAATCGACCAAAAACCCATTGCTTTTGCTTCGGCTACCGTATGCGCAAAACCCCAATTTCCATCAACTTGACCATAAGTCAAATTCTGTAAATGGTGCTTAATATAGGCGGATGATGTTAGGGCTTCTGTTGACATTGTTGATAAAAAGAAAAACTCAAATTAATAATAAAAAAACTCACTATAACGCTTAATGGATCCAGTTTCTGCATGGCGATGGCTAACAATATACCAATTAACATGAGCCTTTCTATTAATGAAAGCCTAGCCAAATTAACAATTTGTTTAGGATCCATTATATTCTTGCGCTCAAGTTGTTGCATCCGCCAATAAAGTAGGCTCTGATTTATAACTGCAATCAAGATGCCAGCAACATATTCCATAAATCGCATTATTATATACCATGGACGCTTTACTTGTCTAATAAAAACACGAAACTATCGCGTAAAAGTACTTGGAATTTAAAACGCTGTATTCGGTTTATTTTCAAATTGACGCGTATTGATATGCGTCAATTAACAAACCGATTATTTAGTTTTTTTACTTGATTGTTAGAATTGAATCTAATTCATCGTGTGGACGTGCAATGATGTGGGCTGCAATCAGACCATCACCAACACGTTCACAAGCATCAGCACCTGCGCGAACAGCTGCGTTTACCGCACCCGTTTCGCCGCGCACTAAAACTGTCACATAACCACCGCCAACAAATTCACGTGCAACTAAACGAACTTCTGCCGCTTTAGTCATTGCATCTGCCGCTTCAATCGCAGGAACCAGTCCGCGAGTTTCAATCATTCCTAAAGCAATACCGTATTCTGTACTCATAATCTTTCTCCTTGTTTTATTTTTTTAATTTGTTTATGGCTGCCAGTTATCAATAATGCCAGCAACCGTTAAATCGGTTACCGTTTTTACATTACCTGTTGCCAGCCTAGCAGCTGAATTTGCAATGGTAAAAACCCAGTCGCCAGCTTTAACGCCGATAGGGTCAACAGCAGCAAATGTCACTCCAGAGGTGCTTTGAAGTACTTTAATTGGAAAGTGTCCTAAGTCATCAAGCCGGCTAGTCAAAACCAACTGCTCTTTAACTTGATGTATCTCCATCTACGCTTGCTTCCATTTGTCAATAATGCCAACAATGGTTAAATCACTGGGATAGCCGGGGATGCCGCTGGCATCACGAGCCGCTGAACTGCCAACACACAAAACCCAGTCTCCTGGCTTGCAACCAACTGGATCGACGGCCACTTGAGGCGCGCCGCCTGCTTTTTCACGTACAACCAATAAAGGCTTATGCTCTAAAGTGCTTATACGATTAGTAGAAACGAGTGTTTTGTCAACTTGAAAAATTTTCATTTAATTGCTCCTTAATGTCGCTTTTAGTCTAAATTTTTTATTCTTTCGGCGACTTGATTGCCCGTGTAATCTCTTAAAGTGCACAAGCTAAATAGCTGCCCACTTTCTGATAAATCAGTATAACGATCATACAATGCTTGTTTAATGCGTTTTGCTTTTTCTTCTGCTCTGCCTTTAGAGCCAGGAACTCTGCCATCATAATCACAACAAATAATAATTGGGATTGGCAGGCCTTTTTTAAGATTTAATCCAGTAAAAATTTTAATGCCGATATTAACATCATATAGACCTTCTTCAACTGTATTTAAAAAGCTGTAATAAGTTAGGTTGCGCAGCTGAACCTCTTCAAAGCTGCTACCAATTCCAATAAAGCGCTCTGCATGCCCTATATCTGTATAACGTCCGCTTTCGTAGTCTTTGACGTACTGTATTTGAGAAAAATTATTTTCAATAAACCAAGCAATCAAATGATTCATTGGCCCGATTGCTGCTGTCGATCCAACCCGTGAAGCGCAAACATCTACAGCTTGCCTGATCGACTCTCTTGCCTGTTTAGCAGTCATTTCGCTTGTTTGTTGAAACAACATGTCTGTTTCTACAAAGCGCTTCAAACAGGTTTTTCCTTGTAGGTTTGGCACGTGTACTTTTAAACTATCATCATCCGTATTCATACCGATAAGTAGCGTTTGCACGGTCGAGCCGCAACCAAAACGATTTTCAACCGCTTGCTCAAATTCTTTCAATCTTAACAATGCTGCCTTAGCTGCTTTGGCGTCATCACTCCCATGAGCGGCGCAGCCTTGGTGTTGAGGATCAGATTTAGAGTAATGATAAACGGCCACTTTAAGATAACGGGTTGGCTCATTAGCTGAATTAGGCACGCCATCACGAAAGCGGCTGTGCTCGATAAAAACCCAATTACGCACACTTTCACTAATGTCAAACAAAGCACCTGCGTGGGCTTTTATTCGATGCAAGGAAGTGTAAGGTAGTCTTAGTGCATAGCTGCTAAAGTGCGCTAAACGTCCATCAGAACAGGGCACAATGCCAACTGCATGAAATCCTGCCTCTTTAAAAACGCTTTCAGTTTCGGATTTATTTCGGCCAGATAGCGGATCTTGTTTGAAGAACTCTTCAGACATTTCAGCAAACTGCTGAAAAATACATTCTGCGTAGAACGCACCGCTATCAAACTCAGATTGATTCAGTATGTATTGGGCTTTTTTACCAAGCCTAATACCCAGTTTTTCTAAAACAAGCGTTTGCGCCCAGCTAGAAAAATCTGCACGCCTTTGTTCTGTCAATAACAGCTTTACAAGGGTTTTAATTTCATCAAAACCAGCTTTAATGCGGACTTCGTAATCACGCAATATCTGATTCTCATCAAGCTTAACTAAAGGATTAGATTTTGCAGAATCAGCTTTATGTGCAGAAAAGCGGCTAACGTCTTTTGAAACGTTAGCATCATACGAACTTCTCATTGGCCTTGCTAGCGGGGATTTACCTCGCCAGAACATGGGCTTGCCACGATAACTTGGGTTTAGCATCTTGCCTAACTTATGCTCTTGCGCCGCCAGATAAAGTTACCTTGCTGCCTTCGCCGGTATTGCCAGAGGATCCAGTAATTGGACTAACAGGCACTTCTGGCATAGCGTGTGGTCTAAAATTTGCCGCACCCATTGGCGAGTGAGTCTGACCACCTCTAATTGAAGGATTGCGCTGAGCTGCCCACGCACCGTCAGTTCCTGTAACTTTGTCGCCCTTATCCCAGCCGTCACCAGTAATAGTGGTTGCTGGTGCTGGCACTTGCACTGCAGCCGCTGGCTGAGAAAAAGCAACTTGATTATTAGCAGCACTCATGACTTGAGGAAAGTCAGATTCGCCAGGCATTGCTGGCTGTGTGCTTTCGCACATTTGACTGGTTTGATCAGCGCCTTGGTAAGGTGATCCTGAAACCACTTCACAGGCACCTTTCTGAGCACCTGTCAAACCGGTAAGGCCTGGCTGAACGCCTGTCAAAGGCTGGGTGTTTTGAGCTTTAATTTGTTTTGCTCTTTGCATGACAGAAGTGCGAGCCTCTGCTGAACAATTATCAGTAAAAGAGCTTACATCCACGTAAGAAGAGCCACTAACTGCTTGGCAATTGCCCGCACTAGCGCCTGTTAATCCGCTAACGCCGCCACTGTGATCACCTGTAACAACCTGACCAGCAAACGTACCTGATATAACTGTTTTTTCATTTTCCTGGTAACCAGCACCGGTGATTGACTGAGTCTGTCCACGTTCATCACCTGTTACAGCTTGACCTCTACCCGTTTGGGTGCCTGTCATCATATTGCCTGCTAAGGTCGTTGCTGCAACGGCTTTACTTGGCTGATTAGTATGACCTGCTTGAGAGCTAGGCTGAATCGATCCAGATTGCTCTGGAAACGCATTAGCGCCACTAACATTAATATTTGTGTTGCTGTCTTTGTTGGCTGAAACGTACTCTGTACCTGTAATGGTTGAGCTGGAAGCTGCATTGTCTCCTGTAACCGTCTGAGACTGAGCAGTTTCAATGCCGCTCACTGTTTGACCTTGGCTTGTTTGAGTCATTGCCACTTTAGCTGGACTGGCTTTAGGCGTTGTAGAGCAATGTGTTTTAAACTCTTCTACCCCTAAATATTCACTCCCAGTAACGGTTTTACATACGCCAGTTTCAGCGCCCGTTATTTGACCTTGGCCTACTTTAGTGCCCGATACCAGCTGACCACTTAATGTATTAGACACCTCCTGGTTTTCAGCACCGTTGTTTTTAGCTTTACGGCGAGACTGTCGTTTTGAAGATCCCGCTGATGTTGAGCAGCCTTTTTTACCTTGACTGCATCTTTCGTTTCTAACAGCTTTTGCAATATCTCTTGTAGAGGCGTCTGGATTAGTTATTTTGGCTATAGAGCTAGATTGACCACTTTGAGTTTTATAAGCAGTCGCTCCAGATTTACCTTTTGTTAGCGTTTTACGGCGCGCTTTAGACAAATTTCTGCCTGCTGAAGATTCGGTCGTTGTCGTTTTGACTTGAGGCTTAACGCCAGCAGCACGACTTTTATTTTTTGGCTTTGCCTGAGTTTTTTCACGAGGCGTGGTAATTTCTTCTGGCGCAGGTCTAACTCTTGAAGCAGTTTGTGAACTAGACTGTTTTGAAGCAGTTTGCCCACTTGTACCTTGCTTTCTTCTTTGCTTGGCAACCGCGCGACCTTCTGCAACCGAAATCGATTTCGAAGTGCGTGCTGGTCGTTTAGTTTTAGGCTGCTCAGCTGGCGTTGTTGTAGCTATCGCTTTAGTTGAAGCTGGTATAACCGTTTCGGCCTGAGCTTTTCGTGTTCTAGTTGCACCAGCGGGTGCTGATGAACTGCCAGAATTTTTATCTTTACGTCGCGCCAAAGCCTGGGCGCGTCCGCTTAGATTATTAGTAGAATTACTCATGCTAACGTCCTTTATATTTATTCTTGTCTAAAAGTTATAGGCCTCTAGGGCGATGAACCACAAAACTGTGACCTAAGCACTGCGTGTAGTTATCATAACCAACCACTCGAATCAAATGCTCTGGGTAAGTTTGACGACATTGCTCAATCTCAGCCAGTATTTCATTTGGATCACGCATTCCGAAGAAGGGTAGTTTCCACATGCCCCAGTAAGTGCTCATAGACTGACTTGGGGTTTCGTGTTCAAGTGATGGGGTCCATCCTTGGTTAATGATGTAAACGAGTTGATCATAAATGTCGTCAGCAGTTAGCGGCGGCAAAAATGAAAAAGTCTCAAGTGTGCTTTTGGTTTGGTACTCATTTATAGAAGGCTTGCTCATATAAACTCCTTATGTTGTCTGTAAGTAAAAATTAACTAAGCGTCAAGCTTGTCAACTGTGTCGTATTCAAACTTGATTTCTTTCCAAGTTTCTAGTGCTACAGCTAGTTCTGGACTGTGAACAGCCGCTTCACGCAAGATTTCTGGACCTTCTCCTTCAAGATCACGGCCTTCGTTACGGGCTTTAACACACGCTTCTAGTGCAACGCGGTTTGCTGCTGCACCTGCTGCGTTTCCGCCTGGGTGACCAGCTGTTCCGCCGCCAAACTGCAAGACAGAATCATCACCGAAGATGTTCACTAGTGCTGGCATATGCCAAACGTGAATACCACCTGAAGCTACTGCAAATACACCTGGCATTGAAGCCCAATCTTGGTCGAAGAAGATACCGCGAGAACGATCTTCAGGAATGAAGTCTTCACGTAATAAATCTACAAAACCTAAGGTTGAAGCGCGATCGCCTTCTAACTTACCAACCACGGTTCCTGTATGAATGTGATCACCACCAGATAAACGTAAACACTTAGCCAATACGCGGAAGTGAATACCGTGATGTGGGTTACGGTCAATGACCGCATGCATAGCGCGGTGAATGTGTAGTAAGACGCCGTTTTTACGACACCAGTTAGCTAAAGTAGTATTAGCACTAAAGCCAGCGGTTAAGAAGTCATGCATAATAATTGGCATGCCTAACTCTTTAGCGTATTCAGCACGTTCGATCATTTGCTCACAATCAGCCGCTGTTACGTTTAGGTAGTGACCTTTGACTTCGCCTGTTTCTGCAGCTGCTTTATGTACTGCTTCTGCTACGAATTCAAAACGATTGCGCCAGCGCATGAACGGCTGAGAGTTGATGTTTTCATCATCTTTAGTGAAGTCAAGACCACCACGAAGACATTCATAAACAGCACGGCCATAGTTTTTAGCCGATAAACCCAATTTAGGTTTAATGGTACAACCCAACATAGGACGACCATATTTGTTAAGCTTATCACGCTCAACTTGAATGCCGCTTGGCGGACCCATACAAGTTTTAACGTAAGCCACTGGGAAGCGGATGTCTTCAAGTCTTAAAGAACGAATCGCTTTAAAACCAAATACGTTACCAACTAAAGAAGTTAGTACGTTTACCACAGAGCCTTCTTCAAAAAGATCTAATGGGTAAGCGATGAATGTGTAAAAAGCGTCCTTATCACCAGGCACGTCTTCAATTCTGTAAGCACGGCCTTTGTAGTATTCCATATCTGACAATAAATCTGTCCATACTGTGGTCCAAGTACCTGTTGAGCTTTCTGCTGCAACGGCTGCTGCTGCTTCTTCGCGCGGAACACCTTCTTGGGTGACCACCTTAAAACAGGCTAATAAATCTGTATCTAGTGGCGTATAGTCAGGCGTCCAGTAAGTTAGTTTGTAATCCTGTACACCGGCATCAAAAGTTTGAGTTGCCATAAAATTTTCTCCTAATTCTTTGTTTACAATTGTTTAGAGTTGAATATAAATATAAATTCAGGGTCAATAATACATAGTAATGCACTCATTGACTAATTGAAATAACCTATGCGATAGATTGAGTAAACTCTATATATCACCTGAGCGCCAAACTATAAAGCCTTAAAACGCTTTACTTTATGCAGTTTGTTGCTTTTTTTTAAAGCAACAAAACTAATATTTTTAAAAAAAATACTTGCTGCTAAAGACGATTTTTTTGTTTATTGCTGTGCTTGGTTTGGTGCGGATTATATGGGATATTATCGCATAAAATAAACAAAATAAAGCCTTAAATTAGCATCAATCTAACTTAATGTATTCATTACTTTTATCTTGCAAGAAGGTCAAAAATTCTTGCGTTAACAGCGAAAGCTCTTTGCCTTTATGGTAAACAATATTCCACTGCCTGTTAACCGGAAACTCTTCTACATCAAGCTCTATAATTGGACTATTTGAGCCTATAAAATGCAGCGTGTGTTTGGAAACCACGGCAACACCCAGGCCGCCAATAACGCAGTGATTGATTGCTTCATTGGTATCTAACGTCATTCTTTCATTGATTTTCAACCCTTTTTTAGCAAATATTTTTTCAACGGTGGATCTGGTTCCAGAGCCTTCTTCACGCATCAAAAAAGGTTGTTTGGCTAATTTTTTTAAAGTGACTTTTTGTCCCGCCAACTCATTTTCACGGTTAGCAATAACAACCAAAGGATTTGATGCAAATGGAATCACCTCCAAATCAAGGTGAGTTGTTGGAATTTGACCCAATATATATAAGTCATCTAGATTTTGATGAATGCGTTTAAGTAGATTTTCGCGGTTAACAATTTTTAAACTCAGGCTAATATCTGGATGTTTTTTAATAAATTGGCCTAACGCAATGGGTACAAAATATTTGGCAGTAGAAACCAGTGCCACTTTTAAACAGCCTCTGGTCATGCCGCGAAAATCATCCAATAAAATTTCAAGATTGGACAGTTGATTAATAATATCACGACAACTAGAGGCCACATGCTTACCTACTTCTGTCAAAAAAATATTACGTCCTATCTGTTCATAAAGAGGGATGCCTATGGATTCTGAGAAACTTTTAACCTGCACAGAGACCGTAGGCTGGGTCAAGAACAACTCTTGTGCTGCCTTAGTAAAGCTCAAATGCCTGGCAACAGCTTCAAAAATTTGAATTTGACGAAGAGAGGCGTGCCTAATTAAAAATTGAGGATGGTTGCTGACTTGTCCGCTCTCTGATTTCATATTGCGCAGTATAACATATACAGTCTTGGTATAAGTCTAGGCAAAAAAGTTGGGGAAAACTCAAGGCGTTTGCTTAAAAGTTTCTACTTAGAGTGGCGGCGTGTATTTGTTTAAGCGTCTGCATGGACGCTGTTAGAAAATTTAGAGTCTATTAACCGCGTCAGTCGCAGCTCTAGCAGCTTCAATAACATCCGCCTCTTTACCAGCCATAATTAATCGGCCATAAGCACCTACAGCGCGCACTTCAACCAGCGTGACGTTGGCGGCTTTTTCTGCTTCGTTTGCAGCAAAAGTAATATAACCTGCTGGCGTGGTTTCCAAAATAAACATACTTTGGCCGGGTAGGATCATTGAACCTTTGCGATTATCTCTGTTGATTAAAGTTGCATGGTCGGGCGTAATACATTTAACCACTTCATTCCACATAACCTTACAAGGTTTTCTGGTGGTATGTTCGGTTTGCAGATAACGCAAAACATGTTCGCCAGACTCTAGAACATCACTTTGACTGCGATGGTGAATAACCATAGAACCATAAGAGCGCTCTACAATCTGCTGACCTAAACGCACATTAGAGGCTTTTAAGGCGATGTCTGATATGCGGTGAACTGCCATACCTGGCGCAACCTCAATCCATAGACAAGAGTCCCCAGGAACGGGTAAAAATCCCATTGAAACAGTGCCTAAATAGGTGGCTAATTGCGGCTGTAGCGCGTCTAAAAAGACGTAGGTTCTTAATTCTACCATTGTGGCACCTGAAGTAATTGGGCTAACACACCTCGCAATGCTTGCGCTCTGTGGCTGACCTGGTTTTTAACCTGCATTGGAATCTCCGATGCTGCTTTAAGATGGCTTGGCATCCACATAATTGGATCATAACCCACGCCATATTGGGTTTTAGGTTGCATTAATATTTCGCCGCGCCATTGGCCAATGCCAACAAGGGGTGTTGGGTCACATTCATGACGAACAAAAACCATTGCGCAATAATAACAAGCCTGTCTTTTTCCATAAGGCAAACCTTGCAATTCATCTAATAATTTTTGATTGCTCAAACTTTCAGAAGCATGCTGCCCAAGATAGCCCTCAGAATAGCGCGCTGAATAGATACCTGGAGCGCCCATTAGCGCATCAACTTCTAATCCAGAATCATCTGCTAAAGCGGGCAGGCCCGTTCTTTTGCTTGCATAACGCGCTTTTTTAAGGGCATTTTCAATAAAGCTATAGCCATCTTCTTCTACTTCTTCTGTAAAAAATTCAGTTTGTAGCTTTAGCTCATACGCATAAGGCGCAAGCATTGCTTTCAGCTCTTTAACCTTATGTGGATTGCCTGTTGCTAAAACCAAAGTTGTCATAATAATTTCTTAAATGCCTTTTAAAGTGTTTCGTTTATGAGCATTTCAGTATCCATCGAATATCTCACTAGGCGCTGGCCTTTTAGGCCGATTGCCATTAGCAAGTATAAAGACAAGCCTTTAGCTATGCCTTCTAAAAAATGCAAGTTAGGCCTGACAAACCGTGTAATCACTCCAAGCGCAAAAAATAGCGCGGCGGGAATTAATAAACTGCCAAATCCAGGCATCGATTTTCTCCTTTAATTAACGCTTATCCGTGGATAAAATAGACTGTATAAAAAACTAGTCTGGCCAAATACGATTGCTGGGTAAAGATTTAATCTGGTCAGCCACGTGCGGATTGGCAGATTTTTTCTTTGGCATTATCGGCGCTGAAACAGCCGCACTAGCGGCCTTTTTTTTATCAGCAGCTAAAGGCGAACGATTGTTTGCCTTTAGCTTAGCTTTGGTTTTGGTTTTATTTGAAATACTCATGTAGCCGCCCCTTGTGCAAGATCAACAAACTTTAAATAACTCTCATCAATGCCTTTTGCTAAGGTTCGATCTATTTCTTCAAGCACTTCTGTTTTAGATGAAATGACAACTGAAACGCGCGTTCTAGTAAAACTGATATTAGGATAATGGTTAAGCAGCTCAGCTTGCTCAGCAAGCTCATCTAAAAACGCTCTTAAATTTTCAAAATCGCTAAAATCAAAACGCGCCTCAAGTGCGGCAGGCTTTTTTCTAGACTTCCAGCGCTCATTCATGCAAAACCTCTTGATAAACTCTGATTTGAACTCATTGAACGATAAAATTCTTCAAGCCAGTTATTAACCCTCATCAACTGCGCCTGCTCTTCCTCAAGCAGGCGGCTGAATAAAGCATGATCTTCAAGAAAACTTGCATTAGCGCAATATTGACAAGCGCTAGTATAAAGCTGAATTAAAGCCAGTTTTTTAATCTGACAGCTTTGCAAAGACTCTGCAATAGAGTTTGCAGGTGTCGCTGGACTCAGAACGCTACTCGAAGGAAGCGCTCCCTGACCCGCCATGCGATCTATCAATAAGTTTGCGTGTTGAAATTCTTCATTGGCTAAAGCGACAAAACCTTGCGCATGATTAGGCTCATTTCGAAACTTTGCTAAAGAAGCCTGGGCAAGATAATGTTGACCCGTTGAAAATTCTAAACTTAGCGCTCGACCTAGGTAACCCAATACTCTTGAATCACTAACAACTTGCTGAGGAACTTCAAAGTGAGAAGGTTGACCTAATGCAGGCATAACACTAGCTTGCATAAGTGTCTGATAGCCTGCGGCTAACAGCCGCCTTGTCACTCATTCAGTCGCTTACTTAATCGTTAGAATTGAATCTAATTCGTTATGTGGACGCGCAATGATGTGGGCTGCAATCAGGCCATCACCAACACGTTCACAAGCATCAGCACCTGCGCGAACAGCTGCGTTTACCGCACCCGTTTCGCCGCGTACTAAAACTGTCACATAACCACCGCCAACAAATTCACGTGCAACTAAGCGAACTTCTGCCGCTTTAGTCATTGCATCTGCCGCTTCAATCGCAGGAACCAGTCCGCGAGTTTCAATCATTCCTAAAGCAATACCGTATTCTGTGCTCATAGTTTTTCTCCTGTTAACTAAAAATATTTAGTTTTATTTATTTAATCGTTAGAATTGAATCTAATTCGTTATGTGGACGCGCAATGATGTGGGCTGCAATCAGACCATCACCAACACGTTCACAAGCATCAGCACCTGCGCGAACAGCTGCGTTTACCGCACCCGTTTCGCCGCGTACTAAAACTGTCACATAACCACCGCCAACAAATTCACGTGCAACTAAGCGAACTTCTGCCGCTTTAGTCATTGCATCTGCCGCTTCAATCGCAGGAACCAGTCCGCGAGTTTCAATCATTCCTAAAGCAATACCGTATTCTGTGCTCATAGTTTTTCTCCTGTTAACTAAAAATATTTAGTTTTATTTATTTAATCGTTAGAATTGAATCTAATTCGTTATGTGGACGCGCAATGATGTGGGCTGCAATCAGACCATCACCAACACGTTCACAAGCATCAGCACCTGCGCGAACAGCTGCGTTTACCGCACCCGTTTCGCCGCGTACTAAAACTGTCACATAACCACCGCCAACAAATTCACGTGCAACTAAGCGAACTTCTGCCGCTTTAGTCATTGCATCTGCCGCTTCAATCGCAGGAACCAGTCCGCGAGTTTCAATCATTCCTAAAGCAATACCGTATTCTGTACTCATAATCTTTCTCCTAATTTTATTTTTATTTTTTAAAGGTTGCTAGCTTTGTGCTAACGTCCTTTATATTTATTCTTGTCTAAAAGTTATAGGCCTCTAGGGCGATGAACCACAAAACTGTGACCTAAGCACTGCGTGTAGTTATCATAACCAACCACTCGAATCAAATGCTCTGGGTAAGTTTGACGACATTGCTCAATCTCAGCCAGTATTTCATTTGGATCACGCATTCCGAAGAAGGGTAGTTTCCACATGCCCCAGTAAGTGCTCATAGACTGACTTGGGGTTTCGTGTTCAAGTGATGGGGTCCATCCTTGGTTAATGATGTAAACGAGTTGATCATAAATGTCGTCAGCAGTTAGCGGCGGCAAAAATGAAAAAGTCTCAAGTGTGCTTTTGGTTTGGTACTCATTTATAGAAGGCTTGCTCATATAAACTCCTTATGTTGTCTGTAAGTAAAAATTAACTAAGCGTCAAGCTTGTCAACTGTGTCGTATTCAAACTTGATTTCTTTCCAAGTTTCTAGTGCTACAGCTAGTTCTGGACTGTGAACAGCCGCTTCACGCAAGATTTCTGGACCTTCTCCTTCAAGATCACGGCCTTCGTTACGGGCTTTAACACACGCTTCTAGTGCAACGCGGTTTGCTGCTGCACCTGCTGCGTTTCCGCCTGGGTGACCAGCTGTTCCGCCGCCAAACTGCAAGACAGAATCATCACCGAAGATGTTCACTAGTGCTGGCATATGCCAAACGTGAATACCACCTGAAGCTACTGCAAATACACCTGGCATTGAAGCCCAATCTTGGTCGAAGAAGATACCGCGAGAACGATCTTCAGGAATGAAGTCTTCACGTAATAAATCTACAAAACCTAAGGTTGAAGCGCGATCGCCTTCTAACTTACCAACCACGGTTCCTGTATGAATGTGATCACCACCAGATAAACGTAAACACTTAGCCAATACGCGGAAGTGAATACCGTGATGTGGGTTACGGTCAATGACCGCATGCATAGCGCGGTGAATGTGTAGTAAGACGCCGTTTTTACGA
Source organism: Gammaproteobacteria bacterium (assembly GCA_965222625.1). GTDB lineage: Bacteria > Pseudomonadota > Gammaproteobacteria > PS1 > Pseudothioglobaceae > Thioglobus_A. Next base: position 1,311,482 of record OZ244962.1, on the reverse strand, counting down.
CACCAGTTAGCTAAAGTAGTATTAGCACTAAAGCCAGCGGTTAAGAAGTCATGCATAATAATTGGCATGCCTAACTCTTTAGCGTATTCAGCACGTTCGATCATTTGCTCACAATCAGCCGCTGTTACGTTTAGGTAGTGACCTTTGACTTCGCCTGTTTCTGCAGCTGCTTTATGTACTGCTTCTGCTACGAATTCAAAACGATTGCGCCAGCGCATGAACGGCTGAGAGTTGATGTTTTCATCATCTTTAGTGAAGTCAAGACCACCACGAAGACATTCATAAACAGCACGGCCATAGTTTTTAGCCGATAAACCCAATTTAGGTTTAATGGTACAACCCAACATAGGACGACCATATTTGTTAAGCTTATCACGCTCAACTTGAATGCCGCTTGGCGGACCCATACAAGTTTTAACGTAAGCCACTGGGAAGCGGATGTCTTCAAGTCTTAAAGAACGAATCGCTTTAAAACCAAATACGTTACCAACTAAAGAAGTTAGTACGTTTACCACAGAGCCTTCTTCAAAAAGATCTAATGGGTAAGCGATGAATGTGTAAAAAGCGTCCTTATCACCAGGCACGTCTTCAATTCTGTAAGCACGGCCTTTGTAGTATTCCATATCTGACAATAAATCTGTCCATACTGTGGTCCAAGTACCTGTTGAGCTTTCTGCTGCAACGGCTGCTGCTGCTTCTTCGCGCGGAACACCTTCTTGGGTGACCACCTTAAAACAGGCTAATAAATCTGTATCTAGTGGCGTATAGTCAGGCGTCCAGTAAGTTAGTTTGTAATCCTGTACACCGGCATCAAAAGTTTGAGTTGCCATAAAATTTTCTCCTAATTCTTTGTTTACAATTGTTTAGAGTTGAATATAAATATAAATTCAGGGTCAATAATACATAGTAATGCACTCATTGACTAATTGAAATAACCTATGCGATAGATTGAGTAAACTCTATATATCACCTGAGCGCCAAACTATAAAGCCTTAAAACGCTTTACTTTATGCAGTTTGTTGCTTTTTTTTAAAGCAACAAAACTAATATTTTTAAAAAAAATACTTGCTGCTAAAGACGATTTTTTTGTTTATTGCTGTGCTTGGTTTGGTGCGGGTTTTGCTAAAGCAAGGTTTTTATGTGTGAACAATCAACAAAAGCTGCCCTTTATTAATGCGTTAGTTTTAAACAATTATTAATAAATTTAAAAAAACGCCTAGTCTGGCCAGACGCGCTGCCTAGAAAGTATCAATAGAGGCTTTTTAGGTTTAGCCGCAGGCGCTGCAGATTTAGCTTTTGCTGGCTTGGACTTATTAACCTTTGAAGCCTTGGCAACTGGCGCCTTAGGTTTGGTTGTTTTAGAAACTGCCTTAGGTTTGGTTGTTTTAGTGGCTGCAGCCTTGGGCTTTGCAGCGGCTGCCTTAGGTTTGGCCTGTAAAATTTTAGCAGCTTGGGCGGCGGCTTTTTTACTGGCAACTGGCTTGGCATCTTCAGGCGCCTGTTGGTCTTTAGCGCGGCGTAAGCTTTGCGTTAATTTTGAACTTGTATTGGAATCTTTCATAACGTCTCCTTAATAATTTCATCAATTTCTTTTGCGGCTGCTTCACCGCGTTTTCCCATGCAATAAACACTGGCGCCTTCTAAGGCAGAATTACGATATATAGCACGCCGACGCATACCATCTTTTAGCGCAGGAACGTTAAACTCTGTCAGTGCTTGCTTCATTGCGCGCGATAAGGCGCTTTTTGGCTCAAGCTGGTTAACCACAATATAAGGCTTTAACTTAGGGTTAAGAATTTTGGCCTGCTCAATGGCTTCAGTTAGACGGATGCTCGCCCATAAATCAACAGGAGATGGCAATATAGGAATAAGAATTACATCAGATATTTTCATGGCAAGCTTCATGGTATCGGTTTCCAGCGTAGGCGGGCAATCGATTACTAAAAAGTCATAATCTTTAATAAAGCGCTCGGCCTCGCGCGCTAAATTTCCACTGATTGAAATAACCGAAACTGGAAACAGCCTATGATCGGGTGCAAGACTGCTCCATTGCCCCGCAGAACCTTGAGGATCTGCATCAATAACCAGCACCTTGCCGCGCTTGGATAGTCCAGCAGCAAAATTCATACTCAGCGTGGTTTTTCCTGTACCACCCTTCTGATTAGCTATTGAGAAAACACGTGCCGACATAAAAAATTCCAAATTTTAATTTGAGTTTATATCAAGAGCATTAACCCCGGATTTCACTAAAAGAATATTAAAAAAATCAAACTTATGCGCCTTATTATACGAGACCTTTGCGCTAATAGGTTTTTAATTAAACACTTTGTTTGATCATTTCTTCGGCTGCTTGGCGCGTCTTGTTAGTAATGGTAACGCCGCCTAAAATGCGTGCCACCTCATTCACACGCTCAGCATTAGAAAGCTGCTCTACAGTTGTTTGTACGCTATCGTTTTGTTGGGTTTTGCTCACTCGCAAATGTTGACGCCCAAAAGCGGCCACTTGCGCTAGATGAGTAATGCAAATAATTTGGTAATTTTTAGATAAATCCTGTAGTTTTCGACCCACAACTTCTGCTACTGCGCCGCTAATGCCTACGTCAACTTCGTCAAAAATCAAAGTTGGCGGGCCTTCGCTATCGCCACTTACCACAGAAATTGCAAGCGATATGCGTGATAATTCACCGCCAGAAGCCACTTTTTTAAGCGCTTTAAAATCTTGCCCTGCATTGGTTTTAACCAAAAACTCAACGCTTTCATTGCCATTCAAATGAACGCCTTGGTCTTTTTCATTCAGCCCCACTTTGAGCGCGCTGCCTGGCATGCCCAGTATCTGCATAACTTCAGTAACCACATCTGATAATACTTGCGCCTTGCTTACTCTGTCTTTAGACAACATTTGGGCCTGGGTTTGATAGCGCTTAGCAATGGCTTTTAACTGCTGTTTCATTGCGTCAATCGAACCAACGCCGCCGCCAATTTCGTCAAGTTTTTGGGTTAGTTCATCGCGCGTAATTAACAAGTTTTCAATCGGGCAATTGTGTTTTCTGCCTAAAGCATATAGCTCAGAAATACGCGCCTCTATTTCTTCTGCACTTTGCTCATTAACGCTTAATTGGCTTAAATATTGCGTTAACTCATAAATAGCCTCTTGGACCTGCACTTGCGCCGAACCAATTAACTCAACGCTTGCTTGGAGCTTGGCGTCCATTTCTAGTATGCTGGATAAATCCGAACTTAAAGCTAATAGCTGTGCATTTGCGCCAGATTCCTGTTCTAGCTGATTCAGCGCTGTTGAGGCTTTTTCTGTGATTGTTTGAACATTGGCACTGATTTTAAAATCAGCCTCAATAGTGCCTAGTTCATCCTGATCAAGCATCGCCTCATTTAACTCATTCAATTGGTGCGAGTATAGCGCTTGCTGCTGCTCGATAATGTCTTGATTGTCAGTCAGCAGGTTGATTTTTTTATCAAGCGCTTTATATTCTTTAACAATAACATTAAGCCCATTTTTAGCGCTTTCTAATTGTGCAAATTCGTCTAATAGTTGCAGCTGATGATCAATGCGCAATAATAGTTGGTGCTCATTTTGACCATGCATATCAATCAACAAGCTGCCCATTTCACGCATAATCGATAAAGATACATTGCTGCCATTAATAAAAGCCTTAGAGCGTCCATCCGCCGTAATTACGCGGCGCAAAATACATTCGCCCTCATCTTCTAGTAGTTGCTTAGTCAAAAATGCCTGCACACGTGGGTTTTGACCGGCGTCAAATACGGCGCTAATATCGGCCTTGTCTTTGCCGTGCCTTACTAAATTAGAGTCTGCACGCACGCCTAGCGCCAAGCTAAGCGCTTGTAATAAAATTGATTTTCCTGCGCCTGTTTCGCCCGTAACCGCACTCATGCCTGACTCAAAAGACAGATCTAGTTTTTCAACAACGGCTAAATTTTTGACTGATAACTGCGACAGCATGGGTTATGTTAGTTTAGAACCCCAATGTAATTTTGAGCGAATAATCTCAAAATAATCATAGTCTTTCGGATGTAAAAGATGAATAAAACTGCCATGCTGACGCACTCGAACCTCTTGACCAGGCATCACTGGAAACGACTCTTGTCCATCGATATGCACGCTCACGCCTTCGCTTGTCTCTTTAATGCGCACAACCACTTCGCTACCGCCGGGCACTAATAACGGCCTGTGGCTCATGGTGTGCGGGCAAATAGAAACCAGACCAATGGCGTTGACGCCCGGATGCATGATCGGCCCGCCGCTAGATAGTGCATATGCAGTAGAGCCTGTTGGCGTGGTAATAATCAAGCCGTCTGCGCGCTGATTATTGACAAATTTATCGTCAATATAAACATCAAATTCAATCATTTTTAAAACGTCTTGGCGATTAATAACCGCATCGTTCAGCGCCACGCTTTGGTGGATAATTTGCCCGTCTTGCTCCACTTGGCAAGCTAACAAGCAGCGCTCTTCTTTGGTGAACTCGCCCTCCAGCACCTGAGTAACAATATCAAACATTTGACCCACAGAAACATCTGCCAAAAACCCCAAACGTCCAAGGTTGATGCCTAAAATGGGGATGTTGTCATCCACAAAAGTTCGCGCTGTGTTAAGTATCGAGCCATCTCCGCCCACCACAATAATAAGATCTGCTTGTTCGGCGATTAGCAAATTGCCTTCAACCACGCCCACGCCTTGCTCTTTTAAAAATAGTTGTAGTTCGTCTGCCGTTCCTCTACTGACAGGGTCTAGAGGTTTGCTGATAATACCGATTGTGTTAAACATAAAAGTCTCTAATAATATTTATCTAAATAATAACGCTTGAATTCTTTAAAATAGCCCTTATTTAAATGGCTAGTATCTAGCTATAAATATACATTAATTGGACAACAAAATGACAAAAAAACAAGACCAAGAAGAAACTTTTGAAAAAACTGAAGATGAAAACATCGAGTCAAGCGAAGAAAATAGCCCAGAAAATGACTTACAAGTCCAATTAGAAGAAGCTCAACAATCGACTAAAGACAATTGGGACAAGGTACTTCGCGCTCAAGCAGAAATACAAAACCTCCAACGTCGCAACGCTAAAGATCTTGAAAATGCCCATAAATTTGCGCTGGATGGTTTTGTCAAAGCGCTGCTTGAAGTTAAAGATTCACTCACCATGGGATTAAAAACTGCCAAAGAAGACGACGCTTCTATTGGCGGCATCATCGAAGGTCTGGAAATGACCGATAAAGTATTTTTATCAACCCTAGAAAAGTTTGGCGTTGAACTGCTCAATCCAGCAGGAGAGGTATTTAATCCAGAGTTTCACGAGGCAGTCACCATGGTGCCTATGCCAGACAAGGACTCAAATTCAGTCTTAGAGGTTGTACAGCATGGGTTTACTTTAAATGGCCGCTTAGTGCGTCCAGCAATGGTGGTTGTGGTTCAGTAGTCAAATACTTAAAAACCAGTTTTTATTCCTTGTTGCTGGTATTTTCGTAGTGCTTAGTCAGCGCCGTTAAGGCTTCACCCTTGGAGTGAAAGATATTGCCTTCGCCAATCAGCGTGTCTAGCCCGCTACATTCAAAAGAATTTCTAACTTGCTGCTTAAGGCTGCTGAAAGTCAGGGTAATTCCTATGTTATGTAAAGACACGGCCATTTCACGGATTTTTTCCTCGCCACTGGCATCAATCCAGTTAATACCGCCGCCAACAATAAGAATGGTTCGCGCTTCAGGAAAATCGCTGCGCGCTTCTGAAATGGCGCGTTCAAGATAAGCCACATTAGCAAACATAATTGCGCCATCAAAACGTATTGGCACAAAACTCTGACTAACAGGCGCCAAATTATGCGCCTTTATGCCGGTTAATATGCCGTCTGAGCCAAGTCCCAGCACCTCTGAACGCGGCTTCATTACGCGTAATACGAAAGCTACCATAGTTAGCACAATGCCCACCATAATACCATTAGCAATCGCTGGCGCCATAGCGAGCGTTGCAACAAAAGCAACCATGCCAATAATAGCACTGGCACGATCCACACGCCAAGCGTGAATCAGCGGCTGTACGCGAACCAAGCCGAATACTGCCATCATCACAATCACGGCCAATACTGCCTGCGGCAGATGATAAAGTAGTGGGGTAAGAAATAACAGTACAACTACTACCGCTAAGGCGCTGATAATAGAAAATAACCCGGTGCACGCACCAATTTTTGAAGCAACTGCAGAGCGAGAGAATGAACCACTAACAGTAAAAGAGCTAAAAAAACTACCTGCTATATTTGCCAGGCCTTGTCCTACCAATTCTTTATTAACATCGGTTTTTTGTTTGGTTCTAATCGCAATCGCTCTGGAAATGGAGGTTGCTTCCAAAAAGCCAATCAGCGCCATAATAAAAGCAGCAGGCAACAACATCAACATAATACTAAAATCAATCACCGGCACGGAAAAACTAGGCAAGCCTTTTGGAATGCTGCCTACCACGGCGCCGCCTGCAGAAAAAATAGCCTGGCCATTTGCAACTGAGGCAAGGCGCCAGTTATGGACATCTGCTGTCATACCGTCAGGCAGCTGGTCACGCTCATAATAATTGGCGCCGCCGTCTGCCAAAACCCGCACAAACGCTACGCGGTTTAAATCAACTTGGCGTTGGTTGTTTTGCTTTTTTAAAGTGCGCAGTTTAAGTTGCGTGGTTAGTATTTCGCCTTCTAGCTCCGCTATTTGCAAATTTTGACCGGCTTGCTGATTTAACTGGTGAATGGCGTTGTTGTTGTTTGCAATGTTGCTAGTCATTGCGCCCATGGTCGCCTTTGTTTCGATATAATTGCGAATCAATTCTGACTGGGCGCCAGCTTGTATCGCCTCTAAAGCCACCGTTTCTTTTTTTTCAAAGCCAACAAAAGCGCTAACAGCCGTGGCAATAACCACAGCCATCAGCACGCCTGGCAAGCGTTTTATGTAGCGATCGCTAATGCGAATAATTGTATAAGCGCCCACAGCAAAAGCCAGCGTTAGCCAGTGCGTCTCGCCAATTTGCAATAACACGTTCCACAAATCTGCAACATACGCATCCGTACGAGGAAAAGGCACGCCAATGATTTTGTTAAGTTGCGATAGTCCGATAATCAGCGCAGCGGCATTGGTAAAACCGACCAGCACTGGATTGGAAATAAAGTTGACCAAAAACCCAAGACGCGCCAGCCCCAGCGTCATGCGCAATACGCCCACCATAAGCCCGAGCATAATGGCTAATTCGATAAATTTTTCAGTTCCCATCACTGCAAAAGGAATCAGCGCTGCTGCTGACATCATTGATAGCATAGCAACCGGTGCGGTGTGTAATTGGCTACACGAGCCCCACATAGAGGCGATTATGACCGGCACAATAGAAGCATACAACCCATAAACCACAGGCAAGCCAGCAAGCTGGGCGTAAGCCATACTTTGCGGCACGAGCAATAAGGCCACGGTAATGCCGGCAATAATATCAGCGCGCACGGTCTCTTGCGTCATAGGAAACCAACGCAAAAAAGGTAACCAAGCTTGTAGTAATGATGCTTTAATTCTCATTTTCTTTTAGATAATTATAGGGAGCCAAACAAAATGCAGTCGTTTTGAGCTAGCTATGGCGGCTGGCAAAATCAGGCATTACAAAATGCATAATTATACGCTTTAGTCTTTAAGAGAGCTTTGCATAAATATGAATAATCATCAACACGCCATTTTTCATCAGCCTGAAAACTTTTTAAAAACACCTTTAGCCCTGCTAGGAGTGAGTTTAAAAAATTTCCAGGCTAATAAAATTAGTCATTTTGTTAATCATGCCTATTTATGCAAAGGTCTGTTTAGGTCAAATTAGCTGTTGGGTTTGGGTTGGGCGCTTTGCAATAGGCGGCCCAATCCTGCCGATTAATCGGGCAGAAAAGCGTTAATCAATGGCTGTGGTTTTTTTGCAAAAAGGTTTTGGCTCTCAAAAATAAAGTCTAACTATTTTTGAGTCAACTTTAAAAACGGGCGCTTTTAAGCTGGGCAGCAGGCCGCCCTTTTATCAAGCGCTGTATTTATTCTTTATCTTTTTCATTTAAGCGCTGTTGTTTTTTGCGCCTAATTTCATCCCAGTCGATGTCATTACAAGCTTCACAGGCCTCTTCAATCCAGCCTATTTTTACTAGCCCTGCATGAATTTTACAGCCCACACAAAAACCCAGAACCGACTCAAGCCACATCATTAGTACACACATCCATACCAAATTAAGTGGCAGCCAATAAGGAATGTAGTTATAGTCAGTAGGAATACCCGTGCCTAAAACGCCATTAATCTTGATGGCAAAATAATCCGGATTAAAAAACACAATACAAACAGAAATAAAGCTAAAACCCAAACCCCAGGCGAAACGTTTTGGTACAATCGGCTTCCAAACCCTTTCTTTGCCCATAGTAAGAAGGCTTGCAATCAGAACCGTAGGAGAAAAGCGCGCAGTAATAACAAACATACCAAGTAGCATCTCCAGTAGCGCGTAGCTCAATAGCCAGGTTTGAAAAGTGTAATCAAACACACGTTTAACCGCCTCTACCTGATAAATGATATTATCATCCCAGTCGGTTTCATAGGTATCAATGGTTGTTGTATTCGCAACCACACTCCAAGTCGGCCCAAATACCACGTCAACCAAAGTAAAAACCATATAAATTGGAATAATCAACAAAATTCCTGCGCGTACGCGCATTGTTAATTCGTCAATATAAATAACTTCTTCGTTCGGGTCTCTAAACCAAAGGTTTTTAAAAGTATTTTTTAGTTTTTCCAGCATGTTAAAGCCTTAAATCAGCTTACCTGCATACTTTTCAATACCTGGGTTATCTTGCACACCAACAATCGTAGGATGATTAACTTTGGTTAAGTTTAGGTGTTTTTGCTTGCGCAGGTAAGTTGCAGCTACGTCCCACATCAAACGTCCATTACCAACACTATTAACTTGTGCCCAACCAGAAACGCTGTACGTTTTCTTCATGTCAAGCGCTGTTCCGTCGTCATCTTTAATGTCTGTTATGCGTGAGCCTAATGCTTTGTTAGGATCAATCGTATAGTCAAGTCCGCCCATGCGCACCATGTCGCCGCCCGATTGCAGGTATGGGTCTTGCACAAACAAGTTCTCAGCAATGCCTTCGAGGATTTCTTTAAGCTGTGCACCGGTCAGGTCTGATACGTAAGTCTCGCCATAAGTCATTGAAGTGTTGGTCATTAAGTCTTCCATGGTCACGTCGTGTCCTGCTGGCACAGAGGTTCCCCAGCGTACGCCGGCGCTCATGGCAAAATCAGAGTTGTATTCTTCACGTAGAGAGTTAACCAAGACCTGATCCCAAGTACCCATAAAGTTACCACGACGATATAAAGTTTGCTCGGTTGTACAGAATTTCTCTGTGAGGATTTCGTCATACGTTTTGCCCACACGATCTGGGTTGTTTGACATGGCTGAACTACGCGCTTCAACAACATTTTTGTCGTATTTGGTATTACGCATTTTAGTAATAAAAGACACCATTGCTGCATCTGGCTTAATAAAATCAGTCAAAATTGGCAACATTTTATATTCGTAACCTGTGACTTTATGATCAACAATATTAAGATCCATCACCCCAATGTATTTACCTGAACAACCGGCATTGGTAACAACGGTTATGCCGCCTGCGTTTTTAACTTCAACTGGCTTAGGCATGCCGTCATGGGTATGACCGCCAAAAAACGCATCAATACCAACAACGCGTGATGCCATCTTGATGTCAACATCCATGCCGTTGTGAGAGATTACAACCACCGCATCAGGTTTTTCGTTTTCACGAATATCGGTTACTAATTCTTGCATTTCATCTTCACGCAGACCAAATGACCAGTCTGGGAAGAAGTATTTTTGTGGGTTGGCATTCGAGGTTCTTGGGAACGCTTGTCCAATCACAGCAATGCGGTGGCCGCCAACATTTTTAATCACGTAAGGCTTAAATGGCAGCGCGTCATCTTCATTGTATAAACCATTGCCATCAAATTTTTCGGTCATGGTTGCATAAGCGTCGCCCATTAATGCATCTTCCATAATGCGCACATTTTGGCCTAAGAAATCACCTTTGAAAAAGCCAACATTTTTAAGTGTTTCTGCTTCTTTATAAGTAAACTCCCAGTGGCCAACCATCACGTCAACGCCGAGCATATTACACGCTTCAACCATATCTGCGCCGCGCGTCCAAAGTGAGGTTCCTGAACCTTGCCAAGTATCGCCGCCATCAAGTGTTAAGGTGTTTTGCATGCCGCCTGCACTTTCGCGCAAAGACTCTAATACCGTTTTGATTTGACCAAAGCCGCCAGTCTTGCCGTATTTAGCGGCTAAATCTTCAAAGTTATTATAGGTAAATGCATAGGCTTCAGCAGAGCCGGGCTTAACCCCAATCTGCTTTAGTAAATTATTGCCAACAACATGAGGCAATTGGCCATAAGTAGGGCCAAAACCTAAATTAACATTTGGTTCGCGAAAATAGTTAGGCAGTAAGTTGCCGTGGGTATCGGTAATGTGCAAAATGCGCGCATTGCCGGTTTTTGCAACCTCATACATATTATCTTGCGAAGCCAACTTAGCAGATGCGTCGCTGCCGCAACCGCTAATTAATCCCGCTGCAGAACCAGCGCCCAATACTTTAATAAAATCTCTACGTGTTAATGACATATTCTCTCCTCAGAAAACAACAATTAAAAAAAATCTAAATGGTATCTTGCTATTGCTTTTATAAAAAATACCAATTTTAAGCGCTTAGTATAAATAAAATCTTACAGATAGGAAGGTTATTTTTTAAAAACCTTTTCAAAAAAAACAGCTCGAAGCGGGCATTTAAAAAAAAATTAAGCGCAAACTGTAAAAAGCTAAAAAAGCTAAAAAGTAAGCTAGAAAATAAGCTAGAAAATAAGTAGAATAGTAATTATATTAATAACCCAAGAGTAGCCTTATGAAATCAACGCCCGCCAACAACAATAACAACTTTATAACTCACCTGCGTGATACCTTATTGCGCGGCGGACGCCTTACCAAATACAAAGGTCAGCTGGCTTCTTTTGCGCCCAGCCTTAGCACTGCAATTTGCACGCCAACCCTTGAACTTGGCCAGCAAATTGGCAATGCCATTGGCGCGCAAACGCGCAAGCTTGCCACCGGCGCACTCACCGCAGCCATGCTGGTAGTAGCGCCAACAGCGCTAATTAGCACGGGCGCACAAGCGGCGGCGCCACCTCATTGCACGGGTGTTAACGGCTCATATGTTTGTTCTGGCTCTGCCACTACCACCCAAGATCTAAACTCGGGCGCAAACCCTTTAATAATTACCACGCTGCCAGGCTTTAATGTTGATACTGCTTCAGGTAGTGCTTTTACATTGTCCTCTATATGGTCAAGCATCAGCTTTTCTGATACTAACGCATCAGTTATAAAAGGCCAAAACTACGGCATTCAACAATCTAGCGGTCGCGGTTCGATTAGCATTACCAGTAACGGCTCATTGACGGGTATAGATGGTTATGGACTGTCTGTAGGCACTGGCGCTTCAGGCTCTAGCATAACCATTGATGTCGCCGTTGTTTCAGGCGCTGGCGGTATTCATGTTAACGGCTTTGGATCGGGTGCAACCAATATAACAGCCACCGGCTTGGTAACTGCTACAAGTTATAACGGCATTGAAGCGTATGGCTCTAATTCAACAACAGGCATCACCATTAACGCCGCTACTGTCACAGCTCAGACTGTAGGTATTGATGTAGACAGCAAGGGCTCAGGCGCAATCGATATTACTGCCAGCGGCCTGGTAACAAGTACAGCCGGGAACGGAATTTATGCTGATAACAGCTCATATGGCACCGACCTTACTATTAATGCCACCTCGGTAGCTGCGGATGAGTTTGGCATTCGTGCCGACAACAACGGCAAAGGCGCCACCAGTATCACTGCAACCGGCGATGTAACTAGTGAGAATTCTTACGGGATTTATGCCAGCAACGATGGCACAGATCTCACCATTAATGCCGCCTCGGTAGCGGCGTATAGTACTGGCATTCATACTCGTAACTTTGGCACAGGCGGCGTTACTATGATTAAAACAACGGGCATGATCAGCAGTGTAGCTATTAGTGGCATTTATACCCGCAACGATCGCGAGGCTACAGATATAAGCGTCACTGCGGTTGATACCACGGGCAGAAGACACGGCATTAAAGCCGCTAACTTCGGCAAAGGCGCCATCACCATCATCTCGAGCGGAACTGCCACTGGTACGAGCGAGATCGGCATTCATGCCTCCAGCACTAGTACTTCCACCGATTTAAGCATCACCGCAGCTGATACCATGGGCGGGAACTTCGGCATTAATGCCAACAACGCTGGCAGCGGCGCCATCACCATCGTCTCGAGCGGCGCTGCCACTGGCACGAACTACAGCGGTATTCATGCCCGCAACCATGGCGTCTATGGTGCCACAGATCTAAGTATCACCGCGGTTGAAACTACAGGTAAAACCGCCGGCATTTATGCCCGCAACGATGGTAGCGGCGCCACTACCATTATCTCGAGCGGAGCTGCCACTGGTGCGAAAGGCGACGGCATTTTTGCCCACAACTTTAATACAGCCACGGATCTAAGCATTACTGCAGTTGACACTACATAAAGGTCGTGGTATTTTTGCCCGCAACGATGGCACAGGCGCCACTAGCATTACCGTCAATGGCGTTGTGACTGGCGACATTGGCGCAGGCATTGACAATAATACGATCAATGCAAGCACCATTACCCTAAACTCAGGCGCGGCGGTAAGCTCAATATCTAGCATCGCAATTAAAGATGGAAGCGGCGATACAACGCTCACTCTCAACACCGGCTCGTCCGTAACTGGAATTATTCACTTAAGCTTTGGCGATGACGTTATTAATCTTTCAGGCGGAAATTTTAGCGGCGTGACTGTGTTTGATGGTGAGGGCGGCGCCAATGACAGCCTGATTTTTTCTGGCTCTGATGGCGCGTTTGACCAAAGCCTAATGACGAACTTTGAAGAAGTCACCATTGACAGCGGCTCTGGCATGGGTCTTAGTTTTACTGGTAATGCATTTGATGCCAGCGCCTTAACCGGCAGCTTATTAACCGTGCAAAATGGCGGTATTTTAAATGCAACTAATGGCTTTGCCTTAACTGGCAATTTGGTTAATAGCACGGGCATTGTTAGTATGCAAAACGGCGCAATTGACGCACCTGCTACCATCAGCGGCGATTATACCGGCGGCGGCGAACTGCATCTTGACGCAGATTTTGCCACTGACACCGCCGATGTTTTAAGCATTGCTGGTGATGTGCTTGCTGGCGGCACCCAAGTAACTGTTGTTGATGAATCTTCTGGCCCAGCAACGGGCAATGACATTACCTTAGTATCGGTAGCTGGCACCACCGCAGATGGCGATTTTACTTTGGCCGGCAATGTGGTGAATGGTGCGTTTGATTACAACACTTTAGAATTAGTTGGCGGCGAATGGGTCTTGAAATCCATCGCTTCTGTTCCGCCTGTTGTCATTCCGGGCCCGAGCCCAGCCCCAGCTTTCACCCCATTTGCGGGTAGCTTTGAAACACTTTCCGCTGGCATGGTAATGCTAGCCGTCTTGCCTTCTCGCTTTGATCGTACTAGTGGCCGCATAAACGGCGGCGGCGCAAGTAGTGGTGATGAAAGTAATATTGAATCCCCTGTTTGGTTTCGTATTTCTGGCGGTAAGCGCGATATAGACAGCGCCAGCTCAACCACGGGTTCGGATTTTCAGACCAATCACTGGCAAACTCAAATCGGAGCAGACTTTACCCTGGCTGAAGACTCGCAAGGTAGTTTTGTGTTAGGTGTTAATGCAGGTTATGGCGGCGCGCAAACAGATATCAGCTCTACTGCGGGTAATAGTAAAATCGACACCGATAGTTATAGCTTGGGTTTAAGCGGCACTTGGCTAATGGCTGACAATATTTATGTTGATCTGCAAGCGCAAAAAAGCTGGTACAGCACTGATTTATCCGCTGGCGGCACAGGCGCAGGTGCGGTTAATGACGTTGACGGCGATGGTTATAGCGCTTCGATAGAAGTAGGACAAGCAATAGCTTTAAGTGAAGTTTTACAAATCACCCCGCAAGCACAACTGGCTTATGCAAAAGTTGATACAGAGGCTTTTACTGGCGCCAATGCAGAAGTGGTTAGTGCATCTAACGGTAAAAGCTTAAAACTGCGCCTAGGTGCACAACTCGATAAACAGCTGTCCGCTGATGGCGATGGCGTTACAAACGGATTTATAATAGCCAACGTCATTCATGAGTTTGAAGGCGATACCCAAGTTACCGTTAGCGGTACAAAACTCAGCAATTCGGTTGACCAATGGAGCGGCGAGCTCGGCGGCGGCATCAAACATGCTTGGGATGAAGGCACTATGCATTATGAAACGTTTGCAGCAATAACGGCTGGTACCAGTTTAAATAATTTTGGTGACAGCAATTCAGTGCAATTAGAGTTGGGTTTAAAAGCGAAGTTCTAAGCGCTTTAAGTGGTTATTTAAAACACTTGTTTTATAAAAAAAGGACAGCGCAGGCTGTTCTTTTTTTTGGGAGATTAATAACCCATTGCGCTGTTATGCTAAAGTCGTAAGAATGTGTTTTAAATAACAAGCCAAAACGACTTTATAAACTCACTAAAAATTTACCCTTCTAAGCGTATCCCCAAATGTTATGGCTTTTGGTAGCGCCCTGCCAAAAACTATTTAAAGCAATAAAAGCTTTATTGTTTCAAGCCCAGAAAAATGCTGTTTCTATATTGTTCGAATATATGGTATAATTTTTGCTCAATTTTGGCCTGAAAGTTTGATGTTTTCGAGGCTTAAATTTTTTATTAACCACTTTTTCAAGGAAAAATACTATGAAATTAATTCTTTTAGGCGCACCGGGCGCAGGCAAAGGCACTGTTGCAAAATTACTAACCAAAATTGATGGTTCAGTTCAAATCTCAACAGGCGACATTCTACGCGGCGCAGTGGCTGCTGGCACCGAGCTGGGCAAACAAGCGCAAGCCGCTATGAAAGCGGGCGACTTGGTTTCTGATGATTTAATTATGGGCATCATGGAGCAGCGCCTGCAAGAAGATGATTGTAAATCTGGTTACTTATTAGACGGCTTCCCGCGCACAATCCCGCAAGCTGAAGCTTTAAAAGCTTTACTTGAAAAGATGGGCGAAAAACTCGACGCTGCGGTTGAAATTGACGTACCTCGCGATGTGATTCTTGATCGTTTAACAACACGCCGAACTTGTGAAGATTGTGGCGCAATTTACAATACTAAGTCTAACCCGACTAAAGTAGAAGGTGTGTGTGACAAGTGCGGCGGCGCGGCAGTGCAACGTGAAGACGAAACTGAAGAGGCTATCAGCAATCGTTTGAATGTATATAACGACCAAACTGCGCCGCTAGTCGGGTTTTACAAAGAAGCAGGGTTGCTGCTTAGCGTTGATGCGACTTCATCTGATGCGGTAATCAGTGCAATTACAGCAAAAATTGGCTAATACTGTTTAACTGTTAAGCAAGTCAAAACAATTTAAAAACCTCAAATGCATTCGTGTTTGGGGTTTTTTATTGTTTGTCTTAAAGCCTTATATAACTTATAATTGCTCTATGTTATCCTGAGGAGAATTCCGTGAGTCGTTTTTTATTTGCATTGTTTTTATTCATATCGTCAACTGTTGTCCAGGCTCAAAGTGAGCTACTAGCGGCTGACAAAGCGTTTGCCTTTAAGGCCGAAGTTGTTAACGATGAAATCGTCTTAAATTGGGATGTTGCCAAAGGTTATTATCTTTATAAAGAAAAAATCAACATATCAAGCGACCAGTCCAGCCAGCTTGGCACTGCCAAATTTGCGCCAGCTAAAATAAAAAATGATGAATTTTTTGGCAAGGTTGGCGTTTATAGAGGCGCTGTAGAAGTTAAAATTCCGGTCTTAAAAGGCGCTGCAAAGTCATTATTAATTAATGTAACTTTCCAAGGTTGCGCCGATTTAGGCGTGTGTTATCCACCCATTACCAAGTCGGTTGCTCTGGATATTAGCGCGATGCAAGCGCCTTCTTTAGTTGACAACGCGCTCGAGATATTATCAAAAGCTAAACGCGGCGCCAAATCTGTGCTTGATAAAATAGCACCAATGTCTGACGAACCCTTGCCTGCTGACGAGGCCTTTAAATTTTCAGCTTCTGTGCTTGATGCTAATACACTCTTAGCTACTTGGGACGTTGACCCTGAATATTATTTATATCATGATAAATTTTTCATCGACATTAAAGGCGCTGAATTTGGCGAGGTTAATTTTCCCAAGGGGGAAACCAAAGACGATGAGTTTTTTGGCAAAGTACAAATTCATAAAAACACGCTGACACTTGAAGCGCCCTTACAAAACATCAAAAGTCAAAATGTTAGTTTTACTGCGAAATATCAAGGCTGTTGGGATGGCGGAATTTGCTACCCGCCGCAAGAAAAAACAGTTGATTTAGTGCTGCCAATACAAGCTTCAAACGCCGCCCAAAACAACCTTGCAACAACTGAAAAGCAAACGCCAACAAGTACGGTTGGAACTGGGACTGTTGAGCTAAATGAAACAGATAAAATTACCGCCCTATTGCAACAAGATGATATTTTCTGGGCGCTGCTGAGCTTTTTCGCCTTTGGTTTGCTGCTCTCATTAACGCCTTGCGTATTGCCAATGATTCCGATTTTATCGGGCATTATCGTTGGTCAAAAAGGCGAAGTAACCACTAAAAAAGCACTAATCATGTCAATTGTGTTTGTCTTGTCTATGAGCATTGCTTATTCTATATTTGGCGTTTTAGCGGGCTATTTTGGCGGAAACCTGCAAGCCGCATTCCAAACGCCTTGGGTACTGATTACCTTTAGCTTGGTTTTTGTGGCTTTGGCATTTTCAATGTTTGGGTATTTTGAAATTCAATTGCCTGCGCGTTTGCAAAACAAAATCGCCAATATGAGCAACAAACAAGAGGGTGGTCATTTAATTGGTGTTGCAATTATGGGATTTTTATCGGCGCTAATCGTTGGCCCTTGCGTAGCGCCGCCCCTTGCTGGCGCGCTGATTTATATCGGCCAAACGGGTGACGCCGTGCTTGGCGGTTTGTCGCTATTTGTGATGAGTTTAGGTATGGGCGTGCCGCTCATTTTGATTGGTGCAGGCGTCTCTAAATTACCGCGCAGCGGCGGCTGGATGGATAAAGTCAAATACGTCTTCGGTATTCTTATGCTGGCAGTTGCTATTTATTTACTTGAGCGCATCATTCCTGCCATTGCTACGCTGGCACTTTGGGCGGCAATCTTTAGTATCGCGCCAATAGCCATGGGCGTCTTTAAAAAATTAGACAATGCAGCGGGCGCTTGGCAGCGAATTTTTAAAGCGCTTGGATTGCTTATTATGTTTTACGGCATTTTACTTTGGGGCTTGGTAGCTCGCGGCGGCGGCGATATGCTTGCGCCGTTATCCGGCTGGAGTGAAAAAGCACCACTATCAGGCGCTCAAACAGCGCAGATAGGTTTGCAATTTGAAAAAATTAAAAGCATTGAAGATCTTGATAATGCTCTAATTCGCGGGCAAAAAAACAATCAAATTGTTATGCTTGATTTTTATGCTGATTGGTGTATTTCTTGTAAAGTCATGGAGCGCACTGTGTTTGCTAAAAAATCCGTTGTCGAGAAAATGAAAAACACCATCGCGCTTAAGGCTGACGTCACTGATAATGACGCCATTGATCAGGCCTTAATGGCTAAATTTGACATCGTTGGCCCGCCAGGTATGCTGTTTTTTAAAGATGGCGTAGAACATCGCGCTCAGCGTATTGTTGGCGAGACCAATGCACAGGGATTTTTGCAGCGCTTAAATAAGGTTAAATAGCTTTACAGTTTGGTTGCTAAAAGTCGTTCAAATTAGGCTAACGTGCATGATGTTGGTGGTAAAATCAGCTTTATTTGAATCTTGTTGTTAGTATTATGAGCATCTTGTTACTCAATGGCCCAAATCTCAACCTGCTTGGCACGCGTGAGCCAGATCTGTATGGCGCACAAACGCTGGATGACATCGTTAATAACTTAAGCCAATTAGCCAGCGCTGCAGGTCTAAGCTTAGCGCACCATCAAGACAACTCTGAAGTCGGGCTGATTGATAAAATTCATGCAGCCAGCAATGACTCAATCCAATATATTATTATCAATCCTGCTGCATTCACGCATACCTCTGTTGCGCTGCGTGATGCACTATTAGCAGTTGGCATTGAATTTACAGAAGTGCATTTGTCTAATGTTTATAAACGTGAGGACTTTCGCAAAAAATCTTATTTTTCAGACATCGCTCAAGGCGTAATTTCTGGCTTTGGCGCGCAAGGTTATGAATTCGCACTAAGCGCTGCAATTAAACACATTAAATCAAAAGGATAGAACATGGACATTCGCAAAGTTAAAAAACTCATGGAACTGCTAGAGCAGTCTGGCATGGCAGAAATTGAAATTCATGAAGGTGAAGAGTCGGTTCGAATCTCTCGTTATGGCGATATGCCAATGGCTGCGCCAGTTGCAATGGCGGCGCCTGCAATGGTTGCGCCAGCGCCTTTAGCGGTTAGTTCGGCGCCAGCAGATGCGCCAAAAGTTATTGACGGCCATCCGATTGCTTCGCCCATGGTTGGCACCTTTTACGGTTCAGCGTCGCCCACATCAGAAGCCTTTGTTGCAATCGGTCAGCACGTTAATCAGGGCGATACCATCTGTATTGTTGAGGCCATGAAAATCATGAATCAAATTGAAGCAGACCAATCAGGCACGGTAACGCAAGTTTTGTGTAAAGATGGCGATGCGGTAGAATTTGGCCAAACGCTGGTTGTGATTCAATGAATAAAATTCAAAAGGTTCTGATTGCCAATCGCGGTGAGATCGCCCTTAGAATTTTGCGCGCTTGCAAAGAGCTGGGCATTAAAACAGTTGCCGTTTATTCAACAGCAGATAAAGACCTTAAACATGTGCGCCTTGCTGATGAAGCGGTTTGCATCGGCCCTGCGCCTTCAACAGATAGCTATTTAAACATCCCGGCGCTTATTTCAGCAGCCGAAGTTACGCACGCAGATGCCATTCACCCAGGTTATGGTTTTTTATCAGAAAACGCCGATTTTGCGCAGCGCGTTGAAAAAAGTGGCTTTATTTTTATCGGCCCTAGAGCTGAAAATATCCGCGTTATGGGCGATAAAGTAGCGGCCATTGAAGCCATGCAAAAATCTGGCGTGCCTTGCGTGCCAGGTTCTGACGGCGGCTTGGGTAAAAACCCAGCTAAAAATATAGAACTTGCTCGAAATATTGGCTTGCCAATTATTATTAAAGCTTCAGGCGGCGGCGGCGGGCGCGGCATGCGCGTGGTCGACAAAGAAGCCGATTTACTTAATTCAATCGAGCTAACCAAAACCGAGGCGCTAAACTTCTTTGGCAATCCAGAAGTCTATATGGAAAAGTTTTTAACCACGCCTAGACATGTTGAGGTTCAAATTTTAGCAGACGAGCATGGCAATGCCGTACACCTAGGTGAGCGTGATTGCTCGATGCAGCGCCGCCACCAAAAAGTGGTCGAAGAGGCGCCAGCACCGGGCATTACGCTAGAGCTTCGCAACAAAATTGGCACCATTTGTGCAGATGCCTGTAAAGCCATTAATTATCGCGGCGCTGGCACTTTTGAATTTTTATTTGAAAACGATGCGTTTTATTTTATTGAAATGAATACCCGTTTGCAAGTAGAACATACCGTCACCGAAATGATTACCGGTATAGATATTGTTCGTGAACAGCTTTTGATTGCCGACGGACAGCCGCTGTCTTTTACTCAAAACGAGATTACCGTTAAGGGTTTTGCGATTGAATGCCGTATTAATGCTGAAGATCCTAATAATTTTATGCCGTCTCCTGGCAAGATTACCCAATTTCATGTTGCGGGCGGGCTTGGCGTGCGTGTTGACTCTCATATTTATAATGGTTACACCGTTCCGCCGCATTACGATTCGATGATTGGCAAGCTGATTACTTATTCTGACACGCGCCTTGGCGCCATCATCAAAATGCAAAGTGCGCTGAGTGAAATGGTGATTGACGGCATTAAGACTAACATCCCGCTGCAAGCACGAATCATGGAAGACAAGGCCTTCCAAAAAGGCGGCATGAATATTCACTACCTTGAAAAAATGCTCGGGGAGTCAAGCTAATGATTAAAGCAGGCATTATTGGCGGTACGGGTTATACCGGCATCGAGCTACTACGACTCCTTCACAACCACGAGGGCGTAGAGGTGGTCGCAATCAGTTCTCGGTCTCTAAATACCCAGCGCGTTGATACGGTTTTTGCCTCTTTGGCGGGTCAATCTGATTTGATTTTTTCACTGCCAGATGATGATATTCTTAACACTTGCGATGTTATCTTTTTTGCCACGCCTCACGGCGTAGCGATGGAAGGGGCTGGCGCTTTTATTGAAAAAGGCATTAAAGTAATCGACTTGGGCGCTGATTTTAGAATTACAGATGCTGTCGAATGGTCAAAGTGGTACGGCATGCAGCACACGCAAGCAAAATTGCTTGATAGCGCTGTTTATGGGCTTCCAGAAACCAATCGTGAGCAAATTAAAAAAGCCATGCTATTGGCCAATCCAGGCTGTTATCCAACCGCTGTTCAATTAGCATTAAAGCCTTTAATTACCAACAAACTTATCAGCCTATCAGGCATTGTTGCTGATTGCAAATCAGGCGTCAGCGGCGCTGGGCGTGGTGCTAATCAGGCTATGCTGTTGTGTGAAACCAGTGAAAGTTTAAAATCTTACGGCGTTAGCGGGCATCGTCATCACCCCGAAATCAAACAAGCGCTTGAAATTCTAGCTGGCGAGACGGTCAACTTTACCTTTGTGCCGCATTTAGTGCCCATGATTCGCGGCATGCAAGCCACTGTTTATGTCGATTTATTGGATGAAAATACCGATGTAAGACCTTATTTTGTTGATACCTATTCTGATGAGCCATTTGTTACAATATTAAACGATGGCACCTACCCAGAAACTCGCAACGTTAAATCATCAAACTTTTGTCAAATTTCAGTTCAAAAAATTCCCAACAGCAACAAACTGGTTATCATGTCAGTAATTGATAACTTGGTTAAGGGCGCCTCTGGTCAAGCGGTTCAAAATATGAACATTATGTTTGGTCTAGATGAAAAATCAGGTCTATCGTCCATCGGACTTTTGCCTTAAATTATAGGATTAATTATGTCAGAAATATTAGCATTAGAAGCAGCAGATATTATTTTCAGCGACAGCGCTGCTAGCAAGGTTTCCACGCTTGTTAAGGAAGAAAAAAACGATAATTTACGCTTACGCGTTTATATAACCGGCGGCGGCTGTTCGGGGTTTTCTTATGGATTTACCTTCGACGAAGAGCAAAAAGAAGGTGACTCTGGCGTTGAGAAAAACGGGGTAACGCTGGTGGTAGATCCAATGAGTTATCAATATTTAATTGGCGCAACGGTTGATTACCTTGAAGATTTACAAGGCGCACGCTTTATTATTCACAACCCAAACGCCAAAACCACGTGCGGTTGCGGCTCGTCTTTCTCGGTTTAATAACTTAATTAAAAAGCTATGATTGAATACATCCCAGGTTTGGCCGGCGTTCCTGCCACAGAATCATCAATTTCATCGATTGATGGCGAAAAGGGCGTCTTGGCTTATCGGGGTTATTCTATTGAAGATTTGGCAAAAAATGCCTCTTTTGAAGAAGTTGCTATGCTGCTTAGAGACGGCGAGCTGCCCAACGCAGAAAAATTAGAAAATTTTCAGTCTGTTCTGCATAAACGCTACGAGGTTAAGCGCAACATCAGGCAAATGATGTGGACGCTGCCGGCCAACGGCCACCCAATGGATGTTTTGCAAGCAACTATCGCCGCTATGGCAACCTTTTATCCTGATGCTGGCGCCAAAAATCTTAATTCAGCTTTCACTCAAAGCGCGCTGACTAAAATTATCGCCAACATGAGCACCTTAGTGGCTATGTGGGCTAGAATTAGCGCAGGTTACGACCCAATACCGCCAAGCAAAAACATGTCTTACGCAAAAAACTTTCTTTATATGTCTTTTGGCGAAGAACCAGATGATGATATTGTTCAGTTGTTTGACGCTTGCCTGATTTTGCATGCCGAGCATACCATTAATGCCAGTACTTTTTCAGCCATGGTAACCGCTTCAACCTTGGCAAGCCCTTTTGCTTCAATCTCTGCGGCAGTTGGCACATTAGCCGGATCATTGCATGGCGGCGCCAATGAAGACGTGCTTAAAATGTTAGATGAAATTGGCGAGGTGAAAAGCGCGCGCGGTTATATTGAAAATCGTTTAAAAAACAAACAAGTTATTTGGGGCATGGGTCATCGTGAATACAGCGTTAAAGATCCGCGCGCCACAATATTACAAAAAATGCTCCAAGACTACATCAAAAAATCCAACATAGTCCTGTCTAAGCGCTTTGAAATCGCGCTAGAAGTTGAGCGTGTGTGCGATGAATTGTTATCTGCCAAAGGCGTGTACCCCAATGTGGATTTTTATTCTGGTATTTTATATTCAGAAATTTTTAAAATTCCAAAAGAACACTTTACCCCAATTTTTGCCATGGCAAGATCAGCGGGCTGGGCGGCGCACTGGCACGAACAAGTTGATCACAACCGTATTTTCCGTCCCACTCAAATCTATACGGGTAGCGACTTTAGAGACTACCCAACAAAATAAATCTTATGGACAATACCACACATTTTGGCTTCAAAGATGTTGCCGCTAAAGACAAACAAAACTTAGTTAAAGGTGTGTTTGACTCTGTCGCCAGCAAATACGACCTAATGAACGATGTATTGTCTTTTGGTGCGCACCGATTATGGAAGCGTTATACTGTTGCATCGAGCAACGTTAAGCTGGGCGACAAGGTGCTAGATATTGCGGGTGGAACCGGCGACTTAGCCATTGCATTTCGTAAAAAGGTTGGAGAATCAGGCCGCGTAGTTTTGTCAGACATCAACGCCGCTATGCTTGAAGAGGGCCGAAAAAATTTGATTGATAAGGGCGTTTTTGGGGTGGACTTTGTTCAGCTCAACGCACAATATTTGCCTTTTGACGACAATACCTTTGATTGCGTCTCTATTGCTTTCGGACTTAGAAATGTCACCGATAAAGACCAGGCACTAAGCGAAATGCAGCGCATCTTAAAACCGGGCGGCTGCTTATTGATTCTCGAATTTTCAAAAACAGATTCCGATTTGCTTAAAAAGTTTTACGACTTCTATTCGTTTAATGTGATGCCTAAGCTTGGCGGCTTAATCGCTGATGATGAGGCGTCTTATCAATACCTTGCTGAATCGATTCGCAAACACCCCGATCAAGAAACTTTGAAAGACATGGTGCTAAATGCTGGGTTTGGTTTTTGTGAATATCATAATTTGTCAGGCGGTATTGTCGCCCTGCACAAAGGCATTAAAGCCTAATACTCGCCCATGCAACACTTTGTTCTTGAACAGGCGCTCAATTTCTTAATCCAAAATGGCGCGCTCGATTTAAAGCCTTTAGATAAAAAAATCATCAAATTTTCATTGCAAGACCTGCCGCTTGATGTCAATTTTGTTTGCACCAATGGGCGCATATTTGTACTGGGTGATACCAATAACACAAGCGATGTTGATATCAGCTTAAACGCCAGTGTGTTCTTTGCTTTGTTTAGAGGTGAAAATTTAACCGACTTACTCAAACAAGACAAAATCGTTATTCATGGCGACGTTAAAACCGCCCAACTATTGGTTGACTTATTGCAGTCAGTTGATATCGATTTGGAAGAAGTTTTGTCTCAATATGCCGGTGATATTGTTGCTCATGAGGCTGGAAAAATTGCCAAAAGTTTTAAAAAAATTGCGCAAAACTCACCCGACCCTTTGGACGCCATTAAAAACGCTCTGAGCGATTTACTAATTAACCCAAAAGTATCCGAAGTGTATAAAAACAAACCCCATTAAACCGTGAGCAGTCTATTTAGATTTTTAAAGATTTCACGCGTGCTAATGCGTTACCGTTTGGATGCGCTTATCCTATCAACACCCCTACTAAAAAGCTTTAAGCCTTTGTTATACTTAACACCTTGGTATTATTTCCCTATAAAAAAATACTCAAGGGGGCAAAGGATTCGTCTGGCGCTTGAGCAGCTTGGGCCCATTTACATCAAGTTTGGGCAAGCACTATCTACTCGACCAGACTTGCTACCTGATGATATTAGCCTTGAGCTAAAAAAACTACAAGACAGCTGCCCTGCTTTTGACGTGCAAATCGCAAAATCAATCATCGAACAAGATTTAGGCGAAAAAATCCAAAACCTCTTTAAAGCCTTCAACAATGAACCCTTGGCGAGCGCCTCTATTGCCCAAGTGCACGCCGCTACCACTTTGGATGGAAAAGAAGTGGTGGTTAAGGTTGTGCGCCCTGAAATTAGCAAACTAATCACCAGTGACATTAAGCTAATGTACCGCCTAGCAAAACTCATCAACCGCCGTCCACTGGCCAAAAAAATCAGGCCGCTTGAGCTTGTTGAAGAGTTTGAATCCATTATTAATGCTGAGCTAGATATGCGCATTGAGGCGCAGCATTGCGACCAACTGAGGCGCAATTTTAAAGATTCTGAATTGCTATACGTTCCTAAGGTTCACCATCCATTAAGTAGCATCAACGTTTTAACCACCGAGCGCATCTATGGCACGCCAGTTGGAGAAATACAAACACTTAAAGATAAAAATATCGACTTAAAGCGTCTGGCTGAAGAAGGCGTTATTATCTTCTTTACTCAAGTTTTTGAGCATAATTTTTTTCATGCTGACATGCACCCTGGCAATATTTTTGTCTCTGACGCAGGTCAGTATATTGGGGTGGATTTTGGCATTATGGGTACGCTCAGTGAAGCTGATAAGGATTTTTTAGCCGATATTTTCTTAGCGTTTTTTAACCAAAATTACCAAAAAGTAGCACAAGTTTATATTGACTCTGGTTGGGTTGGCATACATACTGACGAGGCAGCTTTTACCGCAGCCGTGCAAAAAATATGCGCGCCAATGTTCAACAAGCCTTTGGGAGAAATTTCTTTTGGCCAGGTGCTGCTTGATCTAATTCAAGAGGCAAGAAATTTTGATATTAAAGTCCAGCCGCAGCTTTTATTGTTAGACAAAACCTTGCTTAACATCGAAGGGTTGGGTCGCCAACTTTACCCCCAGCTAGACTTATGGTCAACCGCCAAACCGTTTTTAGAAACCTTAATAAACCAGAGATACAGCATGAAAAACACCTTTGAAAAACTAAAAGAAGAAGCGCCGCAATTATTAAAAGACCTTCCCGAATTGCCAGCACTAACAATTAGCGCGCTTAAGCAATTGGCAAAAATGAAAGACCTCAATAGGCTCTACGCACAGCAAACCGAGCAAATTGTTAATCAACTTAAAGACAATACAAACAAGCAAACTTCGGCTATTTTTGCAGGCTCTTTGCTTATTTTGGGCGGCATTTTTGCGGTAAACGCGCTGTGGATTGCGAGCGCTATTAGCGTTAGCATCGCTGTGGTTTTTTGGTTAAAGTCTAGATAGCCCGCAAAGGCAGATATATTTAAGGTAAAATTAACGCCTTGGTATATTTGGTCGCAAAATACACCAAACAAACAGGCGCCTTTTATTGAGGCGCGTTTATTTTATTTTATGGAGTACAAACATGAGTCTAACCATCAACGCAACAGCGCGCGAAGTTCAAGGTAAAGGTGCGAGCCGCCGCCTACGTCGCGCAGAACAAATTCCTGCAATTATTTACGGCGCAGGTAAAAAACCAAGCAACATTACGCTAAGTGTTCACGAAATCACGCACCTATTAGAAAACGAAGACTCATACTCTTCTGTGCTTGATTTGATGGTTGGCAAGAAAAAAGAAGCAGTCATTATTAAAGACCTGCAGCGTCACCCTGCAAAGAACATTGTTACTCATGTTGACTTTTTACGCATCAACCTAAAACAAGCGCTTGTTACTAATATTCCTTTGCACTTTTTGGGTACTGATGAAAACGAAAGCGTTCGTTTAGGCGCTATTCTTAACCAATTTATTACCTCTGTTGAGGTCTCTTGTTTGCCTGCTGACTTGCCAACCTCAATCGATGTTGATATTACCAACCTAGCATTGGGTGAGCATATCAGCCTAACTGCGCTTGATATGCCTAAAGGCGTTACTCTAACTGCACTAACTCATGGCGACATTGAAGCGCACGACCAAAGTGTTGTTGCGGTTCAAGAAGCTAAGAAAATGGCTGAAGTTGAAGACGATGCACCAGTTGCACCTGAGACTGAAGTTGCTGGCGATGATAAAGATGCTGACAAAGAAGGTGAAGGCGACAAGTAAACCTTTTGCATAACACATGATGACCATAAAACTGATTGTTGGCCTTGGTAACCCGGGCAAGGACTATCAGTCTCAGCGTCACAATGTGGGCTTTTGGTTTTGCGATGCTTTGGCTAATTTGTATACTGGCACGTTCAAAAAAGAAACAAAGTTTTTCGGTGATGTGGCGCAAGCTAACATTGCCGGGCTAAGCGTTCGTCTATTAAAACCAAACACTTTTATGAACCGCTCAGGGCAATCCATACAAGCGTTGGCAAAATTCTACCAACTGGCGCCTGAAGAAATACTCGTTGTTCATGACGAACTTGATTTAGACGTTGGTACGGCCAAGCTTAAAGTTGATGGCGGACATGGCGGACACAATGGTCTGCGTGATACCATTCAGGTGCTTAACAGCAAGCACTTTTACCGTTTGCGCCTGGGCATTGGCCATCCCGGCAATAAAGCCCAGGTGTCTGACTATGTTTTGCACGCACCCAATAAGGGCGAATTGGTACAAATTCAGGGCGCAATGGTTGACGCCTTACAAGTGATTGAGGCTGTTGTTAAAGGTGAAGTCGATAAAGCCATGCAAAATTTACACACATAAGAGCGGGCTACCAAATATGACAATTGACACACTGACTAACCGCCTAGACTCAAGAGGTTTTGCCTCCGAAAGAATAAAAATGAGGATTAAAAATGGGATTTAAATGCGGCATCGTCGGACTACCTAATGTTGGAAAATCCACACTATTTAATGCACTAACTCAGGCAGGTATTGAATCGGCAAACTATCCTTTTTGCACAATTGAGCAGAGGCAATTCCTCACGCCAACAAGGTGGCACTGAACATGGTAACTTGCACAATTATCAATAGACTAAGATCGGGAGGTTTTGCCTCCGAAAGAATAAAAATGAGGATTAAAAATGGGATTTAAATGCGGCATCGTCGGACTACCTAATGTTGGAAAATCCACACTATTTAATGCACTAACTCAGGCAGGTATTGAATCGGCAAACTATCCTTTTTGCACAATTGAGCCGAATGTTGGCATTGTTCCCATTAATGACAAGCGTCTTGATGCGCTCGCCAAAATTGTCAATCCGCAAAAAATTCTACCAACCACCATGGAGTTTGTTGACATTGCTGGTTTGGTTGAGGGCGCCTCAAAAGGCGAAGGTCTTGGCAATCAATTTTTAACTAACATTCGCGAAACAGACGCCATCGTGCACGTGGTTCGCTGTTTTGAAGATGATGATATTATCCATGTTGCTGGCAAAATTTCTCCCTTAGATGATATTGAAATTATTAATACAGAGCTGATTTTGGCAGATTTGGCCGTTGTTGAAAAGCTCATGCAAAAGGCGATTAAAAATACCAAGTCTGGGCAAAAAGATGGCCTGCCACTTAAAGCATTGCTAGATCGAATTTTGCCCGCGTTAGAAGCTGGACACAGCGTTAGAAGCCTAGCCTTTGATGATGAGGAGCTCAAGCTACTACGCGGCTTTCAACTGCTAACCATTAAGCCGGTTCTTTATATGGCTAACGTCAGCGAATCTGGTTTTGAAAACAACCCGCATCTTGATGCTGTTAAAGATTTTGCAAGCTCTGAAGGTTCTGAAGTGGTGGCTATTTGTGCTGACATTGAAGCTGAGATAAGCGAGCTTGCTGCCGATGAAAAGCAAGATTTTCTAGATGACATGGGTCAGACTGAATCTGGCCTTGACCGGCTTATTAAGGCAGGATACAGCTTACTCGGCTTACAAACCTACTTTACAGCAGGCATCCAAGAGGTTCGCGCTTGGACTATCAATGTTGGTGATAGCGCCCCGCAAGCCGCTGGAAAAATCCATGGCGACTTTGAAAAAGGCTTTATTCGCTCAGAAACCATCAGCTATGATGATTTTATCGAATTTGACGGCGAAAAAGGTGCCAAAGAAGCTGGAAAGCTTCGCTCTGAAGGCAAGGAATACATTGTTCAAGATGGCGATGTGGTACACTTCTTGTTTAATGTTTAACCCATTATTTAAACACTTAATAACCCTATGAAATCTAAAAAAAATACCAAATTACTACTGATTCTGGATGGCTGGGGCCACTCTGATATAGTCGAAAATAACGCCATTGCCTTAGCAAAAACCCCGGTTTGGGACCGCTTTAAACAAACGTTTGCACATTCTTTAATTTTAACCAGTGGCAAGCAAGTTGGTTTGCCCGGCGAACAAATGGGAAATTCTGAGGTAGGCCATTTAAATCTTGGCGCTGGCCGCGTGGTTAAACAAGACTTTACCCGCATTCAAAATGAAATTAAAAACGGCGATTTTTTTAGAAATCCTATTTTAAAAAACGCGCTAGAATATGCCAACGACAACAACAAAGCTGTACATATCATGGGGCTGTTGTCCGATGGCGGCGTCCACTCTCATGAAGAGCAAATTCATAGCATGCTAGAGATGGCGCACAACCAGGGCTGCAAGAATGTTTATCTACATGTTTTTGCCGATGGGCGTGATTGCGGTCAAAAAAGCGCTGAAATACACATACAAAAATTAGAAGCCAAAATTATGCGGCTTGGAACTGGCGAAATTGCTAGCGTTATTGGGCGTTATTTTCCTTTAGACCGAGACAATCGCTGGTCACGCATTCGCTGTGCTTACGAATTAATTGCTAAAGGTAAGGGCAAGTTTTTAGCCAAAACAGCCATGGATGCTGTCAAGCAGGCCTACGAACGCGGCGAAACCGATGAGTTTATTCAGGCGACTGTCATTAACGCACCAACCAAAATTAACAAAGGCGATCTGCTCATTTTTATGAACTATCGCGCCGATCGTGCTCGCCAAATTACCCAGGCATTTACCGATGAAGATTTCCAAGGGTTTTCACGTGGAACATTCACCCCCAGTCAATTTATTTGCTTAACCGAATACAAAAAAAGTTTTAACTTGCCAGTCGCTTACCCTTCTGTAAAGCTAAACAATGTGCTCGGTAAGTACCTAGCCAACTTGGGAATGACGCAGCTTAGAATTGCCGAAACTGAAAAATATGCCCACGTCACTTTCTTTTTAAATGGCGGCGTAGAGCGTCCATTCAATGGTGAGGATCGGGTTTTGGTTCCGTCGCCAGAAGTGGCAACGTATGACCTTCAGCCTGAAATGAGCGCTTTTGAACTAACCGATGAACTGGTTGAGAATATTGAAAGTCAAAAATACGACTTAATCATTTGTAATTTTGCTAACACCGATATGGTTGGCCACTCAGGCAAGCTTGATGCGACTATCAAGGCGGTAGAAGCGGTAGATACCTGTTTGGGTATTGTTGTTCAAGCGCTCAAATCGATTGACGGTGAAGCGCTGATTACCGCTGACCATGGCAACGCCGAGCAAATGGTCAACCCGAAAACCAAAGAAGTTCATACTGCTCATACTAATAATCCGGTGCCTTTGATTTTTATTAGCTCAAGAAAGGCTGTGCTTGCGCCGCCGTGTAAAGGCGCCTTGTCCGACATTGCGCCTACTTTATTGGCAATGATGGATGTTGAGCAGCCTGATGAAATGACTGGAAAAAACCTGCTTACTTTTAAGTAAAATACAAACAAAACTAACGCTTTGTCTAAACAATACAAAGACTTAAAAAATATAACCTTTAGGAGAAAAACATGAAACAAAATAATTTTATAGCCCCTTCAATTTTGGCAGCAGACTTTGCCCGGCTTGGTGAAGAAGTAGACAACGTTTTGCGTGATGGCGCTGACATTGTACATTTCGATGTTATGGATAATCATTACGTGCCCAACCTAACCATTGGTCCACTGGTTTGCGAAGCGCTTAGAAATCATGGCGTAACCGCGCCAATTGATGTGCATTTAATGGTCAAGCCTGTTGATAGGATTATTCCTGACTTTGTCTCAGCAGGCGCTTCATATATCACCTTTCATCCCGAAGCTTCTGAACATATAGACAGAACTTTGGGCATGATTAAAGAAAGCGGCTGTAAAGCCGGCTTGGTATTCAATCCAGCAACACCGCTGCACGTACTTGAAAACGTCATGGATAAACTAGACATGATTTTGCTTATGTCAGTCAACCCAGGTTTTGGCGGTCAGTCGTTTATTCCGCATACGCTAGAAAAATGTCGTCAAGTTCGCAAATTAATCGATGCCAGCGGCAGAGACATTCGCTTAGAGGTTGATGGCGGCGTTAAAGTGGATAACATTCGCGAAGTAGCTGCAGCGGGCGCAGACACGTTTGTTGCAGGCTCAGCCATTTTTAGTACCGATGATTATAAAGCCACTATTGACGCAATGCGCGCGCAGCTTGCCAAGGCTTAATAACAATCTTTACAGCCGTCTAAATGCTTGATACGTCAGCATTAATTCGGTATAATTGCTTTTTTTAAGATTTTACTTAGAATTTAAGCTCTAAAAAAATCTAAAGTTGGGTTGGGCGCTTGTATATCAAGCGCCCAACTCGTTTTAATGTATCACATGGCTCGACATAACAATCAGGGTGCTCTTAATAAAAAGAGTTGATTGCTAGGGGCCGTGGAAGAAAGGTGTTAAAAGCACCTTAACAACCCCCGGAGAAATAATAATGGCAAAAACGTCAATGAAAAAAATGCTTGAAGCAGGTGTACACTTTGGTCACCGCTCGCGCTTCTGGCACCCAAAAATGGATAAATACATCTACGGCACTCGTAACGGTGTGCATATCATCAACCTAGAAAAAACCTTACCCATGTTTAATGATGTGCTTAATTTCGCATCAAAAACTGCAGCAGCAGGCGGCTCAATTCTTTTTGTTGGCACTAAGCGCGCTGCGAGTGACATCATGAAAGAAGAAGCTATGCGTTGCGGCATGCCCTACGTTAACCATCGCTGGTTAGGCGGCATGATGACAAACTACAAGACTATTAAAGCCTCTATTAAGCGCCTCAAAGATCTTGAATTTTTAGCAGAAGAAAACTTTACCCAATTTGGTAAAAAAGAAGCGCTAATGATGACTCGTGAAATGGAAAAATTAGAGCGTAGTTTAGGCGGCATTAAAGATTTAGGCGGTATTCCTGATGTTGTATTTGTGATCGATATCGGCCATGAAAAAAATGCCATTGCAGAATCTAAAAAATTAGGCCTTCCAATTATCGGCATTGTTGATACTAATCACAATCCAGAAGGCATTGATTATGTTGTTCCTGGTAATGATGACTCTATTAGAGCAATTAGTTACTATGCAAGAGAAATTGCAAACTCTGTATTAGAGGCAAAAGCTGCTGCAGGCACAAATGTTAAGCCAGCTGCTGTCAAGAAAAAGGCGCCTGCTAAAAAATCAGAAGCTAAAGTGGAAGTTAAGGCAGAAGCTAAAGTAGACGCTAAAGTGGAAGTTAAGGCAGCGGTTAAGCCTAAAGTAAAGCCTGAAGTTAAAGCTAAAAAAGATGCGCCTGTCGCCGCTGAAAAAGCCAGCAAAAAACCGGTTAAAACAGATCTTAGCGCAATGCTAAAAGCTGATTTAGCAACGCTTGCCAAAGAACAAGGCATTGAAATTGCCAGCAAAGATACCAAGGCTGACATCATTGCAAAGCTTGCATAACTTGTAAATAACCTTTTTGGCAGTCGGCAACAATACCGCCGGCTCGCCTAAATATTCATAGGAGATAATTATGGCAATTACTGCTGCTTTAGTTAAAGAATTAAGAGAAAGAACCGGTGCTGGCATGATGGACTGTAAAAAAGCCCTAACAGAAACTGCTGGCGACATGGAGGCTGCAATTGATCTAATGCGCGCTTCTGGCGCTGCAAAAGCAGCCAAAAAATCAGGACGCGTTGCCGCTGAAGGTCTGGTTAAAGTAAATGTTAGCAGTGACAACAAAACAGCAACCATCTTAGAGATAAATTCTGAAACTGACTTTGTAACTAAAGGCGACGCTTTTATTGCCTTTGTTGATTCATTAGGTGCACTTGCTCTAAAAACAACACCTGCAAACATTGACGAATTCATGAAGCAAACGCTCGACAACGGCAACTCTCTTGAGAAAGCCCGTGAAGACATCGTTGCTAAAGTTGGTGAAAACGTTTCAATTAGACGCGTTCAAACACTTAGTGTTGACACCGGCGTGATTGGTGCTTATAAACATGGCGAGCGTATCGCTGTATTGGCAATTTTAGAAGGTGGCGACGAAGCCCTAGCTAAAGATATTGCCATGCATATTGCTGCTACGCGCCCTGAGTGCATTAGTGAAGATCAGCTTGATCCAGCCTTGTTAGAAAGAGAAAAGGCAATCTTTATTGAACAAGCCCAAGAGTCTGGAAAGCCAGACAACATCATTGAAAAAATGATTGGCGGACGCATGAAGAAGTTTGTTAACGAAGTGACGCTTTACGGCCAAGCTTTTGTTAAAGATCCAGACACAACGGTTGGCGCACTAGCAAAATCAAATAATGCGGTGGTTAAGTCTTTTGTTAGATATGAAGTTGGCGAAGGCATTGAAAAGAAAGAAGAAAACTTTGCAGATGAAGTGGCCGCCCAAATGAAAGGTTAAAGCTTAACTGACATTAGTTTTAAAAAAGGGGCTTAAGCCCCTTTTTTATCGTCTTGAAAAAGTGCTAACAAGGTTGCGATCTAAGCAGCTTTGACAGTCTTTTTCTTGTTATTATTTTTATGCTTCCAGCTGTTTGACTGTTGAGCATTAATCTGGCCTTAAAGGGCGCTCAGTGCAAAGCTAAGCCGCTATAAACCAATCTGCAACTCACAGCTTTAAAAACATATATTTACGTGCAGAAGGCAAAGCTGCAGACAAAAAAAGCCACCCCGAAGGGTGGCTTTAGCTAAAACGAAAGAGTTACCTCAATCGCTTATAACGCAAGGCGTTAATTACTTAGCAGCAGTGTTGCTTGAATCAGCAGCAGCAGTTGCTTTAGCATCTGCGTAACCTTTAGCGTATGCATCAGCTTGAGCCTTAGCAAAAGCGTCAGCTTGACCTTTAGCGTATGCATCAGCTACACCTTTAGCGTTAGCGTCTGCAACACCCGCAAACTTACCATCAGTTGTTGCGTTAGAAACGTTTTTAGTAGCGTTCTTGTTGTTGTAATGAAAACCCCAATCAGAATCGTTGTTCATGTCGTTGTTGTTGGCAAAAGGACCCATGTTTTGAGCGCCATTGAAAGGACCCATGTTAGAACCACCGTTGAAAGGACCCATGTTTTGGCCGCCGTTGAAAGGACCCATGTTAGAACCAGAGTTCATTGGACCAAAGTTAGAGCCGCCGTTGAAAGGACCCATGTTTTGAGCGCCGTCAAAAGGACCCCAGTTGCTCATGCCGTTGTTGCCATTGCTGTTACCAAAAAAAGCTGAAGCTGAAGTAGCTGCTACTAAAACCGTGATTGCGATAATTTTTTTCATGTTAATCTCCTAGATTATTGTTTTAATTTTTTTTAACAAACTTATTATTAAGCTTGTTTTTAAGTGCTGAACTTATACTTCAGCATGGGGTGTATTATATAGCAACTATATTAGAAGTCAATGATGCTCTAAGGTTATTTTTAAAAACAACCCTAAAGTGTTGTCGAACCGGTATTTTTAAGGTGAAAAAAATGAATTTTATTAAACAAAAAGGCCCTATAAAGGTTTAAATCTGGCTAAAAATAGGTTTTTTTTTAATTATATTCATTAAAATTTAACCCTCAATTAAAGCAAAAAAGCAAAAAAAAGGCGCTAAAAAATAGCGCCTTTTAACAATAAGCCGTTGATTAGCAACTAGTCAATTTGAGCTCTTGGCGTTGAAGCGGCGGCAGGGGGTAATCCGTAATCTTGGTTGTTATAGGCATTTTCAGCCTTACTATATTGCCAAACCAAGCCTTTAGTTGCGCCTTTAGATTGCCCCTGAGCTTGCTGATAGCCAGATTCAAATCGCATCGGAGCTTCGTTGACAAAAAACGTCTTTGAGCCTGTGTTTTTAATTTTTTCTAAGGTTTTGCTAAAATCAGTGTCTTGTAGCCAGTTACTTGGCTGCACTTGATTAGGCGCGGCTCTCATATTGTTGGCCATTTTAAACCTTGGACCTTGACGGTGCGCCTGCAATGAGTTTGGACGCGCGCCAAAGCGGCTCATATTTTTGGCGTCGTTAGCGGGTGAATACTGCGCAGAAGTTGCCATAGGGTTCCAGTTTGAGTTGCTAGTCCAAGGCGCCGCGCTGTTATAGCCTGCATTGTTGCCAAAAGGTGAAAGACTATCTACATTAAAAAATGCACCCGCGCCCATTGATGCAACACTTAATAAAATGAGTAAAAGTTTGACTTGTTTCATGGCGGATTCTTGATAACGATAATGTATATTATTATATCATAATATTTTAAGCAGCCCTAGAATGCGTAACTTAACTTGGCAAAAATTCGATCGTTATCCTTGTAACTATCGATGGCAGGATTGTCGCCCGAAAAGTAATCAATCACGCCTGCGCCCATAGAAATTTGATCATCAAAGGCATAATCAAGCTCAAATCTGGCAAGCCCTCCGTCTTGCCCTGTAATGCCAAATACGCTTAAAACAGCGCTAAAATCTAGCGTTTGATTTAAGTATGATTGATTATATCGCAGCGCTTGTTGATATTCATTTTTAGGTTTGAAGCCGTTAAGCGCAACTTTAATTGCGCTCTCGTAATCATGAATTTTTCTCAGTGCGATTTCATAACCAATCGAGCCGTCACGAACGCCGTTATATTCAACGCCTAACAATATGTCTGTTCTGGATTTATTGTCACTAACGTTGTTATAGTTAATATTGTCAAAATGTGCAATTTCAGTTTTTAACAAAAAATTATCAACAACTTGATTATAGGCAAATCCCAGCATTTTGGATTTGTTGTCATAATGCAACGTATTATTTTTTACATAAGGCTTATCGATATAGGTATCGGCAAAATAAAAGCCAAAATCATAGCCTGTAAATGCACCTGTCAGACTTAGCGCCAAAGAAGTATTGCTCAGATTGTCGCTAGGCGTATTAATTGGAATATCTGTCGCGAGTTTAAAATCGGAGCCATGAGTTGGGTTTTTTGTAAATCTGTTTTCATGTATGGCAATAACCGATATGTTTAGATCGTTCACATAATAATCCAGCTTGCTCATCGTTTTACCTAGGCGTAAATTCTTAATATCGATCAATCCAGGGGTGCGATTGTCTAATGGGTTCAAAATATCCGTTATTCTTATAGAATCAGACTTACCCCAAACTATCACCTGCCTTCCTATCTTAAGATCTAAATTTGGAAGGATTTCGAGTCCAATATTAAGCTCATTAAGGTCAATTTCAGTTTCGTAGCCGCTTGGCGCCGTTCGATTTTTAAGCCCATAAACAAAATCATGGTAGCCTTTTAGGTTGCCCGATAATTTAGCGCCATTTTCTAATTTGTATTCGCCTAGAATATCTACCAGGACTTTTAGTGACGACAATTTTTTATCATTGCTAACATTATAATGCGTCTCAAAATCAACCGAGCCATATAAACTGGACTTTGAAACTGGCGCATGATTAACAACAATATCAAGCGTTTCATCATCAAAGCCTTCGTCAAACCCATCTTCTGCACCTGCAAACAATGACAAAACTAACGCAATATATCCTAGCCAGCATCTTGCCATTTAAAGGCCTTTTTCAATCATACGAATACTAAACATGGCGTCGTCAACAGTTTTGTTCATCTTAATATTAGAGTTATTCAAAATGGTTTTATGCAGGGTGTGCTTTCCTTGTTTGGTGGTCATGGTGGTTTGCGTAGCCACCCAAATACCATCAATTTTTTCTAGTTTGCGCACATCCATGTATTTTAAGCGACTGGCTTTTTTCAGATAAAACTTGGCTCGCGTAAGCACGTAGTTATCTTTTCTGATGTATAAAATACTTTTGGTGTAGCCTGTTTCGTCAATCACCGCTTGACTTACTGGCAAAGATTCAATTACCCATACTGGGTGAACGGCGTCCTTGCGTTTAATTTTGCTTTCTTTGATTAATTTAAACGTGTAGTTGTCTAGGTTTTTATCGGTCATATCAGAGTAAGTAAAATCGCTGCCCATAAAGGCAGAGTCCTTGTCACTGGCTGGAGTGCGCTTGGTTTTTTTGAGCGCTGGCAAGTACATCCACTGATCGTCGTCTTTGTTGTCGTCGCTATAATCAAAGGTTAAAAAAGCAGTATTTTTAACATCTGTAGGAGACAAGAAAAAAACACTGCTATGCTCGGTATTGGCATCAATGTCTTTAGAAAAGGTTTGCATTGTTCTGATGCGCTTTTTCCCCTGTTTATCAATTAACACCATTTGCATTGTTGAGGTCAAACTGTCGCCATCGTCTCTGGCGTCAACTTTTTGCATAATTTCAAGCCCAGTTTGAGCGAAGGCAAGCTTTGAAAATAGCGCGATTAGGATAATAAGTTTCATTATTTTTTCTCCAGAAGTTTCATGATTGCAGGTACGAGTAAAAAATCAGCGATCAGTGCGACAAAAATAGCGCTTGCGGTCAAAACGCCAAAGTTAAACATATTGGTCATGCTGGCACTAAGCAGCACTAAAAACCCCAGTGAAAGCACAATTGAAGTAACAACAATTGCCCGCCCTGTGCCTTGTAAGGTCAGGCGCACTGCCTCATCAACGTTTTTCCCCGCCAAACGATAACGATTAAAATTATGCATAAAATGCACCGTATCATCAACTGCCAAGCCTAATGCAATGGCACCAACTAACATGCTAAACATATCAAACGGAATGCCAAAGCCCACCATAGCTGCCATCAAAACCAACATCGGCAAAATATTAGGAATCATGCTAATCAGTCCGACTTTAATATTGCCAATCAAAATAATCATCATAATCGTAATCAAGCCAAAAGCAAGCACATAGCTAATGGCGCTCGAATGAATCGATTTTTCCATGACGCTGGCAAGCAAAACCCCGATCCCCGTAAAAGAAACATCGGCACTTGTGTTAAATTCTTGGGTGATTTTTTTATCGATTTCACTTAAGAATTTATTATATTTAATGGCATCAACAAAGGGAACTTTGACAGTAATGCGCGCTTTAGAGAAAGCAGCGTCAACAAAATCTTCCAAGTCGTCACTGCCGCTATTTGAGAACAAAAACAGCTCTTGAGCGATTAGATCCTTGTTGTCTGGAATCTTATAAAACGCTTGGTCGTTGGCGTTTAGGGCTTTGTTAGTTTCTTTTAAAACGTCAACCAAGGTAATGGTTTTACCAACAAAGATATCTGCATTATTAAAGGTGTTAAGATAGTTGGTGGTATTTTCAATTTTCTGCAAAATTTCCGGCTCGTATAGGCCGTTTTCGCGCCCTGTATCGACAATAATTTCCAAGGTCATTGAGCCGTTAAGCTCCCTATCAATGGTTTCGATGCCGGCCCGAACGGGATGATCTGCTTCAAACCAAATAAGCGGGAAATGAGAAAACTTCATTTGCGTGGCAAAAAACACAGCAACAACAATCATCAGTGAGCTAACAATAACAATGGGTTTTGCCCGGTTAAGCGCAAAATCTGCAATTTTATGCAGGACGTTATCCATCATGGCGTTATGTTTTGCAACTGGCTTGTGCTTGAGTTTAAGCGTGCTAATAAGCGCTGGCAATAATATTAAAACAAACAGCAGTCCGACAACAATACTGCTGCTAGCAAAAATCCCCAAATTAGCCACCGGCGCCACCTCTGAAAATGAAAAAGACCACATGCCAGCGGCGGTGGTCAGAGAAGTCATGACAATGGCAAAACCCGAATGCCCCATAGCAAAGCGTAAAGAAGATTTTTTGTCTTGAGTTTTGGAAAATTCTTTATAAAACATCGCCAAAAGATGAATGCTCGCTCCAGTGATCACTGCGAGCAAAAACGACGGCATGATTTGAGTGACAACGGTAAACGGTGCGTTGAAAATTGCCATCAATGATAGCGCGCTAATAACTGTTAAAAAGACAGTTATTAGCGGCAAAACAACGCCAGAAACACGCCGAAACATAAGCGCTAGAACAATAATCACCATCATCAGCATTTTTTGGATGAAGCTTTGAGTGTCTTTTTGCATTGCTTGTTTGATCGAGCCTGCAAACAAAGCCGAGCCTGCGAGGTGAATTTGAAAATCATCTGCTTCATATTTTTGAGTGATTTTTTGTACCGCCTCAATAATTTTAGTGTTTTCGGCGTCGGTTAGATAAAGCTTGGGTGTATTGCTAATTTCTTCTTCGGCAAATTCATCTTGCTCATCAATTACAACCTTGTTGCCATTTTCATCAAAACTGGAGTAAGTTTGGGTGTCAATAATCAAGTTGGTAAACGTTTTATCGCCGTTAAATAGCAAGTCTTTTAATAACGGATTAGCAAGCGCTAGCTGCTTTTTGCTTGCAAGGGTTTGTTTGTCAATTTTAAAGTTGTCAAACAAATCATCAACAATCAAGCTTTCCTTGGTGCCGTGAGTGTTGCGTGAATTAATCAAAGAGTCGACCTCTTCAATATAAGGCAAATTATTTTCTAATTCTTGGTGTAATTTTGCCAGTTTTTGCAAAAAATCAGGGTTGAAAATATCCTTAGTTTTAATCGCAACCAGTATTTTTTCATCTCTGCCAAACTGGTCGCGAAAGGCGTCATACTTAACCCTCAAATCGTCGGTTTTATGCAAAAACCCTTCGGTTGAAGTGTCCATTTTGAGCGTTGGCAATTGCGAGCCAAGCGCCACGACAATTAGCAAAACCGCAAGAATGGTTTTTTTGCTGTTTTCAAAAATAAGATCTGCTAATTTTTCAAACTTATGTTCTGTATTTTCACGCCAATTCATTAGAATGCTTTTTTTCCTTATTAAAAAATATTGATTGTAAAGGTTTGGCACTATTTTGTGTTGATATTTTTTTTAATAGCGCTTTCGGATAAACAAAAAGGATTAACGCCTTGCAAAAAAAAACATACACAAAATTCAATTTTTCCCTCGCTGTTAACCTCCTTAAACCTTGCTATAGCAAGGTTTAAAATTGCAACGCCCCTAAAAAATTGCTGGGCGCCGCTAGAAAATTAAACAGCGGTAAAAAGTGAGCTTGTGCCAACTACTCACACTGGACAAAGCCCTCTAATAATTAACCGGTGATATTGCCACCTTAACGCTAGCGCCTGGCAATGTTTCTGATCTGAAACTAAACTCTCGATCGTTGTATCTCGCCGTTACCCTGTAAAAATCGATAACCTGCTTATGCTCTTGTCTATATTTCGTCTCACATTGGCGCACCTGTTTATAGCGCACCACCTTAGCGCTTTTTCTTTTCTTGCTATGGTCGCTTGCAATAGAAGCGCCTAACAACACGCCTGCAACAGTCATGGCTTTGTTGCCACGACCACGGCCCATTTGATTGCCAATAACGCCGCCCAAAATACCGCCCAATATCTCATTGGTGTATGAATGCTTGGCGTGCTTAGCGTACTTGGCGTAAACTGGAACATCTTCAGACCAGCATGTTTCATAAGGCGTTTGATACGTTTCAAATTTTAACACCTCTTCTACATTTAACACGTTAGCTCTATCAGTAAAAGCCAGGCTGGAAGCCGAAAGTGCCAGTAGGGTAATGGTTAATAGTTTTTTCATTTGCAAGCTCCTAACGTTTGCCGTAACCACGGCCATAACCGCCGTGTTTCGGGCCATTGTGTATAGCGTGACCGTGACCTTTGACACGGTTTAATCTTATCCTATTGTTAAAGATGCGCCTTTCTTCTACAGACATGTCTTCAAATTTTTTGCGTTCTTCACCTCTAAGATGCAGCTTATGTGCTGGCAATATCGGCTGAATAACGCCGCGTAATTGCGCGCCTTCATGAAGATGCACAGCATCTACAGTTATGTGCGCCTGCGCCATTTGGGCGGTTAAAATTAAAGCCGCTACGGGTAATATTTTATGGGTTATTTTCATGCTTATTTCTCCTTATGCTTGCCTTTAGATTCCTGCTTTGAATGCTTGTGCTTATTTTTATGTAACTTGCGCCACTGCTCTTTACTAAACCCTTGAGAGGTTCTCATCCTATCTTTAAACGCTTGCTTTTCTTCTGGCGTCATCTTGTCTACATTGTCATGCATCATCTGTTGAAATTCAGCCCTATCTGCTGGCGACATTGCCTGAACTTTGCTGTGCAAATTGCCTTGCTGATGATTGTCATCGTCACCGTGATCGTCAGCCTGCGCTGTGTACACCCCTAAAAGTAGTACTGATAAGGCTAAAATACTTGTTACTTTTTTCATGTTATTCCTTTCGTAGTGATTAAATTATTTTTGAAGCTGAGGTCAGTATAGCGTTTTAATGTAACCAGAATATTACTCACATAAATCAATTAGTAACGCTTTGTTACCAATTGTAACCAGCGCCTTGTTAGTCGATGCTGACGTATAATCAAATCATGAATAAGGCTAAGAATATTTTAATTGTTGATGATGATCCTGGCATTTGTCGTATGCTGACGCGCCATTTAAACGAGCAAGGTTTTGTTAGTGAAAGCGTTGCTGATGGCGTGCAAATGGACAGCTGGCTTGAGGCTAAAAAACCTGATCTTATTTTGCTAGACCTGATGCTGCCAGGCGAAGATGGGCTATCTATTGCTCGGCGACTCAGAAGCGCTTCTAATATACCCATTATTATGCTAACTGCCAAGGGCGAGGACATTGACCGCATTATTGGTCTGGAAATTGGCGCAGATGATTATCTGTCTAAGCCTTTTAATCCGCGCGAGCTGCTGGCGCGTATTAATGCGCTACTTAGAAGATCGTCTTATCGTCAAACAGCGCAAAATTCAGAAGATCGATTGTATAAATTTGGCAGCTATGTTTTTAATAAAGACTCGCTTATTTTGCTCAACGAAAGTCAGGAAGTTGCTTTGGGTTACGCTGATACCGAACTTTTGCAGCTTTTTATCAACAACCCAAACCACCCAATCAGTCGCGACTTTATCTTGGACGAGCTGTCTGGCATTGACCGAGACCCCTTTGATCGCTCGATTGACGTACGCATCACCCGCCTAAGAAAAAAGATCGAACCCAATCCAGCAAAGCCGCAGTTTATTCGCACGGTTCGCGGTGTGGGTTATCGATTTACCCCCAACAAAGATGGCGCAACATGACCAAAACCTTGTTTGGTCGCACCTCGCTAATCATCACCAGCACTCTGCTGATTTTTTTGTTGGCAACCATCAGCATTGTTGGCTATTTTATTGTTCTGCCCGTTGGCAAAAGAAACGCCGAAGATTTAACCTCTCTTATTTTGCTCTCTGCCCAAACCTATGTCGAACTGCCGCCAGAAACCCGGCAAGACTTCATTGACGAACTTTCAAAAAGCCACCAGCTATATTGGGGCGATGGCAATGAGCCGTTAGCACAGCATACTCACCTAGGGCCGCATTTTCGCCTGATGGAAGAAAGTCTTTCTAGCCGGCTAGGATCAAATATTGACATTGTGCCTGAGACTAAAAACCCTGATCGTTATTGGATAGACATTAAACTTGCAGAGCAAGCCATCAGGATTGGGTTTGACCGGCAAAGAATTGATGTCATGTTGCCTTATGTGGCGTTTTATCTTGTTGCGATTTTATCAATAATGGCTGTTCTTAGTAGCTTGCTATTGGTTAGAAAAATTACCAAACCCGTACAAAGTCTTTCTCAGGCTGCCGGCATTATTGGCGCAGGCGGCGTTCCTGAGCCGCTTTTAGAAGAAGGCCCAAAGGAGCTAGCAGAAACCGCTAAAGCTTTTAACAAAATGTCCACTGATGTGCAAAACCTACTGGAAAATCGCACCGTGCTGTTAGGCGGCATATCGCACGACCTGCGCACGCCTTTAACCCGCATGAAAATGGCGCTAGAAATGCTGCCAAACTCCGTTGATACCGAGCTGAGTACTGAGCTGAGCGAGGCGGTTGACACTATGGCGCTGATTATTCAAGAATATATGCAGCTCATCCAAGGGTTTGAAGACGAAAATATTGAAAGCGTCAATATTAAGACGCTAATTACAAATATTGTTAGCGAAATAAAGCCAAATAAAACGCAGCTGGTTCATTTACTCGGTGATTCTGATTATCAGCTTGATACCTACGCCGCTGCGCTGCACCGAGTTTTGT
Source organism: Gammaproteobacteria bacterium (assembly GCA_965222625.1). Classification (GTDB taxonomy): domain Bacteria; phylum Pseudomonadota; class Gammaproteobacteria; order PS1; family Pseudothioglobaceae; genus Thioglobus_A. Next base: position 1,268,826 of record OZ244962.1, on the reverse strand, counting down.
TCAACCTCATTGAAAATGCCATCAGCTATGGCAATAAGGCGCCCGTGTCGATTGCTTGGGAGCAGCGAAATTCCGTTCTAGAAATAACCATAAGCGACCAGGGTTTTGGCATACCGCAAGCGCAGCAGAAAAAAATCTTTAGGCCATTTTATCGCCTAGAAACTTCGCGCAATCGGGCCAGTGGCGGTAGCGGGTTAGGTCTGGCGATTGTTGACCAAATCATCACTCAAAGAGGCTGGAAGCTTTGCTTGTCTTCCACAAAAAGCAGCGGCACCAGTATCACTCTTTCAATATGATTTATTACGCGCTCAAGGTTCTTATTAGCGCAATTTTGATTGTTGCCATCGCTGAAATATCAAAGCGCAGTTCTTTATTTGGTGCGCTGCTGGCTTCTATTCCTCTGATTTCTGTTTTAGCAATTGTTTGGATTTACGTTGATACCAAAGATGTTGAAAAAATAAGCAATCTTGCTAATGGTATTTTTTGGCTGGTCATCCCTTCGCTGGCACTGTTTATAGCCCTACCCTTGCTATTAAAACAAGGGCTTTCGTTTTATCTAAGTTTAGCTGTTTCAATCGTTATTACTGCGATTTGTTATTGGCTGATGCTTGTTGTTTTGGGCCATTACCATATTAAATTGTAATGCTTTAATTAAAAACAGCGACATAAATGCCGCTGTTTTTGTTTTTTTAAAGATTTTTAATATGGTGCCGATGGCCAGAGTCGAACTGGCACGAGCGTAGCTCACTACCCCCTCAAGGTAGCGCGTCTACCAATTCCGCCACATCGGCAAAAAAAATAAGCGGTCTAGTTTGGAATGTCGCTAATGTCAGATTCAAACGCTGCTGGCGCAATCATTGGTACATCTGAAGGGATTGGTGCTAAACCAGATTGCTCAACAATACTAGTAGGATCGTTGTCTGCGCTTGTTTCATTGGTGGCCAAATAAGCCAGCGTTAGGCTGGTTGCAAAAAAGCCAATCGCAACGCTGGCCGTTAGTTTATACATAAACGAATTAGCACCGCGAGCGCCAAATACCGAACCCGAAGCGCCTGCGCCAAAAGCAGCGCCTGCGTCTGCACCTTTTCCGTGCTGCATCAAAACCAGTGCAACCAGGCTAAGCGCCAATAATACATGAACAATTAAAATAATTTGAAATGACATAATTTAACCTGCTTTACAAATTTGTAAAAAATCTTGTGCTTTTAATGATGCGCCGCCAATTAGCCCGCCGTCAATGTCCTCACAGCCAATCAATTCAGCTGCATTACCCGGATTCATACTGCCGCCATATAAAATAGGCGTAGTTTGGGCAACGTCAGCATCATTTTTTGCCAACATTAAACGAATAAATGCGTGCGCATCTTGCGCTTGTTGCGGCGTTGCGGTTACCCCTGTGCCAATCGCCCAAACTGGTTCATAAGCAACAATAATGTCCTTAAAGGCGCCAATACCAGAAAGATCGATAACGGCTTGAATCTGGGCAGATACAACGCTTTCCATATTGCCAGACTCTCTTTGCTCTAGCGTTTCGCCAATGCAAAAAAGCGGGGTTAAGCCATTATCCAAAGCAACTTGGACCTTGCGCGCAACCACTTCATTGTTCTCAAAATATAGACTTCTGCGTTCAGAGTGTCCAACAATCACATACTGCGCGCCAAAATCTTTAATCATGTCAGCACTTATTTCGCCGGTAAAAGCGCCTGAAGCATTGACATTAAGATCTTGAGCGCCCAAGTTTAACTGTGAGTGGGTAATCAGCGCTTCAACCTGAGACAAGTAAGGCGCAGGCGCACAAACAATCACTTTTGAATCCACATCTGACATACCCGAAAGAATACCCATAACCAGCGTATTGACCGTCTCTTTTGAGGCGTTCATCTTCCAGTTTCCAGCAACAATTGTTTGGCGCATAATAACTCTCTAGATAAAAAGTACCAAATTTTACGCTATTTAGCGCTAAAAATCAATGCTTCAAAGTCTTGACGCAAGCGCTCAAAGACAGGGCAGCATCTTATATACGCAACATTAACTATTTTTCATCTTTACCCAATAGGCCGTACAAAAAATTGTATGGCTATTTTGCAACTACGGGCGCCTTTATTCTTTCTAAATACATCAAAGAGTAAGGCACCGTTTTATCCTTGGTGGCTAGGCGGCTATCAATACCAACAACTTGAATCAGTCGCCATCCGTCAGTATAAAATGCCGCAAAAGTGCCTGTTCTGGTTGTAGAACCAACATCACATAACAACTTAGTGGTAACGCTTGGCAAGTGATAGTAAGCCGGATTTTTTTCAACCGTGGTATCTACTGAGCAAACTGCCAACTCATACTGCGTTTTAACAGCTGGCGCAAGGCGCTCGGCTTTATTGACATCAAGTGATTTATCATCGCCAAAAAAGCTAATCGCAGTAGCAGTAGAAGCAACAGCAAACAAAAGCAAGGGTAATAGTATTTTATTCATGGTTTTTATTTTAGTCCAGATAAAAAAACAGCTTAATTAAAAGCTGTTTTTAGTTTAACAAATTTTAATTTAACAAATTTTAATTTAACAAATCAAAACGCCCAACCAACACCTGCTGAAGCGGCGTTAGTAGGGTTACTACCGGTTGATCTAGCAGCTTTAATGCTGTAAGTTATGCCGTTTTCATCGTCATGGTAAGAACCACCAATAGCCAGTGCATTATTGCCATTAAATCGACCAATACCAACACCTATTACGCTTTGACCACCAAAGGCTTGAGGAATTCCGTCCATTGCCATGCTCATAGAAACACCTTTGCTAACTTTGTCTAATTGACGAACGTTGACTGCATCAAATGGATTTGTACCATCAGCAACACCTGTTACTGTTACTGGCGCTCCTAAAGCATCACCAAAGGTGGCACCACTATCATCCAAAGTAAGTGTCGTACTGTTAACACCACCTGATAGGGTTGTATTTGTTGTGCCAACGGTTAAACCGTGCGTGTTACCAGCACCATTTGTTACCAATACACTGGCTGAACCGTCATTAGCTGATATAACGCTGAGGCCATCGCTACTTGTTGCAGTAACGCCGCCGCCATTGACAGATAGATTAGCACCGCCCACAGCTGTAAGCGATGTATCGCCTCCAGTTTGAGTCAAGCTATCAGTTAAAGTAGTTGTACCGGTAACGCTAAGTCCGCCAGCGCCTACATTAGCCGTGTTTACATTTAAAGTGCCGTCAGCGGTATTTGTACCTAATGACCCAATACGTGTTGCGTTGCTAGTGATATCCGTTGCGTTAGAGGTAATCGCTGTTGCGTTGCTAGTAATATCCGTTGCGTTAGAGGTAATCGCTGTTGCGTTGCTAGTAATATCCGTTGCGTTAGAAGTGATATCCGTTGCGTTAGAAGTGATATCCGTTGCGTTAGAAGTGATATCCGTTGCGTTAGAAGTGATATCCGTTGCGTTAGAGGTAATCGCTGTTGCGTTAGAGGTAATCGCTGTTGCGTTGCTAGCAATATCCGTTTTCGCCATATTCAGCAGCAACAGCAGTGCGTTAGGGTCAACCACTGTTCCGTTAGCGGCTTGCGCTGAGGTTGTCATGGCTCCAAAAATAAGCATAGATGAGCAAATAACGCCCGCAACCTTTGTTAATTTGAAGCTAAATTCCTTGTCTATCATTGTCTTTCTCCTTGAGTGCTTTAATGCTTTAATGCTTTAATGCTTTAATTAGAATATCATTTGTCCATCTTTAAATGAGCTTTTTATAATATACATAAAAAATATAAATTTAAAGATTAAATTTAAAAAAATATTGCCTGGAGCTGCAGCGTGCTAATTTTGATGGGTGTGCTATGCGCCTAAATATAGCGCCGCACTTGCTATATTTAGGCGGCAATATTTTTTAATTCCTCTAAAGCACAGACAAACCAGGCTGCTATAAGGCGTAGCCGTTTTAAGGCTAAGGGCTTCAAGTTGGCTTTTACGCTCTTAAGAGGCAGCACCTTAAGTTAAGCTAGATTATTAAGTTAAAGTGTTTTTAAACTTTGCTTGGTCTTGATATCTTTACACTCTTGAAAGTTGCATTAATATATAATTATCAAGAATAACGCCTTTGTAATAGGACCAACATGGCTCAAAAAAAATACCAGATTGCCATTAGCATATCTGACAATATCAGCGCCGACTCTTTATATAACAATGGCATTTCACAAAACATTGTTTTATTGCATGATTTATTCGAGCTATTAGGACATCAGGTTCTATTGGTTAATAATCGCGGCCATAAAAATCAAAAACTAAAACTAGACAAGGGCAAAGAATTTAGCCTTTACACTGTCAGCGAACTAAAGAAAAGAGACGTTGCTATTGATTTGTTTTTTGAGGCTGGACAGGTTATTCCAACCAAAGACAGAAAACTAGTCAAGTCACTGGGCGCCAAAATAATTTCCATCCATTACGGTAATTCTCTTATTATAGACATGGAGAATATTTTCTATAGAGATATCAAAAAGGCCGGCTTTCAAAACATCTCTGATGAGATTGACCATATTTGGATTTCTCCGCACCATGCCTATCATTTAAGCTATCTAGAAATTTTGTACAATGCTAAAGCCAGTGTTGTTCCTTTTATATGGAACCCTACCTTTTTAGAAGAAAAAAAACTTACACCAGACAACTTCAGAAAAAAACCTAATGTTTATGTGATGGAGCCTAATATCAGTGTTGTGAAAAACGCGCTCATTCCATTAACCATTATTGAAGCCTTATATCGCCAAAATCCTGAAAAGTTCGATAAGGCTTACATCATTACCTCAAGACCCATGCATGAAAAATCATACTTTATTAATAACATTCTTCAGAATATGGATTGTCTTAAAGGTGTGTCCACTAAAAACAAAGTGTTCTTTTCTGAACGTTGTAAGTTTGACGATGTGTTCACTCACCCAGACATACTGTTGTCTCATCACTGGAACAATGGCCTTAACTATCTTTCATTAGAGGCGCTTCATCACAATATCCCCTTGGTGCATAACTCTGAGTTTTTGCAAGACGTGGGTTATTTCTACCCTGATTTTGACGTGCACAAAGGTGCGGCTGCTTTAGAAGATGCGCTAGAAAACCATCAAAGTAATTTCACGCAGCACCAACAACAAAACCAGGTTTTTTTAGATCGATTTTCCATATACAACAAAGACGTACAAAAACAGTATCAGACTCTTTTAGGCGATGTCATAAATCAACCAGACAAAAATACTGAAACAGTTTTTACCGACATCTTTCAAAATAACAGCTGGGGGGTCCGCAGAATCTGTTTCCGGCAATGGCTCAACTTTACAAGAAACAAAAAGGTGCGTCAATGGTTGCCAGACTTGATAAAAAAACGGGCCATTACCTCTATGTTAGACGCCCCCTGTGGCGACTTCAATTGGATGAAACAGCTTGATCTTGCTGACGTAGACTATATTGGCGCTGACATTGTCAAGACTCTCGTTGACAAAAATATCAAAAACCATTCAAAAAATAACGTTTCTTTTCGGCAGATGGATTTAATCGTTGACTCCTTGCCTACTGTAGATTTAATACTAGTCAGAGATTGTTTGGTGCATTTTCCTTATGAAAAAATTATGCAAACTTTGAAAAACATCTGCAAAAGTAAATCTGGCTATTTACTTACCACCACATTCAATCAAAGAGAAAACAATAAAGATATTGAGTTCGGACAATGGCACCCAATTAATTTAGAAGCCGCGCCTTTTTCCTTGCCCAAACCGCTAGAATTTTTAAACGAAGACTCTCAAGAGGAAAATGGGCTTGGTCGTATTAACAATGATAAGATGCTCGCCCTATGGAAAATAAAAGACATACAAGAACAGCTTTTTCCCAACCTAAAAAAAAAAATTCTTCTGTAAATTCACAGAACGCAGCGCTGAATTAAAAACCAACAAGCATTGTGGTATCTACTACAATGCAATTTTACGAGCGCCTTACTAAATTAGACTAAAAACACCAGACTCTCAAAGCCTTTATTTTTAGTGTGAGGATTTAGAGCCAAAATAAAGCGCCAAAGACACCATTAAGATTCCGAACGAAAAATACACCAAATCTAAAGCGTTAACAAACGTCATTGAAAGCGATACCTCAAAAAAGGTGACCACCAAGATCATTAAAATAACCTTGGCCAGCTTGGCTTTTAAATCATCTAAAGAGTTGATAACCAGTACTTTGGATGAGCGCGCGTTGTTTTTTGCCTCGTCAATGTCGCTAATGAAAAGCTCGTATAAGCCTAATGAAAAAATCAGCAAAATAGTGGCCAGTAAAAATCCATCAACAGCGCCTACTGTATGGGCTACCATTTCAATTTTTAGGGTTTTTTTAGCCTCAGCAGTGGCACTAATATAGTCTCCTGCGTGGCTAATTAAACTAACCACGTCAATTGCGGTTATGGCAAATAATAACAAAGACAGCAACAATGACGAAACAACCGCGGCTAAAACCATTAACCTAGAGTTCCACAATAACTTTTCAAAATACTTTTCTAAAGCATTCATTTAATTCTTCTCCACAAAACAAATATAATGCCTTAGTATATCATTAATTATTTTAAATAACATTTATGTCGCAAACCTGGACGCTTAGCTTAAACACACTCAAAGACGCCATCCCGTTGTCTCAATACAGCGTTTGGGTGCAGCCATTGAAAGCTTTAGAAAGCGCAAGCACCTTGTCTTTGCTGGCGCCTAATAATCAGGTTAAGGATTATATTAATAAACACTTAAAAAAACAAATAAAACATGCTGTTGCCCAGCACAACAAAAATTTGCAAATATTTATCGGCGTTGCGCCCAATGTAAGCTCAAAGCCGAGCGCTTATAAACAGCATTCAACCCCTTTGTTTGAAGATTACACGTTTGATAATCTGGTGCTGGGAAGTGCCAACCAAATGGCTTATGGCGCTACCAAGCAAATTGCTGAAAACATCAAGGGTTCGCCCTACAATCCTTTTATTATTTATGGCGGATCAGGGCTGGGAAAAACTCATTTAATGCAGGCAGCGGGGCATTTGGCAAAAGCTCAAAACCCCAACTTAAAGGTGCTTTACGTGCCATTAATGGATTTTGTTAGAAATATCACCTCAAGCCTTAGGCACAATACCATTGAAGATATTAAGCTTTTTTATCAGTCTGCAGATTTGCTTTTGGTGGATGATATTCATTTAATTGCAGGCAAGGAAAAGTCTCAAGAAGAATTTTTTCATATTTTTAACTTTCTATTTAATGGAAAAAAACAAATTATCTTCACTTGTGATCAGCCGCCTAAGAATATTAAAACGCTAGAAGAGCGCCTTAAAACGCGGTTTTCACAAGGGTTAAATTTGCACTTAACGCCGCCAGAGCTTGAAATGCGAGCTGCTATTTTGTTAAAAAAATCTCAAAATGAAAAAATAAACATTCATCTAACAGAAGACGTGGCGCTTTTTATTGCCGCCCATATTACTTCTAATGTTAGAGATCTAGAAGGCGCTTTATTAAAGCTTAAGGCTTTTGTTGATTTTACAAAAATAGGCCAAACGCTCATTTCTAAAGAAATAATTGAGACAGCATTGGGTGATTTAATTAAGCCAAAAATTAACAGTGTTGATATCAATGATATTCAAAAAGAGGTGGCAAAACATTACGCCTTAACCATTTCTGACTTAAGTTCAAAATCACGCAAACAACACACAGTTCTTGCAAGGCAAATGGCTATTTATATTTGTCATGAGTTAAGTTCTTTATCGCTTAATAAAATTGGCAAACAGTTTGGTAATAGAGATCATTCAACGGTTATACACGCCATAAAAAAAATTAAAGAAAAACTGCTTGAGAGTACAGAAATAAAGAATGATTACGAGATTATTAAATTAAAATTAGCCCACTTATAAACATTTTTTTAGGTGGGTTATACAAGCCCTAGTGGAAAACTAGAATAACTTAAGTAAAAAACAAATTTTATAACCATATACACATTTTTTTACATAAAATACTAACAAGATATCCCCCATTTAAATAATTAATTTTTAAAGAAAAAAAGCACTTATTCACCAAAAATAGTGCCCCTAATAATAACAATAACTTTTAATAAAAGGATTTTTCAATGAATACTCAGCTGACGGTTAAAGAATTACTCGATCCCTTACAAACAGTGATTGGTGTTGTTGAGAAAAAACAAACCTTACCCATTTTGTCACATGTATTAATTCAATTAAAAAATAACCAATTAACCCTAACAACAACCGATATGGAAATTGAGATTCGCGCTTCTCAAGCGGTTAAAACTCAAGAAGAAATATCGTTTACTGTTTATGCCAAAGATTTGATTGATATTATTAGAAAATTACCTGAAACAACCATTGTTGAATTTATTATTGAAGCGGCTAAAATTTATATTAAAGCCAATAAAAATTCATTTGAATTAAATACTTTTAATCATCAAGACTTCCCCTCATTACCAAAAATAGAAAACAGTGAAGTTATTAAAATTAATCGAAAACAATTAAGAGAAATAATCGAAAACACCAGTTTTTCAATGGGTAATCAAGATATTAGAGCTTATTTGAACGGTTTGTATTTTGAGGTTAATCAAAACAGTATTACCATTGTTGCAACTGATGGTCATCGATTATCAATTGGCGAAGTTAAACAAGATAATAATCTAACTGATAAAAAAACAGTTATTTTGCCAAGAAAAGCGGTTTTAGAACTGTCTAAAATTTTGAATAAAAATGAGCATAATGAAGTTGAAATTCATTTATCAGACAACTACTTTTACTTAGCCAGCAATGATATAACCCTTATTAGTCGATTAATTGATGGTAATTTTCCAAACTACTCGCAAGTATTGCCAACAGATTTTGAAAACACCATTTTAATTGATCGCTTAGAATTTTTAAACTCACTACAACAAGCCTCTATTTTTGTTGAAGAACGCACCAAAGGCGTTAAACTTGTTTTTAAAAATTCACAATTAAATATTTTTACGCATTCAGAGCGTGGTCAAGCTAAAACTCAAATCAGCACAAAGAATTTTAGTAAAGAAATTGAAATCGCTTTTAACATTCATTATTTAATCTCTATTTTAGAAAAACTAACCACCGATGAGATAAATATGGTTGTTCCTGGCGGTGAAAACCAATCTTGTATGCTTAGCAGTCCTAATGATGAAACTTATCAATATGTTGTTATGCCAATGCGTATTTGATGATTAATTATGGCCGTTATTCAAAAATTAGCGATCACTCAGTTTCGTAATCTTAACCGTCAATATATTAAACCTGGCAAACACTTAAATTTATTTATTGCGAGTAATGCACAGGGCAAAACAAGTCTTATAGAGGCGATTTATTATTTAGGCCATAATCGCTCGTTTAAAACTAAATCATTAAAAGAGTTAATTCAATTTGATTTAGAAAAATTTCAATTAGATGCCCAGGTCAATGAACAGCGCATCAAACTGGAAAAATCAAAACAAAAAACCAATATTACCATTGATCAATTACGCCTAAAAAATAGCAGTGATTTGTCTAAAGTTTTACCCATTCAAATTATCACCCCCGATAAAGGCTTTATTGTTAATGGCACGCCAAAAAACAAACGCTCTTATTTAGATTGGGGGGTGTTTCATGTAAATCTGGATTTTTTGGCTGATTTTAAAAAATATCATAAAGCTTTAAAAAATATTAATGTTTTATTAATGCAACAAAAAAGTCAAGAATTGGATGATTGGTTTTTGGAAATAGCACACTTATCAAAAAAAATTAACCAAGCAAGGCAAGATTACATTGATCAATTAAAACAAACCAATTCAAGTCAATTAATCAGCGACTTATCAAATTTATTTAAAGCAATCGATTCTTTTGATTATCAGTTTGTTAGCGGTTGGCCCAAAGAAGTGGATGCGTTTGAAGCTGATAGTATTTATCAGTATTTATTAAAAAGTAAGCCTTTTATGCTTAAAGCGAAATATTTAAATTATGGGCCGCACAAAGCCAGCCTTAAGTTTTATTTAAATCAACAAGAGGAATGTTTTTTATCTCGAGGTGAACAAAAAACGCTGTCTATTGTTTTTTGGCTAACCCAAGTTGCACTAATGGTTAAAAACAACATCCAACCTGTTGTGCTAATTGATGATATCTCTTCGGAATTAGATCCGACAAAAATTCAAACCATTTTGCATTTTTTACAACAACTAAATATCCAAATTTTTATGACAGATATTGGTGAAAATATATTAAAAACCAATCCTGAAAATACCACGGTTTTTAGGATTGATCAGGGCCTTATTAGTCAACAGCAATAAGGCTTTTTTATTTAATCTAATAAGCCTTACACCCCTTTAATAATAGTATTTTTTAAAATAACACTCGGTTTTAAAAAAAGTGATATAACGGCTTGTATTTTAAGCGCTCGTGGTATAATAATTTTATTTTTTCAAGCACTTATGTCTGAAGATAAAGCACAAGAATATCAAGCCTCAAATATTAAAGTTTTAAAAGGCTTGGACGCTGTTCGAAAACGCCCTGGAATGTACATTGGTGATACCGACGATGGTTCTGGTTTACATCATATGGTGTTTGAAGTTGTTGACAATGCAATCGATGAAGCGCTTGCAGGACACTGCTCTAAAATCAATATTGTTATTCACGAAGACCAATCGGTATCAGTCACTGACGATGGCCGCGGAATTCCTGTGGATATTCACCCTGAAGAAGGGGTTTCTGCTGCTGAAGTGATTATGACTGTACTGCATGCAGGCGGCAAATTTGACGACAATTCTTATAAAGTGTCTGGCGGCTTGCACGGCGTTGGCGTTTCTGTTGTTAACGCTTTAAGCGAATGGGTTGAGTTAACGGTGCACCGAACCGGTGAAATGCATTATCAGCGTTATACCATTGGCGTGCCTGACGAACCTATGAAGGCAATTGGAAAATCATCCACAACAGGCACAACCATTCATTTCAAACCCAGTCCTGATGTGTTTGCGATTACCGATTTTAAATACGATATTTTGGCAAATCGCGTTAGAGAGTTATCTTTTTTAAATTCAGGCGTGCACATTGAAATTGAAGAAGAAGCCACTGGCAAAAAAGATGTGTTTATGTATGAAGGCGGTATTAAAGCCTTTGTTGAGCATCTTAATAAATCCAAAACCCCCATCCATAATGATATTATTTTCATCTCCACGCAGCGTGATGATATTGTTATTGATGTTGCGCTGCAATGGTCTGACAGCTATCAGGAAAGCATTTATTGTTTTACCAATAACATTCCTCAGCGTGATGGTGGCTCACATTTGGCTGGTTTTAGAGGCGCATTAACTCGCACTTTAAATAGCTATATCGACAACTCTGGTATGGCTAAAAAAGAAAAAGCCGCTATTACTGGTGAAGACACTCGTGAAGGTTTAACTGCTATTGTTTCTGTTAAAGTTCCTGATCCTAAATTCTCTTCTCAAACCAAAGAAAAGCTGGTATCGAGCGAGGTTCGCGCACCGGTTGAATCTGCGCTGAATGAAAAACTGGGTGAATATCTTTTAGAAAACCCCTCTGAAGCCAAAACCATTGTTGGTAAGATTTTAGACGCCTCAAGAGCGCGCAATGCAGCCCGAAAAGCCCGCGAGATGACTCGACGTAAAGGTGCGTTAGACATTGCAGGCTTGCCAGGAAAACTCAGCGATTGCCAAACCAAAGATCCCGCAGAAAGTGAGGTTTTTCTGGTCGAGGGCGATTCTGCGGGCGGCTCTGCCAAACAAGGCCGTGATCGGCGCACTCAAGCAATTTTGCCACTTAAAGGTAAAATTTTAAATGTTGAAAAAGCCCGTTTTGAAAAAATGCTTTCTTCGGTAGAAGTAGGCACGCTAATCACCGCATTGGGCTGCGGCATTGGCAAAGAAGAGTACGATATTGAAAAATTAAGATACCATAAAATCGTCATCATGACCGACGCCGATGTTGATGGCGCACACATTCGCACCTTATTATTAACCTTTTTTTACCGTTATTTGCCCGAGTTGATTAATAAGGGTTATTTATACATTGCCCAGCCGCCGCTTTATAAAATTAAAAAAGGCAAACAAGAGCGTTACTTAAAGGACGACCAAGAGCTGAATGATTATTTATTGCAAGAAGCCATTAACGACGCCAATGTATATTTTAGTGTTGGCGCACCTGCAATATCTGGCATAGCACTAGAATCTGCGGTTAAAGAACATTACAAAATCAACACCATTATTGACAAACTAAGCAAAAAATACAACAAACATCTTTTAAGTGTTATTGCCAGTTCGCCGCCAGTTGAAGATAATACCGATTCAGCGCTTATGACAAAATGGTGTGAATCTCTTAATCAGAAATTAAATTTAAGCGCCACGCCTGCACAAAAACACACGGTTAAATTCAATGCCAGCACGCAGGCTATTGAATATGTTTTAAGTGTTTACGGCGTTGATTCTAAGCAAATAAGCCTGGGATCAGAATTTTTTAATTCAAACGAATATCAAACCATTAAAACCTTCTCTCAAACCATTGAAAGTTTGATTAATCATGAATCCTACGTTGAGAAAAAAACCAAACAAGCCAAGGTTAAAAGTTTTTCTGATGTGGTGAAATTTTTAATTGATGACGCCAAAAAAGGCCTGGGTTTTCAGCGCTATAAAGGCTTGGGAGAAATGAACCCTGAGCAACTTTGGGAAACCACCATGGACCCAGAACAAAGAACCCTACTCAAGGTTAAGATTGAAGACGGCATTGCTGCCGATGAAGTTTTTTCAACCCTAATGGGTGATGAGGTTGAGCCTCGTAGAAACTTTATTGAAAAAAATGCACTTTCTATCGACAACCTAGATTTTTAAAAACACACATAAACAAGGAGTTATATTATGTCTAAACAACATCCAGTAGTTGCTGTAACAGGCTCATCAGGCGCAGGAACCACTTTTGTAAAAAAAGCATTCGAGCGTATTTTTGATGTAAAAAAATTAAATGTTAGCATTGTTGAAGGCGACAGTTTTCATAAATTTGAACGCGTGGATATGAAACTAGAGGTTGAAAAATCTCGCACGACAGGCAAGGTGTTGACGCATTTTTCTGAAAACGCAAACCATTTTGATAAGCTAGAAACGCTGTTCAAACAATACGGCACAGACGGCACAGGGCAAAAACGTTATTACATTCATTCTGACGATGAGGCGCTAGAGCATAACGCACGCTTAGGAACCCATCTTGAGCCGGGCCAATTTACGCCTTGGGAAGCCATTGAAGCGGATTCTGATTTGATGTTTTATGAAGGCTTACATGGCGGCGTAAGAACGGATGACGCTGATGTTGCGTCACAGGTTGATTTATTAGTCGGCGTGGTTCCAGCAGTTAACATTGAATGGATTCAAAAAATTCATCGCGACACTTCAGAGCGTCCTTATACGCCTCAGCAAGTTGCTGAAATTATTCTTGATCGTATGCCTGATTATGTTGAATTTATCACCCCGCAATTTGACAACACCCACATTAATTTTCATCGCATTCCATTGATTGACACCTCTAATCCGTTTAGTGGTCAATCGGTGCCTGCGCCTGAAGACTCTTTAGTGGTGACCAGCGTTAGGATTGAAGGTGTCGATTTACAAGCAGCGGCTGATAAGTTACCAGCTGATGCAATGGCGTTTTTACAAAATGACAAAACTTTAGTTTACAAAGGTAATTATATGGTGGATGTTATGGGCCATATATTAACCCCGATTATTGATGATTTGATAAATAGTAAATAGTAAATAGTAAGCAGTTAACTGTTGAGAGTTTCTATTTTTAGCCTTACCTGTTAAACTCTTACCAATTCTAATAACGGCTCAAAGGAATACATTGTTCCACGCCTTCCTGATGGCTTGATAACCGTTTTTATTAAATCCGCTTTTAGTAGTTCTTTGGTAAATCGAGCTGCACTTTGTGGAGGAATACTGCATTTTTTCGATAATCCGTTATTTTTAAAAATAGGATTTGTGAATACAAAATCTAATACCTTTATACTCCACTTTGAAGACAAAACTTGCGAAAACGGCTCTTTCATTTCCTCATAAAGAGTGGTGATTTGTTCAGCAACCTCGAGATTTCTAACAGCCTGCTTTTCCACAGCTGTTAGAAAGAAAACACACCAAGCGCTCCAATCATTATTTTTAGAAACATTCCTCATGGTGTCAATATATAGATCTTTGTTTTCCTCTAAATAGTGACTCATGTAAAAATGTGGTTCGGAAATAAGGCCTAATGACCAAAGCATTAATGTGATCAGCATCCTGCCAATACGGCCATTGCCATCCTTGAAAGGATGTAGCGCTTCGAATTCAATATGAGCAACAGCCACTTTTATTAATGCAATTTCTGGATTACTAACAATGTAGGAAAATAGCTCGTCAAGCCCGCTTTGTAAATGTTCAGGTGAGACAGGGGTAAACAAAATATTTTTTTTACTTTTATCACTAAGATAGTTTTGCTCTATTTTGAATTGCCCAGGGTTTTTGTCAAACCCCCTGCCAAAAGACAACAGCACTTGATGAGCGGAACGTAGCAAGAAGGGCGATAAGGGCCGCCCCTCTTCCATAGATTTTTGGGTTTTGTTTAAGGCTCTTTGGTATAAAAGGGTCTCAATAATATCGCTCCTAGTGCTATCTTTATCTGAATCTAGGTTTTCTGCTTCGTATTGTAATATCTCATCAAGCGTACTAATTGTACCTTCCATTCTTGAGGTTAGTACAGCCTCTTGATTCCTCAAGGGCGCAGACAATATAGCACTATTGTGTAAATTTTTAAGCATTTGATCATAACGAGACAACGCATTAGTTGCACCTGTTAGTGGTGCGATAATGCTATTGTAATCTAATTGCTTTGGGGGAAATTTTCCACTGTGATATAAGACGGAGTTTGTCAAGTCAATAGGCATAATATTGATTTTATTGGTCAAAATTTAATATTTTACACCGACAAACCTATTTGTTTATCATTTTTTTAATTTTTTTATTAATAAAACTGCTTGTTTATCATAAATTATTAACAAACCTATTTGTTTATCATTTTTTTAATTTTTTTATTAACAAAATAAAAGAGTCAGCGCTCTTGCCATACTTTAATTTCCACTAGATAACAATATTAACCAATTTATTAGGCACAACGATCACTTTGATCAAGGTTTTTCCTGTGGTAAATTTAGCCACATTTTCATCTGCCAAAGCGCGCGACTCTACTTGCTGTTTGTCCATATCCGCATCCAGCATCAGTTTTGCTCTGAGTTTGCCGTTTACCTGAACAATAATCTGCACTTCATCTTGCTCTAGGGCTTTTTCATCAACTTGTGGCCAGGGTGCGTTAATAATCGCGTCTTGGTGGTCAAGTTGTTGCCATAAATAATGGCACAAATGCGGCGTAATTGGGCTAAGAATGCGTAAAAGAATGTCAATCGACTCTAGTCGTAGCGCCATGGATTGCCCATCTGTTTGCTTAAATTTACTCAGCGCATTAGTCAGCGCCATCATCGAGGCAATGGCGGTGTTAAACGAGTGCCTGCGCTTAATGTCATCGGTTATTTTTGCTAGGGTTTGGTGGGTTTTTTGACGAACACTTTGCTGCTGTTTGTTAAGCGCGGCTGTATTTAATATATCTTTTGGCTGGTTTTTTTGCTCGCTGATATAACTTTCTACCAGTCGATAAACCTTGTTAACAAACCGATGCGAACCTTCCAAACCAGAATCGCTCCATTCCAAATCTTGGGTTGGCGGCGCGGCAAACAAAATAAACAAGCGCACCGTGTCAGCGCCGTATTTTTCAATCATTTGCGCAGGGTCAACCGTATTGCCTTTTGATTTGCTCATCTTGGCGCCATCTTTAAGCACCATGCCTTGTGTTAATAGGTTTTTAAAAGGCTCATCGTTTTTTATTAAGCCTTCATCGCGCAATAGTTTATTGAAAAATCGGGCGTACAGCAGGTGCAAAATAGCATGTTCAACGCCGCCAACGTATTGATCAACGCCGCCTTCTAGCCAGTAATTTGCACGATCATCAAGCATTTGCTTGTCGTTATCAGTGCAAGCGTAGCGGGCAAAATACCAAGAAGATTCAAAAAAGGTGTCAAAAGTATCGGTTTCACGCTCAGCTTTGGCGCCGCAACTTGGGCAAGTGGTTTGGTAAAACGCGGGCATTTTTTTAATGGGAGAGCCGACGCCATCAAACACGACTTCTTCTGGCAAAATTATTGGTAGATCTTTTTCTGGAACAGCCACTGCGCCGCATTGTTTGCAATTAATGATAGGAATTGGACAGCCCCAGTAGCGCTGGCGAGATATGCCCCAATCTCGCAGGCGGTAATTGGTTTGCTTTTCGCCTAAATTGGCAGACTGCAATTCGCTTGCAATGGCTTCAAAGGCTTGCTCAAAATTAAGCCCGTCAAACTGGGCAGAATTACACAATATACCTTTATCGGTAAAAGCGCTTTGGGTTATGTCATGATCGCCTTTTTGAGGTTTAATAACCTCAAGCATGGGAATGTTGTATTTGCGTGCAAATTCATAATCACGTTGGTCGTGAGCAGGCACACTCATCACCGCACCCGTGCCATAACCCATTAAAACAAAGTTAGCAATCCAGATTTGAACGGACTTACCTGTGATTGGATGAGTGCAAGTTAACCCAGAATTAATGCCTTTTTTCTCCATGGTTTCCATCACAGCTTCAGAGGTTTGCATGGTTTTACACTCGGCAATAAAGGCCTGAATTTTTGGATTGTTAGCCCCCGCCTCAAGTGCCAATGGGTGTTCGCTGGCAACGGCTAGATAGGTAACCCCCATCAGCGTATCGGGGCGCGTTGTATAAACTTTTAAAGGATTTTTAGGCGCTTGATTAAAGCTAATTTCAAGGCCGACTGATTTGCCAATCCAATTTTTTTGCATGGTTTTAACCGCGTCAGGCCAGCCGTCTAGTTTGTCTAAACCTTCCAATAACTCGTCGGCATAATCGGTTATGCGCATAAACCATTGGGAGATTTCTTTTTTCTCAATCAGTGCATCAGAGCGCCAGCCGCGACCATCAATAACTTGCTCATTGGCCAATACAGTTTGATCAACCGGATCCCAGTTGACGACGGCATTTTTTTTGTAAACCAAACCTTTTTCAAATAATTTGATAAATAACCACTGCTCCCACTGGTAATATTTTGGATGGCAAGTGGCCAGCTCGCGTGACCAGTCATAACCAAAGCCTAGTTGCGAAAGCTGTTCGCGCATATAATCGATGTTTTCATAGGTCCATTTGGCTGGCGCCACTTTATTTTTCAGCGCTGCATTTTCTGCCGGCAGTCCAAAGCCGTCCCAGCCAATCGGTTGCAGAACATTTTTGCCTTGCATTTTTTGAAAACGTGAAATAACGTCCCCGATCGAATAGTTGCGTACATGGCCCATATGCAAACGCCCCGATGGATAGGGAAACATGCTTAAACAATAGTATTTTTCTTTTGCAGGGTCTTCGATAGCCTCAAATGATTTGTGTGTTTTCCAATATTGTTGTGCTTGACGTTCAATCTCTTGAGGTTTGTATTCTGAGTTCATAGTTTTACTTTATTAGCTGCCCGTATCACAGGGTGAAACGGCTGAATTAAGTTGCAAAGTGCCAACCAGTTCATTGATATTGTTAAGGTTATTGTCAATAAGGTATTGACTAATGCCGTCATTGATTTTGTGACAAACCAGTGGGTCGTAAAATAAAGCTGTGCCAATGCCCACTGTTGCAGCGCCAGCAATTATAAATTCAAGCGCATCATTGGCGCTCATAATGCCGCCTTGACCAATAATAGGAACGTTGTGATGCCTGCTAATTTGATAAACCTGATGGACTTTGAGTAGCGCAATTGGCTTAATCGCCGGACCTGATAAGCCGCCTTGGTTGTTGCCAATAATTGGGCTGCGCGTTTGGGTGTCAATCGACATACCCATTAATGTATTAATCACCGCCAGCCCGTCAGTGCCCGCATCAATACAGCGCTGGGCACTGAGTGCGATGTTGGTCTGATTGGGCGATAGTTTGGTAATCAAAGGTTTGTTGGTATTTTTTCGACAAATTTCAACAACGCGGTAGGACATCTCTGGATCGTTGCCAAAAGCCACGCCGCCTTCTTTGACGTTGGGACAAGAAATGTTAATTTCAATTGCGTCAATATCAGAATCATCAAAACGTTTGGTAATCTCGCCGTATTCTTCAACTGAGGAGCCAGAAATATTAATAATAAAACGTGTTTGCGTTTTATCAAGCTTTGGCATGATTTTGTTAATAACAACGTCAGTGCCTGGATTTTGCAAACCGATGGCATTAATCATGCCTTGAGGCGTCTCAGTGACGCGACTTGGAATGTTGCCGAGTCTTGGCTCTAAGGTGGTACCTTTGAGGCAAATTGCGCCCACGTCCGCATTAGAAAAGCCATCAATTCGCGTGTACTCTTCGCCAAAGCCAACGCAGCCAGAAAGCAGAACAATGGGCGAGTCTAGGTTTAAACCGCAGAACTGAGTTTTTAAGTTATTATGCATAGTTAGTATTATAGAGACCTTTGTGTAATTATTCAGGTTCATACAAAGGCCTTGGCGCATTTTGCTGTTAAAATTAGCGTTTATGAAAGGTTTGTTTATTAGTGGCAGTGGCACCGATGTTGGCAAAACGTTTATTGCCCAAAAGCTTATTTGTTTGCTGTCTGAATCAAGACAAGTCGGCGTTAGAAAACCGGTAGAAAGCGCTTGCCAATTGCTTGGCGACCAGCTTATAACCAAAGACGCGCAAGCCCTACTTGACGTTAGCAATGTTAATGATACGATTGACGTGGTTTGCCCTTATAAGTTCGCCCAGTGCTCAAGCGGCGAAAGTGCCAGTATAGATTCAAAAACAGTATTAACTTTAGAAGATCTGTTTAACGCCTGCCAAAGCGAAAATTATGTTGTGGTTGAAGGTGCGGGCGGATTGTTGTCCCCCCTAGCGCAAAACAGCCTGAATGTTGATCTGGCAGTAGCGCTTAATCTGCCTTTGGTTATTGTAGTTAAAGATGAGTTGGGCGGCGTTAATCAAGCCTTATTAACCATTAAAGTAGCGCGCCAATATCAGCTAAAAATTGCCTGCGTTATTTTGAATCAATTTGAAGATAATGCGCTTGAAAATGCCAGCGCTATTAGGCGTTATGGCGCTTGTGAAGTGGTTGTTTATAATCAAAATTCAAGCGTACTGTTTGAGCAAAAAATAAGACAGCTATTTAATGTTTAATGGCCGGCCTTAGTCTAATAACTTGAGGCTTGGCTTTTTGCCATTTTTTTGAGGTTTTTCTTGAGACTCGAAAAACATACCTTCGCCATTTTCACTTGCGTAAATACCTAATATGGCGTCAATTGGAATAAAAACATCAATGGACTGACCTGAAAATCGGGCTTTAAAGCTGAGGTGATTGTTGTCAAGCACAAGCGACTGCGTTGCGCTGGCGGCAATGTTTAAAACGATTCTGTCATCTTGAATAAACTGCGTTGGTACAATGGCATCAGGATTGCTACAATCTACAAGAATGTGCGCCGTGAGCTCGCAGTCCTCCATCCATTGGTGATACGCTCTAATTAGGTAGGGCGTGATAGTCGTCATCGGTTTGTTTAGTTGTATTCTTTTTCGCAGTCTGTTAGAGATGCTTTAAATGAGTCCCTTGCAAATAGTCTTTTACCGTAGTCTGTTACCGCTTTTCCAGGTGCACCCAGTTCAATATTAAGCTCTTTTAAGCGCCATAATAGCGCCGCCAAACAAGCGTCAACAATGGTCATTTCATCGCTCTTAAAAAAAGGCTTGTAGGCAAATAAAGGCACCAATTCAATCAAGTTACTTTTAAGAATTTTTCGTGCTTCTTCAGCCTGTTTTTTACTGCCTGTTTCAATGGTATTAGCCAGCTCAAACCAACAGCCTGCAGACCGAGTGAATCTGAAAATCATCAAGCGTTTTTCAGATTTCTCAATAGGGTCAACAGGTAGCAGCGGCGGAAATGGAAATCTTTCATCTAAGTATTCCATAATAACGGACAAATCATACAACACAATGCCGCGATCAAACAAGGTTGGCAAGGATTGACAAGGGTTTAATTCCAAAATATCTTCTGGCATTTCATCAATTTTAATGTTAAAAACGTCTCTTTCAATATTTTTTTCCGTCATGATAAAGCGCACAACGTGTGATTCAATCTCATGCGCAGAAGAATATAAGGTTGTGGAAGAAGGATTAGGTTTTGTTAACATGATTGCACTGCCTCTTAAAAATTAAAAAAACAGCATTTAAAAAAAAGCTGTTATGTTTTTTTGAATGTTAATGAGCGATTAGTCTTTTACGCGCCATTTTCCGTACTTGACATCTTTCCAGTATTCCTTCTTTAATAAATAAGAAAGAATTAACAGGATAAACAAAAATCCTAGCACTTTTACGCCAATTGCGTATCTGATTAGCTTAACAGGTTCGGACACGTAGTCTAAAAAATTAGTAACATCTCTAATTTCTTGATTGAAGGCTTTTTCAGATTTGTCTTGTTTTGACTGCCACAAAACATCAGGCATTGCAGCGTTTTCAAGGACATGATTGTTAACCCCGTAAAGACGTGAATCATCTGCGTAGAAGCTGTTAAGATAAGTGTAAATCCAATCTGTGCCTTTTGCTCTAGCGGTTAATGACAAGTCTGGCGGCGTTGTGCCAAACCATTTATTTGCATCCTTTTCAGACATTGAGGAGAATATCGTACTACCTGTTTTTTCCGCATTAAACATCAAATTGTTAGCCATGTCGGTTTCACTAATGTTCAGATCTTTGGCGATGCGGTTATAGCGCATTAGCTCAATCGAATGACAGCCAGAACAGCTATTCATAAATGTTTTTGCGCCGCGTTGTAAAGAAGCTTCGTCAGTAATGTCAGTGTTAGCAGCGTCAAGGGCTACGCCGCCAGAAGCGCTAACGTTAAAAGAAATCAGTATTACTGCCATTGCAGACAAGGTTGTATTAAATAGTGTTTTCATATTAATGCTCCGTTGTTCTTTGTGGCACCGGCTTGGTTTTTCCAATCGAGGTAAACCAAGGCATTAAAATAAAGAATGCAAAATAAAGTGCTGTGAAAATTTGCGCCATTAGGCTGTATAGCGGCGTTACTGGTTGCGTACCCAGCCAGCCTAATACGATAAAGGTCACGACAAAAATACCAAGCGCAACTTTATACGGCCATGAGCGATATCTAATTGATTTAACTTTAGAGCGGTCCAACCATGGCAACGCTATCAGGATAAATAAAGAAGCAAACATTGCTAATACGCCTGGGAATTGCGAGCCAAACATTGGCGGAATAGCGCGAAGTACTGAGTAGAACGGCGTTAAATACCAAAGCGGCGCAATGTGATCAGGGGTTTTAAGTGGATTGGCTTCAATAAAGTTTGGCGCCTCCAAAAAGTAGCCACCTAATGTGGGTGCAAAAAATACAATCGAGCTAAAGATCATCAAAAAGACCACCACGCCAACAATATCTTTAACGCTATAGTATGGATGGAATGGAATGCCGTCTTTTGGAATGCCATCTTTATCTTTGTTTTGTTTGATTTCAACGCCATCTGGATTGTTAGAGCCAACCGTATGCAGAGCAACAATGTGTAAGAACACCAAAACAACCAGAATTAATGGAATGGCAATAACGTGCAATGCGAAGAAGCGGTTAAGCGCTGGATCGTCAACGGCGTAGTCGCCTAAAATAAACTCTAGCAATAATTCACCAATAAAAGGTACTGAGCCAAATAGGTTGATAATTACTTTTGCACCCCAAAAAGACATTTGACCCCATGGCAGTACATAACCCATAAAGGCTTCGGCCATTAAAGCGATATACAGCACCATGCCTAGAACCCAAATAAGTTCACGCGGCGCTTTGTATGAGCCGTACAATAGCGCGCGATACATGTGTAAATAGATGACAATAAAGAAGGCAGAAGCGCCGGTTGAGTGAATGTAGCGAATTAGCCAGCCCCAATCAACATCGCGCATAATATATTCAACCGATGAAAAAGCCAGCGCTGCATCTGGTTTAAAATGCATGGCTAAGAAAATTCCGCTCACAATTTGGATGACCAAAACCAGTATTGCTAGCGAGCCAAAGAAATACCAAAAATTAAAATTACGCGGCGTGTAATACTCTGCTAAATGCTCGTTCCAAACTTTGGTTAGTGGAAATCTTTGGTCGATCCAGTTTTTATTGTTGTCCATTTTTTACTCCTAGGCTGCTTTTGGGTCAACGCCAATTCTAATCAGCGAATCGCTGACAAAATGATATGGCGGGACAACCAAGTTGGTTGGTGCGGGTGTGTTTTTGAATACTCTGCCTGATAAATCAAACTTAGAGCCGTGACAAGGACAATAAAAGCCGCCTTTCCAAGTATCGCCACCTAAATCAGCCGCGCCAACTTCAGGGCGGTAAGTAGGCGAGCAGCCCAAATGCGTGCAAATGCCAATAATGACGGCAATTTCAGGATTAATCGAGCGATGTGGGTTTTTTGTGTAAGCAGGCTGCTGATCTTCTTCGCTGCTAGGGTCTACCAGAATGTTGTCTTGAACCAAAAGATTGTCCAATGTTGTTTTGTCACGTTTAAAAATCCAAACGGGTTTTTTGCGCCATAAAACTCGAACAAGCTGGCCTTTTTCGAGTTTGCTGATGTCAACATCAACGGGCGCGCCAGCGGCTTTCGCTCGTGCTGAAGGCGTCCATGATGCTAAAAACGGCACCAAAACAAAGCCAACGCCAACAGCGCCAACAACGCTTGTAGCGCCAGTTAAAAAGCGCCTTTTCTTTAAATCTATCTCTTGTTCTGACATCAGATTACAATCCCTTATCGTTGAGTTTTATAGATTAAAACTATATTTAAAAAACGACAATTATACTTTAATGCCAGACAATGCGTGCATTATTTGTCGACAGCAATTTTTATTTCAATTTGGTTTATTTGACTGGACAGACTGATAGAGCGTAACAAAGTTATTATTTCAGGGCGTTGTTGTTTGGCTCTAAAAGCCACTGCTGGATTGTTGGTGATTAAGATGGCAATATCATTTTTAATTAAACAAAGTTCTAGTGTTTTTAAAGTGTTAGGCAGTTGTTGCGCAAGCTGAAGGTTAATTTTATTATAAGTTTTTGCTTGGGCGAATAGCTTTCCAAGCTTGCCACTAGCGCAAAAATTTGCAAGATTGGTTGTTGACTTATGCTGATACATTTAATGCAAAGAGTGGCTTATCTATGAGAAAATAGGTTTTTTTTAATAAAAACAATTCTTTATATTCTAATGAGTATTATAAATAAAATTCTGGCTAAAATCGTCGGCTCTAGAAATGAGCGTCTAATTAAAAAATTAAGTGCAACCATTGACGATATTAGCGCTCTAGAAAGCGCAATGCAGGCACTAACCGATGAGCAGTTAAGCGCTAAAACACAAGAATTCAAACAGCGCTACGTGGCTGAAGAGTCGCTAGATTCGTTACTGGTGGAGGCTTTTGCGGTTATGCGTGAAGCCAGCGTTAGGGTGCTTGGGCTAAGACATCATGACGTGCAAATGGTTGGCGGCATGGTGCTTCATGATGGCAACATTGCCGAAATGGGCACAGGCGAAGGCAAAACCTTGGTTGCCACGCTGCCTGCTTATCTGAATGCTTTAAGTGGCCAGGGCGTTCACGTAGTTACTGTCAATGATTACTTAGCCGAGCGTGATGCCCAGTGGATGGGCAAGGTGTTTAAATTTTTAGGCTTGAGTGTTGGTATTATCGCCGCTAACAAGGCGCATGAAGACAAACACGCCGCCTATCAATGTGACGTGATTTATGCCACAAACAACGAGTTAGGTTTTGACTACTTACGCGACAACATGGCGTTCTCTGCAGACCAAAAAGTGCAGCGCAAGTTGAGTTTTGCCATTATTGATGAGGTTGATTCCATTCTTATCGATGAGGCCAGAACGCCGCTTATTATTTCTGGTCCTGCGGCAGATTATGCGCAAGTGTACAAAGCCATTAACCATATGATCCCCAACTTTACCAAACAAACTGAAAAAGGTGAAGGCAAAGAAATGGTGGTGGAAATTGAGGGCGATTACACGGTTGATGAGAAAAACAAACAAGTATTTTTAACCGATGACGGGCACGCTAAAGCAGAAGGCTTGTTAATTGAAGCAGGCGCCTTGCCAGAGGGCTCAAGCCTGTATGATGCGGGCAATATTTTGCTCATGCAGCACATCAGTTCAGCCCTTAGGGCGCACGTATTATTTAACAAAGACGACCAATACATTGTTGATGAAGATGAAATTGTTATTGTTGATGAATTTACCGGCAGAGCTATGCCAGGGCGCCGTTGGAGTGAAGGCTTGCATCAAGCGATTGAAGCAAAAGAAGGGGTTAGTATTAAAAAAGAAAACCAAACCCTAGCTGCCATCACCTTCCAAAATTATTTTAGATTGTACAATAAGCTATCAGGCATGACGGGTACGGCCGATACTGAAGCGGTTGAATTTCAGGATATTTATGGCCTGGAAACCGTGGTTGTGCCGCCAAACAAACACTCAACGCGCCATGACAAGGCTGATCAAATCTACCTAACTTTGACAGAAAAACTGGGCGCTATCGCTAACGACGTAGAAAATTGCCAGAAAACTGGCCAGCCGGTATTGGTTGGTACCAGCAGTATTGAAAACTCTGAAGCCATTTCTACGCTACTGACTAATAAAAAAATAAAACACGAAGTATTAAATGCCAAGCAGCATGAAAGAGAGGCGATCATTATTGCCAATGCCGGCGCAATTAATGCGGTAACCATTGCCACCAATATGGCGGGTCGCGGCACGGATATTGTGCTTGGCGGCAAGCTGGCCGAAGGTGCAACCAAGCAGCAAAAGCAAGACTGGACAATTGAGCATGACAAGGTTATTGCAGCAGGCGGCCTGCATATTGTTGGCACCGAGCGCAATGAGTCTCGCCGTGTGGATAATCAGCTGCGCGGCCGCTCGGGTCGTCAAGGCGATATCGGCTCAACGCGTTTTTATTTGTCTTTAGAGGACAATTTGATGCGTATTTTTGCCAGTGAAAAAATGGCGACAATGATGCAAAAATTAGGCATGGAAAAGGGCGAAGCCATTGAGCACAAAATGGTTAGCCGCGCCATTGAAAATGCCCAGCGAAAAGTTGAAGGCATGAATTATGATGCGCGTAAAAACTTGCTTGAGTATGATGACGTAGCTAACGATCAGCGCAGAATTGTGTACACTTTGCGTGACGAATTAATGAGCACAGACGATGTTCAGGCGCGCTTTATTAAAATTAGAAAGCAAGTGGTTAATGGTTTGTTTGCAAGCTACATAAACCCAGAACAAACCGAAGAAAGCTGGGACGTTGAAGGTTTGCATAATGCTTTAAAGTCTGATTATAAGGCCGATTTTCCGCTGCAACAATGGCTTGACGAAGGCGTTGAAGTTGGCGAGCTTGAAAGTAGAATTGTAGAGGGCTTGAGCATGATTTGCGACCATAAAGAAAGCATGGCTGGCACTAAACCCATGCGCGACTTTGAAAAAGCAGTGATGCTGCAAACGCTCGATCATCATTGGAAAGAGCATCTGGCCTCTATGGATTATTTGCGTAGAAGCGTTAATTTACGGGGTTATGCACAAAAAAATCCAACGCAAGAATACAAGCGCGAGTCGTTTGCGATGTTTACAGAGTTTTTGGAGGTTGTTGATGTCGAAATTGTAAAATCTTTGTCTAGCGTTACAATCAATAAAAACACTGACGCCGCTGATGTCGAGCAGCAAGACAACAAAGCCGCCAAGCCGCAACACAAAGAAGCGCAAGCGCCAGGCGTGGATAATCTTGATACAGCAGCATCAGGCCAGCAGCCACAACAAAGAGAAGATGAAAAAATAGGTCGCAACGATCCTTGCCCTTGCGGCTCTGGAAAAAAATATAAAAACTGCCATGGCTAACGCGCCGCAAGCTCAATATTATATTGGGCTGATGTCGGGCACCAGTCTTGACGGGGTAGATGGCGTTATTGTTGATAGCCAATGTCAGAAAATTATTGCTCAAACTTACCAGCCTTATCCGGCTGAGCTGAAGCAAAGCCTGCGTCAGTTAACCCAAAGCGGACAAACGGCTTTGTCAAATTTAGCGACTATTGATATCAAGGTGGCGCAGGTTTTCGCCAGCACGGCCTTGTTATTGTTAAAAGAGTCGGGCATTTTGGCGGCGCAGATTATTGCGATTGGCTCGCACGGGCAAACAATTTATCACCATGGCGGGCAGTATTCTATGCAAATTGCCCATGGCGCATTACTTGCAGAGCAAACAAGCATTACAACGGTGGCAGATTTTCGTATGCAAGATGTTGCATCTGGCGGCCAAGGTGCGCCGTTAACGCCGCTGTATCATCAGCATTTATTAAAAAACCAATCTGGCGTGGTGATTAACTTGGGCGGCATTGCCAACATTACTTTGTTGACTGACGGCTTGATTGCAGGTTTTGATACGGGGCCTGCCAATACATTACTAGACAACTGGATTAATCAACAGCAATCTTTGGATTATGATGATGGCGGCTTGTGGGCTAAAAGCGGGCGCATAGATCAAAGCTTGTTGGGCAAGCTATTAGCCGATGTTTATTTTCAACAGCAAGCACCCAAAAGCACCGGCCCAGAGTATTTTAATCTTGAATGGCTGACCGGTTTTTTGACGGGCGCCGAGCCTGCAAAAGACGTACAAAGAACCTTGCTTGAATTAACAATAGTTAGTATTTCCAAGCATATTCCTAACAACGCCAAAGTATATTTGTGCGGCGGCGGCGTGCGCAATGGGTTTTTGATAGAGCGCTTAATACACTTAAATCCAAATAATGACATTAAAACAACGGATGAATTGGGCATGCATACAGACTATGTGGAAGCGGCCGCTTTTGCCTATTTTGCTAAACGTACACTGGCAAAAAAAACCTCAAACTTAACCGCAGTAACTGGCGCTAAAAGCGCAAGAATATTAGGAGCTATTTATGCAACTTGAATTACTTCAGCCTGATGATTGGCATTTGCATGTACGCTCTGGCGCGGCGCTAAAATCAGTGATTGGTATGAGCGCCAAACAAATGGGCCGAGCTATTATCATGCCTAATCTAAATCCGCCTGTGACCAGCGCCGCCCAAGCGCAAGCCTATCGAGATGAAATTATAACAGCCCTGCCAAAAGGCGCCAAGTTAGAGCCTTTGATGGTGCTTTATTTAACCGATAAAACCAGCGCACAAGACATTCAGCAGGCAGCAGCCAGCGGCATTATTAGCGCGGCAAAACTTTATCCTGCAGGCGCAACCACCAACTCTGATAGCGGCGTAACAGACGTTAAAAAAATATATCCAGCCTTAAAGGCGATGAGCAAGGCGGGCATTTTGCTGTTAGTACACGGCGAGGTAACGCGCCCTGAGGTTGATATTTTTGATCGCGAGGCGGTTTTTATTGATGAGGTTTTAACTCAGCTTGTACAAGACTTTCCAGAACTTAAAATTGTGTTTGAGCACATCACCACTAAAGACGCGGTTGATTTTGTTTTGAATAGTAGTAGCCACGTTGCAGCCACCATCACCCCGCATCATTTGCTGGCAAATCGTAATCATATGTTGGCTGGCAAAATTCGTCCGCATTATTATTGCCTGCCTATTTTAAAACGAGAAAACCCGCACCAACGAGCTTTGCTCGCAGCAGCGACCAGTGGTAATTCAAAATTTTTCTTAGGCACGGATTCAGCGCCCCACGCAAAAGATGCCAAACAGTCAGCTTGCGGCTGCGCAGGAATTTTAAGTGCACATTGCGCAATTGAGCTTTATGCAACAGCCTTTGAAGGGCAAAATGCTTTAGATAAGTTAGAAGGTTTTGCCTCAAAGTTTGGCGCCGATTTTTATAATTTGCCCAGAAACACCAACACCGTTGTTTTATCCAAACAAGATTGGACTGTGCCAGATAGTTATGAATATGCAGGCGCAACCATTGTGCCATTTATGGCTGGAAAAACGCTAGCTTGGAGGCTAATCTAGTTTTTTCGGTACGTTTTAGCCGCTTATTAAAGCTGCTATCATCTTCAATGGCAGGCTTTTATTGATTGTTTTGAGCGCCTAGCTGAAAGAAACTTTGGGCGGTTTTAACGTCAAGCTTGATTTGTTGCTTAAGCTGGTCAAAGGAGTCAAGTTTTTGCTCATCTCTTATTTTTTGCTTAAAAATAACGGTGCAAAACTCACCGTAGATGTCCTGATCAAAATTAAACAAAAACACTTCTAACAATATGTTTTCTCCGCCAACCGTAGGGCGTTTGCCGACATTACACACGCCATTATAGCTTGCACCAAGCACGCTTACTTGTACGGCAAAAACGCCTAAAACAGGGCTAATTTTTCGTTTAATAGGAAGGTTGATTGTCGGAAAATCAATTGTTCTGCCTAGCTGCTTGCCGCGGATAATGCGCCCAGAAATGCAAAATTCATAGCCCAGCATTGCAGCTGCAGCTTTAAAATCCCCCTGAGATAAATAAGCTCTAATGCTGGAACTACTGACTCTGTTGGTATTGTGCAAAATGCTTTGAGTGTTCTGCACTTCAAAACCATATTGCTTGGAGAATTTTTGCAGCAGCGTAAAATCGCCCGCCCTGCCAGAGCCAAAGCGAAAATCATCGCCAATCAAACAATAACGCATATTAAGCTGATCGAGCAAAATTTGCCGGATAAACGCCTCAGCGCTCAGCTGTGAAAATGGCAAGTTAAATCGAATAATAAGGTGGGTGCCTAGGCCTAATTTTTCTAATAAGTGGTGCTTTTGCTTGAAGCTGCTAATGGCGGCTTGCGCTTGATTAAAAAAGCTTTGCGGGGTTGGCGCGAACGAAATCAGCACGCTGGGCAGGCCGAGTAATTTTGAACTTTCAACCAAGCGAGTAATCATGTTTTGATGGCCCAGATGCACGCCGTCAAAATTACCAATGGTAACAGCGCTGCCCGCAAGGGTTGTTAAATTGTGTACGCCGCAAATGAGTTTCATACTGCTATTTTAGTCTATTTGTTTGACAAAACCAGCTTGCGTTTTTTAGCGGCACTTTTTAGCGGCAAAAGACATTTTTATCTGTTACTATAAGGGCCAAATACAAGTTAAATTGACGAGGCTGATTTTTTTCATTTAAAAAAAAGACAGCACTTGTTGATTTTAATGTCACTGGTTAGATGTTGCTTTCGTCTCGCTATTTTTTTTAACAAAACGTCAAAGGAACAAAATGCAAAAAATTATATATTCAATACTGGCAGTTGCGTTTATTAGTGGCTGCACAACCACGCAAACTGCGGATGAAAAAATTAATCATCACGCCCAGAACATTCAAAACATAGAAAGAGGCGTCACCACCGAAAAGCAGATTTATGAAACATTTGGCGAGCCTCAGTCGTCTCGAATGGCGGGCGGTATAAAAACCATGAACTACTCTTTTGGCGCAGACGGTGCAAGTGCAGATGGCGCTGGAGTTAGTTTTGGACTTGGGCTTGGTCTTGGAGGCTTGGGCAATTCTCTTGGCCTGAACCTTTCTAAAAGTATTGGCGCAGAAACCAAGCTGCCAGACTTAAAAGTAAGAGTGGACACCCAATCAAAACGGGTCATTGATTACGAGTCTTCGTTAAACGAATAGCGCAGCAAACTAATAAGGCGCGGCCTTTTTGTTATAAAAACAACGTAACAAATCTTTTTAGCGGACTATCGGAAAAATCAGTCCGCCGTTCTTATTTAGGCCACTTGATAGTTGTCATCGCCGCCATCTGTTACCATAGAGGCTGAAAGATAATTTTTCCCCATTTAAAAAATCAAAGGCCTGTGACAGGTCGTTATTTTTAATTGAGATTAATAGGGGCGCGCCTCTTTAATTACAAAAAAACCTTGGCAGCTAATGAAATTAATAATTCGTAACCTTGATCGCAGCACTACCGAAGAGGCGTTAAAGACGCTTTTTCAGGAATATGGCACAGTGCAATCTTGCACTTTGGTATTAGACAAAACAACTGGCGAGTCTAAGGGGTTTGCTTTTGTAGAAATGCCAAAGCCAGGAGAAGCTAAGGCGGCAATGAAAAACTTAAACAACACGGCTGTTGCCAGCAACAAGATTCGAGTCAAAAAAATAGAGTAATTTAGCTGTTAAAGTCAGCGTAATTAATGAGTCGTTTTTTGTTATAAAAAAATCTGATAAACCGCTAATTCTTAGCCTATGCGCGTATTGATGATACCATTTGAGAAGTTATTTTTTCCGACGATCTTGTGGTATGCTGGGTTTTAGCTGAGCTCGGCGCTAGTCATGATTTGCATGACCTATTTAAAATTTTGGAGTAATTTATGAACACAATAATTGACGAAGTTGACTATGGACCTTTGGCCCAACTGATTGGAACTTGGGCTGGAAGTAAAGGCTTGGACGATGCCCCAGGTGCAAATGCAAAGCCTGACAAAACGGCATTTACAGATGAGATGGTTTTTACCACTTCAGGCCCAGCAGGAAACGCAAAAGAACAAAGCTTGGTGTCTATTAAGTATCATCATGTGGTGCGCAAACTAGAAAGCGGGGCTATTTTTCATGATCAAACAGGCCACTGGATTTATGAAAAAAGTACAAACATCATCATGCACTCTTTAAGCATTCCTCGTGCCGTGTGCCTGCTTGCTGGGGGCGAGCTTCAACAGAGCAATGGCGAAAGCATATTTAATGTGGCGGCCGAAGCAGGCAGCCAAACATACGGCATTGTACAATCACCCTTCATGCTGGAAAAAGCAAAAACCAAGGCGTTTAAAATGAGCTTATCTGTTAAAGGTGACGAGCTTAATTATTACGAAACCATGTCTTTACATATTTATGGAAAAGATTTTGAGCACACAGATAAAAGCACGCTATTTCGCGTTAAATAAGCGCAAGATTAAACCTTAGTCGGCGAACAGGCGCTGACCCTAGGCTGCCAATAAATCAGCAAACTTGAGTTTATGCATTCATTAGCTGCGTTATTTGATGGAGAATTTTTTCCACCGGTTTTGGCACGCCGAATTTTAGCTGGTTTGGCTGGTAAAACTTGGCCTGACTAGAAGGGCAATCAACAATAACACCATGAATGTTCAAATGATAATGGGTGAAGCTGTGCTTAAAAATTGGCAAGTGCTTGCTAATTAAGGCCTGCTGATCAAATTCAAGTAGAGATTTTTGGATGGCTTTTGGCGTATCTTCGCACTCTATAAAGCTCCACAGCCCGCCCCAAATGCCTGCGCTTGGACGTTTATACAGGTGCACTTTATTATCTTTAACAAAAACCAACATAGCGATTGAACGAGTCGGTTTTAGCTTTTTTGGTTTTGGCTCGGGGTAGTTTGCCTGGGTCTGATTTTCATGCGCTGCGCACAGGCTGCTTATCGGGCAGCGTAAGCATTCTGGATGGGCGCGCGTGCAAAGCGTTGCGCCCAAATCCATGATTGCCTGGGTATAGTGATCGACGTTAGTATCGGGCGTATGCAGCTCGGCCAATTGCCATAACTTATTAAGCGTGGCGCTTTGGGAATAATGGCCTTTTAGCTGATGCACCCTTGCCAAGACGCGCTTAACATTGCCATCTAAAATAGCGTGGTTTTGATTAAAACTCAGCGCTAAAATCGCCCCAGCTGTTGAGCGTCCAATGCCAGGCAAACTGAGCACTTGCTCAAATTCTTGAGGAAATTTGCCTTGATGCTGCTGCATAATAATTTGAGCCGTTTTATGCAGGTTTCGAGCTCTTGCATAATAACCTAAGCCCGCCCACTGGGCTAAAACGTCGTCTTCTGAGGCGTTTGCTAAAGCGTTTAGAGTCGGGAAGCGTTTAATAAACCGATTGAAATAATCAATTACCGTCACAACCTGAGTTTGTTGCAGCATGATTTCACTAACCCAAACATAATAAATCGGCGCATTGGTTTTAGATTTTGGCTGCCCTCCTCGAGGACTGCTGTGTGGCGCTTGCCAAGGCAGATCGCTGCGCCCATGTTTGTAAAACCACGTAAGCAGCTGGGTTGAGAGTGTTGACAACTAGTTGGCCAGATTAGCAGCTAGCGCCAAGGTATGAAAAAAAATTAGCTGCATTAGGTTTTTATTTTTAAAGGGTCTGCCGGATCAATGCCGTCCATAAACGGCTTTTTAACATCTTCATGCGTGGTTTGATAAACGCAGCCAATCCAGTTGCTAATAATTTGCCGAGTGGCATCATGCCAAGTGTTGTCTAACGTTTTGCTGATTAAGGTTTCGGGAAAATCGTCAAGGGTAAACTCGCTTGCCAGTAGTTTGATTTCATACTCATTGAGAATGGCTTTATTTTGCGCGCTCAAATAATGTTGAGGAAAATCTGGGTAGTCGGTACGCACGTTTGACAGGTAACTTATAATTTCACGCTTGTATTCTTTGAGCAGGCTGATGGTGTCGTATTCTGGATGCCCTTGAAAAAGCACAATGCGTAATAAATCTTCGCTAACACATAAGTGCGCGCCAATATCACTGTCAACCAAAACCTCAATGCCAGCTGTTTTAAATTGCGTCTTGGTGATCTCATTAAAACGGGAATGCGGCACATTGAAATTGGTATTAACGCCGCTCATAAGCGGATGAGAGCGGTTAACAATTTGATGTTTGAAAACCCCCCAACATTTGCCGTTCATGGCTTGACGCTTTTGTTGATACCTGAATTCCATAACTGCATGAGTTGCCAAGCAAGAACACAAAGTTGAAGTGACATTTTCGTACGACCAATCAATCACAGCTTCTAAATCCTGATAAAACGGCGCCAGCTGTAGATCAGCTTGCTCAACATGTGCGCCGGTAATAATTAGCGCATCTAAGCCTTGAGACTTAATATCGTCAAACGGTTGATAGTGCTCGCTAATGTGTTTGCCAGCTTTTTCACCGCGCTCAATGGAGTCCAAGGTAAAAGGGTGTAAGTAAAATTGGGCAATTTGATTGGAGTGACCAACAAGCCTAAAAAACTGACGCTCAGTTGCCTCAAGAGCGGCGTCTGGCATCAGGTTAAGCAGGCCAATATGCAGCTCACGAATCACCTGATGGTTTGCACGATCTTGGCTTAGTACGGTTTCCCCTTCAGCCTTTAATCGAGCGAAAGCAGGTAGGTTTGAATGAGCAATTAACGGCATTAGTCAAGCGCCTCAGAGATTAGCGCCAATACTTCTTTAGCATGGCGGCATTGATACAAGTCCTCGCTGTCAATGGTGGCGCCATATTGCTGAGCGATGCGGGCATATTTTGGCTTTCTACGCGCTAACAAACGCACAAAAATCCAGCGTACAAAGGCATTTGGATCAATTTGAGCAACGTAGGTAAATTTATTTTCAGTAAGATAAACGGCCAGCTGCTGTTGTAAAAAATCCGCCTGATAATACAAAGGTTTTGGGTGGGTTTGTGCACGCTCTATTAGGGTGCTTTCGTTTTTTTCGCTAGCGCGAATATACAAAATAAGCGTATGCTGCGCCAAGGTTTGATAGACTTTTTCATCATCTAGTTCACACAAAGATCCGCCCGCATCATTAATAAAATTATGAATACCGCTATTGGTTGCTTTGCGAATAAACTCGGGCACATCTAGCATGGCTTGTATTTCAGCTTGTTTGTGCAGCGCCTGACGGCGCGTAAATTCATCAATCGGTAAGCCGCCCAATTCAGGGTTGCCAACTTTGCCTAAAAAAGCTGAAGCGGAGGATAAGTTGTCAAAACTGACGTTATTTTGAATGGTGATCGATTGATTTTCTAACAGGTTTTTTAGCCAGGCGTCTTGTTTGACTTTGTCAATGACGTTATCCAAAATGGCTGAATTTAAATATTCAGAGCCAATGCGATAATCACCGGAGTAATGAAAATATTGATCTTGCTTAGACAGCAGTTTGGCTAAATGGGTTTTGCCAACACCAGACATACCAAGCAAGGTTAGGCGCTTGTGTTTGCTGTTGATAAATTCGTTAGCAGAAGGTTTCATGCTCTGATTTTAACGTTATTTTTTTGTCTATGGAGGCCTTTGTATAAATAGGGATGATTAGCAAAATGACGATTTTTATTTAATTGATGACCTTCTTAAATCTTGTCCCAGCAGGGTTAAGGCCGGATTTAAGAAATTATCAAGTGGGTAGAAAGTGGTATTTTGATGATTGTTTCTATTTATACAAAGGTTTCTATAGCAGGCCATCTGTTTTAAACATATCGCGAATACCGCGAACGGCCTGACGCGTGCGGTGCTCGTTTTCAATTAAGCCAAAGCGCACATATTGATCGCCATAGTCGCCAAACCCAATGCCGGGAGAAACGCCTACTTTGGCCACTTTAATTAATTTTTTGGTAAACTCAAGCGAGCCCATTGATTGGTAAAACTGCGGGATTTTAGCCCAAACAAACATGGTGGCTTTGGGCGGCGTAACCAGCCAGCCAACAGCATTAAGCCCGCTACATAAGACATCACGGCGATCTTGATACATATCCGATATTTCCTGAACGCAAGTCTGGTCGCCTTCTAGCGCTTCAATTGCCGCCACTTGAATCGGGGTAAACATGCCGTAATCAAGATAGGATTTAATTTTAGCCAGCGCGCCGACCAGAGTTGGATTGCCGACCATAAAGCCCACCCGCCAACCGGGCATATTGTAGCTTTTTGACAAAGAAAAGAACTCAACTGCAATGTCTTTAGCGCCTTTTACCTGCATAATGCTTGGCGCTACGTAACCATCAAAGGCAATATCTGCATAGGCCAAGTCTTGCACCACCCAAATTTCATGCTCTTTGGCAATTTTAATGACTTTTTCAAAAAATTCTAATTCAACGCATTCGGTTGTTGGATTAGACGGATAATTAAGCACCAGCATTTTTGGCTTTGGCCAGGTGTTTTTAATCGAGCGCTCAAGCTCAGCCAAAAAATCATCATCCGGACCGCAAGGCACATGTTGAATATCTGCGCCCGCAATAATAAATCCATAAGGATGAATTGGATACGCCGGATTAGGCACCAGCACCGTATCGCCTGCGCCCACCACTGCTTGGGCTAAATTTGCCAAGCCTTCTTTGGAGCCGATGGTAACAATTGCTTCTGATTCTGGGTCAATATCAACATCAAAACGCCTTTTATACCAATTAGAGATTGCTTGACGCAGGCGTGGAATACCGCGAGAAGACGAATAACGGTGCGTATCTTTACGCCGCGCCGCTTCAACCAGTTTTTCAACGATGTGATCGGGCGTTGGCTGGTCTGGATTACCCATGCCAAAGTCAATAATATCTTCCCCGCGCGCCCGCGCTTTTGATTTTAGCTCGTTGGTAACGGCAAAAACGTAAGCAGGCAGGCGTTTAATTCTGGGGAAGTCTTCATTCATGGTCTTTTTTTAATTAATAGCTAAAAGCTCTACATCAAAAACCAGCGTTGCGTCAGGCGGAATAACGCCGCCTGCACCCATTTCGCCGTAGGCGAGTTTTGAAGGAATGGTAAGTTTGCGTTTGCCGCCTACTTGCATGCCCTCAACGCCCTGATCCCAGCCAGAGATAACCTGACCAACGCCCAATTGAAAATTAAAGGCTTCGTTGCGATCAACGCTCGAATCAAATTTTTTACCGTTGGTTAGCCAGCCTGTATAGTGCATAGAAACATGATCTTGCGCCTTACAAGCGGCGCCTGTGCCGAGGGTTAATTCTTCAATGATTAAATCTGCCATGGTGTTTTTCTCCTAATTAAAAGGCCTTTATGCAAAGCACTCAGTAAGTTAAAGTAATATTGTACGAGCCAAATTTTCTTATATTTAAAACCCCGCAATCAAGCAATAAATATTGACCCTTAATGCCTTGTAGAATACCTGAAATATCGGGGGTTTTATCAAAGTTTAGCGAGGTAATTTTACTGGGATATATGTCCACAGGGTAATTAATCTCTAGGGTTTTTTGCTTTAACAGCGTCGACCCTTCGGTGTCTATTTGGCTTAATAATTCGTCAGCTTTTGCCGATAGATCTTTGGGCGTAACATCGTTTTGTAGCATTTTTCGCCAGTTGGTTTTATCTGCTACAAAAGCCTTTAGCAGCATCTCAAATTTGCCCGAGAGTAAGCGGCTTTTTACCTCCAAAATAGGCAGCGCGCTAATCGCGCCTTGGTCAATCCAGCGGCTAGGAATATTTTTTTTGCGAGTAATGCCAACCTTGATGCCCGATGAATTGGCCAAATACACCACATGAGGCGCGAAGCAATTGTCCAAACCCCATTGCGGCTGACGGCAAGTGCCCAAATGATGATGGCAGGTTTCAGGTTTCATGATGCACAAATCACAGCTTGCCAGCTTTTGTGAGCAAGGGTAACAATGCCCTTGAGAATAGCTTTTATTGGTTTTTTTGCCGCAATTTTGACATTGAATAATTTGGTTAAACTGCAGGCTAATTCGCTCGCCCACCAAATCGTTCATATTCAGCAGCTTGTCACCAATGGGCAGCTGATATTGGGCAACGCCCCTATCTAAATGGGTATGCATTTTTCTAATTAATCCCGTTAGCTGCACGATAATTATTCAGAAAGCAGCGCTTGCACTTGTTGGTATTTGGCAGCCGTTTTGTCGATGATGTGCTGAGGCAGTTTTGGCGCAGGCGCAGTTTTGTCCCAGTCTAGCGTTTCTAGATAATCACGTACAATTTGTTTGTCAAAGCTTGGCGGACTAATGCCAACTTGATAATCAGCCAATGACCAAAAGCGCGAACTGTCAGGCGTTAAAACTTCGTCCATTAGCGTCAGCACGCCATTTTCATCTAGGCCAAATTCAAACTTAGTATCGGCAATAATAATGCCGCGCTCAAGCGCAAACTTTGCGGCAAATTGGTACAGTGCTAGGCTTGTATCCTTAACTTGCTGCGCTAAGTCCGCGCCCAAAATAGCCGCGGTGGCAGAAAAATCAATATTTTCATCATGCTCATTCACCGCCGCTTTACTTGAAGGCGTGTAGAGCACTTCGGGCAATCTTGAGGCCAATTGCAAATTGTTGGGCAAGCGCGCGCCGCAGAGGCTGCCGGTGTTTTGATAGTCTTTCCAGCCCGAGCCAATAAGATAGCCGCGAACAATTGCTTCCACTGCCAAAGGCTTGAGTTTTTTAACGATAACGCCTCGGCCCTTTATTTGCTCAGCTTCCGCGTCATTTAGCACGCTACTTAGCGGCGCATGAGTTAGGTGGTTTGGAACAATGTGCTGGGTTTTTTCAAACCAAAAATTAGCCACCGAGGTTAAAACAGCGCCTTTTTTGGCAACAGCTTCGTCAAACACAACATCAAAAGCACTGAGCCGATCTGTGGTGACAATCAGTATGCGCTTTTCGTCAACAGCGTAAATATCTCTAACTTTGCCTTTTTGAATTAAAGGCAGGCTGAGATTTGTTTCAAATAAGGCTTGCATAAATAATTTTTAATCAATTGGGCGTACTTGTTTAGTCCCACAATCTTATGGTTAGGATTTTCTTTAAAAGATCGCTTGTCATCATTATAACATTGTTGTATTAATTCCCAAGGAGTTTTAAATTTCAACGACTCAAGTTTTCTCTGATGATTGTAATATAGCATAAACGTCATTAAATGCCCTTTAAGCTGCTTAAAACTCTCATAATGAAAGCGCTTAGTGGTTGCCTCTTCAATGATTTTGTTGGTAATCTCAACCTGTCCATTAGTCCACGGATGTCTAAATTGTGTCGTACGATGCTCAATGCACAATTCTTGACACAACTGGTCAAACGGATGAGTTTTGCCACCCTTTGGTCGTAGGTGCTTAGCAAGCAGGTTATGGGTAAATTGTGCGCCATTGTCAGTCAAGATATGTGTAATTTTAAAAACACAATCCTTTTGTAAATTACGCAAAAATAAAACCGCATTATCTTGTGTCATGCGTTGGTATAGTTCAATATAGATGTATTTGGTCATTTGATCTATAGCAACGAACAGATACTGCTTGCCTTCGTCAGTTCTTAGTTCAGTAATATCAACATGCAGATAACCAATAGGATAGGATTTACCCCTCAAGGGGGCATTGAAAAGAATAAAAGGCTTTTTGTTGGCATTGCTACTGCTTACTTTCTCTTTAGGTAGGCGCGATACCCCTAGTGTTGCAAACATCTGTGTAGATTAGAGCGTGTTAGCTTGGGAACACCAGGTTTAAGCACAATAAAGATATCATCCAATGGTAATTGTAGTTGGCGACGCACTTCGCAAATCGCTTGCTGCTCTATGGCACTTAATACACTCTTGCGAATCTTTGGACCTGATTTTTTATCAGCCGTAGATTCTGTATTTTTCCAACGACTGATTGTTTTTGGATTGAGCTTATAGTGTTTGGCTAAGACAGCGATGCTCGCTATAGCGTTTTGTATTTCTTGTCTGATTCGTGGCGTAGTCTTGGCATTAGCATGCAATAAGCTTCCCATAAGTTAGTCTCCTGTAGTTGGGGTAATGATACACCATAAGATTGTGGGACTAAACACGTAGTAAATAGTATTTTAATGGATTAGGCAGTCGTGTTGGCTCAATAAAAAAAACGATAGAGTGAAAAAATACAAATTTGCACTTGACAAACACACATAGGGGGGGTATATTTATGCCTAATATTATTTAGAGGTTACTCGTGTTTAAAGTTTTTTTCGTTTTTGCTTGTATTATCTCTCAAAACTCTTTGGCAGAATTACCGCTAACTATTGAAAATATTATTACCAGCGAGAATAAGCTCAAACTAGATTTATCTATATCTTATAGTAATTTAGAGCTACAAGGCGTGCAAGCAAGTGATAACGTTCTAATCCAAACTGGAACTACATCTTTTGTCAGCGTGCCTAGTAAAGTAGGGCAAACAAAAATCAACAGCGATATTTTAATTGCTAATATTGGTGCTCGTTATGGTTTGCGTGACAATCTTGAGGGCTATTTT
The DNA here is from genome assembly GCA_965222625.1 of Gammaproteobacteria bacterium. Lineage (GTDB taxonomy): Bacteria > Pseudomonadota > Gammaproteobacteria > PS1 > Pseudothioglobaceae > Thioglobus_A. The sequence continues at coordinate 1,229,790 of OZ244962.1, read as the reverse complement.
AGGATGAATTATTTATACACAGATAACCGTATAACAAACTTATCTGGCACCTCTAGTCAAAGTGATTCTAAATTAGCAGACGTCTGGGCGGGCGTTAATTGACCCTGTAAACCAGATTGTGTAAAGTCCTCGTCAAAAATCAGACATAATCCTTTAATCTATCCTCATGTAGGATTATAAACTGATTCATTGCTTGTGGCCAATTCCGTATTGGCATAGTCCATCTTTTACTCGCTGCTTCAATGGCTAAAAAAACAACCTTAAAGGCGGAGTTATCATGATTAAAAATCTTGCGATTCTTGATTGATTTACGAATCACTGAGTTTAAAGATTCAATCGCATTGGTTGTATAGATAGCCCTTCTAATAGCCTCAGGATAAGCAAATATTGTTGCCACATTATCCCAATGCCTACGCCATGATTTGCCAATACTTGGGAATTGCTTACCCCAGCGATGCTCAAATTCATCAAGTGCAAGTAAGGCTTCATCTTCACTAATGGATTGATAAATTTGCTTAAGACTACTGGCAACCTGTTTTTTATCCTTATAGCCAACATATTTGAGTGAATTACGCACCATGTGAACAATACATAGCTGAACATCGGCCTGTGGGAATACGGCATTAATGGCTTCAGGGAAGCCTGTTAAGCCATCCACTGAAGCAATCAGAATGTCTTTAACGCCACGATTAGCAATATCATTAAGAACGCCTAGCCAAAACTTGGAAGATTCGTTTTTAGACAGCCATAGACCCAAGCATTCCTTTTTGCCTTCAAGGTTAACGCCGAGGGCGATATACATCGTCTTTTTAATGATTTGCTTGTCTTGCCTGACTTTAATAACAATGCCGTCTAAATAAACAATAGGATAGACCTCATCCAGTGGACGATTACGCCACTCAGTTGCTTGAGCAATAACCGCCTGTGTTACATTAGACACCAAGGTGGCTGATATGTCTGCATCGTACATTTCTTTAAAGGTTGATACGATGTCACGAGTGGACATGCCTTTAGCATACAGGCTTAATATTTGAGAATCGAAAGCACCCAATCGTGTTTGGCCTTTTTCAACGATTAAGGGCTCAAAATCGCCACTACGATCCCTTGGAATGGCGAGTTTAATTTCGCTATGATTGCTTTTAACAATCTTCGGGTAGTAGCCATTGCGAGCGTTACTATTTATATCAATTGTATTGTTATTCTGTCCATGCTTTGGATAGCCAAGATGATGTTCCATCTCGCCGCCGAGTGCTGCTTCAATGGTCATTTTAACCAGTGAGGCAGATAGGTCTGCTAAGTCATCTTGAGTGTGGATGTCTTTGGCAAGTTCATCAGCAAAAGCGCGTAGTTTTTGTTGGTTGATGCCTGTGTTGTTCAGTTGGTTCTTTTGGTTTTGTCTTAGTGTTGTGTTACTCATGTTTTTTCTCCTTTTTAGGGATTATAAAATATGAGGGTTTACACAATCTGGTTTACAAGGTCCGTTAATTATCAATTTTCACAAGATACAGACACGCCGGCACTGCTTGGCTCAATCGAAACAGCCTTGTATGAAAAGCACGCAACAGACGGTACTAATTTTAAGTCTCATCAAGTTGTCATAACTACTTATCGAGCGATTGACCCAATAGTGTTATCACTTTCTGGCGGTTATCGCTTTAATCAGATGCGAAAAGACGGAGATATTGATTATCAGCCAGGTAATTTTTTGTTTATAGCGCCTTCTGTTGGTTTTGCAGTTAATGACACTGTCACTTTGACTACGGGTTTTCAATGGCTTAATAAACAGTCTGATAAAGTTAATGGTGCTGCTCAAGGCATGCGCTCAACTAGCACCGACCTAATTTTTGGCATGGGTTACGGCCAGGCAAAAAACAGCATTATTAATACCACTTTAAAAGCGAATATTTCAGGTCGCGGGGGAGCGGATCTGAGGGTTAATTGGTTGTATAGTTTCTAACAATTCTACCAATTAGAAAGTTGCTCCTATTTTATTCATCAAACAAGGAGACTATGATGAAAAAGTTAAAAACACTCTTGCTAGCAACACTGGCAAGTTTTATGATGGTAACATCAACTTTAGCAAATCCAGTTAGCAATGATGCTGATTTGATTTTTAGCAATAGTGGTGCGCAAGTTCAGTCAATGGATTTTGCTCGGTTATCAACCACTGAGATGCAAGAAACTGAAGGCGCTTGGTGGCCAGTATATTATTATGCGCCGGCGATAACTTATTGGTCTATACAAGCTTATCATTCATCTCCAAGGTGGGGATCTTTCTGGCGTTAATGTAAGAATATTAAGGGCAGATTAAAATTCGCCCTTTTTTAACACATGATTCTAAACTATTTAAAAGCCTTAATAAAGATTGTTATTATGGCGTTGAAATTAACTAATAATTTTGTAAATTTTTTAGTTAAAAAATGTTGTAATAGTAAAAAACAAAAAGTTTTTCCTGAGGATGAGAGAGAGGGCAGGGTCTATTTTTGGGCAAATATGCCCGAGTTTGTATTAGTTGTTATTACTCTGATTGTTACTATTTTTAAATAAAAATAGTTTTTTTTGGCACGTTTGTTTTACAACGATATTTACAGAATCAAAACATCTGTATCAAAAAGTTATTATTTAATTTATGGGGGCCTTATCATGATTCAAGACATTCTAAATTTATTCAAACTCAAACCTGAGCCGATTGAATATTATCAAAAATATTCAATCGGACTCATGCTTAGCGTCGCGGTTTTTATCAGCGTAGCATATGGATTATTACTACCACACCCACCTGAAATAAGTCTTATTGCGCATTTTTTATTAATGCTGATGATCGTGCCCATAGTAGCGATTGTAACTTGGTTTTTAGTTGGATTATTAAAATTTAAACGAAAAAATATTACGTTTCAAGCATTGTTTGCTTTGAGTGTCTTAGCTAGTATGATTGATTTAGTGGCAATTCCATTGGAATTTTTATCACAGTTTAATGGAATTTTTGATTATTTGAGTATGGCGGCTTTTGGTTATTCATTGCTAGTACTCTTGTTTTCCTTTGTTAAGGCAACTGAAGTAGGCGCGTGGTTTGGCGTGTTAAGCATACTGCTTGGAGCGGTTGTATTGACTGTGCTGATGGTGATGATTAGCCTTGTTTTTATCGCGATTGGCTTGCTGCCAGAGTTAGTACTGCCGCTAGCATAATGCGATTTTTGCTATTATTTTGTTTGGCATTTAGCGCAAGTGCGGGCGTGATTGTGCCAGTGACTAATGGCAGTATTGAAGTTAAAGCCAAAACTTGGAGGGCGCTAAGAGACGCACGTATTGTTAAGCAAGACAAGGACTATTCTTGCGGCGCAGCTTCAATGGCAACTTTGCTGAATGAGTTTTATCATCAATCATTAACCGAAATAGAGTTGTTAAAGGCGATGGATAAGGGTGATGGCCGTGCTTCATTTGACGATATGGCTAGGATTTTGCCACAATTTGGTTTTCGCGGCTTGGGCTATGCCTTGTCATTTGAGCAATTATCCAAACTCAAGATTCCCACAATTGTGTATTTAAAACACCGAAAAGACGATCATTTTTCAGTGTTACGAGGCATTGATAAAAACACCGTTTGGCTGTCTGACTCATCATTGGGCAATCGTACTTATAGCAAAACACAATTTTTAGACATGTGGGATGCTAGAAATAATCAAACACTGCAAGGCAAGATTCTAGTAATATTACCTAATCATAAAAGTAAACGAGCTGTTGATTTTTTTACTAAATCACCAAAACGACAAAGTTTATTGGCAAGTGGCTTACAGGCAATACATTCTTTTTGATGAAATTACACCTCTTTAGTGTGTGCTAAAATAATCAAGATCTTATGTTGTTAAACAAATTACTAATTTTTACCATCCTGCTAGCGCCTTTTGCTAGTGCCTCGCCACTTTCTGATGGCGCCATGCGCCTGATTCAAATAGGCAATGAAATTGGCTCGCGCGATGTGGTCTTAAGGGGCAAGGCCTTGTTGTTAAAAGGTGCATTTGCTCTGAATGATTTTGATGCCATGTACGAAACCTCAAAGCAGATTAGACAGGGCAATGAGCTCATGGGTTATGCGCCGCAACAAAGGCAGGCCAATGAGCTATTGATCAAACTTGTGCGCAGAAGTTATGACACAGCTTTGTATAATTATGCACTTTACTTGTTAGATGGTAGCGACGGGTTTATCAAAAACGAGCTGCTGGCGCTCAACTTATTCGAAGAGTCTTTTAAAGTGCACAGCAATGCTGACTCGGCCATGATGGCAGGCATTATTCGCAACGAATCGCTTGTGCCAGGCACCAAGGCGCGCAGGCGTATTGATGAGCTAATAACCTTTGCAATTTTAAATAAAGTGCCCGGCGCCCAGGCCTATCAAACTCGATACATTAATAAGGACTATTTACACGACTTAAAGCCAGATAGTTGGCGTACTTGGATTGACGCTCAAGCGTTATAAGCTGTCCAAGATTTCATTAACCTGAGCGCGAAAGCGCCCCAATTCGTCAGCGCTGATTTTTTGCTGTTTAGGCAGCTTGTGGGTTAGTGGGTTTTTGCGCTCGCCTTTATGGCGCAATTCATAATGTAGATGGTTGCCTGTTGATCTGCCTGTTGAGCCGACATAGCCTATTATTTGGCCTTTTTTTACCGCTCTGCCTTTATGCAGGCTGCGCGCATAGCTAGACAGGTGCGCATAAACGGTGGTGTAATTGGCGCCGTGCTGAAGGATAATTACCTTTCCAAGTGCGCCTTTATAATTTTTAAATTTGACAATGCCGTCTGCAGTTGAATGCACAGGCGTACCGTAGTCTGCAGCGTAATCGACCGCTCTATGTGGGCGATAGGTTTTTAAAATAGGATGAAAACGCTTTAATTGAAACTTGGAGCTAATACGTTTATATTTGAGCGGCGCCTTTAAAAACGAGGCGTTGAGCGTGTAACCGTGGCGATCATAGTATTTATTGCGCCCGCGAACAGTTTGATAGGAAAACGCCTCAATGCGCTTGTTGGCGCTTTTATAGATGATGCCAGCAGGGTTTTTTGAGCCATCGCTAACAATAAAAAAACGATCGCCCTTGCGCAGGTCTGAATTAAAGTTAAGACCCCATGATAACGCCTCAACCACGGCGCTGATAGTACTTAAGCTTAAGCCTGCTTTTTGAGCATCATAACCAAAAGAGCGATTAATGGTTACCTGCGTTGTTGAAAGTGCTCTTGTGTGCTTTTGAGGCTTTTTAGAGCTGTTGAAAAATCGGTTATCAACCAGACTAACGTTAAAAATAGCTTGATTTCGTGACAGGTGACTAAGCGACTTAAAATGTTTATTGGCATGCAATTTAATGATTATTTTTTCACCAATTTTCAGATAATTAAGGCGTTGATTTTGTCTGCTGGCAGAAAGCAGGTTGGCCAGTAGGCGGCTTGATAGGCCTGTTTTATAAAAATATTTACTCAGTGAGTCGCCGGGCTTGACAGTGAAATGATATTCGTTGTTTTGGCTAGCTGCAAGTGCTGCGTTTGTGCCAGCAAGTAGCGCCGCCAGCATCAATACAGTTGAAAAAAATCTAAACATAAGTGTGTGCAATCTGATTGGCAATTAAGCGAGCGTTTTGATCATTATCAACAATTTCAGCCAGTGTTTTTGGGTAAAAATGCTTGGCATTTTCCAAGGTTTTTTCAATAATTTTAGCGATGTCTAAAAATTTGATTTTATCATCAAGAAATTTTTCGACCGCAATTTCGTTGGCCGCGTTGATGGTGCCCATGGCGCTGCCGCCTTGTTTGAGCGCCTCAAATGCCAAGCGCAAACAGGCAAATTTATCATAATCTGGCGCGTAGAACTCTAACGGTGAGTTTTTTGTTAAATCTAAAGCACTAACGCCTGAGCTGATTCGATCGGGGTGGCTCATTGCATAGGAAATAACCGTGCGCATGTCGGGGTCTCCTAGTTGAGACAAAGTGGAGCCGTCCTTAAAATAAACCGACGAATGGACGATGCTTTGGGGGTGCACAACCACATCAATTTTATCAGCGGGCAAATTAAACAAGTAATGCGCCTCGATTACTTCTAAGCCTTTATTCATCATTGTGGCAGAATCAACCGATATTTTGCGCCCCATTGACCAGTTGGGATGAGCGCAAGCTTGGTCTGGCGTAACACTGCTTAGCTGGTTGGCTGGCGTGCGTAAAAACGGCCCGCCACTTGCGGTTAATTGAATTTTACTCAAACCTGAAGAGCCGCCCTGTAAGCATTGAAAAATAGCATTGTGCTCAGAGTCTACCGGAATCAACTCGGCGTTATGGTCGTTAACAGCTTGCATAAAAATATCGCCGGCTAAAACCAGCGACTCCTTGTTGGCCAACATAATGCGCTTGCCGGCCTTGGCAGCGGCCAAACTAGAAGCCATGCCAGCTGCGCCAACAATGGCCGCCATCACGTAATGAGTATTTTTATGTGCGGCAATTATGTCAAGCGATTGGGCGCCTGAAAGTACCGCTGTATCGCCTTGCAGTTGGTCGTCAAGTTGTTGCGCGGCATGTTCATCCGTCATCACGGCAAAGGCCGGTTGATATTTTTGACAAAGAACCAGCATTTTTTGCCAACTGGTATGGGCGCTAATGGCAAACACGTTAAAGCGTTCTGGGTGTAAATCAACCACCGATAAGGTGCTTTTTCCAATAGAACCAGTTGCGCCTAACAAGGTTAGATTAATCATAATAAATTTAGGCCCAATAAGAAAAATGGCGCCGCCGCTGTGAGCGAGTCAATGCGATCTAAAACCCCACCATGTCCAGGCAGAATGTTGCCGCTGTCTTTAATGTTTGAGACGCGTTTAAACAGGCTTTCAAATAAATCCCCCAAAATAGAAACGCCAGAAACCACCACGGCAAGCAGCAAATAACCGGCGTAACTATCAACAGAAGCCTGCTGATATTGTAAGAAGATTAACATAACAATAACTGAAAATATAACGCCGCCGATAGCGCCTTCAATCGATTTTCCAGGGCTTACGCGCGGCGCGAGTTTATGCTTTCCAAACGCTTTGCCAATAAAATAAGCCCCAGAATCAGCGCCCCAAATTAAGAAAATTAACAATAAAAAATACTCACTGCCGTAACCTTGATGCAGATTGATCAGTGCAACCCACATAGGCGCTAGTAACATCACTCCGCTCATCACTCTAACAATGCCGCTGCCGTACCAAGACTGAACTTTGGCGGGATAACTAATAACCCAAACCAAATTAAATCCCCACCAAATAACCGAGGCGATTAAAACCGTTTGCAGGTTTTGCGTGTGCCGCGCAGCAATAAGTGCGCAGCCAACAATGCCGCCGGCCACTAAGGCGCGATAAAGCGGTTGGTTGATTTTAATCAGGCGCGCAAATTCCCAGCCGCCAACAGCCACAAACAACAACAACAGATAAGCAAAATAATCAGCCGGCAGAGCAAAAACTGCCCAAACAAATAAAGGCGCTAAAATAAGGGCGGTTAAAATTCTTTGTACTAGCATTTTTCCTGCTTGCGCGCCCCAAAACGCCGATCACGATGGTTGAAGCTTTCAATGGCCTTGTCAAGCTCGCTGCTGTCAAAGTCTGGCCACAGCGCGTTAGTAAAATAAAGCTCACTATAAGCGATGTCCCAGAGTAAAAAATTACTAATTCTAAGCTCGCCGCTGCTGCGGATTAGTAAATCAACCGCAGGTTCATCAGCTAAAGATAAGTAGTTTGAAAATCCTTCAATGGTTATTGCTTCAGGCGTGATGTTGCCTTTGACGGCGTCTTGAGCTGCGCGTTTTGCAGCCTGCGCAATGTCCCATTGTCCGCCATAATTAGCAGCAACAATCAAAGTTAAACCAGAGTTTTCAGATAATTGCGCCTGCGCCTGCACGGCTGCTTGCTGTATATCTTTTGAAAAAAATGACAAATCGCCAATGATTTTTAAGCGCACGTTGTGTTTATTAAGTTTTTTAATTTCTTGTTTGAGCACGCTTAAAAAAAGTTTGAATAGCAGTGAAATCTCATCTGCAGAGCGGTTTTTATTCTCACTGCTAAAAGCAAACAGTGTGAGCGTTTGCACGCCAAGCGTCGCGCAAGCCTTAACCACGTTGCGCACCGCTTTGACGCCTTGCTGGTGCCCAATAATGCGCGGCAAATTGCGCTCAGAGGCCCAGCGGCCGTTGCCATCCATGATAATTGCAATGTGCTTTGGAATGTTCATAACTCTAGAATTATACCTATAGAGGCATAATTGCAATTTTTTATCTTTGGATTAAGCCGTTGAGAGGTAAAATCTAACCCATGAGTTTAGCAAAAAGAATTATCCCTTGTTTAGATGTACGTGATGGCCGCGTGGTTAAAGGCGTGCAATTTGTCGATATTAAAGATGCAGGCGATCCCGTAGAAGTGGCCAAAGGCTACGACGAACAAGGGGCTGATGAAATTACCTTTTTAGATATTACCGCCTCGCATGAAGGTCGAGATACTCTGGTGCATATGGTTGAAAGCATTGCCGAACAAGTTTTTATTCCGCTCACGGTGGGCGGCGGCATTCGCAAAGCACAAGATGTGCGCATAATGCTTAATGCTGGCGCTGACAAGGTGGCGGTTAATTCGGCAGCTATTTTTAATCCTGACTTAATCAGCCAGCTTAGCGAACAGTTTGGCTGCCAGTGTATTGTGATTGCGATTGATGCAAAAAAAGTCTCAAGCACGCCGAATAAGTGGGAAATTTTTACCCACGGCGGGCGCAATTCAACGGGCATTGACGCAGTTGAATGGGCAGTAAAAATGACCCAAGGTGAGTTTGGCGCAGGCGAGGTATTGTTAACTTCGATGGATTGTGATGGCGTTAAAAACGGATTTGATCTTGAATTAACTCAAGCCGTTGCAAATGCAGTTAAGGTGCCGGTGATTGCTTCAGGCGGTGTGGGCAACTTAGAACACCTGTCTGAAGGCGTATTAGAAGGCGGCGCCGACGCAGTGCTGGCAGCCAGTATTTTTCATTTTGGTGAATTCACCATCGAGCAAGCCAAGCGCGCAATGCAAGCCAAGGGTATAGAAGTTCGCCTTTAAAAATTAAAACGTATCTTTTAGATGGCTCTATAAGCGTATCATAAGTAAAAATTTTAAAAAAGGTTTGTATGAACTCAAAAAAAGAGTTATGGATTTTGCTAGCTTCTTTTGTTCTGCCGATTGTTCTGGGCACGGCATTCTTCTATTGGAACCCAACAGCCTTTACCGGCAGTACGGTTAACTATGGTCAGTTTGTTAATCCAGTTATTACCACTGAGCAGCAAGACGTAATCTTTACTAACGACGGCCAAAACCAGAGCAGCCTACAAGGCTTGTGGACGTTGGCTTATGTAACTGATGATTGCGAAAAAGCGTGCCGTCAAACACTTAAAGACATGAAAACCATACGTATCTTAACCAATGAAAACATGCGCCGCATTCAAAGTTTGTTGTTAACTGGTGAAAGTGCTCAAGGGCTAGATTCAAGCATTTTACTTGCGCGCGGCAGTGAAGAGTTACTGCAAAAGCTTCAAAAATTTCCCGATAATCGTTTGTTTTTAATCGACCCTTTGGGAAATGTCATGCTACATTATGAGCCTAAAGACTTGATAATTAAACGCGTAATTAAAGATTTGAAGCGGTTATTTAAATATTCTCGTATCGGTTAATTATGAACTTTATCTCTGATCTATTCGGCCTGTGCAAATTAAAGGTGGTCGCCTTAATATTACTTACAGCTATTGTTGGTATGTTTTTAGCGGTGCCTGCACCCTATTTTCCGCAGTGGACGCTGGTTATTTATGCATCACTGGGCATTGGCATGGCTGCGGCCTCAGCAGCGGTATTCAACCATGTGGTAGATGAAAAAATTGATATACAAATGACGCGAACCGACCAACGTCCTCTGCCGCAAGGCAAAGTTAGTCGTCACCAAGCATTGGTTTGGGGCGTGTTTCTGGGGATTGTTGGGCTGGGCATATTACAGCTGCTTGTTAATACCCTGACAATGATCTTGACATTTGTATCTTTGATTGGTTATGCGGTAATTTACACCATGTATCTTAAGCGCGCCACCCCGCAAAATATTGTGATAGGCGGCGCAGCAGGCGCCGCGCCGCCTATTTTAGGCTGGACAGCGATTAGCGGCGGACAAAACATTGAGTTTGCACTGTTGTTATTTTTAATTGTCTTCATCTGGACGCCGCCCCATTTTTGGGCGTTGGCAATACACCGAGTTGAAGAATATAAAAAAGTTAACATTCCCATGCTTCCTGTTACCCACGGCGTTGCTTACACAAAACAGCAAATACTGCTTTACACTATTTTACTGATTGTGGTCACTATCTTGCCCTACTTGGTAGGCATGTCTGGGCTGATTTACCTAGCTTCTGCTTTAATTTTGGGCGCGATTTTCTTAAAGTATGCGATTGATATCAATACGCGCCCTAAGGACAAAAAAATTGCCTGGAAGACTTTTTCTTATTCAATTAATTATTTGATGCTGATTTTTCTGGCCTTGTTGGTTGACCATTATTGGCTAATTACCTTATAAAATCAGGAACAAAATTATGCGAGGATTAGGACAAACATTCAAGGCCGTTATTTCTGCCATGGTCGGCGTTGGCAAAAAATCAGACTTGGTTAAAGATTTTGAGCGCGTTGAAGCGCAAGGCCCTTGGGCTTACATTATTGTTGGACTGATAATGACCGTTGTTTTTGTTGGCGCAGTGATTATGGTGGTCAAGTTAGTCTTGCCTTAGGCAGGAGCTACTTTAAGGTTTTAATGATTAAATCCAGTGCAGGCGCCATTTTTTCAGGGCGATGCGGGTTGGTTAATAGGCCAATCAATTCAGCTTCAGAGTTCAGCAGCAGATAGCTGGCAGTATGATTAACCAAGTAAGCGCCGCCCATTTTCGAATGATCCATTTTACTGTGATCCTGATTAGCCTTAGCTTGAATGGTAGAAACCTCATGATAAATGCCCAGCTTTTCGGTGATTTTTTGCAGATTTTCAGGCGTTGCACTTAAACCAATAAAATCTTTATTAAACCTTTTGGCAAAGCTGGATAAATTGCCTATATCGCGCTTTGGATCAACCGAAATAAACAGCACTTGTAATTTTTCTGGCTGCTGCATTAGCGCCAGGGTTTGGTTGAGCATGGCCAGGTCCACTGGGCAAACATCCGGACAAGAAGCATAACCAAAATAGAGCATTGTCCATCGATCCTTAACCAGATCAGAAAGCTTTAGCGTGTTGCGCTGGTCATCAAGTAGCAAGTACTCACCGGCTAATGACTTTGGGCCTGGGTAAAGAGACACACTGGGGCTCACTTGTTTTTTTAGCGCATTAAAATCGGGCTGACTAGGAGTAAGCAAAAAATAAGCCAGCAACGCCACTATCACGCCGAGTGCAACCAATAAGGCGAACGCTGGCTTTTTAGTTTGACTCATGACAAACACCCCGAACTGGTTTGGGTTTGATTCTTAAAGACTTTGTGAATGATGTTTAGCACGCTAAGCAAGAGTAATAACGCCACTACGTTGTGTAAAACCGCTATTATCATCGGCAGAGATAATAATACATTTAAAATTCCGAGCGTTACTTGCAAGGCTAATAATCCGCCTGTCACCAATAGGCTTGACTTGAGGTGGGCGTAATGACGAAAACGATAAACAAATAACAACATTAAAACAGCTGTTGTCAGTGCGCCGATACGATGCATCATCTGAATGCCAACGCGCGCCGGACCTTCTAATACGCCGTACTCATAATCTACGCCAAGTGGCCCCCAATAAAAAGCCTTGGAAAGATCCATGTCTGGCCAATAAGTGCCTAAGCAGGCCGGAAATTGCTCCCCGCACGACAAGGCGGCGTAGTGAGTGCTGGTCCAGCCGCCTAGAGTGATTTGAAAAATCAAAACCGTTAGTACGACTAACAGCAGTATTTTGTTTGAACTGTCAATGCGAACAGGGGCGCGGGCGAGTATTTTTTGATTGAGAAATAGCCAAAACAGCACAGAAGTTGTTACAAATCCGCCTAATAAGTGAAGAGTAACAATTCCAGGATGTACTAACAAGGTGACAGTCCACATACCAAAAGCGCCCTGGAGTATGACAAAGAAAACAGCAAAAGTGGGCAGAGGCATCGATTGGCGATAGATTGGCTTTTGCTTAAAGGCTTGCCACCACAACAACAAGATAACCAAGCCTAGTATTGAAGCGGCGTAGCGATGCACCATTTCTTTGTAACCTTTAGACACTTCAAGCGGGCGATCATAGCCCTCAATTTTGGTGCCATCAGGGGCGCTAGGTACGGTTAATTGGCCGTAACACCCCGGCCAATCTGGACAGCTTAGCCCGGCGTCGCTTAATCGAGTATAAGTGCCGAGTATCACCACGATTAGTACGAGGACGATTGATAATTTTAGCAGGTGTTTGTACATGGATTAGCCGGGTTTTATATCAAAAAAAACCAGCCCTGTTTTTACAATCAGGGCTGGCAGTAACAACAAAGGTAGGTTTTATTTAATCTATATTGTTAATCATGTCTTTGTATGCATACCAAGTTGCATGGGCCAGTAATGGCACAACAACAACCAAGCCTACAAAGTAAGGCGTAAACAAACTAAACAAGATTAAAACGCCAACAATAGCAATCCATAAAATCATCACCAGCTTATTGCTCATTGCCGCTCTTAGGCTTGTGGTTACTGCTGTTAGCGGATCGACATCTTGATCCAGTACCATCGGAAATGAAAACCAGCTAATCATAAAGGCGACTATACCAACGACCGAGGTAAAAATAAAATAAGCAATGATAAAGCCCATGTTGTTGCCATTACTAATATCAGAAACAATACCTTGAGCGATGCTTTGGTCAGGGCCAACAATGTGTAAAGAGCCTGCAGTAAAAACGGCATATATTAGCGGAGAAAACAGCATCCACATGAGCGCAAGTATAATCAAAATAACCGATAGCAACACCGAAGGGCAAGAGCCGTTAGATTTGACGCCCGCTTTTAAAACCGAGCTCAGTGTTGGTATTTCGCCTTTTGAGGTGCGCCTTGATACATCATATAAGCTCAGGGCAGAAATAGGCCCTAATACTAAAATTAACATTGCTATCAATGGTACAGCAACATCGTGAAGCGCCTCTGATTGCGACAAAAGATCCCAAAGTACGTAAGTTATAAAGGTAAATAAAATACCGTAAAAAGCCGCCAACGTAGGGCAGGTGGTCATATCTGATACTGCTTTTTTCAGCCAGGTTAAAGGCGCCTTTAGGCCGACACTATTAACCATCGCCGCCCTTCCTTCGTTTTTTTGTGCCCTAGCTGTTTTAATTATTGCCACTTTTTCTCCTCAGAATAAAATTAATATTCTAGTTATTAAATCATTCATCATCCGACTTGTCAAGAACATTATAAAACCTTGATATAAACTATTAAAGTTTAAAAAATAAACCACCGGGTTTAATTTATAGTATCATTATGCTAAATTTTTTTTTAATCAGTTTGGCGTTTTATGCAAACGATTACTTTATCTGGGGAATATATGAGAAGAATATCAAGCGTTATAGCGGCGTTTATGATGCTAATTTCGACAACAGCATTTTCAGAATACGGCTTAAACATGACTGAAGGCGTTACTTCGGTCAGTCGAAACATTTACGGCTTACACATGATGGTTTTTTGGGTTGTTGTGGCTATTGCTGTTATCGTGTTTGGCGTTATGGCGTATTCGCTGTATGCACACAGACAGTCAAAAGGCTTCAAGGCAGCAAACTTCCATGAAAGCACTAAAGCAGAGTTTTTGTGGACAGCAATTCCAATTTTGATCTTGATAGTTATGGCCATTCCTGCAACTAAAGTATTGATTGACTTGGAAGACACTTCTAAAGCGCAGATGACCATTAAAGTGACAGGCCATCAGTGGAAATGGCAATACGACTATCCAAAAGAAGGCATTAGCTTTATCTCTAATATGGCAAAAAGCTCAAAAGACGCTTTGAAAAGTGATATAAAACCTGAGTACTATCTACTAGAAGTGGATAATCGTTTAGTCTTGCCAGTTGATACGTCGGTGCGTTTTTTAATTACTTCGAATGATGTAATTCACTCTTGGTGGGTTCCAGAATTTGGGGTTAAGCAAGACGCCAACCCTGGCTTTATTAACGATGCTTGGGCTAAGGCTGACAAGATCGGAACTTATCGCGGCCAGTGTGCAGAGCTTTGTGGCAAAGATCACGGCTTTATGCCTATTGTGGTTGATGTCGTTTCAAAGGCAGATTATGCTAAATGGGTTACAAGCCAGCAGGCGCAAAAAGCAGCAGTGGCAGCGAGCGCAAACGAAACTTGGTCTAAGGCTGATTTAGTGGCGAAAGGCGAGAATGTATATAATACTAACTGCGCCGCCTGTCATCAAAAAAGTGGCCTAGGTTTGCCGCCAGTCTTCCCTGCGATTAAGGGTTCAAAAGTAGTCAATGGCGATGTTAGTAAACATATCGGACTTGTTTTGCACGGCAAAGGCGCAATGCCAGCGTTCAAAATACTTAACGATGTCGATTTAGCAGCCGTTATTTCTTATCAAAGAACTGCTTTTGGCAATACCGGCGGTATTGTTCAGCCATCAGCTATTAAGTCTGCACGTTAATTAAAAGGAAAATAATATGACAACAACGACAGCAACAACTTCTCATGATGAACATCATCACGGTCCTGAAAAAGGCTTAATGCGCTGGGTTAAAACCACCAACCACAAAGACATCGGCACGCTTTATTTATGGTTTGCATTTACCATGTTGCTCATTGGCGGCGCATTGGCAATGGGTATTCGTATGGAGCTTTTGCAGCCAGGTTTGCAACTAATGGATCCACACTTTTTTAATCAACTAACCACTATGCACGGCCTTATCATGGTATTTGGCGCAATTATGCCAGCCTTTGTGGGCTTGGGTAATTGGCTCATTCCAATGATGGTTGGTGCGCCCGATATGGCGTTACCACGAATGAACAACTGGTCATTCTGGATACTACCTTTTGCAGGTGGCATTTTGCTTAGCACGTTCTTTATGGAAGGCGGCGCTCCTGCATTTGGTTGGACATTCTATGCACCGTTATCAACCACTTTTGCCCCTGATAGCACTGACTTCTTTATTTTTGCCGTGCATTTATTAGGATTTTCGTCAATCATGGGCGCGATCAATATTATTGCCACAGTACTTAATATGCGCGCACCAGAAATGAAGCTGATGGATATGCCTTTATTTGTATGGACTTGGTTGATTACTTCATTCTTGCTCATTGGCGCGATGCCAGTGTTAGCAGGCGCAGTAACCATGATGCTGACTGATCGTAACTTTGGCACAGCCTTTTTTGATGCAACTGGCGGCGGCGATCCGGTGATGTTCCAGCATATTTTCTGGTTCTTTGGACATCCAGAAGTTTATATTATGATTTTGCCTGCCTTTGGCGTGGTTTCTCACATTATCCCAACCTTTGCACGCAAGCCGCTATTTGGCTACTCTTCAATGGTATATGCAACCGCATCAATCGCATTTTTATCGTACATTGTGTGGGCGCACCATATGTTTTTAAGTGGTATGCCAGTTGCAGGACAAATATACTTTATGTATGCAACCATGCTAATTGCGGTGCCGACAGGTGTTAAGGTCTTTAACTGGATCTCAACCATGTGGCGAGGTTCGATGACCTTTGAGACGCCGATGTTATGGGCAGTCTCTTTTGTGTTTTTGTTTACCATTGGCGGTTTTTCTGGCCTAATGCTAGGCATCGTGCCAGCAGATATTCAATATCACGATACCTATTTTGTGGTCGCACACTTCCACTATGTATTGGTAACGGGCGCATTATGGTCTATTATTGCAGCAACGTTTTACTGGATACCTAAGTGGACTGGAAAAATGTATAACGAAAGCTTGGCAAAAATACACTTTTGGTGGGCGATTATTTCCGTCAACGTATTGTTTTTCCCGCAACATTTCTTAGGACTTGCTGGTATGCCAAGACGTATTCCAGACTATTCATTGCAGTTTGCAGACTTTAACTTCATTTCATCGATTGGTGGGTTTGCGTTCGGCGCGTCATTTATTTTGTTTACTTACATCATAGTTGATTGTATTCGTAACGGTAAGCCAGCAACCGCAAGACCTTGGGAAGGTGCTAAAGGTTTGGAGTGGACGTTGGATGCTAAAGCGCAATACCATAGTTTTAATACGCCGCCATCAAAAGAATTAATTAAGTCAGAGTCTCAACATTCTTAATGGATAGTCAAAAGAAGGGCGCCATTATTACGGCGACAATTGTTGGCGTTATAGCAGTGGGTATATTTATGGCAACCATTATACTTTACGGTTAATAACTTGAAAGATCAGCGCAAAATTAAAACATCCTTTTGGGTTAAGCTAATATCCGCCCCCATTTTGATGTTTGTTTTTGCAATTGTTATTATGCCGCCAATGTATGATGTTTTTTGTGAAATAACGGGATTTAACGGTACAACTGGACGTACAGATGCGAGCCAAGAATATGTAATTAAAGAGGACAGAAAGGTTGAGGTTAGTTTTTTTGCAATGACGATGGGCGGCTTTCCGGTTCAATTTAGGCCTAAAGTGAGCTCAATGGAAGTTACGCCAGGCAAGTTTTACACCACCAGTTATATTGCAAAAAACAACACGGATCAAGTTGTTATTGGTCAAGCAGTTCCAAGTGTCGCGCCAACGGATGCTGCGCTGTACTTTAAAAAACTGGAGTGTTTTTGTTTTAATAGGCAGACATTTCAGCCGCATGAAGAGCTTGAAATGACACTAAGGTTTGTTGTTGAGCCAGAATTAGATAGACGTATACAAGACATCAGTTTGTCATATAATTTTTTTAAACTTGAAAGTTAAAAACGAGGAAGGGAGAGCATGAGCGAAAAAGAATATTACATTCCAAGCGGAACTTACTGGCCAATGATTGGTTCAATAGGTATTTCAATTTTATTGGTTGGTTTTGCTAATCAAATGCATGGCGTTGGCTGGGGGTCTTTGGCAATGGTATTAGGCTTTGCCATCTTGGTTTTTATGTTGTTTGGGTGGCTTGGTCAAGTGGTTAACGAAAGCGTAAGCGGGCTGTATAACCAGCAGGTAGACCGCTCTTTCCGCTGGGGCATGAGTTGGTTCATTTTCTCAGAGGTGATGTTTTTTGCAGCCTTCTTTGGTGCTTTGTTTTATGCAAGATCCCTGAGTGTTCCATGGTTAGGCGGCGCAGATAACAACCTATTTACACCAGAATTATGGAATGGCTTTAGTGCAACTTGGCAACAAATTGCCTTTACCACACCGGGCACAACACTACAATCAGGCGTTTTAATGTCTGTTCCTAATGCATTGGTTAATGCTTGGGGATTGCCTGCATTAAATACCGCTTTATTATTATTATCAGGCGTAACACTGACTTTTGCGCATCATGCACTAAGAGGCGATAAACGTAACCAAGTTGTTACTTGGCTAATTGCAACAATTGCTTTAGGCGTAGCATTTTTAGGCTTTCAAATTGTAGAATATGGCCATGCTTATGCTGATGGACTTAAAATGACGTCAGGTATCTACGGCTCTACGTTTTATATGCTAACGGGCTTTCACGGCTTCCACGTAACCTTGGGCGTTATTATGCTAACGGTAATTTTGTTCAGAGTGCAAAAAGGACACTTTAGCGCAGACAATCATTTTGCATTTGAAGGTGTGGCGTGGTATTGGCACTTTGTTGATGTTGTTTGGCTTGGCCTATTTGTGTTTGTCTACTGGGTTTAGAGCTTACTGTTTATAAAAGGCCGCCATGTTGCACGTTTTCATTGTCGTTCTTATTGTTGGTATTTTACTGGCATTAGGGTTTGGTTTATTAGGCTTGGTGCGGGGCGGATCGAAAGGCTCTGACGAGATGTTTAGGTCGCTGGTGATTCGTGTTGCCGTGTCTTTATTTTTGTTCGCCGCGCTGATGTTAGCAGCTTATATGGGGTGGATTGAGCCCAATGTTGTTGTTATGGATGCACCTATTAGCAAGTGATTGCAAAGGTTTTATCTGTTCCAGGCATTTTAATAAGTCTTACTTTGTACGGGCTTATATCATTAGGCTTATGGCAACTTGATCGTGCGAACGAAAAACGTATAACAGAAAGCGTCGTAATTGCTGCGCAAGCTAGCGCCCCAATCCTGATTGAAACTGCACAAATACTACTAAACAAAGAGCATTATGATGTGCTTTTAGCAGGGTATTACGACCCCACTAAGCAATTTATTTATGACAATCAAATTGTTAATGGCAATGCGGGTTATTATGTATTAACCCCTTTCGTGCTTAAAAGCGGCTCAGCAATTTTAGTAAATCGCGGCTTTGTGCCTTGGCACGGCGCGCGTGATAAACTTGCTGACATAACCATTGAAAATCCCAAAGTTAATATCAGGGTCAAGCTTGTTAAGCCTATTCAGCGCCTGCAACTTGATCAAGAAAATATAAATTCAAGTTTTCCCATGTTGATTCAGTCTTTAGATTTGGCCAGTATGGAAAAGCTTAGTGGTTATCAAATAATCCCCATGCTAGCCCAGCTTGATATTCATGCCAGCCAAGGTTTTTTTCGTCAATGGCAGCCTTTTTATGGCTCAGTTGACAAACATCTGGGTTATGCGTTTCAATGGTTTTTTATGGCCTTTGTTTTGTTTATTATTGCACTTAGGCTGCTCATCAGAAAACAAATAAACAATACTTTGTAAAAAAATAAACCCAGAGTTTGATAATTACCCATAAAAAGCCTTACTTTTTGATTGAGATAGCGCCCTTTAAAGGCTATAAAAACTTGGTATAGAGAGAATATCGAAGAACACACACCGATAGAAGTGTTTTTTTTTAATAAAGCAGTCACAGACTAATAAATTTGAACTAAAATAAAAGCTACTTTAAAAATAGCTCCAGTCTATTTAAGTAATAAATTAAACAATGCAAAGAGGGTTATAAATGAATTTAACAGCAAAGTATGATCTAGGCGTCGTCAAGTGGTTTACGATTATGTCGTCCATTTATCTGGTAGTGGCCACATTGCTAGGTGTCTATATCGCCTCTGAGTTGGCGTATCCTTATCTGAATGATTTAGGCACCGACCTACCGTATTTTCAATTTGGACGCTTGCGACCACTGCATACGAATGCGGCGATTTTTGCTTTCGGCGGCTCAGCATTAATGGCCACAGCCTTTTATATTGTTCAAAAAACCAATCAAACGAAATTATGGTCAAATAAAATGGCCTGGTTTACGTTCTGGTCATGGAATACAGTGATTGTACTTGCTGTTATTACCCTGCCTTTAGGTTTAACACAGTCTAAAGAGTATGCAGAGCTTGAATGGCCGATTGATATTCTTATCACCTTGTCCTGGGCTTCATACTTGTACAACTTCATTATGACCATCCATATTCGTGACAGGAACAAAGTCCCGCACGTTTATGTTGCTAACTGGTTCTTTATGGGCATGATGGTCATGGTTACCTATTTACACGTGGTAAACAGCTTGGCCATCCCTGTAGATTGGTTTAAGTCTTATTCTATTTTTTCAGGCGTGCAAGATGCAATGATTCAGTGGTGGTGGGGCCATAATGCCGTTGGCTTCTTCTTGACAGCAGGCTTTTTGGGCATGATGTACTACTTTGTGCCTAAACAGGCGCAGCGTCCAGTTTATTCATACCGTTTGTCCGTTATTCACTTTTGGGCATTGATGTTTGGTTACGTCTGGTTAGGCGCGCACCACCTGCAATATACAGCCTTGCCAGATTGGGCAGGTTCGCTCGGTGCAACCATTTCTTTAGCGATGATTATCCCTTCATGGGGCGGCGCACTTAACGGCATCTTGACTTTGTCAGGTGCTTGGGACCGTTTACGTGAAGATTACATTTTGCGCTTTTTAATTATGTCCTTAGCATTCTATGCGATGTCTACTTTTGAAGGCCCGGTAATGGCAGCGAAAAACGTTAATGCTTTATCGCACTACACCGACTGGACAATTGGACATGTACATTCGGCCGCTTTAGGTTGGAACGTTATGGTGGCAGCAGGTGCGTTATACCACATTTTTGAAAAAATATACAATATTAAACTTAGTCAAAAAATGTTAGCGATACACTTCTGGATTCATACCATTGGCACGGTGATATATATTGTCGCTATGTGGGTATCAGGCATCATGCAGGGCTTGATGTGGAGAGCTTATGATGAATACGGCACGTTGGCATACACCTTTGCAGAGTCGGTATCTGCAATGCATCCATACTACGTCATGAGGGCGGCAGGCGGCGTGCTAGTGTTTATCGGCGCAATCATTATGTTAATTAACATTGTAAGCACAATTCGTAGGTCGAATTCTGTGCAAACAGCCAATGCATAAGAGGAGATAGACTATGTCAAATCATAATGGAAAAGAAAGTTTACAATCAAAGCTCGAAAAGAACATTTTTGCCATGTATCTATTTATGGCAATATCTTTGTCATTGGCCGGAATTGTTCAAATCGTACCTTTGTTTACCAACCCAGACACCGTTAAAGATGAAGTCGTCTTGGCAGACGGCAGCACGCAAAGTCTTTTATGGCAGCGAAAAGAAGGTCAGACTTTGTCTGATTGGAAGCCAGGTGATGGCGTACGGCCTAATACCCCACTAGAAACGGCAGGACGTGACATCTATGTACGTGAAGGTTGTTATTTATGCCATTCACAAATGATTCGTCCATTTAGAGATGAGCATGAGCGTTATGGTCATTTCTCTTTGGCAGTAGAGTCTAAATACGACCACCCATTCCAGTGGGGCTCTAAAAGAACAGGCCCTGATTTAGCGCGCCTGGGTGGTAAGTATTCAGATGAGTGGCATATTTTGCACATGCGTCATCCGCAAGCACTGGTGGCAGAATCGGTCATGCCTAAGTACAAATTTTTAGACAATGCAATGGTTGATGGTGATAAAGTTGCTACTCATATGAAAGGCTTGTCTAAAGTAGGTGTGCCTTATACGCAAGCTGACATCGCAGGTGCAGCGCAGGCTGTTGCAGGTAAAACAGAAATGGATGCAATGGTTGCTTACTTGCAATCATTAGGCACAATGATTAAATTTAAGGAAGGCGTTGCTTACCGCGAATAATGACCTTAGTTGATAAAATTGGCGCCACTATTGCAGTTGTAATATTTGTTTTATTGGCAGCTGCTTATTTTTATGCTTTTAGAGCAAAAAATAAGCAAAAATTTGAAGACTTACGAAATTTCGTCAATGACGATGATGAGCGCTAAGAGGAGAAGATAATGAGTGAAGATAAAAATCCATACCCAGGTGAAAATAACACAGGACACTTTTGGGATGATGAGCAAGATTTAAGAGAGCTGGACAATCGTCCGCCAAGATGGTACATGCAAGCCATGCTTGTAGGTATTGTGGCCATTGTCATCTACTCAATTTATTACCCAAGCATCCCTTGGTTTGGCGATAGCTACAAAGGCACAGCGGGCTGGACGCAGATTACTGAAATGAAGCAAAGCGTTGCTGAGCTTGAAGCATACCGAGAAAAGAAATTTGCAGCAACAGAGCAAGCGATTGCAGATAGCTCACTAGAAGACATTGTTCGTGACGATGAGCTTAAAACTTACGCGATTAAAACCGCTAAAGTGCTGTTTGGCGATAACTGCGCAGCTTGTCACGGTGCAGGCGGACAAGGTAACGCTGGATTTCCAGTGTTAGCAGATGATGACTGGTTATATGGCGGCTCATTAGCCAAGATCAATCAGTCTATTAGTAATGGCCGCAGAGGTAATATGCCGGCGCGTATGCTTGGTATTACTGATGAACAAGCCAGTGAGCTAGCTACCTTTTTAATTGAAACCGGCAAAGGCGCACAAGGCAATCCAAACTCTGCTTCAAAAGCACTTTACTTATCTAAAGGTTGTATTGGTTGCCACGGCCCAACATTAGCAGGTAATCAAATATTAGGCGCTGCTAATTTGAGCGATAGTATTTACCGCTTTAAAGCAGAAGATCAGCACGCTTCAGTGGTGCGTACGATTCTTCATGGCGTAGGCCAAGGCAATAACCCACAAACACAAGACGGCGTTATGCCGGCATTTGGTCACTCAAAAGTAATCGATGCCGTGCAGCTTAAAAAGTTAGTGGTTTATGTTCATCAGCTGGGCGGCGGCGATCCGGTTAAGCCGGCAGCTAAAAAAGCCAAAGCGGCAAAAGTCAAGGCTCCAGTAGCAGCAAAAGCAGCAAAAACGCTAAAAGACCCTAAATACACGCCAATCGTTGCTAAAAGTGATGCGTTTGCAGATGTTATTGCAGCGGCAGAAGCCAACTATAAAACAAATTTAGCGCAAAATTTAGCTTGGAGAGATACTGGAAAAATGATTAAAGAGGCTAAAAAGAGCAAAGATGTGGCTTTAGCAAAAAAAGCCAACGCGCAAGCGGTTAATGCCTTACGACAAGCATCAGTTGCATTGACGGCTAGCCCTAGATTTTAAAACTAATTTATCATTCGTAAAAAAATATCTCTTTATGAGGTATTTTTTTTGTCCATTGAGATTTTTAAAGGCGCCCATTATTAGTTAGTAACGCTTGCTCAAGGCGTTTTAAAAGGCCTGCAAGTGCATAAAACCGAACGTATACCAGCCATCTATAATTAGGCAGGTATCGCCCGAAAAATGATCGATTTTTATTAAATAAAGCCAGCCGTTGTTGGGTATAATTTGCGCTATTGCCGAAGTAGCACAGTTGGTAGTGCAACTGATTTGTAATCAGTAGGTCGCCAGTTCGAGTCCGGCCTTCGGCACCATTTAAAAACAAAAGTTATCATTAGATAGCTTTTTTTTCGTCTGTATAAAAGTATTTTTATCGGTATGTACCTTTTTAAATTATACTAAGTTATACCAAATTATACTGAAAAAGACTAATAAAGTGAGTAACATTGTGAGTATAAGTTAAAAACGCTTATAAAACTATTTAACTCTACTCACATTTTATATGATTACCGATCAAAAAATAAAAAGCTGTAAGGCAAAAGATAAAATATATCGTATTGCTGATGCGAACGGCTTAGCTTTAGAAATAACGCCTAAAGGCGTAAAGCATTGGCGGTATCGATATAGATTTAATGGTAAGGCTACAATGGCCTCATTAGGCACATATCCTTTAATTAGTTTGGCTGAAGCAAGGAGCGCTAGAGACAGATTTAAGAAATTATTATTTGAAGGTATTAACCCAAGCGCAGCAAAAGCTCAAAAGAAGATCCAATTATTGAAACAAGAACAAGAAAGAAAAACTTTTGGTGATATGTTTTACGAGTGGCACGTTCAGAATAGTAACAACTGGAGCGCAAGACATATAAAGAAAGTAGAACAACAAGGGGTGCGTTATTTACTTCCTTATATAGGCAGTAGTTTTATTGACCCTGTAAACCAGATTGTGTAAAGTCCTCGTCAAAAATCAGACATAATCCTTTAATCTATCCTCATGTAGGATTATAAACTGATTCATTGCTTGTGGCCAATTCCGTATTGGCATAGTCCATCTTTTACTCGCTGCTTCAATGGCTAAAAAAACAACCTTAAAGGCGGAGTTATCATGATTAAAAATCTTGCGATTCTTGATTGATTTACGAATCACTGAGTTTAAAGATTCAATCGCATTGGTTGTATAGATAGCCCTTCTAATAGCCTCAGGATAAGCAAATATTGTTGCCACATTATCCCAATGCCTACGCCATGATTTGCCAATACTTGGGAATTGCTTACCCCAGCGATGCTCAAATTCATCAAGTGCAAGTAAGGCTTCATCTTCACTAATGGATTGATAAATTTGCTTAAGACTACTGGCAACCTGTTTTTTATCCTTATAGCCAACATATTTGAGTGAATTACGCACCATGTGAACAATACATAGCTGAACATCGGCCTGTGGGAATACGGCATTAATGGCTTCAGGGAAGCCTGTTAAGCCATCCACTGAAGCAATCAGAATGTCTTTAACGCCACGATTAGCAATATCATTAAGAACGCCTAGCCAAAACTTGGAAGATTCGTTTTTAGACAGCCATAGACCCAAGCATTCCTTTTTGCCTTCAAGGTTAACGCCGAGGGCGATATACATCGTCTTTTTAATGATTTGCTTGTCTTGCCTGACTTTAATAACAATGCCGTCTAAATAAACAATAGGATAGACCTCATCCAGTGGACGATTACGCCACTCAGTTGCTTGAGCAATAACCGCCTGTGTTACATTAGACACCAAGGTGGCTGATATGTCTGCATCGTACATTTCTTTAAAGGTTAAGACAATGTCACGCGTTGACATGCCTTTGGCGTACAAACTGAGGATTTGGCTATCAAAAGCGCCTAGCCTAGTTTGACCTTTTTCAATAATAGCAGGCTCAAAACTTCCAATACGATCCCTTGGAATGGCAAGTTCAACTTCGCCATGATTGCCTTTAACAATCTTGGGGTAGTAGCCATTGCGAGTATTGCTACCCGCGTTAGTCTCATTGTCATTTTGTCCATGTTTTGGATAGCCAAGATGATGTTCCATCTCGCCGCCGAGTGCTGCTTCAATGGTCATTTTAACCAGTGAGGCAGATAAGTCCGCAAGGTCATCTTGGGTGTGAATGTCTTTGGCAAGTTCATCAGCAAAAGCACGTAGCTTTTGCTGGTTGATGCCTACGGCATCAAGTTGGTTCTTTTGGTTTTTTCTAAGTGTTGTATTACTCATGTTTTTTCTCCTTTTTAAGGATTATAAAATATGAAGGTTTACACAATCTGGTTTACAGGGTCTTAATTTCTTAATATCATCGTCCATTTTTTTACGCCGAAGGTAAGATTTTAATAGCGATTAAAATTAATAAAACTATATTGACAATCTTATAAATTCTAAGGGTTTTGACAGACCTTTTTTCAAACTCAACTTCAGTAGATTCTTTTTCAATTCGACTAATAATATCAGCAAAACTATCAGTTACTTTAATTGCTTTCATTGCTTTCATTGCTTTCATTGGTTTTATCTCTAGTTAAGCCTGTTTATGTTTGCTATTGTGCCTCTCTTTACGGTTGATATACATAGATATAAACCCTAAAAACACAACAACCAACACTGACATGCTTATCATTATATTAAGATCAGTCATTACGATCCTCCTTTGATAAAATTAAAGATGTTGTTACAATTAAAATTATACCCCCAACCCATAATGAAATAGATAACATAATACTATATATGTTATTTTATAACAGCCAGGGCATGACTTAAAAAAGTCTTTAAACTTATATCGTTTTTTAAACAATACAGCTTTGATTCTTTCATTAATACCGCATCAATAGAAAAATTTTTATAATCGCCCTCTGCCGCAAAATCTTTTAAGTTAATCTTGTTTTTAATACTCTCTTTTATTGAGATATTTAAAAGGGTGTATAGAGATTTTTCTTGATTTATTGAGATAAGTTTAATTTTCTTAAACTGCTCCTTGGTGGTGATGATTTTTCTAGTAACACGCACTTCTTGTTGATTGAGTTTTTTACTGAAATCGTTTTCATCTTTGTTGGTTTTTTTTGCTTTTAAGATTCCCATTATTTTAACTCCATTAACTCTTTAGCAATACTTTCAACCTCTGATTGAGCTTTTTTATCGTTAGTTTGAAAGACAGTTTTGCCAGCTGCTGCGCTGCTTGAATAAGATATTTTTTGCGTTGTACTTGAGGTAAATGACGGTAGCCCATACTCAGACAATGCACCTTTAACTTCGCCAGCAAGATTAGTATTTGTTATAGCTCTCGATATGACAAAAAAAGCTTTCAACTCTGATCCTAATTCTTGTCTTTGTTTAATAGCGTCAACTAAGCTTGCAGCAGCCCAAATATCATATGGCGATGGTTGTACTGGTATTAATACAATATCTGACACTCGAATAGCAGAACTCATTTGATCACTCAACTGGGGCGCTCCATCTATTAAGACATAATCATACCCATTTGATACAGCTTCAATATCTTTTGGCAAGCTTTTTGGCCTGTTTAAACCAACAACTGGCACTATCTCGCCGCCAGTTTCATTACCCCAGTCGCTTGCTGATCCTTGCGGATCAGAATCGACAATTAATACCTTTTGTTTTTGCAGAGATAGGGCAAAAGCAAGATTGGTGGTTAAGGTTGTTTTACCGCTGCCGCCTTTTTGATTAAGAATTGATACTATTTTCATGAGTAGATCCGCCCTGTTGTAATTAATTATTCTTATTATAACATAATAACATATATAGTATTATGTTATTAATAGGTCATAAATTAGAGCATGGATATACACGGTTAGATATTACTGCTAACTATTTTTTAAAATAATAATATGTTGATATACAGGTACTTTCAAACGCACAATCCATCACACCAACCTATGGTGTGGTGGATGCAACATTCAACCTTGTTTTTGCCGATAATTATGATTAATTAATCATAAAAGAAGAAATAAAACTCATGAAAAAAATAAAAAACACTACCGTAATAGCATTGGCATTATTGCTAACTAATAATACTTTTGCCATTGATCTTAGTGAAGATCTTGAAAGTGAGTTTTTAACTCGAACTCAAAACTTTATTATGAAATTGGCGGCGCTCGGCGCGTTGCTCCGCCTATTTCTAACGACTCGGCCAACTTAAATATTGGGCTTGGTGGTGATGCCTATATTGGCTACTCTTGCGGCGAGTTTGATTATGGCGCAAGCTATAAAAACCTTATGAATGGTTTTAAAAACAATGTTGACGATGCAAAAAACAAGCTTACAAGTGGTGTTAGCGCAGCGGTATCTTCAATGCCGCTTGCTATTTTGCAGCGAGCAATGCCTGGCGTTTATGATATGTTTCAAGAATTTTCTGCTGATGCTAATACCCAAATTGAAATAGCTACCAAGTCTTGTGAACAGATGGAATCTGAAATTGCCCAAGGCGGTAATCCTTACGGTGATTTTATCCAAATTGGAAAGTCCCAATCTTGGAAAGATAAAGCCGCCAATGGTGATGATATTGTAGCGGCCAAAAAAGACATTGAAGAAAGCCCAACAAAAGACGGCATTCGCTCTTATGGCGGCGAATATGTTGGTGGATTAAAGCAAAAGCCTTTCTTAGCTGTCGCTTCTACTGTTGGCGCAGGATTTGAGTTTTTACAAGGATCAAAAGATACCAGTGCAAACACTAAGCCAAACGAGGGATCTGAACTATACAAGAACTTTAAGGACAAGCAAGCGGCTATTACTTTCGCAACTGACGTGATTGGTGAATATGAAATCAATAATGAGCGCCCAAGCACCAAGGTTGGATTAGGGCTTCACCCAAAAGTAAAATAAGAGCGTGAAAAGGTTATAGAGCAGATTAATAACCAAGAGTGGGATAAGTTAGGGATAAATTCTAGCGTTCAGGTTAAGCTTGGCAATCGCTTCAACAGGGAGCAGCAGGGAGCCCTATTAGGAAATATCGCTGATGATATTGCAACGCAAAAAACCATCGAAAAAGCGTTGGCGATTAGAAGGATGTTGGTCACTGGCGGGCAAGACCCCAGCTCAGATAATAAGCTGACCGCCGATCAGCGCATTAAATCAGTAGCCAGGTTAGATTCTGAAATTAAGTCTTTAATGTTTGAGCGCGAAATCAGACAAAAACTAGCCAACAGCACAATTATAAAGATATTGTCTGCGCCCAAAAAGACGACAGATACCAGCACCAAGCCTGCTGGCAGCTTGTTCTTTTAAGGTTTTAACGACTAAACAAAAAAAAAATAAAAGATATGAAAAACCAATTAAAAATACACGCCTATGTTGCGTTCTGGGTGTTTTTAACAGCCGGCATAAAAGATATGAACGCCTATGTTGCGTTCTGGGTGTTTTTAACAGCCGGCATTTACACTCACAAAAGTTCCAATTATGCATTAGATGTTTTTAAAGAAAAGATGCCTTATGAAGCTTTTGGTTACATACTTGTCGCCTCCTTTATTGCAGGTGTATATTTACTCTGGGGTCTCCTTTTTAAACGAATGTTTCGTGATATAAAAATTTTTTTTATTAACAAAAAATAAATCTATAAAACAAGGATTAAACAATGGAATTTGGGACCTTGTAAACCAGATTGTGTAAACCCTCATATTTTATAATCCCTAAAAAGGAGAAAAAACATGAGTAACACAACACTAAGACAAAACCAAAAGAACCAACTGAACAACACAGGCATCAACCAACAAAAACTACGCGCTTTTGCTGATGAACTTGCCAAAGACATCCACACTCAAGATGACTTAGCAGACCTATCTGCCTCACTGGTTAAAATGACCATTGAAGCAGCACTCGGCGGCGAGATGGAACATCATCTTGGCTATCCAAAGCATGGACAGAATAACAATACAATTGATATAAATAGTAACGCTCGCAATGGCTACTACCCGAAGATTGTTAAAAGCAATCATAGCGAAATTAAACTCGCCATTCCAAGGGATCGTAGTGGCGATTTTGAGCCCTTAATCGTTGAAAAAGGCCAAACACGA
This sequence comes from Gammaproteobacteria bacterium, assembly GCA_965222625.1. Lineage (GTDB taxonomy): Bacteria > Pseudomonadota > Gammaproteobacteria > PS1 > Pseudothioglobaceae > Thioglobus_A. The sequence continues at coordinate 1,201,181 of OZ244962.1, read as the reverse complement.
TTGGGTGCTTTCGATTCTCAAATATTAAGCCTGTATGCTAAAGGCATGTCCACTCGTGACATCGTATCAACCTTTAAAGAAATGTACGATGCAGACATATCAGCCACCTTGGTGTCTAATGTAACACAGGCGGTTATTGCTCAAGCAACTGAGTGGCGTAATCGTCCACTGGATGAGGTCTATCCTATTGTTTATTTAGACGGCATTGTTATTAAAGTCAGGCAAGACAAGCAAATCATTAAAAAGACGATGTATATCGCCCTCGGCGTTAACCTTGAAGGCAAAAAGGAATGCTTGGGTCTATGGCTGTCTAAAAACGAATCTTCCAAGTTTTGGCTAGGCGTTCTTAATGATATTGCTAATCGTGGCGTTAAAGACATTCTGATTGCTTCAGTGGATGGCTTAACAGGCTTCCCTGAAGCCATTAATGCCGTATTCCCACAGGCCGATGTTCAGCTATGTATTGTTCACATGGTGCGTAATTCACTCAAATATGTTGGCTATAAGGATAAAAAACAGGTTGCCAGTAGTCTTAAGCAAATTTATCAATCCATTAGTGAAGATGAAGCCTTACTTGCACTTGATGAATTTGAGCATCGCTGGGGTAAGCAATTCCCAAGTATTGGCAAATCATGGCGTAGGCATTGGGATAATGTGGCAACAATATTTGCTTATCCTGAGGCTATTAGAAGGGCTATCTATACAACCAATGCGATTGAATCTTTAAACTCAGTGATTCGTAAATCAATCAAGAATCGCAAGATTTTTAATCATGATAACTCCGCCTTTAAGGTTGTTTTTTTAGCCATTGAAGCAGCGAGTAAAAGATGGACTATGCCAATACGGAATTGGCCACAAGCAATGAATCAGTTTATAATCCTACATGAGGATAGATTAAAGGATTATGTCTGATTTTTGACGAGGACTTTACACAATCTGGTTTACAGGGTCTATTAAAATCTTACCTTGTTACCTAATGTGTCGCAGCCATTAATTTCTATATAGCTTTCATCATCATAAGGATGCCTTTTACTACTTTTATTCTTAGGCGTATTCCAGTCATCCATGTTGAGATCGTATTTCTCTGTCTCTGCCGTAGCTGAATTTTCTAAAGAAAACCAAAACAACGATGCTGCGCCCTTAACAACCCACCAAAGCGCCTTAAAAACCTGTTTAAAGATGTTAAGGATTTTAGGGATAACTTCAAAGCCAGAGCCAGAAAGATCTTTAGAAGTATCTGCGTATTCAGTAGTAGTGGTTACTACGTCTATTGTTCTTTTAAATGTATTAAAACTCATACGCCCCTCCTTATGCTAACTTACTAATGATTGTATTAAGTAGGTCAAATGCGTATGCAAAAGCAACGCCAACTAAAGAAAACATGCCGTAGATAATTTTCATATCTTTTTTAGTAGCCAGCTCTTTATCTCTGCTATCTACAATTTCAACAATACTCTCAGCTTGGCTTTTATTAAAACCTGCGTCAATTAAAGTGTTTGCCATTTTAAGTGTGTTCATAATCATTATTTCCTTTTATATTTATATTATAAGCCTATTGGGAAAGTAATTCAACCCTCTAATAATAAACCCTGCACTTTTCTCATATCTTTAATGTCGGCATGAACATAACCCAACGTTGTTGTTATATTTGAATGCCCTAGTATATTTTGCAAGGCAATTATATTTCCGCCGTTGTTTGCGATTTTGGTTGCCATTGTGTGCCTAAATCTATGAGGTGATACTTTAATGCCAGTTTTCTTGCTGAGCCTTAAAAACCATTTAGATAAATATTCCTCGTCCATTTCTTTTTTTGTTTTTTGCTTATTAGCTCGATTAAATAACATAATATTAAAAACCTGATCACTTGGAAATATTTTTTTAATATTAGCGGCTTTATTTCTAATAATATCTATTTTTTGAAGTAATTCAGGGTTGACTGGCACACGATATTCGCGCTTGGTTTTACTATATTTAGAGCTTAAACAAATCTCAAAATTATTGTAATCTAAATCTTTCCAGCGCAAGCCAATTAATTGTCTTCTCCTTATCCCAGTGTAATAAAGAATATCGAAAAGCGCATCCCAAAAGAAGTAATTTTTATCATCTTTTAGGTAATTTTTAAGCGTTGCAATATCACCTTCGTGTAGTGTTTTTTTTGCATTTGAAAACGTACCAACAATCTTAATTGATTTAAAAATATTATCATTAATCAGTTGATTATCAACAGCTACTTGAAATAATGCCTTAAAGTGGCGATGGTAATTATTCCAATTGGCCAACGTTGATCGATCAATGACTTTATCCCTCCAGATCATTATCTCGACCCTAGTTAAAGATAAGTCATCACATGGGAAGTTATCCCTGATGTAGATACTGATTAAATTTTCATATTTTTTAATTGTCGCTGCTGCTGGTTGTCTTTCGCGAATGTATAAATCTAATAGCTTTTTTATTTTAAAATGACAATTGGTTATAATGACCTCCTTTTTGAGGTTGTTTTGATTGACTGGTGGAAGCGCAAATAAGGCGCCTTTTGTTGCCGTGTCTCATTTTTTCACCCCTTGTTGTTAAATTGACAATATAATATTGTGAGTATATTTGTGAGTATAAAAATACTAACTATTTATTAAAATACTTTTATATCAATACTTTTAGTCAACAACCATAGTCCGGCCTTCGCACCAGTTTTAAACCCGCAGCATTTGCTGTGGGTTTTTTTGTTTTCAGGTTTTGGTTTAGAATAAAAGCGCTAAAGCTAAAAAAATTATTGATTCGTAATTATATAAGGACGCTTTTTCGCAACTACTAACAAAAATAAGTTGATTGATTTTTAATAGTTACAAGAACGCTTAAGCTGTATTTGTTTAGTAACAAAATTTGATTTTAAAAGCTATCTAATAACATCAAAATCCGCACCCAGTTTTAACTCAAAAGTGTCTTGGCTAAAAACAGGATTGATTTTCAAATCTGTTAAAGTGACTAAAATTTTCTGCCCTAATGGATTGTTAAGTTTAATGGCAACCAACTGGCTGAGTGCAAAGCCAAAGCTGAGCTGGTCATCTTGTTGGGTTTTATACCAGTTGATAGCTAACTCATTGTGCTCAAATTTTGGTAGATTTTCAAGCTGACCTGGTTTGTTAATCAGCCAGTATAGCGGCGTGTTTTTTAGCTGCTCAATAGGGCGCATACTGGCCTGTTCTAGTTCTTTGTCAATCAGCCATAATTCATTATTAGATAATAGCAATGTTTGAGTAATGGGCGCTTGTGTTTGCCAAACGAATTGCGCGGGACGTTTAAAGTGTAAATAGCCAGATGTTTTGGCCAAGGGGGCGCCCGTGTCACTATAGGTTTGCTGTACAAAGTTAGCACTGAGCGTGTCAAATGAATCAAAAAACGTTTTAAATTCATTGTTAGCAGCCGTCAAACTTGAGATGCAAAGACCGGTAAATACAGCCAACCATTTAATCATCGACATTAATCGGCTCTGGCGCCAACACTTGACGATTGCCAGCACTATTCATGGTGCTCACCACGCCGGCTGCTTCCATGTCTTCAATAATGCACGCGGCGCGGTTGTAGCCAATGCGTAGTCGCCGCTGTAAGCTGGAAATAGAAGCTCTTCTTGATGAGGTGACAATTTGCAAAGCCTCGTCATATAGTGCATCCATCTCGCCAGTCGCTGTTGACTTGGCGCCGCTGCTTGATTCGTGCGAGTCTTGTGATTCACTGTGAGCATTAAGAATTCCGTCAAGGTAGTTAGGTTCAGAATTTTCTTTTAAGAAGTTAACCACTCGCAAAATTTCATCATCATCAACAAAAGCGCCGTGTACGCGAACTAGATGAGACAGCCCAGGGCTCATGTATAACATATCACCCAGCCCCAGCAACTGCTCTGCGCCGCCTTGGTCAAGAATGGTACGTGAATCTACTTTGGATGAAACTTTAAAGGCGATGCGGGTTGGTACGTTAGATTTAATCAAACCGGTAATAACATCAACACTTGGGCGCTGCGTGGCAATAATAATATGAATACCTGCGGCGCGCGCTTTTTGCGCTAGACGTATAATCAAAGCCTCAACACGTTTTGCCTTGGCGCGATCTTCTTGAGCCAAAGCGCCTAGCATGTCGGCATACTCGTCAATCACCAGCATGATTAGCGGCAAAGCCTCAAGCTCTGGCGCCGTTTCACCTTCTTCTGCGTTATTTTTATTAAAGCTAGGATCTAATAAAGGCTCATCTTTTTCCTTGGCTTTTTTAAGTTTATCGTTGAAGCCTTCAATGTTGCGCACGCCAAATTTGGCCAACAAAGAATAACGCCGCTCCATTTCATTAACACACCACCAAAGCGCTGAAGCGGCCTCGTTCATATCGGTAACAACGGGCGTTAACAGGTGCGGAATATCGGCATAAATCGCCAATTCAACAATTTTTGGATCAATCATAATAATGCGCACTTGATCTGGTTTAGCCTTATAAAGCACACTTAAAATCATTGCATTTAAACCAACAGACTTACCCATACCGGTTGCACCTGCCACTAATAAATGCGGCATTTTTGCCAAATTGGCAATGATTGGGTTGCCGTTAATATCCTTGCCTAGTCCCATGGTGAGAGTAGAGCTAGAATCGGCAAACTCTTGCGAGGCGAGCACCTCTTTTAGGCTGATCATTTCTCGCACTTCATTGGGGATTTCTAAGCCAATAACCGGCTTGCCAGGGATAACGTCAACAATCCGAACGCTTTCTACTAAGAGTGCGCGCGCTAAATCTTTGTTCAGGTTCATGATTTGTGAAACTTTAACGCCTGGCGCAAGTGACAATTCAAACTGAGTAACAACAGGCCCCGGGGTAACCGTGGTAACGCTGACATCAAATCCAAAATCTTTGAGTTTGAGCTCGACCTGCCTAGACATATCATTTAAGGCTTGTTCTGAAAATCCGCCAGCATTGCTAGCAGGTTCGTTAAGCAAATCAAGGCTTGGTAGTCCGGCCACTGTGGCGGTGTTAAATAAATTGGAAGAAGCGGGCGGGCTAATTTTCTTAATTTTGGCCGCTTTAACCTTGGCAATAACGCTAGGTTTGAACGCTCTTAGCTTGGGAATTATACTTACTTTTTCAGCTTGGTTGAGCTTAGCTTGGGCACGTTTGCGCTGTATTTTTGCAAAAAACAGACCAAAAAACCCGCCAGTAGATGAAAAAATATTAATCCAAGAGGCGCTGGTAGCGACGCTAAAGCTAATCATCATAATGCTTAGATAAAGAATCAATGATGCGCCGCCAAACAGCAGGCCAAAATATTCATGCATGCTGATGCCTAAATAACCCCCGGAGGAACCTGTATTGGTAAAATTTTGAGCAAGCAGGGCGCTGCTAAAACAGATTAAAGTTGTCAATGCCAAAAAGCGAATAAGCAGCAGGGTTTTTTTTGATTTGGCTTGTTCAGCATTTTTATGAATACGCCAACCGAGCCAAATCAATGAAATGGGAATGATATAGGCGCTAAAACCAAAAACGGATAAAGATATATCACTCAAATAAGCGCCAAAAACGCCCGCTAAATTAGCCGTTGAACTACCTAGTACAACGTCGCCAGACCAAGGGTTTTCATGAGCCGAATAAGAAAATAAGGCGGCTAAATAAATTAAACCGAGTGCTAGTAATAAAATAAACAAGATTTCGCTACTGGCTTTTGTGCGCGATTTGCTTTGGATTTTTTTGGTTTTTATTGGGGTATTTTTTTTCAAGGAGATTTGCGCTTGCTTTATAATGATAGAATCTAAAGGACTGATTTTGGTCTGGCTATAAGTATAAAGGATTGGGACATAAATGAGTGAAAATAAACATTGTAAAGTATTAATTGTAGGCTCTGGTCCTGCGGGTTATTCGGCGGCTGTATATGCGGCGCGCGCAAACTTAAACCCCGTTATCGTCAGCGGCTTGGAGCAAGGCGGACAGTTGACCACCACCACAGATGTTGATAATTGGCCAGGTGATAATGCTGGCGTTCAAGGGCCAGAATTAATGGCGCGCATGAAAAAACACGCCGAGCGTTTTAATACTGAAGTTATTAATGACCACATTACCAAGGTTGATTTTTCTCAGCGCCCTTTTAGTCTTCAGGGCGGCTCTACAACCTATACAGCTGACGCTGTTATTGTTGCAACGGGCGCCTCAGCGCGTTATTTAGGCCTGGCGTCTGAAGAGGCTTTTAAAGGTAAGGGTGTTTCAGCTTGCGCAACTTGCGATGGATTTTTCTATCGCGGGCAAAAGGTGGCGGTTATTGGCGGCGGCAATACGGCTGTTGAAGAGGCGTTATTTTTATCTAATATTGCTGATCACGTTACTATTATTCATCGCCGTGACAAATTTTCCAGTGAAAGAATCCTATCTGACCAGTTGATTGAAAAATCAAAAACGGGCAATATTAGCATTGAGTACAATCAAAATTTAGACGAGGTTCTGGGTGACAACATGGGCGTTACTGGTTTGCGTTTAAAGCATAATGATGGCAACACTAAAGAGATCGACGTGCACGGCGTATTTATTGCGATTGGGCATACGCCAAATACCGATATTTTCGCGGGCCATCTTGAGATGAATCACGGTTATTTGCAGGTTCAAAGCGGCACGCAGGGCAACGCGACTCAAACTTCTGTAGAAGGTGTTTTTGCAGCAGGTGACGTGGCAGACCATATTTATCGTCAAGCGGTCACCTCTGCTGGATCTGGCTGTATGGCTGCATTAGATGCGGAGAGATTTTTAGGCGAGTAGTTTTTAGCTTATGGTTAGAGTTTATTGGTATAATTCTGACTTTTATGGCCGCATAGCTCAGTTGGTAGAGCAAGGGATTGAAAATCCCTGTGTCCCTAGTTCAATTCTAGGTGCGGCCACCACCTTATTTAAAAAGCGCACCTTTTGGTGCGCTTTTTTTTGTGAAGTTTAATGAGTAAAAATCATTAAGCAAGGCTTATAGGTGTTAGCGCTAATCGTGACGCCTAATAAGCATAGGGTTTTTAATCATAAAGCGTTTATGTCTTTACAAATAATGCCTTTTAGTTATTTTAACTACTAAATTTGGCTAATTTAACGATAGCCATTTTGGCATTCTTGCATGCAGTGTTTTGACCCGATGCCAAGCGTTATGAAAGGGCGCCTGATCTATTGATTAGTCAAACTGTGCAGATTGTTCTGCAGGCGTATTTATCGTGTGATTGACTGGATAAAATTTATATATAATAAAATAATTATATTATAAACTTGACATATAATGTTTTAATGATATACTTGTTCACATGTCGGCACTTTCTCCCCCAAGAATTATTCTCTCCTCAGGATAATAATGTGTCGGCATACTCATTAATTGAAATAAATAGCATGAAACTAATCTTAAACATTCTTATTATGGCAACGTTGCTCGTAGCTGCTAACACTTTAGCGCAAACGTCAACGCCGTATGGGGTGTTTAACCCATTAGCTTTGCTACAGACTTCAGCACATAATCAGGCGCACCCAGCCAATTCAGCTTTTTATAACTACGGTAATAAGGGTTATGGTTTTGTGGTGGAAGCTGTAAACACGCCAACGCCAGAGCAGCCGCAGCTTGCAAGTTTAAATCGCTAAATTTTAATAAACAACCATAGCATTAATCGCAACCGTGCTAGGCGCGGCTAATAAATCACTCTTGACTCGAATATTTAAATGACCCTTACTGGGTTTTTTTTGCATTCTGGCAGTAAAAGTGTTGCCGTTATAAGATAATTTTATTCGGTAACCCTCCAGTGTTTTTGCTGCTTTTTTTTGATAGCTAACATTCCAACAGCCTTGAGGGTTAGAAACGCAAGGCGTAATGACTTTCTCAACGGTGTAGTTCATATAGATGGGCTGAATATCGGTAATAACTGCTTCAATAATTGCAGTATTACGGCTAGCAGCAGCAGCGTTACCAACTAGAGCGGCAAAAATAAGAATAAGCGTAGTAATGCTTAGAGCGGGAAAAGGCGTAAACAATCTTGTCATCATAGCTGTTTAATTTAGTCCTTTTTATTAAAAAAAATCTAAAGCTGTATTGTAGTTTATTTAACAATACTTAAAAAATCACCAATCTCCCCCAAGATATATTGAATTATTTCGTATTAGTTGACCATTTGTTTTTGTTCAAATTTGCTTAAGTGGCTATTTTTTTGTCAAAACGTTATGATATACGCTTGCAATAATTTTGCAAGATTATCACCAGAGCGTAATTTTATAATATTGTTATATTATTAGTAGCTAAAGTAGTTAAACGCTTGAAAAGGCTGGTTTTTAGTGACTAATGCAGGATTTCTGGGCTGATGTAGTCTTGCTTAGAGGGTTGCAGGGTTTCTTGAATTAACAAGACGCCCATACGTACAAATTCAATAATCTCGTTTAAATCTTGTGCATTTTGCTCAGTATCGAGCAGCTGCGCATCAAGTTTTGATATTTCTGAAAAATCTTTAATCATTTCTAATGCATCTTCGTCAGTGGTTGAAACTTTTTGCAAACCAAGACCAACAAGATAACCCTGACACCACTCGATTAACGTGTTGGCTTGTTCTGATAATCGAGCGTCTTCATCGGCGATGAGCAATTGAAAATCAAGCGTTTCATCATTAAGCTGGGACAAGGTTTCATTAAAAATTTGGGCCAATTCTTCATGGGCTAATTTTTCATTAATATTGTCTAGCTCGATACTCACTAAAATTTCGTTAAGCCATTCATCCAGGCTTAAATCAGGCTTAACACAAACAAAACCACATAAAATTCCGTGGGCACTGGAAATGCTATCATCTGTATTGAGCGTATGTAATACTGATTTTAAATTGTCGTAGTCAAGGGTATTGCTCATGAATTTTGCGCCAAAATTTGCATAACCGCCATACGTATCGCAATGCCGTTAGTGACTTGTTGTAAGATGATAGATTGCTTGCAATCTGCAACCGCAGAGTCGATTTCCACGCCTCGATTAATAGGCCCCGGATGCATAACAATGGCGTCTGGTTTGGCAAGTGCCAAACGCTCTTTTGTAAGTCCATAATTATCAAAGTAGTCTTGCTCGTTGGGAATATCAGCTTCAATCATGCGCTCTTTTTGCAAACGTAGAACAATGATTACATCACAATCTTTAAGGCCAGCATCAATATCACTAAAGCGCTTGATTGTGCTTTCGTTTTTAGCGCCATATTGCAAACCATCGGGCGCAATGAGACGAATATCAGTCGTGCCTAAAGTTTTAAGCGCCTGAATATCTGAGTGCGCGACTCGAGAGTGGATAATATCACCAACAATCGCCACAGACAGCGCTTCAAAATTGGGCTTGTGCTGACGAATGCTAAGCATATCGAGTAAGGCTTGTGTCGGATGGGCGTTAGTGCCGTCTCCTGCATTTAAAATCGAAACACCTTTTAGATGCTGAGCTACGTGGTGCGGCAATCCTGATTGTTTGTGACGAATAACAAACATATCAATCTGCATGGCTTTTAGCGATTGCATGGTGTCCATCAGCGCTTCATTTTTCTTTAGTGCAGAGTTGGCTAAATCGACATTAATCACATTGGCACTACTGCGCATAGCGGCAATTTCAAAGGTATTTCTGGTTCGAGTTGAAGGTTCAAAAAATAAATTAGCAACCGACATATCGTCTAAGGCTTTAGATTTTTTTAAATGGCCATTAGCGTCAATGAGGCCGTCTGCTTTTTCTAAAATATCAAGCAAATGAGATTTGGGTAGATTTTCAAGACCTAATAAATGAACCAGTCTGCCCGAATCGTCTAGTTGGATGTGATTATTAATCAGCTCTTTTTTCATGAATCTTGCAACCAGGTTTGTAATATTAACGCCGCTGAGCGCTTGTCAACTTCGCAGCGATCCGCATTTTTATGATGGTGATTATATTTTAGTTGTTTTTTAGCTTCATTGGATGATAAATATTCATCAACAAAAACAACTTCAATGGCATAACGCGCCTTGAGTTTTCTGCCAAATGATTTGGCAATAAAGCTCATTTCTTGATCTTTTCCCGCTGAGTCATAAGCCACGCCAACAACGAACAAAGTAACCACATGTTGTTTGATAACAGCGTCAAAATCCGCCCAGTTGGTTGCGCCGTTTTTATGGTGTGAGACCACGTCAATGCCGTTGGCTTGTCGGGTTAGACTGTTAGCAATAGCAATGCCGGTGCGCTTGGTGCCAACATCAAAACCCAGGTAGGTGTTGACGGTCACTGTAATTGTTTAAAAAGCTGATAACCGACATAGCCGTCAATTGGATGGCTATTGGCTTTTTGGTATTGGCGCGCTGCATTGCGAGTTTTTGGCCCCGATATGCCGTCTGGCTCCCCGGTATTAAATCCAAGCTTATTAAGCTGGGTTTGTATGTGTTTGATATTATCAAGACTCAACGAAGGCTCTTTAATGGGCGCTGCATGAAGTTTGCCGGCGCCTGCTAAGCGATCAGACAAATGCCCAACCGACAAGGCATATAAAATAGAATAATTCCAACGCAGGATTGCGCGAAAATTTCGATAAACTAAAAACGCAGGGCCGTGACAACCCATGGGCAATAGCAAGGAGGCATCAAGCGTAGAAGTAGGCAGATTTTTACCCGCAGTTGCACGCACGCCTAACGTTTGCCATTCGTTAACGCTTTTTTGGGTATTAAGATTGGCAAGCTGGTAGTCAAAACTCTCTGGAATTACAACTTCACGACCCCAGCGTTCGCCCCGATGCCAGCCGATTTTTTGTAAGAAATTAGCGGCGCTGGCAAAGACGTCTTGCGTATTATCCCACAATCCGATTTCACCATCTTGATCTGCATCAATCGCGTAAGCGGCTACATTGGTTGGCATAAATTGCACATTACCCATGGCGCCCGCCCAAGAACCTTCGGCATCAAAGGGTATCTTGCCATCGTCAACCAGTTTAAGCAGGGCCAATAATTGTTTGGTAAAAAAAACGCGACGACGTAAATCATAACTCAGCGTGGCCAACGAGCGTATTAAATTTAATTTACCTGTATTTTTGCCATAGTTGGTTTCCAGGCCCCAAAAGGCTACAATGATATGGGGTGCAACGCCGTAGCGCTGTTGATTTTGTTGCAAGGCTTGTTGATGTAATTTTAGCTTTTCTGCACCATGACCGAGTCGATAGTCGCTAACCCGAGAGCCTAAATAGCGCCAAAAATTTTGACTAAACTCAGCCTGAGTTCGATCAAATTTAAGCACCGCTGGATTAGGCGTTAATCCAGATAAAGTCTGATCTAGCGTGGCATTAGAAACGCCTTGAGTTAGGGCTTGATGGCGAATGTCGGTTAAAAACTCTTCGAAGCTTTGCGCCTCGGGCGCATTTGCAGGTGCTAGGGTATCATTGGCATAAACCCAGCCAGAAAATAGCAAACAAATAATCAATCTAAACATGACAAAATTATAATGCCTAAATCGTTAAAGAACGTTGTTAATTATTGCTGATGATGCAAAAATCGATCTTAATTATTTTTATTTTTTTGAATTTAAGTGGCTGCGCTCCAAGCTCGACTGTTGACAAAATTGGCGGACAAACCATGGGCACAACTTACACCATCAAAAGCCAAGGCGGGCAGGTTGATCAGGCTCAAATCGAGCAGCGCCTTAAGCAAATTAGTCAAATTTTTTCAAGCTGGGATAAAAACTCAGAGCTGTCAAAGCTTAATAATCAGCCGCTTCATAAGCCCATACTATTGTCTAGCGAGCTGTCTAAAGTATTGTCAGAATCGATACTGATACACCAGCAAACGCAAGGTTTTTTTGATCCAGGCTTGGGCAGGTTGATTGACATTTGGGGGTTTGGGGCGCCAGAAGTGCATGAAAAACCCAGCCGAAAAATAATCGCCCAAGCGCTGCTTAACGCCTCAATTAGTCAAATTACGCTTAAGGCAGATAAATTGACCAAAAAAGCAGACGTGCAACTGAATCTGTCAGCAATCGCCAAAGGTTATGCGCTAGATGAGGTTGCTAAATTGTTAACGGCTCAGGGCGCTGAGCGCTTTATGCTTGAAATTGGCGGCGAGGTTAAAGCCAAAGGTAGTTGGAATATTGGCATTGAAGCGCCTGTTGGTCAGGCGCCCATAAAAATCGAATTAATAGACAGTTCGATTGCCACCTCGGGTAACTATAGGCAGCATTTTATTTGGAAGGGCGAGCATTATGCGCACATTCTTGATCCGCATACAGGTCTTCCAGTTGCGAGCGATTTGTTTTCCGCAAGCGTTATTCATCCAAGCAACCTAAGGGCCGATGCTTATGCCACAGCAATGATGGCGATGGGTAGCAACAAAGCTGCCAAGCTGGCGCGACAACTTAAACTAAAAACAGTGCTGATATTAAAGCCGTGCACGCGGCCCTGCCAGACAAAAAATATCATTAAAATAGGCTTATGAAGCCACTTGCAGAGATACTCCGGCCCGACACACTTGACACCTTTTACGCGCAAAGTCATTTACTGAATGAGGCGCATCCATTAAAACAAGCGATTAATAATAAGCAATTACATTCAATGATTTTATGGGGGCCGTCGGGCGTTGGAAAAACCACCTTGGCGCGCATTATGTGCGCTCAAGTTGAGGGTTATTTTGTGCAATTAAGCGCCGTATTAGACGGCGTTAAAGAATTGCGCTTGGTGGTTGAAAACGCCAAAAAATATCAAAACATCGGCCAAACAACGGTGTTATTTGTAGATGAAATTCATCGATTTAACAAAGCCCAGCAAGACGCTTTTTTGCCGCATATTGAATCAGGCTTGATAACGCTGATTGGCGCCACGACTGAAAATCCTTCGTTTGAACTTAATCGAGCGCTGCTTTCTCGTTTGAGCGTTTATGTGCTTGAAGCGCTGGACGAGGCGGGATTAATGCAAATATTACATCGCTGCCTTGAGCATGTGGATTTGGCATTAGAGCAAACAGCAAAAGAGCAAATTATTGCCAATAGCTTTGGTGATGCACGCCGTTTAATCAACACGGTTGAAAAAATCAGTCAAGCCAAATTAGAGTCACTTGATGAACAAAGTATTGCGCAATTTTTGCAAAACAATATCGCCAGTTTTGACAAAGGCGGTGATATTTTTTACCAGCAGCTTTCAGCGTTTCATAAATCAGTGCGCGGCTCATCGCCTGACGGCGCGCTGTATTGGATGGCAAGAATGTTGGTGGGCGGCGCTGATGCAAAAACCATCGCCAGACGCCTGCTTGCGATTGCCTCAGAAGACATTGGCAACGCCGACCCTAGAGCGCTAGAAATCACCCTAAATGCCTGGGGCGTGTATGAGCGCTTGGGCGACAAGGAAGGTAACAGGGCCATTGCTCAGGCGGCGGTATATTGCGCCGTTGCGCCAAAATCTAACGCGGTTTATAAGGCGTTTAATCAGGCCATGACCAGCGCTAAACAAACACCAAACCTGCCAGTACCCAAGCATTTGTGTAATGCACCCACAGGACTTATGGAAAATTTGGGTTATGGTGAGGGTTATCGCTATGCCCATAATGAGCCTGATGCAATTAGCCATGGCCAGACTTATTTCCCAACAGAGCTGGGTGAGCAAAATTATTATCAGCCAAGCGATCGAGGTTTAGAGATTAAAATTGCAGAAAAACTTAAAAAAATACAAGGAAAGTCATGACCTTATTGCCCACCATTTTGGCCATTGGCGTAGGCGCTACCATTGGCGCCAGTATGCGTTATTATTTGACCCAGTTTATGCAAAATATTTACGGCGCCGGACTGCCTTATGGCACCTTAAGCGCTAATATTATTGGCTCATTTTTGGCAGGCATCTTGGTGGTGGTCGTTTTGGAAAAGGCAGAGTTGCATGAAGCCTATCGACTACTACTGCTGGTTGGTTTAACCGGTTCTTTAACAACTTTGTCAACCCTATCTTTGGAATCGATAGAAATGATGAGTTTGGGCCATTACGGGCAAGCGGGCGTTAATATTCTGTTAAATGTGGTTTTGTCGCTGTCTGCAGCAGGCTTAGGCGTTATGCTAATGCGCCAGCTGTTTTCTAACTAAGTGCAAGCTCAATAGCGTCAAACAAAGTGCCTGCAATATTTAAGTCAAATTGCGCGTCAAGTTCGCGAATGCAAGTCGGGCTGGTAACGTTAATTTCAGTAATATAATCACCAATCACATCCAAACCCACGAACATCAAACCTTTGGCTTTAAGGGTGGGCGCAATTTGCTCGCATAAATAACGATCTCGAGCGCTGAGCGGCTGACCCACGCCAACAGCACCTGCTGCCAAGTTGCCTTTAAAACTACCTGCAGCAGGCAGGCGCGCAAGTGCGTAATCAATGGGTTTGCCGTTAATGAGTAAAATGCGTTTATCACCTTGCGCTATTTCTGGCAAAAATTCTTGCGCCATGATTGGCGTATTGCCCTGATGGGTTAAATAATCAAGCACCTCGTTAACATTATCATCCCCTTGCTGAAGTTTGAAAATATCCTTGCCGCCCATACCGTCAAGCGGTTTAACCACACTAACGCCCTGAGTTTTAATAAAGCGGTTGAGCTGATTTCGATTACTGCTCACCAAAGTTTTTGGCAGGCAATGGGGAAAATTTAGAGCAAACAGTTTTTCATTGGCATCACGCAAAGATTGCGGCTTGTTGACGACTAGCGTCCCCTTACTCTCTGCCTGTTCTAGAAAATAAGTGGCATAAATATAGTTCATGTCAAACGGCGGATCTTTGCGCATTAAGATGACGTCAAAACTGTTAAGCGTTAAATCAGTTTTTGGCTCTTTTTCATACCAGTGCTGCGCATCATCAAACACATAGGTTCTGGCGCAAGTTGCTAAAACCTCGCCTTCTTGAGCAAATAAATCGCTAGCATCAAAGGTGTATATTTCCCAATTTCGCCTAGTTGCCTCAAGCATCATTGCCAAAGAGGAGTCTTTATGCGGTTTGATATTTTTGATGTCATCCATCAATACAGCGATTTTTATTGGCTTCATGGCGTTATTATAGATTGAGACCCTTGTTTGATGGCTGTTTTGTTAATTTTGACGTTTTTTCAGAATTTTAAGCGCCTGCCAAGTTGGACTTGTTTGTTAAAATCTTGGATATTATTAATCAGAATGCCGCAAAGCGTTTTTTCTTATCTAATAAAAAACTAGACAAGAAGATAATAACAGCGTATCATCTCGCCACTTAGTGCGGGGTGGAGCAGTTCGGTAGCTCGTCGGGCTCATAACCCGAAGGTCATAGGTTCAAATCCTGTCCCCGCTACCAAATCAAGCCTTTACTGATCTTTACAAAAGATTAATAAAGCAAGTGAAGACCCCCTTTTTTTAGGGGGTTTTTGTTATGGGTTAAAAGGAAAAAAGCATCAATTAAAATGGCAAAAATTACAGAAAAAATGACTGATTTAGTAGCGCCAGTGCTTGAGGATATGGGCTATGAGCTGGTCGGTATAGAATATATTGCCAGCGGCAAGCACAGCACTTTGCGCATTTTTATTGACACGGATAACGGCATTGGTATTGAAGATTGTGAAAAAGTATCACATCAGCTCAGCGCTATTTTTGATGTTGAAGATCCGATTGTGGGGCAATATAATTTAGAAGTATCTTCACCTGGCATCGAAAGACCTTTATTTAATATTAGTCATTATCAGCGTTTTTTGGGTAATGATATTAGCCTGCGCATGGTTAGACCGATTAGCGGTCAGCGTAAATTTAAAGGTTCAATTGGCAGTGTTAGCGAGCTTAACAACACGATTGAACTGGTAACAGAATTAGGTCCAGTAACCCTGGATATTGACATGATTGATAAAGCGAATTTGATCGCTGATTTTTAGGAGAAAAACATGGACGGTAAAGAATTATTTTTAATAGTTGAGGCAATCTCTAATGAAAAAAACATCTCAAAAGAGGACGTTTTTGAATCATTAGAAGAAGCGCTAGCAGTGGCTACCAAAAAACGTAAAGAAATTGACGCACATGTAGAAATCGACCGTAAAACCGGCGAATTTTTTACCTTTAGACAGTGGATGGTGATTGACGATAAAGAAAATTTTGTTGATGACGATGGCACGCCATTTGACTCAGAGCTGCACATTTATGAAAAAGATGCAAACGGCGTTGCGGTTGATGATTTTGTGCGTGAGCCGATAGAAACCGAAAATTTTGGCCGTATTGCAGCTCAAATTGTTAAACAAGTGATTATTCA
Source organism: Gammaproteobacteria bacterium (assembly GCA_965222625.1). Lineage (GTDB taxonomy): Bacteria > Pseudomonadota > Gammaproteobacteria > PS1 > Pseudothioglobaceae > Thioglobus_A. The sequence goes on along the minus strand of OZ244962.1, from coordinate 1,184,966 downwards.
AAAAGTCCGCGAGGCAGAAAGAGAAGTGATTGTTGACGACTACACTCAGCGTGTTGGCGAAGTTATTATGGTAACGGTTAAACGTGTTGACAGAGGTAATGTGTATGTTGATATGGGCGGCGTTGATGGCATGATTTCTAAATTTGACCTAATTCCCAACGAATCGGTGCGCAAAAATGATCGATTAAGAGCCTATATTAAAGAGGTTAAATCATCGCCTCGCGGCGCACAAATTTTCTTATCAAGAACAGCGCCAGAAATGATGATTCAATTATTTGGCATGGAAGTGCCTGAAATCTCAGAGGGCGTTATTGAAATTATGGGCGGCGCCAGAGATCCGGGTTTGCGTTCAAAATTGGCTGTTAGAGCAAAAGACAAACGCCTAGATCCAATTGGTTCTTGTATTGGTATGCGCGGCGCTCGGGTTCAGGCGGTCTCAAACGAGCTGAACGGTGAGCGGGTTGATATTATTTTATGGGATGAAGATCCTGCACAATTTGTGATTAATGCAATGGCGCCCGCAGAAGTTAGTTCAATCGTGGTTGATGAGGATCGCAATGCAATGGATATTGCTGTTGAAGAAGATCAGTTAGCCTTGGCCATTGGCAAAGGCGGACAAAATATTAAACTTGCAGCGCGTTTAACTGGCTGGAGACTCAGCGTTATGTCAACCGCAGATGCTGATGAAAAACAAGCGCAAGAAGCGCAAAAATCTAGTGATAAATTAGCAGAAAAACTAGGGGTTGACAGTGAAGTCGCCGGGGTTTTATTAGAAGAAGGTTTTGAAACGGTTAGCGATATTGCCGAGGCAGATGCCAGCGCGTTAGAAAGCATCGAAGAGTTTGACGTTTCAATGGTCGAAGAATTGCAAGAGCGCGCGGCTGATGCGCAATTGGTACAGGCTTTAGGGGATGCAGATGCATCTGAAGCGCTCTTGAGCGTTGAAGGCGTGAATGACGACTTAGCAAATGCCTTGATCGAAGCGGAGATTGCTACGGTTGATGGATTAGCAGAATTATCGATTGATGAATTACTTGAAATTCAAGCCATGGACAAAGATAAGGCTTCAAGTGTTATTATGACAGCAAGAGAAAACGAAGGATGGTTTGATTAATTAATAGCATTAACAACAAAGCTAACTTAATCATTACAAAAAAAACAGGCAAGCATTATGGCACATACGGTTGAAACATTATCTAAACTATTAAAAAAAACGCCCAATGAGGTGATCACAATTCTGACGAATGCTGGTATTAAAGGCAAACAGACGGACTCTAGTATTTCTGCTGAAGAAAGAAAAATTTTAATGAGCAGCTTGTCTAAACGCTCATCGGGCAAATCTAGTATGTCTGTTTCGCGCAAGCCCAGCAGTTCAACGAGTAGCAATACAGGCGGTGGCGTGAAAGTTCAGGTTAAGAAAAAACGCGCCAAACAAGCGGTCGCCGTTGAAGCAGAATCCGCCACTAACGAAGCAGCACAAGCAGCACAAGCAGCGCTTGATTCTGGACGTGAAGCAGATGAAAAATTATTAGCCCAAGATGCCAAGCGCCTAGAAATGACGCGCCTGCAAAAGCAGCAAGCAGATGACTTAAAAGCCAAAAAAGAAGGCGCCAAGCAAGAACAAGAAGTTGACAAAAAAGCGGCCGACAAAAAGCCTGAAGAAAAATCCAAGGAAGAGAAAAAGCCTAAACGTTTGCGTAACACTGCTGCGCCAAGTGGCAACGCAGGTCGCCGGCAACTTCACGTTGCTAGACACAACCCAAATCGAAAACTCAAAAAGAAAGACAGGACACGTTTAAGCCAAAAAACCCAAGAAGAGCAGGCCCAGCACGGCTTCCAAAAGCCAGTTGAAAAAGTGGTACATGAAGTAGAAATTCCTGACAATATTAAAGTCAACGATTTGGCACAAAAGCTCACCATTAAAGTCGGTGAAGTTTTAAAAGTGTTGATGGGCATGGGCGTTATGGTAACGCTTAATGACGTGATTGATCAAGATACCGCGCTACTTGTGGTTGAAGAGATGGGCCACAAAGGGGTTGCTAGCGCTGAAGAAACCATTGAAGATACCATGATTGAAAAATCAAAACCAACAGGCGAACAAAGCCCTAGGCCGCCCGTTGTTACAATTATGGGTCATGTTGACCATGGTAAAACTTCTTTGTTAGATTACATTCGAAAAGCCAAAGTGACAGACGGCGAAGCTGGCGGCATTACTCAGCATATTGGCGCGTACCAAGTGGATGCTGAAAAGGGCAAAATTACCTTTATTGATACTCCGGGACATGCGGCGTTTTCAAAAATGCGCTCTCGCGGCGCCAATGCGACCGATATTATTATTTTAGTGGTGGCTGCGGATGACGGCGTTATGCCGCAAACAGTTGAATCTATTAAACACGCACAAAAGGCCGGCGTACCAATCATTGTGGCGATAAACAAAATCGACAAAGAAGGCGCGGATTTAGACAAAATTAAACAAGTGCTTTCAACCCATGACGTTATTTCAGAGGATTGGGGCGGCGAGGTGATGATGTTGCCAGTATCAGCGCATACAGGCGAAGGTGTTGACGCTTTGCTTGAAGCCATTTCACTGACCGCTGAAGTATTAGAATTCTCAGCTGTGGTTAAAAGCCCTGCAAACGGCACCGTGTTAGAGGCGCGTTTGGAAAAAGGTCGCGGCAAGGTTACAACGATTTTAGTACAATCCGGCACATTGAAAAAAGGCGACATTGTGATTGCTGGCTTGGAATATGGCAAGGTTAAACAAATTGTAAATGATCAGGGCAAAGTCCTTAAAGAAGCTGGCCCATCTATGCCTGTTGAAGTATTGGGTTTGTCAGGTGTGCCAAATGCGGGTGATGAAGTATTGGTGGTTGAAAGTGAACGAAAAGCTCGTGAAGTGGCCAGTTTTAGAAAATCTAAAGAGCGCGAAGCAGAGCTGCAAAGACAACAAGCCTCGAAAATGGAAAACTTCTTGCAAAAAATGGAAGAAGGCGACGTATCGACAGTCAACGTGCTGCTTAAATCAGATGTTCGCGGCTCGGCTCAGGCTTTAGTGGAAGCATTAGAAGAATTATCAACTGATGAAGTTAGGGTTAAAGTGGTATCTAGCGGCGTTGGCGGCATTAACAATACAGACATTAATCTAGCGGCTACTTCAGGGGCGCTGGTACTTGGTTTTAATGTTCGCGCCGATGCTGTTGCGCGCAAAACTGCCGATAACGAAGGCGTTAAAATTGAATATTATTCAATCATCTACAATTTGATTGACGATGTAAGGGCCATCATGAGCGGCTTGTTAAGCCCTGCATTGAGTGAGAATATTATTGGTATTGCGCATGTTAAAGATGTTTTCCGCTCACAAAAATTGGGCGACATTGCTGGCTGTATGGTTGAAGAAGGTGTGGTTCGTAAAGACTCTCCGATTCGAGTTTTGCGTGATAGCGTGGTTATTTACGAGGGCGAATTAGAGTCGTTAAGACGCTTTAAGGACGATGTTAAGGAAGTTAAGTCAGGCACAGAGTGCGGCATTGGCGTTGCCAACTATAACGACGTTCAGCCGGGCGACCAAATCGAAGTATTCGAGCGTATTGAAACTGCGCGTAGCTTGTAGCTAAAACAGTGCAACAAAACTCATTCAGAATTGAGCGCGTAAACGAAATGCTGCGCCGAGAATTGGTGACGCTATTAAAAACTCAAACCAAAGATCCTAGGCTAGCCGGCGTTGTTATTACCGATGTTTTAACCAGTCGTGATTTAAGTGCAGCCAAAGTTTATTACACGGCGCCCGAAAAGCATAAGACTGAAGTTGGAGTATTGCTGGCTAAAGCTGCGGGGTTTTTTCGCACGCGCCTGTCAAAAACGATGGACTTGCGTCACACACCAGCCTTGCGTTTTATTTTTGATCCTGCGCCTAATACTGGCGCCAGAATCGAAGATTTATTGTCTAAATTATAATATTAAGCCTATGTCACGGCGCAACCCTAAAGGCAGAGAAATCAACGGCATTGTGCTATTAGACAAAGACACAGGTCTAAGCTCTAACGCCGCTTTGCAAAAAGTTAAACGCCTTTTCTTTGCAAAAAAAGCCGGACATACTGGCAGCTTAGATCCACTGGCCAGCGGCATTTTGCCGATTTGTTTAGGTCAAGCAACCAAAGTGGCCCAGTTTTTGCTTGATGATGATAAGCGTTATTTTGTGCGCGGTAAGCTTGGACAGATTAGCGACACCGGCGACTGCGAAGGAAAAATAATTCAAACCCAAGTTTTTGATCATTTGAGCAAGGCCGAGGTTATTGAAGCGGCGATGAGCTTTAAAGGCGATATTTTACAAATTCCGCCCATGTATTCGGCGCTTAAAAAAGACGGACAGCCGTTATATAAACTTGCCAGACAAGGCATTGAAATTGAGCGGCCCGCACGACCTGTAAGCATTCATGAGATTAATTTTATCAGTTATGCAGAGGGTGTTTTAACGCTAGAAGTGTCTTGTTCAAAAGGCACTTATATCCGCAGCTTAATACAAGATATTGGCGATAAACTAGGCTGCGGTGCGCATGTTATTGAGCTAAGGCGCACTGGGTTTGCCCATATTGATATCAGCGAAACGATCACATTTTCGCAGCTAGAGCAACTGGCAACGCACGATTACCAGCAGTTAGACGCACACATTTTTCCCAGCGAAAATATGTTGCCAAAGATTGACAACATTTGCCTAAATGCTGAGCAAGTCGATGACATTAAACATGGTCGAGTTGTGCAATCAGATGTGCAAGATAAAGCGTATAAAGTTAAACTGTTTGACCAAAATCAGACGTTTTTAGGGATTGGAGAATTGTCAGCAGACGGACTGATCCAGCCTAAGCGATTATTTGTTTAAGCCAGCTATTGATAATAATACAAAGAACTCTATAATTCAAACCATGAACTTTCAAAATAAAAAAAACGCGCTGGTTGGTTACGGCTTTGATGAAAATTTGATGCGCAGCCTCAAAGGCGACCCCAGCCTAAAAGAAAGCGTTTATAACCGAGAGCGCACACAAAGTATTGTTGATGATAATATTGACGAACTCATGGACGTGGTTTTATCTTTATTGTTGTTTACGGGCATATTTCGCATTGTCATCGGGCTTAATAACGGCGAAATTAAAACCTCATCGGTGTTTGATCCGTTTAATGTAGAGATTCATTTGGCTGAAGATTTGTTGGTCAAAGAATATGTATCCAGCCATTTTGGTATGATTGATTTAGATGAAAAAGAAGCGCTTATCAAGCGTTATTATCAAATGCTTGAAAACGATCCGGCGTTTAACTATTTGTCTGATGAGTGGCAAAAAACAGCCCATCAGCGCAATAAAAACATGAAGCGGTTAGCTGATGAAGAAGAGCTGCGTTATATTGTTGAGCACATTCCTGCACTCAGGAATTTAGACGGATACTACTTACGCTCTGCAGTGATTAATTTATTTAATTCTACGATTTCTATGTCGTTTAATTGTGATGGCACGCAAATCATGTCACACAAGAAATTTAGAGAATTTATTGAAGAATACGTATAGGAAAAAAACATGAAAGTTTTAATAATTGGCGGCGGTGGGCGCGAACACGCTTTGGCTTGGCAATGTGCAAAATTCGATAACGTTAAGCAAGTATTTGTGGCGCCAGGAAATGCGGGCACCGAGCTAGAAGATAAACTAACTAACGTTAATATTGACGCGCAAGATATTGACGGATTGATTGAATTTGCTAAAAATAATCAAATAGATATTAGTATTGTTGGTCCAGAAGCGCCTTTGGTAATGGGCATAGTTGATCGTTTTCAGGCGCAAGGATTGGCTATTTTTGGCCCCACGCAGGCCGCCTCGCAATTGGAAGGCTCAAAAGCATTTTGCAAGCATTTTTTAAAGCGCAACAATATTCCAACGGCTTATTATGATGTTTTTACACAAGTTGAGCCGGCGATTAAATATGTACAAGAAAAAGGCACGCCAATTGTTATTAAAGCAGACGGTTTGGCGGCGGGAAAAGGCGTTATTATTGCCAATACACAAACCCAAGCTATTGATGCGATTAACGATATGCTTGAAGGCAATCGTTTTGGCGAGGCTGGATCACGCGTCGTAATAGAAGAATTTTTACTGGGTGAAGAGGCCAGTTTTATTGTGATGGTAGATGGTAAAAATATTTTGCCAATGGCAACCTCACAAGACCATAAAGCCCGTGATAATGGCGATAAAGGCCCTAATACGGGCGGCATGGGCGCATATTCGCCTGCACCAATTGTCACCGATGAAATTTTCCAGACTGTCATGGACCAAGTGATTCGTCCAACCGTTGACGCAATGGCGCTTGAAGGTAATTCATATACAGGTTTTTTATATGCAGGGCTAATGATTGACGGCCAAGGGAAATCTAAAGTTTTGGAATACAACTGCCGATTTGGCGACCCAGAAACCCAGCCAATCATGATGCGCCTTGAATCTAACTTGGCTGATTTGTGCCTACTTGCCACTCAACAAAAGCTTGATGAAGCAACCATTAAATGGGACGAGCGCAGCGCCATGGGCGTGGTTTTAGCAGCCAATGGCTATCCTGATGCGTATCCATCGGGCGAGGCAATCGGCTTGCCAGAAGACAGCGCTAACAGCAAAGTATTTCATGCAGGCACCAAAATTCAAGATGGACATGTTGTTACGAGTGGTGGGCGAGTATTGTGCGCTACTGCACTTGGAGAAAATACCAAAGACGCACAAACCAAGGCTTATGAATTGCTAAAAAAAATCCAGTGGGATAATGCCTATTATCGAGATGATATTGGTTTTAAGGCAATTGATAGTTAATAGGGTTAATTGCTTATTTTTATACCAACTATCACTTATTAATAGCTAAAAAACACTTATAAATCAACCAATAATAGAAATATTATTATTTAACTATCAATTTTACAAAAATCGATAGTTGGTGTTATAATGTTGTTTTTTGATTGAATTCATTAACAATGAAAATCGCAACGCCACCAAAAATTCCCTTAAAGGAATTGCTTGTTTTGATGCTTAAAAAAATTCAAAATGAATCGATACCGACTATTGTTGATACAAAAAAACGCTATTCACATTGGGATAAAATTCGCCATTTAAAAACACCAAATAAATTTGATAGTATTGAACAATACTGGCATTTTATTAAAGCGTCACGCCTGCAACAGCAAAAACTTCTACCTTTTATTGAAAATTTTTCTTTTATTTTAACGGATGATATTCAAGAAAAAATTCATCAAATTGATTCAAAAATGCATGGCTCAGTTGAGGCTAAGAATATTAACGAAAATAAAGATAGGTATATTGTTGGCTCATTGATTGATGAAGCAATTAGCTCTTCTCAACTTGAGGGCGCAGCAACCACTAGAAAGGTGGCACGCAATATGTTAAAACATAACAAACCTCCAGAAAATCGCTCGCAACAAATGATTTATAATAATTATTTGGCTATTCAGTTTATTAATCGACACAAGCAAGACGACTTAACCCCAAGTTTGATTTTAGAGCTGCATGCAATTGTTACTAATAATGCGATGGATGATGCTGTAGATGTGGGCAGACTCAGGCAGGACAACGAAGTCAATGTGGTTGATAATAGGACAGGCGCTACGCTGCACCATCCGCCTGACTTTCAAGAATTGCCTAGTAGGTTGAAAATTTTATGTGATTTTGCCAATGGTAATGCACCTGATTATTTTGTTCACCCAATCATTCGCGCCATTGTTGTGCATTTTGCTTTGGCATACGACCATCCTTTTGCCGATGGCAATGGGCGCACAACACGAGCATTATTTTATTGGGTAATGCTCAAAAATGATTATTGGTTGTTTGAATATATAACGCTGTCAACGCATATCAAAAAAGCACAAATTCAATATGATGAATCGTTCTTAATGGTTGAAAATGATGATTTTGATTTGACTTATTTTATCAATAGTCAATTAAAATTTATTCAACAATCGATTACAGGGTTGTTTGATTATATTGAGAAAAAACAACAACAAGCGCAAGACGCCAGCAATTTGTTAAGCGCCTATTTAGCAGACGGAAAACTGAACACTCGTCAAGTCATATTGATGAGTCATGCTGTTAAACATCCAGGCGCAAGCTATACTTTTGCTGGGCATCAAATATCGCACCATATTGGGTATGCAACTGCAAAATCAGACTTAGAAAAACTAGCAAAATTAGAACTGTTGCAACAATCGAAACAAGGTCGAGCATTTATATTTATTGCGCCGAACAATCTAGAGCAACGTATTAAAGCCTACAAATGATTATTGTTGGGGTGGATGAGGCAGGCCGCGGGCCTTTGGTGGGCGCGGTTGTGGCCGGCGCGGTGATTTTGCCCGATCATTTTGATTTGCCTGAACTGACCGATTCTAAAAAGCTCAGCGAGAAAAAACGTGAAATACTTTACGAATTAATTACTCAGCAGTGCCAGTGGGCTGTGGGCGAATCCAGCGTTCAAGAGATTGACGAGATTAACATCTTGCAAGCCACTATGCTGGCTATGAAGCGTGCAGTTGAGGCCTTAAATATTGATTATGATCAGGTTTTAGTTGATGGCAATCGTTGCCCAGATTTACATGATTGCAGCGCAATTATCAAAGGCGATTTGACCCAGCCGGCAATCTCAGCTGCCTCGATTATTGCCAAAGTAACGCGTGACAGACAAATGATTGAGCTGGATAAAATTTATCCGGCTTATGGGTTTGCCAAACATAAAGGTTATGGCACTAAGGCGCATCTTCAGGTGTTAAAAGAGCAAGGGCCGATTATCGGACAGCACCGATTGTCATTTTCACCTTGCCAGATATAGGCGTTAATTAATTAAAAACCGTGCCTTCTGAGCCATCACCCAAGGCGTTGATTTGCTTTCGAAGGGCTGCTTTTTTGGCATTTAACACAGCTTGTTGTTTTTCTAATGCTGCTTGTTTTTGCGCTGTCATTTCTATTTGCCTATCGCGCTCAATTTCGGCGGCAGGGCGCGCGGCTAAATAATGAAATAATTTAATCACTTTTTTAACCCATTTAGCCTTAGAGGCAACTTTAACTGCTTTATCAGCCTCACGCTTGGTCACGGCGCCCATTAAGTAAACCGTTTGGTTTTCAGTCATGACTCTAATGTGTTTTGGATTAAATACTTCTTGATCATAAAATAAAAGCTCTATTTGTAGTGTAATAGCAGAATCTTTAGAGCGGCTGAGTAAGCTGCTATTAGCGCCAATGATGAGTTCATTTGATATGTGAGCAATTTTTGCATCTTGAAGTTTTGTCTGTTTGGTAATTTGCCTGCGTATAGAATCATTCGGTGCTTCACCGGTTATCAGAACACTTTTATCATAAACCATGAAATTTAAATGCGCATCATCTAGCACCGGATCGCTACTTGCGGTCGACCAGGTGAACAACTTAAAAGCAATGGTATTATCATCTAACACCGCGCCAGCAGTTCGCCGGTCGCTACTAACACTAACCACGGTGTTGACGCTAAAGGCGCCCTGAATGACCGGCAAGCAGCCAGTAAGTAACAATAAGCTAGCAATTAACAGCGTAGATAAAATGGTTTTTTTCATAATTGACTAGCCTTCAAAGGCATCTTTAATCCAAGTAATTTTAGGATATTTTAAATCAGATTGTATGCCGATAACATCAAACCGGCAGATATGCTCGTCAAATTCATCACGCTGTTGTAAGTAGTGTTCGGCGGTGCGAATTAGCTTGGCTTGTTTATTGCGGTCAACGCTGTCAATGGCCGAGCCAAATGCACTGGTCTTTTTGTAACGAACTTCAACAAAAACCAATAACTGCTGAGTTTTATCAAGCATAATAATGTCTATTTCACCAAACTTGGTCAGATAATTTTGTTCAACCAGTTGCAAGCCTTGCGCACTCAGATGTTTAAGCGCAATAGTTTCTGCCTGATTGCCAATTTGTCTTTTAAAGCTAAACATGATCGGAACCCTTTATATTGTTGCTACCCCTATTGGAAATCTAGATGATATTACCTTTAGAGCCGTTGACATTCTAACATCTGTTGATCTTATTTTGGCCGAAGATACGCGCCATTCAAAAACCTTACTTAATCACTACGACATCAACACAAAATTGCGCGCCTTTCATGAGCACAATGAAACAGCGCAATCAGCCGGCATCATTGAAGCCATTTTAGCCGGGCAAAATATGGCGCTAATTAGTGATGCGGGCACGCCGCTAATTAGCGATCCTGGTTATGTGTTAGTGCGCAGCGCCAAATTGGCAGGCATTAATGTTTCCCCTATTCCAGGCGCCAGCGCCATGATTAGCGCCATGAGCGTTTCGGGTGTTGCCACCGATCGATTTGGATTTTTTGGATTTTTGCCCAATAAGCAAACCGCTAGAATCAAAGCCATTCAAGCTGTTGCACATATTAATCAAACAGCTATTTTTTATGAATCCCCCAAGCGAATTTTAGCCTGCACTCAGGATTTACTCAGCGTGCTTGGTGATCAGCGTGTTGTATGTTTGGCAAAAGAACTCACCAAGTCATTTGAAACCATTAAAACCGACACATTGCCTAATTTGCTAAATTATTTAGAGGCAGATGCTGCACATCAAAAAGGCGAATTTGTGATTTTAATTTCGGCAATTGACAAAGACAACAAGGTTGCAGGTGAGGAACAACTCGATAAAATACTGCCTATTTTGCTCAGTGAAATGGGCAGCTCAAAAGCGGCTAAACTGGCAGCGAAAATAACCAATATTGATAAAAAATACTGCTACCAAAGAGCGGTAGAATTGCAAAAGGACAAACCATGAATTTTTATACCAAACATATTTTCTTTTGCAACAATCAGCGTAAGGATGGTAAGGCTTGTTGCTCGCAATTTGGCGCCAAACAAATGTATCGCTACGCCAAAGATAAATGCCGAGATCAAGGGCAAATCGGCGAAGGCAAAATTGGCGTAAGCGAATCGCGCTGTTTAGGTCGCTGCGAACACGGACCCGTGGCAGTAGTGTATCCTGATAATGTTTGGTACCAGTATATTGATGAAGAAGATATTGATGATATTATTAGCAGCCATTTGATTGGCGGTAAGCCAGTTAAGCGCCTACAAATTGATTAGGCAATAGCGTTTAATTTCTGATATAAATCTTGCACTTTTTGCGTTAATTCTAAAACTTCCGAGTTGTTTTCAATGACGTCAATCGGTATTTGTTTGCCGATTTCTAAGTGTTGTTTTTGAGAAATTTGCACATTAATCAATTGTTTTGCAGTCGTTTTATCAAAATTATCACGCTTTTTGAGTCTTTCTAGTTGTTTTTGCTCACCGCACTGCACAATAATGGCTCTATCAAACAAATGAGCCAGATTTTTTTCGGCTAAAAGTGCTATTTCAACAACAACCAGCTTGTTTTTACAAGTCTTTATGGCTGCTTGCATTTTTTCTAAAATTTCTGGATGCAAAATAGCTTCAATAATTAGCTTGTTCTTTTGACTCTTTAATAAAATAGTGCGCAGCGCAGCCCGATTTAGCGAGTCATCTTGGTTGGTAATATTAGCGCCAAACTGCTTAACCAGCGCTTGCAATCCTTGAGTTTTAGGCATAACCACCTCACGAGAGATTTCATCCAAACTAATAATGTCTGCGCCGCAGGTTTCAAAAAGTTGCAATATTTTAGATTTTCCGCAGGCAATTGCGCCAGTCAGTGCTATTTTCATGGGTCTGATTTTATCATTCATAAGATTGTTGCATTGACTTAGTACGCCCTAGGCATTATAAAAAATAACACCTTTACCATTCAAAGATGAAAAATAATAGCTGATTTTTGAATGGTAAAAGCGCCGTTTCATATGTTTTGTAGGCTGCTCTGGGTGAATGTAGCGGGCTCATTGTTCTTTGGCTATTGACAACTTACTTAAATCTATCGATAATACACGCTCCTGGTTATGTAGCTCAGCTGGTTAGAGCACAGCATTCATAATGCTGGGGTCGGTGGTTCAAGTCCACCTATAACCACCATTAATTTTAATACCCCTTTTCAGGGGTATTTTTTTAATTAACAATCGCACAACCTAGCTTACGACGCTTATTTTTAGTTTTGGCTTGCAATTTAGTAGCTTTTAAAATGCCGGCATCTTTATTAAGTCAACAAATTGGCTTATTAAACGGCGCCGGTTAACAAGTTAACGAGTATATTTAAAATAGCGTAAAATTTCAACAAATTGTGATCTGTAAAAATCAACCAACAAAAAGGAGCTTTAAGCTATGAACGAATTGTACTCAGAACATCCCGTCATGTTCAAAAATAACCCGCTTGGATTTATTGCCAGCTTAATACTTTGTGTAGTTGGCGTTGGTCTAATCATATTTTTAGTCTGGCATTTGAAAAACAAAGCCTCAAAATTAATTGTTACGGACAAAGAGGTGCTTTTTGAACAAGGCTTGCTCAGCAAAGAGCGCTCTGAAGTTAGCATTAGCAGCGTTAGAACGGTTAAAGTAAAGCAGTCATTTTTTAACCGTATATTTGGCACCGGAACAATTGAGATTTATACCGCAGGCGACAGCCCAGAAATTGTAGCAGTAGGTATGCCTGATCCAAATAAAATTAGAGAATTGATAAAAAATTAGAAAAATAACAAAAACCAACCATGATCGGAAAAACGGATAATAACGACAAAAACGAATCAAGAAAAATAGCCATCACGCTTATTGCGCTTGTGCTTGTGCTGGCAGTAGCTGCTTTTTTGATGCTGCCCGCGTTAACAGAAGTTAGCGCAACCTATTTAGCACCTGGACTTGGGCTTAAAGATTCAGCTGTTATTTCATTTTTTATTACCATTATTATTATGATTGTTTTTGCAGTGGCATCTGGCGACGGTTTACTGGGAGAATTGCAATTTATTATTGGCGGTTTTTTTCTGTTCTTTGTTATTATTTGGCTTTTATTAGCGTGGATATTTTAAACGGCGTTTATAAAAAATAGCGCCGTCAAATAACCCCAATCCTTATTCGTTTTAACACCCTTAACGGGTGTTTTTTTTACGACTCTTTAATGCTATTATTTTTTTTTACAAAAGGCATAAGTCAAAAAAACCCACAACAAAATAAATGCGCGCTTTACAGTTGCACAAAAGCCGTTAATCCTAGGCTGTTTGCGCATATTAATAAAACGACAAAATAACTTTTAAATTATCGTGCGAACGAACAACCCTTTAAGCCTTATTGATAATTATTTATAATGCAAAAACAAAGGCTTAGGCTCGCCTTGATAGTTGGATAGTTTTTGCGTATAATCAGTTTCTTTTGCATTCAAGGAAATTTAATATGCCATCACGCAGAGACCTAGCAAACGCAATTCGCGCCCTAAGCATGGACGCAGTTCAAAAAGCAAACTCAGGCCATCCAGGCGCACCAATGGGCATGGCAGATATTGCACAAGTGCTTTGGAACGACCATATGAAATACAATCCAACCAGCTCCAAGTGGGCTGATCGCGATCGTTTTGTTTTATCAAATGGCCACGGCTCAATGTTGATGTACTCGTTATTGCATTTAACCGGTTTTGAGTTGAGTATGGACGATATTAAGAATTTCCGTCAGTTGCACTCTAAAACTGCAGGGCATCCTGAGTATGGTTATGCTGAAGGTATTGAAACTACAACAGGCCCTTTAGGACAAGGCGTTACCAACGCCGTAGGGATGGCAATTGCTGAGCGTACATTAGGCGCACAATTCAACAAGCCAGGCCATGAAATTGTGGATCATAATACTTATGTATTTATGGGCGACGGCTGTTTAATGGAAGGTTTATCGCATGAGTCTTGCGCAATGGCGGGCACATTAGGCTTGGGCAAACTTATTGCATTTTGGGATGATAACGATATTTCAATTGATGGTCACATTGGCGATTGGATGGAAAAAGGCGTTCCAGGGCGTTTTAAATCTTATGATTGGCACGTTGTTGCGGTTGATGGCCACGATGCAGATGCGATTAATAAAGCAATTAATGAAGCCAAAGCGGTGACAGATAAGCCAAGTTTAATTTGTTGTAAGACGGTTATTGGCTTTGGTTCGCCAAATCTTAGCGGCACGCACGATTGTCATGGTGCGCCGCTAGGCGATGAAGAAATTGCAGCAACGCGTAAGCAATTAGGCTGGGATCACCCGCCATTTGAAATCCCTGCTGATATTTATGCAGGTTGGGATCATAAAGCGCAAGGCGCCACAGATGAAGCGGCTTGGAATGATACATTTGCTACTTATAAAGCTGCATTCCCAGCAGAAGCGGCAGAATTTGAACGCCGTATGGCAGGCGATCTTCCGGCTGATTTTGCGCTTGAAATGGATGCGTTCATTGCAAAAACACAAGAGGAGATGCCAAACATCGCCTCGCGTCAAGCGTCTCAACGCGCCATTGAAGCCATGGGCCCATTATTGCCAGAAATGTTTGGCGGCTCTGCTGACCTGACAGGTTCAAACCTGACTAACTGGTCAGGCACGGTTAAAGTTAATGCAGACAATGCTAACGGCAACTATATTTCATGGGGCGTACGCGAATTTGGCATGGCGCACATGATGAACGGCATGGTTTTACATGGCGGTTTTAAAGTTTACGGCGCAACCTTCTTTATGTTTATGGAGTTCATGCGCAATGCACTACGTATGTCGGCGCTGATGAAAATCGGCACGATTTATGTTTACACACACGATTCTATCGGCTTGGGCGAAGATGGTCCTACGCATCAGCCAGTTGAGCAAATTGCAACCATGCGTATGATTCCAAATTTCCAAACTTGGAGAGGCTGTGATGCGATTGAATCAGCGGTATCTTGGAAAATGGCAATGTTACGCGGCGATGCACCAACGGCGTTAGTATTCTCACGTCAAGCATTGACGCCTCAGCCAAGAACGCCTGAGCAAGTGGCTAATATTGAAAAAGGTGGTTACGTGCTTAAAGATTGTGCGGGCGAGGCTGATATTATCTTTATTTCTACCGGTTCAGAAGTGGGCTTGGCTGTTGAAGCAGCGGATGCGATGGACGCTAATGTGCGCGTGGTTTCAATGCCGTGTACAGATGCTTATGATGATCAAGATCAAGCTTACAAAGATTCAGTATTAACCCCAGGCGTTAAGCGCGTTGCAATTGAAGCGGGCGTTGGCGGCGGTTGGTACAAGTATGTTGGCTTAGATGGCGGCCTTGTTTGTATGACAACATTTGGCGAAAGCGCACCTGCAGGTGACTTGTTTAAAGAATTTGGCTTTACCATTGACAACGTTGTTGCAACGGCTAAAAAGGTATTAGGTTAAATAAATAAAATCAAACTAAACGCTTATAAGTTGAGTTTGAAAAAAAGCATTTGTGCTAACTGAGCACAAACAATTAAAAGTAAAAAAAGGAGTAAAAAATGACAATTAAAGTAGGTATTAACGGTTTTGGTCGTATTGGACGCATGGCATTTCGGGCAATTAAAAAAGACTTCCCAGAGTTGGAAGTAGTCGGCATTAACGACTTATTGGAAAATGATTACTTAGCATATATGCTTAAGTATGATACTGCGCAAGGCCGTTTTGACGGTGAAGTAGCGGTTGAAGGTAATAACTTTATTATTGATGGTAAAAAAATCCGTCTTTCAGCTGAACGCAATCCAGCAGACCTTAAGTGGGATGCAATTGGCGCACAAGTTGTAATCGATTGTACGGGCTTTTTCTTAACTGAAGAATCTTGTCAAGCACACATTGATGCAGGCGCTAAAAAAGTGGTTCAATCAGCCCCTTCTAAAGACGGCACGCCAATGTTTGTATACGGCGTTAACCACACTGAGTATGCAGGCCAAGCGATTGTATCTGCGGCTTCATGTACTACTAACTGTTTAGCACCGATTGCTAAAGTAATTGACGATAACTGGGGTCTTAAGCGCGGCTTAATGACAACCGTTCACGCCGCAACGGCAACGCAAAAAACGGTTGACGGCCCTTCAATGAAAGACTGGAGAGGCGGGCGCGCGGTATTTGAAAATATTATTCCTTCATCAACAGGCGCTGCTAAAGCGGTTGGCGTTGTATTGCCACAGCTTAACGGCAAACTAACAGGTATGGCTTTTCGCGTTCCTTCAGTTGACGTTTCAGTGGTTGACTTAACCTGTGAACTTGAAAATCCAGCAACTTACGAAGAAATTTGCGTCGCTATGAAGGAAGCTTCTGAAGGCTCAATGAAGGGTACTTTGTCTTACACAGATGAAGCGGTTGTGTCTTCGGATTTCCGCGGTATTAGCGCTTCTTCAATCTTTGATGCTGGCGCAGGTATTGCACTAGATGATACGTTTGTTAAAGTGGTGTCTTGGTACGATAACGAGTACGGTTACACCTGTAACATGCTGCGTTTAGTTCAGCACATCGCTTAATATTAAAAAATTACGGCGCGCTTAGCGAGTCGTATTTTTTTATGTCAGACTTAATCATCAAAGACTCTCAACTTAGCGTTGAAGCAGTGATTGAAAAATTAAAAGCAGCGGTTCCAAACAATAAGTTTGGAATTTTGCATGCTTACAATATTAAGCAAACATTGGCCGATAAAGGTCAAACGCTGGCGGAAGAGTGCCATGTGTTTGAAATTTGTAATCCAGTGGTTGCAAAAAATATCCTAGAGCAGGATATGAATTTGGCAAGCGTACTACCTTGCCGAATTTGCGTATACACCCTGGATGGCGTTACCAAAGTAGGAATGGCGCCACCCTCTAAACATATCGCCCAACTCACCGATAAAGACCTGTCTTTACTGGTTGAAGGCGTTGAGCGAGCACTGATCAGGATTATTGATCAGTCAATTATATGAGATCTTTGCATAAATCAAGTAGGAGAATATTATGGCAGTTATCAATTTAGCAGATTTAGACCTTAGTTCTAAAAAAGTCTTAATTCGTCAAGACCTCAACGTCCCTATTAAAGACGGCGTTGTCACCAGCGATAAGCGTATTCAGGCTTCTGTGCCGACTATTAAAATGGCTATGGCGCAGGGCGCTAAAGTATTGTTGATGTCACATCGCGGACGTCCAACTGAAGGCGAATATAGTGATGAATTTACCCTGCAACCCGTTGCAGATCGCCTCACTGAAATTTTGGGCGTAACCGTGCGCTTGGAAAAAAACTGGCTAGATGGCGTTGATATGAATGACGGCGAAGTGGTTTTATGTGAAAACGTGCGCTTTAATGACGGCGAGATGGCTAATGATGATGCACTTTCTAAGCGCATGGCCAGTATGTGTGATATTTTTGCTATGGATGCATTTGGCACCGCACACCGCGCGCAAGCTTCAACACATGGCGTTGCCAAATATGCACCAATTGCCTGCTCAGGTCCGCTACTTTCAGGCGAGCTAGAAGCATTAGGCAAAGCCTTAGACAACCCTAAGCGCCCAATGGTGGCTATTGTTGGCGGCTCTAAAGTGTCAACCAAGCTAACGGTTTTAGAATCTTTATCGAAGATTGTTGATCAGCTCGTTGTAGGTGGTGGTATTGCTAATACATTTATTGCTGCGCAAGGCCATAATGTGGGCAAATCATTGTGTGAGCATGATTTAATTCCAACCGCTAAAAAACTCATGGAAGATTGTGAAATCCCTGTGCCCACTGACGTAGTTTGTGGCAAAGAGTTTTCTGAAACAGCTACTGCCAAAACCAAAGCCTCAACCGAAGTTGACGATGACGACATGATTTTCGACATTGGCCCTGAATCTGCAAAACAGTTAGCAGAAATTATGAAAAATGCAGGTACCATTGTTTGGAATGGCCCTGTTGGCGTATTTGAATTTGACCAATTTGCAGGCGGCACAGAAACACTAGGTATGGCGATTGCAAATTCTGATGCGTTTTCAATTGCAGGCGGTGGTGATACATTGGCTGCGGTTGATAAATATAACATTGAAGATAAAATCAGCTATATTTCCACAGGCGGCGGCGCATTTTTAGAATTTCTTGAAGGTAAAAAATTACCCGCTGTAGAAATTTTAGAACTTCGAGCTGCGGAGTAGCACTTGACTAGAAGAACTAAAATTTTAGCAACTTTGGGGCCGGCAACGGATAAGCCTGGCGTTTTAGAAAGTATCCTAGAAGCGGGCGTCAATGTGGTGCGCATTAATTTTTCTCATGGCAGCGAGCAAGAGCACTTAGGCAGAGTTGAAGCGGTACGTGAATGGGCGCAAGTAAACAATACTTATGTTGGTATATTGATGGATCTTCAAGGTCCAAAAATTCGCATCGCCTCGTTCAAAAACGGCATAAAGATTGAGCTAAATAATGGCGACCATTTTGCATTAGACGCTGACCAAGATGCACTTTTAGGCAATCAAGATTCAGTCGGTATTGCTTATAAAACACTGCCTCAAGAAGTCAAATCAGGCAATGTCTTAATTTTAGATGATGGCAAGATTGTTTTAGAAGTGACCAGTATTGTTGGTAACAAAATCAACACCCTGGTAAAACAAGGCGGCACGCTTTCAGATAAGAAAGGCATCAACTTGCGCGGCGGCGGTTTGTCTGCCAATGCACTGACTGAAAAAGACAAAAAAGATATTTTTACCGCAGCAAAAGCAAAAGCTGATTACGTTGCGCTTTCATTTCCAATTAGTGGTGATGATGTTCGTGAAACCAAAGCATTACTTGTTCAAGCAGGCTGTGAGGCGGGCGTTATCTCAAAAATTGAGCGCGCCGAAGCTTTAAAAGAAGAAACCATTTTAGACATTATTAATGAATCTGCTGGCATTATGGTTGCGCGCGGAGATTTGGGCGTGGAAATTGGCGATGCGCAATTACCCGCACAGCAAAAACGCCTAATTAAGCTTGCCAGATCAAATGATCGAATTGTGATCACCGCAACGCAAATGCTTGAGTCGATGATTGAAAATCCAATTCCAACACGCGCAGAAGTATTTGATGTTGCCAACGCAGTGCTTGACGGCACAGACGCGGTAATGCTTTCTGCTGAAACTGCGGCAGGTGCATACCCAAAAAATGCGGTCTTAACCATGGCAGAAGTTTGCGCCGAGGCTGAGAAAAACCCAATCGCTAAAATCTCTCATCACCGATTGGATGAATCATTTAAAAAGATTGATGAAACCATTGCTATGAGCGCGATGTATGCGGCCAATCATATCAATGCAAGCGCAGTCGTGGCTTTAACGCAAACAGGTAAAACCACGCTTTGGATGTCAAGAATTAGCTCAAATATTTCAATCTACGCAATGTCTGATAGTGTGCAAACATTACGCAAAGTTACTTTATATCGCGGCGTGTACCCTTGCGGTATTGTAAAAAATACGGGCGATGAATGGTCAGATGTAAATCAAAAAGTGGTTGATGCACTGACAAAAAACGGGGCTGTTAAGGATAAAGATTTGGTAGTATTAACTAAAGGGATGTATAAAGATGAATCAGGCGGAACCAACACAATGAAAATTTTGCGTGTTGGCGATACTGGTTATTAAGAATCAACAAGGTAAAAATAAAACATAAGTGTACTGGTTAATTAGGCAGGCGAGCAACACTAAGAATTTTTGAAAAAAGTCTAAGTAAAGGAGTAAAAATATATGTTAATTTCATTAAGAGAATTATTAGACCACGCCGCACAAAACGGTTACGGTATGCCGGCGTTTAACGTCAACAACATGGAGCAAGTCCATGCAATTATGGAGGCTGCCGACAGAACCAATTCACCAGTTATCATGCAGGGTTCTGCGGGTGCTAGAGGTTATGCGGGTGAACCATTCTTACGTCATTTAATTCTAGCAGCAACGGAAATGTACCCGCATATCCCCGTTGTTATGCATCAGGATCATGGTAGTGAGCCAGCGGTTTGTTTACGTTCAATTCAATCAGGCTTTTCGTCGGTAATGATGGACGGCTCTTTAGAAGCAGATTGCAAGACGCCAGCAAGTTTTGAATATAACGTTGCTGTGACTAAAGAGGTTGTTAAGATGGCGCACGCCGGCGGCGTTTCAGTCGAAGGCGAACTGGGTTGTTTAGGTTCATTAGAAACTGGCGAAATGGGCGAAGAAGATGGCCATGGCGCTGAAGGAAAACTGGATCTTGATCTATTATTAACTTCAGTTGAAGAAGCGGCAGATTTTGTTAAAGCCACCAATGTTGATGCCTTGGCAATTGCTATTGGCACTTCACACGGCGCTTACAAGTTCACCAAAGAGCCAGATGGCGAAATCTTGCGTATTGATCGTATTAAAGAAATTCACGCACGCTTGCCGAATACTCACTTAGTGATGCACGGCTCATCTTCAGTGCCGCAAGAGTGGTTAGCAATTATTAATTCACATGGCGGCGACATGGGCCAGACTTACGGCGTTCCAGTTGGCGAAATCCAAGAAGGCATCAAAAACGGTGTGCGTAAAGTTAATATCGATACTGATTTGCGTATGGCTTCAACGGGCGCGGTTCGTAAGCACCTAATTGAAAATACAGCAAACTTTGATCCACGTAAATTCTTAAAAGAATCTACCAAGGCAATGGCTGATATTTGTGCAGCACGTTTTGAAGCTTTTGGCGCAGCAGGTCAAGCTGATAAAGTCAAAGTGTCTTCACTAGATACAATGAGTCAAAGATATTTGTCTGGTGAATTAGACGCAAAAATCACATAAGCGCCTAAGAAATAAGCATTAAAAAGGCTCGTTTTAACGAGCCTTTTTAATTTACTAAGGAAAAAAAGAATGAATCGAGACACGCATTATTCAGTCATTGTTATTGGCGGCGGGCATGCAGGTACAGAAGCTGCGCTTGCATCAGCGCGCATGGGCGTAAAAACCTTGCTAATATCGCACAATATCGAAACTCTTGGGCAAATGAGTTGCAAC
This sequence comes from Gammaproteobacteria bacterium, assembly GCA_965222625.1. Taxonomy (GTDB): domain Bacteria; phylum Pseudomonadota; class Gammaproteobacteria; order PS1; family Pseudothioglobaceae; genus Thioglobus_A. Next base: position 1,164,089 of record OZ244962.1, on the reverse strand, counting down.
CCTGCAATTGGCGGCATTGGAAAAGGCCACTTGGTCAAAGAAATTGATGCAATGGGCGGCGCCATGGCAAAGGCGATTGACCGCAGCGGCATTCAATTTCGCACTTTAAATGCTTCCAAAGGTCCAGCCGTTAGAGCCACCAGAGCGCAAGCCGATAGGGTGCTGTATAAAGCTGAAATTCGTTATGTGTTAGAAAATCAAGAAAATCTGTCTTTGTTTCAGCAAGCGGTTGATGATTTGACGATTGAAAATGACGTGGTAACTGGAGTGGTAACGCAAATGGGGCTTGTTTTTAGCGCCGATAAAGTGATCCTTACCTCGGGTACTTTTTTGGGCGGCATTATTCATATTGGTCAAAAAAACTTTCAAGGAGGCCGCGCAGGTGATGCACCTTCAAATCCGCTGGCTAAAAAATTACGCCAGTACGATTTAGGCGTCGGGCGCTTAAAAACCGGCACGCCGCCGCGCCTTGATGGTAGAACGCTGGATTATTCTGTCATGCAAGAGCAGCCGGGCGATTTGCCTTTGCCGAGTTTTTCTTATATGGGAAAAGCGGATGATCATCCTGCGCAAATTTCATGTTTTATTACCCATACCAATGAAAAAGCGCACGATTTGATTCGCGCAGGTCTAAAAGACTCACCGATGTACACGGGAAAAATTGAAGGTATTGGCCCTAGATATTGCCCTTCTATCGAAGACAAAGTGGTGCGCTTCGAAGAGCGCGACTCTCATCAAATTTTTGTAGAGCCTGAGGGTCTAACCACTAATGAGGTTTACCCAAATGGTATTTCAACCTCTTTGCCTTATGAAGTTCAAGTTGATTTTATTCGTTTAATTAAAGGTTTTGAAAATGCGCAAATTGTGCGTCCAGGTTACGCCATTGAGTATGATTTTTTTGACCCTAAAGGGCTTAAACAAACCCTGGAAGTTAAGCGCATCGCTAACCTGTATTTTGCTGGACAAATTAACGGCACAACAGGTTATGAAGAAGCCGCTGCACAAGGCTTGTTGGCGGGCATTAACGCAGCGTGCGCTGTCCAAAATAAAGATCCGTGGCTGCCAAAACGTGACGAAAGCTATATTGGCGTTATGGTCGATGATTTAATCACCAAAGGCACCAACGAGCCTTATCGTATGTTTACTTCAAGAGCTGAATACCGATTATTATTGCGCGAAGATAACGCTGATGAGCGCCTGACTCCGACTGCGCAAAAATTAGGCCTTATTGACGAGGATAGATGGCGCGCGTTTGAGCAAAAATATTCAACCGTTAAAGCCGAAAAACAGCGGTTAAAGACCACTTGGATTCAAGCAAGTGATACTCAAGCAGGCGAAGTTTTAGGGCAAGCCTTAAACCATGAATATTCTTTATTAGAATTACTCAAACGCCCTAAAGTAAATTATAAAATACTCAGTCAAATTGACTCTGGCGCACCGTATTTGACGAATGATAAACTTATTGGCGTGGTGGAAAATCAAATCAAATATGCGGGTTATATTAAGCGTCAAATGGATGAAATTGAGAAATATCGACAAAATGAAAACACGACTTTACCGGCAGCAATGGACTACAATTCGATTAAAGCCTTATCTGCTGAAGTGCGTCAAAAATTAACCCAACATCAGCCAGAAACCATTGGCCAGGCAAGCCGTACTCAAGGCGTCACGCCTGCTTCTGTTTCTATATTATTGGTTTATTTAAAAACTTATAAAAAAACATAACCATGCAAGCATTACTGAAAGATGGCGCTAAACAAATGGGGATTGAGCTGGCGCCTGAGCAAACTTTAAAATTATTGCAATATTTAGAATTAATCATTAAATGGAATAAAACCTACAACTTAAGCGCGATTCGAGATCAACAACAAGGCATTAAAAAACACTTGCTAGACAGCTTGTCTATTACGCCTTATATTAAATCTGGAGCGCTATTAGATGTGGGTTCTGGTGCAGGATTGCCGGGCATTGTGATTAGCATTATGCAGCCAGAATTAGCTGTGAGCGTATTGGATACGGTGGGCAAAAAATGCCGATTTATGCAATTTGCCAAAACCCAATTAAAGCTAAAAAACCTCACAGTAATCAATCAGCGAGTTGAGGATTATCAGCCCGAGCAATGTTTTAAGCAAATAACATCAAGAGCCTTTGCATCCATTGACAAAACTATCGAACTGACTCAACATTTATTGTGTGATGATGGGCGTTATTTGTTAATGAAAGGTTTAAATTTTGAACAAGAGGGCTTAACTAAAGATGTTAAAATTCATAAACTATCTGTGCCAAATGTTTCAGATAATCGATTTTTATTAGAAATAAAGAAAAATAAAATAAGGAAAACAAAATGAAAAAAATAATTTATACAATACTAGTTCTTGTCATTATTATAGCAGTCGCTATTACATTTATGATTGACCCAATGGGTAAAAAATATTCACAAAAATACGCACAAGAGCTACTAAAAACGCCTGTTAGCATTAGTCAATTTAACACCAGTTTTAGCAATAAAAGTTTGAACATTGATTTTATTGAGGTGCAAAACCCGCCCGGATTTCAAAATAGAAATGCGCTTTCTCTAGATCATTTTAGCTTGGAAATCGCCGACGAAGCCACAACCGACTTTATTGTGCTTGAAGAGTTGCGCCTTAGCGGATTGGAATTTGTTTTAGAGCAAAGCGGCACGGATGTTAATTTAAGTAAGCTAATGGATGCCTTAAAGCAGGGCGAATCTTCAAGCTCTGACTCTAAAGATGCAGACTCTGATTACGACGCCGACGAAAGACGCATTAGAATCAAGACTTTTAAGGTTGAAAACATCACCTTAAAAGTAGACACTGAATGGCTCAAAACCACAATTAAGGTGCCTAATATTTCTGCCAGTAATTTTGGCGGCGATGCAGGTATTGAGGTTGATGAGATTGGTAAGCAAATCGCTCAAGAGATTTTTGAAAATTTGCAAAAAGCTTTGGAGAAAAAAGGCATTGACGCTGGAAAAGATAAAATTCAAGAAACTTTAATGCGCAAAATTGGCAGTAAAATTGGCATAGACAACCTTCAAGAAAAGGTTGATTTTGACAACATAAAAGACAGTCTTGGTGATTTATTTCAAGAGAAAACTGGGAATGATCTTAAAGAAAAAGCCAAAGATTTATTTAAAGGCTTTGGTTTTTAATTTGTGCAAATCGTTGATTCACACTGTCATCTAGATAGGGTTGACTTAGATAAATTTGGCGGTAGTGTTGAGAGTATGTTGGCGCACGCCAAAGAACTTTCTGTAACTGAATTTTTATGTGTTTGCATTGACTTAGAGCATTTTGATGACGTGTTTTCTTTGGCAAAAAAACACCCCCAGATTTACGCGTCGGTCGGCGTTCATCCAACCGAGCAAGAAGGTCAAGATCCGAGTATCGAAACTCTCTTGAAATTAGCAGAGCATGAAAAAATAATCGCCATTGGCGAGACTGGTTTGGACTATTTTCATGTTGAAAAATCTTCTGCTGATTGGCAAAGGGATCGATTCAGGCGTCATATTGCCACTTCAAATCAGTCAAAAAAACCGATGATTATTCATACCCGCGAAGCCAAAGCTGATACGCTTAAAATTATGCGCGAAGAAAAGGCCCAAGCAGGCGTTATGCATTGCTTTTCAGAAGACTGGGAAACCGCTAAAGCGGCGCTAGATTTGGGTTTTTATATTTCATTTTCTGGCATTATTACTTTTAAAAATGCCCAAGATTTGCGTGAAGTGGCTAAAAAAGTACCCGCAGATCGGTTATTGGTAGAGACAGATTCGCCTTATTTGACACCCGTTCCCAATCGCGGAAAGCCTAATTCTCCAGCGTACACGTATTATGTTGCTGAAAAATTAGCTCAAATTAGGGGTGAGTCTATTGAAGACATTGCCCGGGTGACCACGCAAAACTTTAAGCAACTTTTTTTCGCAAAATAATGGCTGTTTCTTTTCAAACAATTGACGAGTTTTCACAAGGTCAGCGGCTTGATAATTTCTTGGTTAAAATTTTAAAAGGCGTGCCTAAGTCGCATATTTATCGAGTCATTCGTAAAGGTGAAGTGCGGGTTAACAAAGGCAGAAAAAAAGCAGATTACAAACTTCAACCAGGCGACATTGTGCGCATTCCGCCGATTACAGTCAATGAGAAAAAAACCGCCCATGTTTCTGATAGCTTAAAGAAAATTCTATTAGACGCTATTATTTATGAAGACAAAGGCTTGCTGATTATTAACAAGCCCAGCGGCGTCGCTGTGCATAGTGGTAGCGGCGTTGATACCGGCGTTATTGAGGCCTTAAGATCCGTTTATCAGCATCCCATTGAATTGGTTCATCGTCTTGACCGGGCCACTTCTGGCGTATTACTCATTGCCAAAAAACGCAGCGTTTTGAAAAATCTGCACGAGCAGTTGCATCAACATGAAATGGAAAAACGCTATACGGCTTTGGTTAAAGGTGTGTGGTCAAAAAAGCGCCATACCATTGATGCACCGCTTCACCAAAATTCACGCTATGCGGTAGTTGACGCCAAAGGCAAGCATTCTGTTAGTCATTTTCAGCCATTAAAAAATTACAAAAGTGATAATTTTGAAGCTTCGTTAGTCGAGGTAACCATTGAAACAGGGCGCACGCACCAAATACGCGCGCACGCAAAACATGCTAATCATGCGATTGCTGGTGATGATAAGTACGGCGATAAAGAATTTGATCGACAGGTTAAATTTAAAGGTCTTAAACGCTTGTTTTTGCACGCACATCAGCTGACTTTTACCAATCCATTAACCGATGAAATTCAAAAGGTCAAAGCGCCTTTATCAGCAGAACTTGAGCAATTTTTAGCTCAATTATGAACCCGTGAACGCCTATTTTAGACTGGTGCGTTTTGATAAACCAGTGGGTATTTACTTGCTTTTATGGCCCATGTTGTGGGCATTGTTTTTGGCAGCAGATGGCTGGCCTGAACCGAGGCTGTTGATTATTTTTATATTAGGCGTTATTTTGATGCGCTCAGCGGGCTGCGTGATTAATGATTACGCAGACAGACGCATCGATAAACTGGTTAATCGCACCGCGCAGCGCCCCATCACTTCAGGAGAAATATCCGCCTCCAAAGCTTTAAAATTATTTTTTAGCTTGATAATAATCGCCTTTATGTTGGTATTTTTAACCAATGCGCTAACGATAGGGCTGGCATTTATTGCCGCTTTTCTGGCAACGCTTTATCCTTTTACCAAGCGCTGGACTAACTTGCCGCAGCTGGTACTGGGCGCCGCTTTTGCCATGAGCGTACCGATGGCTTTTGCTGCTACGCATAATTTTGTGCCTGACTCTGCTTGGTGGATTTTTGCCGCCACGCTTGTTTGGACAGTGATTTATGACACTATGTACGCTATGGCAGATCGAGAGGAGGATTTAAAAATCGGGGTCAAGTCAACGGCTATCTTATTTAATAAATATGATAAATTAATAATTGGATTGTTGCAAATTTTGCTAATTTTTATTCTGATTAAAATCTCTGAAATTTTTAATCTAAACGTTTTTTATGATATTTCTCTAGCTGTCAGTGCTTTTTTAATGATTTATCATCAATTGCTAATCAAAAATCGTGAAAAAACAGCCTGTTTTAAAGCTTTTTTGCATAATAATTATATTGGTATGGCAATCTTTATTGGCATTGCGTTATCTGTTATTTAATAGCGCAGTTTTTTTGACTGGCGACCAAAAAAAACCGCCTATCGGCGGTTTTTAGCGTTTTAGAGCAGGATCTAAATACCTCTAAGCAACTCGTTAATACCCACTTTAGAGCGAGTTTTAGCATCCACTTGTTTAACAATAACTGCGCAGTAGAGTGAGTAACTGCCGTCTTTTGAAGGCAGGTTGCCAGAAACAACCACCGAGCCTGCAGGAATGCGTCCGTAAGTAATTTCGCCCGTTTCACGGTTAAAAATTTTGGTTGATTGTCCAATATAAACGCCCATTGAAATCACTGCACCTTGCTCAACAATAACGCCTTCGACCACCTCAGAGCGAGCGCCAATAAAACAGTTATCTTCAATAATGGTTGGGTTTGCTTGTAAGGGCTCCAATACCCCGCCAATGCCAACGCCGCCAGATAAATGTACGTTTTTGCCAATTTGGGCACATGAGCCAACCGTGGCCCAAGTATCAACCATCGTGCCAGAATCAACGTAAGCGCCGATATTAACATATGAAGGCATTAAGACCGTATCTTTTGCAATGTAGGATCCGCGCCGCGCACTTGCTGGCGGCACAACGCGAACGCCAGCTGCTTGAAATTCAGCGGCTGACATATGGGCAAATTTTGAATCAACCTTATCGTAGTATTGGGTGAAGCCGCCTTGCATAGGCGCATTATCTTTAATTCTAAACGATAATAAAACTGCTTTTTTAAGCCATTCATTCACCGTCCAATCGCCAATTGCTCGTTGCTGCGCGACGCGCACCTCGCCAGAATCCAATAGGCGAATCGCCTCATCAACGGCTTGTTTTACTTCAGTGGTTACGGTTTGAGGGTTAATATTTGCTCTGTCTTCAAAAGCAGCTTCAATAATATCTTTCATGTTAGTATTTAATCAAAAAACAGACATTATATCAGAACTGCGTTTTTATTAACTCGGCACATTGGTTGTAATCGTTTGGGTATTTCAGTATGATATACCCAGACAATAATAACGCGTACTTTAAGCTGATTTTTTATTAGCCAAAATCACTTTAAGTGCCATATTTTTCTAAATTCAATGTGAAGAGAGAAAAAATGATTGATAAAAAAATACAGCTTGATAATTTGTACGAAGAAGGTGAGCAATGGGTTCAAAATCTAGGCGATGAAACCGTTCATGCTAAGCGCATGGGCGGAATATTTAGAAACTTTAAATGGATAGCAACCCTTTTTTGGACGCCATTTTTTGTCGGCCCGTATATCACTTGGAATGAGCAGCAAGCGATTATGTTTGATACGGAAAATAGACAATATCATTTGTTTGATATTACGATTTTTCCGCAAGACATTTGGATGTTAACTATGGTGTTGTTATTTTTGGCTATTTTATTAGCAGCTATGACCACAGTTTTGGGCCGAGTATTTTGTGGCTACCTTTGTTTTCAGACAATTTGGACTGATATTTTTACTTGGGTTGAAGGAAAAATTGAAGGCGCGCCAATCAAACGGCGCAAGCTAGATAAAGCCCCTATGAGCTTTAACAAATTTAAGCTTAAATTTTTTAAACATAGTATCTGGATAGCCATTGCGATTTTTTCAGGCATTACTTGGATGTTATATTTTGGCGTTACTTGGGCTGATTATTTTAATGGTGAAATCACCTTAGCAACTTTAGTCATTACTGCAGGCATTGCGCTAGGTGCGTATGTATTTGCAGGATTTATGCGTGAACAAACCTGCCTATGGGTGTGTCCTTATGCACGTATTCAAGGCGCCATGGTTGACGATCAAAGCATCCTGCCAACGTATGATTATTATCGCGGCGAGACGCGCGGCAAGCTAAAACGCGGCGAGTTTGAACAAGGCAATGGCGACTGTATTGATTGCAACCAATGTGTTGCAGTTTGTCCAACGGGCGTTGATATTCGCAAGGGTCAAGAATATGGCTGCATTACTTGCGGATTGTGTATTGATGCGTGTGATTCTGTGATGGAAAAAGTAGGCAAACCAAAAGGCCTGATTCGCTACACTTCTTTGGCTGAGCTAGAATTTAAACAAACACCCAAAACCTTATACAAACGTCCAAGAGTTATTGTTTATAGTGCTATTTTGCTTATTGCTGTCTCTATTTTGGCTTATGGCATGACTACGCTTGCATCGATGGATCTGAAGGTGCTGCATGATAGGCAGCCACTATTTGTACAGCTTTCGAACGGCTCTATTCGCAATAAGTATGAGCTTAAAGTGATGAATAAAACGGATAAAGATATGCGGGTTGAAATTAGTTTTAACAGCCAAATTAAAGCACTTAAATCAAATGAAAAGCTAACCCCAGTTACAATTCCATCGGGAAATGTTAAATCGGTCTTTATTTATCTTTCTGCTTATGAAGAAAATATAGATGGCGATCATGGGGTCACTTTTGTGGTTAAAGGTGATGAATCTACATTAACATACGACTCTACATTCTTTACCCCGAGCAGCATGTAATGAGTATACAAAAATCCCCAATCATGATGCTAATGTTGGCGTTATTTCTGGTACTAGTCGGTTCTACCATTTGGCGCATTATGACGGCGCTAGAAACACATCCAGGTATGGTTGTTGCGGATGCTTATGAAACTGGAGAGCGCTATGGCGCCACCCTAGAAAAGCGCCAAAAACTACAAGAGCAAGGCTGGAAGCTTGAGTTAAAAATTCCAGAAGTTGTCACCCATGGGATTATGCAAACTTACGTCGCAGTTAGTACTAAACAAGAAAAGCGTCTCAATAAAGCTGATGCAACTGCTTATTTTTACCGCCCGCTAGAAATGAAGCATGATTTCTCATTGCCGATGAATAGAACCAATGATGGCGCTTATCAACTAGAGGTTGAATTGCCACTTAAAGGTCGCTGGGATTTGTTGGTTGAAGTGTCTAAAGGTGATTTTCGACAGCAAAACTCTGCAAGAATGTTTGCGCAGTAGCGTTAGTCAGTCTTCATGGCAATGATTATGATGATGCTGGTAAGTTGCCATTAATTCGTCCATTTGATCGGCAAATAAATCTGCAAAGCAATTCCTTGCGCTAACGTACTGAAATTACTAGAGTCTGAGTAAGGTAAATGTTTTGGTATAGGCTCGCAAGGTTTTGCCTTTATTATAAAAAAGTTGGCTTGAATTAATCTTCATGGCAATGATTATGATGATGCTGGTAAGTTGCCATTAATTCGTCCATTTGATCGGCAAATAAATCATTAAACTGAGAGTTCTTTAAAATAGATTCAGGCTGTCCCATGCAGCAAATATGATGATACAAGCACAGCACTTGGGTGGATTCTTTCATCACCCGATGCAAATCATGTGAAACCATAAGCACGGCGCAGCCTTGGGTTTGATGAATACCCTGAATCAGTTTATACAAATGCATCTGACCATTAACATCCAGGTTTTGAGCAGGCTCATCTAAAATCAGCACATTAGGTTTTGCCAAGAGCGCCCGAGCAAGCAATACACGTTGGATTTCACCGCCAGATAGGTTTTTTAGCTGACTGCTTAAGATAGATTCGATGCTGGTTAGTTTGGCAGTTTTATGTAAAAAAGCCTCTTCAACCGGTTGATTGAGCTTTAAAAAATCTAAGACGGATATTGGAATAAATTCGTTAACGGTAAATTTTTGCGGCGTATAGCCCAGGCGTATTTTGCCAGATTTCGTCACCTGACCTGAATCAGGCTTAATCAGGCCCAATAAGACTTTAATCAGTGAGCTTTTACCTGCACCATTTGGGCCGATTAGAGTGATGAATTCGCCAGCTTTGAGCTCGAAACTAACTTTGTCAAGAACCGATTTACCGTGGTGGTTTAAACTAATTTGGTCAACATGAATGAGTGTTTCAGGCATAGGGCTGGTGATTGGTAAAGTAATGTTATTTTACAACTTAAGTGACCGCTAAAAATTGGTAAAATCATGCGCATGTCACACAAGTTAATCTTATTAGACGGCTCGGCATTTTTGTTTCGAGCCTATTTTTCCACCTTAAAACAAAATTTGAGCAATCAAGAAGGCTTTCCAACGGGCGCTATATTTGGGGTGATTAATGCGATTAAGCGTTTGCAAAACCAATATCCTCAGGCAAAGCTAATTGCAATTTTTGATGCCAAAGGCAAGAATTTTCGTCATCAGATTTATCCTGAATATAAGGCGCATAGAAAACCTGCAGATGAAGATTTAATTATTCAAATTAAGCCTTTGTATGAAATCGTTCAAGCCATGGGGTTTCATTTTATCTGTGCGGACGGCGTAGAGGCGGACGACGTGATTGCTACTTTAAGCCGGTGCGCAGAGCAAAATAACATCAAAACCATGATTGCCAGTGGTGATAAAGATTTAATGCAGCTGGTGAGTGATAATATTTCCCAGCTTGACATGAAGGGCAAGGTTTATGATCGCCAGCAAGTTGTTGAGAAAATGGGCGTTGCACCTGGAAAAATTTTAGAACTGTTAGCGCTAACAGGCGATAGTGCGGACAACATTCCAGGCGTGCCTAGCGTCGGTCCAAAAACAGCGGTTAAATGGTTAGAGCAGTATCAAGATATTGACGGCATTAAAAATAATGCACATGAAATTAAAGGTAAAGTTGGCGAAAAACTGCGCGATAATTTTGACCTGCTAGATTTATCACACAGGCTGGTTAGCCTGAAGTTTGATGTTGATTTGCCTTGTAATATTTTAGACAATGAGCCAGGCCAAGACAATAGTAAGCTGGCCAATTTGTATCAACAATACGGTTTTTCTATGTGGCATCGGCAATTGGGCATTACCAGCGAGCCTCAATTGGCTAATAATAGCGCCATTGAGCAAACTGAAAATCCAGATCCTACGCCGCCTGCTGCGCAAAACCTAACCGAAGATTACACTCAAACCAGCGTTTTAGATGGGGCCGATTTTTTAAAAATGCTCGAAAGGTTAAAAAACTGTACAAGTTTTGTGTTTGACTTAGAAACTAATTCACTTGATTATATGAATGCGCAGATTGTTGGCTGGGTATTTTTAGTTGATAAAGACAGCTTTTATGTGCCGGTTGCGCACGATTATTTAGATGCGCCAAAACAGCTTGATTTTGATCAAGTCATAAAAGCACTTAAACCTATTTTAGAAGATGCACAGATTGGGAAAATAGGTCAAAATCTTAAATATGACGGCCATATTTTAGCCAATTATCAGGTTGAATTAAACGGCATAACCGATGACACTATGGTGAAATCTTACGTGCTCAATTCAGTTGCCACGCGCCACAATATGGATGATTTATCGATGCATTATCTGAATCATCAAACCATTTCATTTTCTGATGTAGCTGGCAAAGGTAAAAAACAAATTACGTTTAATCAGGTTGCGTTAGAAGTGGCCAGTCCGTATGCTTGCGAAGATGTAATTGTGACTGATTTATTAAACAAAACGCTTAATGAGCAAATCGCGCAATACCCTAAACTGGTCAAACTTTATCAGCGTGTTGAGCTGCCAATGGTTAAGGTATTAATGCATATGGAGCGCAACGGCGTTAAGCTCGATGCTCAGGCGCTAGGTGTTCAGCAGATAGATGTTAAAGCGCAAATGGACGCCATTCAAGCCCAGGCGTTTGAATTGGTTGGCGAGACATTTAACTTAGAATCGCCCAAACAAATTCAACAAATTTTGTTTTCAGCAGAAGGCCTGGGACTAGAGCCAAAAAAGAAAACCCCAAAAGGCGCGCCATCTACCAACGAAGAAGCGCTAAAGTTATTAGACCATCCCTTGGTTGATTTGATTTTATCTTATCGCACGCTTACCAAACTTAACTCGACTTACCTAGAGGCTTTACCCAAACAAATTGATTTTAAAACGGCGCGCCTGCATACTTCTTATCATCAGGCAGTAACAGCAACAGGGCGTTTGTCATCATCCAATCCAAATCTACAAAACATTCCGATTCGATCTGAGCAAGGCGCGCGTATTCGCGGCGCTTTTATTGCCGGTGCAGGCAAGGTGATTATTGCAGCGGATTATTCCCAAATTGAGCTTAGAATTATGGCGCATATTTCGCAAGATGTTAATTTATTGCAAGCCTTTAAAGACGATCAAGATGTTCATAGCGCAACAGCGGCCAGCATATTTGGCGTAACTGCTGACGAAGTAACCAAAGAACAAAGGCGCCGTGCAAAGGCGATTAATTTTGGCCTGATTTACGGCATGAGCGCTTTTGGATTGGCCAAACAAATTGACGTATCACGCAGCGAGGCCAAGCAATATATTGACGGCTATTTTGCCAATTACACCGGCGTGGAAACTTACATAAAAGAGACCAAAGAATCTGCTAAAGCCCAAGGTTATGTGCAAACAGTCATGGGTAGAAGGCTTTATTTGCCGCAGATAAATGCCAAAAACAAAATGCTTGAGCAACACGCACTAAGAACCGCGATTAATGCACCCATGCAAGGTTCAAGTGCTGATATTATTAAATTAGCAATGCTTGATGTGGACAAGTGGATTGGCAAAAATAACGCTGATATTAAGATGATTATGCAAGTGCATGACGAGCTGGTATTTGAGGTGAGTGCTTCAAGGGCAGATGAATTTTCCGATAAAATAAAAAACTTAATGGAAAATGTTTACCCGTTAAACATCCCCTTAAAAGTTGATGTTGGTGTTGGCGATTCTTGGCAGCAGGCACATTAAATTAAGACATAGGTTTGATATGAAACAGCAATTACAACAATTATTAACCCAAGCATTGAGCGCATTAGTGAGTGATGGTGTGCTTGAGAGCGTACCTGAAAATATCCGTATTGACCATTCTAAGGATAAAACCCAAGGAGATTTTGCCTCGAATATTGCCATGGTACTTTCTAAGCAGGCCAAATGCTCACCTCGAGAATTGGCACAAAAAATTGTCGAAAAATTAAGCAACGCTAATGAGATTGATAACATTGAAATCGCCGGCCCAGGCTTTATCAACTTTTTTATGTCGTCAGGTTCAAATAATCAAGTGCTTGCAGATATTCTTAATAGCGCCGATAAGTTTGGCTTATCTGAGATTGGCAACGGGCAACGGGTTTTGCTTGAATTTGTATCTGCCAATCCAACTGGCCCGCTGCATGTGGGGCATGGCCGCGGAGCAGCGTACGGCGCAACCGTAGCTAACTTGTTGCGCGCGGTTGGTTTTACGGTGGATTGTGAGTATTACGTGAACGATGCTGGCAGGCAAATGGATATTTTGGCTACCTCGGTTTATTTGCGTTTTTGCGAGGTGGAAGTATTTCCTGATAATGGTTACAAAGGCGATTATATTATTGACATTGCCCAGCAGATTACTGAGGTAGAAAAACACGATATTGCCAAAGGCGTTTGCAAGGACGAAAAAGATGGCGGCGATAAAGAAAAACACATTGATGCATTAATTGCTAATTGCAAACAAGCATTAGGAGCGGATTATCAAAAGATTTTCAAGCTGGCGATTGATCGTATTTTGAGCGGCATTAAGGCTGATTTATCGCAGTTTGGCATTGATTATCAGCAGTGGTTTTCAGAGCAATCTTTGGTGGATTCTGGCCTGTCTGAAAAAACCGTTAAGACCCTGCAAGCGTCTGGGCATATTTATGAAAAAGACGGCGCCTTATGGTTTAAAACCACTGACTTTGGCGATGATTTAGATCGCGTGGTGGTGCGTGATAACGGCATGCACACTTATTTTGCCTCGGATATTGCTTATCATTTAGAAAAGTTTGAGCGCGGTTATGACAAAATTATCAACATTTGGGGCTCGGACCACCATGGTTATATTGCTAGGGTTAAGGCGTCAATTAGCGCCTTAGGGCATAATCCAGACAAACTAGAAATTTTACTAGTACAGTTTGCTAATTTGTATCGAGGCGGCAAAAAAATGGCGATGTCAACTCGCAGCGGCTCGTTTGTCACCTTGCAAGAATTACGCAAAGAAGTGGGTAATGATGCGGCGCGTTTTTTCTATATATTGCGAAAATCAGAACAACACATGGATTTTGATTTAGATTTAGCCACCTCTAAAACCAATGAAAACCCGGTGTTTTATATTCAATATGCCCATGCGCGCATTTGTTCGGTGCTTAAACAGGCGCAAGATATGGCTGTAGTTGAGGCTGATTTAGCGCTTTTAACCAGTGATGCAGAAGCGGTTTTAGTCAAACAACTAAATCGCTACAAAGATGTTTTGCAGTCCTCTGCACTTAATTACGAGCCGCATGTTTTGGCCTACTATTTGCGCGACTTGGCGCATGATTTTCATAGCTATTACAACAATAGCGAGTTTCTGGTTAAAGATGACGTATTGCGTTGCACTCGGCTTTTGCTGGTGAAATCTGTCAAACAGGTTTTGGCAAATGGCTTGGGCGTTTTAGGCGTTAGTGCGCCAGATAAAATGTAAATTAAGCGCTGTATTTTGAATATGGGCGACCAAGCACAACGACACCAAGCACTAGACACTTCGCGCAGTTTTTTAATCCAAGCGCCCGCTGGTTCGGGCAAAACTGAGTTATTAACTCAGCGTTATTTAAAGCTATTATCGATTAGTGATGCGCCTGAAAGCGTGCTGGCGATGACGTTTAGCAAAAAAGCGGTGAGCGAGCTTAAAGCGCGGGTCATTGACGCTTTAAAATCGACCCAAAATGACAGACCGAGTCAGGCGCATAAGCAAGTTACTTATGATTTAGCGCTCGGCGTGCTAGCCAAATCTAACGCACTTGATTGGCATTTGCTAGACATGCCTCAGCGCCTCAAAATTTCTACCATTGATGGTTTATCAAATTTAATTACCAGTCGTTATCCGCGCCCCGATACTTGGGTTAATAATAAAATTCTTACCCAAACTTGGCAACAAGATAATATCTACGCGCAAGCGGCTAAGCAAACTTTATTAAGCATAGATTCTGATGAATTTGGCCAATGTGTGTGCGATACTTTGTTGTATTTGGATAACAAGGTTGAGCGTTTTTATCAGTTGATTATCTTTATGCTTAAAAAGCGAGATCAATGGCTAAATAAACTGTATCAACAGGGCGCGCTTAATATTGACAATCTAAAACAAAGTGCTGAGAATGTCATCATTCAACATTTAGGTTTATTAAAAAAAGAAGCAAAGAACCATCTTGATAGTGCTTTTTTTGACTTATTAAAATATAATACCGAGGCTAGATTTTCACAGATACAAACCCTGCCAAATTCTGATGCTGAACATTTAGAGGCATGGAAAAATATAGCAGACATACTACTTGATGGCAAAAGTAAAAAGAACAATAAGTGGCGTGAAAGTGTTAACAAAAATAATGGCTTTCCAACTGAAGTAAAAGCACAAAAAGATGAATTTATTAAATTTTTAAATTATTTAAAAGATAAGGATGAGTTTAAAAATTTGTTGTTTGAAACGCTTAATTTGCCAGATGTAGAGTTTGGCGTAGATCAAATACAAGCGCTGAGTAACATTGCTCAAGTGCTAAAAATTGCCGTTGCACAGTTAAATATATTATTTGATGAGCAGCAATCAGCCGACTTTATCCAAGTAGCACTAGACGCAGATCAGGCGCTAACCAATCAACAAGATAGTGATATTGCTTTATTTTTGGATTACAAAATACAACATTTACTCATTGATGAATTTCAAGATACCTCAGCCACGCAGTTTGCACTGATCGAAAAGCTGGTTGCCGATTGGCAACAGACAGACGCCAAAACTTTGTTTTTGGTGGGCGATCCAATGCAATCAATTTATTTATTTAGGCAATCTCAAGTGGGCTTGTTTTTGCAAGTAAAAGCATTTGGAATTGCCGACCTTAAACCTGAATTTTTGCAATTATCTACAAACTTTAGATCTGAAAAAGTTGTGGTTGAGAGCAACAATCAGTATTTTTCTAAAATTTTTCCGCAGCAGGAAAATGCAAAAATCGGCGCGATTGGTTATTCTGCGTCAACCGCTAATTTGCCAGATAGTCAGCAAGGCGGTGTTAAATTTTATCCATTTGCACAAAAATGCTACGCTCAAGAGGCGCAACAAGTGCTGGATATTGTGTTGCAAAACTTAGATAAAGAAGTGGCAATATTGGTTAGAGGCCGTTCGCACCTGAGTGAAATCGTGCCCGCATTAAAAGCCGCAGGCGTGCCTTTTGAAGCATTAAAAACCGCGCCATTAAAAAATGAAATATTTACCAGAGACCTTATTAGCTTAACTCGAAGCCTGTTAGATTTAGGCGATAAAATCGCTTGGCTCGCTATCCTTCGCGCGCCTTGGTGCGGGCTGCTGCTGGCTGATATTCTTAAATTGTCCGAGCATCAAGATAAGGTGATATTTGATTTGTTAAACATGCCAGAGGTATTGGCAACACTTTCGCTAGATGGGGCCAAAAGAGCGCAGTCTTTGTATCAAATTTTGCTAGTAACGATTAACAATCGATCAAGATTTAGCGCCGTACAAACGCTTGAGTTTGCTTTAGAAAGTCTCTGTCCGCAGCACTTTTTGACAGAACAGCAGCGCATGATTAAACGCCAGTTTTTAGCCGTTGTGCATGAGTGCGAGGCGCTTGGCCAGCTTAATGTTAAAACCATTAATCAGCAACTTGAAGAGCTTTATACGCCAAGCATTAGTAGCAACGTTAAGTTGATGACCATACATGAGGCCAAAGGTTTAGAATTTGACGTGGTCATTATTCCCGGATTGGGCAGAGGTTCAGGCACCAACAAGTCTGCCATTATTCAGCTGCAAGAATTTACTAATCAATCGTTATTATTAGCGCCAATAAAATCGTATCAGCAGCAAAACCCGAGCAATACTTATCGTTATTTGCAGTATGTAGAATCTCGTCAAGGTCATTTTGAAAGTATGCGGCTGCTATATGTTGCCATGACTCGCGCCAAATCGAGCATCCATTTATTGGCCACGCTAAATGCCAATAATAAAGCCAGCAACAATACTTTTTTAAAATTGCTTGAGCCTTTATTGCAAGCTCAGTTTGAAAAGGCTGCAGCAATGATAAATGAAGCCAAAATCATTGACAATATTGAAAAATTAGAGCGCTATCAAACCATGTTTGACGCACCAATAGTGGCAGATGATGCGCATGAAAATATTGAATTTAACAAGAGTATTGATGTTGGTTTTAAGAGTTTATTAGGCACGTTTATACATCAGTGTTTAGAATTTGGCGCGTTTAATCTGACTGTTAATCAGGTTAAAACGCGCCTAATTGAACTTGGATTTTCTTTGGAAAACATCAAGCCAGCAGCCGGTTATGTTCTTGAATTATTAGCCAATACTAAGCAAGATACGAATTTTGAATGGCTGTTTAAACCTCGATCATCAACCCAAGTTGAGGCTGAATTTATCTTTGAGGGACGTAGCTTTATTATTGACAGATTATTTATTGACGATGATATTTTATGGATTGTTGATTTTAAAACCGCCAGCCAATTAGGCAATGAATCGGTTAAGCAGTTTTCACAGCGACAGGCGCTCAAACACCGCAAACAGCTATTGTTTTACAAACAAATCTTAGCAGAAACTTATGCCAACAAGATTCAGTGCGCTTTGTATTGTCCTAGCGTTCAAAAAATTATTAAAATCGATTAATCAATTTACCTGAGCAGGTTCTTTTTAATGCTCCCTTGAGGGGCGCAAGGCCTGCTCAGGTAAAAATATTTTAAGATTCAAACAAACTGTTAATCATTGCTACTGCATCACAACCTGCAGCAAACGCTTGCTGTTGATTGTTAAAATCAATACCGCCAATGCCAACAATTGGCAGGGTGAGTTGTTGTCTTGCTTGGGTAATGATATCCAGCGAGCAATGCGGCGCATCAGATTTAGTGGTTGAAACAAATAGTGCGCCGAAGGCTACGTAATTTGCACCCTGCGTCTGTGCTTGTTGGGCAAGTTTGATATCGTTATAACAAGAAACGCCAATGATTGCATGAGCGCCTAATAACTGTCTTGCTGCTTGTATAGAATCATCGGTTTTGCCCAAATGCACGCCATCTGCATTAACTTTTTGCGCCAGGTTAATATCATCGTTGATGATAAATAAAGTATGATATTGTAAGCACAATTGGCGCAATTTAGTGGCTTCAATGAGTTTTAGGGCATTATCAGTAGTTTTGTGTCGATATTGCAAAATACTAACTTTATGCTGGATGATTATTTTTTCAATTTGTTCAAGGTTAATCGCGCTGTCCGCTGTGATAGCGTAAATACCCCGAATTTTTTCAACTGTATGTGACATCATGAATTTTCAATTAAGACATAATTTATTAATTACAGTTTTCATTATAGTGATTATTGTTGCTATGTGGTTTTTGATGAAAGGATCTTTGTACTCATCTGAGCCAGCAAGTTTAACAAAAAATCAAACCTTAACCGAGCATGAAGCGCCTTCTCAAGAGCGGTCATATCTAGAAAAAATTGATTATTTTGTTTTGCAAGAGTTTGACGCTAATCAAACTTTATCACACCTTGTTGAAGCGGACCGCTACTATAATTTTAAAGATTCTCCGGCTTTATTAATCAACCCAAAAGTCACAACTTATGATCAAAAAGGTGCGTCCAACTATACGCTTAGCGCCAAGCGTGCTCATTATTTAGATAATGGCAAAGTGAGCTTCAAAGGGCAAGTAGATGTATCTTCAATAAATGGCATTAAGCATAAAATGAATACTGAAGAGTTGCTGATTGATACAAATACTGATGATTTAACCAGTCATAAAAAAGTCACTTATCTGGGTGAAAATGCTAAAGTCGTCTCCCAAGGCATGCTTATGAAAACCAAAGACAATAAGATGAAACTAACCGGTGATGTGCGTATAAATCAAGACAGTGGCCAGCAAATGCTCACCAACGATTTGACCATTGATCAGTCGAACAATCAAAAACATTATCATTCAGATAATAACACCACATATCTATCAACGGCTAATAAAATTTATGCGCAGGGGATGGATATGGATATGCAAAAACAAATTACCCAATTATTCGGCGATGTTAAAATTTTGCAAGATTCAGGTTCAATTATTAAAACCAACAATTTAACCGTTGATCAGTCTAACGGGCGCGAACTGTACAAAACTAATGAGCATATTCATTACCAGTCGCAGGCTGCTGATATTCGCGCAAAAGTTATGTATTACGATGCAGTTGCGCAAAAAATTAAACTGAGCGGCGGCGTTGTGGGGCGTTATGAATAGGTCATTATTTTTGCTGATTTTTTTACTGCCTAACTTTGTTGGCGCACTGCCGATTGATAAGGCGCAGCCGATTCATGTTAAGGCGCAAGCGGTAGCTGTTGATGAAAAAAAAGGCTATAGTATTTATACAGGCAGCGCAAGCGTCACTCAGGGTTTGCTAGCTTTAAGCGCTGAAAAAATACAAATTTTTAATGATCAGAATAGCGCTACTAAAATCATTGCCGAGGGGGATGAAAAAAATCGTGCACATTACCAGCAAACAAGGCCAGGACAGCAAATTCCTATCGAGGCAGACGCGGACAACATCACGTATCTAATTAAAGTAGAAGAGCTGCATCTAAAAGACAATGCCAGTGTGAGCCAAGGTTTACTAAGCTTGAGCGCTGAAACAATAAAAATCTTTAATAAGCAAACAGAGGTAAGCAAAATAGTCGCCCAAGGGGATGAAAAAAATCGTGCACGTTACCAGCAAATTAAATCAAACCAATCGAGTTTTATTGAGGCAACTGCGCAAAATATTACTTATTTAATAAAAACACAAATGCTGTATTTGAAGGGCAATGCGCTCTTAGTTCAAGGAACTGATTCTTTTAGTGGCGCTACTTTAGATTATGATATTAAAAATGACAAGGTGGTTGTTAAAAAATCAAAAGACGGCAAGCAAAGAGTGCGCTTTAAAATTAAACTATAATATCAAGCTCAATAAATAACAATATAAGAGACGCCAATTTTTAAAAGTAATAAAATTTTGGCATTCAAATAAAGCATGAAAGTTTAATTATTTTTTAGCAATAAACGCTTTAAATACAAACCATGTAAAGGCAAAAACACCGACAGCAAAAACCATATCACCTGGCACCCTAGCCCATACCAACGCATGCATAATATCACTTTGCATAAACTCAACAGAACGTGCAGAGACATAACTTTCTGACATACTTTGATAGGTTTGCCATAACCCTTGCGGCAATAAAGACAAAAATGTCATCATTGCTAAACCGATATTAAGCGACCAGAAAGTGATCTTAAGTAATTTATTGTTCCATTTTTTGATGTCAGTTAAGCCGCGCATAGAATATAACATTAAACCTATTCCAAGCATCCCATAAACCCCAAATAGTGCGGCATGTCCGTGATTGGCGGTAATATTCAAACCTTGCATATAATAAAGAGCAATGGGCGGATTGATTAAAAAACCAAACAAGCCAGCACCCACCAAATTCCAGAACAATACTGCACTAAAAAACATAAATGGCCAATGGTAGTTGGTCTGCCAATCAGCCTGATGCTCTAGTTTTTTATGATTATAAGCCTCAAAACCAATCACTACCAATGGTACTACTTCGAGCGCTGAGAAAGTTGCACCTACCGCCATGATTGAAATTGGCGTGCCACTCCAATACAAGTGATGTAGCGTACCCAATACGCCGCCACCTAAAAAGATAATGGTGGTAAATATCACCATGGTTGTCGCTACAGATGCGCGTAATAAACCCATACGCACAAACAACACCGAGATGATGGCCGTGGCAAAAACCTCAAATACGCCTTCTACCCAAAGATGAACAACCCACCAGCGCCAATATTCTACAATACTAAGATTGGTATTTTTGCCCCACATAAAACCTGCAGCATACAGCAGACCAATTGATACCGTTGCTAATACAACAACAAATAATAACGATTTAAGATTTTTGTCTTTAAACGCTGGTAGCAGTGCTCTTAGTAGTAAACCAACCCATAATAGTAAGCCGATAAATAAATAAATTTGCCAAAAACGCCCTAAATCTACATATTCATATCCTTGATGTCCAAACCAAAAATTTAGCGACAGATCTTCGATAAAGCCATTGATCGCTAGCCATTGTCCAGCAAACGAACCCACCACAATAAGTAATAAACTAAAGAATAAAAAGTTCACACCAAAACGCTGGAATTTAGGCTCATGTCCTGAAATTAATGGTGCCACATAAAGCCCTGTTGCTAGCCATGCAGTTGCAATCCAAAATACGGCTAACTGCGTATGCCAAGTCCTGGTAACAGAATACGGTAAGTATTCCATCAATGGCAATCCATACAGACCTTGACCTTCTACCGCATAATGTGCGGTAATAATGCCCAATAATACTTGCATCAAGAAAAGTGCGGCAACCACCCAAAAGTATTTAGCGGTGGCTTTCATTGATGGCGTTACTTTTGTATTTTCAATAAAATCGGCTTTTGCAATGCCTTTTTCCGGCTCTGATTCTTGGCGCCATTTGTCAAATTGTGAAGCGTAATACCAAACAATACCGCCAATGCCAGCTAACAATAAAATAACCGAAATAATACTCCATAATAATACTGATGCGGTTGGTGTATTGCCCACTAATGGCTCATGTGGCCAATTACTGGTGTAAGTAATATCATCATTTGGCCGGTTAGTTGAAGCTGCCCAGGAGGACCAAAAGAAGAAAGCGCTGAGTTTTCTGGCTTTTTCTTTGTTTAAAACTATCTTAATAGGGAAAGCATAATCTTTTCTAAGTTGTTTATATTTTTGACTGCTAGAGGTATATAAATCAACAAAATGTTGCTCAGTTTGAGCAATAGCATCTGCGCGATTTTGACCAATTGTTACCACCCCAGTAGAAGCATCATAGGTGTTTTTACGCATTGTATTTTTTAGCGTAATTTGATAACCATCTTCAACAGCGCTAAGTTTTATGTTTTTTAATAAAGCAGTCGCTTCACGGTGAAGCCAGTCTGCTGTCCAATCTGGGGCTAAATAACTACCATGCCCCCAAATTGAACCTTGCTGCATGCCACCTGTAGTTTGCCAAATATTTTGCCCATCTTCAATATCTTGCTTGCTATAAACAACTACGCCATCAGTAGTTTGCACCGCACTTGGAATCGGCGGCGCCTTTTGATAAATTTGACCACCCAGATATAACAAGGTAGAAAAAGACAGCACTAAACTTACTATTAGTACTATCCAAAGTCTTTTAACTGTAAAAAATGTTGAATAATTTTGCATAGAAGCCTTTTTATTGAATTTTTAATCGAATTGAGAATAATAATACTTAGATGTTTGAATTAATCATTGACATAAGTCAATTATTTAATAAATTTATTAAAATTTATGCACTAATATCCTGTGTCCACCTTAACAAGAATATTTCCTGCATACTTAAATTTAAATATAACATCAATGGTATTAATATCACTTAAAGGCTGTTTTAATCCCGTTAACATAATATGATAAGACATTGGTTTAAGCGTAAGGATTTGGTTTGGTTTTAAAATTTGATTTGACTTGTGCGCCATTCTAGCAAAACCCTCTACAATTTTTATTTCATGTAATTCTGTGCGCTTTGCTATTGAACTTGATAAGCTCAATAATACATCTTGCTTATTGGTCATATTACTTATGCTGCCATATAGGGCGATTGACCTTGTATTTTTTGCTGTTTTTCTCAGTCTAAGGTTTTTTATTTTTATAGCTGACTTTGGCACTAATGACAAAATATCTGTAATAAATACCTCTTTTGGCGTGCCTGTGTAACTAATATTACGCACTTCTCCATCAGTATCAAGCAAATAAATAGTAACGCTATGATCATATAAACGAACTTTATCATCCCCTATTTTGTTGTTTTGTTTTTTTACAACAATACGAATATCTTCAATGGGCACATTGCTACCAATTTCTTTATACTTTATTTTAAATAAACTAGTAATATAGTCGGTCTGTACCTTGGTTTGACCGGTGATACCAATAAAGTCTTGATTAAAGTAAGAGATAAAATCTTTTAGATGTGCTGGTGTGTCATATTTTGGATCAATAGTAATAAAAAGAACTTGGGTATTTTTTTGCGCATATTTTGGCAATTTTTTGTATAAATCACTCAAATAACCCAACGTAAAAGGGCAGATATCTGGGCAATTAGTATAACCAAATCCCAAAATGACAACCTCGCCTTTATAGTCGTCTAACTGCATGGGGTTGCCATACATATCTACTGCTTTAAAATTACCACCTACGCCACTTAATACTGGCAAATTACTACTCGCCAAAGATAAGCTTGCCATCAGCGTATAAAAAAACACGCCAAAAACCATCTTTCTTAACATAACATTTTCTCCCAAGGGGCAATATCAGGCAACAAGTGCTGCTCTTTTATACTTAAAATCTGATAACCATTTAGCGTTTTTTCTAATTCAATTATTTGTTCAATTTTGGCAATGCTTGGCTTATTACTAGGACTAATACCACGCCAACTACTAATCAGTGTTAATTGCAAATTATTGCCAATTGCCTGAGCACTAATGCTACGCAAAAAGTGTTTACCATTGCCCATCAACGATATGCGTTTATTTAATGTATTTAATAAAGATCCTGTAAACCTTTGATCACCTATTTCTAATTGATAATGAGTGCTTTCAAAAACTTTTTTTGGTAATGTTGAATCAGAACTATCATCCATTAAGGCCAGCCACGCATAAGCAAAACTACGTTGTTGATAATAATCAGCATCATATTTTTCCAAAGAAACATTACTATAAATGTCTTTACTTGATAGCTCGTTTAATTTAATAAAATGATTGCTCTTATTGAAATCAAACACAAAGTTTTCTTTAATTTGCCTAATCTTTGTCTTGCCACTCTTTAAATAACTTATCCAAATTTTTAAAACTATATTATCTCTCGACTCTGTTAACAATTCGGCATCCAGTATTTGTATATTCTGAATATGCTCAGGGTAATACAGCTTGTTCGCTTTCAGCTTAAGCGCGTTCATATACCACTGCATAACAGAAGAAATGGCTTTGTTTAAATCTTTACTTTCTTCAATAACCGGCCGCTGTTGAACTTTGATACTATTATCCGATGCATATACATTACTAGTATAAAGCCCGAAACAACAAAGCGTTATAGACAAATTTAAAACGCAAAACGCCTTTGCATGATAATAAATGCATGATAAAGTTTTAAGTTTTACCAAATCAGTCATTAGCATACAAAGGCGTCTAGGTCTTTTGGGCGCTCTAATTCTTTATTTTACTTGGCGGCTGAACTTGCTCCATCAAATCGTTATTCCATTCACCTTCTACGGATACGTGTGCAGCAGCACCAAGCATAATGGCTTCAATCAAATTATGATTAACATAAGCATATATACCAGGCTGTTTAAAAGTGTACATTGCAGCTACCGCCTCACCACCAAGTACGCTCCAAGTCTCTCTATCAACCGTTGGCGTATTGTTAAATGAGCCACCTGGCCATACTAGGTCTCCATGGCCACCAATTAAGTGGATTCGTGAATCTTCATTGGCTTGCGAATGAATAAATAAGACGGTTTCTCCTACTTTGGCTTTCATTGCGCCTTTACCAATTAAGGCACCTTTTTTGCCATTATAAGTAATATGTGTTGGCGTGAGCTTTCGCATGACCTTTAAAGTATCATTCATAGCTGCGACACTGTTTGGATAGCGCTGGTATTTGCCTTCATGGTCTTTAGGGATATACCAACCTTGCTCGCCTACATAATAAGCTTTGTCATAAGTAACCGACTCGCCTTTATTATCCTTTAACCCGTCTTTTGGCAAAATCATAATTGCGCCATACATACCTGCAACAACATGATAAGGAACCATTACCCCGCCTGGTGCACAGTGGTAAACATACGTGCCTGGTTTGTCAGCTTTAAATCGTAAAACAACCTGCTCTCCAGGGGCTACCTTAGTTAAAGCACCACCACCGAGAGCACCTGTTGCTGCGTGAAAGTCAATATTGTGCACTAACAAATTAGTTTTAGGATTTTTCAAGGTTAATTCAACATAATCGCCTTCATGCACCACCATCATTGGACCTGGATTGGTGCCATCAAAAGTCATGGCTTGCACAAACACACCAGGCTCAACTTCAATTTCTTTTTCTTCGATAATCATTTCCATCTCAATAATTCTTGGCTTGCCAGAATATTTTTGTTGATGTATTGGCAAAAATGGCGGCGCTACCAAGATTTGTTTAACACGCTCTAAACCTTCTAGATTGGATTGAATGCCAATATTGGCAATATAACCCTCTGCACTTTCTGCAATGACAGCTGTTGATAATGTCAATGTAAATGCAACACTTAGACCTATTTTTTTAAGTAAATGACTCATGATATTCCCCCTCGTTTTGATTTAATCGAGGTCAATGTTAATTATTTTATAAGGGAAAGACCTTGATGCAAGTCAAGTTTTTTAGAAATTAAAATGATATTTTTTATTTTGCAGGCAAATTTTAAGATTTGATTAATTGCTGCAATTTGGACACTTCCAATAAATGAATGTAATTTTTATCAACTTTTAACAAGCCTGCTCCTGACAGTTTTTTAAAAATCCGTGACAAGGTTTCTGGTTGAATAGCAAGCTGAGAGGCTAAAATTTGTTTGGATATGGACAGGCGTATAGTCGCTGATTTGTTGTCTTGATGTGCATGATTCAGTAAAAAATTAACCAATCGATAGGTGCTGTCGTGCAAGGTTAAATTGTTTATCTCACTCATCATCCAATGTAGGCGATGGGATAATTTACCCATAATTTTGAAACATATTTCAGGTGATTTTTTCAAAATACCAAGATAGCATTGTGCGTCGATACGCAACACTGTGCTAGGTATTAATGCGGTAGCACTTAATGGGTATCGCTTATTATCTAAAAACATAATAGCTTCAGCAAAACTCTGCCCTTTGTTAATCACATTCATGACTTTTTCACCTCCTTGTACTGATGAAAATGCCAGCTTTATCTGTCCATCAATATTTAGAAAAAAATCCGTAGCTGCTTGTCCTTGCGCAAATAAAATTTGGCCTTTTGCTAATACTTGATAACTGCTAAACTCACTTATTTGTGCCAGCTCAGATTCGCTAAATGCAGAAAACAAATTATCTTTTTTTAAATTTTGTTGCTTGTTGTGGGGCATATACTTTTCATCCTGTTAAAGAGGCCAATGCTAATAAATAATAATTTAACTATCAATCATTTAATAAGATTCGTCACTTTAAATGTCTTTTTTTTTACTAAAATTATTCAAAGTAAGTTTATCATTAATGCCAGTATGACGGCGTAATTCTACCTTAATCCTTACATTCAACCTTTGACGTAGACGCATAACACGTCTTTAGCGATTAGCTTTAGGTTAGGGTGACAAAACCCATGCTATAAGTTTTTGACTGGATAAAAAACGCTGTAATTATGCTACAGGCTTAACAGAAAGTTTTCAGACAATTATCTGCAGTTGTCAAAAGACCTATAAAAAATAATGCCATCAAAAGGGCGGCTATTGGTATAATTTTGTATCTTTAAATATCAATAGGATTGCACCATGTCAAAATTAGTCCCACCACACGGTAGCGAGACACTTAATGCTTTAGCATTAGCTGGCGACGCACTAACAACAGAATTAGTTCGAGCTGAATCTTTAGCAAAAATAACCTGCTCTTCTAGAGAAGAGGGCGATATTATTATGTTGGGCATTGGTGGCTTTAATCCATTAGACGGCTTTATGGGAAAGGCTGATTGGCAGGGTATTTGTGACAACATGACCATGGCTAATGGCTTATTTTGGCCAATTCCTGTAACCCTTTCAACCGATGACGAAGCGGTTAAAGCGGGCGATGAAATAGCAATCGTCAGTGGAAAATCTGGCGACATTCTTGCAACCATGACAGTCACTGAAAAATACACAATTGATAAAGATCATGAGTGTGAAACGGTTTACAAAACCACTGAACAAGCGCATCCGGGCGTGGTTATGGTTAAAGCGCAAGGCCAATACAACCTTGCAGGTCCTATCAAAGTATTGTCAGATGGCGGCTTCCCGGAAAAGTTTGGCGATTTATACATGACCCCAAAACAGACTCGCGATTATTTTGATGCCAAAGGTTGGAAAACCATCGCAGCCTTCCAAACCCGCAATCCAATGCATCGTTCGCACGAGTACTTAGCAAAAATTGCGGTTGAAATTTGTGACGGCGTTATGATTCATTCAGTATTAGGCGGACTTAAAGCCGGTGATATTCCTGCTGATGTGCGCTCGGAAGCCATCTCAACTTTAATTGAAAATTACTTTGTTGATAATACAATTTTGCAATCTGGTTATCCATTGGATATGCGTTATGCAGGTCCGCGCGAGGCGTTATTACACGCCCTATTCAGACAAAACTACGGCTGTTCACACCTAATTGTGGGTCGTGATCATGCGGGTGTTGACGATTATTATGGCCCGTTTGATGCGCATAATATTTTTGATGAAATTGCTGATGACGCCTTGGTTACTCAGCCGCTTAAAATCGACTGGACTTTTTGGTGTCACGAATGCGGCGGCATGTCTTCGATGAAAACTTGTCCGCACGAAGCCAAAGATCGGGTTTTATTATCAGGTACTAAAGTGCGTCAAATGCTTTCAGAAGGTGAAAATCTTCCAGAAGAATTCTCACGCCCTGAAGTGGCTAAAGTGTTGCAAGCCTACTACGCAACAATCAAAGAAGAAGATAAAGTTGAGGTTAAACTCAGCGGACATTCGGCTAAATAAAAAAAACATTATTAAAGGCTTCTTGAAAAATAAGCAGCTTTTGGTTGAAAACGAACTTTTAAATAAGTATAATAGTCGGATTTTGACTTAAGCGCAACATACGCTTGAGTGAAATAAAGACTAAGAAGTAAAGCGTCAACCGCAAGGTTGGCTTAATAAGTATTGATTTAACCTAAGGAGGATGAAACTATGATCAATTTTGATACAACACCAATCACTTCATTGCTAGAAGCGGGGTATACGTACGCAGATATGCAAATGTATGTCATTGTGATGATTGCCCTAGTAGTACTAATGACAATCGCTGATTTAATTCATAAAGGCAGCACCACGTATTTCTTTAATGCCGCAGCAAAAGCAGAAGAAGAGTTAGAAGCAGGTGATGCACCTTGCTCGCTAGGCAAAGAAGAAGGCCGACTAAACAAACTGAGCACTGGCGATAAAGCTGGCATTCTTGTAAGTACTTTAGTTACTGATGTTGCAACAGCAGGTGAATTTGCTAATCCAGTTCGTCGTTTAGTGCACATCTTAACCATGTATGGCTTTATCCTTTTTAATGCAGCAACTGCAATCATTATCTTTGGTGAAAGTTCAACAGCTATAGTGGCAACTGTATGGAACGTTGGCGCAATTATGTTGTTTATCGGTAGCTTTTGGTTCTGGTTCTCTTTCAAGGTTGACGGTCAAGCTGAAGGCGTTTCTTGGACAAGCATCACGCTTAGAAAAGACATGTTTTCATTGTCATTAATGGCAACCTCAGTTACAGCGTTAGGTTGGTCAATCACTGGCGGCGGCTTAGGCACTTGGTTCATTTTAGTGATTCTTTCAACAGCATCATTATTTGGCGGCGTTTACTGGTCTAAATTCTCGCACATGTTCTTCAAGCCTGCTGCTGCTTACAACAAGCGCATCCTTAAGGCGAATGGTACAAACGAAAACTTGCCACACGAAACCAGAGATGACGAATGGCAACAAAACAGACACTCAATGGAGCTTCTTAAAGATGCGCCAATGAATATGGGTCTTGGTATTAAGCGCGAAGCGCCTAAGCACTACTAAAAATTAATTAACTTAAGAGAGAGGAAAATAATATGCCAACTTTTGTATATATGACTCGTTGTGATGGTTGTGGACATTGTGTAGATATCTGCCCATCTGACATTATGCACATTGACGAAAAATATCGTCGTGCTTATAACATTGAACCTAATATGTGTTGGGAGTGCTATTCATGTGTTAAAGCATGTCCACACCAAGCAATTGACGTACGTGGTTACGCAGACTTTGCACCGCTGGGTCACAGCGTGCGTACGATTCGTGATGAAGAAAAAGGCACGATCGCCTGGAGAGTTAAGTTCCGTGACGGCCGTGTTAAGAACTTCTTATCACCAATCACAACCCAGCCATGGGGAACTAAGATTCCTGACTTTAGAGATGAAGCTGAGCCAAGTGATGAAATGCGTAACTCTGAGTTATTATCGTTTGAGCCAAAGTACATCCGCATGGATGATGGTGGCCTACATACATTGAAAACTAATAAACTATCATTAAAATTAGGAGCACAGTACCATGAAAGCCTATAAAACAATTGTAGAAGACAACATTGATGTTCTTGTTGTTGGTGCTGGTTTAGGCGGCACAGGTGCTGCTTATGAAGCCAGATACTGGGGCCGTAATAAAAAAATCGTCATTGCTGAAAAAGCCAACATCAACCGTTCAGGTGCTGTTGCTCAAGGCCTATATGCGATTAACTGTTACATGGGCACTCGCTTTGGTGAAAACAATCCTGAAGATCACGTACGTTATGCACGTATTGACTTAATGGGTATGGTTCGTGAAGACTTATTATTTGATATGGCGCGTCACGTTGACTCTACCGTACATAAGTTTGAAGAATGGGGTTTGCCATTAATGAAAGATCCTAGTAAAGCGGATGCGCAAGGTCTTGCTAAAGGCGCTTATATGCGTGAAGGTAAGTGGCAAATCATGATTCATGGTGAGTCATACAAGCCTATCGTTGCTGAAGCTGCAACTAAGCAAGCTGACAAAGTCTATAACCGTATTATGGTTACTCATCTATTAATGGATGATGCTAAAGATAACCGCGTTGCGGGCTGTGTTGGTTTTAATGTACGTACCGGTAATTACCACGTCTTTAAATCTAAAGCAACGATTGTTGGTGCTGGTGGTGCTTCTAACATCTTTAAGCCGCGTTCAGTGGGCGAAGGTGCAGGACGCGTTTGGTACGCGCCTTGGTCTTCTGGTTCTGCTTACGGCTTATTGATTGAAGCTGGTGCACAAATGACACAAATGGAAAACCGTATCGTATTAGCACGTTTTAAAGATGGTTACGGCCCCGTTGGCGCATACTTCTTACATTTACATACGTACACTCAAAACGCTTATGGTGATGAGTATGAATCTAACTGGTTCCCTGCATTAGAAGAAATGGTGGGTAAACGTTACCTTGATGTTGGTGCGTCACACGTATCTGCACGTCCAATTCCGACTTGCCTACGTACTTCAGCCATTATTTCTGAAGTTAATGCGGGCCGTGGTCCAATTCACATGGTTACTATGGAAGCCTTCCAAGACCCTCATTTAGAAGAAGTTGGTTGGGAAAATTTCCTAGGTATGACTGTTGGTCAAGCGGTATTATGGGCTGCAACAGACATTGATCCTAAGTACATTAACCCTGAATTAACAACTTCTGAGCCGTACGTAATGGGTTCACATGCAACCGGTTGTGGCGCATGGTGTTCTGGTCCTGAGGATCTATCTCCTGAAGAGTATTTCTGGGGTTATAACCGTATGACTTCAGTTGAAGGTTTATTTGGCGCGGGTGATGCTGTTGGCGGTACCCCGCACGCATTCTCATCAGGCTCATTTACGGAAGGTCGTTTAGCTGCGAAAGCTGCTTGTCAATATATTGACGATGGTAAAGGTGAAGGTATTGTTGTTTCTGATAAGCAAATTGCTGATCGTAAAGCGCAAATCTACCAGCCATTAGAGACTTACAGAGTTGGCCGTAACGAAATCGTTGCTGGTACAGTTTCTCCAAGTTACATTTTGCCAATGCCGGGTTTACAGCGTTTGCAAAAGATTATGGATGAGTATTGTGGTGGTGTGACCGTTTCTTACATGACTAACGATAAGTTGTTAAACATGGGTATGCAAAAAATGGCTGTAATGGAAGAAGACCTAGAGAAATTAGGTGCTGAAGACATTCACCAATTGATGCGTGCTTGGGAACTTAGACATCGTCATCGTACTTCTGAGTGTGTTTTCCAACATACGTTCTTCCGTAAGGAAACTCGCTGGCCTGGTTATTACTACCGCGGCGATGCGATGAAACTTGATGATGAGAACTGGCATGTATTAACCGTTTCACAGCGTGATCGTGAGACTGGTAAGTACACCATGTCAAAAGCACCTTGTTATCATTTGGTTAACGATGAGTAAAACTAAATAGAAATTAAGTTTCTATTTTGATAAAAAGACCAGCATTTTATGTTGGTCTTTTTTATCTATTGTAGGTTTTGAAATAAGACTTACAATAGATAAAAAAGTATAATTTATTACCCTGTAAAGGGCTACAAAAAGAGTGGAGTGTTTATAGCATGAATATTATTGAAAAAACAGACGATGAAATCTTGGCGATTGCCCACCTAATGTGGGATGATTTAGTTAAGTTTTCTAACAATTCTAACTATGGTGCTTTTACCCGTAATTTTTCAGAAAACTTTTTGCGCGGCGCTAATGAAATTGAAATGGGTAAGCAATTTGCCCGTAGCGAGCTTACCAAGGGTCTTGATAAAGGCGCTGAATATTTAGGTATGATTCGTCGCGGCGAGTATGTAACGGTTTTATACAAACAAACCAATAAGAAAAAAGAGGGCGAATACCTAGGCAGATTAGTGCTGGGTTATGAAGCTGATGTGGTTAAAATTTTTGGTGCAACAATCTTTTAATCATGGCTGATTTTATTCAAGAATCAAAATATGTTGAATTAATCTACAAAGTTGTTGATCAAAAAACAGGTGATGTATTTTCAAATATCGAATACCCAGTTGGTTATGTTCATGGCGCCAATGATGTATTAGGCAAAGAGGTTTTAGCTGAGCTAGAGGGTCGTCAAGCAGGTGATATTATTGAAATAAAAGTCGATGTTAATAAGCTCTACGGCCCGCGTGATGAAACCTTAGTTTTTATTGACAAAATCGAAAATGTGCCTGAAGCCTATCGGGTGATTGGCACCAAAGTGGTCATGGAAAATAAAGCGGGTCAGCCCAAAGATTTCTTAGTCACTAAAGTTGACGATGAAACAGTCACCATTGATGGTAACAATCCACTTTGTGGGCGAAATGTTAACTTCCTATTAGAGGTTACTTTAGTGCGTGATGCCACCATTGAAGAAATGGAAGCAGGCGGCACAACTGATTCCGAACCTAGCTTGGAAGAAATTTTAAGCCAACCATAAAACCAATCCTTTATATAAATATAAAATATGAGCACAGAATTTACCGAAGCTGAATTAACCACTATTCAAAATAATCTCAATAATCGCTGGAGAAAAGAGCCAAAAGAGGTTCATTTGGCTGATATTGAGGTACTCAAAGAAGGTGAAGAAAAACCCACTTTATTTCCGGCCGCTGTTTGGGAAGATCCCAATTCAACTTTTATTATCATCAAGCTGGATGACTTTAAATATAAAAGTTTCTTTTATTATTTGACCGATAAACGCTTTGATACAGGTCAGGATGAGTACACAGATTTACATGAGTGCACGGACAAATTATTAAAGGCTCAGGCAGACTTTGTACTGACTAAAAATACCAAGGGCTTAAATGTGCAGATTCATCGGGAACCGGGCATCTAGCTCTAAAATTAACTAATAAAAAGGTGCGCTATTGCGCGCCTTTTTTGCTTAAAATTTTTAGAATTTTATTTAGTTGATAGCTATTGAAAGCTCACCAGCTTGAACTTTTTACAGACGTAAAAAAAGGCAGCGCAAGCGCCGCCTTTTTAAGGTTAACCGATCGCTACAATAGCGGAATAACCATAATTGCAACAATGTTCATGATCTTAATCAGTGGGTTAATTGCAGGGCCCGCTGTATCTTTATACGGATCGCCTACTGTATCACCGGTTACCGCTGCTTTATGAGCATCCGAACCTTTGCCGCCGAAATGACCATCTTCAATATATTTCTTAGCGTTGTCCCAGGCGCCGCCGCCTGTGGTCATTGAAATAGCAACAAAAATACCCGTTACGATAGAACCAATTAATAAGCCGCCTAAAGCTTCAGGGCCGAGTAACAGACCGACTGCTATTGGAAACAAAATAGGCAACATGGAGGGCACAATCATTTCTCTAATGGCAGATTTGGTGAGCATATCAACTGCTTTTGAGTAGTCAGGCTTTTGGGTGTAATCCATAATGCCCGGCATTTCTCTGAACTGCCTACGCACTTCATTAACAATATCACCAGCTGCGCGACCTACCGCTTCCATTGCCATAGCGCCAAATAAATAAGGTACCATTCCGCCCAAAAATAAGCCAATGATGACTTTGTGATTTGACAGATCAAAAGCGATATCTTTAAATTGTTCTAGTTGACCCAATTCGTATGTGAAATCAGCAAACAACACTAATGCAGCCAAACCAGCAGAGCCAATTGCATAACCTTTAGTAACCGCTTTGGTGGTGTTACCAACCGCATCTAGCGGGTCGGTAATGTTACGAATTTCTTCAGGCAGGTCGGCCATTTCAGCAATGCCGCCAGCATTATCAGTAATTGGACCATAAGCATCGAGCGCAACAATAACGCCTGTCATTGACAACATAGCCGTTGCTGCAATCGCAATACCGTAGATGCCGTCCAATGTGTAAGCGCCCCAGATACTGGCGCAAACAGCCAATACAGGTAGTGCAGTTGACTTCATACTCAAGCCTAAGCCAGCAATGACGTTGGTTCCGTCGCCCGTTAATGAAGCTTTCGCCACGTGCTGTACGGGCGCTCTTTCTGTGGATGTGTAATATTCTGTGACCACCACCATAACGCCAGTTAATGCCAGGCCGATGAGTGAAGCGTAGAACAAGTTAATGCCCATGCCCATGTCGATGGTGACAAAGTAAAAAGCCACTGCCGCTAAACCAGCAGAGACAATTAAGCCTTTGTAAAGGGCGCCCATAATAGAGCCGCCAGCAGATATTTTCACAAAAAACGTGCCAATAATTGAGGCAACGATTGAAACTGCGCCCAAAGCTAGTGGATAAAGAATGGCGTTATCACCTAAGCCTAATACGCCTGCAAGCAGCATTGTTGCAATGATTGTTACTGCGTAAGTCTCGAATAAATCTGCAGCCATACCCGCACAATCACCCACATTGTCACCCACATTGTCAGCAATAACTGCTGGGTTGCGCGGGTCATCTTCTGGAATGCCAGCTTCAACTTTACCAACAACATCTGCACCAACATCCGCGCCTTTGGTAAAAATACCGCCGCCTAAGCGCGCAAAGATAGAAATTAACGAGCCGCCAAATGCAAGACCAATTAACGCATGTAAGGCTTCTTTTTGTTCAATGCCATAATTAATTAAGCCTGCATAATAACCAGCAACGCCTAATAAAGCTAGGCCAACTACCAACATACCGGTTACCGCGCCACCCTTAAAAGCGACTTGAAAAGCAGCGTTCATGCCATTTTTAGCCGCTTCAGCGGTGCGTGAATTTGATTTAACTGAGACGTTCATGCCGATGTAACCTGTTGCGCCCGAAAGTACAGCGCCAATTAAAAAGCCAAGACCGATAGGCACGCCTAAGAAATAAGTAATAACAGCGAGCATTACTATGCCAACTATGGCAATTGTTGTGTATTGTCTGTTCAGATAGGCCTTTGCACCTTCTGCAATGGCGTCTGAAATTTCTTTCATTTTGTCTGATCCGGGGGATTGTTTATTAATCCATCCGATGGTAAGCAGGCCGTATAAAACAGCTGCGAGTGAGGCTAGAATAGCCAGTTGAAGTGTACCCATTATATTTTTCTCCTCTAAAGTTACAGTTTAAAACCTTTATATAAAATATGAATAATTGAACTCATCTAATCATTCTTATTTTTCTTCCCCATCAGGATTGTACGTTAAATGTAGGTAAATTATTGATTAAAGGTAAAAAGATAGCAGTTTATGTATTGTCGGCAGTAGTGATATAATAAAGTTTTTAACAACTTGAGGAAAGACGCATGCTAGAGAGAATGAATAACTGTCCGTACACTTTATTGGTAGGACGTATATTACTGGTGCTGATTTATTTTATTGGCGGATTAGGGCTGTTGTCTGGCAGTATTCCAATTGATTATGCCGCCTCTAAGGGCGTGCCAGAATTGCTGGTTTGGGCAGGTTTTGCGGTTAAATTATTTGCCGGACTTGCAGTTATAGTGGGTTACCAAACCCGAATAGCTGCTTTGGCCTTAATCGTGTTTACCCTTGCTACTGCATTCATATTCCATGATTTATTTGGCACTGTCTTTATGAAAGAAGTATCAATGATTGGTGGTTTGTTAGTTTTAGCAGCAACAGGTGCGGGAAAATTCAGCCTTGACGGTAAATAGTTAACTACCCCAATACTTGGTTTTAATGCCTTCGCCAAGGTCTGCTTCTATTAATCTAGATCTTAGTTTTAGTAGTTTTTCTAATAATGCAGGTTCTGCCGCTTCATAACCTTGTGCGTCTGGTACGCGTTTAACAACGACGCCTAATAGCTCTGTAATGGCATTGCCAATTGAGTTTTGAGAAATGGTGACGATTAGCTTGCCTTGGTCGTTGCGATAAATAAGTTGTTTAAATGCAGGTTGCCAGCGAATTGATGAAGAATATTTTGCATCATTAATACATTTATCACGAACTTTTTTCGCTGCCGATAAAAAACAGGTGTTAAACAGTAGCGTATTTTCAATTAAATCAGGAAAGTAGGCGCCTTTGTGTATGGGTGAATTGCGCTGCGATACTTGCGAGAAAAACGTCCTGTAAAAATCAAGAAAGCCTTTTAATACCAAGTCGTATTCATCCCAAAATTTAACATTTTTTAAGCTGTCAATACCGCCAGTCACTTCCCAGCTCGGCAAGCCTTGAGGGTAACCCGTAAGCGCTAAGCTGGCAGCTTCGCCAGTAACAGGCTTGAGAATTTCAAAGTTAAGTTTTGATTGAAATTCAGCATAAACATCTTTCATGTAGTTGGCAAATAATGAATGTTGTCCGCCATCAGTTAAATTAGTATTTTTAGGATCTGAAAGTTCAGCATTTTTTAATTGCTGCTTATCAAACACAATAAAGTGGTTATGTAACATGCGAATGCTGGGCACGCCGGGCGAGGTGATGGGCCAAGTTGAATCCAAAGAAGCTTCTCCCGCCAAAATCAAATGTTGGTCAGCATCGGGGAATTCTTCAAGCATAAAGCTGATAATAATTTGGTTCATTCGATTCCAAGTATTTTTGACATTATCAGGTACTTGCGTACGTCTAACCGGCCGACCCAGTGGGTTTAAAATACTTTTTGAAGTGTTATAAATGATAGAGCAATCAAATAGGTTTGAGTGACCAAGCGCTTTTCGATACAAAAGCAAATCTTCATTATTGGTTAATAAGCCGTTGTTTTGCGCCAGATCTGCTAAATTTTCAGAGGAATTGAAAAACTCATTAGGTTTCATGCCTTCAGGCACATCTAAGGGGATAGGTCGAAAGGGAACGCTGATTTGTCTTGGGCCAATTGTCATAATAAGTAGAAGTTTTTAAATAATTATAAAAAAAAGGTTTATGCCATAACAACACAAACCCTCAGTTAGTTAGAAAAATAGAGTTTTAGGCCAACTGGGCGTAAATACGATCTCTAACTTCATCAAGCGATCCAACGCCAATAGCGCTGGCATATTTAGGCGCATTATTATCGTCACTCATCCAGCTTTGGTAGTAATCTACTAATGGCTGAGTTTGCTCATGATAAACATCAAGACGCGAGCGCACAGTTGCTTCATTATCGTCAGCGCGCTGCACCAGCGCTTCGCCGGTAATATCATCAATACCTTCAACTTTAGGCGGATTATAAACCAAATGATAAGTACGCCCCGACGCTAAATGCGCTCTACGCCCAGACATACGAGCAATAATGGCCTCATCAGGCACTTGAATTTCAACCACGTAATCAATGGTTACACCATCCGTTTTTAAAGCATCAGCCTGAGCAATGGTGCGCGGGAATCCATCAAATAAAAAACCATTTGCACAGTCATTTTCTTGAATCCTTTGCTTAACCAATCCGATAATAATATCATCAGATACCAAACCGCCAGCATCCATCACCTTCTTAGCTTCAACGCCTAAAGGCGTTCCAGCTTTAACAGCAGCGCGCAACATATCACCCGTTGAGATTTGGGGAATATCGTATTTTTTACAAATACTGGTTGCTTGCGTGCC
Source organism: Gammaproteobacteria bacterium (assembly GCA_965222625.1). Taxonomy (GTDB): domain Bacteria; phylum Pseudomonadota; class Gammaproteobacteria; order PS1; family Pseudothioglobaceae; genus Thioglobus_A. The sequence continues at coordinate 1,127,148 of OZ244962.1, read as the reverse complement.
TTTGCCTGCGCCTGGCGGACCTAATAAGATGACTTTCATGGGCGCGTTAAATCTCGAAAGACGGCAGTTTTTTCTCAATCATGTGTTTTTTCATAACCACATAATCTGGAAGACCGTTTTTGTATGGTGGGTACGCTTCACCTTCGATAAGCGGTTGCAAGTACTCTCGACAAGCATCGGTAATGCCAAAACCATCTTCAGAAATATATTCCATTGGCATCATTTTTTCAACGTTAGCAACGTCTTTTAATTCGCCTACGCCGATTTCCCAAGTGTACGGGTCGTTTGAAGTGCGGATAATAGCTGGCATGACTGAGTTTTTACCTTGCATAGCAAGTTCAACAGCCGCTTCGCCTAATGCGTAAGCTTGCTCAACATCAGATTCTGATGCCAAGTGGCGCGCTGCGCGCTGCAAGTAGTCAGCAACTGCCCAGTGAAATTTGTAGCCTAATGCGTCTTTAATCAGGTTAGCAACAACCGGCGCTGCGCCGCCAAGTTGTGCATGACCAAAGTCATCACGCGTGCCTTGCTCTGCTAAAAAGCGACCATCTGGCCATTTTGTGCCTTCAGAAACTACAATAGTGCAGTAGCCAAATTCTTTAACGTTTGCATCAACCTTAGCTAAAAATTTCTTTTCATCAAAGTCAACTTCAGGGAAAAGAATAACAACAGGGATTGAGTCATCAAGTAGTCCGCCTGCAGCAGCGATCCAACCTGCATGACGACCCATAACTTCAAGCACAAAAATTTTGGTTGAAGTGGCAGCCATTGATGCAACATCAAAACTTGCCTCCATCGCAGAAACAGCAATGTATTTAGCCACAGAGCCAAAACCTGGGCAGTTGTCCGTTATTGGTAAATCATTATCAACCGTTTTAGGTACGTGGATTGCTTGGATTGGGTAACCCATAGATTCAGATAATTGGGATACTTTTAAACAAGTATCCGCTGAATCACCGCCGCCGTTGTAGAAAAAATAACCAATGTCGTGCGCTTTAAATACTTCGATGAGTCTTTCGTATTCAGCTTTGTTAGCTTCTAAAGATTTCATTTTGTAACGACAAGAGCCAAAACCACCAGAAGGCGTGTGTTTTAGTGCTGAAATATCAGCATCAGACTCTTTAGAAGTATCAATTAAGTTTTCCATTAAGGCGCCAATGATGCCATTTTGGCCCGCATATACTTTGCCAATTTTTTCTGGATATTTGCGAGCTGTTTCGATCACCCCGCAGGCAGAAGCGTTGATTACCGCAGTCACGCCGCCTGATTGTGCATAAAAAGCATTTTTCATGGTTATTCCTGTTTACTTTTAAAAAAAACGTTAATTATACATTATTAAGCGCTATAAACTTAATTTTCTGTTGACTTTAAAGATACCTGATTGGTGTTATTGACTAAAAATGTGAGACTTTATTTGCCAGTTTTGCGCAGAAATAATCGTCAGCACTAAACATTTTGAGCCGCCGTGATTGCGCACATTTCCAGCCGCACCTGGGTTCACAATCCACGGAGTTGAATCTTGCTCTATAAGCTGTTTGTGCGAATGACCATAGACCACCATTTTAGCATCAGCGTAGGTATTTTTTAAGGATCCATGAGAGGGTTTGGCGTGGCCATGAGTGTGGCCATGATCAACCATAATAAAGCCGCCAGGTAAGTCGATTTTTTCCACCATCTTGAACTGGGTTAAATGGGCATCATTATTGCCCTGAACGGCCACTAATTTTTGTTTAGGTTTAAGCAATAGCAAGCTCTCTTTATCAATAATATCGCCCGCATGAATGGCGATATCACACTGATTAATGAGACTGATAATGCCCGGGTGAATAAAGCCGTGCGTATCAGAAAGAATGCCAATGGTTAGAAGAGGTTTCACAAGGATTAAATTATACGTTATGAAATTGTTTTTTGCGTTGATTCAAGCGCGCTTTTTTTTGACAAAAAATAAGTGACTTTGGCATTTATTACTAGGCATAATATCGCCATTCATAAAATGAATAAGTTTGAGGGGAGCGAGTTGGGTAATTTTAAAAATTACTTTGTTTTTTAATTAGGAGAGCAGTATGGCAGTATTATTTTCAAGTGAGTGGATGAATCAATTAAAGGATGCGTGGAATGCATCAGACGAGGTTCGTGGTAAATTAGCAGAAATTAATTTTTCTTCAACGATTGCCTGCGGTTTTAAAGGTGACAGCGCGCCAATGGGTGTTTTTGTGGTTGAAAATGGTGAATGTGTTCGTGCAGGCGATTTCAATGGCGAAAACGCTGATTGGGATATGCGCGCTGAAAAAAACAATTGGATGAAATGGCTAGATAAACCACTAGGTATGGCATCAATGGGTATGGCCGTTACCATGGGAAAGCTAAAATTTGAGAAGGGTGATTTTAGTGCAATGATTAAAGACCCAAGAATGGCAAGCCCGTTTGTTAAAAGTTTTGCGTTAATGGGCGCTATTGGCGGTGAATAGTTGCTAGTTTGCAACAGCTAAAAAAAACCCGCTAAATGGCGGGTTTTTTTATAAGTAAGGTTTAAGAGGCAGAGCGCTCTTAAACGTTTCAATATTAATAAACCCGGTAATTGGTTTTGTTTCAATTTTGGAACTGGGCTTGCTAATTGCAACCACCGTGCCAATGCCAAACTGTTTGGCAGCATTAAGCACACTAACAGAATCATCAAAAAAGATGCTTTTTTGTTTGTCCAGATTAAGTGCTTGTTCTAATTGCTGCCAAAAACCTTGCGCTTCTTTGGCGATATTGTAATCATGCGAGCTGATAATGCCGTCAAAGTACGCTTCTAAATTGGTAACTCGCATTTTTAATTGCAGCGTTTTTCGATGCGCATTAGTGACCAAATAAATACGTTTATTGTGCTGTTTGGCCTGGTCTAAAAATTCGATTACAAAAGGGTGGATTTGAATTAAATGAGCCACGTCTTCTTTGAGCTTGGCAATGTCTAATTTGAATATTTTTTGCCAATAATCAAGGCAATACCAATGTAGCGAACCTTGTTCGGCTTTTAGTATGGGGTAAATTTTATCTTTTGATTGTTGGTGACTGATATTGTGTTTGTTGGCATACACCAACGGTAAATATTCCATCCAAAAATGTAAATCAAAATTAAGATCTAGCAAAGTGCCGTCCATGTCTAGCAAGATGGTATCGATTTTATTCCAATTAATATCTGGGGAAGGCCTTGCCTTCCCCAGATTATTTTCTACGCCAAGTTGTGCCACCAGCATCGTCCTCCAAAACAACACCCAGCTCAATAAGTTCATCTCTGATTTGATCAGATTTAACAAAGTCTTTACTGACTCTGGCCTCATTACGTTGATTGATTTTGCCGTCAATGGCTTCGTCAGATAAACAAACCCCTTGTTTTAAAAATTCATCTGCATTCATCTGCAAAATGCCAATATGGCCGCCCAATTTGATGAGTAATTGCGCCAAGGCGCTGGCTTGGTCGAAGTCTTTATCACGCTCTGAATTGATCAGTTTTGCCAATTCGAACAAGACGCTTAGAACGATTGGCGTATTAAAGTCATCATCCAGTGCATTGTTAAATCTTGCTTCAAAATCAAAACGCTGCGCTACTTCTGCGCTGGCAGCGTCGCTCGCATTTAAACCTCGAATGGCAGTGTAAAGGCGAGTCAGTGAAGATTTTGCATTATTAAGATTGACATCGGAAAAATTAAGTGGCGAGCGATAATGAGAACTCATAATAAAATAGCGCAAGGTTTCGCCGTCGTAATTTTCTAATACCCCGCGAATGGTAAAAAAATTATTCAGAGACTTGCTCATTTTTTCATCATTGATATTAACAAAACCAACATGCATCCAAGTGTTCACAAAACTGCAATTGTTCGCACCTTCAGATTGGGCAATTTCATTTTCATGGTGCGGGAAAGACAAATCCATACCGCCGCCGTGAATATCAAAATGATTGCCTAAGTGGTGTGTTGACATGGCTGAACATTCAATATGCCAACCGGGCCGGCCTTCGCCCCAAGGCGAGCTCCAGCTTGGTTCATTCGGTTTTGCCATTTTCCACAAGACAAAATCAAGCGGATCTTTTTTGTCAGAATCTACCTCAACTCTGGCGCCAGCTTCTAAGTCGTCTAAATTTTTACCACTGAGTTTGCCATAGTTGGCAAATTTTCGCACCGAATAATAAACGTCGCCATTTTTAGCTTGATAGGCGATGTCTTTTTCTATCAAAGATTTAATCATGTAGAGCATTTGATCCATGGCACCCGTTGCGCGCGGCTCAATATCGGGCGGCAAAATGTTCAAAGCGCGCTCATCCTCATGCATGGCATCAATAAAACGCTTGGTTAAACTAAAAATATCTTCTTTGTTTTGAATCGCTCGAGCAATAATTTTGTCATCAATGTCAGTAATATTACGCACATAAGTAACGCTTGGAAAGTGGCGGCGTAAATGCCGAGTAATGACATCAAACATCACCAAAACGCGCGCATGACCCATATGGCAATAATCATACACCGTCATACCGCAGACATACATCCCGACTTTATCTGGATCGATGGGGTGGAAGATTTCTTTTTGCTTACTCAGCGTATTGTAAATTTTAAGCATTATGGGGCGTCTCTATAAATCTTGATAAATTTTTGCAAGCGTTTGTAGGTTTTTTTAACAAGGTGAGCTTTTCTAAGTAATAGTTATTCATATTACTTGAAAGGTTTAACGCAGTTAAAAACCTACAAACACTTACCCTTCGGGACTTAGGAAAATTCCCATCTGCTTTATAAAACTATTCAGTCATATGAATAACTACGCCCGAATAATTTTATTTTACATATGAAAATTTTCCGTTGTCAAAAAATATCAAAATGCATAAGAACACCCTAAATATTTTACGTGAAAGCGTTGGTTATAGGCTGAGTTACACAAGCCCTTGTTTTTTATGGGCACTGAGATTAAATATCGTTGTATAATTTATAGGTTTATTAATTAATTATTGGAGAAAATATGAGCGTTTTAGTTACCCAACAAGCACCTGATTTTACCGCTGCAGCCGTTTTAGCGAATGGCACAATCGTTGACGACTTCCAGTTGTCTAGCCTTAAAGGCAAGAAAATTATGTTGTTTTTTTACCCGCTAGATTTTACTTTTGTGTGTCCTTCAGAAATTCTTGCGCATCACCACAGAATCTCAAAATTTGCTGAAAAAGGTGTTGAAGTGGTTGGCGTTTCAGTAGATTCGCAGTTTACTCATAATGCCTGGCGTAATACTGCGCCAGCAGATGGCGGTTTAGGCGCGATTGACTTTCCGCTTGTTGCTGATACTGATCATTCAATTATGCAAGCGTACGGTATTGTTCATCCGGCAGGCATTGCGCTGCGAGCTTCATTTTTAATTGATGAAAATTTTGACGTGCGCCATCAAGTAGTAAACGACTTGCCATTGGGCCGTGATGTTGACGAAATGTTACGTATGATTGATGCACTTGATTTTCATACAACGCACGGCGAAGTTTGCCCTGCAGGTTGGAATAAAGGCGACGAAGGCATGAAAGACACGCCAGAAGGTGTTGCTGAATATTTAGCAAAAAATGCTGATAAGCTGTAAGTAAAAGTTTTACGTAGGACTAAAAGGGAGTATTTCACTCCCTTTTTTTATGATATAAAAAATAGGAGAAAATATGAAAACATTTAAATGTTTAGTTTGCGGCTGGATTTATGATGAAGCCAAAGGTGCTGCAAAAGAAGGCATTGCGCCAGGTACAAAATGGGACGATGTTCCTGAAGATTGGGTTTGTCCAGATTGCGGCGTGACTAAGGATCAATTTGACATGGTGGAAATTTAGTTAAATAGCTGAATAACCTGACCTGTTTAAAAAAAGATTAATTAAAACAAAAAAGCTGGCTTTCGTCAACTTGTTAATTTGCATAAAGGCCTGCTAGTAAAATAATGTGTTTAAGGCGCTAAAATAAAAGGAAGAAATATGTCAAAAGTGTTGGTATTACCAGGTGATGGTATCGGACAAGAAATTATTGCTCAAGCATTAAAAGTGGTTGATTATTTAAACGATAACAACGATTTGGGTATGGAATTGGTCCACGGTCTGATTGGCGGCGCAGCTTATGATGAAACCGGTTTGCCACTTCCGCAAACAACCATTGATGCCGCGCACCAGTGTGATTCTATTTTATTAGGCGCTGTGGGCGGTTATCAATGGGAATCTTTAGAGCGTGACCTGCGCCCTGAGCGCGGCTTATTAGGTTTGCGCGCGCAACTGGATTTATTTTCAAACTTGCGTCCCGCCATTTTATATCCGCAACTTGCCAGCGCATCAACGCTCAAAGAAGAAGTTGTTTCAGGGCTTGATTTGATGATTGTACGTGAGTTGGTATCGGGCATTTATTTTGGCCAGCCGCGCGGCATTGAAACCCATGACGGCGAGCGTTATGGTTTTAATAGCGCTACATATTCTGAATCAGAAATTCGCCGTATTGGACATTCTGCTTTTAAAATTGCCCAAAAACGCGATCAGCGCGTCTGCTCAGTTGATAAGGCTAATGTACTAGAAGTGTGTGAGTTATGGCGCGAGGTGATGATTGATGTGGCTAAAGATTATCCAGAGGTTGAGTTGTCGCATATGTATGTGGACAATGCAGCCATGCAACTGGTTAAGGCGCCAAAGCAGTTTGATGTTATGGTCACTTCAAATTTATTTGGCGACGTATTGTCTGATTGCGCAGCCATGCTGACTGGCTCAATCGGCATGTTGCCATCAGCCTCTTTAAATAAAGACGGCTTTGGCATGTATGAACCGATTCACGGCTCTGCACCAGACATTGCTGGGCAAGACATCGCCAATCCACTAGCAACCATTTTGTCAGTATCAATGATGCTGCGTTATTCTTTGAATCAAGCAGTGCTTGCTGACAAGATTGAAGCGGCGGTTAATGCCGTATTGGACCAAGGTTATCGCACGCAAGATATTGCCGTTGATGGCGAGCGTATTGTTGGCACTAGCAAAATGGGCGACTTAGTGGTTACTGCATTGCAGGAGCAGGCATGAATATCGTTGTTTACTCAACCAATACTTGCCCAATTTGCGTCAAAACCAAAACGCTTTTAAATAAGTGGAATTTGCCCTTCGAACAAAAAATGATTGATGAAGATCGTGCGCTGATGGCAGAGTTTTCAAAAGTAACAGCTGGCGCTAGAATGGTGCCGCAAATTGTGATTGACGGCAAACACATTGGCGGCTTTAGCGATTTAACAGAGCTGCACATGGACGGATTTTTTGACTAAATCAGGGTGCTTTTCACCCTAATTTTTTTTGCGCTTTGGCTTGGATATTGTTTCAAGATTTTGCTATTTTTATCACTAAGTAGCCAGTCGTTTTATTAAGCTTAGAATGGTTAAAATTCCAAGCTAAAAGAAAAATCGGTTATAAATCTAGCGTTTCAATTTCCAGTAACATTTTGTTAATATGCTGGCCCAGTTGCTCGTCATAACCGCTCCAATCCTTGTATTCAGCTAGGCGTTTGTCAGCAAAAGGTTTGATTTCATAATCAGCTAAATCTTCGTCATAACCTTTTTTGGACTCTTCTTTGATTATCCTTAAATAAGTTAAAAATGGCTGAACCGCCTCATTTGCATCGCCTGAAAGGCCATGACCAGGAACGTAATTATCCAGCCCTAAATCAATGGCATATTGTAAAACTTCAATGTTACCGTGCATATCTGAGCTACCATCAAAACGGCCAAAACGATGCCTGAAGTTGTTATCACCTAAAAACAAAGTTTTACTGCCGACGTGCTCAATCATAATATCCGTATTAGTATGTGCTACGCCCGTAACATTGTTATGAATTCTAAAGGTCTCGTTATCTAATACAATTTCTTGTAAGTGGGTTGTGCTGTCAGTTGGATAGGTGGCAACAGTTCCTTGTGATAAGCCTTCAGTTAAACGATCCATAACCCCAACCCAGTTGTCGCCTTCCCCATCTTTTGCTTCTGCAATCATTTGTGGGTGAGCATAAATTTTGGTGTTTGGATAGTGCTCTAAAATGGCCTGATTGCCTAACCAGTGGTCGCCATGAACATGGGTATTAAAAGTAGCAATAACTGGCTTGTCAGTAATTTTTTTAATTTCATTAATGACCTGTTGTCCTACTTGATAACTGCTGCCTGGATCAATAACAATAACGCCATTACTGCCAACAACAATACCAGGATTATTCATAAAGCCTTGGTTTTGCTTGTTTGGATCACTGAGCGGGCCGTGCATCACATATGTACTATGGGATAAGTTGTCAAATTTATAATGGCCTAAGCCGTCAATTTCCCAAGCGTGAGAGAGTGTCGAAAGCGTTAGTATGAGTAGCGGTATTAATTTTTTCATTAATTTTTTTTGCCGTATGGTGTGATTATTGAACATTTTGTTTGACAATATTTAGCATGTTTGCAGGTTCTGGAAGTATGTTTTCTAATATACCCTTAATAAAGCCTTCTTTGCTATTTTTTAATGAGGTATTGAAATGCTTCTCAAAAGAAATGGTCGAACAAGGTTTGGCTGACAATCCCGCACCACAAACACTGCCCGCTTGAGCGCCAGGATAAATTTCCACATGTTCTGGTAGGGTTAATAATTTGTCATTAATTGAATCGTACAATATGCCGGCCATTTTTTCTTCTTGACCTCGAAGATCTGGCCTGCCAGCGCTGCCTACAAATAGTGTATGGCCAGAAATTACAAACCAAGGCTCGTTAGCACGACTTGTATCTGAAACCAGTAAACATATACTGTCCATTGTGTGTCCAGGGGTGTGAATAACTTGAGTACTAACATTGCCAGAAATAATAACTTGCTTATCCTTAAGTGTTTCAAAATAAAAATTAGGCGTGGAGGACTCATGAAGCGCATAGACGCCGGCCGATTTTTCTGCTAGCTCTTTGCCACCGGATACGTGATCCGCATGGATGTGCGTATCAATTACATAATTAATTTCAACACCTTTAATTTTAGCTTGCTCTAAAAACCAATCGATATCGTCTATATGTACATCAACAGCAATAGCCTTACCTTTGCCGCCACAACCGTACAAATATGATAGCGATGACGGATCACTTGGAACTGATCTTTGTAATAAAAACATATTTTTTCCCTTTTATTGGTTAAATTGTACTGGGTTTCCTGCGGCTTTCCATTCGGGAAAGCCATTTTCTAAACGTCTTGCATTAAACCCGTTGTCTCTTAATATGTTAACGGCATCATAGGCAAACAAACAGTAAGGTCCTCGGCAATAAGCCACAATTTCTTTATTGGGATCCAAGCTCTTGGCGCGCTGAACAATTTGCCACAGCGGCATATTAATTGCATTTGGAAGATGACCGGCGTTAAATTCTTCTTCTGGGCGTATGTCTAAAATAGTTACTTCATTATTTTTTGATCTTTCTAGTAGTTCTTGAGCACTAATTGCCTCTAAACCATCTTCTTTGTTTAAATAACTTTGCATGAGTCGTTCAACTTCCGCCAGATGAATTTCAGCCGTATTGCGAAGACTGGAAATTAAGCTAGTAACATCATTGCCAGTTAGTTTGTAAAAACGCTTTTTCCCCTCTCGGCGTACGGTTACCAGTGACGCTTGTTTTAATACTTGCAAGTGACGGGAGGTATTCGCAACACTCAGATTTACAAGTTGACTCAGGTTGTCAACACTACGCTCTGTTTGTGATAAATATTCCAATATTTCCAATCGTTGAGGGGATGACAAGCTATGAGCTATAAGGGATAGCTGTTCATTAAGTAGTTGTTTTACAGGGTTCATAAATATCTATTCTTTTATTCAATCAATCAATTGAATTATCGCATATAATACGAACTAATACAAGCTTTTAATAATAGGAAATACAAATAATGGCAATTAAGCATGGAATTTCTGAAAACAAATCACAAGTAATATTACAATTAATACAAGTATTTTTAGTTGGTTTGACAATTGGAATGACGAGAACTGTAATACCAGGGCTGGCAAATACAGAGTTTGGATTGGATTCTCAGCAATTTTTATTACTAACTTCTTTTGTTGTTGTGTTTGGCGTAGTTAAAGCCATTATGAATTTATTAGCAGGAAAATTAAGCGACACCTATGGGCGCAAGCGTGTACTGATTGTGGGTTGGATTGTTGCAATCCCAGTCCCATTTATGATTTTATACGCCCCAAGCTGGAGTTGGATTATTGGCGCAATATTGCTATTAGGTGTTAATCAGGGATTGTGTTGGTCAATGACAATTAATTCTAAATTAGATTTAGCGCGCTTAAATCAAAAAGGGTTGGTAAATGGTATCAATGAATTTTCCGGGTACGCGGCAGTCGCAATTGCTGGCGTAATTAGCGCTTATGTTGTTGATTTATTAGGCGCTCGAGAAGGGTTGTTTGTATTTGGAATTGTTGTCATATTACTAGGATTGGGTTCGTCAATATTGTTTATAAAAGAAACCATGCCATGGGCAAAATTACACCACGCAGGCATAACAACTCCATCTAACCTTAGTTTTGGCAAGTTATTTATTCAAGCAAGCTGGAAAAATAAAACCTTATTATCATTAAATCAAGCAGGTTTAGTGGAAAAGTTTTCCGATGCTATGGTGTGGATTTTTCTACCAGTATTTTTTCTATCAAAAGGCCTATCACTAGTAGAGGGTAGCGCTATTATTTTTGTTTATGCGGTTACATGGGGCGGCTTACAACTAATAACTGGCCCTTTGTCAGATAAGATTGGACGTAAATTATTAATTGTTGGCGGTATGTGGATATGTGGGCTTGGCTTGTTAAGCATACCGTACACCAATAGTGTGTTTGCGTGGACGCTAGAGGCGGGCGTAATTGGTATAGGTATGGCAATGTTATATCCAACACTGGGCGCTGCAGTTGCTGACTTTTCTCCTGGCGAAACACGCAGTACATTTTTAGGTATTTATCGTTTTTGGCGTGATTTTGGTTATGCAGTAGCAGCACTAACTTTGGGTATCATTACTCAATGGACGCAAGCGCTCACTTCGCCATTTTTATTAGCCTGTGTTGCGTTGTTTTTATCGGGCTTACACGTGCTTATTGTGGTTCCTAATAAAAGTTAACTGAAAGCGCTACCTGCTTAATGGCATAATTTGTGTATGCGAAAAAAACCAATACTCAGCAATATTACCGATATTGCAACCACTCAATTTTTTAATATTCAATCCATGGATGTTGAGTTTTCAAATGGCGAAAAAAGACAGTACGAGCGCCTTAAGCCGCCTGGAAACGGCGCCGTATTAGTGGTTCCAATGCTCGATGATAAAACTGTTTTGATGATTTATGAGTACTCTGGCGGTACAAATCGATATGAGTTAGCACTCACCAAGGGCAAAATTGATGACGGCGAAACCCCGCTTGAAGCGGCTAATAGAGAGCTGGTTGAAGAAATTGGTTATGGCGCTAAAAAATTAACTTTTATGAAATCTATGAGTATTGCGCCCGGTTATCAATCCAGCGTTACTCATATTGTTTTGGCCCAAGACTTGTATCCAGATTCAGCTCAAGGTGACGAGCCAGAAGCGCTGGAAGTGGTTAAGCATAAATTAGCCGATTTAGAGACTTTGGTTTATGATAATGATTTAACCGAAGCGCGCAGTATTGCCGCTTTATATATGGCCAAAGAACTCATTAGGCAGCAAAACTTAAGTGATTGAAATCCCCCAATCTTTTGTATTAAGCAGCCCCAAAACCCCTTTTGCCGATGTTAACTTGGCACTTAAAGAGCCCAATGGTTTGATTGGCGTTGGCGGCAAGTTGTCTGCCAGTCGTTTAATAGACGCTTATCAAAAAGGTATATTTCCTTGGTATAACGAAGGGGAAAGCGTGTTGTGGTATAGTCCTGATCCGCGTATGGTGATTACCCCTAAAACGCTGCATATTTCTAAAAGCTTACAAAAAACACTAAAAAAAATACGTTTAATATAAAAATTGACCATGATTTTGCTGCAGTGATTTATCATTGCAAGTCCGTTAAGCGCAAGGATCAACTAGGCACTTGGATTGATAACGAAATGATGAGTGCTTATATTGATCTTCATCAGCAAAAAATCGCTTGCTCGGTGGAAGTTTATCAAGATGAAAAACTGGTTGGCGGCTTGTATGGCGTCACTATGGGAAAGGTATTTTTCGGGGAATCAATGTTCTCATTGGTTCAAGATGCCTCGAAAGTGGCCTTGGTGTATTTATTGCAATCGATGGATTATGAATTGATCGATTGTCAAGTAGAAAATCCTCATTTAGAAAGCCTGGGCGCTTTTAATATTAAGCGTTCAGCGTTTATTAAACTACTGAAAGATTTACTGTAAAATAAGCATTGATTGATTAATAATAAATAGGGAGAAACGATGAAAAAAATAATACAATTAACTTTATTGGCCTTTGTAGTAGTGGGTATCAGTGCTTGCGGAAAAACGGGTAAATTAGAAACTGTTAAAACGCAAGAAACAACAAATTCTGATGCGCACAGTCATAATCTAAAACATGAGCAAGGTTATAATCATGCTGCAGAAACTATGCATACTATAGAAACTACGTATGTTATGGAACCTGCGCGTACCCCGGTAATTGATGAGCCAACACAAGCAGTTGTTGTTACTCCTGAGTTAGACATCCTGCCATACAATTCAAAATAACATTTGAGTTTTTCATACCAGGGGCAGACCTTACATGCTGACTCTGTTGGAATAACTGATTTAATGGCGAGTTACGGCTCGCCGTTATACGTTTATTCACGCAGTGATATAGAAAATAATTGGCGTGAATTTGACGCAGCTTTTGGTGCGCATCCGCATTTAATTTGTTACGCAGTGAAAGCCAATTCAAACATTGCTGTGTTAAATGTTTTGGCCAAAATTGGTGCTGGATTTGATATTGTTTCTATTGGCGAATTGGCGCGCGTTTTAGCCGCTGGTGCAGATGCCTCTAAGTGTGTTTTTTCTGGCGTGGCAAAAACAACTCAAGAGATTGAGCGCGGCTTGGAAGTGGGAATTCGTTGTTTTAATGTAGAGTCAGCAGCAGAACTTGAGCGCATTGAACAAGTTGCTGCAAGGCTCAATGTTCAGGCGCCCATTTCAATACGCGTTAATCCAAATGTAGATGCAAAAACCCATCCTTATATTTCTACAGGACTTAAGGGCAATAAATTTGGTGTTGATATTGATGATGCCATTGATTTATACCAGCAAGCGCATCATTCACAGTATCTTAATGTTCAAGGTTTAGATTGCCATATCGGTTCACAATTGACCGATGTAACGCCTTTGTTAGACGCGCTTGATAAAGTGTTAGAGCTTGTTGTTAAGCTCAATAATCAAGGCATTGCAATTGCTCATTTAGATTTAGGCGGCGGTGTTGGCATTCGTTATGACAACGAAGATACGATAGACATCAACACTTATATTGATACAATTGTAAAAAAAGTGGGAAATTTAGAGGTTATTTTAGAGCCGGGTAGGGCGATTGTGGGTAATGCTGGCGTTTTTATCACCCAAGTAGAATTTTTAAAACAAAATTCAGACAAGTCTTTTGCCATTGTTGACGGCGCTATGAATGATTTATTACGCCCAACTTTATATGGGGCTTATCATCAAGTATTACCTGTTAATGAAAACGCCCAAGGCCTTGATGCTCATTGGGACTTAGTAGGGCCAATTTGTGAAACGGGTGATTTTTTAGCCAAAGATAGAAAATTATCTTTGACAGAAGGCGACTATTTGGCCATTATGTCCGCAGGTGCTTATGGTTTTGGCATGAGTTCAAATTACAATTCACGTCCGCGCGTGGCTGAAGTAATGGTGTCAGACAACCAGCATCATTTAATTCGAAAACGCGAAACCATTCAAGATTTATTTAATACAGAGACTTTAATCAATGACTAAACTTACCAACAATCAAAAAAAATTTTTACGCTCTAAAGGGCACAATCTAAAACCTGTTGTGATGCTCGGTCAGCACGGTTTAAGCGCGGGCGTATTGGCAGAATTGTCTTCAAGTTTAGAAACTCATGAGCTATTAAAAATCAAAGTTCGCGGCGATGATAAAGACCATAAGCAAAAAATAATTAACGAAATTGTCACTATAACAAAGGCGCATTTGGTGCAAGTTATTGGCAACGTTATGGTGATTTATCGCGCTTTTGATAAAGACCCTCAAATCATCCTTCCCAGAAAGTAATTTACCATGGCTAGAATTGCAATTAGTGCTGCTGAAACATCAGGCGACCTAATTGGATCAGCCTTAGTCGAGGCGTTAAAAGCGCAAGATTCTAGCCTACAAATTGAAGGACTTTGCGGCGTTAAAATGCAATACGCAGGCTGCGACAAGCGCTGGGACATGAGCCTGGTTAATGTCATGGGCTTTACTGAAGTTTCAAAAAAACTGCCGGCATTACTCAAACTCAGAAAAGCCATTATTCAGCATTTTTCTACGCATAAGCCGGATGTTTTTATTGGCATTGATGCGCCAGATTTTAATTTTGTCATTGAAAGAAAACTCAAAAAACAAGGCATAAAAACGCTGCATTTTATCTCGCCTTCGGTGTGGGCGTGGCGTCAATCTCGCCTTAAAAAAATTAAAAAATCCAGTGATTTGGTCTTGTGCTTATTTCCTTTTGAAGTTGATTTTTACAAGCGTCATAATCAGCGAGCTGTATTTGTTGGCCACCCTTTAGCTGAAAAATTAACCCCAAGACGTGCGCATATTGCCAGCCAAGAAATCTTACTAATGCCAGGATCTAGAACGGGCGAGGTTAAACGCTTGTTGCCAGAGTTATTAGCAGCAGCAGCAATTATGGCGAAAAACACCCCCAGTCTTGCATTTCATTTAGCGCTTGCCAATGACGATTTATTAGCATGGGCCACAAATCTAGTGGGCAATCAATCAGTGGCAATATCAGTCGGTCAGGCGCATATACATATGCAGCGCGCCGATTTGGTTTTAGTGGCGTCAGGCACAGCAGCGCTTGAACTGGCTTTGGTGGGCGTGCCAATGGTGGTGGTTTATAAATTATCGCCGTTGAGTTATTTTATCGCCTCGCGCTTAATTAAAAGCCCATATATTAGCCTGCCAAATGTCATTGCTAATAAATCATTAGTGCCAGAACTTATTCAAGACGAGGCGAACGCCGATAATATTGCCACGCAAGCTTTGAAAATTTTAAAAAGTGATCAAACCGAATTAGTAACGGCATTTAATCAAATTCATCAGAGTCTGAAGCTGAATGCCGCCCAAGAATCTGCCAAGTTGATTATTGACTTTATTAACGAGTAGCTGCTGATGAATAAAGATTTTAAAAAAATGGTTGAGCTGGCACTGGATGAAGACATTGGCACGGGCGATGTATCGGCTGATTTATTAATAGATAAACAAATTCAGGCAACTATCATCTGCCGAGAAGCGGCTGTTATATGCGGCATCGAATTTGCACAAATGGCTTTTTTATCTCTAAACAAAGATATTAAGATTAAGTGGCTGGTTAAAGATGCAGACCAGGTCAAACCATGCGAGCAATTATGCCGTTTGAGCGGCCCATCAAAAGCCATTATTAGCGCTGAGCGAGTAGCACTTAATTTTCTACAAACTTTGAGCGCTGTGGCAACGCAGACGCGGTTTTTGGTTGATAAAATCAAGCATACCAACACGCAATTATTAGACACAAGAAAAACCTTGCCTGGGCTACGATCGGCGCAAAAATACGCGGTTAAATGCGGCGGCGGGGTTAACCATAGAATGGGTCTTTTTGATTGTATTATGCTCAAAGAAAATCATATTATTGCTGCAGGGGGCATTGCTAAAGCGGTAGAAAAAGCTAAAAAACAAAACCCTGATTTAGATTTAATCGTAGAAGTAGAAACCTTAGACCAACTCTCTAAAGCGCTAACATTAAGCGGTATTACTCGAGTATTGTGCGATAATTTTTCGCAGCAAGATTTGTTAAAAGCGGTTAGCATGTCTGCTGGTAAATTGCCGCTTGAAGCCTCTGGAAATATTGATGCGAGCAGTATTGTTGGCGTCGCCGAAACTGGGGTTAATTTTATCTCAACGGGCAGTATTACCAAAAATATTCAAGCAATAGACTTATCGCTACGTTTTACCTGAGGCAAAAAATGGCGGGCTGATTAAGCTGTCTGTGGTGTTATAACGTAGCGGCTGGTTATCTTCGCCAACGACGCATCCGCCAGCAGCTTTTAAAATACAACTTCCAGCAGCCGTATCCCATTCAGAGCAAGGACCAAATCTTGGGTAATAATCAAACGCACCTTCGGCAATTTTGCAAAATTTTAAAGCGCTGCCTAAATGGCTAATGTTTACCTCGCCAAATTTTTCTAAATGAGATTGTAATAATTGATTATCAAAAGAATGACGACCAATAACAACTTCTAAAGGGTTTTTTTTAGCGCTTGCTTGTAGCAAGGTAGTTTGATTTTCTTGCAGCTTAAAGGCTTGCAGTTGGTCATTGGTAAAATAAGCAATTTGACTAAGCGGCGCATAAATAAAACCAAAAATAGGCTGGTGGTCTTTAATATAAGCAATACAAATACAAAACTCACCTGTTTGCTGAATAAAATCTCTGGTGCCATCTAAAGGGTCAACCAACCAATATTCTTGCCATTTAGAGCGCGTAGAAAAATCAATTTTTTCAGATTCTTCTGAAAGAATCGGCGTATCAGGGGTTAGTTTGCTGAGCGCCTGAACAATGAGATCGTGAGATTTTTGATCTGCAATCGTTAAAGGCGTTTGATCGGCTTTGGTTTGAATGATTAAACTTTGTTTATAGTGAGACATAATCATCTCACCAACTTTTTGAGTCAGAGTGATTAATTGAGGTATTAATGGGTCAAATGTCATACTTTAATCATACCTTTGCTTATAAACAAAAAATACTTAAACTTGTTTTTTAAATAGCACAAAACCTATGGGCAATTTTTTTTATTGCTTTAATAGGTATTGCAGATGTATGGTGGGCCTACTTGGACTTGAACCAAGGACCAATCGATTATGAGTCGATTGCTCTAACCAGCTGAGCTATAGGCCCGATAAAACGGATGTTCTTATGAATCTAGGAAGCTTTGAAGCTTGTGGGCGCGAGAAGGGTGCCGAAGTTTTCTTAAGGCCTTTGCTTCAATTTGACGAATACGCTCGCGGGTTACATCAAACTGTCTGCCGACTTCTTCTAGCGTGTGATCAGTGTTCATGTCGATGCCAAAACGCATTTTTAATACCTTGGCTTCACGCGGGGAAAGATTGGCCAGCAAGTCGCTAGTGGTCTCTCTTAAGCTTTCTCTAGTGGTAATTTCTACCGGAGAAGACAGGTGCGTATCTTCGATGAAATCACCAATATTTGAATCTTCATCATCACCAACTGGGGTTTCCATTGATAAAGGTTCTTTGGCAATTTTAAGGATTTTAATAATTTTATATTCTGGCAATTCCATTTCTGTTGCTAGCTCTTCAGGCGTTGCTTCGCGGCCAAATTTTTGTAATAATTGACGACGTACACGATTTAATTTATTGATGGTTTCAATCATGTGTACAGGGATTCGAATGGTGCGCGCTTGGTCAGCGATTGAGCGCGTGATGGCTTGACGAATCCACCAAGTGGCGTAAGTTGAAAACTTGTAACCGCGGCGGTATTCAAATTTATCTACCGCTTTCATCAGACCGACATTGCCTTCTTGGATTAAATCTAAGAATTGCAAGCCGCGATTGGCGTATTTTTTAGCAATAGAAATTACCAATCTGAGGTTGGCCTCAATCATTTGCGACTTGGCTTTTTTAGCACGACGATCGCCTTTTCGATAAAGCTTATTAAGCGCTTTTAATTCGACAACAGTCAGTTGCATGGCCTCTTCGCATTCATGAAGATTTTTCTGTGCATAGAAAATTTCATTTTTGCTTTGCTCTAATTTTTTAGATATACTCGGCTCTAGTTTTGCTTCTTTTAGCCAATTGTAGTTGGTTTCGTTATTGGCAAATAATTCGAAAAAATCAAGTCTTTCCATGCCCGCATAAAGACAAGCATTTTGAATGGTTTTTTCTTGTTTTTTAACCTGTTCAGCACGATCACAAATAACCAGCATCATGGTTGAAACTAACTTTGGCGCTAGGCGTAAATCTGACAGGCCTTGAGATAGTTTCACCCGAGCAGCAATGGTTTTTTTATGACGAAAGCCATGTTTTTCTTTTAAAGTTTGATAAGCTTCAGAGCAGGTTAAAACTGTTTCAAAACGGGTATCCACTTTTTCTTCATCAGGGCCCGTGTACTCCATTTCTTCCATTTCTTCGTATTCTTCATCATCATCAAACTCGCCGGCATCAAAGGCAGCTTTTTTGGCTGCAAAGTCTTCCGCGTCACCTTGATAGCCGATAATAACATCGGTTAATTTACACTTGCCTTCTTCGAGGCGTTTGTGTGCTTTAAAAAATAAATCAGTAATAGACGGGTAAAGCGTGATCGCTTTCATGATTTCAAACACGCCTGCTTCAATTTCTTTGGCGATGCGAATTTCATCTTTTTGTTCAAGTAAATCCACAACACCCATTTCACGCATATACATTCTAACAGGATCAGTGGTTCTACCAAATTCAGAGTCAAGCGCTGCAAGCGCTGCAACAGCGGCCTCAGCAGAAGTTGATTGAGCCTTGGCACCTGATTCTACCACTAAGGTATCTGCATCAGGCACGGTGTCAGAGACGGTAATATCAAGCTCTTCTAAAATGGTAACAATCGGCTCCATTTGTTCTTGAGTTAGCAAGTCTTCTGGCAATAAATCGTTGATTTCAGAATAGGTTAAATAACCCTTTTCTTTACCAACCATGATTAGCTTTTGTAATGCTTGCTTGTGTGCTTTAGTAGTAGACTTCATAAATTAACGTATTTTGACAAACCAAATGATGGATTATACACAAAGTTACTGGTTAAAAATTAGAGCCTTGTGTGCTTATAAGGGGTTACTGGAGATCGGCGAATATATTGATAATGGACTGTTCTTCACTGATGCGCTTAATAACTTCTGCCATAATTGGCGCAATGGATAGCTGCCTAATTTTAGCACATTTAGCAGCGTCAGCTGTTAGCGGAATGGTGTTGGTGGTTACTAGCTCATCTAAGGGTGAGTTTTCAATATTGCTAATTGCAGCGCCTGATAAAACCGCGTGAGTCGCATAAGCAACCACTTTTTTTGCGCCTTTTTCTTTTAAAATACCCGCTGCTTGGCACAAGGTGCCAGCGGTATCAACCATGTCATCAATTAAGATGCAAGTTTTGCCTTGTACGTCACCAATAACGTTCATAACCTTCACCATATTAGGCGCAGGGCGACGTTTGTCAATAATAGCAAGATCGGCATCGTTGAGTTTTTTAGCAGCAGCGCGCGCACGAACCACGCCGCCTACATCTGGGGAAACTACAACAATGTCTTCATAATTTTGTTTAATGATATCGTCCAACATAACCGGCTGAGCGTAAATATTGTCAATGGGAATATCAAAAAAACCTTGAATTTGATCGGCATGTAAATCGACCGTTAAAATTCGATCAATGCCTGAAGCTTCAACCATTTTAGCGGCCAGTTTTGCAGTAATGGGAACGCGCGTTAAACGTGAGCGGCGGTCTTGTCTTGAGTAGCCAAAATACGGAACAACGGCAGTAATTCTAGCAGCGGAAGAGCGTTTTAAAGCATCAGCCATAACCAATAATTCCATCAACGTTTCTGCCGGAGAAGGCCCGCAAGTTGGCTGAATAATAAATACGTCACAGCCGCGAACATTTTCTAAAATCTCAACTTGAGATTCGCCATCGCTAAATCTGCCAACAGTTGCCTTACCTTGGGCAATGCTCAAACTAGAGATAATTTCACCAGAAAGTAATGGATTAGCGTTACCGCTAAAGATTTTGATTGTGTCAAGAGACATATTAAAGCTGGGTTGTTAGAAATTGATTAAATTATACTATGAGAACATTGCGTAATTATGGGTTTAAGCAGTAAATTTTATTCAATAAAAAGCATAAAAAAAGCCGCATCTTGATATCAAGATGCGGCTTTAAAAAATGGCTGGGCTGGCAGGATTTGAACCTGCGCATGACGGGATCAAAACCCGTTGCCTTACCGCTTGGCGACAGCCCATTTAAGCATTGGAGAAGTATTTATTGCTTTCGCAGTAAAACTCATCCATTTTTTTGGCATTTTTTTTAATGCTACCAAAGCATCTTTCTCATCAGCAAACTGAGCAAAAACGCAGCTACCAGTGCCGCTCATTCTTGCTTTTCCTATTTGATTAGAGCACAAATTAAGCTGCTTTAATGCAAGACTGATTTCCCCTGTTTGCTCAATTGCTGCTTGCAAGCAATCATTATGAGTGTTTACAAGCAAAGAGAAGTCGGACATTTTCCCTATGATTGGACTCATTGTCAATGCTTTGTGCGAGAAAATTTCTTGAGTTGAAGTATGCTGGTTAACAAACACCACTAAAAAGTAATGATTGGGCGTTTTAATAGGGCTTAATATCTCGCCAATACCTTCAACCCAAGCACTTTTAGCATTGATAAAAAAAGGCACGTCAGCGCCCAGTTTTAGCCCAATTTTCATGAGTGATTGTTGGCTTAAATTAAGCTTCCAAAGCTGATTTAGAGCCATGAGCGTGGTGGCGCAGTCGGATGATCCGCCGCCCAGTCCGCCGCCAACTGGAATACGTTTAACAATAGAGATGTCCGCGCCCAGTTTGCAATGACTGGTTTGTTGTAAAAGTTTGGCTGCGCGGATAATTAAATCATTTTCTGGCTTAACATAATCATTATCAGAGATTCGATTAATCAACCCATCTTGAGTAATTGAGAATTGTAATTCATCATAATAATCAAGTAATTGAAAGATAGATTGTAGGTTGTGGTAACCATCTTCGCGTTTAGAATTAATGTGCAAAAACAAGTTTATTTTTGCAGGTGCAAGCCATGTTTTTACAGGGCTAGACATCTATAAATACATCTCGATAATATTTAAGTTCGTCAATCGAATCACGAATATCAGCCAAAGCCAAATGCGCAGGTTCGCCTTGGCGAATCATTTTGGCTTCAGGTTTCCAGCGCACGAGTAATTCTTTAAGCGTGCTAACATCGATGTGTCGGTAATGAAAGAATTTTTCTAACTCGGGCATGTAGTTATACAAAAAACGCCTATCTTGGCAAACGGTATTGCCGCACATTGGCGAGGCGCCAGCTGAGATGTATTTTTCTAAAAATTCAAGCGTTTGTTTTTCAGCTTGTTGGGTAGAAATAATACTGTCTTTAACGCGTTGAACCAAGCCTGAATCGGTGTGATGTTGGGTATTCCATTCATCCATGCCGGCTAAAATTTCACTACTTTGATGAATCACCAAAGCCGGGCCTTCTGCCAAAATGTTAAGATTTGCATCGGTGACAATGGTGGCAATTTCAATAATCACATCACGCTCTGGCAAAAGGCCAGTCATTTCTAGATCAATCCAAATTAAGTTGGTTTCTTTGTTCATATTTTTTTTAAGCTCCTAGCAGCCGGTTGATTCGCGCACAAAATCGTCTAATTTTTGATGCGCCGAACCTTTGTTTAAAATGGTTAAGGCTTTATCGATGCCTGCCTGCAATGAATCTTCCAGTCCACTGACGTAAATAGCCGCGCCAGCATTTAAAGCAATGATATTTTTAGCGCTGCCTTGTTTGCCATCAAGTGCTTGCTGAATAAGCACCAAAGAATCTTCAGCAGTGTTGGCTTTAATGTCGTTTAAATTGCCTAATGGCAGGCCAAAATCAGCTGGGTTAATGGTGTAAGTGCTAATTAAGCCGTCTTTAAGCTCGGACACAAAGGTATCATCTGCAATAGAAATTTCGTCAAGTCCGTCTTTAGAATGAACCACCATAACGTGGGTAGAGCCGAGATTTTTTAACACATGAGCAATTGGCTCAACTAAAGCTTGGCTGTACACACCCATGACTTGGGTGGGCGCTTTGGCAGGGTTGGTGAGCGGCCCAAGTACGTTAAAAATAGTTCTCACTGCAAGCTCTTTACGCGGCCCAATGGCGTGCTTCATGGCGCTGTGGTGTGCTGGCGCAAACATAAATCCAACCCCAATTTTATTAACGCTTTTGCTGATTTGCTCGGCGCTCATGTTTAAATTAACCCCAGCTGCTTCTAGCACGTCAGCGCTACCTGTTTTTGATGAAATAGACCGATTGCCATGTTTGGCAACGCGCCCGCCCGCCGCAGCAACCACAAAAGCACAAGCGGTAGAAATGTTAAATAAGTTGAGTCCAACGCCGCCAGTGCCGCAAGTATCGACTAAATGTTTAGTATTTTTAACTTCAACGCCTTTGGCAAGCGTGCGCATTACTTTAGCACTGGCGCTAATTTCAGCAATGGTTTCACCTTTCATAGCAAGCGCCACTAAAAATCCGCCAATTTGCGCATCGGTGGTTTTGCCCGTCATGATGTCGGTCATCACCGCTTGCATTTGCGCTTCATTCAAATCTTGTTTGGCAATAACGGTTTTAATCGCTTGTTGTATATTCATAGGTTAATTTTTGCTCATTAGGGTTTCAATTTCATTAATGGTTTGAGCCAAATTTCCGGTTAAAACGGTATTGTTAGTATCTGTTACCAAAACGTCATCTTCAATTCTGATGCCGATATTATGATAAACAGGGTTGATTTTAGCATCCTTGCGAATATAAATGCCAGGTTCAACCGTGATTACCATGCCTTTTTCAAAAACTCGAGGCTGCCCATCTTGCTGATATTTTCCAACATCATGCACATCCATACCTAGCCAGTGTCCTGTGCCGTGCATATAAAATTTTGACAAAGACTCATCTTGGGTTAATAATCCAAGTGTTTGAAGGCCTTGCTGAATGACGTCGCAAGCAATTTTATGCGGCTGCTGCACACTAACGCCCGGCTTAATACTGGCAATCGCGGCCAATTGGGCATTCAATACAATTTGATAAATTTGTTTTTGCGCCTCACTAAAACGCCCGTTAACGGGAAAAACCCGAGTAATATCACTGGCGTAATAACCCAGCTCACAGCCAGCATCAATCAGCACCAGCTCGCCATCTTTTAAAACCTGATCGTTATTGATGTAGTGCAGTATGCAGGCGTTTTTTCCGCCAGCAACAATCGGCGTATAAGCGTGTTCGGAATCATGGCTAACAAAATGTGCATCAAACACGCTTTGCAATTGATATTCAAACATACCAGCAGCGACTTGTTTCATGGCTTTTTCATGGGCAACAACCGAAATATCAGCCGCCTTTTGCATAATGCTGATTTCAAGGTCGTCTTTAATCAGGCGCATTTCATGCAAAGGCGCTTGCACACTTTCAAAACCCTTTTCACTGAGTAGTTCAGCAATTTTTAAGTCAAGCTCGCAAGGTTTTGCATCAAAATAAACCACACTTTCTGGTTTTATTAATTGCAATAATCGCTCGTTTAACGCGTCAATATTCAAAGCGCTATCAAGTTTTAGCACCTTTGGCGCATCCGCAAGACCAAGGCGCTCGCCATCCCAAATCTCGCGTTCGGGGTTTTTAGCCCTTAAAAATAGCACGTAATTATCAGCGCTAATAACTGCAACTGCCTGCGGCTCTTGAAACCCAGTTAAATAAAAAAAATCACTGTGCGGGCGAAACGCAAAAGTCACATCGCCATTTCTAAACTGTTCAGGATTGGTTGAAATGACAACCACAGCATTATCATCAAGCTGGCTTAGCAGCTCTTTTCTTCTATTTTGATGTATCATTATTTTTTATTAAGTCACTTTTAGTTACGCAAAAGATACCATGAAACAGGTTCGTCTGCATCAAAATGCCCCTTTGGAAACCAACAATACTTTTGTGTTGGATAACTACGCATCACATCACTTAGCTAAAGTATTGCGCTTTGCTCAAGGGCAAAATATCACTTTATTTAACGGCGATGGTTATGATTATCAAGCAAATGTGTTAAGCGCTGGCAAACAATGCGAGGTTAGTATTTTGTCTCGCTCGTTTAATTCAAGTGAATCCAGCCTGTCTTTAACCTTAGCGCAAGGCGTCGCCAAAGGTGAAAAAATGGATTTTTTAATACAAAAGGCGGTAGAGCTTGGCGTGAGTCAAATTGTGCCTATTTTTACCCAGCATTGCGTGGTTAGGCTCAAAGGCGAAAAACTCAAAAAACGTTTGCAACATTGGCGCAAAATTATCATTGGCGCTTGCGAACAATCAGGCCGATCAATTGTGCCAAAACTGCTTGAACCGTTAGATTTTGACCAGTTTATTGAGCAAGATTTTGGGCGTAAATTTGTGCTTCATCATCGCGCACAAAAATCCTTATTAGCCTTTGAAAAAACCAATCAGGCGACCATAATTATTGGCCCAGAAGGCGGCTTAAGTGAATTTGAAATTCAAACAGCGATCGAATGCGGCGCGCAGCCTTTACTGCTTGGCGCTCGAGTGCTTAGAACAGAAACCGCCTCGCTTGCGGCAATTGCTAATATGCAAATGCTATGGGGCAGTTAGGCGCTAGTGAGTGTTTTTTGAATAGACTCAGGAATAAAAAAACAGCCTAGCCTTTATTTGTTTATTGTGCTGTAGGGTTACTATTATATGTATATTAATAATTAGATAATTTTATCTTCTTGTTTATTCTCTTGTCAGTGTTGTAAAGTATGCGGTCAGATTGTTCAAAGTCTATTTCTAAGGTTGTACATAATTTTTTCAAATCACTTAGGTATTTAAAGTAAATATCAACTATTTTATTCCTATTTTTTTCATTGTATGAGCTAGGTAATTTCATTTTTTCACCATAAAGAATTCGGTAAACTCTCTGATCAATAATCTGGAAAAGTGAAGGATTTTTAAATCTTAGATAAGTCGAGGCCATAGGCATTTGAACCCCATGACATTCAAGCAATTTTTTAACAAGCAACTTTAACTCTTCTAAATCATATTTTTCATCTGATTTTTTAATTTTATTGAGACTATTTAGGACTTCTTTATTAACTATAGGGTAGCGATTTACCTTCCATAGCGTTATCTCGTTGATAGTAGCTTGGCTAAAGTCATCATCATATTCATCTATAAGCTTAGTTAATTCTGGCTGGTAGTTGAAATCATTATCTTCAGATATCAAATCTTCTTTTTTTGTGGCTTTCTTCATAAGTTTCTCTGAATGTTGACGCCTAAATAACAGGCCAAAATGGGGCGAAGCAAACAGCCTGATGTCTTTAGTCCTTGTTGATTTTCTTGTTAGCTCTGATTTTGCATAAATATGATGACTGCCATTAACTCGTTTTAGTATCCAATCTTTACTCTCGATAAGTTTACAAAACTCCTTTTCGCTAATTACTTTCAAATAGCAATCTCCATAATTTTGTCTTTTGCAGATATTGTAATTTTTTCAACATCAACTGAAAGGCAGCCTTCGACTGCTTCGTAAATATTACCTAATAATTCATCAAAGGTATCGCCTTGAGTAACGCACCCAAGAATTGATGGAACTTCAGCCCAATATCCATCTTCTTCTGCCTCATGTACAACTACTTTTAACTTCATAATAATCCTACTAATTAATTTTCTTCAAGCCAATTATAAAATTTAATTCTTAACTTGTTAATTTATTTTCCTCTTTCTTTTTGTTAATTTTGACCATTTTATTAACCTTGCTATTACTGGCTTAGTCAAAGTTAATAACTAAACAAAAGTCTGCGTTTTTAAAGGTGTCTTTAGACTTAGGCGCTGGTGAGTGTTTTTAGCGCTTTTTGAATAGGTTCAAGCACGGGGGCTAATTTTTTGCGAATGGCAGAGCCGGTAAGATTGTGCGCTGAAATTGTGCTGACGACCAAGCGTTCGCTAACGCCAGCGAGCAGCAATCTGGCGGTTAGTTTGGCTTGCTCGCTATCTGTTGTTTTTGGCAGCTGGTTTATTTGCTGGTTGATTTTTTCCAGGGTGTTTTCAGGCTTAATATCTGCATGAGACATATACTGACCAAGAACTTCTAAAGCGCGATACAGTACGTATTCTTGGTTAATTTTTTTAAGAATATGAACCAGCGCTGTTAAAAAAACTTGGGCCTGTTCAGGGTTGATAATTTGTAAATCAAGGTGCTTGCAATTGAGCGGCTGAAGATTTAAATCATTGGGTAAATTGCCCTGCATACGTTCTGCAAAACCGACCAAAAATGCGGTTTTTCGCTGGCCTTGGCGCCAAAGCTTGTCTTGGTCTTTTTGGCTGATTAAGCCTTTTTGTAAAACCAGACTGGTGGTGTCAATTAGCTGCTCTATATCATTCACAAAAGGCAAAAATTCTAATAAATATTGGGCGATTTCGCGCCCAGTTTGCGTGACTAAAACAAAAGGTTTGGTGAGTAAAAATCGCCCAATTTCTGCTTGATTGTCAGTGTTGGTGGCGCACCACCAGGTTAAGGCTAGCAGTTTTTCATCCAAATTGGTTGAATTGGAAACCGCCACAACCGCCTCAACTTCGCCCAGTTTGAGTAAAGAAGCGAGGTTTGAAGATTCTACCTGACCCATTCTTGACCAGCGTTTCAGATAAGAAGGGTAGCCGCCCATCGCGCCAAGCACCTGAGAGACTAAGAGTTTTTTGACATCCTCAAGATAGACTCGAGTATCGCCAGGCGGCCTAAGGGCGATGGTTTGTTCTTTGAGTTGCGCGTTAAGCCCAACCACGGTGAGTTTGTAGGTGTCAATGCGTATGGCAATAGAAGTTGCAATCAGAACATTAAGTTTTAGCGTGTCTTCAGGCTCAAGCATTGAATAATCTATTAAGGGTTGATAAAGAGTGATCAGCAAGAGAATCTTTAAAAACAACAACAGAACGCTTACCTAAATTAATTATCACTAGAAAACGAGATTGATAACTGCAATAAACATAGGGATATTGCTTTTGAGTATTACTTTTATCTGTGGTTGTGAGTGTGCTGCCTGCTAATAAAAAATCTTGAATGGCGTCTGATTTTTTAAGAAAAATATGGCTATTTAGGTAGTGAAAGTGGGCGATTAAAATTAGGCTAAGTGCTAAACTTAAGTATAAGTTAAAACTAAAAAACCAGACGCTGACAAAAGTACAGCCATGCGTAAAAACTGAAATGCCAAAATATATTTTTGAAGCTTTAAGCTCAAATCTGGCTTGATTAATCAAGATCGCTTAGCTCTATAGCCAGTTTACCCGCTCTATCAAAAGCGGCGCGCATGGCGTGGGTTACAACAACCTCAAAATCTTGATCCTGAAATGATTCGATTGCAGCCTGTGTTGTGCCGTTTTTTGAGGTGACTTTTTTACGCAGTTCACACGCAGAATCTTCGCCAGCGCTTGCCATCATACTGGCACCAAGAGCGGTTTTAATGCTGAGCCGCTCAGCGGTTTTTTCGTCCAATCCTAAGGCGGCGCCTGCTTTAGTCATAGACTCAATCATAAGGAAAAAATAAGCTGGGCCACTGCCAGATAAGGCAGTTACCGCATCTAGCAGGCCTTCTTCAGCGACCCACAAACATTCGCCAACGCTGCTTAAAATATCAGTAGCCATTTGTTGTTGCGCCTCGTTGGCAAATTCGTTGGCAAATAGGCCGCTAATGCCTTGGTTTAGCAAAGCTGGGGTATTTGGCATGACGCGCACAATGGCGTTTTTGTCGCCAAGCCAACGATTAATATCGCCAGATCGAACGCCTGCAGCAATTGAAATAATCAGTGTATTGGCGCTGATTGCGCCTTGTAATTGGCGACAAACGGTTGATAATGCTTGCGGCTTAACCGCCAAAACAATCACCTCGCATTGCAAAGCAAGTTGCGCGTTATCAGTAAAGGTATCAAGGCCAAATTCGGCCTTTCTTGAGGATAATAGTGATTCACTGGTATCACTAATTTTAATTTGTTGAGTGCTAATTCCGGTATTAATAAGCCCAGAAATAATCGCATAAGCCATATTTCCAGCGCCAATAAAGCCAATTGTTGTTGTGTTTTTCATTAAAATATCTTTTAAATTTAGTCTGCAGACTATTCTACCCAATTATATAACGAGACATTCGAAGTGAACGCAAAAAAATTCAGTCCAAAGTTAATCATAATCGATGTTGATGGCACGTTAGTAGATAGCGTTCCTGATCTTAGCTTTTGTGTTGATGAAACCATGAAAGCCTTAGGTAAAAAGCCCTGGGGCGAGGCGCAAGTGCGCCAATGGGTGGGTAATGGCGTGTCAAAATTGGTTGAACGCACGCTGACAGGCAAACTTGAAGGTGCGCCTGACAAGGGCGAATATGACCAAGCTTATCCAATTTTCTTAGAATTGTATGCACAAAATACCTCTAAACGCTCTCATTTATATGCAGGTGTCAAAGAAGGTTTGGACTACCTTAAGGCTCAAGGTTATACATTAGGTTGCGTGACCAATAAAGCTGCGCAATTCACCTTGCCAATTTTAAAAAATCTAGGCATTTTTGATTATTTTGGTTTGGTGGTTTCTGGCGATACGCTGGAGAAGAAAAAGCCTGATCCACTGCCACTACTTCATAGTGCTAAGTTTTTTAACATTGAGCCAAAAGATTCACTCATGTTGGGCGACTCAGTCAGCGATGTTAAAGCGTCGCGCGCTGCCGGTTTTGAGATTATTTGCATGTCGTATGGTTATAATCACGGCAACGATATTCGTGATACTAAACCTGATTTGGTGATTGATTCAATGGCGCAGCTGAAAGATTACCTGTAACAATCAGTATCAGTAAAATTAAAACGTCATAGGCAAGGCCTATGATGTTTTAATAAAACAGTAACACTTGAATCTAAGTAAAATGTACTTGTATGGATACATTTGATCAGCAACATATTTGGCATGCGTATGCCAAAACGCCTAGTCCCAATGCAAACTATAAAGTACTTTCGGCAGACGGCGTTTATTTAAACCTAGCAGGCGATAAGCGCGTTATTGACGGCATGAGTTCTTGGTGGAGCGCAATCCACGGCTACAATCATCCCGTTTTAAATAAAGCAATTACAACCCAACTGGCTAAAATGGCGCACGTTATGTTTGGCGGCTTGACGCATGATCCAGCCATTAGACTTGCTAAAACCTTGATTGAGATAACGCCGGACAATTTAACTCAAGTATTTTTTACTGATTCTGGCTCTGTGGCCGTTGAATCGGCGCTAAAAATGGCGCTGCAATATTGGCATAATAAAGGCCAAATAGATAAGCAAAAATTCGTCACCATTCGCGGTGGTTATCATGGCGATACTTTTGGCGCAATGAGCGTGTGCGACCCTGATAATGGTATGCATCATTTATTTTCAGGCGTACTGCCACAGCATTATTTTGTTAAAAGCCCAGCCTTAGCACCCATGGATGAGGCGCTGGCAGATTTAGAGGCCACTTTAAAACAACATTCAAAAAACATCGCCGCCATGATTTTAGAGCCTGTAGTGCAAAACGCTGGCGGCATGCGCATTTACAATCCGCAATACCTAACAAAAGCCAAAGCGCTGTGCAAGGCGCATGATGTGCTATTTATTTTGGATGAAATTGCCACGGGATTTGGACGTACGGGCGAGTTATTTGCATTTGAATATACAGAGGTTGAGCCCGATATTTTATGCCTAGGAAAAGCACTAACAGGCGGCTATATGACGCTGGCTGCAACGCTAACGAGCGTTAAAATATCTAGTGGCGTTGGCACGCTCATGCATGGCCCCACTTTTATGGCCAATCCGCTAGCCTGCAGCGTAGCCAATGCCAGTATTGAACTATTACTAAAATCAAATTGGCAAGATAACGTTGCGCGCATAGAGCAGCATTTTCATGCGCAATTAGCCCCGCTCAAGCAACATGTAAAAGTAGCAGATGTGCGTATTTTAGGGGCGATTGGTATTGTTGAAATGGTTGATGAAATTGACGCCGAATCCGTGCAAGACTTTTTAATTGAGCAGGGCGTTTGGCTCAGGCCGTATGGCAAACTGCTTTACACCATGCCGCCTTTTACTATCAGCGAGCAAGCGTTGTTGACAATAACCAACGCCATTCAATTGGTTGTTAATACTTGAAACTAATCTGGCCAATATAACGTATTTAATAATAGGCAACATTATTAAATTTAAGTTTTTAATCAGGAGTTAGTATGAAAAATAAAATAGCAGTAACAATAATAACCGGCGCATTATTAAGCCTGAGCAATGCAGCTATTGCCGAAGAGTGCTTTGGCGTCGTGTTGGCAGGTAGTAATGATTGTGCCTCTACTTTTAATTCTTGTGCTGGATATTCGCTAGAAGATGGGTAAAAAGATGCTTATATTGACTTGCCAAAAGGCTTGTGTGAAAAGCTGGTTAATGGTAGTTTAGAGCCGGCAGGGTAAAGATTAATCAATCGGGTCCACGTCCAAATACCAGCGCACTTTGTTTTTAAGTTTGATGCTGTCAACGTGCTGACCAAAAGTGGCTAGCATTTGATGCAGCGCCTTTCTATCGTTCGATTGTAAATACAAATTGAAATAATAATAATCAGCCTTTTTTTCAATAGCGCCGGCAGTTGGGCCCCAAATTTCTACGGTATCCATTTCAACGCTTTTTAAAAGGCCGGCAACCTCTCGCAAGAAATCTTCAGCATGCTGTTTATTTTTTGCATTTGCACACAATAAAGCTTGATAGGCAAAAGGCGGCATTAGCGCGCTCATACGCTGTTTAAGTAAGCCGCTGGCAAATTGAGTATAACGATTTGACAACACATAATTAAACATAGGGTGCTGCGGATAACGCGTTTGAATCGCCACCTCGCCCTGATCTTTGTTTCTGCCAGCGCGCCCTGATACTTGGATTAACAACTGCGCCAAGTACTCTGTTGCGCGGAAATTGGTAGATAAAAATCCGCCGTCAATATCCAAAATTCCCACCATGGCTAAATTAGAAAAATCATGACCTTTAGCCAGCATTTGCGTGCCAACAATAATGCAAGGCTCGCCCGAATTGATTTTTTCTAAGTGCTGAGCCAGTGCTTTTTTGCGCCGCGTGGTGTCGCGATCAATGCGAATAATCGGCGTATTGGGAAAATGCGATGACAGCGTTTCTTCCAGTCTTTGAGTGCCGTAACCATAAACTTCTAAACTGCTTTGTCCGCAATCAGGGCAAGTTTGTTCGGGCATTTTTTCATCACCACAATGATGACACTTTAAGCGATTAATCGAGCGATGATAAATCATACTTGAGTTGCAATGGCTACACTCAGATTTCCAGCCGCACTCAGTACAAAAATAAACCGGTGCATAACCGCGCCGATTAATAAACAACATGACTTGTTTATTTTTAGATAAATGTTGCTGCATTTTTTCAACCAGCAATTTTGATAAAGCGCCATCAAAATTAGAGCGCATGTCAATTAAACTAACTTTAGGCATGAGCATATCTCCAGCCCTATTGGCTAGCGTTAGTCTGGTTAGTTTGCCGTCCATGGCGTTTTTTAATGTTTCTAGGCTGGGCGTGGCGGTGCCCAATATCAGCGGAATATTGGCTTGTTTTGCACGAATAAAACTTAAATCTCGCGCCGAATAACGAAAGCTTGATTGCTGTTTAAAAGAGCTGTCATGCTCTTCATCAATAATAATCATGCCGAGTTTTGGCATGGGCGCAAATAGCGCACTGCGCGTACCTAAAACCACGCCAGCTTCGCCGTTTTTGGCCATTAAATAGGCATCAAGTTTTTGCGTTTCATTAAGCTGCGAGTGAATGGCGACAACCCGCGTTTTTAGGCGATTTTCAAAGCGCGCTATCATTTGCGGGGTTAGCCCGATTTCTGGCACCAGTACCAACACTTGCTGGTTTTGATTAAGTGCTGCTTGGGTGATGCGCAAGTAAACTTCGGTTTTCCCACTACCGGTAACGCCGTGTAATAAAAACCCATGATAAGTATTTTGTTTGGCAAGAATGGCATTAATAGCTAGGCTTTGTTCTTCGGTAATGTCAAAATCAGGTTGACTAGTTTTGAGCGCAAGTCCGATTACTTTTTTAATTTTAGCTGGCTTTCCAAGGCGCAAATTTTTGGGCATGGCTGCTAATAACACTTCACCAATTGGGTGATGATAATAGTTGGCAGCCCAAAATAAAAAATCTAAAATGGGCTGATCTAAAATGGGCGCTTCGTCCAAAACTTCTTCAACCGATTTAAGCTTGTTAAAATCGCTTTTATCTTTAATTATAAGTACAACACCAATGACTTTTTTAGCGCCAAACGGCACTTTAACGCGCCCGCCAACGCACGCTTTGCCATCACAGTGATAGTCAAAGGTTTTGTGTAGCGGCAAAGAGATGGCGACTTCAACGATTGGCATTAATTAAAAAAAAGTTATCCATGTAAAATAAATCATTTTATCAATTAAACTCTGAGTATGATTGTTATTCAAAATAGTATTAATGCTGAACTGGCTAACGAGGCTGAATTTTGCAACATTTTGCAAAACGTGTTAGCTGATTTAGGCAAAAGCGGTAGTGAATTGCTGATTCGGTTTGTTGATCAGGCTGAAATTAAGCAACTCAATAAAACCTATCGTCATCAAGATAAAACCACCAATGTGTTGTCTTTTCCCGGTGATTTACCGATTGAAATTGACGAACCTATTTTAGGCGATGTGGTGATTTGCATCGATGTGGTAAGGGTTGAAGCGCGTCAACAAAACAAAACATTTGAAAATCATTTAATACACATGGCCATTCATGGCGCGCTGCATTTGCTTGGTTATGACCATATCAATGAAAATGAAGCGCGCGAGATGGAAGGTTTAGAAATCAAAATTTTGGAAAAAATAAAATTGCCTAATCCTTATTAATCAGCATGCTCCATGCGTCCGAGTTGCTGCATCGCTTGCAGTTCATTATCAATATAGTACATTTTGAGCAAACCTCTTTCCCAAGGCGGTATTCTAGCTTCTTGCAGGACTTTTTTGAGCGATTGTGAGTGCGTCTTTCCAGGCAGTTTGATGCGCTGAGCCTCGACTTTATAACGAATAGAAAAATTGGGCATTTTTTCAAACTCAGCCTGAAACGGGCATTTTTTTAAATCTTTAGGTTGGTTATTATTGATAAAATACAATTGCGATTGATAGCGCCTAATTTCAAATTCTTGCCATTGGATCAGCGGGTTTGCGTCATCTTTTGCATGCAGTAAATCAATGATTTGATGCATAACTTTATCGCTAGGCGCCAAAAACTGCAAAGCGTTTAGCTGATAGCGCAAAATATTTTTGATTCGATGCGTTTCAAACTTGATTAGCGGCTTAATTTGAATGCGCCCTTGATTATTGACAATATCAGCAGATTTAAGGTCAATCATAGCCAATTCACGCGTTAATTTTAGCGCTTCAGCTTGGTGTTTTGTACTTCTAGATAAAGTTTTGGTTAAATTTTTGTAAACTTTTGACAGCTGAGGAATAACCTCTAAACGCAAAAAATTGCGCCTAAAGTTAACATCTTTATTACTTTCATCTTCAACCCAGCTTAGTTTATGGCGTTTTGCATAGGCTAAAATTTGCGACTTGTCTATTTCTAGCAATGGGCGATAATGAATGCCTTTGCCCAAGGGTTTTTGTTTGGGCATGCTGGCAAGTCCTGCTACGCCGCTACCGCGAAATAGCTGGAGCAATAGCGTTTCTGCTTGGTCATTTTGATGATGCGCAGTGCACAAGACTTCATTTTCTTGTAAATCGCATGATAATGAATAATAGCGTTTTTTACGTGCATTTTCCTCAATATTTGACGATTTTTCTAGATAAAGGTCGATACTTGTATAAGCAATATCGAGCGATTTACACAAGTTTTGACAAAACAAGTGCCACTCATCACAATGCTCAGATAAATGATGATTGCAATGAATAACCCTTAATTGACTTGGATAATGTTGGTGCAAAAAATGAAGCAGCACAACAGAATCGATGCCGCCACTAAGGCCTAGGGCAATTTTTTTGCCTTCGAGATAGCTGTCTTTAGTCTTTAAATTTTCCAAACCCGAGTAGTTTTTCTTGTCTTTTTGACAGTAAGTCTGCGGTTGATAATTTTTTAATGCTATTGAGCTCTTGCACTAAAGCAGATTTTAATAAATTTTTGGCCTCAGAAGGATTGCGATGAATCCCGCCCAAAGGCTCATCGATAATAACATCTACCAAGTTTTCTTTAATAAGATGCTTAGAAGTTAGCTTGAGTGATTCTGCAGCAATATTAGCCTTAGCAGCATCTTTGTAAAGAATAGAAGCGCAGCCTTCTGGTGAGATAACCGAATAAATAGAGTATTCAAACATCATCATTGTGTCTGCCACCCCAATTGCTAGCGCACCGCCTGAACCGCCTTCGCCAATAACCACCGAGATGATTGGCGTTGCAAGTGTGGACATTTCAAATAAGTTTTTAGCAATGGCTTCTGATTGGCCGCGTTCTTCAGCGCCAATGCCCGGATAAGCGCCTGGCGTATCGATAAAAGTAATGATAGGCATTTTAAATTTTTCAGCCATTTTCATTAAACGTAGCGCTTTTCGGTAGCCTTCAGGGCGCGGCATGCCAAAATTATGTTTGAGTTTTTCTTGAGTTGAACGACCTTTTTGCTGGCCAATAAACATCACTGGCTGGTCGTCAAGTTTAGCAATGCCGCCAACAATCGCATAGTCATCACCGTA
Source organism: Gammaproteobacteria bacterium (assembly GCA_965222625.1). GTDB lineage: Bacteria > Pseudomonadota > Gammaproteobacteria > PS1 > Pseudothioglobaceae > Thioglobus_A. Next base: position 1,092,439 of record OZ244962.1, on the reverse strand, counting down.
GGCTCGATCGCCGTGCAGTTCGGTAAATTCTTCAAATACGTCGTTAATATAATCTAGTGTGTGCAAACGCTTTGGATGGCGCGCTAATTGAGAAACCTGCCAATCTGACAATGAAGAAAAGATTTTTTTGGTGAGCGCACCGCTTTTAATTTTGAGCGCTTCTAGCTCCTGCACTATATCAGCTTTGTCTTTAATGTTGCTAAGCGCATCAATCTTGTCTTCAAGCTCGGCGATTGGCTGTTCAAAATCAAGATAATTTAAATTCATAAGGCGTTAAAATCAATGTTTAAATAATGTTTGAATTATAGCAGATGGAACTATTAACGCCACCAATCCTTAAGCAAGATTAACGCGGGTTTTTATAATGAAAACCCTTAAATAGTGGGTTGAATTTTTAATTATTTGATGATTTTTATAAAAAAGTACAAGTTGAGTGTAAAAAAATAAAGCAACAATAGGATTTTAATAGGCATTAAAGGATAAAAAAATGGATGTAATTTATTGGTTAATACCGAGCATGATTTTTGTTGGCGTGGTGCTTGTTATCCTTTTAATTATGGGGATTAATAGCGGGCAATACGATGATTTAGAAGGCGAAGGTCAGCGAATTTTATTTGATGAAGATCAAGCGCATTTAAACGCTGAAAAAAATACAAAAAAAAAGCTTGACACGGACAAATCTTTATAGATAATTCGCATTTACTTAAACAATAAAAAAACGGCGGCAATAACATGGCAAAAAACAACATATATGGACTGTTTGGAAAATCACCCATCAGCCCATTACAACAACATATGACCCATGCGCATTCATGTATTAGTGAATTAAACGGCTTTATGCTTGCTATTCATGCTCAAGATTGGGATGAAGTCGAAAGAATTAGATCAGTTATCGGCACCAAAGAAGGCGAGGCTGATGTTTTAAAGAAAAAATTGCGCTTAAGTCTGCCGTCAACTTTTATGATGCCTTTTTCTCGCCGTGATTTATTGGATATTTTGTTAATTCAAGACTCAATTGCTAATATTTCAAAAGACGTTTCTGGTTTGATGGCTAATCGCAAAATGACTTTGCCAGACGTTATTTTTCAAGACGTTACTGAGTTAACCGAAGTTTGTATTAAAACTTCAGCAATGGCGCTAAAAGCAATCAATGAATTAGATGAATTATTAGAAACCGCATTTAGCACGCGTGAGCAAAAAGTGGTTAATCATATTATTTCCGCTATTAACGATTTGGAAAGTGAATCAGACAAAATTCAGCATAAAATTCGCACTAAATTATTTCCACTGGAAGCTGATTTGCCGCCCGTTGATGTGATGTTTTATTATCGCGCTGTTGAGTGGTTAGGCGAGCTTGCAGACGCTGCTCAAAAGGTCGGCTCTCGACTTGAAATCTTGCTTGCTAAATAAATCACTGGAGAGCTGATATGGAAATTATTGCAAATTACGGCGGTATTTTATTAATTCTTGCTGTTGTGTTTGGTGTGTTTATGGCTTGGGGCGTGGGCGCTAATGACGTGGCAAATGCTATGGGAACCTCGGTAGGCTCGGGTGCAATTACCATTAAACAGGCGATTGTTATCGCTGTTATTTTTGAATTTGCTGGTGCTATTTTAGCGGGCGGCGAAGTCACGGCAACTATTCGTAAAGGCATTTTGGATGCAACTATTTTTGCTGATAGTCCGCATTTATTGGTTTACGGTATGCTTGCATCATTGTTAGCGGCGGGAACTTGGCTAATGATTGCCTCTAGCTTCGGCTGGCCAGTTTCAACCACGCATTCTATTGTGGGCGCTATTGTTGGTTTTGGCGCTATTGGCGTGGGCGTTGATGCAGTAGCTTGGGACAAAGTGGGAACCATTGCCATGAGCTGGATTGTCTCCCCAATATTGGCAGGATCAATTGCTTTTATGCTGTTTAGAAGTTTGCAAAATTTAATTATTGATACCGATAAACCCTTCGAAAATGCTAAAAAATATGTGCCTTATTATATGTTTTTAGTGGGTTTCGTTATTTCCTTGGTGACAATTTTTAAAGGCCTTAAACATGTTGGGCTTAATTTTGATCTGGGCACCAGCTATATGTTAGCGACAGGTTTTGGCTTGCTGGTTGCTGCGGTAGGTACCATTATTATCAGACGTATTCACATTGAAGAGGATGAAAATAGAGATTTCCACTTTACCTCCATGGAAAGAATTTTTAGCGTATTGATGATTATCACTGCAGCAGCCATGGCCTTTGCTCACGGTTCAAACGACGTTGCAAATGCTATTGGTCCATTAGCCGCAATTTATGGCGTGATCGAAAGCGGTGGGTTAATTGGCTCTAAGAGTGTATTGCCAGTCTGGGTATTGCTGGTAGGTGGCGGCGGCATTGTTTTTGGTTTGGTGACTTATGGTCATAAAGTGATTGCCACGATTGGCACGGGCATTACTCAATTAACCCCCTCGCGAGGTTTTGCAGCAACGCTGGCCGCCGCTGCTACCGTGGTGATTGCATCAGGCACAGGCTTGCCGGTATCAACCACACAAGTGTTAGTGGGCGCGGTGCTTGGCGTAGGTTTGGCGCGCGGTATGGCTGCACTAGACACACGTATGATTAACAAAATTTTCTTATCGTGGATTGTAACTCTACCAGCAGGCGCGATTATGTCTGTTGTATTTTTCTTTATGTTAAAAGGTATGTTTGGAGCATAATATGACTTTAATTGAAATTCAAAAAAAATTAGAAGCAGGCGTTGAAAATTCAACCGTCACCATGCAAGGCGATGGCTGCAATTGTTCAACCTTAGTCGTTTCTCCGATTTTTGAAGGTATGGCGCTGTTAGCTAGGCAAAAAATGGTTTTGGCGGCAGTGCGCACGCAAATCGATTCGGGCGAGCTGCACGCATTGAGCATTAAGGCCAGAACGCCAGCAGAAATGGCCTAGCGATTATTCATCTTCATGGGTGGCGCAGATATAGACTTGCTGCTCAAAATCTATGCTTGCATTAATATTAATCGGCCGACAACAAACCGAGCAGTCTTCTATGTAGCTTTGCTGGCGCTGCGAGCAGTCAATGTCAATTTCAATTATTTCACCGCAATAAGGGCAACTAATTGAGTGATTTTGAATTTCATTCATCAATAATCCGCTCTTTTAGGTCTTGCATAATGGCCAGTTTAACTTCCTTTGAATAATTAATCCATCCAGTAATCTCGCTGCTATGGCGTTTGCAGCCTACACAAATTTTTTCTTTATTATATTTACAAATTCCAACACAAGGGCTGAGTGGGCTTTTGTTTGCTAAATAATCATTCATGTCAGTATTATAAGTTGGTGGCTGTAAAATAGCCTGCTTTATATTCATAGATAAAAAATTATGCCCTTTTCTCAATTAGGCCTGTCTGACTCAATTCTCGAAGCTATTACAAAAAAAGGTTACGATAAACCCTCACCCATTCAAGAAAAAGCCATTCCGCTTATTCTTGAAGGTAAAGACGTTATGGCTGCCGCGCAAACAGGCACGGGTAAAACTGCTGGTTTTACATTGCCAATTTTGCAAATTTTGTCAAAAGGTCAACCAACAAAATCAAACCAGGTGCGCACCCTTATCCTAACGCCAACCCGTGAATTGGCCGCTCAAGTGCAAGATAGCGTTAGTACTTATGGCAAACATTTACCGCTTAAATCAGCGGTGGTTTTTGGCGGCGTAAAAATTAACCCGCAAATGCAAAAATTGCGGGGCGGCGTTGATATTTTGGTGGCAACGCCAGGGCGTTTAATTGATTTATATTCGCAAAATGCGGTTAAATTCGATCAGCTTGAAATCATTGTATTTGACGAAGCAGATAGAATGCTAGATATGGGCTTTATTCACGACATTAAACGAATTTTAAAGATTCTGCCCGCTAAAAGGCAGACGTTAATGTTCTCAGCAACTTTTTCTGATGAGATTAGAAAACTGGCAAAATCTTTGGTTCATGACCCGGTAGAAGTTTCAGTAACGCCGCGCAATTCAGCGGTTAAATCGGTTAAGCAGTGGATTCACCCCGTTGATAAATCTAAAAAACAAGCACTATTAACAAAACTCATTCAAGACCATGGCTGGTATCAAGTGCTGGTGTTTAGCCGCACCAAACACGGCGCTAATCGTATTGCTAACGAACTCGGCAAAAAAGGCATTAGTGCATCAGCCATTCATGGCAATAAATCTCAAGCTGCGCGTACTCGCGCCTTGGCTGATTTTAAAGCAGGCAAAGTTAATGTTTTGGTGGCAACAGATATTGCTGCGCGCGGCATTGATATTGTTGAATTGCCGCACGTGGTGAATTTTGACCTGCCGCACGTACCAGAGGATTACGTGCACCGTATTGGCCGTACGGGCAGAGCGGGTTCAAAAGGCGAGGCCATTTCGCTGGTGAGCGCAGACGAGGCTGGACAATTATTTGATATTGAGCGGCTAACGCAAAAAAAATTAGAGCGCATTATGGTTGATGACTTTACCCCAAAGCACAACGTACCAGAATCGGCAAAAAATATACTGCCGCCTAAAAAGAAAAAACCGAAAAAAAGCAACAGTCGAAACAAGCCTAGATACGGAAAAGACAATAATTCTACGGATAAAAAAACAAACAAAAAGAAAAGTTTTTGGGATAACAAGCCCAAGAAAAAAACTTCAAAATAGATCACAGTTAAAAGGCGCCTTTAGAAATTAGCATGGATTTTTAAAAAACGCCCTAAATAGGGTAATAATTATGAGTTGGTGGAAGACAGTTTTAGGCGGGGCATTTGGTTTTATGCTTGGCGGCCCCTTAGGCGCAATGCTAGGCTTGGCGCTTGCGAGTAATTTTTCTAAAGGTAAATCTAATTTTGGTGGATTTGCTAAAGATTATCACTTAGGTGATCAGCAGCGCGTCCAAGCAGCATTTTTTAGTAGCCTATTTTCAGTGATGGGTTACATTGCCAAAGTTGACGGCAAAGTATCGAAATCTGAAATCCTCTTAGTCCAGCAAGTGATGCACAATATGCAACTGGCAGAAGATATGCAAAAAGTTGCCAAAGCGTTATTCAATCAAGGCAAACAACAAGATTTCAACCTAGATGAGGTGCTTGAGCAATTTCGCATTGAAAGCCATGGGCGCACGCATTTAGTGCGCATGTTCTTAGAGATTCAAATTCAAGCGGCTTATGCCGACGGCATACTGGACGATAAAGAGCATCAGGCGCTTAAATATATTGCGCAAAAACTGCATTTTTCACTGCATGAATTAGAAGCGCTAATTCGGCAATTTTCTACCACTAGCAATACCAACAAACTAACAATTGACGATGCTTATGCTATGCTTGGCGTGGATAAAAGCCTGACTGATAAAGAGCTAAAACGAACCTATCGCCGGTTATTGTCCCAACATCATCCAGATAAATTGGTTGCTAAAGGCCTGCCAGAAGAGATGATGAAAATAGCTGAAGAAAAAACCAAGGAAATTATCAGCGCTTATGAGCTTATTAAAAAGCAGCGCGGCATGCGTTAAAGTCCAGTTATAAAATGTAACAATCAAGCCAATCGCATTATTAATGCCAGTTATTTTGCGACTTTTCGATTTTAAAAAAAGTTTAGAAAGGTAGTATTTTTTTTGCTATTTGATGGGCAATTAGCGCATCTTTAAAATCTAACTTGATGCAAATTAGACATATTCAACAGCCATGCCATCATTGGTTTTTAGCTGTAGAAATAAAAAAATGTATTTTTCTACGCCAGTTAAAAAAGATTAGGCCATGGCGCCATTAACGCCAATAACTTGGCCAGAAATATAGCCAGCAGATTCGCCTGCTAAGAATGATACCAGGGCAGCCACTTCATCTGGACTGCCTTCTCTGCCAGCTGGAACAACGGCTTTTATATGTTGCTGGCTAAAGCTATCTTTTGTCATGCTGCTTTTGATTATCCCTGGCGCTACCGCATTAACTGTAATGCCTCTTGATGACATCTCTATTGCTAGAGATTTAGTGGCGCCAATTATGCCAGCTTTTGTTGCTGAATAATTAACCTGACCTCGATTGCCCATAATGCCAGCAACCGAAGACAGGTTAATGATTCTTCCCCACCTGGTGCTCATCATTGGGAGCATTAGTTTTTGGGTGACATTAAAAAAACCATTTAGATTTACATTCATCACTTTTTGCCATTGATCTTGATGCATGCCTGCAAATATGCCGTCATCATGAATGCCTGCATTATTGACCAAGATTTGAATAACGCCTTTGGAAAGGATTTTATCTAACGCTTCATGAGTAGATTTTATATTAGTAATGTCAAAACAAACTGATGAGGCTTTTCCACCATTTGCTATGATTGTTTGAACTACTTTATCAGCCTTAGCTTTATTTGAGTTACTGTGAACTAAAACCTCAATGTTGTTTTTTGATAAATCAAGACATATAGCCGCACCTAAGTCTCCACTACCTCCTGTCACCAAAGCTCTTTTCATTGTCATAATTGCTTATCCTTTTTTAATTAATCGTTAAAAATAGCAATCACTGTTGCTCTTCCAGATATTAAGTTATCAGTTTCAGATGTAACTACAAAATCATAAATCATGTTGCCTTTAGATGAAAACTTTTTTGTAACTTTAATGGTTAATGGTGAAGAAATTTTATGAATTTCCAAATAATTATAAAAATTTACATTTTTTAAGGCTGCCAGATAACCCGTTTGCATTTTTTCTCCCAACTCCTTTGCAATAAGGGCGCCGTGAATTGCCATAGCTTGCGCTGCGTATTCTATTAAAGCAGATACAGGTAATGTTGAACCGCTCAGTAGGGGGTTGTCATGATTTTGATGGGTGCGTGTTGTGCAAATAATTGATTCATCGTCCCATTCCTTCACGCAGTCGATTAAGCACATTTTTCCAGAATGAGGAATTAGCTCGCATAATTCGATATTTTTAAACATGGTTGACGCTAACTAACATTTGATTTTGGTTTAAATAAGGAATGACGATTTTAGTATTCATGCCTTTAACAAGAGCTTCGATTAAGGGCAGACCAAGGCCGGCAGGGTTGCTAATTCTAACAGCTTCAAGAGACTTATTAAAACATTGAGTGATGCTTTTTATTTCATTAGAAATCGAAATATTAATACTGCCTATTGTATTAGATTGCTTGCTTGGGCTTAACAATAAAGCAATGCCAACTGGATAATCAAAATGGCGGAAATCATCTAAATCTTTAGGCGTCACATTATCATAGGCAACTAATAAAACATCATGATTCTCGACCAATACTTGAGTGACAGCCTCAAGCAGCCCTGCAGAAAATGTATTGTCTCCTGCAGATAGACTGATTGACGGCGTTTTCATGGCGGCGGCAATCGAAAAATATCCGGCAGGAGCGTTGTGTACAGAATTATGAAATAAAGTTGGAGATACCATTTTTTCTTTAGTTGCTAGCGCTTTACACAGCTTGTCAGTAATATCCAAATCGCCTTCTGAAGAGGCAAAAACCACCGAAGTGTTATCACTGTATTTTATCGGTTCAATCACTTTTAATGCAAGCCTAATAACGGTTGTCGCTCTACGAGCTTCGTTGGCTGGCAAGGTTAAGGGGGTCATTTTAGACAGCTTAATTGGCGACCAGTCTATATTGCCTTTTAGAATTTCATGGGACAAGCTAAACGCTTCCATTCCTGGCATGATTACAGAGGTGCCATTGACATAAATTTCTTTATTTAACATGAGAATATCAAACTGCAGTTGCTACCGCCAAATCCAAATGAATTAGACATGACATGGGTTAATGTTTTTGTTATGCTTTTGCTTGTCACTTTAATGGGGAGCTGGTCATCGATATTATTTAAATTAATGTTAGCAGGAATGATTGAATTTTCTAATGCTAATATGCAAATAATGGCTTCGTTAATGCCAGCTGCACCCAAGGTATGTCCTGTCATGCCTTTGGTTGAGCTACAGACAACTTTAGAGCCAAAAACTGAGTGTAATCCCTTGGATTCTGAGTAATCGTTGGAGGGCGTTGCTGTGCCATGTAAATTAACATAATCTATATCTGAAGCGCCAATACCAGCAGTAGATAAAGCGCGCTCCATGGCTATTTTCCCGCCTACGCCTTCAGGGTGCGGTGAAGAAATGTGATAAGCATCGCTGCTTTCCCCGTAACCTGTTAAATGAATGCCGCCAGTGCCACTAGACTTTTCCAGCAGTACAAAGCCTGCAGCCTCGCCTATGTTAATGCCTTTTCTGTTTTTATCCCAAGGTTTGCAAATATCTTCAGATATTAACTGTAATGAATTAAAACCGTACAAAGTGGTTAAACACAGACTATCAACGCCGCCAACCACTGCAGCATCGCAAAATCCTGCCTCTATGGATCTGTAAGCCGAGGCAAAAACCTTTGCACTTGATGAGCAGGCAGTAGAAACAACCATGCCCACGCCAGTCAAACCTAAAGAACGGCAAACGTATCTTTGGACGGAGCTAGTATTATCTGTATAAAGCATATCCACAGCAGGCAATTTACCCGTTTTAGCATCTCTATTGATATAAGCATTTTCAGTTTCGGCAATACCAGAAGTACTGGTGCCAAGAAAAACGCCTATTCGACTTTTTCCATATTTAACAATGGCGTTATCAATCTTATCACGAAAATTATCAGCATCTAGTGCCAACTTAGCAAGTTTATTATTTCTACAACTAAACTTAATTAATGCATCTTCCAATTCAACATTTTCAACCTCGTTTACCAAGCCCAGAAAAGTCTTAAAATTCATGCCAGGGTATTTGGAATTACGCAGCCCGCTATAACCATTAAACATTGCATTTTGCGTACATTCTCTACCAACGCCAAGTGCATTAACCAAGGTGCTGGCAGAAACTTTAAGCGGGCGCATTTTGTGGTTCATGGTTTACTCATGGTGGTTAAGGTAGGGGTGCTAATAAACTTAGAAATGATAAAGCAAGCAACAACGCCAACAACAACAATTTGTCCAATTGAGCTTAATATGCTTACATTCGAGAAAGCTAAAATAGAGAATGTTATTATAGTTGTTGTTGCGCTAATAATAATGGCGTGTGCGCTATTAGAAACTTCATTTATTTTTTTATTTTCATGGTTAAAAAATAAACTGTAATCAAAGCCCAAGCCAACAACCAATAGTAATGATAATAAATGGAATATATTAATGCTGTTGCCTAATAAAATTTGAAAACTCAAGCTAATTAAAACACCTGAAAATACGGGAATAATAATCCAAATTCGCTTCTTATGTGCATAAGAAAACCACAGAGTGGCTAAAAAAAGCAATAACAACATAATTAACAGCCGAGCCCAAGTTTCTTTTAAATAGTCGTTCATAATGCTGCCAGCTTCTGTACTAATAGAATAATAAGAATCTCTTAATATACTTGAACTGTTTACCTGTTTATTAAACAGTTCAATATCTTTAATATCCACCACTCTTATTAAGGAATACCAGGTGTTGTTTTGAAAAAATAGTAATGACTGAAGTTTTTCCTCCAGCATAGATTCTTTAAAATTTTGATAATTTAATAAAGTCATTGTTTTACTAAAATCAACCTCATCAGCAAACACATCAAATGCATTTTTTTTAAAAGGCAATCCCTCTATAGCAAGAGAAATATTATCTTGTAACGTTTGCTTACTGGGCAAGTTGGCTAATCGATATTTTTGAATATCTTTGCTAGGAAGAAGGGTATCCACGCCAATGGCACCTTTTATGATGCGCTTCTCAATCAGGTTTTTTAAGTCTCGTTGCACCGTTTGAGTCTTTTTTAAGACGGCGTCTAACTCTTCATCTGAAGTTAAAAAAATATGATTAACCTCTCCCACACCTAATGCTTGACGTAAGTCTGCATCAAGCTGCTTGGATTCTGCAGAGGCAGGATTTAATTGCGAGATATTTGTGTCAAATAAACTATCTTGCTGCAGTAAAAAGGTTGCAGGCAACAAAACAACGAGCAAGCTAATCAATATTTTAGGGGTAAGCGGCAATAATTTCCCGACTGACACGTTTTTTTTATTTATCTTTTTTTCCTGCATCCATAAAGGGATAAAGTAAATACTAACAAAAAGTGCAGATAACAATCCAATGATGGCAAAAATAGCAAGCTGCGTTAGTCCGTCAAAGCCCGTACCCATTAAAGAAATATAAGCAAATACAGAGGTTAAGGCGCCAATTTTAAGAGGGGTTGATATGTTTTTAACAGCTTTTGCTGCTGAAGTGGTGGCTGATGTATTGCTAAATACGTGCAATGGATAGTCTAAACACACGCCCAAGGCGGTAATACCAAACGCCAGAACAATGCCGTGTATTTGACCAAAAATAATTTGCGTTAATGTCATGGCAATTAAAATGGATGTCGACAAGGTTATGACTGCCAGTAATAATAAATAAGACGACCTATAAACAAATACAAATATAAAAAGCATTAACATAGCCAAGGCGAGGCTGACATATTGAATGGTATTTTTAATATTCGCGCGCGTTTCAGCAGCGACAACACTAGGGCCAGATAATAACAGTTGTGCGCTCCCTGGACTACTCGCTGCAAAAACTTTTTGAATGGTGGCTATGGCTAAGTCTTTTTGGACAATATCAGCTTTTTCTTGAATTTGCACCATCAATAACGATTTGTCATTGATAAACCACACACCTTTTTTATCTTTAGCTATGGCTTTGACTTGGTTCAAAGATAAATAGTTTAGAAAAACTTTTTGAGGGTCGGTCAACAAGTAATCAATAAATTCACTGGGCGCGTTAGTTGTAAAAGCGGTCAAAAATTGCTCGAAACTGTGACGTAAACTATCAACATCAAAATTATTATCATGCAATAAGTATCGATACTTTAATAAAACATCGTCTTTAAATTCAATGGGTTTTGATGAATTAATAACAGAGTCAAAAATGCCAGTTTTTTTCTCTAGGGTTGACTTTAATATTTGACTTAATCGAGATAAATTTTCATCATTAGATTCTGAAATTTGTACTAAGACAAGATTTGCAAAAGGGCCTTTTTGAGATCGATCAATCAGTATTTTTACGTTTTTATCTTGAACATTGTTAGGCATAAATTGTTCAATATTAGAAACAATTAACAAATTGCTATTTAAATACCAAGCAGAAGCTGCGACAACTATAAAAAATAAAATATTTTTATAGATCAATTTCATTTTTACAGATTGCTAAATATTGTTTTTACAACCACTTTTCCAGACTTAATTAACGTAATAGTTGCTATATTTTTACCATTGCCTGTTACTGAAATACTTGAAATTTTGAGTAAAACCTCTTCGTTTTTCGGTATTAGGTCAATGATCCAGTTGTTATTTTTAATGGTGTAATTAATAAAATAATTTTCTAAAATTTTACTTTTTTCACCTGACAAAATCCATCTTATGGCATTGATACTACTCGAAAGAACAGGATAATTGGCAAGCGATATACTTTTTACATCTTCGCCATTTATCAAAGAAAGAGTGTTGCCCACTATGTGCATTTCAGATTTATTGGGCGTTGTGATGTATTTACTCATTGCGCCGTTGTCACTAAATGCAACGCTTCCTGTGGTTCTGATTTCTTCAGTAAAAAAAGTTTCACTGTGGATTTCAACAAAATTTAGTGATTTATTTGAATTGTTGGCAATTAAATCAAAAATATGATCAATGCTAAGATTTGAATAAACAACATTAGAAAATGTCATTATTATAAAAAATACAAGACTAGAAAAATGCATCATTCATCTTGCCAATAATCATAAAAATTAAACCAATTAAAAGGGTGTTGTTCAAGCATATTTTGAATATAGGTCATGTAAAGTTGAGCATCTCTTTCAATGTTATCTTCTTTGTTAATGCTATGCTGCTTAAGGCCACTACTTAATTCTTTAAAATGGATTTCATATTTGTTGCCACCCATATATATGCCAAAAAAAACAACCACCGGTTTTTTCAAGATATGTGCAAGTGCAAATGGAAATTTTGAGATGTTTACATCACCCCCTAAAAAAGAGCATTGAATTGCTTTTTGGCCGTCAATATGCCTATCTGCCAATAGAGCAACAAATTTTTCCTCATCTAAACTTTCTTTTATCTTTAGTAAGCTATTGCTACTATTGGCATCAATAATAGCCTCAAACATAACAGGATTAAGATTATATAAAATGTCAGTAATCATTGAATTGTGTGACAGATCCATCATGATTTTTGCTTGACCATATTTGGGCGTTAGATACTGCAAAATGTCAAACCCGCCAATGTGAGACCCGAGTAGGATAAAACTTGAATTATTTTTGACTAGGTTTGATACGAGACTTTCATTAAAAATTTTTATATCAAATTGATCTGTTTTTCCAGTAATAAAATAAACCCTGTCTAAAATAACACAAGAGAAATAATAAATATGTTTAAGAACTTCAATGAAACCATGCCCGCCAAGCGGCTTCAGTCTTTTTAAATAATTTTTTGAAGCACGCCGAACTTGTGAAGAGGTAAGAAAAAAATATAAAGTGATTGGATATAGCCAAAACCGCGCAAAACCACGAGAAATATTTAAGGCAAGCCAGCAAATTAAATTCAAGGCAAAAGGATTGCTTCTCTCTTTCTTTTCTTTCCAGTTATTGGTGCTATTCATTTAACTTTTAAACGACCTGCAACCAACACTTTTTTATTAGAGACACACTCAAAAGAAAAAAGCTCAGCAGATATTTTGTAGAAATTTACAACAACCTTTTGATTTGTTGCAATAGGCTGTAAAAATTTTATTGTGGATAAAGATTTCACTTCTTTAAATCGATTTAATTTGTAAGCAGCTTTAATTACGTTGTCAATAGTTACAGCCCCTGGAACAATTGGATTGCCAGGAAAATGCCCTGGAATAGACGGGTGATCGTTATTTATAATAAAGTCAAATGAGGTCATAAAAATTTAAATTAAAAAACCATAAGAGGTGTATTTTAGGCGTTACTTAAGATTGATTATATACCGTACTATCTTTTGTCAGATATTGTTATAAAAATAAAGCATTTAGAAAGTCAAATAATCTCTCGAGTATCAATCCTTGTAAGCCATATTAATCAAGTCATTTAATGGGAGTTTTCCTAATTTATTATAAGGCAGGTGCTCAACAATTCTAAGTGGCCTGGGTAAAAAAACAGCGTCTATTTTTTGTTCCAACAGTTGTATTATTTGCGCCTTAGTTAAAATTGAAGATACGACTAATGCTGCTAATCGCGTTCGGTTATCTGCACTTTCTTTGGGTATGAAAAATACACCATCATCAACGCCATTAATACTTTTTAGATTGTGTGTTAAGCCTGATAAAGACTCTCTTTTCCCGCCAATTTTTAGCAAATCTCCGACCCTTCCAAGTAAATAAAAAAAACCACTATCAATTATTTTAATTTCATCAGAAATTTCAATCAATTCATCATAATCAACCGCTTTTAGTAAAGTGGAATTTTTTGATACCTTAATGTGATAATCTCTTAACAGCTCCCATTTGCTGCTTTTGCTTGTTTGTCTTGTGGCGATAGCGCCAGATTCACTACAGCCGTATATTTCAAACACATTAGCCGCTAACGTGCCTTCTGCACTACTGGCAATATCTTTGGATAGGGGAGATGTTGCACAAATGATAGAATCAATATTACGCCAACCTTTTGTTAGACCGATGCAGGCTTTTAGATGTATTGGCGTGGTGATAATAATTTTTGATTCGGATATTTCAAGCGCTGCTTGCTGAATGTCTAAAGGATAAAAAGGCTGACTATCATGAATCATCACGCCTAATGTTAAGGGATAAATAATAGACGCTTCAAAGCCAAACATATGCTGCGCAGGAACGGTTGCAATAATACATTTTCCGGATAATCCTTCTGGCCAAAACCTTTCCTTGACTCTTATTGAGCTTGCATTTAATTGACCCCACGTTTTAGGATTTTTCTTTGCCTTGCCCGTGGTTCCAGAAGTGAATAAAATCGAGACAACTTGCTGACTATCTATATCAAAATTTTCTACTAAAGTTTTTTTATTGTTTTTATTAGCTGCGCATAAATCAATAATATCCTCATCATTAATTTGGTGGCTGTCAGGGTATGATTTTAAAAGCCTGGCTATTTCTTCTGGGGCTTTAGAATTGGGAAATAAACTAATTTTTCCAAGACTAACGCAAGCAGCAAAAGCAACCAAAAAATGATATCTATTTTCACAAAGATTAAGCGCGTATTTGTTTGAGGGTAGGTAAGCTCTTGTTAGCTCGACATGAAGCAAAAACTCCGCTTTAGAAATTCTACGACCACGATAAATAGCAACAGCGCCAGTATCTAAATTATTAAACAATTTAAGTGTTTTGTTCATGGGTTGCTATTTTAGCCTGCAATTAGAAAGGCGCATAATGAAAGTCTTGAAGCTAATTTTATCATTTTTAAATTTCATATTTCTGTATGTAAATTCACCAGACATAATTAGCGCGATAAGCACGTAATTTCCTGTATTTGAAACCCAAGACCAAGTTTCAAAAGAAAGCCACAGAGAGGCGAAAATAGTTTGAAAAAACATATATAAAAACCCAACTAACCAGACTATCGTAACATTTCTTGTATATTTTTTCTTAACAGTATTAAGTGGTTTGTTATCCACGCAGATTGCAAATTTTGTAATAATGGGCGTACTGGAAAATACAAGAGATTTAAAAAATATAAAAATAAGACTTAATAAAACTAACATAGGAATTAGCTGAATTAACACATGACCTTTGTCAAAAGTCATAACTAAAAATGCTGAACTTACAACCAGAGTTGCTAAAACCCCTTTGATGGCCCATGATTTAAACGCTGAGAAATAAATAAAAAATAACAATAAAACCATTAAATAAATAATGGGCAAATATATTCTAGATGTTTGTACGCCTATATGGGCAAAAATTGGATACAAGGCAGTCCATATGGCAAGTTTCGCCATTTTATGGACTAAGCTTTATTTAGCTTAACATGTTTAGCAAGTGATCGAATAGAGGAAAAAATTTCCTTATTATTTGGATCATCTGATTTTAGTTGAAAGCCATACTGAGATGACAGCACCATAGACAACTCAAGAGAGTCAATTGAATCCAGACCCAGACCATCATAGAATAATGGCTCATCGAAATCAATGTCAGATGGGTTAATATCTTCAAGGTTTAATGTTTCAACGATCAACTCGGCAATTTCATTTTCAATACTTTTTTCAACTGGCATTTCAACTCTCTTTAAATTATAAATAAACTATTGCTCAATCAGTTCTGGCAATAAGCCTTAAGGGTAATTACTCCAAATATAGTCACGAGCATTGATTAATGTGCATCTCACAATAAGGCTTTTAAATTATACTAAAATTTACCTATTTATTGTTGATATCCGATCAAGAACTTTATTGTTGTTGGTTAAAATTGCCCAATATTTCCCTGCTAAGTAAAAATTAACATAAAAAGCCTCGATAACAACTTTTCCCATATTGAGAAATGTGTAGCTAAAACTGTCTTCTGCAGGGCAGCTTGTGGCGTTTATCTTGAAGCCTTTTGCCATCATGATGCTACGCGCCATATGATAACGGTTTGTTACCAATAATATTTTTTGATTTTTTTGATTGAATAGACTGTAAAAGTTTTTTAAATTTTCCAGTGTGTGACTAGAATCTTTTTCTAAAAAAATTCTATTACTGTCAATACCAAAACTTAAAAGAATTGTTTTTCCCGAAGTTGATTCAGCTATATTTTCAACGCCAGTTACGCCGCCCAAAATATAAACTGTTCTATCAGGGTTGTTATTTAACATTCCCGCAGCGCGACTTAAACGTGACATGTATTCATTATCTGGAAGTCCATTTTTTAATTTTTTGCCTAATACCAATAAGGTAACTGCCTTATTATTAGTTAAGCATTTTTTATTTTTTGCAATAGAAATTACATAGATGAATGAAGCTACTAGACTAATTCCAGCTGACAATATTATTATAATAATCGATAAAAATAAGGCGATGTATCGATCGTAATCAAGGTGCATATTATTTAAAAATGTTTAAGACTGCAGGTTTAATAACCGCTCTATAAAGGCCTTGTGGGTACATCCATCTAGAAATTAAAGATTTTCCAACCATTAAAGTAATAAGGGTTATGTCCCTGACTCCTTGAAAATGACTGGGTCTGGCATCGTCTCTATAAATTGCCGGAATGGTAACCGCATGACTATATATATTCACCTTTGCAGCGCTGATAATAATTTCACTTTCAAGGACAAAGCTGTTATTTTTTGAAGTTGAGATTTTTAAATTATCAAAAAGATTTACCGGGTAAAGTCTGAATCCTGATTGACTATCTGAAATAGGATACCCAGAGGCCCATGCAATCCAAAAGTTAGCAATTTTATTTGCATAATATCTTTTTGCCGGTATTGAACCTTTATCTGCCAAACGGGCGCCAATAATAATATGGTTTTTATATGTCTCTGCGTCATTGATTAACAGCGTTATATCTTCAGGAGCATGCTGCGCATCACCATCTAATGTAATGATAAAATCAATTTCATCTTTTAAAGCAAGTGTAAATCCATCCCACAAACTAGCAGCCTTGCCTAGATTTTCTGGATGTTTAATGAGTTCAATAGGCAGGTTTGCCAATTCAGCGATGGTTTTGTCACTAGAGCCATCATCAACCACAATGACTTTTTTGCATTGTTTAAGGGCTCTTTCAACAATGCCACGAATGGTTTTTTCTTCATTGTAAGCAGGGATAACAACAGCGAAATTTTGTTGATTCATTAAATTAATAACTAATAAAAAATACATTATAATCCTATTAATACTTTTTTAACAACATAAGGAAATGAAATGAAATTTAATCTATTTGGAAAAATATCAGTTATTGCAATATCTTTAGCATTATTAGTAGGTTGCGGAACAGCACCCGTTAGGAATGTTGATTCAGCCGCGATTTCTGGCGCACATTCTATCACAAGCGTTGAAAAAGCAATTAATAGGGCTGGTGCGAGTCTCGGATGGAATGTGAATAAAAAATCTGATGGCCATATGGTGGGAAAATTAGCCTTAAGAAGGCATCTTGCAGTTGTTGACATTACCTACAATCAAAGTAGCTATTCAATTAAATATGTTGATAGTTCAAATCTAAATTATGCAGATGGAAAAATCCATACTAACTATAACGGCTGGATTCAAAACTTAGAAAAAGCCATTGACATTCAGTTAAGTATTTTATAAAAACTTAACCAAGTAATTCTAATATAGCCCGCTGAACATTTTTAAGTGTTCAGCGGGTTTTTTTATGATGCAATATTGGAGTGATTCTTGAAATCAAAAAAACGCCCATTTTCAAAAGCTGAGCAAACAGCTCAAGAGTCAATCTATGACGCTCAAAAAATAGCGTTTTCACCCATGACGTTCCAAGCAGTTAGAATCGCCTGGAAAAGAGGCTTGTTAAAAGGGCTGGATAAAAATAAAGATGGACTGACGCCAGAAGAATTATCAGAATCTGTAAAAATGAGCCTCTATGGCGTTAGAGTATTATTGGAATCATGTTTAAGTGTTAACGTTGTTGCATTTCAAGACGAAAAATACCACATAACCAAAACAGGCAAGGTGTTTTTATATAGTGAAATGACGCAAATTAACATGAACTATAATCATGATGTTAATTATCTTGGAATGTTCTACCTTGAGCAAAGCATTGACAATGCAAAACCCGAAGGCTTAAAAAAAGTATTTGGCGATTATGACACTATTTACTCTGCATTAACATCGCTACCTGAGCCGGCAAAAAGTAGTTGGTTTGCGTTCGATCATTATTATTCAGACATTGCATTTCCTTCAATTTTGCCACATGTTTTTAAAAATAATCCAAAAAAAATTATGGATATTGGTGGAAATACAGGAAAATTTTCAATTATATCTGCAAACTACAATACCAGCGTTAAGGTGACAATTGTTGATATTCCTGAGCAGCTGGCAGTCGCTAAAACTGAAATTTCAAAAGCGGGTTTTAGTAAAAGAATAGACACGATTCATATTGACATGCTTGATCATTCACGTCATTTACCAAAAGGATATGACGTTATTTGGATGAGTCAGTTTTTAGATTGCTTTGGCGATAATGATATTATTGAAATTTTAAAAAAGGCATCAGCAGCCATTTCCAAAAATGGAAGGATATTTATTTTAGAAACATATTGGGATAATCAAGAAATGGATAAAGCTGCATTTTGCATCGTTAATACATCCTTATATTTCACCGCATTAGCGAATGGAACAAGTCGGATGTATCGCTTATCAGATATGCTAAAATTTATCAACAGCGCCAATTTAGAAGTGGTTAATACGGTAGAAAATACAGGTATGGGGCATACGCTGCTCGAACTACAATTAAAAAAAATAGACCTTGTAAACCAGATTGTGTAAACCCTCATATTTTATAATCCCTAAAAAGGAGAAAAAACATGAGTAACACAACACTAAGACAAAACCAAAAGAACCAACTGAACAACACAGGCATCAACCAACAAAAACTACGCGCTTTTGCTGATGAACTTGCCAAAGACATCCACACTCAAGATGACTTAGCAGACCTATCTGCCTCACTGGTTAAAATGACCATTGAAGCAGCACTCGGCGGCGAGATGGAACATCATCTTGGCTATCCAAAGCATGGACAGAATAACAATACAATTGATATAAATAGTAACGCTCGCAATGGCTACTACCCGAAGATTGTTAAAAGCAATCATAGCGAAATTAAACTCGCCATTCCAAGGGATCGTAGTGGCGATTTTGAGCCCTTAATCGTTGAAAAAGGCCAAACACGATTGGGTGCTTTCGATTCTCAAATATTAAGCCTGTATGCTAAAGGCATGTCCACTCGTGACATCGTATCAACCTTTAAAGAAATGTACGATGCAGACATATCAGCCACCTTGGTGTCTAATGTAACACAGGCGGTTATTGCTCAAGCAACTGAGTGGCGTAATCGTCCACTGGATGAGGTCTATCCTATTGTTTATTTAGACGGCATTGTTATTAAAGTCAGGCAAGACAAGCAAATCATTAAAAAGACGATGTATATCGCCCTCGGCGTTAACCTTGAAGGCAAAAAGGAATGCTTGGGTCTATGGCTGTCTAAAAACGAATCTTCCAAGTTTTGGCTAGGCGTTCTTAATGATATTGCTAATCGTGGCGTTAAAGACATTCTGATTGCTTCAGTGGATGGCTTAACAGGCTTCCCTGAAGCCATTAATGCCGTATTCCCACAGGCCGATGTTCAGCTATGTATTGTTCACATGGTGCGTAATTCACTCAAATATGTTGGCTATAAGGATAAAAAACAGGTTGCCAGTAGTCTTAAGCAAATTTATCAATCCATTAGTGAAGATGAAGCCTTACTTGCACTTGATGAATTTGAGCATCGCTGGGGTAAGCAATTCCCAAGTATTGGCAAATCATGGCGTAGGCATTGGGATAATGTGGCAACAATATTTGCTTATCCTGAGGCTATTAGAAGGGCTATCTATACAACCAATGCGATTGAATCTTTAAACTCAGTGATTCGTAAATCAATCAAGAATCGCAAGATTTTTAATCATGATAACTCCGCCTTTAAGGTTGTTTTTTTAGCCATTGAAGCAGCGAGTAAAAGATGGACTATGCCAATACGGAATTGGCCACAAGCAATGAATCAGTTTATAATCCTACATGAGGATAGATTAAAGGATTATGTCTGATTTTTGACGAGGACTTTACACAATCTGGTTTACAGGGTCGTTCTTTAAGCTCTTCTAATAACTTATCTAAATCTTCTGTATTAAAAACTTCATCAATATTTTGTTTTAATTCAGGCTCATCATCTCTTACAGTTTCTTCCGTCTTCGCAGTTTCATTATTTATAGTTTCATAGTGAAACTTATAATGCTCTGGTAATACCTCAACATTTTTATTAACAGGGTACTTATATTCCCAGTTTAACAAACCAAGCTTTTCAAGATTTTTAAATGCTTGCTTAATTTCTCTTATTCTTCCTGTTCTTGATAGTTTTTGATTAACATTCAATACTTTTAATAAGTAATTTAAAGACAAGTAACCTTTTGGGTTAATTTTTGTCAATATGGCTAATTTAGTAGTTTTTAAATCTTTATGAGATTTTAAAGCCATTAAGTTTACTTGTGAAAATCCTTTTTTTGTTACGGACTTTTTATAAGTATCTGAAATCTTAAAAGATACTGTTTTGTGATTTATAGTTAATGTGTCAAAAAATGGAGTTTCCATATTTTGAATGATTGAAGTTAATTTTTTTAAATTAATGGATTTAGGTAAAAAGCTATTGTCACCCAAAAAACCAACTGTTGAAAAAGTTTGTATTCCTTTGTTTTTATTTGCTTTGAAAATCATTGTCGCTGTAGCTAAAACAGTAATAAAAACTTTTAGTTCGATATTTGTATCAAAGTTTAATAGTTCGTAGTGTAAAGGGTGTTTGGTGCTCATAATTTCGTTTGGAACCGCCATAAAATATTTTTGTTTGTTCATATTTTTCTCTCTTATTAATTGTTGATTTAAACGCTTAAACTTCAAGAATTAATAAGAAATACACTAATATTTTTACACCTACTTACTTTACAATATTTAAATAGGTGTTAAATATATACTTATCTCGCAACAGATGAAGTTCAATTCAATCAAGCCACTCGTCAAGGTGGCTTTTTTACGTCTATAGCATTATTAATATCATCTTTTCATTTGTTGTCAAACCCCAAAGTTCAACACCCCTAAGCCCCATAAGGTTGCACTACTAAACCCCACGATTTAGCCTTACTAAAACCCCATAATTAGACACCCTATTAATACATATTAAAAACTAATATATATTCTTTAATTAAAATCCTTTAATAAAGAGTTAAATTGAGCTTTATTTTTTTATTTAAAAAACATTTTAAGAGCATTGCGAGCAAGCTCGCTTTCTGGGGGGCGGTTTGAGCTTGCTCAATGAGGCTAAAAAAGACGTTTAAGCCAATTTTACAAAGAGCCTACCCAAAAGGATAGGGTTAGGATAATAGTCTCTTATGGAGGAGATTAAGTGATATTCAAGCGGATTCTTATTGGAAGAATAAAATATGATTTTTAATATTGCACTATTTTATAAATCTTATTTGTAAGTTTAGGTTAAAATAAATACTACCTGATTCCTCATAGAGTTCACCAAAGCCATATCTACTTGTGCTTGCTGTATCTAGCTTTGTGTTAGCAAATAAGTAATCTTCAAACTCATTCTTATTATATAAATGATAACAAAGTATTTCACCATCATCTTTAACGATCAAATAACCACCTGTTGCATCATATTGACCAGTCCATACTTTTGCAGGTGTTAAGCCTAATGCAATATCCGTTAGCATTTTTTTAATTTTATAAGTATAAAAAAGGTGTTTATTAGAATTATCAAAATTAAGGGGGTTCAACTCTTCTAATAATTTAGCTAAATCATTGACTGTTTTTGAGCTTGTCGAATAGAAACTAAGAAGTATCTGGCTCATTATTTCAGGAAGAAGGCTATCAATTAACACTAAATTATTTGAAAAAATATTATTAAGTATTTTGTTAAACTCAAATGTTCCACCAAGTTCCGTAATTTTTTTTACTCGTTTTAAAATCTTGCCAGGATTCCCAATAGCATTTACTTCAATAACATCAGCAGAACTTATCCCGTGAACTTTATAACAAAAGTTTGTTGTTGTTCCTGCATTTAATAAAGTTGAGGGGCTACCAATTTGAGATTTAATACTAAAACCAAGCACTGGTTGTAGGTTTGTTTTTTCATCGTGTATAACAATTGTTATATCTGTTTTTTGGCTTGATGACGCTTTTAATGACTTACAATGGATCAGCCCCATAAATGTTTCAATTTCTGGAATTGAAAACGTAGTGTTTTTTAGTTTTTTATTTTCGATAATTTTTTCGAGTGTTTTTTGCGCTTTTAGAGCAAACTCTGATACTGGAAGATTTAATAACTCTTCACCATTACTTGTAATAAATACTACGTTTTGATTTATAGAGTATTCAAACTCGCCTGTTGATTCCGTTCTTAATACTTTAAGCACTGGATAAACAACATCTTTAAGTTTTTCAAGAGATTCATCACCAGCAAACAGTGTTTCATCGCCTAATACTTTTAAAAGTGTGTAAATCTCACTCCAATCTCCTATATTCCCTTTAATGCTCATTTTAAGTCCAATAAGTTTAATATTTCTTGAGCTGTTGCTTGAATTGCAGGAACAGCAACAGAGTTTCCAAATTGTTTATATGCTTGAGCATCTGAAACAACAATTTCATAAGTATCTGGAAACCCCTGTAACCTTGCCCATTCTCTGGGGGTCATTTTCCGTATTCCCTCTCGGTTAACCTCGCCTTTAATTTTCGTTACGGGTATAAAGTTTGTTAGCTTATGATCCAAAACTAAATTACGTTCTCTGCCCATTCCACCACAAACCACAGCGTTAGCAATACCGTTATTATCTAATATTTGATAACCAAAACCATTACCTTTATCTTCGTGGCGCTTTCTATGATTTACTAATGTAGATAAGTATTGTTTTGATAAGTAATATTTTACAGATACTTCTTCTTTTTCAAGAATATCATTAACACTTGGGCTTGCATCTAATGGTTTAGGATATTTAAATGAATTAATATTTAAGTCCTTTCTAAAACCGACTATAAATATTCTCTCCCGATTTTGTGGAACACCGAAATCCTTTGCATTCATAATTTGAGGTTCTGGAACAAAGTAATTAAGATCTTCTCTTAATACATTCAATATTGTTGCTAAAGTCTTACCTTTATCGTGATTAGTTAACCCTTTAACATTTTCTAATAAAAATGCTTTTGGCTTATGTTTTTTAATAATTTCTGCAACATCAAAGAAAAGAGTTCCCCTAGTATCTTCAAAGCCTCCTCTTTTTCCTGCAATAGAGAATGCTTGGCAAGGAAAGCCTGCACATAAAACATCAAATGATTTAGGAATAGCTGCTTTTGTCTCTGGTAATGTAATATCACCAAACGGTAATTTTCCAAAGTTCGCTTTATAAGTTTGTTTTGAAAAAGCGTCCCATTCACTTGAAAAAACACAGTTGCCACCGATATTTTGCAATGCCATTCTAAAACCACCAATACCTGCAAATAAATCTATAAAAGTGAAGTTTGATTTTTCAGGAGTTGAAAATGGACAATCTATACTGGAATTATCAGTAATCTTATTAAAGGTGTCATTGAGCACATTTACAGAGATTTCTTTGTCTGGAAACTTCCACGATAAGAGAGACTTTATAAAGTTAAGGGCTTCACCTTTGAAATGATCAGAATACACTGTTTTTTTATTGTGTAGGAAGTGAGTCAAAGAGGCGATCATATCTTGTTGATTAGAAAACTCTTTTTTGAACTTTTTATCATCTAATGTTTCTTTTAAGAAACCATCTGTAATTATCATAAATAGACCTTGTAATTATTTTTTACAGTTTAACACACTGTATATAAATACAGGAAATGGGTGAGATATTATACATTATTTATTAGACCTTGTAAACCAGATTGTGTAAACCCTCATATTTTATAATCCCTAAAAAGGAGAAAAAACATGAGTAACACAACACTAAGACAAAACCAAAAGAACCAACTGAACAACACAGGCATCAACCAACAAAAACTACGCGCTTTTGCTGATGAACTTGCCAAAGACATCCACACTCAAGATGACTTAGCAGACCTATCTGCCTCACTGGTTAAAATGACCATTGAAGCAGCACTCGGCGGCGAGATGGAACATCATCTTGGCTATCCAAAGCATGGACAGAATAACAATACAATTGATATAAATAGTAACGCTCGCAATGGCTACTACCCGAAGATTGTTAAAAGCAATCATAGCGAAATTAAACTCGCCATTCCAAGGGATCGTAGTGGCGATTTTGAGCCCTTAATCGTTGAAAAAGGCCAAACACGATTGGGTGCTTTCGATTCTCAAATATTAAGCCTGTATGCTAAAGGCATGTCCACTCGTGACATCGTATCAACCTTTAAAGAAATGTACGATGCAGACATATCAGCCACCTTGGTGTCTAATGTAACACAGGCGGTTATTGCTCAAGCAACTGAGTGGCGTAATCGTCCACTGGATGAGGTCTATCCTATTGTTTATTTAGACGGCATTGTTATTAAAGTCAGGCAAGACAAGCAAATCATTAAAAAGACGATGTATATCGCCCTCGGCGTTAACCTTGAAGGCAAAAAGGAATGCTTGGGTCTATGGCTGTCTAAAAACGAATCTTCCAAGTTTTGGCTAGGCGTTCTTAATGATATTGCTAATCGTGGCGTTAAAGACATTCTGATTGCTTCAGTGGATGGCTTAACAGGCTTCCCTGAAGCCATTAATGCCGTATTCCCACAGGCCGATGTTCAGCTATGTATTGTTCACATGGTGCGTAATTCACTCAAATATGTTGGCTATAAGGATAAAAAACAGGTTGCCAGTAGTCTTAAGCAAATTTATCAATCCATTAGTGAAGATGAAGCCTTACTTGCACTTGATGAATTTGAGCATCGCTGGGGTAAGCAATTCCCAAGTATTGGCAAATCATGGCGTAGGCATTGGGATAATGTGGCAACAATATTTGCTTATCCTGAGGCTATTAGAAGGGCTATCTATACAACCAATGCGATTGAATCTTTAAACTCAGTGATTCGTAAATCAATCAAGAATCGCAAGATTTTTAATCATGATAACTCCGCCTTTAAGGTTGTTTTTTTAGCCATTGAAGCAGCGAGTAAAAGATGGACTATGCCAATACGGAATTGGCCACAAGCAATGAATCAGTTTATAATCCTACATGAGGATAGATTAAAGGATTATGTCTGATTTTTGACGAGGACTTTACACAATCTGGTTTACAGGGTCAAAAAATATGATAAACAAGTCAATCGCATTATTAATGCCAGTTATTTTGTGACTTTAATGGAGTTGCGTTTTTTACTATTTGATAGGTAATTAATATGTTTTTGATTGAACTGCTGATTATTATTGCATTAATCGCTGTAGTATTTTACTTGCTAAAAGGAAAATTATAGGTTTTTTAAATTATGCCCAATTCTATTATTATCACCATTATAGAATCGCCACTGTTTCCAAATTACAGTCGCTTGTATGAGTACAAAAATCTTACAGAGCTTAGGGTTAATAGCGTTCGTAAAGCCATTGCTTTGGTTAAAAAACAGCCGGCTGCTTTTATCGTGGCAGAATTTTTTTATGCCTACAGCACTAACTATAGTGGCATTTATAAGTCTAACTTAGAGGTATTGCTGGTTAGCCTTATTAAATATTCTCCGAATACCAAAGTTATTGTTTTGGCAAAAAAGAAAGAAATGCAATTTATCAATGTGCTTGATGCCGTTAATCACCCATTACAGGGCGTTTTACAACTGCCAACTTCACCGGTAGAAATGCAAGCGCTGCTTGATGGTTGACGCTGTTTAATTTGTTTATAAGTAGGACATAAAAAAACCGCCAAAAAAAAGCGGCTTTAAATACTAAATTGGTGGAGATGGCGGGGATCGAACCCGCGTCCGAAAACCTTCAAACAAAGAGTCTACATGCTTAGCTTGGTCAACTTGAGTTAGCCGCCTACCACCCGACCATCAGGGATGTAAGAAGCGATTTCAGAAGGTTTTAACCGAATTATCCTGAAAAAATAATCCTAGCGAGTCTGTAAGCGACCGTCATCTTAAAAGTACAGACGCCTTCTAAGGACGGCTAGCTATGCAGCTAGAGCGTAGTTGTTTTCGTTTGCAACTATGTTTTTAAAGCATATTTTTACGAGTTATCTTTATCCTCGGCATGCGTCCTTGAGATCCAACTCCTCGTCGAAGCCATGTCATCCCCAGGGCTGAGGATTATAACATTTTTTTTATTCGATGGTGACTCTTGCAAATTTTCTTTTGCCTACTTGATAAACCTCAGTGCCTAGGGCTGGCTCAAAATTTCGATCGGTGATTTTAATGCCTTGGATTTTAGCCGCGCCTTCTTTAATCATTCTAAAGGCATCAGAAGTTGAGCTAACCAAGCCAGCTTCTTTGAGTAAGTTGGCGATTTTAATGCCATGAGCGAAGCTAAATTCGGGCATTTCGTCAGGTACTTTGTTTTTAGCAAAGCGGTTGATGAAATTTTGCTGGGCTTGTTTGGCGGCGTTATTGTCATGAAACCGAGTGATGATTTCATCTGCCAAAATAAATTTAACATCTCTTGGGTTTTCCCCTCCCTGCACTGCTTGCTTTAAATCAGCAATTTCTGCTAAGCTTTTAAAGCTGAGCAGTTCAAAATAACGCCACATAAGCTCGTCAGAAATAGACATTATTTTGCCAAACATATCATCAGGCGCGTCATTGATGCCAATGTAATTATTGAGTGATTTTGACATTTTTTGTACGCCGTCCAAGCCTTCTAAAATCGGCATGGTGAGGATTACTTGCGGCGCCATACCTGCTTGTTTTTGCAGGTCTCTACCCATGAGTAAGTTAAATTTTTGATCGGTGCCGCCCAGTTCAACATCAGCTTTAAGTTCGACAGAGTCATGACCTTGAATCAGTGGATAAAGAAACTCATGGATGGCGATATCTTGCCCAGCTTTATAACGATTAGAAAAATCATTACGCTCTAGCATTCTGGCCATGGTTTTTTGACTGGCCAGTTGGATCATATCTAAGGCGCTCATTTTATTCATCCATTCGGAGTTAAAAACCACCGTGGTTTTGGCTTTATCAAGAATTTTAAATACTTGATGCTGATAGGTTTTTGAATTTTCCTTAACTTGCGCCTCAGTAAGCGGTGGGCGCGTTGCGCTCTTGCCTGTTGGATCGCCAATCATGCCGGTAAAATCACCAATCAAAAATAAAATTTCATGACCAAGGTCTTGCAGTTGCTTGAGTTTATTAATTAAGACCGTATGCCCCAGATGCAAATCTGGCGCAGTGGGATCAAAGCCTGCTTTAATGCGCAAGGGTATGTTTTTGGCTAGTTTCTTTTTTAGCTCATCGAGTGGCAATATTTCATCAGCGCCGCGCTGAAAAATAGCCAGCGTTTCATTGTTATTTATCATTATTTTTTTATTGTCTAATATGACCGTCACCGAGGACGATAAATTTTTGTGAAGTTAAGCCTTCTAAACCGACCGGTCCGCGCACGTGAAATTTGTCCGTGCTAATGCCAATTTCGGCGCCCAAACCATATTCAAAGCCATCAGCAAAAGCAGTTGAAGCGTTGAGCATGACTGAGGCAGAATCAACTTGGGTGATAAAGCGGCGGCCTGAAGTGTAATTTTCAGTGACGATGGATTCGGTGTGGCCTGAGCTGTGCTGTTCAATATGGTCAATCGCATCACTCATTGAATTTACAATGCGAATGGACAAAATTGCATCAAGATATTCTGTGTCCCAATCTGCGTCAGTTGCGGCAATAATTTTTTTTGAAAACTGCTGAGTATGTACGCAGCCTCTAAGTTCTACGCCTTTAAGTGTATATTGTTCGATTAGTTCAGGCAGAACTCTGGCCGCTGCTGAAGCGTGCACTAATAAAGTTTCGGTGGCATTGCATACGCCGTAGCGACGAGCTTTGCCGTTAAAGGCAATTTTGATGGCTTTTTGGGTATCTGCATCTTTGTCGATATAAGTATGGCAAACGCCGTGTAAATGTTTAATGACGGGTACTTTTGCGTTTGCACTAACTGCTTCAACCAAACTTTTGCCGCCGCGCGGAATAATGGCATCGATATAATCGCTGGCTTGCACTAATTCGCTAACCGCCTTACGATCAGTCGTATCAATTAATTGCACGCAATTATCATCAAGACCCGCATCTTTTAAACCTTGTTTGACGCATTGATAAAGCGCCAGATTAGAGTGAATGGCCTCAGAGCCGCCGCGCAAAATCACACCATTGCCCGATTTAAGACAAAGCGCCGCCGCGTCAATCGTAACGTTTGGGCGTGATTCATAAATAATGCCCATCACCCCTAATGGCATACGCATTTTGCCAACTTGAATGCCGCTTGGACGGTATTTCAAATCAGTGATTTCGCCAACAGGATCAGGCAAGCTCACAATTTGATTGAGGCTTTCAATGATGCCGTTTAGGCGCTGATTATCGAGCATTAATCGATCCATTAGTGCGCTATCCAAATTTTTGTCTTTGCCGTGATCAAGGTCTTTTTTGTTTGCCGCAAGAATATCATCGCGACGATTGTTGATTTGATTTGCAATGGCTAATAGCGCGTTATTTTTGCTTTGCGTGTTAGCACACCTAAGAGATTTTGCTGCAATTTTGGCATTTTTCCCAAGCGTGGTGATTAAGTCTTTTATTGAGCCCATTGGTTTTTTCCCGCTAAATTAAGTAATAAGATGCGTAATTCATCAATTACATTGAGATTATCCATGCCTTTGATCGAACGGTCAATACGTCCTAGCAATAATAATAACTTTTGCAAGCGTTGATAAGGGTGGCGTTTAAGAACGCTAGTGACAACCGCTTTTTTTGTACTCCAAACGTGATGATTTTGTAAGATACTGCTAATGTTGTTATTTTGATGCATTTCAATAGACATATCAATCAACGTTTTTAATTCTTTATAAAGCGAGCTACTCAGAAAAATTGGCATGGCTGAGTCGCCTAATAAGGTGTTATATATTTTATTAACTTGGGCGCTATCGCCTGATAGGGCGGTGTCAATCAGGCCATAAATTGTGTATTTAGATTGCTCCTGAGCTTGAATAAGAAACGCTTGAGTATTGATAACGCCATCAGGATAAGCCATCTTTAATTTTTGAATTTCTTGCATAGCGGCTAATAAATTACCCTGCGCATAAAAAGCAATGCTTTGCGCCACGGCTTTATTTGTTTCAAGGCCGATACCAGCCATGTGATTGCTAATCCATCCCATTAAATGAGCGCTTGAGATTTCCCAATGCTGGATAACGCTGCCATGTTGCTCAAGTGTTTTAAACCATTTACTTTTTTGCTGGGAGGGATCTAGCTTTCCAGTGGATATAATCAGCAGAATATCGCTTGGAATATTGCTTGCAAGTTTAGTTAAGGCGCTGGAACCTTTGACGCCAAGTTTGCCGGTTTTAAGGATGCAGTTAATAATGCGCTTTGGTGAAAACAAAGAAATATTGGCAATTTCAGCGCTAATCAAGCCCCAATCAAAATTGCCATCAATTTCAAAGCTGCTTTTTTCATCAAAACCAGTCAGTTTGGCAGCGGATAGAATTTGCTCCAAACTTTGCTCGATCAATAAAGGCTCTGCGCCAAAAACGAAATAGAGCGATTCTAGCGCCTTGGTAAGTTGGGAATTAAGCGCTTCTGGCTTAATCCTCATTGAGTTTTGACAGTCTTCTGATTAGCTTTTTGATAACCTTATTTTGTAGTTGAGCATAAGCCTGCTGAATTTGCAGACGATCAGCTTGCGACCTTGACGACGAAGCGCCCAGTTTATTTAAATACATGCTGGCACTTAAATCTTGTGATAATAGTATTTTTTGCTCAGCATTAAGCACCTTAACGGGCACGCTGAGGCTTAAGGTGTAACTGCTAATTGTGTCGTTTGATGTGTATGAAGCTGCTTGTTGTTTTTTTGCTTCTGTGCCAATGTGAATGGTTAGATTTTTAGCGGCTTCTGGGTTAAATCTTTTTCTGAGTTCATTGGCAAAAACGTTGGATTTATCGCTAACCACAACCGCATTTAAAGCGCTATTTTTAATGGGCGTATGAAAACCGCATGAACTTAATAGCGTAATAAGAAAAAGAGCGACTAGCAGATTGATTTTTGACATAGTAATAGTTGTTTAACTGAACAGATTAAGAATTATGACAGAATTTAGATTTTTTTGTTGAAAAACCTTGAAAAAAACACCATCGACTCATATATAAGTGATCAATAGGGTATAGTTACCCGTCTTATTTTTTTATAATTTTAGTGTCGGCTTATGTTTAAAAATTTATTGTTATGGTTGGTTTTAGGTAGCGTTCTTACCTCTATTTTTAGTCAATTTGGGGGTGATGAGAAAAAAAGTGAAATCACTTATTCTGAATTTATTCAAAGCGTTAAACAAGGGGATGTTTCTGCAGTAACCATTGCTGGCAGTAATATTTCTGGCGTTGGCGCTGGCGGCGAGCAGTTCTCTACTTATTCTCCTGGCGATCTTGGTTTGATGGGCGATTTATTAGGCAACGGCGTAAATGTTGTCGCTAAGCCGCCAGAAAAAGACGGATTTTTCAAACAGCTTATTATCTCACTGGCGCCAATTGTTTTATTAATTGCTGTTATTCTCTACACTATGAAAGGTGCTGGCGGCGCTATGGGCGGCAAAAACCCAATGAGTTTTGGCAAATCTAAAGCGCGCCTCATTCCCAAAGATGAATCCAATACCACGTTTGCAGATGTGGCAGGTGTTGACGAAGCAAAAGACGATGTTGCTGAATTGGTTGATTTTTTATCCAACCCAGGTAAATTTACCAAAGTGGGCGGAAAAATCCCTAAAGGGGTTTTATTAATCGGACCGCCAGGCACCGGTAAAACCCTTTTAGCTAAAGCTATTGCAGGCGAAGCAGATGTGCCATTTTTCTTTATTTCTGGCTCTGATTTTGTAGAAATGTTTGTTGGTGTGGGCGCCTCACGTGTGCGTGATATGTTTGAGCAAGCCAAGAAAAACGCCCCTTGTATTATCTTTATTGATGAAATTGACGCAGTGGGTCGCCAGCGCGGCGCAGGTATGGGCGGCGGTCATGATGAACGCGAGCAAACACTCAACCAAATGTTGGTTGAAATGGATGGTTTTGAAGGCTCTGAAGGCGTGATTGTTATTGCCGCAACCAATAGACCAGACGTGCTTGATCCGGCTTTATTACGCCCAGGTCGTTTTGACCGACAAGTAATGGTTGGCTTGCCAGATATTAATGGCCGTGATGCGATTTTAAAAATCCACATGAGTAAACTGCCCATTGCTAAAAATGTCCAATCGATTAATATCGCTAAGGGTACGCCAGGTTTTTCAGGTGCAGATTTAGCCAATTTAACCAATGAAGCGGCGCTGATTGCTGCCGGTAAAGACAAAAAATTGGTAGGCATGCAAGAATTTGAAAAAGCCAAAGATAAAATTATGATGGGCGCTGAGCGTAAATCTATGGCTATGGATGAATCTGAAAAGCAAATGACCGCTTATCATGAAGCGGGCCACGCTATTGTCGGGCGTCTTGTGCCTGAACATGATCCGGTTTATAAAGTGAGTATTATTCCTAGGGGTCGCGCTCTGGGTGTAACTATGTTTTTGCCAGAAAAAGACAGTTATAGCATTTCAAAGCGTAAATTAAATTCACAAATTGCCGCTTTGTTTGGCGGGCGCATTGCCGAGGAGCTTATGTATGGCGAAGATGCAGTCACAACAGGCGCTAGTAATGATATTGAGCGGGCAACAGAAATTGCCCACAAAATGGTCAAGCAGTGGGGCATGTCTAATAAATTAGGGCCTTTAGCTTATGGCGAGGACGATGGCGAGGTATTTTTAGGCAGGCAAGTCACCAAACATAAGCATATTTCTGAGGATACTTTTAAAGTGATTGATGAAGAAATTAGAGTCATTATTGACAGCAACTACACGCTTGCAACTAAAATTCTTGAAGAAAATAAAGACATTTTGATTGAAATGACAAAAGCATTGATGGAGCATGAAACTATTGATAAAGAGCAAATTGATGATCTTATGCAGCGTAAGCCTATCCGCGAAGCGGCGGTTGTTGTTGATTCAGATGTTGCCTCAACAGAGCTTGGTTCTGGCGTTAAAGCCAGTGATGCTACTGATGCCAACGATTCTGACAATAAGCCGCTTGATAGCGACCCTCAAGTCGCCTAGAATCAGTCTATAGTCAATATGACTATCAACTTTAAAAATACAATGATTATGGGCGTGCTCAACATCACCCCCGATTCATTTTCTGATGGCGGTAAAAATTTCAACCCTGCTACTGCCATTATTAACGCACAAAGCATGATTAGGCATGGCGCAAATATAATTGATATTGGCGGCGAGTCAACACGTCCAGGCGCGCAAGCAGTTTCAACAACGGATGAAATTAACCGCGTTATTCCTGTTATTGAAGCACTGCGCCAATCAACAGATGTAATTATTTCTATTGACACCTCTAAACCAGAAGTGATGAAACAGGCTGTTAAAGCAGGCGCTAGTATGATTAATGACGTATCTGCGCTAAGCGCCGATGGTGCACTTGAAGCTGCAGTCACGCTCGATGTTGAAGTGTGTTTGATGCATCGGCAGGGCGACGCTAAAACCATGCAGCAAAATCCAACATATACTGATGTGGTGGACGACATTAAAAGTTTTTTTAGTGAGCGCATTCAAGCGTGCACCAGCGCAGGAATTGCTAAAGATAAAATCATCCTAGACCCAGGGTTTGGCTTTGGTAAAACGCTAGCGCACAATTTAGAAATTTTAAAACGTTTTAATGAGTTTAAAAGTTTTGGATTGCCGCTATTAGCAGGTTTGTCGCGCAAGTCGATGATTGGCACATTGCTTAATGATAGAGAGATTGATAGCAGGGTTATTGGCAGCGTAACAAGCGCTATAATAGCAGTGCAAAATGGAGCAAATATTGTGCGTGTGCATGATGTTTTGGAAACTAAAGACGCGCTAACAATATTACAAGCGCTAAGCGGAGATAAAATTGGCTAATTATTTTGGTACAGACGGCATTCGCGGCGAAGTTGGCGTACACCCAATCACGGTGGACTTCTTTTTAAAACTCGGCTGGGCGGTAGGCTCAGTCATATCCGAACAAGGTAAAGCCAGCGTTATTATTGGCAAAGACACACGCGTATCAGGCTATTTATTTGAATCAGCACTGGAGGCTGGATTTTTGTCTGCTGGCGTTGACGTAGGCTTGCTTGGCCCAATGCCAACGCCCGCTGTGGCTTATTTAACCCAAACTTATAATGCAGCAGTCGGCGTTGTAATTAGCGCTTCACATAATCATTTTGAAGATAACGGGGTTAAGTTTTTTTCCGCTCAAGGGCTAAAACTCAGCGATGAAGATCAGGCAAAAATTGAGCAAAAATTATCCGAGCCCATGGTTAGTGTTAGCTCTAAAAAAATTGGCAAAGCCCGCAGACACGAACAACCATTAAGCCGTTATATCGAATTTTGTAAATCGACCTTTGATCGTTCAGTTAATCTAAACGGACTTAACATTGTGATTGATTGTGCGAATGGCGCCACTTATCACATTGCTGAGTCTGTTTTTTCAGAATTAGGCGCCCATGTCACCATTATTAATAACAATCCGAATGGTTTTAATATTAATGAAAATTGCGGCGCAACAAACACCAAACATCTACAGCAAGTAGTCTTAGAAACTAAAGCAGATTTAGGTATTGCCTTTGATGGTGATGGCGACCGTTTAATGATGGTCGATCAACAAGGTGAGCAAATTGATGGCGATGAACTGGTTTTTATTATTGCTAAAGCTTGGCAAGCGCAAGGCAGGCTAACCAACAATACTGTGGTGGGTACTAAAATGAGTAATCTTGGTATGCGCCATGCTTTTAGAGACTTAGGTATTGAGTTTATTGAAGCCGATGTTGGTGATCGTTTTGTTATGCAACAAATGCAGCGTTACGGCGCTATTTTGGGCGGCGAGGGTTCGGGGCATATTATTTGTCTTGACAAAACCACTTCGGGTGATGGCATTGTCGCTGCACTTCAGGTATTAGAAGTATTGGCTAAAAGTCAGTCTTCTTTGGGCGAGCTTAAAGCGCAGATGATTAAATACCCGCAAGTGCTTATTAATATCAAAACCAAACAAAAGCCAGATTTGACCAATGACAAACTACAACAAACACAAAAACAGGTCGAGCAAGATTTAGGCGATAACGGCAGAGTGTTAATCCGCGCCTCAGGCACCGAGCCGCTTGTTCGAGTTATGGTTGAGGCTAAAAATGGCGCCGTTGCTCAGCAAAATGCTGAAAAATTAGCCAGCATGTTTAATACATAATAGCAGGTTGTTTTTTTATCGCACTGACTTGCATATAAGCCAATCCACTAGGTTGTTATTTTTTTGTAGCGCGCTTTAGCATTGCTTTTGATTTTATAAAAACCGATAGGCGCAATTGCTATATTATCAAAGCCATTAAAAAACCCCCGCACTTTTTAAAAAGTGCGGGGGTTTTTACGTCGAAACGAAGTTTAAATAACTTGCTTATTTAAACTTGTTAACAACATCATTGTATAAATTGCTTGACAGCTGTTTTTGAGCTTCATTGGCGTTAGCACATTTTTTTGAATTGCTTTTTTCACCTTTGACTGCTTCTACAAGGCACTCTTTAATTGTTTGAGCAAGTAGCCCTTTGTCTTCTACTAAATCTTCTACTGAAGGCTCTCCGCAAGCGGTGATTAAAAAAGTGAACGGCAATATTAAAAGTAATTTTTTCATTTTTGACTTTCCTTAATTAAAAAAAATTCACCCTTTTTTAAAAATTCATAGAATCGGGCGATTGAATTCTAAGTAAATTTTACCCTATTTTAAATGTGTCAGGTTAAGCCGGCTTAATAGGCCAATTAATTGCCAGCTTGCTGTTGGAGTTTTTTCAAACATTGTCATTGCATTTAACCCTTCTGTTGGTTTTTTTCGATGATTGCTAACTGGCACGCTGCTACAAGAAGCGCTGCGGCATATACCGTGCTTATAAAAAAATGATGAAATTCTGGTTTTGCTCATAAATTTTTTTTTACACAGTAGGAAAAAATGTTTTGAAATTATTATTCTGAGCGGTGGTAAACTAAAAAAAACGGCTGTTTTACAAGGTCATAAAATAACTTTAAATACAATGCTCAATAAAAAATATGCAACAAAAATCTGAACTTCTGGCTAGAAATATTGATGAAAAAACCGTTCAGCAACACCACTGGAGTTGTTTTATGATCTAATTTTTGTTGTTGCAATTGCCAGTTTGGCATTTGCTTTTCATCATGATTATGCCAATAACCATATCGTGTATGGCATGATTAGCTTTGTCATGGTGTTTTTGGCAATTTGGTGGCCCTGGAATCAGTATGCTTGGTTTGCCTCTTCATTTGACAATAACAGCGTCTCTTTTCGCTTAGCAACACTTTGGCAAATGGTTGGCGCCTTGGTTATTGCAGTAGGGGTAGAGGCCGCCTTTAATGGAGATTTTACAATCGTGGCGGTTGGTTATGTTATCACCCGCTTATCTTCTATTTATTTATGGTACAAAGTTGCCCAAGACAACCCTAAGTTTAAGATAACGGGAATGCGTTATGCCATCGGCATTTTGTTATGTCAGATTGGTTGGATCACTCAAAACTTCTTTGAATTTAGTTATTTCATTATTGCAGGTTTATGGCTAGCTGAATTCTTTGTTCCTTATTATGCAGAATCACATACGCAAACGCATTTTCACTCGGAGCATATTGAAGAGCGCTTGGGCTTGTTGACGATTATTGTTTTAGGTGAATCAATCTTAGCATCAGCGTACAGTTTTAAAGCGTTAATAAGTCATTTTTCATACGATCTGTTGTTTGTATCAATCGGCTGTTTATTAACGCTATTTGGCATTTGGTGGCTTTATTTTAATAACTCGGTTGAACATTTTTTACGCAACAAAGCTGCTGCATTTCAGTGGGGCTACGGGCATTTTATTATTTTTAGCGCAGCAGCTGCGATAGGTGCATTGGTGAGTGTTAATGTCGATGTATTAACTAATCATGGCAGCATTACCATTGAAATTGCCAATTTTGGCTTTGCAATGTCTGTTGCATTGTATTTATTTGGGCTTTGGTTTTGCCAAGAACGATTAATGGGAAAAGACAATTTTCAATCTCACTTGATGCTTTTGGTCGCTGATGGTGTGCTGTTATTAGGATTGTTGCCATATACAATCCTAACCACAGGTTTGCTAATTGCCGCCACTGTTATTTATCGGCAATATAAGCCGTTATCAAACAGTTAAAAGTGGCGATTTGTTGTTTTTGCGCCAAGCTTAAATAAAGTCTTAGTGCGCATTTTTTTGCCTGATTCTTTGCCATAAATAACCAACCGCTAGCAGTGCAGGAATAATAAGAAGCACAGCCACTATTGGAACGCTTGATTTAACTGCCGTTACATTTAGCGCATAGACGCTAATCACGTCAGACACGTCTGTCAATAATCTAACCATTAATATCAGCAGCAGCGCTGTATGTGATCTGAGGCATAAAGCGGCGACTATTCCCAAAGCTACTACTAGATTTCTAGTGATGTAAAGCTGCGTCACGTAATTTAGTTCAGAGGCGCCAGGTATAAAATCTGCTGGATTTATGAACGTGCCAATTGAAAACAAAAGCACTAAAAATATCTGTATTAGCGCAACTACCCAAACCCAAACAGGTAAAAATTTATTAGGTTTGTCAATTTTTTCATTCATTTTTTAATGCCTCAATTTTTTAAGTGTAAATGGAACTTGTCTGCAAACAAAACTTCACGGCGTAATTTTTTGGTAGCAAAAAAATAAAGCAAAGTAATGGATTTATTTTATACATTGCCAGATATGTCTGTCACGCCTGAATAAGTAACGCCAGAAAGCAGCGCCATTTTATGATGCCACGATGCTAAATCATTTTTATTCAGTTTGCTTAAATCATCATGTCCACAAGCGCGAGCCATTACTTGCATTAACTCTACCGAAGCATTAAAAAAGTTATGCAATTGCCCAGAGGATTTTTCAATATTTAATTTACGACGTAGCTCAGGCTTTTGCGTGGCAATGCCAGTTGGGCAGTTGTTGGTATTGCACATTCTTGCTGCAACGCAGCCAATCGCCTGCATGGCGCTATTAGAGATTGCAACGCCATCAGCGCCTAATGCCAGCGCTTTCACAAAATCAATAGGCACACGTAAGCCGCCAGTGATAATAAGCGTTACTCGCCCGCTTGCACCTTGCGCATCAAGATAGGCACGTGCCCGCGCTAATGCAGGAATAGTTGGCACACTAATGTGGTCTCTGAACATTAGTGGCGCTGCGCCCGTACCGCCGCCGCGACCATCTAAGATGATGTAATCGGCGCTCGCATCCAGTGCAAATTGAATGTCTTGTTCTATGTGGTTAGCGCTGAGTTTAAAGCCAATCGGAATGCCGCCAGTAATGTCTCGAACATGATCGGCAAAGTTTTTAAAATCAGCAGCAGAGGATAGGTTTTTAAATGTTGGCGGAGAAACGGCAGGCTGACCTTCTGCAATATTACGTACTTGCGATATTTTTCCAATGTTTTTACTGCCTGGCAAATGCCCGCCAGTTCCTGTTTTTGCGCCTTGTCCGCCCTTAAAGTGAAACGCCTGAACTTTACTTAACAACTCATCTTTATAGCCAAAACCTGCGCTGGCGTATTCGTAAAAATATCGACTGTTTGCTTGCTGTTCTTCAGGCAGCATGCCGCCTTCACCAGAACAAATTCCCGTGCCAGCTAGCTCTGCGCCCATAGCCAGTGATATTTTGGCCTCTTCAGATAAAGCGCCAAAACTCATGTCTGATACAAATAGAGGAATTTTTAGCTTCAAAGGTTTTTTGGCTTCTGGGCCTATAATAAGTTGCGTACCCACGCTTTGATCTTCCATCAATGGTTTGGTCGCCATTTGCGCTGCCATGATTTGCAAATCATCCCAGTGCGGCAGTTCATGTCGAGGAACGCCCATAGAAGTCATTTGCCCATGGTGCCCGAGTTTAGACAATCCTTCTTTGGCAAGTTGATGAATAAATTCTACAGTTGGCTCTTCAATTGTTGATACAGCAGGGGGCATGGCAGAAGGCTTTTGCGTTATTCCTGGCCCGGCTTTACCAATATCATCTTGGCTAAATTGCTTGTGCGTGCCATCACAAAAAGGCGCATTGTTGGTATGTTTACAAGCGCATAAATACGCCTGATCATTGTCAGCATCAGCAGTAAATGCTTTTGGCGTGAAAGCAGTGCCGGCGTGGGAGCCATCACAAAAAGGTTGATTTTTTGATTGTCCGCAAGTGCAGAAATAATATTCCTGCCCTTTTACAAGGCTCACTTTAACTGGTTTGTTGTCTGCAACGATTGGATTTTTCATGGTTTCCTTTTTTAAAATGTACGACTTTGTGTTTATTTATATCTTGCGCATAATTGCGATTTTACAAGTGGCAGAGTAGTGGAATATTGCCCTAATGTGCTTTGTTGTATTATTTTATTTGTCAGCTGCTAATTTTGTGATAGTTGCTAATATTTTGGCTATTTTTAAAAAAACTTTCTCGCAGCTTTGAACAGAATGCCTATTTTTTAAGTATTCAACATCATTATATGCAATCCAAACTTTGTTATTTTCATCTTTATAAACCAGCGTTTTTTGTGGCAAGTCAATGGCTATTTTTTGGGCGCATTGCATCAGCGGGCTTCCAGCTTTAGGGTTGCCAAATATAATCAATTCAGTTTCGCGCAATTGAACACCAATTTTAGCGGCGCTTTTTGAATGGCTAATTCTGTTAAAAACAGTCATGCCTTTTTTGTTTAATATTTTTTCTAATCTATCTGCCGTTGTAGTAACGCTATGCTGGCTTTGTACATTTATCAATCCATCCGCTGCGCTTGCGGCGAATGAAAGACATAGGGCTGTTAATAATGCAAATGTTGCTTTTTTCATTTTATGCTCTTTTAAATATAATGCCTTTACTGGCTGGCTGTTAGGTTACCTTTATTGTAGAGCTTGAAATGAATAATGCGTTGATTTTTATTCATTAATAACACAAAATCCATTGCCAAATGGGTCTGCACAATAGGCAATAGAACCCCAGTCGCCGCTATCTCCGCCTTCATGAGAGCCGCCAAATTTTAATATTTTTGATACTAGTTCATCAACGTTTTCACAAATGAAATCTAAGTGAATAGGAGTCCAGTGGCGCTCATAATTACGAACAACGCTGTTTGATGTGAGGGGTTTTGTTCCAGCTGCTTTTTCTTGCAGATATAGATCGCAGTTTTCTACGCAAAGAACACTCATATCGCCTTGATCGCGAACCTTCTTGCAACCTAGCGCTTCAACATAAAAAGCCTGCGCTTTTTTCAAGTTTGAGACATCAATACTGACTGAAATTTTAATCAAAATATTTCCTCAAAAAAGCTCATTAATCTATCCCAAGAGCGTTTATCGGCCTGTGCATCATATTTTAACTGCGGTATTTTATAATCTGCTGAGTTCGGATTGGTGAAACTATGACTGGCTGCGCCGTAAATATCCACCTCCCATTGCGCCTCTGCTGCAATCAAAGATTGGCTAAAATCGAGCACTGCTTCAGCAGGAACAAATTGATCTTGCGCACCATGCGCCGCTAATATTTTTGCTTTTATTTTGCCTTTGCTAGATTCTGGTGCCAGCGGCAAAGACCCGTGAAAACTTGCCACGCCTTTCAGGTTTGCGCCAGCATAAGCCATTTGTATAACTGTCGCTCCGCCAAAACAATAACCAATAGCTGCCAGTTTTTCAGTAGCCACTAACGGGTGATTTTTCAATTGCGCCAAACCTAATAAAGCCCTTTGTTGCCAAGCCTTGGTATTCGCCGTGATTTGCCCCATCCAGCCTTTCGCATCAGCTGCATGGCGGGTTACTTTATCATCGCCATACATATCTGCTGCAAATGCCACATAGCCTGCTTTTGCCAACTTATGCGCCCGTTTTTTGGCGTAGTCATTCAAACCCCACCACTCGTGCACCACCATCACGCCAGGCCGCTTGCCTGTAATGGCGTCATCCCAATAAAGCTCGCCTTTTAATTGTACGTCGTTATCTTCATAGTGAACGATTTGACTTTTAATTGTTGCTTGACTTGTTGTTGCCAATAAAAAACTTAAAATTAATAATATTTTTTTCATTATTTTCCCTGCGAATATCGATTAATAAGAATATACCATTCCGATTTGACCTTTAGTTGGTTCTTTTATATAGCGAATAAAAAAACAGCGCTTCTAATTATTCTTCTTATGCTCGCCACATTCGGATAAATTAAGTTGTCTATATATACTGGTTTAGTATGTTACTCAATAATAGTATTTAATTTATTTAAAATATTTGTCCAGCCACCTTCATGGTCAGACCGTGTTTTCTCGTCAATAAATTTAACATGTGATAGTAAAATTTTAGTTTTATTTTCATCTATTTTTTTGAAATTTAAGGTAACCGTGCTGTTGTCAATTGAACAATGAGACGCCCAAGTAAAAACTAATTTATTAGGCCGCTTAATTTCTAAATACTTTCCTGTATGCAGCAAATCATCACTGCCAGCATGCATGACAATTGAAAAACTCCCTCCTTCTTGAGTATCATTTTTTACATCCGATTCAGGCATACCAGGCATCGGCATCATAAATTTTGCTAATATTTTTGGGTTTAACCAAGCATCAAATACTTTTTCTATTGGCGCTTCAATTGTTTTTTCTATAGTTACTGTTAAATCAGTCATTTTTTCTCCTTTATTTTTTTATTATTTCATCAAGTTTATCTAAGCGTAATTCCCAGATAGATTTAAGCTCTTTAAACCAGTTTTCAACCAAATCTATCTTGTGCAAATTAGCCTCAATCCAATGAGTTCTGCC
This sequence comes from Gammaproteobacteria bacterium, assembly GCA_965222625.1. Lineage (GTDB taxonomy): Bacteria > Pseudomonadota > Gammaproteobacteria > PS1 > Pseudothioglobaceae > Thioglobus_A. Next base: position 1,051,696 of record OZ244962.1, on the reverse strand, counting down.
AATGGTTCTGCGTTTTACAAGCCCTGCTTTTTCTAACACTTTGATGTGTTTAGATATACCATTTAGTGACATGTCATAATGATTAGCAAGGTCTGTAACACGACTAACCCCTTGCTGACATAGTTGGGTTAAAAGCGAGCGGCGTGTTGTATCACTCATTGCTTTTAGCAATTCAGTCAAAATTTTATCGTTTTTATGTTCAACCATATAGTTGATTATAACTAATAAATTAATTTAGTCAACCGTTAGGTTGAATTAATTAGCGCACCGATATAAAATTAAAGGGGCGTAACGCTCAACCATCCTTTGATTTAGCATATACGGCTATTAAGGCTGCACGTGGATTGCAATCAGTTGCGTATCATCGTTAGCATAAAAGTCTAACTTATTGTCTCGTATTAAGTCACCTTCTTTAACCAGCTCCCCATTTAGCACGCCTGAGCCGCGGGTTATGTACGCCAAAAAAGGCGTATTTAGAGATAATTTATCACCGGCTAAAATAATACCAACGTCAATTATGGTATGGCTGTCTAACGTTTCATCTTGGTTTTTTTCGCCACCATAAATACGCATTAGTTCGCCATTTTTGGGTGAGTATAATTTATATTGGGCAGTCTGCCCTGATTGTTCTGGCAAAACCCAGAGCTGGATCATGCGATTTTCAACCTCATCTGGATTGATTTCGTTATGTGCAAAACCTTGCCCGCCAGCGCGTTGCACTTGAACCTGATGACTTTTCAGCGTTTGCCCATGTTCTAGCGATCCTTCATGCATGATGCTGCCTTCCACCATAACTGAAATAACATCAATCTCTTGATGGCTGTGAAGTTTGGTTTCGCCTTTGGGCAGAAATTTTGCATCGGCTAAATACACAAAATTACCCATACCTTGCCACGCCTTGCTGGATTTGTCTTCGCCAAACAAGCGCGCGTCTGTCACCAGGCGATGTTCTCGCAGTCCTGCAAAACCGCCACGCGGCATATCATCTCTATGTAATATTTCCATAATTAGGCCTTATGTTGATTGAATTTTGGCAAATGCGTTAAATGGTTTTTTCTTTTTCCTCAAACCATTTATAAACAAGACCTGCCAAAATAGCACCTACGATAGGCGCAAGCCAAAAAAGCCACAATTGGGACACTGCCCAATCGCCTTGAAAAAGTGCAACGCCTGTGCTTCTAGCCGGATTAACCGAGGTATTGGTGATAGGAATACTGATCAGGTGAATAAGCGTCAATCCAAGGCCAATTGCGATAGGAGCAAAACCCTGAGGTGCGCGCTTATCAGTCACGCCTAAAATGATTATCAAGAACATGAAAGTCATTACTACTTCTGTAACCAATGCTGAAACTAAGCTATAACCACCAGGGGAATGCTCTGCATAACCATTAGAGGCAAATCCTGCTGAAACGTCAAAGCCAACTTGCCCAGAAGCAATAACATATAATATCGCCGCGCCAACTATACCGCCTGTAACTTGCGCTGCAATATAGGGGGCTAATTCTGTAGCTGAAAATCTACCGCCTGACCAAAGCCCGATAGATACTGCTGGGTTTAAGTGACACCCTGATATATGCCCAATGGCATATGCCATGGTTAGCACTGTTAGTCCGAAAGCCAAGGAAACGCCTAATAAGCCAATCCCCACATCAGGAAATCCTGCTGCTAAAACTGCGCTGCCGCAGCCGCCAAGTACCAGCCAAAAAGTACCAATAAATTCAGCGCCTAATTTTTTTGTTAATGTCATGCCTTATCCTCTAGGTTAGTGTTAATTAGAGTTTACTCTATTTTTAAATAGATCAGATTGGGTTAACAAAGTTGCTAAACATTTTTATTGTCCATTGTTTTTTTGCTAGAAGCGCAGAGCGGGCTTTAGTCATTTGTTTATAATGCCTAATGGCGATTTATTGCATTGTAGTCAAAAATATCTTGGCAGTGAAACAGACTTGATGAGCTTAAATTCTTGACCAGTAAACTCATAAAAATGAGCGCCATATTCACTGGATTCATTTAAAATTCCTTTTGCAATAAGCAGGCGGCTATTGGCTTGATATGTGAGCCGATCACTTGATTCATGCCAACAGCAAACACTGGCTGGTAAAAAAACAACATAGCCTGTTTTTTGGCTGACAGCTGCGCCCAACAAACAGTTTGCGCCGCAGCCCCATAGGGTTAGTACGTATTCTCCTGCAAAATTAACAGGTTTTTTCGTTGTTGCTCTTAGGCGCGTTCGAAATAGTCTTTTTTCTGAGTTTGACAAAACAACATCTGCAACTTTGCCTTTATAAATAGGGCGCACAGAATATTCTTGTAATTGAGGGGTGTCGCTGGCGTATGAGAGTTCAAAAAATACAAAAAACAGACAGAAAAAACAAAGTATTTTTTTGCCTATAGTCATGCTTCGATTCTCCATTTAATTATTAGCATTAAAGATACAGCCATAATATACTTTATTAAAAAAGTGCTTATTGCAGCCTTTTATTTTATAAAAAATTAATTATCAAAACAATATCTAAGCTAGATTTATTTTAGCGTTTAGTGCTTGAAATGGCGCATGCCAGTAAACACCATGGCAATGCCGTGCTCGTTAGCAGCTTCAATGGTTTCATTATCGCGCATGGAGCCGCCTGGCTGAATAATGGCTTTAATGCCGGCCTGCGCCGCTGCATCAATGCCGTCTCTAAAGGGAAAAAAGGCATCTGATGCCATCACTGAACCTTCAACCACTAAAGCCTCATCAGCCGCTTTAATGCCGGCAATTTTGGCAGAGTAAACCCGCGACATTTGACCCGCGCCAACGCCAATGGTCATTTGGTTTTTAACGTAAACAATGGCATTGGATTTAACCGTTTTGGCAACTTTCCAGGCAAATAATAAATCTTTGATTTGCTCAGCTGTTGGCTGAATATCACTAACGCATTTGATGTCGTCTTGCGTAATCACATATCCAAATTTTACCATGATAATTTTCCCTAATTTTTTACAGCCTCTGCCGCAAATGTGCCAACATTTTTTTAAGACAAGTATTTACTGCTTAAGTTGACATGAGCCTTGTTTTTTTAATCATCCTTGCAACTTGTTCTGGCGTAGATTTATTTTTATCTATGCTATTACAATAGCAGGACATTTTTATTTTTATCTATGCTATTACAATAGCAGGACATTTTTATTTTTATTTCATCAAATTTTTAGTGACGCTGTTAGGTGTAACTTGATTTTTATGCTCCCTACATATCAGATCTACATCATTGACTGTTAGTGGTTGCTGAACAAGGTTGCAAAAGTAACCGTCATCTTTGGTTTTGCCATTGTAACGACAGGTATGGCACACGCCAAAAGTTTTTATATTATTTATCTGTAATACTGTCGTGAGTAATTGTTTAAGTGAATCCAGTATTTCCAATTTTTTCTTATCTGGCAATACCTCACAAGCATTAGCAAACATAGCGGTTGGAATTGTTTTTATAAGTAAGTTTTTCCCTGTAGCAGATACCTTTAAATGATAGATGCGCTTATCATTTTTATCAGAATATTTGCGTATCAAGCCTTTTTTTTCTAACACTTTTATTGTTTGAGAAACCGTGCCTTTGGTTTGACCTAAGTATTCAGTTACTGCCATTGGAGTATCTGAATAATGATTACAGGTTGATAAATAATGCAGCACCTCCAGTTGCACAGGTTGAAGGCCATGTGCGGCAATTGCTTGGCGAGAGTCCGCCCTAAGAAGGTTATTTAATCGTTCAACATAATCATAAATATTGTTTGTTTTCATAACTACATATTATCAACTAAAAAGTATATTGACAAGTTAAAAAAAGGTGTTATAATTTTTTATGTATCGAGTCGATACTTTTTTAATTATGAGGAAAGAACAATGAATAAAGCTATTTTTTACCATGCAGGTTGCCCCGTTTGTTTAAGTGCTGAACAACAAGTAGTTGAAGCGCTAGACAAAAATCGTCTTGAAATTGATATAGTACATTTGGGCGAGGATAAAACTAAAATTAGTGCCGCCGAAAAAGCAGGGATCAAATCCGTTCCAGCTTTACTACTCAATGGCAGTGTTTTTCATATCAATTTTGGCGCTTCACTTGATGATGTGAAAGGAGTTGTATAATGTCAAAATATACCTTCACAGCAGCGTTTATAAGCGCTAGTATCTGTCTTCCAACCTTTGCTAATACCCACCACTCGGATGGAATTCAAGCACAGGCAAACAAAGAAATGCTAGCACCATTTGATATTATTCATACAAAAATCACGACCAAAGATAATGTTGCCACCTTTCATATGGCTGTTTCAGGTAAAGCTGGCTCAAGTAAGCCAACACCTACAGGGCAGTTAGCAGGTAGCGATGTTTTTTCTTATGTATGGCCAACTTCAATAGATAGTTATGAAGTCGGTTTCGAGAAAAAAGCAGGCATTTTAGCATTGGCAGTGACTGCACACCCAGATTTTGACGATACGCCACTCTATGATGAAAATGGTGATGGAAACACTACTAATGATGGAAATGTATGGCACAGTCATTGGGTAGTATTACAGCCAAATGAGCAATGCGGAAAAGGCGCATTGGGCGTTGTTGATATTCCAAAAGGGAGCAAACCGCGACTACCTAAAACGTGGCCAGGTCTGCCTATTTTATTAGATAGTCCAGGCTGGAGCCCGACATTTAATTCTGAAGCGGTTGAAGTTCGTGTGCCATTTAATGAAATCGGTGTAGTAAAAGCGAGCAATTTTGACGGCGTTACGGCAGGGCTTCGCGTTAATCAAAGTGCCCATGCGCCTTTATTGTGTGTTGTAGATGTAATGGATATTGCGTCGAATGACTTAAGTTTGCCAGGTAAAGTTAACGAATAGGGGGTTTTTCTACTTATAAAGCCTGCATATTTAGCTTCAGCTTGAATATGCAGGCTTTTAAAAAAGACAACGCCTTATCTGTATTTGAAACGTAGTGAATCGTATATTCAAACTTTACCATAATAATTTCAAGACGTGGTCAGTTTAGTCTTTGTAAGCAATGTAGCTATATATATAAACACCTAGGCAACCTAGCCCCCAAATGATTGCAAACAGCGGCATTAGTATTAAAATATCCATAGAGAAACTATACCACAAGTGGGCAATATGGAATTGGCTATCAAGCTGCGAGCCGAGGGCGATGAGTTAAATTTAATTAACGGAATTGCCAGCCTTTTAACTTAAAAAACCTTCTAGAATTTAGTGTTTAAAATGGCGCATGCCAGTAAACACCATGGCAATGCCGTGCTCGTTAGCAGCTTCAATGGTTTCATTATCGCGCATGGAGCCGCCTGGCTGAATAATGGCTTTAATGCCGGCCTGCGCCGCTGCATCAATGCCGTCTCTAAAGGGAAAAAAGGCATCTGATGCCATCACTGAACCTTCAACCACTAAAGCCTCATCAGCCGCTTTAATGCCGGCAATTTTGGCAGAGTAAACCCGCGACATTTGACCCGCGCCAACGCCAATGGTCATTTGGTTTTTAACGTAAACAATGGCATTGGATTTAACCGTTTTGGCAACTTTCCAGGCAAATAATAAATCTTTGATTTGTTCAGCTGTTGGCTGAATATCACTAACGCATTTGATGTCGTCTTGCGTAATCACACCTAAATCTTTGTCTTGTACCAGTAGTCCGCCAGTCACGCGCTTGTAGTCTAATGCAGGTTGTGCTTTGGTTAAATTGCCGCATTCTAGGACGCGAACATTTTGCTTGGCTGATAACAGCTCTTTGGCATCAGCATCAACACTGGGCGCAATGATTACTTCAACAAATTGCTTGGCAATAATATCTGCTGTGGTGTTTTTATCAAGTGGGCGATTAAAAGCGATAATGCCGCCAAATGCGGAAGTTGGGTCAGTTTTAAAAGCGTCTAAATAAGCTTGGTGAATATTTTTTCTAAGCGCAACGCCGCAAGGATTAGCGTGTTTAACAATCACGCAAGCAGGCTCATCAAAGCTGCGTACGCATTCGAGCGCCGCATCGGCATCTGCCATATTATTAAAAGACATGGCTTTGCCTTGGCATTGCGCACTTGACGCGACGCAAGCTTCGGTAATATTATTTTCGACATAAAAAGCCGCATTTTGATGCGGGTTTTCGCCATAACGCATCGATTGCACTTTGTGAAATTGTAGGTTCATGGTATTTGAAAAACCGCTTTCCCCCTTGCCAAGATAATTAGCAATAGCGCCGTCGTATTGCGCCGTATGTTCAAAGGTTTTAAGCGCCAGTTTTATGCGAGTATTAAGCGTTGTATCGCCATTTTCGTTGATTTCATCAATCACCATTTGATAATCATTTATATCAACCACAACGGTAACGGATGCGTGGTTTTTTGCGCTTGAACGCAACATTGCTGGGCCGCCAATGTCGATGTTTTCAATGGCATTTTCTAATGTGCAATCAGGCTTGGCAATGGCCTTTTGAAAAGGGTAAAGATTAACCACCACCAAGTCAATGGGATTAATATCGTTTTGCGCCATAACCGCTTCATCAAGGCCGCGCCTGGCTAAAATGCCGCCATGAATTTTTGGATTTAAAGTTTTAACGCGGCCCGCCATCATTTCAGGAAAGCCGGTATAGTCTGATACTTCAATCACATCGATGTTGTTATCAGCTAGGAGTTTAGCAGTGCCGCCGGTTGAAAGAATTTCGATGTTTTTGGCAACCAGAGCTTGAGCCAGTTCAAGAATACCAGTTTTATCAGAAACACTGATTAAAGCACGTTGTATTGACATTTTATTCCCTTGATCTTAATGAATAATAAAAAGCAATAATTATAAAGGCTTAAAGCTTATAAAGCTGTATTTTTTTGGTTAACGTACCGCGATTAATGCCCAAGATGCGAGAAGCTTTGCTTTGATTGTTGTTGACTAAATCTAACACGAACTTAATAACAACCGGCTCTACTTCATTGACAACCATTTTGTGTACGCCAGATGCCTGCTCGCCATCGAGCTGTTCGAAGTAGCGCGTTAATTTTGCATTAATACAAGCAGGTAAATCTATTGGACTCATAGCTGGTTTAAATAATCCTTAAAAAGTTCGAATTGACGTTTGCGATCGGTAATTTTATTAATGGTTTTCCAAAATTCCTGAACGTGTTTTTCGTCAAGGTGCGTAGCATACCAAAGAATGTGCTTCCTGGCGAGCCTCAATCCCAAAAAATCACCATAAAACTCATGAATTTGTTGAATATGTTGAAGAATGATGGTTTTTTTGAGTTCAAAGGGTATTGAATCGAGTATTTTTCCGGTTTTTAAATAATGGTCGATTTGCGAAAAAATCCAAGGATTTCCTTGAGCGGCGCGCCCAATCATAATGCCAGAAGCCTTGGTATAGTCAAGCACTTGTTTGGCTTGTTTGGCACTGGTAATATCGCCATTGGCAATCACGGGAATATCAACTGCGCCAACAACAGCTTGAATGGTGTCATATTCGGCCATGCCATTGTATTTGTCTGCTTTTGTGCGCCCATGAATACTAAGCATTTGAATGCCAGCTTGCTGCGCGATTTGAGCAATAGCAGGCGCATTTTTATTGTCAATATCCCAGCCAGTGCGCATTTTAAGAGTGACTGGAGTATCAACCGCATTAACCACGGATTCTAAAATAGTTTGCACCAAAGATTCATCTTGCATAAGCGCTGATCCGGCAGCTTTACTGCATACTTTTTTAGCCGGGCAACCCATATTAATATCTATAATGTCAGCGCCATATTCAACGGCTTTTTTTGCAGAAAAAGCCAATTCTTGAGCCTCTGATCCGGCAATTTGAATACTAATGGGCGATTTTTCACCTTTAAAATCCAAGCGATATTTTGATTTATTGGTGCGCAATAAGTGCGCTTGAATAACCACCATTTCTGAGGTGGTTAACCCGGCGCCCAGTGATCGGCACAACATTCTAAAGGGTTTGTCACTAGTGCCTGCCATTGGCGCTAATAACACTTGTGAACTTAATTTATAAGGTCCAACTTGAATTGACACAGATTTATTGTTTGGCTTTTTTGGTTTTTTCAAGCAGGCGTTTTTGCTTGAGTTTAGACAGATAATCAACAAATAAAATACCGTCTAGGTGGTCTATTTCATGCTGGATGCAAACGCCCAAAAGATCGCTCGCTGCTAGCTCAAAAGTTTCGCCTTGCTCATTTAGCGCTTTGACTTTAATGTGGTTGGCGCGCGTCACGCATTCATAATAATTGGGCACCGATAGGCAGCCTTCATCCCATTCTAGATCGCCATCTTTTTCAATGATTTCAGGGTTTATTAGGCATAAAGGGCTAGACTGATCTTCTGATACATCGATTACAATTAGACGGATGTGATGATTAACTTGTGTTGCTGCAAGACCAATACCAGGCGCATCGTACATGGTTTCAAACATATTTTTAACCAAAGTGCGAATGCTATCATCAACCTGTTTGATTGGCACAGCCTTAGTTCGAAGGCGTTTATCTGGATAAAATAAAATAGGTAGCAGCATGGTTATATTATAGTGTTTTTTGCACTTTGTAATTGACAAGGGTGATCTTCATTAAAATGCAGACCTCGACTTTCTTTGCGAGATAATGCTGATTGGATAATGATTTTAGCGGTTTTGACCAGATTTCTAAGCTCAATTAAATCGCTGGAGATGAGGTACAAGCTGTAATATTCATCCACTTCAATTTCAATTTGCGTTAATCTGTGCAAGGCGTAGTTAAGGCGTTTATCTGACCTGACAATGCCAACAAAGTTCCACATAATTAGGCGCACCTCATCCCATAAATGAGTAATAACTACTTTTTCTTTAGAGGCGGCCACGCTCGATGCATCCCAAGGGTCAAATTGTAAATGAGCTGAGTTTAGGGTTTTTTGGTTAATGTCTTGTGCGCAGGATTTAGCAAAAACAATACATTCTAATAAAGAATTGCTGGCCATGCGGTTAGCGCCGTGTACGCCGGTATGTGCAACTTCACCAACTGCATATAAATTATCAAGTTTGGTTTGGCCGCTTAAATCCGTATTAATGCCGCCGCAAGTGTAATGGGCGGCAGGCACTACAGGTATGGGTTGTTTGCAAATATCAATGCCAAACTGTTTGCATTTTTTATAAATTGTTGGAAAGTGTTGTTTAATCCAATCTTCACCTTTGAATGAAATATCTAAATACACACAGTCAAACCCACCTGATTTCATTTGTGAATCAATCGCTCTGGCAACAATATCTCTAGGTGCAAGCTCAGTGCGTTGGTCGTATTTGTGCATGAATGCTTCGCCATTTTCTAGCTGCAATTTACCGCCTTCGCCGCGAATTGCCTCAGAAATCAAAAATGATTTTGCATGGGGATGGTACAAACAAGTAGGGTGAAATTGGGCAAACTCCATATTAACAATATCACAGCCTGCGCGCTTGGCCATAGCAATGCCGTCGCCTGTTGAGGTATCAGGGTTGGAAGTATAACGGTACACTTTAGAGGCGCCGCCAGTTGCCAAAATGGTTTTATGTGCAACAAAACTTTCCACCTGATGGGTTTGTTTGTTGAGAATATAAGCACCATAACAATGACGCTTACGCGTTAATAAATCAACCGCAATATAGTTTTCAAACAGGCTGATGTTGTCACGCTGTTTGATATTATCTAACAGGTTTATTTGAATTGACTGACCAGTTTTATCAGCAACATGCGCCACTCTTCTATGCGTATGCCCACCTTCTGTGGTTAGGTGGTAGCGGTTGTTGTTTTGAGTAAAATTCACGCCCGATTGCTCTAGTGAAGCAATAGCGTCAGGGGCATTTTTCACCATGAATTCAACGGCTTTTTCATCTGCCAAGTCGCAGGCAGAAGACAAAGTATCCGCAACGTGCGCATCAAAATTATCGTGCGCATCTAACACCGCCGATATGCCGCCTTGAGCATAAAAAGAGCTGCCTTCTAATAAGGCATCTTTGGCAACCAAGGCAATAGATAAATCAGTTGAAAGCTGTAAAGCGCTCATCAGTCCGGCGCTACCCGTGCCAATAATTAAAACGTCAAATTGGTGTTGTTTAGACATGCGATGGCAGTAAAAAACTAAATTTTAGGTTTTACCATTAAAATCAATTTTGGCAGCAAGGTAAGGTTGGCCAATAGTGCACTAAGCATGGCGATTGCGGTAAACACGCCAAAGTAAATACTGGGAATAAAATTAGACAAAGCAAGCATTAAAAACCCAAGGGCAACGGTAATCGAGGTATAAAACATTGCCAGCCCGATGCTAGCGTGCGAGCGGTACATGGTTTTTGTATAGTCGCCATCTTTTTTAAATTCACTTTTAAAGCGGTGAATATAGTGAATGGCATTATCCACACCAATACCAATTGCAATGGCTGAAATGGTGATAGTCATTAGGTCTAATGGAATGTTAGCCCAGCCCATAATGCCTAGAATAAATAACGAAGGCAAGGTATTTGGAATCAGCGCTAAAATAGACAAACTGATTGATTTAAAGATAAATAAAAACATAATAAAAATCATGCCAAAGACCACTGCAATGGTTTTTATTTGCGACTCAAATAGGCTTTGCAGCATATTGTTGTAGAGCACCAACATACCGCTTAGGCGGAAACTATCAGAACGAAAACCCAGCTCATTGGTAATATGATGATTGATTTTGTCAATCAGTTCAGCGCGTTTAAGTTCTTTGTTGGTTTCATGAATTCTAACAACCATGCGCAATTGCCCACTATCTTCGGATATATAAGGGGTTAGTACGTGCTGTTTAGCTGATTGCGGAATCTGGCCACGAATAATATTTAAGAAAAACCCGTTCGGCGTATTGCCATTATTTATCTGAATTAATAGTTGCATTAAAGTGTCAATTGAAAGCACTTTTCCAGTTTCATCTAGGCTGTCAAGATAGCTGTGAACTTCGTGTATTTCTTCGCGTAAGTCTTCATCAAACCAGTAATCCTGCGCCAAACCCTCAAAAACAATTTCCAAAGGAATGGTGCCGCCAAGTTTTTGGTCGATGAGCGTTAGACCTTGGTTGATTTCAGTGCTGGCTTTGAAATAGTCGATAAAGCGATTTTCCACACTCAGCTTGTTAATGCCAATACTTGAAGCGATGACTAAAGCAATTAAGACAACGATTAAATAGTTGCCAAAGCGCTGAACAAAATTCGCCAAAGTGGTGGTGAATCCCAGCTCAGTTTTGTGCGCCGCAATTTTAGCCTTGGGCAATAAGGACATAATCATTGGAAAAGCTAAAAAAGATAAAATCAGCGCAATGGTAACGCCAATGGACATCATCCAGCCGAAGTCAATCACTGGGCGAATGCCGCTAATTAACAGCGAACTAAATGCGGCAAACGTTGTTAGCGTGGTGAACAAACAAGGTTTGAACATTTGCGTTAATGTGTTTTTAATCAGCGTTTCAGAATCAAGCTCAGGATTAAGTTGCGACAATTCTCGATATCTGACAATTAAATGAATAATCACCGAAAGCGTCATAACCAATAGCAGTGAAAAGAAATTGCTGGAAATAACGGTGACTTTCCATTCTAAAAATGCCAATAACCCTGTCATAATTAGAGCGCCAGTAATGCTGATCGCAATCGGCATAACGACCCAACGAAGGCCTTTAAAAATAAGCGCCAAAATAAGCGTCATAAGCCCAACGACTGCCAAACTAAAAACAACCAAATCACTGCTAATATAATTAACAATATCGGTGGTAATCATCGGCAGTCCGCCTAAAAATAAACTGGCTTTATCGGAATATTTGTGAATTTGAGTGCGAATTTTGGCAATGGTTTGAGCTTGTTGCTGACTTTGTGCGGCGGCATTATAAAACACTTGTTTTTCGATGCTTTTGAGTTGAGCCAGCTGTCCAGCATCAAGGCGATTGCGCGAGCGATCAAGACGCATTTGACTGCGCTTATCTCGAAGTTTTTTAAACTTTTGGTTGTCTTTTAGGCTAATGAGTAACGCTGTTGTTTTGCCATCTTTGCTGACCAAATTATTGGCATACAAAGGTGAGGTTTTAAATTCATTAAGTGCCAGTGCTAGGTTGGCATTGCCATTTTCAATGGTAACGGTTTTATTGGCTAAACTTGCCAATGAGATTGGCGGTGATCGAAATAAAGGCACATCCAAAATACTGGTAACTGTGTTAACTTGCTCAATTTTTTGCAAGTCTTGCTTAAATTTGGCTAAGTGAATTAATTGCTGCGGATCGAGTAAATTGCCTTTAACTTGATAAGAAATAACTAGGTAATTATCGGAGCCATAATTTTTTTTGATACGCTGATAAAAAGCAAGATTTTCATCACCCTCAAGCACCAAAGAATCTGAAGAGGCATCAAGTTGAAAATTTGGAATTTGAGCGATAAAAAACCCTGCGATAATAACCAGTAGGGCAATGCCTAAAATAGATTTTTTTAAAACAAAATTAAAAAATAGATGCATATTGGTTAAGGGGTTTTTTATAAAAAAAGCTTCTTCAAATTAGAATTTAAATTTTACGGATGTTTCCAATCCTTGCATAGTCGTTAGCTGAGTTTCAAACAATGATTTTGTCTGCCATTCGTATTCACTAAGACGGGTAATGACTTTGGCGCTCATGGCTTTACCCGTGCCTTCAACAACAAAAATTCGCCCGCCGACATTAAGTAAATGAAAAAATCGCCCGGTAATTTTAGGCACGGACGCGCCAATTACCACAACATCAAAAAATTCAGTAGAGCGCTGCCAACCTTTTGAAGCGTCGCCAATTTCCAAAGTGACATTGTTAATATCCAGATTTTTTAGCCTTTGTCCGGCTGCCTGACTAAGCGTTTCATCAATCTCAATACTGGTGACTGACTGGCAAAGTTTTGACAGTACGCAAGTTAAATATCCGCTACCTGTGCCAACTTCTAAAACGCTTTCATTTTTTTTGATGTTAAGCGCATCAAGTAGGCGTCCTTCCATTTTTGGCGTTAGCATTTTTGCTTGCTTGGTTAGCGGAATTTCAATATCAGCAAAAGTAAGATTTTTATAATTATCAGGCACAAAATCTTCCCTAGGGATTGCCTTTAGAGCATTATTGGCAATATAGTCTAAACCGCCCCAAGGACGAATTTGATTGTCAATAACGTTTTTTCTAGCTTGGGTAGTATCCATAATTTTTATCGTTTTTTGGGTGGTAATAAATCGGTAATTGTACCCTCAGCCATTTCAACGGCGAAGGCAGTGGTCTCACTTAAAGTAGGGTGGGCGTGAATGGTGAGAGCAATATCTGACATATCACAACCCATTTCAATCGCTAATGTTGGCTCTGCGATAAGCTCTCCGGCGTTTGTGCCGCAAATACCCATGCCTAAAATGCGTTGTGTTTTTTTGTCAAATAAGGCTTTTGATACGCCTTCACTTCGGCCAATACTTAGGCTTCGGCCACTTGCCGCCCAAGGAAAAACGCCTTTTTCATAGTCAATCCCTTCTGCTTTAAGCTGTTTTTCGGTTTTTCCCGTCCAAGCAACTTCAGGGTCGGTGTAAGCAACTGATGGAATAGTCAGCGCATCAAAGCCAGATTTATGCCCGCAAATGACCTCGGCGGCAACTTTTGCCTCATGCACAGCTTTGTGCGCAAGCATTGGCTGGCCAACAATATCGCCAATGGCATAAATATTTTCAACATTGGTTTTCATTTGCTTGTCAACCTTGATAAAGCCCCAATCATCGACGTTAACGCCGGCTTTATCAGCGTCAATGAGTTTGCCATTAGCTGAGCGCCCAATGGACACCAAAACTTTATCAAAGGTGTCAAATTCGGGTGATTTATTACCTTTAAATCCGACTTTAATGCCTGTTTCTAAAGCCTGCATACTGGTCACTTCAGTGCTTAAAAAGATATTGGCATATTGTTTTTTAATGCGTTTAAAAAGCGGATTAACAATGTCTTTATCAGCGCTGGCAATCAGTTGGTCTGATAATTCTACCACGGTTATTTCGCTGCCTAATGCGTTATAAACGCTTGCCATTTCTAGCCCAATAATGCCGCCGCCAACAATCAACAGGCGCTTTGGAATACTGTCTAATTCTAAGGCATCTGTTGAATCCATCACGCGCGGATCGTCAAATGGAAAAGCGGGAATTTTGGTAACGCGCGAGCCTGCTGCAATAATGCATTGTTCAAACTCAACTACTTCATCGCTATTGTCAATGGCGATTTGGTTATGGGTAATAAACTTTGCATAGCCGGTAATAACGGTCACGTTTCGCGCTTTAGCAAGCGCCTTAATGCCGCCTGTTAGCTTAGAAACAATGGTGTCTTTATTGTTGCGTACGCCGTCGATATCAATGTTTGGCTGGTTAAAAGTTATGCCTAAATGCACGGCTTCTTGCGCTTCATTAATAACTTGAGCAGTATGCAGTAGGGCTTTTGAAGGAATACAGCCCACATTTAAACAAACGCCGCCAAGCGTGTCATAACGCTCAATTAGCACGACTTTTTTGCCTAAATCAGCCGCTCTAAAGGCCGCTGTATAACCGCCAGGACCAGAGCCAATAACAACCACTTGAGTTTTAGTAATCATAGTAAAATTTCTCTAATATCGCTTAAAATTGAGCTTAAATCTGCCATAAAGCGCCCGCCTTGAGCGCCATCAATCACGCGGTGATCATAAGACAGAGCAAGCGGTAGCATCAAGGTTGGCACAAAGTTTTTACCATCCCAGATAGGTTTGGTTTGCGCGCGCGATACGCCTAAAATTGCAACTTCTGGCGCATTCACAATTGGGGTAAATTGCGTGCCGCCAATGCCGCCAAGGCTAGAAATGGTAAATCCTGCACCTTGCATATCGCCAGGTTTAAGTTTGCCATCACGCGCTTTGGCTGAGGTTTGCGCCAGCTCTGCGGCCAGTTCAGTAAGTGATTTTTTCTCAACATCTTTGATTACTGGCACCACCAAGCCGTTAGGCGTGTCCATGGCAATCCCTAAATTAAAGTATTTTTTAATAATAAGATTTTCGCCAGACTCATCTAAAGAAGCGTTAGCTCGTGGGTGCTTTTGCAGCGCCTGAACAACCGCTTTCATGATAAAAACTAGCGGCGTGAGTTTAATGCCTTTGGCTTTTTGCGCTTGTCTAAAGGCTTCCATCTGATTAATGTTAACTTCGTCAAATTGCGTCACATGAGGAATGTTTAGCCAGCAAGCGGTTAAATGTTTGCCTGATAATTTGTTAATTCGTGATAGCGCCAAGGTTTCGGTATCGCCAAATTTTGAAAAATCAATAACAGGCGTTTTTGGCAAGCTGGCGCCTGATCCGCCGCCGCTAATAATTTTCTTAACGTAGGCTTTTAAGTCGTTATCTAAAATTCTACCTTTTTGACCCGTGCCAGAAACGTTGTTTAAATTAACCCCCAATTCTCTGGCCAATTTTCGAATCGAAGGAGAGGCGTGAGACTGACCTTTTGGCAAAGTTGATACCGATTGATCTAGCGTTGATTTGGCTGAACTTGCGACAGCGATTGGCGCTGCTGCAATGGGCGTTGTTGTTTGAACTGGCTGACTGGGCGCTGCATCAGCAGCCTGAGTTGTTTGCGTTGTTTCAATATTAAGAATCAAATCGCCCAAGGCAAGTTTGTCACCTAAGGCGATATCAATTTTTACCACTTTACCGGCAATTGGCGTTGGGATTTCCATCGAGGCTTTGTCACTTTCTAGGGTGATAATGCTATCTTCAACTGCAAGTTCGTCGCCTACCTCAACCAGAATTTCAATCACTTCAACTTCGTCAAAATCGCCAATATCTGGCACGCTAACAGCTACTATTTTTGGCTCTAAATTGACAGGTTCGTTGGTTTTTTGCGTGCTTGGCGCGTTATCTACTGCGCCATCTTCGCTAGATTGGATGGCAATAATAACGTCGCCTTGCTTTATTTTGTCGCCTATCTTTATATTAATACCAGTCACAACGCCGGCGCTAGGCGAGGGTATTTCCATTGAGGCTTTATCGCTTTCTAAAGTTATTATGCTGTCATCAGCTGCGATTGTGTCGCCAACACTCACTAAAATCTCAATAACTTCAACTTCATCAAAATCACCAACATCGGGTAATTCTATATTTTTTATCACGGACATAATGTAAATTTCACGACTCATTTAAAGATGATAATTATCTCAAAAATAGCCGCTGAAAGGAGACAAATTTTAAAAAGTAAATTCACAGCATAAACGCGCCGCTAGGCTAGTAATCAAGAATATATTTTTGGCTTGATTTTTAGACCGAGCCAAAGCTAAAAACACATTCAAATAGGGTATATTCTAAGGCTGAAATTTGAATAATAAATTTAAAAAAAAATATGTTTGAACAAGCTTTTAAAAATATTGACGATATTTTGCACAAAGATGCAGGCTGCGGCAGTGAGTTAGATTACGTAGAGCAAACCTCTTGGGTATTGTTTTTAAAATATTTAGACGATTTAGAAAAAGACAAACAAACGGCTACCGAGCTTGCAGGAGAAAATTACACAAAGATAATTAAGCCTGGGTTTCAATGGACGAGCTGGGCCGTGCCAAAACTTAGTAATGGCAAGATTGATCACAACGCTTTAACGGGCGATGATTTGCTAGATTTTGTAAATAATGAGCTATTTCCTTATTTAAAGAAATTTAAAGCCAATGCCACAAGCGCCAATACCATTGAATACAAAATAGGCGAGATTTTCTCAGAACTCAAAAACCGCATCCAAAGCGGTTATAACCTGCGAGAAGTTATCAGCTTGATTGACCAGTTGCGTTTTAGAACCCATGCAGAGCAATTGGAGATGAGCCATCTGTATGAAGGCAAAATAAAAAATATGGGCAATGCAGGGCGTAATGGCGGCGAGTACTACACCCCAAGGCCGTTAATTAAAACCATCGTAAAAGTCGTTGCGCCGCAAATTGGCGACACGATTTATGATGGCGCAGTAGGTTCTGCGGGTTTTTTGGTTGAAGCTTTTGCTTATCTGAATCAAACAGGGCTTTCAACGGCTGATACAGAAACCTTGCAAAAAAACACTTTTTATGGCAAAGAAAAAAAATCACTGGCTTATATTATTGGCATTATGAATATGATATTGCACGGCGTTCAAGCACCCAATATTATCCATGCCAATACCTTGGCAGAAAACTTAAGCGACATTCAAGAAAAAGATCGCTATCACGTGGTATTGGCAAACCCGCCATTTGGCGGCAAAGAGCGCGCAGAGGTGCAGCAGAATTTTCCCATCAAAACCGGCGAAACGGCAAGCCTATTTCTGCAACATTTTATCAAGATTTTAAAAGCCGGCGGCAAGGCAGGTATTGTCATTAAAAATACCTTTTTAAGCAATACCGATAATGCTTCTGTAGCTTTGCGCAGAGAATTATTGAGTAATTGTAATTTGCATACTGTGCTTGATTTGCCAGGCGGAACTTTTACTGGCGCAGGGGTTAAAACCGTGGTGTTGTTTTTTGATAAAGGCATACCAACCAAAAAAACTTGGTTTTATCAGCTTAATTTGGACAGAAACTTGGGCAAGACCAATCCACTCAATGAAAAAGATTTGGCCGATTTTGTAAAATTACAAAAAACTCAAGCGCAAAGCAAAAACGCTTGGACACTAAACATAAAAGACATAAACCAAAACACGTTCGACCTAAGTGCCAAAAATCCAAACACCCCAAAGCAGGCGCCACTGCGCCAACCCAAAGAGATTTTGACCGAAATGAAACAGCTTGACACTGAAACTGAAACAATTTTGCTAAGTATTAAAAAATTGTTATGAGTAAAGATAATAAATTAATCGTTTATCAAGCAGAAAATGGTGCAATTGAGCTAAAAGGCGACATTACTAATGAAACAGTTTGGGCAAATCAAAAAGAAATAGCAGAAATTTTTGAGGTTACAACGCAAAATATAACCACTCATTTGAGGCAAATATTCAAAGAGGGCGAACTAGAAGAGCAGGCAACTTGTAAAGAATCCTTACAAGTTCAAATAGAAGGCAATAGAAGTGTTAAAAGGAACATTAAAACCTACAACTTGGATGTTATGATTGCAGTAGGTTATCGTATAAATTCAGTTGTTGGTACAAAATTTAGAAAATGGGCGACTCAAACCTTAAAACAACATATTACCCAAGGTTTTAGTATTAACCCATCACGTGTTGAGCAAAATTATGCCAGCTTTATGCAAGCGGTAGAGCAGGTAAAAATGCTCACTAGCAATAACGCCTTACTAAAGACCGATGACGTGCTTGCATTAATCAAAAGCTTTGCCCACACTTGGTTTTCACTCGAATCTTTTGATGAAGATAAATTACTTAAAGGCGGCTTAACTAAAAAAGACGTTCAGTTAGAATCGAGCGCTTTGTACAAGGCTGTGGCTCAGCTTAAGGCAAATTTAATTGCCAATAATCAAGCCAGTCAATTGTTCGCTCAAGAAAAACAAAAAAACACTTTGGCGGGTATATTTGGCAATATTTTTCAATCTGTATTTACTGAGGACGCCTACCCAACCATTGAAGAAAAAGCGGCACACCTGCTTTATTTTATTGTAAAAAATCATCCATTTAATGATGGCAATAAGCGCACAGGTGCCTTTGCATTTATTTGGTTTTTGCAAAAATCTCAGCTAGAATTTAGAGCCAAAATCACCCCAGAAGCACTAACGGCAATCACTTTATTGATCGCTCAAAGCGATCCGGCGGATAAAGACAAAATTGTCAGTTTGGTGGTTGTATTATTGGCAGGAAATAATGAGTAGCTTAAAGCAGGGCTGGGAAACAATAAGTTTTGAAACTTGTCTTGAAAAAATCATTTACACTAAAAAAATTAAACGAAAAGAGTTTCTTGATAATGGAAAATACCCAGTAGTATCACAAGAAAAAGAGCTTGTAAATGGCTATTGGAATAATGCAAGTGATTTGTTTCAAATTGAAAAACCAATTGTAATATTTGGAGACCATACAAAAATTATAAAATTTATTGATTTCAATTTTGTATTAGGTGCAGATGGAGTAAAAATTCTTCAACCAAATAAAAATATTGATTCAAGATACTTGTTTTATTATTTACAAAACATCAATTTAGGTGATTTAGGTTATGCGAGACATTATAGATTATTGAAAGAAATTAACATTACCTATCCAAAATCTCTTCCTGAGCAACAACGCATAGTCGCTATTTTAGACCAAGCCTTTAGCACCATAAACCAAGCCAAAACCAATGCGCAGCAAAACCTACTAAACGCTAAAGAACTTTTTGAAAGTTATTTGCAAAATGTGTTTGAGAATAAAGGAGATGACTGGGTGGAGAAGAGATTGGGAGAAGTCACTTCAAAAATAGGAAGTGGAGCAACTCCAAGAGGAGGGAAATCAAGCTATAAGGAAGAAGGTATTTCTTTAATTAGAAGTATGAATATTCACGATTTTTATTTCAAAGAAAAAAACCTAGCATTTATTGACGAACAACAAGCAAATGCACTTTCAAACGTTACTTTACAGGAAGAGGATGTTTTACTTAATATAACAGGAGCTTCAATTGCTAGATGCTGTATAGTTCCTAAACTATATTTACCTGCAAGAGTTAATCAGCACGTTTCAATTATTAGAGCAAATAAAGAGATTGTAAACCCTGTTTTTTTAGCTTCTTTATTAACCTCAAAATTTTTTAAAGACCAAATTTTAGAAATTGGAGAACAAGGAGCGACTAGGCAAGCAATAACAAAAGCTCAGCTAGAGAATTTCCTTATTTCTTTTCCAAAAATGATAATAGAACAAGAAAATGTTATCCAAAGTATAAGCATCCTTAAAGCCGAAACCAAAAAGTTAGAAGCTGTTTATCAGGATAAAATTAACAATTTAGATGAATTAAAAAAATCAATTCTACAAAAATCCTTCAATGGAGAATTGGTTTATTAAAATCAGAGGAGTGAGTCGTGGAGCTAAAAAATATTACATTACATAAAATTATTAGAGAGAATAACGAAAACCCTATATTGGATTTATCAGACCATTTATTAGATATAAATGATATAACCAATGATTTCATAGAAAAATTGATTAAAAGCTACACTTCAAAAAGCCCTACTTATGGGGCGTTTGATGAAGATATAATTAATAACCCTTTCCAGACAAATGTAAAAAAATACTTTACAGATGATGAATTTCTTAATTTTTCACAACAAGCGATGGAAACCCTTAAAAAGACAATGGGAGTAACGCCACAAGCAAAAGGCGGGTATGTTATTTTTGCTCATTATATAGAAAAATTACAAGACTTTATTGTGGTTGCCATGTTAGACAATTCAGCAAGGTTTGTTGTTAATAAAAAGTTAGATATTGAAAAACTATTGGGACTAGACATAGATAAAGTAGCCAGAGCAAATCGTGTTAATTGGCAGGATTGGCAAGAAGGGCGAGACTCTTATTTATCTTTTATTAAAGGCACAAGGGGTGTTTCTAATTATTTTGCCAAAAATTTTATAGGATGTACTGATTTTACTACATCAAAACAAAATGCCAAAAATTTAGAATTAGCAGTTAGTTCATATATTAGGGATAATAATTTTAAAAATGATAGAAAAATTAGTATAAAAAAGAACATCAAAGAATATACCAACAGGCAAATTGATAACGAAGAAGATATAAGAATTGATGCAATTTCTGCTTATGTTAATGTAGACAATCCTGAAGATTTTACGAGATACGTCCATAACAATGATCATAAGGTCGGTAATTTTAGATCTACAAGGCCAAGTGATTTTAAAAATTTTGAGATTAAAACTCTTAAAGGAGATGGCTATAAATTGGAATATGAGCTTGTCTCCGATAATATAGATTTTGATAAAGGTAGGAAAATTATCATAATTAAAAATGTTCCAAGCTATATTTTTGAAGATTAAAAATGTTAAGAAAAATTGTAAATATTACAAAGGAACTGAACAATTATCTTTATAAAGATAATTGCATACATGGTGATTTTCTTTGTTTAAATAACAATAGGAACAATATTAAAGAAATCACAAATTATATTGATGAATTGGAATGTGAGGGTGCCAGTGTTTCAGAATCTGATTTAGATGACTATATAGGGAAAATAATCAATATAACTATTAGAGTAAGCAACATGAAAGAGTACTACGATAGTTTTTCATCTTTCTTAAATAAGAATAAAACGACTTTGACTGTTGATAAATTTTACATAAAAGAAATTGATTATTTTTATGACACAGGAAAAGATATTGATAATCAATTAATATCTAATTATTTTAAAAATATTCAATTAATAAATATATTAGAAGAAATTTCAGACTATCAAAACAAAATTGGCACTGAATTAGAGTTGTTTTTTTATAAAGTAGAAAAAGGCTTGAAATTAAATGTCGACTATAATTATGATGATTTAAAGGAGTTAAACATTGGCAACTTAACAGAATTAGAAGAAGATTTTTTTAATAAGCCAGATAAAGAAGAAAGAAAGCAAATTTTTGTTAATGATTTAATCGGCTTACTAAAAGACAATAATAACTACAATGAGTTGTTAAAAAAATGACCTTGTAAACCAGATTGTGTAAACCCTCATATTTTATAATCCCTAAAAAGGAGAAAAAACATGAGTAACACAACACTAAGACAAAACCAAAAGAACCAACTGAACAACACAGGCATCAACCAACAAAAACTACGCGCTTTTGCTGATGAACTTGCCAAAGACATCCACACTCAAGATGACTTAGCAGACCTATCTGCCTCACTGGTTAAAATGACCATTGAAGCAGCACTCGGCGGCGAGATGGAACATCATCTTGGCTATCCAAAGCATGGACAGAATAACAATACAATTGATATAAATAGTAACGCTCGCAATGGCTACTACCCGAAGATTGTTAAAAGCAATCATAGCGAAATTAAACTCGCCATTCCAAGGGATCGTAGTGGCGATTTTGAGCCCTTAATCGTTGAAAAAGGCCAAACACGATTGGGTGCTTTCGATTCTCAAATATTAAGCCTGTATGCTAAAGGCATGTCCACTCGTGACATCGTATCAACCTTTAAAGAAATGTACGATGCAGACATATCAGCCACCTTGGTGTCTAATGTAACACAGGCGGTTATTGCTCAAGCAACTGAGTGGCGTAATCGTCCACTGGATGAGGTCTATCCTATTGTTTATTTAGACGGCATTGTTATTAAAGTCAGGCAAGACAAGCAAATCATTAAAAAGACGATGTATATCGCCCTCGGCGTTAACCTTGAAGGCAAAAAGGAATGCTTGGGTCTATGGCTGTCTAAAAACGAATCTTCCAAGTTTTGGCTAGGCGTTCTTAATGATATTGCTAATCGTGGCGTTAAAGACATTCTGATTGCTTCAGTGGATGGCTTAACAGGCTTCCCTGAAGCCATTAATGCCGTATTCCCACAGGCCGATGTTCAGCTATGTATTGTTCACATGGTGCGTAATTCACTCAAATATGTTGGCTATAAGGATAAAAAACAGGTTGCCAGTAGTCTTAAGCAAATTTATCAATCCATTAGTGAAGATGAAGCCTTACTTGCACTTGATGAATTTGAGCATCGCTGGGGTAAGCAATTCCCAAGTATTGGCAAATCATGGCGTAGGCATTGGGATAATGTGGCAACAATATTTGCTTATCCTGAGGCTATTAGAAGGGCTATCTATACAACCAATGCGATTGAATCTTTAAACTCAGTGATTCGTAAATCAATCAAGAATCGCAAGATTTTTAATCATGATAACTCCGCCTTTAAGGTTGTTTTTTTAGCCATTGAAGCAGCGAGTAAAAGATGGACTATGCCAATACGGAATTGGCCACAAGCAATGAATCAGTTTATAATCCTACATGAGGATAGATTAAAGGATTATGTCTGATTTTTGACGAGGACTTTACACAATCTGGTTTACAGGGTCAAAAAAATGGAGTGTATTAATAGAGAACTATAATCAAAGTTTTAAATTCTATTTATCAGGCTTCTCATTTGAAAAAATAAAAACAGCTTCTACAGGGTATTTTCAAGAGTTTACCGATAGAACCTACAGCCAAGTAAGTAAAGCAACAGTCAATATATTTATTGTCCCAACTGCTTATATTTTCTTCATTAAGGCTTTTAACGTATCTGAAAATATTATTCAAAATATATTATTACTAATAACTAGTTTTATTTTTTCATACATAATGCATAAGGTTGTATTTCAAAATATGACAGAAGGAATATTGGCCATTAAGAGTGATGTAGAAATTTTTAAGGATAAAATTCAGACAAATTTACCCGAAGTAAATAAAAGCCAACTAGACAAATTACTAAAAAAAGATATACCAAGGCAATGCGACAAAATTAACATACTTAAGTTTAGTAATTGGATATTATTTATTCTTGGCCTTGTATTTTTTATATATACAGCAAACTTAAAGTACTGTTTTTTTAATTTATAGTGGACGAAGCAAAAAAAATCAAAGCAGAATTAATTAACCCGCAAAATAAATTAATCGTTTTCCAGGATAAAAATATCCGCCGAATATGGCAGGATGAAGAGTGGTTTTATTCTGTGGTAGATATTGTTGGTGTGCTAACTGATAGTAAAAATCCAAGAGATTATTGGTATCGTGTCAAGAAAAGAGCAGGGGAAGAAGAAATGGAGTTGTCGACAATTTGTCGACAACTGAAAGTAGCCTCTAAAGATGGCAAAAAATACACGACTGATTGCTCTAATATCGAAGGGATTTTTAGAATTATTCAATCCATTTCATCACCCAAAGCAGAGCCCTTTAAAAGGTGGCTGGCGCAAGTCGGCAAAGAACGTTTAGACGAAATAGAAAATCCTGAGTTGGCCCAAGAGCGGATGAAGGATATTTACGAGCAAAAAGGCTACCCAAAAGATTGGATTGATAAACGATTAAGAGGTATTGCCATTCGCCAAAATCTGACGGATGAATGGCAGCAAAGAGGCATAAAAGAACATAGAGATTACACTATTTTAACCGCTGAAATCTCCAAGGCCATTTTTGGAATGACGCCCAGCGAATACAAAGCCTTTAAAAACATGCCCGTACAATCAAACGCTAATTTGCGTGATAATATGGACGACTTGGAGCTTATTTTTACCATGCTCGGTGAGCGCGTCACCACAGAAATTTTTAAAGAGGAAAAGTCCGATACTTTTGCTAAAAATAAACAAGTTGCCTATAGAGGCGGCCATGTGGCAGGTAATGCACGTAAAGAAACAGAAAAAGAACTGGGCAGAAGTATTATTTCTAAACAGAAATTTTTGGTCGATGATGATAAAACGAAGTTAGAATAAGCATTATGAATGAAGCCGAAACCAGAGCCGAACTAATCGACCCGCAGCTAACCAAAGCAGGCTGGGGCGTTGTGGAAGATTCTAAAATTCTTAGAGAACGCAACGTTTGTAAAATAACCCACGGCATTATTCAGGTGGGCGGCAAACGAGCCAAAGCCTTAATTGCTGATTATATTTTGGTTTATAAAGGCATTAAGCTTGCCGTTGTTGAAGCAAAAAGCAGTAATTTGGAAGTGGGCGAGGGCGTGGCGCAGGCTAAGTTGTATGCTGGCAAATTAAATTTAGAAACCACTTACACTGCCAACGGCAAAGAGATTTATCAAATCTGTATACAAACAGGCAAAGAAGGTTTAGTAAGTGAGTTTTTAAGCCCGCAAGCATTATGGGATAAAACCTATCCAAAGGGCGCAGCAACCGAGCAAGCAGAGCAGTGGCGAGACAAATTTTCAGGCATTGCGTTTGAGGATAAATCAGGCACTTGGCAGCCCAGATATTATCAGGAAATTGCTGTTCGCAATACTTTAGAGGCCGTGGCGCAAGGTAAGGATAGAATATTATTAACCCTTGCTACAGGAACAGGGAAAACTGCGATTGCGTTTCAAATTGCTTGGAAATTATTTCACACAAGGTGGAATTTAAACCGAGACGGAAAAAGACGACCAAGAATATTGTTTTTGGCGGATAGAAATATTTTAGCCAATCAGGCTTTTAATTCATTTTCGGCATTTCCAGAAGATGCCTTAATCAGAATTAAGCCTAGTGAAATAAAGAAAACAGGCAAAGTGCCCACTAATGGCAGTATCTTTTTTACGATATTTCAGTCACTAATGGCAAATGATAATACCGCTGATAATGAAGAAAATGAAGCGCAAGACACCATAGATTATGAGCCTGATACTGCGTATTACAATCAATATCCAGCAGACTATTTTGACTTTATCATCATAGACGAATGCCACCGAGGCGGGGCGAATGACGAGAGCAATTGGCGCGGAATTCTGGATTATTTTTCGCCGGCTGTACAGTTGGGTTTAACTGCCACGCCAAAGCGTAAAGATAATGTAGATACCTACTCGTATTTTGGCGAACCAATTTATATTTATTCGCTAAAAGAAGGTATTAATGATGGTTTTTTAACGCCTTTTAAGGTTAAACGTATCAAAACTACGTTAGACGATTACATTTACACTAATGATGATACGGTTATTGAAGGGGAGATAGAAGCTGGAAAATTGTACGAGGAAAAAGACTTTAATCGAAAAATTGTAATCCCTGCAAGAGAGCGTTATCGAGTACACACTTTTATGAATGATGCTAATATTGATGATAAAACCATTATATTTTGCGCCACTCAAACGCACGCCGCCATGGTGCGTGATATGGTCAATCAATATAAACCCAAAGACAAAGACAGCAATTATTGCGTGCGGGTAACGGCGAATGATGGCAAGATTGGTGAAACTTTTTTAGAGCAATTTCAAGACAATGAAAAACTAATACCAACGATATTGACCACTTCGCAAAAATTATCAACAGGCGTTGATGCTAGAAACATTAGAAATATTGTGTTGATGCGCCCTGTCAATCAAATCATCGAATTTAAGCAAATTGTAGGCAGAGGTACAAGATTGTTTGATGGTAAAGAATTTTTTACCATTTATGATTTTGTCGATGCTTATCAGCGTTTTTCTGACCCTGAATGGGACGGCGAGCCTGTTGAGCCCATAGAGCCTGAAATTTGTGATGCTTGCCATCAAAGTCCTTGTATATGCACAAAAGAGCCAAAAAAATGCAAGGTTTGCAAAGAAACCCCTTGTGTTTGTGAAATAAAGCTGCCAACAGAATGTGAAATTTGTGGGCAATTGCCTTGTGCTTGCAACAAGAAAGTAAAAATAAAACTGGGTAATGGTAAAGAGTTAGAAATTCAAAAAATGATTGAAACCTCTTTTTGGAGCGCTGATGGAAAGCCTATTTCAGCGGCAGAATTTTTGAATAATTTATTTGGAGAGTTACCAAATTTCTTTAAAAGTGAAGCCGAATTAAGAGAAATATGGAGTAGTCCGATTACTCGAAAAACCCTACTCGAAAAGCTTGATGAAGCTGGATTTGGCAAGGCCGAGTTAAATGCATTACAAAAGCTAATTAATGCCGAAAAAAGTGATTTGTTTGATGTACTTGAATATGTATTTAATAGTGATATAAAGCCAATTAGCAGACAGGATAGAGTGGCAAATGCACAAGCTGCGATTTTTGCATTACTTAATAATCAGCAGCAAGAATTTATTGAATTTGTATTAAAGCAATATATTAAAACGGGTGTTGAAGAGCTGGATCAGGCAAAATTGCCCGTTTTGTTAACCAATAAATACCAATCTTTAGAAGATGCGAAAGAAATATTGGGAGATGTTAAGAGGATTAGCACCTTGTTTATCGAGTTTCAAAAATATTTGTACAAGGCAGCGTAGATGGCGTTAAATAGTGTCGTTCAAAGACTCCTTTTGAGTTGCTCACTTTTATTTTTATTGGATTATTAAGTAATGCCAAATGCACTGTTAATTTCGAACCTAACCAAAACTTATGCGAATAATATGCAGGCACTGTCAGGTGTTGATTTAAGTGTAGAACAGGGGGATTTTTTTGCACTTTTAGGCAATAATGGCGCCGGTAAAACCACCATGATTGGCATTATTTGCTCATTATTAAATAAAACCTCGGGACAAGTGAGCGTTTTAGGGTTAGATCAACAAACTCAGCTTAATAAAGTCAAGCGCACGATTGGGCTGATGCCGCAAGAATTTAATTTTAATCCTTTTGAGCCGATTGAAGAAATTTTGATTAATCAGGCAGGTTATTACGGCATTGATCGAAAAACTGCTAAAGCGCGAGCTGAGATTTTGTTAAAACGCATGGAGCTTTGGGATAAACGTTTAGATGCGGCAAAATCGTTATCAGGCGGCATGAAAAGGCGGCTAATGTTGGCGCGGGCTTTAATCCACCAGCCAAAAATTTTGATTCTTGATGAGCCAAGTGCAGGCGTTGATGTTGAAATTCGCCGTTCTATGTGGGCGTTTTTAAAAGAGCTTAACGCCCAAGGTATGACCATTATTCTCACCACGCATTATTTGGAAGAGGCCGAATCTTTGTGCCGTAATATTGCCATTTTAGACAAAGGTCAGGTGATTGAGAAAAGCAGTATGAAAAAATTATTAACCAAAGTTTCAACGCAAACTTTAATTTTAGAAAGTGTTAATATTTTGCCAATTAACTTACCAGAGTTGGATTTTGCCATTGAAAAATTAGACGATTATTCAATACAAGTGGTTTTAGATGGCGTGAGTATTAGCCGTGCATTAAATGCTTTGAGCGGTGAAGGCATTGAAATTGAACATGTTAGAAGTACGCAAAATCGTTTAGAAACTTTATTTTTAAGCTTAACTTCAAAGGCCGATTGATTATGTGGATTGCTTACAAAACCATTGTTGTTAAAGAAATTTTACGATTTTCTCGAATTTGGGTACAAACCATTTTTCCGCCTATTATTACCACTTCGCTATATTTGCTTATTTTTGGCGGACTGATGGGCGAGCGTATTGGCGACATGCAAGGCGTGGACTATTTACACTTTATTGTGCCGGGTATTATTTTAATGACGGTGATTCAAAATTCCTATGCCAATACCGTTGCTTCATTTTTCTTGGCAAAATTTAATCATAGCATTGAAGAATTACTGATTTCTCCGGTGTCTTATTGGGTTATTTTATTGGGTTATGTATCTGGCGGCGTTGCTCGAGGGCTTGCTGTAGGGCTGGGGGTTTTTGCAGCGATTTCTTTTTTTGTAGAGCTGCATATTTATCATGTCGGCATTGTTTTCATCACTTTTTTACTAACCGCTATTTTGTTTTCTTTAGCGGGGTTTATTAATGCTGTTTTTGCCCAATCATTTGACGATATTTCCATTGTTCCAACATTTATTTTAATGCCGATGGTTTATTTGGGCGGTATGTTTTATAGTGTTGACATCTTGCCAGAATTTTGGCAAACACTGAGCAGGTTTAATCCCATTTATTATATGGTAGATGCTTTTAGATTAGGGTTTTTGGGCAGTTCAACCACGAATTTTTGGGTGTCTATAGCTGTGCTAGTTTCAATGATTATGGTTTTGGCGGGCGTGGCTTTTTATCTATTAAAACGCGGCGTTAGTATTAAGACTTAATTGAGCCTTCTGCGCCTGATAGCATTCTTTTAATATTGCTTCTATGCGTATAAAAAATCCATAAACTTATTAAAATAATAATATAAGTTGCATTGAGATTTTCAGTTAAGAAAAAGAAAAAAACAGGGCTAAGCAAGGTTGCTATTAAGGCAGATAAAGATGAGATTTTTAACACCTTGGCAACAAAAATCCAGATAAGTGCAAAACTAACGCCGATTAAAAACCCCAGTGCAAATAAAGCGCCTAAAAAAGTTGCCACACCTTTGCCGCCTTTAAAGCCAAAAAATATTGGATAAACATGTCCTAAGAACGCAGCCAGTGCAATCCAAGTAGCATCTACTAAATCAAAGCCGGCATAAGTCGCCGCTAAAACGGGCAGGGCGCCTTTAAGTCCATCGCCAATTAAAGTAATAGCGGCAGCTTTTTTGCCGCCAATACGCAAAACATTAGTGGCACCCGGATTGTTGGAGCCTTGGGTTCTTGGATCGGGCAGTTTGAGCACCTTGCAAACGATGATTGCGGTTGAAATAGAGCCAATAAGATAGCTAAGGATAATTGCAAAAGAGAACTCGGGTAACATAGTGGTTTGAATTT
This sequence comes from Gammaproteobacteria bacterium, assembly GCA_965222625.1. GTDB lineage: Bacteria > Pseudomonadota > Gammaproteobacteria > PS1 > Pseudothioglobaceae > Thioglobus_A. The sequence goes on along the minus strand of OZ244962.1, from coordinate 1,022,574 downwards.
TAAATAGGTTTAATTGCCTAAAATGTTACTATGGATATTGTATTTATACAAGGATTAAAAATCGATTGCGTGATTGGCATTTACGATTGGGAGCGTGAAATTCGTCAAGATATTACGTTAGATATTGAGATGGGTTTTGATATTGAGCCGGCAAGTAAAACCGATCATATCGACCAAACACTTGATTACAAAGCAGTTTCAAAACGCTTGATCGGGTTTGTTAAAGATAGCGAATTTCAGCTGGTAGAAACGCTGGCTTCAAGGATTTGCGACATTATCCTAAGCGAATTTGAGGTGACGCAAGTTAAGCTGACTTTAAACAAAGGCAAGGCAGTTACAGGCGCGCAGGGCGTGGGCGTGATTATCAACCGACATAAAAAGGACTGCTGAACATAGAAAATATAATTTATTAACCCATAAAGCAGCGTCTTTTTTGTATGAAAATTTGCACTTGTCAAGCGAGTATTAAAAAGAATCAAATAGCTAGCTATTCTTCTCATCTTAATATAAAAAATACACCACTTTCTAAATTTACTAAATGACACTTTCCATATTAAACAATCCTTAAAAAATGGCTAAAATTCACATTAATATTGGTTCAAATCAAAATCGCGAAGCTAATATCGCTGATGCGATTGATTTTTTGAAGCTTAATTTTTCCGATATTAAAATTTCTGATGTTTTTGAATCGCCTTCGCAAGGTTTTGAAGGTGATGATTTTTATAATGTCGGCATGAATGCAAACACGCAGCTCAGCGCTGAAGATGTCAATGCGGTATTAAAAAACATTGAAAAAACTTTTGGCCGAGACCGCTCACAACCTAAATTTTCCTCTCGATTGATTGATTTAGATTTGGTTACTTACGACGCGCTGATTGATTTAGAGCTGAATTTGCCTAGAGATGACATCATGATGTATGCATTTGTTTTGGCGCCACTCGCCCAATTAAGCAGCCTTGACATTCATCCACTTGAAAACAAAACCTACGAGCAACTTTGGCAGGATTTTCAAACCCAGCATCAATTTGAGTTATCGCAGTATAATATCAAAGAAACTCTTTAATTATTGAAAAAAAATATGACTCAAATAAAACAAATACTAGCATTATTTTTCTTGTCTATTTCAACAGCTGTTTTTGCTGGCAATTACGTAGAAGGCAAACATTATGTCGCGCTTGAAAAGCCTGTAAAAACGGTTACAAAAGACCAGATCGAAGTCAAAGAATTGTTTTGGTATTATTGTCCGCACTGTTTTAATGTCGAGCCGGTTTTAACTGATTGGGTTAAAAAATTACCTGAGAACACAACCTTTATTCGTCAGCCGGCAGTTTTTTCTGATCGCTGGATTAATGGCGCTATATTTTATTATGTATTAGAGCAGCTTGATGAAGTGGCGCGCTTGCATGGTAAGTTATTTGATGCGATCCACTTGCATAAGAATTCTTTTACTGATCAAGAAGATTTTGTTGAATGGTTGAGTGATAACGGCGTTGACAAGACTAAAGCTAATAAGGCTTTTAAATCTTTTTCAGTGCGCACTAAAGTTAATAAATCAAAGTTAAATACGGTTAGATATCATACTTCTGGCGTGCCAGCAATGGTTGTTAACGGCAAATATTGGACAGATTCCCAGCATGCAGGCGGATCACTTGAGATGTTTAAAGTGGTTGATTATTTAATCGCCAAAGAGCTTAAAGAGTCTCAAGCGCTTAAAGCGCTTAAATAATTTTGTGCTTGACCGGGTTTTAGTTTTATCAGGTCTTGATCCATGCGGCGGCGCCGGTATTGCCGCTGACATCGAAAGTATTAATCAATTTGGCGTTACCCCACTGCCAATTGTTACCACGCTCACTGCTCAAAACACTCAAACGGTTGGCGCAATTCAAACGGTTGATGCGCAGCTCATTCAAAAGCAGCTTGAAATGTTGGCTGATGACATTCAAATCAAGGTTGTTAAAATTGGCTTGTTGTCATCGGTTGAGCAAATTCAAGTTATTGCTAATTGGCTTAATGAGCAGCATTGGGTAGTGCTTGATCCGATTATTAAAGCCAGTACAGCAGATGAATTATTAACCCAAACTTCAATACATACGCTTAAAAAAGTACTGCTACCCAAGGTAAATTTATTAACGCCGAACGCCGCTGAATTAGAAAGGTTAGCGCCCGGTTTAACCGAGCAAGAGGCGGTAGAATCATTGCCTTGTGAGTGGGTTTTATTAACAACAACAGACATATCTGACAAAATGATAGAGCACCGTTTGTATCATCAAGGCTGCTTGTTTGAACGTTTTTCATATCATAAATTACCCGGAAAATATCACGGCTCAGGCTGCACATTAAGCAGTGCAATTAGCGCATTAATTGCCAGCGAACTTGATGTTGGCGCCGCTGTTAAACGCGGCTTAGACTATACGTATCAAACTTTGCTAAGCGCCAAACAAATCGGTAAAATGCAATATCATCCCAACCGAACAACCCCTGTATGAGTTTTATAAACAATTGGCTAAGATCCGATATTCAAGCAATTAATGCTTATCATGTGCCGCCAGCTGGCGCTATGATCAAGCTTGATGCGATGGAATCGCCATTCGCATTGTCTGATGAACTAACCACTCAATATTTAGCTCATTTAGCTGATAGCGAGCTTAATCGTTATCCAAATCCAAGTGCGGATGAGCTTAATCAAACGCTTCGAGCGTTGATGGGCATTCCCGGCGAGTTTGGCGTTTTACTGGGCAATGGTTCAGATGAGTTAATTCAACTTTTGGCGTTAGCTTGCAAGGCAAATGATACTATTTTGAGTGTTGAGCCAAGCTTTGTGATGTACGACCTGATTGCTAAATTCACCCGTTTAAATTATCAAGGCGTAGCGCTCACGCAAGATTATCAGCTAGATGCAGAGCGCATGTTACAAGCGATTTCTGAGTACAAACCTAAGCTAATTTTTATTGCCTATCCTAATAATCCAACAGGCAATAGCTTTGACAGGGCGGATATTGAGCGCATTATCAGTGCGACTGACGCGATGGTGGTTTTGGACGAGGCTTATTACGCTTATGCAGATGACAGCTTTTTAAATGACATTAGTAAGTATCCAAATTTGGTGGTTTTGCGCACGGTTTCTAAAATTGGCTTTGCAGGCTTGCGTTTAGGTTTGTTAATTGGCGCCAAGACAACAACAGAGCAACTCGATAAACTGCGCCTGCCATACAATATTAATACGCTTACTCAAGTGAGCGGTAATTTTTTATTAAAAGAAAAAGCGCAAATTGAAAAAAATGCGGCGATTATCATTCAGCAGCGTCAGCAATTGTCAGATGAGTTAAAGCAAATAACGGGTTTGTTGGTGTATGCATCGCAAGCTAATTTTATTTTGTTTAAAGCGCCTAAGGCTCAGGCGTTATTTGATTATTTAAAAGTCCATAATGTGCTTATTAAAAACCTAAGTAATGCGCCAAAACTAACCGATTGTTTGCGCGTTACTGTGGGCGATGAAGATCAAAACCAACAGTTTTTGAAAATTGTAAATAGGTTCTATAAATGATTAATAATAAAACCCTTGAAAAATATATCAATGAGTATTTGTCTATTTCTAAATTTGATGACTATTGCCCTAACGGTTTGCAAATTGAAGGGAAATCAGAGATTAATAACGTTGTTTCAGGGGTGAGCGCTAATCAAGAATTAATCGAGCAAGCTATTGACGAAAAAGCCGACGCTTTATTGGTTCATCATGGTTTTTTTTGGAAGGGCGAAAATCAGGTACTTACGGGTATTAAAAAAAATAGAATTAAAGCGCTATTGGAAAATAACATTAATTTATTTGCTTATCACTTGCCGTTAGATGCGCATCCTGTTGTGGGTAATAATATTCAGCTGGCCATGAGCCTGAATATTGACAATCCAACCCCTATTGGTGATACTTTAGTCTGGCAGGGCGAGGTTTCTTTGACGCTTGATAAATTGACCCGATTAATTTCCAGCATCACTGATAGAGAGGCTTTGGTTATTGGCGATAAAACTAAAAATATTAAAAAAATAGCTTGGTGTAGTGGCGGCGCGCAAAACTATATCAAGTATGCGATTGAGATGCATGCTGATTGTTTTATTACCGGTGAAATATCAGAGCAAATTCCCGCCATCGCCAAAGAAAATGGCATTGCTTTTATATCCGCAGGTCATCATGCCACCGAACGCTACGGCGTGCAAGCGTTAGGCCAGCATTTGGCCAAGAAATTCTCGCTTGATTATCAATATATTGACATTGATAATATTGTTTAAAAAAGACTTTAAATACAAAGCGATCAGCCATTTTTTAGAGGGAATGTGATTTTACAAAATCAAGTATAATGAGCTTTGATTTTTCAATTTTCAATTTATTAAACTTATGAGCAAGAAATTTAATGTCGCTGTTGTTGGCGCAACAGGCGCTGTGGGCGAAACCATCCTGTCAATCCTAGAACAGCGAGATTTTCCGATTGATAATTTATACCCATTAGCCAGTGCCAATTCAGCCGGTAAAAAAGTATTTTGCCAAGGCAAAAGTTGGACCGTGCAAGATTTGGATACCTTTGACTTTACTCAAGCGCAAATTGGGCTATTTTCTGCGGGCGGCAACATTTCTGAAAAATATGCACCGATTGCAGCGCAGGCAGGTTGCATCGTGATTGACAATACCGCGCACTTTAGACGTGACGCAGATGTTCCGCTAATTGTTCCAGAAGTCAACCCGCATGCAATTGCTGGCTATACTCAGCGTAATATTATTGCCAATCCTAATTGTTCAACCATTCAAATGTTGGTTGCGCTCAAGCCAATTTATGATGCTGTGGGCATTGAGCGCATTAATGTTGCGACTTATCAAGCAGTATCAGGTTCGGGTAAAGAGGCTATTTCTGAGTTAATCGACCAATCGGTTAAGTTATTAGGCGGCAATACGGATATTGATATTGAGGTCTATCCGAAGCAAATTGCCTTTAATGTGATTCCGCATATTGATGTTTTTCAGGACAATGGTTATACCAAAGAAGAGATGAAAATGGTGTGGGAGACGCAAAAGATTTTTGAAGATGAAAACATTTTAGTAAATCCAACTGCGGTTCGCGTTCCGGTTATTTATGGTCATTCTGAAGCCATTAACATTGAAACTAAAGTTAAAATCACAGCTGCTGAGGCGACCAAGATTTTATCAAAAGCAAGCGGCGTAACGGTCATGGATAAGCGCGAAGATGGTGGTTATGCTACTGCATTTACTGAGGCAACTAATCACGACGATACTTTTGTAAGCCGTATTCGTGAAGATATTTCTCATGAAAAAGGCCTTAACTTGTGGGTTGTTTCTGATAATATTCGTAAAGGCGCAGCACTTAATACAATCCAAATTGCTGAAATTTTAATTAAAGAATATTTATAAAAATAAAAATATGATTAAAGTATCTAGAAAAACCAACGAAACAGACATTACCGTTGAACTCAATTTATATGGCACAGGTAAGGCTAATATTGATACAGGTGTGCCATTTTTGGACCACATGTTAGATCAAGTCGCGCGTCATGGTTTAATGGATTTAAGCATTAAATGCGACGGCGATACACAAATTGATGATCATCATAGTGTTGAAGATATTGGCATTACATTGGGCCAGGCTTTTGCCCAAGCAGCGGGTGACAAGGCTGGATTTACGCGTTATGGACATGCCTATGTGCCGCTTGACGAAGCGCTTTCACGCGTTGTGTTAGATTTATCAGGCCGTCCAGGGCTAGACTTGAATGTGAGCTTTACGCGCGCTATGATTGGCGCATTTGACGTGGATTTATTTTCTGAATTTTTTACCGGATTTGTTAATCACGCTTTGATAACGCTGCATATTGATAACCTAAAAGGCGTGAATGCTCACCACCAAGCCGAAACCATCTTTAAAGCTTTTGGCCGAGCACTTAGAATGGCAGTAACAAAAGATGAGCGCCAAACAGGCGTTATCCCATCAACTAAAGGCACTTTGTAAAAGGTTTATAAATATGCAAAGTATTGCAATTGTTGATTACGGCATGGGCAACGTGCGCAGCGTGAAAAAAGCCATCGAACATGTTGCGCCAAATGACCAGGTTTTTCTAACCGATAATGCTGATTTAATTGCCAACGCCGATCGAATTGTATTTCCAGGTCAAGGGGCGATGGGCGCTTGTATGAAAGCACTAAATGAGCATGGATTAGCCGATATTATTAAACAATCAGCACACGAAAAACCTTTTTTAGGAATTTGTTTAGGCTTGCAATTGTTGTTTGATCACTCACAAGAAAACGGCGGAACAGCTGGATTATCTATTATTCCCGGGAAGGTGATTAAATTTGAAAAGAGCGCTTTAAAAATTCCGCACATGGGCTGGAATACCGTCAAACAATCTATAGATCATCCACTTTGGCATAACATAGACGATAATGCGCGTTTTTATAGCGTGCATAGCTATTATGTATCGCAGGCTGATGCGTCCGTGGTTGCTGGCACAACGCAATACGGCGTAGATTTTACTTGCGCTGTTGCTAAAAAAAATATGTTTGCTGTGCAGTTTCACCCAGAAAAATCTCAACACGACGGCTTACAATTGTTAACTAATTTTGTGAATTGGCAGAGTTAGTTGATTGGCACTTATACTATGATGAAATGTAAAAAAATTGTATTTTATGCGTGTTTGTTTTTGTTTGGCGTGGCTCAGGCAAATTCTACAATCGAACAGCAACAGCAGAATTCACTGAAAGAAATCCAAAGCAAAAAGCAACTTATTGTTGAAGCAAAAAAAATACTTATTAATGATAAAAATGAGCTCAACCAATCAATTGCTGAGAGTAATATCAATGCCTTAGAGTAATCTGATGACTACGTAAACAGTCAACTGCAAATCTTACAAAAGCAACTTGAAAATAACAATCAAGCGCTTGTTAACGAACAAAAAAAATTAAATAAATTAATCGCTAAAGGGCGAATAGTCAAACGTAATGCTACTTTTTTAAAGCGAACTAACCAACGCTTAAAAAGCCGATTGCAAACTCTAAAGCAGCAAATTTTCAGATTATTCCGTGATAAAAAAGAGTTGAAGCAGTTAGTTATCGAACGGCAGTTAGCTGGAAAAAATCAACGTCATAATGTTGGCGCTTTAGAACAAGCCAATCAATATCTTAATAACCAGCTGCAAGGCTTATATCAACACCTTGAAAATAACAAGCAAGCGCTAAGCAAAAGTAAAGAAAAATTAAACAAATTAATCGCCAGTCAACAGTTGATTAAAAAGCATATAAGCGAGTTAAAGAAAGACAAGCAAGCGTTTAATAAACAATTACAAGCCTTACAACAAAACAATATCAACACTTTAAAACAAGATAATCAGGCGCTTAATAAACAATTACAAGCCTTACAACAAAAACTTGTCAGCAGTGACCAAGCTTTGTCTAACGACAAGAAAGAGTCAAACAAAGTTATTGAAAAGTTAGAGTTGGTTGTCAATAAACAAAAAAGTAAAATTAAGTTTATTGGCTCGCGTTTCAAGGTGTTAGAGGCGCGTATTTTGAAAATCCTAAAAGTAGAGCAAGATGTAGCTGAGGCAACAGACTATCAAAATAAAGACCAGCCTGACTCACTCATAAATATGCAAGATCAGTTTAATACCGCTAATGACCATCTAAGACAAGAGCAGTTTGATTTAGCATTTAAAGGCTTTGAAAAACTGGCTAAAAAAGGCTACATAAAGGCTAAATTTAATTTAGCCAGCCTTTATTATGCCGGTTTTGGCGTTGAAAAAGATACAGTAGAAGCATACTTAAGATATGTTGAAATTGCCGAGCAAGGCATGGCTGAAGCTCAATATATGCTATGGACAATGTACAAAGCCGGAGAAACGCTTGATCTTGATGCAGAAAAAGTAATTCTTTGGCTGGAAGATGCTGCAAAACAAGGTCATAAAAAAGCTCAAATGACCCTGTAAGACCCTGTAAACCAGATTGTGTAAAGTCCTCGTCAAAAATCAGACATAATCCTTTAATCTATCCTCATGTAGGATTATAAACTGATTCATTGCTTGTGGCCAATTCCGTATTGGCATAGTCCATCTTTTACTCGCTGCTTCAATGGCTAAAAAAACAACCTTAAAGGCGGAGTTATCATGATTAAAAATCTTGCGATTCTTGATTGATTTACGAATCACTGAGTTTAAAGATTCAATCGCATTGGTTGTATAGATAGCCCTTCTAATAGCCTCAGGATAAGCAAATATTGTTGCCACATTATCCCAATGCCTACGCCATGATTTGCCAATACTTGGGAATTGCTTACCCCAGCGATGCTCAAATTCATCAAGTGCAAGTAAGGCTTCATCTTCACTAATGGATTGATAAATTTGCTTAAGACTACTGGCAACCTGTTTTTTATCCTTATAGCCAACATATTTGAGTGAATTACGCACCATGTGAACAATACATAGCTGAACATCGGCCTGTGGGAATACGGCATTAATGGCTTCAGGGAAGCCTGTTAAGCCATCCACTGAAGCAATCAGAATGTCTTTAACGCCACGATTAGCAATATCATTAAGAACGCCTAGCCAAAACTTGGAAGATTCGTTTTTAGACAGCCATAGACCCAAGCATTCCTTTTTGCCTTCAAGGTTAACGCCGAGGGCGATATACATCGTCTTTTTAATGATTTGCTTGTCTTGCCTGACTTTAATAACAATGCCGTCTAAATAAACAATAGGATAGACCTCATCCAGTGGACGATTACGCCACTCAGTTGCTTGAGCAATAACCGCCTGTGTTACATTAGACACCAAGGTGGCTGATATGTCTGCATCGTACATTTCTTTAAAGGTTGATACGATGTCACGAGTGGACATGCCTTTAGCATACAGGCTTAATATTTGAGAATCGAAAGCACCCAATCGTGTTTGGCCTTTTTCAACGATTAAGGGCTCAAAATCGCCACTACGATCCCTTGGAATGGCGAGTTTAATTTCGCTATGATTGCTTTTAACAATCTTCGGGTAGTAGCCATTGCGAGCGTTACTATTTATATCAATTGTATTGTTATTCTGTCCATGCTTTGGATAGCCAAGATGATGTTCCATCTCGCCGCCGAGTGCTGCTTCAATGGTCATTTTAACCAGTGAGGCAGATAGGTCTGCTAAGTCATCTTGAGTGTGGATGTCTTTGGCAAGTTCATCAGCAAAAGCGCGTAGTTTTTGTTGGTTGATGCCTGTGTTGTTCAGTTGGTTCTTTTGGTTTTGTCTTAGTGTTGTGTTACTCATGTTTTTTCTCCTTTTTAGGGATTATAAAATATGAGGGTTTACACAATCTGGTTTACAAGGTCACTTAAGCAAGCTTATTTTTAAAGTCTCTTTGTTGGCGCTTAAACAGATTGTTATAGTGGTTGTTGAGCATGAACCTGTGCAGACCAGAAAGCCAACCACAGTTTATGACTCTTCTTCACTTCTAGCAGATTCTGATGGTTATGTCCACTCGTCCATTAACCCTGGTTATTTTAAAAACCTTTAACCTTAAGTTTGCCTATGCCTTCTTCCATGTAAAGACTCTTTGTAAGTCTTTATTATTTTAAAACACCTTTCCTGTGGCCGCTGCTTTGGCCGCTGCTTTGGCCCCTGCCATACTGCTGTCTCCTACATCAAGACCATCAGACACATCTTTACCTACTTCAAACCCTTTGCCTGCGGCTTTTACTAACAACTGAACCCAAAGACCAATCGCTGACGCATAAAGCATCAACATCATAAAGTCAATAATAAAATATTCAAAAGCTGAGCCTACCATTGCCTCGCCTGCACTGAGCATGGCGTTGTCGGCTTTAAGTTGCGTGCCATGCGTAGCAACCGTGCTTCTGGTTATTTGCAGAACAAACTCGTGTAGATAGCTCACAATAATAATGATAATTTCAGTAAACGCCACTGAAAAGTACAAAACAACATAAAAGATTAAAAACTCAAACCTAAAGGCAGCGACCAACATAATGATTGGCAAAAAGACAATCATAAGGGTGTGCGTCATAGCAATACTAATTGGCGTTATAATTTTAACAATATAAATAGCAATGGATTTGACCAGCCCTGCTATTGCGCTGCCAACTGCGCCAAGAACTTGCCCTACAAAAGCCTTTACAGCACCTATTGGGTCATTCCACAAATTACTATAAAAATCACCCACATCTTCATACCAAGGCTTATCATTAGGATCCTCTTCACCGATCAAATAAAGCCGGGTCATTTTGTCAACCATTGGGTCTTCGATTTGGTAATCCTTATCAAGATTAAATTCCTTGTAAAACGCAGGCTTTAATTTCTGATTCCAATATTGTGCGCACTCAACATTAACCTCCCCACCGCCGATTACCTCAATTAAAGGCATCTTAAAGCCGCCAGGCGTGGTTGGATGTTTGCTATAACAACTAACTGATTTGTCACTTGCCTGGCAAGACTGGTAAAAACCTTTGCCGGTTTTTTTGTCTAAAAAATATGAATAATAATCAAAGATTAGCTTTTGAAAAAAAACTTATAAAAACATCAAATTAACGCTTGCAAAGATAAAGCGGCTATGGGATAATTCAGGATTGTTTTGGAGAGATTTACGAGTGGTTAAAGTATGCGGATTGTAAATCCGTCGCCTCCGGCTTCGAAGGTTCGAATCCTTCTCTCTCCACCATGAACAAAAAGATTTTGCGGGTATCGTATATTGGTATTACCTTGGCCTTCCAAGCCAATGAGACGAGTTCGATTCTCGTTACCCGCTCCAGGTGCAAGGTCGTGCTCACCTAGCTCAGTCGGTAGAGCACTTCCTTGGTAAGGAAGAGGTCGGCGGTTCAAATCCGCTGGTGAGCTCCATTATTTTTTAAATTTAAATGTAACAAAAAAACGTAGGGAATAGATATGTCAAAAGAAAAATTCGAAAGAACCAAACCACACGTCAATGTCGGCACAATCGGTCACGTTGACCATGGTAAAACCACATTAACAGCAGCAATCACCAAAGTAATGGCTGAAGCTAACGGTAGTGAAGCAACAGATTTTGCTGACATTGATAAAGCCCCTGAAGAAAGAGAACGCGGCATTACTATTTCAACCTCACACGTAGAATACGAATCAGCAGTGCGTCACTACGCACACGTTGATTGCCCAGGACACGCCGACTACGTTAAGAACATGATTACCGGTGCTGCACAAATGGACGGCGCTATTATCGTTATTGCTGCAACAGACGGCCCAATGGCGCAAACGCGTGAGCACATTTTATTATCTAAGCAAGTGGGCGTCCCTTACATCGTTGTTTACATGAACAAAGCCGATATGGTTGATGACGAAGAATTAATTGAACTCGTTGAAATGGAAGTTCGTGAACTGCTTGACGAGTACGATTTCCCAGGTGACGATACCCCAGTTATTTTAGGTTCTGCACTTAAAGCCTTAGAAGGTGATACTTCCGAGATTGGTGTTCCATCAATTCTAAAATTGGTAGAAGCATTAGACACTTACATTCCAGAGCCAGTACGTGATACTGAAAAAACTTTCATTATGCCGATTGAGGATGTATTCTCAATCTCGGGCCGCGGCACGGTTGTGACTGGCCGTATTGAAGCAGGCATTGTTAATGTCGGCGACGAACTTGAAATCGTCGGTATTAAAGACACCCAAACAACTACTTGTACGGGCGTTGAAATGTTCCGTAAATTACTAGATTCTGGTGAAGCAGGCGATAACGTTGGCGTCCTACTTCGCGGTACTAAGCGCGAAGAAGTAGAGCGCGGCCAAGTATTGGCTAAGCCGGGTTCAATCCAACCGCATTCAAAGTTTGAAGCTGAGGTTTATATTCTCAGTAAAAACGAAGGCGGACGTCATACCCCATTCTTTGATAACTACCGCCCGCAGTTCTACTTTAGAACAACGGACGTAACGGGTGCTTGTAAATTGCCTGAAGGTGTTGAGATGGTTATGCCGGGTGATAACGTTAAAATGCAAGTAGAGCTATTATCACCAATCGCGATGGAAGACGGCTTAAGATTCGCCATTCGAGAGGGCGGACGCACAGTAGGTGCAGGCGTTGTTGCTAAGGTGACAGATTAACTTTTAAGAAAAAACCTTAAAAGGATTTAAAAAAAATTTGGCTTGGGCTTTTGTCCGAGCCTTTAAAGTTTATAGGCGAGTGGCTCAACTGGTAGAGTGGCGGTTTCCAAAACCGTTGGTTGGGGGTTCGAGTCCCTCCTCGCCTGCCATGTTAAAAGGTGTAATGTGAATAAAATAACAGAAGGTCAAGTAAAAGATTCACCACTAGGAATGATATTATCAATCCTTATAGCGGTCGCCTCTTTTGCAGCGTTTTATTTAGATCCATTAGGATTGGTTACAACACTGTATAAAGTTTTACTATTATTAGTAGGCATTGTTTTTGCTGGCTTTATTTTTTTCAAAACGTCTCAAGGTAAGCGTTTAAACGTATTTATCAAAGAGACTAAGATTGAATTGCGTAAGGTCGTATGGCCAACGCGCCCTGAAACGTTCAAAACAACAGGCATGATTATGGTAGCTGTGATTGTTGTTGCTATATTCTTGTGGATCGTTGATACTTTGTTTTCATGGATGGTTCAATTGTTAACTAATTAAGAGAGTTATAAATGTCTAAAAGATGGTATGTACTTCACGCCAGAAGTGGTTATGAAGCTAAAGTTAAAATAGCAATTGAAGATGCTGTAGCTAGAGAAGGTTTGGAAGAATTGATTGCTGATGTAATGATTCCGACTGAGCAAGTTGTAGAGCTTAAAGACGGCCAAAAGAAAATGGCTGAGCGTAAGTTTTTCCCAGGCTATATGTTGGTTAATATGGAGCTTACAGAGCCAAGTTGGTTATTGGTTAAAAATACCAATAATGTCATTGGCTTTATTGGCGGCTCTTCAGGCAAGCCTTCGCCAATCACTCAGCGTGAAGTTGATCGTATTATGGCGCGGGTTCAAGAGGGTGCAGACAAACCTAAACCGAAGGTTGCTTATCAGCCAGGTGAAGAAATTCTGGTAATTGATGGACCTTTTAGTGAGTTCAATGGCACCGTTGGCGCGGTTGATTACGACAAGAGTATTTTGAAAGTTGAAGTCTTGATTTTTGGTCGTACAACCTCAGTAGATCTTGAATTTTCACAAGTAGAAAAAACATAAATAAGGCGACATAATGTCGCTGATTAACCGGGGAGCTTAATAGGCGCTTGCACCCATAACGGGCATAAACACCCATAACGGGTATAAATACCCAAATGAGGCAAACACCTCAAGGAAGAAGAAATGGCTAAAAAAATTGAATCATATATTAAGCTTCAAGTGCCCGCACAAGAAGCAAATCCTTCACCGCCAGTAGGTCCAGCGCTCGGCCAGCACGGCGTTAATATTATGGAGTTTTGTAAGGCGTTTAACGCACAAACTCAAGAAATTGATAAAGGCATGAAGGTGCCTGTCATTATTACAGTTTATAACGATCGTAGTTTTACCTTTATTACTAAAACGCCGCCAGCTGCAGCGCTAATTTTAAAAGTAACCGGTATTGCCAAAGGTTCTGGCGTACCGCATACGGATAAAGTTGGCACCATTACCCGCGCACAACTTGAAGAAATTGCAACAATTAAAATGAAAGATCTTAATGCAAATGACATGGAGGCAGCGGTTAATATTATTTCAGGAACTGCTCGCTCTATGGGCATCGAAGTGGAGGGTTAAGCAAATGGCACAATTAACAAAAAAACAAAAAGACATTGCGGCTAAAGTTGAAATTGGTAAGCGCTATTCAATTGAAGATGCCTTAGCATTAATCAAAGAATGTGCAACCGCAAAATTTGACGAGTCAATTGATGTCAGCGTTAATTTGGGTGTTGATTCTAAAAAATCTGACCAAAACGTACGCGGCGCAGTTGTACTGCCAAACGGCACCGGTAAAACGGTTCGTGTTGCGGTGTTTACGCAAGGCGAAAATGTTGCTAAAGCACAAGAAGCTGGCGCAGATATCGTTGGTATGGAAGATTTAATGAAATCAATGCAAGACGGCGATCTTAATTATGACGTTGTTATTGCCTCGCCAGACGCTATGGGCGTTGTGGGTCGCTTGGGCCAATTATTAGGTCCGCGCGGCCTTATGCCTAACCCTAAAGTTGGCACGGTTACGCCTGACGTTGCAACAGCGGTTAATAACGCCAAAGCCGGTCAAGTACGTTACCGTACTGACAAGGCTGCGATTGTTCATGCGGGTATTGGTAAGGCATCATTTGACGTTAAAGCTTTGGCTGAAAACATTCAAGCATTAATGGAAGCACTTAAAAAAGCTAAACCAAGTTCTGCTAAAGGTGTGTACTTTAAAAAACTCAGTGTTTCTTCAACGATGGGTACAGGTGTTAGCGTCGATTTAGCAACACTAGATATTTAACAGATTAAGCGAGACCTTTATATAAATATGAATAATCATCATTATTTATACAAAGGTCTCTAAGTAAAAGAATTCTTTGGGTCGTAGGGCAATTGTCTTACGTTTCCTCAAAGACCATAGGTGTTCTAACTCCTCCTGGGGTTTTAACATAAATGATTGGTAACACAGTCTGCCTATGTAGAGGGTACGTAAGTACTCTATGGCGAAAGTTGTAATAATATAACTTTCTTTTTATAAACTGTTCAGGAGAGGCAAATGGCTCTAAATCTTGAAGCAAAAAAAGTTGTTGTCGAACAAGTAAATTCACTAGCTAATAGTGCAATTTCTGTTGGCGTAGCTGAGTATCGCGGATTGACAGTTGGACAAATGACGATGCTTCGTGCCAGTGCTTTAGATGCAGATGTTTCTTTACGTGTTGTAAAGAATTCATTAGCAAAATTAGCACTCAACGAAACAACGTGCGAATGCGTTTTACCGGTGCTTAGCGGCCCGGTAATTCTTGGATTTTCTCAAGAAGATCCAGGCGCAGTTGCACGCGTCTTCAATGACTTTGTTAAAGACAATGAAGATTTAGTCGTTAAAGGTTTGGGCGTTTCAGGTGAATTTGTAGATGCAGATCAACTTAAACGTATTGCAGACCTTCCAACTAAAGATCAAGCAATCAGTATGGTTATGGCGTTAATGTTAGCACCAGTCGAAAAACTTGCTAGAACTTTAAATGAAGTTCCGACAAAAGTAACTCGCGTGGTATCAGCAGTCGCACAACAAAAACAATAAATAATAATAAGACGCTTTTGTGTCAATATGAATAATCATCCATATTTACGTAAAGGTTTTAATAGATAAAAGGAGTAAGTATCATGGCAAAACTATCAAATGAAGATATTTTAAACGCAATTGCAGATATGTCTGTAATGGACGTTGTTGAATTGGTTTCAGCAATGGAAGAAAAATTTGGCGTAAGTGCAGCAGCAGTAGCAGCAGCACCTGCGGCAGCGGCTGATGCAGGCGCGGCAGTAGAAGAGCAATCAGAGTTCGATGTTATTATGACATCTTTCGGTGAAAAGAAAGTTGCTGCAATTAAAGCAGTACGCGGCATCACTGGCTTAGGCCTTAAAGAAGCGAAAGATTTGGTTGAATCTGCACCTGCAGCAATCAAAGAAGGCGTTTCTAAAACTGAAGCTGAAGATGTTAAAAAGCAGCTTGAAGAAGCTGGTGCTAGCGTAGAACTTAAATAATAAGTTTAGCGTAAAAACCCAGAATCCCCACTAGGGGATTTTGGTGTTTATTGCATTTGCACGCTTTTATTGGGTGCATTCTTGGTTTATTTTTTATAAATAGACTGAGTTAATTTTAAGAAGAAAATTCTTCTTAACCAAATTAGAACGACTAATACGAGGTATTCATGGCTTATTCATTTACGGAAAAAAAGCGAATTAGAAACAACTTTGGCACAAGATCATCAATCCTAAAAGAGCCAGATTTACTGGCCATTCAAATTGATTCTTTTAACGGCTTTATTCAAGCTGGTAATAAGATCAAGGAAGATGTTGGCTTACATGCCGTGTTTCAATCTGTTTTCCCTATTACTGCAGTTAACGGCTACGCCGAAATTGAGTACATAGATTATGAATTGCAAGAGCCTAAGTTTAGTGTCAAGGAGTGTAAGTTACGCGGGGTAACTTTTGCTTCTACATTGCGCGTTAAACTTAACCTGGTATTGTTCGATAAAAATGGCTCTACGTTAAAGAAAAAACGTAAAGTTAAACAAATCATTGAAGAGGATGTTTATTTAGGTCAACTGCCTTTAATGACAGATACTGGTACTTTTGTTATCAATGGTACAGAGCGTGTTGTGGTATCGCAATTACACCGCTCTCCGGGCGTTATTTTTGAGCACGATAAAGGTAAAACGCACTCATCAGGCAAAATCTTGTTTTCTTCGCGCATTATTCCTTACCGCGGCTCATGGTTAGATTTCGAGTTCGATCATCATGAGCATTTATACGTTCGAATTGATCGTCGTCGTAAATTACCGGTTACTACTTTATTGCGCGCAATGGGCTTGTCTAGTAGTGAAATACTTAGCACTTTTTTTGAAACTTCATCGGTTAAGATGAAAGCCAAGTCTTGTGATTTAGGTATTAATCCATCGCGCTTGCGCGGCACCATTGCGGAGTTTGATATTCTGGCTGGTAAAGATGTTGTGGTTGAAAAAAATCGCCGTATTACGGCAAAACATATTAAGCTTTTGGATGCTGCTGGGGTTAAGTCTATTAACGCACCTTTAGAGTCTTTAATTGATAAAGTCATTGCTAATGAGATTATTGATACTGAAACGGGCGAAGTTTTAATTGCAACCAATGCAGTTGTTTCTGAAGAAATTTTAGAATTATTGATTACCAATAAGATTAAAAAGTTTGAGGTTCTACATATTAATGAATCGGAAACAGGCTCTTATATTTCTGACACCTTGCGCTTGGATGAAACCCAAACACAGGTTGAGGCGCGCATGAGTATTTATCATGTGATGCGTCCAGGTGAGCCAGCCACGGAAGATGCGGTTAACTTATTGTTTAATAACTTATTCTTTAAAAATGATCGTTATGATCTTTCTAAAGTCGGACGCATGAAACTTAATCGCCGTTTAGGTATTGAGTCAGAAACGGGCGCGCATGTATTAACAAACGATGATATTTTAAGTGTTATTAAATTACTGATTAATATTAAAGACGGTAATGATTCTGTTGATGATGTCGATACATTGGCAAACCGCCGCGTTAGAGCAATTGGCGAGATGATTGAAAACCAATTTAGAATTGGTTTAGTGCGCGTTGAAAAGTCTGTTAAAGAGGGTTTAAACCTAGCTGAAACAGATGAATTAACGCCGCAAGACTTAATTAACTCAAAGCCAGTTTCGGCTGCCGTAAGAGAATTTTTTGGCTCTTCGCAATTATCACAATTTATGGACCAAGTGAATCCGCTTTCGGGCGTGACTCATAAACGCCGAATTTCAGCCTTAGGTCCAGGCGGACTAACTCGCGAACGCGCAGGTTTTGAAGTTCGCGACGTGCATCCCTCACATTATGGCCGTTTATGTCCAATTGAAACCCCAGAAGGCCCAAACATTGGCCTAATTAACACGCTGGCTGTGTATGCAAAAACCAATGAATATGGTTTCTTAGAAACGCCTTATCAAATCGTTAAAAAAGGTAAGGTAACCAGTGAAGTTATTTATGTATCAGCCATTGACGAAATTGCGCATACCATTGCCCAGGCAAATGCTAGCGTGAATGACAAAGGCCAGTTAATGGATGATTTAATCTCATGTCGCCATAAGAATGAGTTTGTTTTAGTTGATTCAGCTGATGTAACGCTGATTGATATTGACTCTAAGCAGATTTCATCCGTGGCAGCATCGCTGATTCCATTTCTTGAACACGATGATGCTAACCGCGCCCTAATGGGCTCAAACATGCAGCGTCAAGCAGTGCCTGTACTTCGAGCTGAAAAGCCGCTAGTGGGTACAGGTATTGAGCGCGTTGTTGCAACCGATTCACGCGTTTGCGTGACTGCAAAACACGCAGGTGTGGTTGAAGCAGTTGATGCTTCACGTATTGTAATTCGAGTTGATTCTAAACAAGCTAAAGCTGACGAGTTAGGCGTTGATATTTATAATTTAACCAAGTATTCACGCTCAAACCAAAATACCTGTATCAACCAAAAACCATTAGTTATTATTGGTGATAAAATCGCTGAAAATGACGTTCTAGCAGACGGACCTTCTACAGATTTGGGTGAATTAGCGCTCGGTCAAAACATGAAGATTGCCTTTATGCCGTGGAATGGTTATAACTTTGAAGACTCAATCTTAATTTCAGAAAGAGTGGTGCAAGAAGATCGTTATACGACGATTCACATCGAAGAATTAACCGCTTATTCTCGCGATACCAAACTCGGTCCTGAAGAAATTACAGCAGATATTCCAAATGTGAGCGAATCAGCGCTGGCCAAACTTGATGAAGTCGGCGTGGTGTATGTGGGTGCGCGCGTTAAAGGCGGCGATATTTTGGTTGGCAAAGTAACGCCTAAGAGTGAAACAGTGTTGTCTCCTGAAGAAAAGCTACTACGTGCAATTTTTGGTGAAAAAGCCAATAACGTTAAAGATTCATCGTTAAGAGTCGGCGCTTCTAAATCAGGCGTTGTTATTGATGTACAAGTCTTTACTCGCGACCGCGTAGAAAAAGATTCAAGAGCTTTAAGTATTGACGCGCAACGTCTTGAAAAAATTAAAAAAGACATTGATGACGAGTTTGGTATTATCGATGGCGACATCTATCGCCGAGTGCGTTTGAAGCTGTCTAGCAATATCATTATTAAAGCAGTGGGCGACATTAAAGCCGGCGAAAAACTGAATGCTAAGCTGATGAAAAAACTTGACAATAAAGAAGTTGCCAAGATAAAAGTTGAAGATGCAAGTATTAATAAAGAAGTGGCCGTGCTGGTTAAACAAGCCAAAGCCAAAGAAGTTGAATTTGATAAATTCTTAGAAGAAGAAAAAGCCAAGATTAGCGAAGGCGCTGAATTGCCGCCAGGTGTTATGAAGATGGTTAAGGTTTATGTAGCAACTCGTAAAACCCTTCAAGTGGGTGATAAGATGGCAGGCAGGCACGGTAACAAAGGTGTTATCTCGCGCGTCTCTCCAGTTGAAGACATGCCTTATCTAAAAGACGGTTCAACCGTTGATGTAGTGCTTAATCCACTGGGCGTACCGAGTCGTATGAATGTTGGTCAGGTACTTGAGGTGCATTTAGGTTATGCAGCGAAAGGTTTGGGCTTTAAGATTGCAGCAATGCTGGATGAAAAGCGCAGCGAAATGGTGGCTGAAATTAGAGCATTTTTAGATAAAATCTACAACTCTTATGGCAAGCAAGAAGATTTAAACATCTTTAGTGATGAAGAAATTATCGAGTTAGCTAACAATCTAAGAGCTGGTGTGCCAATGGCAACGCCAGTGTTTGACGGCATTAAGGAAGATGACATTAAATCTTTACTTAAACTGGCAGACTTGCCTGAGTCAGGTCAAGAGCAATTATACGACGGACGCACAGGCGAGCCGTTTGATCGCCCAGTAACGGTTGGTTATATGCATATGCTTAAACTCAATCACTTGGTAGATGACAAAATGCACGCTCGTTCAACCGGTCCTTATTCATTAGTAACGCAACAACCGCTGAGTGGTAAAGCACAGTTCGGTGGACAGCGTTTTGGTGAGATGGAAGTATGGGCACTAGAAGCATACGGCGCAGCGCATACATTGCGCGAAATGTTAACGGTTAAATCTGATGACGTTGCAGGCCGTGCGAAGATGTATAAAAGTATTGTTGACGGTAAAAATGTGACTGAGTCAGTGATGCCAGAATCGTTTAATGTACTGATTAAAGAGATCAGATCATTAGGTATTGATGTCGAACTTGAGCAATACTAATTAGGAGAGTTAAATGAAAGATTTATTAACAATATTAAAGCAAGAAAATAAAGAGCAAGACTTTGATGCAATTAAAGTTGGGCTAGCTTCTCCTGAGAAGATTCGTTCATGGTCATATGGCGAGGTTAGAAAACCTGAAACCATTAATTACCGAACATTTAAACCAGAAAGAGAAGGTTTGTTTTGTGCTAAGATTTTCGGACCCATGAAAGACTTTGAGTGTTTATGTGGCAAATATAAACGCATGAAATTTCGTAACGTTGTTTGTGAAAAGTGCGGGGTTGAGGTTACTTTTTCAAAAGTACGTCGTGAGCGCATGGGTCATATTGAACTTGCAGCGCCGGTTGCACATATCTGGTATTTAAAATCATTACCATCACGCTTAGGCTTGTTGATGGACATGACCCTTAAAGACATTGAACGCGTATTGTATTTTGAAGCCTTTTTAGTCACTGATCCAGGTTCAACGCCTTTAGTTCATAAGCAATTATTAACCGAAGAAATGTATTTTGATGCGCTTGATGAATATGGCGACGATGAATTTGAAGCGAAAATGGGTGCTGAAGCCATTCAAAATGTTTTGGCTGAAATGCAGCTTGAAAAAGAAGCGGCAAATCTGCGTGAAGACAGTTTAAATACCAAGTCTCAAACCAAGCTTAAAAAATACAACAAACGTCTTAAATTAATCGATTCTTTAATTCAATCAGGCAATAAACCTGAGTGGATGGTATTAAACGTATTGCCAATTCTACCGCCAGACCTGCGTCCTTTAGTGCCACTTGATGGCGGTCGTTTTGCAACGTCTGACTTGAATGATTTATATCGCCGCGTTATTAATCGTAATAACCGCCTAGCGCGTTTATTAGAGCTTGATGCGCCAGAAATTATTGTGCGTAACGAAAAGCGTATGCTGCAAGAAGCTGTGGATTCTTTGATTGACAATGGTCGTCGCGGGCGCGCAGTGATGGGTAACAATCGTCGCCCATTAAAATCTATTTCTGACATGATTAAAGGCAAGCAAGGTCGTTTCCGTCAAAACTTACTCGGTAAACGTGTGGATTATTCGGGACGTTCAGTGATTGTTTGTGGGCCTTACCTTAAACTTCATCAGTGCGGATTGCCTAAGAAAATGGCATTAGAATTATTCAAACCATTTATTTATAATCGTTTGATAGCCAAAGGTTTAGCATCTACCATTAAAGCAGCTAAAAAAATGGTTGAAGCTGAAATGCCAGAGGTTTGGGATGTCCTAGAAAAAGTAGTACATCAACACCCTGTATTACTTAATCGTGCACCAACTTTGCACAGATTGGGCATTCAAGCATTCGAGCCGTTACTTATTGAAGGCAAGGCTATTCAGCTGCACCCTCTTGTTTGTGGGGCCTTTAACGCTGACTTTGATGGCGACCAAATGGCCGTGCACGTACCTTTATCTGAAGAAGCGCAATTAGAAGCAAGAACTTTAATGCTGGCGTCAAATAACGTTCTGCACCTTGCCAGTGGCGAGCCAATTATCGTACCTTCTCAGGATGTTATTTTGGGTTTGTACTACATGACGCGCGACAAAATTAATCAAAAAGGCGAAGGCATGGTGTTTACTTCTCCTGCTGAAGCGCTTAATGCTTATGAATCAGGCAACGTGACTCTGCATGCTAATGTTAAGCTAAGAATTCAGCAATATACCAAGAATGAAGCTGGAAAATTTGAGCCAAGTTCAAAGTGCATTGTTGACACAACAGTTGGCCGCGCTATTTTTTCTCGAATTTTGCCTAAAGGTTTGTCGTTTGATTTAATCAATAAAGCCATTTCTAAAAAGGTTGTATCACACTTGATTCATGTTTGCTACCGCACGCAAGAGCTTAAAGAAACAGTTATGTTTGCGGATCAAATGATGTACATGGGCTTCCAGTATTCGACCAAATCAGGCATTTCATTTTGTTCAAATGATATGACTATTCCAGATAGTAAAGCGGGCATGATTGAAGACGCACAAGCACAAGTTAAAGATATTCAAGAGCAGTTTTCTAAAGGTGTTGTAACCGATGGCGAGCGCTACAATAAAGTGATTGATATTTGGTCACGCACTTCTGAAACAGTTGCAAAAGCTATGATGGACGAAATTGGCTTCGAAGAATTCGAAACCAAAGACGGCAAGATTGAAAAATTAGCTTCATTCAACTCAGTTTATATGATGGCTGATTCTGGCGCACGTGGCTCCCCTGCGCAAATGCGTCAGCTTGCGGGTATGCGCGGGCTGATGGCTAAGCCAGATGGCTCAATCATCGAAACGCCAATTACCTCAAACTTCCGTGAAGGTTTGAACAATATGCAATACTTTATCTCAACGCACGGCGCTCGTAAAGGTCTAGCGGATACTGCTTTGAAAACAGCCAACTCCGGTTACTTAACCCGCCGTTTGGTTGATGTTGGTCAAGATTTAGTGGTAACCCAAGAAGATTGCGGCACTGATAACGGTATGGTTATGAAAGCAGTTATTGATGGCGGTAATATTGTACAAACATTAGGTGCTGCTGTTCTAGGACGCGTCGTTGCAGAAGATATTCTCATTCCTGATAGCTATGATGTATTTGTAGAAAAAGGCCACCTTATCACCTTAGCTGATTCAGACAAGGTGAACGAGTTAGGCATTGAATCTATTAAGGTTCGTTCTACCATTACTTGTGATACGCGCTATGGTGTGTGTGCTAGTTGTTACGGCAATGACATGGCTCGCGGGCATAAAATTGGTGTTGGTGAGGCGGTTGGCGTTATTGCAGCTCAGTCAATTGGTGAGCCAGGCACTCAGCTTACTATGCGTACTTTCCATATTGGCGGCGCAGCATCTGCATCGACAGCGATTAGTAGTATTAATGTGAATGTTGATGGTACGGCTCATTTTGAAAACCTTAAATCGATTGTCAATGAGAACAATCATTTAGTTGTTATTGCGCGCTCAGCTGTTGTAACTATTAGAAATACTAAAGGTCAAGATGTAGAGCGTTATAAGATTCCATATGGCGCAATTGTGCATGTGCAAGAAGGCGGCGTAGTTAAGGCAAAAGATAAAATTGCTGATTGGGATCCGCATACGCATCCAATTATTACTGAGCAATCAGGCCGCGTTATTTTTGTTGATTTTGAAGAAGGCATTACCGTTAATAGGAATACAGATCCATTAACAGGAATACCATTTTTTGAAATGATTGATGAGGCTGAAAGATCAGTCGCAGCGAAAGGCCTTAAGCCAATGATTAAAATGGTTGAAGAGAGTGACTCTGAAGTTGTTTTATCAACGCATTACTTACCATCAATGGTTAAAATTAACCTAGAAGATAATCAAGTGATTTCAGCGGGCGAAGTGCTTGCTAAAATTCCTAAAGATCAATCTAAAACCAGTGACATTACCGGCGGTTTGCCGCGTGTTGCTGATTTATTTGAAGCACGTAAAGCTAAAGACCATTCGATTCTTGCAGAAGCCTCTGGCGTTATTAGTTTTGGCAGTTCAACGAAAAGCAAAGATCGTTTAATTATTACTTCGCCAGAAGGTGAAGTGATAGAAATGATGATTCATAAATGGCGTCAAATAAATGTTTTCGATGGTGAAACCATTGAAAAAGGTGATGTTGTTTCTGACGGACCTTCAAACCCTCATGATATTTTGCGCCTGCTTGGTGTTGAAGCTTTAGCAAACTATGTTGTTAAAGAAGTGCAAGATGTATATCGCCTGCAAGGTGTGAATATCTCAGATAAACATATTGAAGTGATTGTTAAACAAATGTTGCGTAAAGTAGAAGTACTTGATGCAGGTGATTCTAAGTTTGTGAATGGCGAAACTGCTGAGTACGCAAGAGTGGTTGAAACCAATAAACAATTAACCGCTCAAGGTAAGGAATTAATTACTTATCAAAGGTTGCTAATGGGTATTACTAAGGCTTCATTGGCGACTGAGTCGTTTATTTCGGCAGCTTCATTCCAAGAAACAACCAGAGTACTAACAGAAGCATCAACCACTGGCCGCGTAGATCCATTATCAGGCTTGAAGGAAAATGTAATTGTTGGTCGTTTAATTCCTGCAGGAACGGGTTTTACCCATCATCAAACTAAACGTGCTAAGCGCGCTGCTAGTATGGTTCAAAGTGCTGATGCTGAAATTGCACTAGCAGCAGAGTTAAGTGAAGCAGAAGAAGCTCAAGAGTAAAATAACCACCCAGTCTCTTTTGTTTAATTAAAGCCGCACCGAGTTTCGATGCGGTTTTTTTACGTCTAATACTATTTAAAATAGCTTTAAAGCGCTGCAATAACTGCCAAAAATAATTCATTTTTTAGTCTTGATAAAACCTTGTAATGACTTTTCTAGAGAGTCATTATTTAACGCTAGAGCTTGTTAAAGATGGCTTTATTAAAAGCAGCAAACCAGTAAAAAACCGCATTTTATAAATCACCTTAGGTTTTTAGAAGAACCCTTTATAAAATCCGTTAAAATGCACTTATGAATAAAACAAGTTTTAACACTTATGTCGATCAAGGTTACAACCATATTCCAGTTTTCAAGGAAGTGGTGCTTGATACTGATACTGCTTTAGGTTTATATTTGAAACTCGCAAATGATTCTTACAGTTATTTGTTTGAATCTGTACAAGGGGGTGAAAAGTGGGGTCGATACTCGATGATTGGGCTGCACGCTCAAACGGTTATTAAAGTATTTGACTATGAAATACAAATAGAACAAGATTCAGTTGTTATTGAACGTTTTGAGGTTGAAGATCCATTGGCTTGGATTGAAGATTATCAGAGTCAATTTAAAGTGCCAGAAATTAACGATTTGCCAGAGTTTAATGGCGGCTTGGTGGGTTATTTTGGGTATGAAATTATTCGTTATATTGAACCTAAACTAAAAAATATCAACCTTCAAGATGAGCTTAACATTGCTGATATTTTGTTAATGATTTCCAATGATTTGGTGGTGTTTGACAATTTAGCCAATAAGGCTTTTTTATTAACCCACATCAACCCCAAAACGCATACTTACGAACAAGCCGTGTCGCGCCTTAATGAAATTGAATTGGCCATTGACAAACCTTTGGTTAAAAAAGCGTATCAATCTGACCATTTAAAACCACAAGATTTTAAATCAAGTTTTGGTGAGCAAAATTACAAAGACGTTGTTGAGCGTATTCAAACGTACATTGTAGCAGGTGACGTGATGCAAGTTGTACCGTCACAGCGCCTTAGCGCACCTTTTACAGCGCCAGCGATTGAGTTATACAGGCAATTGCGCCGTTTAAGTCCCTCACCTTATATGTATTATCTCAATCTAGGTGATGTTGAGATTGTTGGCTCATCGCCTGAAATTTTAACCCGCGTTGATAAAGACAGGCGGGCAACTGTGCGCCCGCTTGCTGGTACGCGCACTCGCGGTAAGAACGAACAAGAAGATCTGGCATTAGAAAAAGACTTATTAGCCGATGAAAAAGAGATAGCCGAACATTTGATGTTGATTGACCTGGGGCGTAATGATCTGGGTAGAATTGCCAAAACTGGCAGCGTTAATTTAACTAACAAGATGTTTGTTGAGCGTTACTCGCATGTGATGCATATTGCCTCTAATGTTGAATGCATCTTAAAAGATGATATAAGCGCAATTGATGTATTGAGAGCAACCTTTCCAGCAGGCACACTTAGTGGCGCGCCAAAAGTACGTGCTATGGAAATTATTAACGAGGTAGAGCCGCTTAAGCGCAATATTTATTCGGGTGCAATTGGTTATTTATCATGGCATGGGTGTATGGATATGGCAATCGCTATACGCACAGCAGTCATCAAAGATCAGCTGCTTTATGTGCAAGCAGGCGCAGGTATTGTGCATGATTCAATCCCTCAATCAGAATGGAATGAAACCCTGCACAAGGCTCAAGCATTGATTAAAGCAGCTGAGAAAGTATAAAATTTTACACTTTAAATATATATTTTAAATTTGAATAAAGTTTAAAATTATTCTTGATTTAGCACAAAAAATATTTACAAAAACAATCTATATTAACTTTTTGTGAAAGACTTGCATTGGATGAAAAATGTGTTTATCATGGACGCCTTAGTAAGGGTGAACCTTGCAAGGGGTTTGATATTTTTTTATATAAAGAGGAGAGAAACATGAAGAAAACTATTTCTTCTATCTCGGCAGTAGCTACTTTAGCAGCATTATTTATAATGCCGTTACAAGCCGGCGCCAAAGAGATGACGGACGAAGAGGTTACTTTCGGCCGTAAAGCAGGCAACTGTTTAGCATGTCACATGATTCCTGGTGGAAACCTACCAGGCAATATAGGTCCGCCGCTCATTGCGATGAAGGCAAGATTTCCAGATAAAGCAGTATTAAGAGCTAAGGTTTGGGATATGACGGTTACAAATCCAAATACGATTATGCCTCCTTTTGGTAAGCATGGCGTATTGACCGATGGTCAAATTGACCAAGTGGTTAACTACATTTACACAAAATAAGGAGATAAAATGAAAAGAAGATTATTCTTAAAAAGCGCAATGGCAGGTTCTGCAGTTGCGACAGCTGTAGGTGCAGGCTTACTAACACCATCAATGGTATTTGCAAGCTCTTCAGACTTTAAAGCTAAGTCTGATGCAGCAGGTACTTCTGCAGCTTCTGCAGGCAAAGGCTCGTTTAAATTCAAAGCACCTAAAATTGCTGAGAATGGCGCGGTAGTACCGATGACAGTTGATGCTTCTAAGATGGACGGTGTTACAAACATCTCTTTCTATGTGAAGAACAATTCCACACCTTTAGCGGCTTCATTTAACTTATCGGGCGCACAGGGTTATGTTTCTACTCGCGTTAGAATGGGTACAACCTCTCCAGTAGATGCATTAGTAACTGCAGGCGGCGTAACAACTAAAGTATCACAAGAAGTTAAAGTAACGATTGGCGGCTGTGGCGGTTAATTCGGCAACGAATCATATTAATTAGGAGAATACAAGATGGGATCAATTAAATTAAAACCAAAGGCTAGAAAAGGCGTTATCGGTATTAAGGCGCTTATTAAGCACCCTATGGAAACAGGCTTACGTAAGAAAAAAGGTAAACTAGTGCCTGCAAATCATATTACACACATGGTTGTTTCACACAATGGCAAGGTTGTAGTAGATGCAGATATTGGTAGTTCTATTTCTAAAAATCCATACTTTAAGTTTAATGTTGCGGGCGCTAAAGGCGACACAATTGAACTTAAATATGAAGACAACAAAGGTAAGACGGGTTCTGCGACTGCAAAGTCTAAGTAACCAATCTTATTAATTGAGGAGAGATTAATGAAAAAACTAATAACTGCAGTAGTCAGTTTAGGTTTAATGGTCGGCGCTAGTTCTGCAATTGCAGATTTAAATACTGAGCATAAAGCCTTTGTTAGCCACTTTAAATCGATGTTTCCAAACGTTGAACTTGCAGACTACACCAATGGCGTATACGCCCTTGATGATGGCTCAAGAGATCAATTTGAAGAAATTTTAGATGGCATTCCCCCGTATGAAGAGGCGGTAGAAAAGGGAGGAGAAGAGTTTGTTAAGTTTGGTCTTGGTAAGTGTGATGCACTTAAAGATCCAGCAGCAGCTCGCATAAAGCATCCTTATTTTGATGAAGCAACTCAAAAAGTTGTAACACTTGAAGGTGTTTTAAAGGCGTGTTACAAGGAGCAAACAGGTAAAAAACTAGGCTCAAAGAAAGGCAAGATTGCACGAATCAGCGCTTGGATTTCAGATCAAGCAGCTGGCGAGAAAGTCAATGTAAAAGTTGAAACTGCTGGTGCTCAAGCTGCATACAATGAAGGCAAAGCGTTCTTCTATGGTAAGCGCGGTCAGTTTAATATGTCTTGTGCAGATTGCCACGTATATAACGCTGGTAAAAAAGCAAGAGCTGATATCTTATCGCCTGCTCTAGGTCATGCAACGCACGTTCCAATGTATCGTGCAAAATGGGCTGGTTTAGGTACGTTGCAACGTCGTTATGGTGGTTGTCTAAAGAATATGCGTGCTAAGCCAATCAATGCTCAAACAGATCTCATGAACAATCTAGAGTTCTTTCATCAGGCAATGAGTAATGGTCTTGAAATTACTGACGCTCGTTACAGAAAATAGGAGAATGAAAATGAAAAAAGTATTAATAATAGCTTTATCAGTATTCACCTTTGCAACAGCTCATGCTAATTTTGCGACTAGCTCGTATAATTGGAATAACAGCTCAGCTGATTCGTTTAAGTCAGCTGTTAAAGCTGCTGAAACGGGTTATAAGGCTAATTTAGCAGTTAATATAGCTTGGCGTGATACAGGTAAGATGATTAAAGAAGCTAAAAAGTTAAATGCTGCAGGCAAGACTGCTGCGGCAGTAGCATTAGCTAATAAAGCCCATGCTCAAACAGTGAACGCTACGGCGCAAGCTGCTTTAGCAAAAAGCGCAGGTCCTAGCTTCTAATACAAGTTTGGATTGTTATAAAAAAATACCCCTTTATTGGGGTATTTTTTTGTCTAAAAAAAAGTCAATATTTGGGCATAATTGAAGGATAATTAATTTTCTTTTTATTGAAATTTAGATATGCCTAGTTTGGATTTTTGTCATTTGCATTGTCAAAGTGAATTTTCTGTTGAAAATTCATTAATACGCATACCAAAATTAATCGATAAAGCTGTTGAATTAGGCATGACTAGTGTGGCATTAACAGATGAGTCAAATCTGTATGCTGCAATAAAGTTTTATCAAAAAGCAATTGCTGCAAATATTAAGCCAATTTTTGGCGCTCGCGTTAATATTAAAGATGCTGAGGGTGATTTTTATTCCGTTTTGTTACTGTGTCAAAACCAGCAAGGATTTTTAAATCTTTCTGAGCTCATTTCATGGTCCTATATGCAAGGACAATCCGTTGAAGGCGTTAGCATTAGTGAAGCTCAATTGGCTAAGCACCATCAAGGTTTATTACTGATCGCAACGCCGATTCATAGTGATATCGCCAAACATCTTTTGACTAATCAAATTATTGAAGCCAAGCAAAAAGCCAACTACTGGAAGGGTATTTTTACGGATAGGTATTATTTAGCCGTGCAAAGAACTCATAGAGAATACGATGAACAGCATTTACACTTGTGCATTAATTTAGCGCTAGAACTTGATATTGCAGTAGTTGCAACGAATGATGTTCAATTTTTATCTAAAGATGATTATGATGCGCATGAAGCGCGCATTTGTATTTCTCAAGGCGGATTGTTGGATGACGCTCGCCGTACCCGTCATTTTTCTGATCAACAATATTTAAAGTCTATC
Organism: Gammaproteobacteria bacterium; assembly: GCA_965222625.1. Lineage (GTDB taxonomy): Bacteria > Pseudomonadota > Gammaproteobacteria > PS1 > Pseudothioglobaceae > Thioglobus_A. The sequence goes on along the minus strand of OZ244962.1, from coordinate 993,322 downwards.
GATCAAATGCAAGCTTTGTTTGCTGATGTGCCTGAAATACTGCAAAATACCGCAGAAGTGGCGCAGCGTTGTAATGTACATTTTCAGCTGCATAAGAAAAATTACCTGCCTGATTTTCCAGTTCCAGAGGGTTTAAGTATGGCAAAGTTTTTTACTTTGGAGTCTGAGCGCGGTCTGGACGTTCGTCTTCAAAATTTAGAGGTTGAGCGAGCTGAATATGACGCCCGTCTTAAATTTGAGCTAAATGTTATTATCCAAATGGACTTTCCAGGTTATTTTTTAATTGTTGCAGACTTTATTAAATGGTCACGAGCCAATGATATTCCAGTCGGTCCAGGCCGCGGATCTGGCGCAGGATCTTTGGTTGCTTATGTTTTGGGAATTACCAATGTTGACCCGATTAAACATGAGCTTTTATTTGAGCGGTTTTTGAATCCTGAGCGGGTTTCCATGCCAGATTTTGACATTGATTTTTGTACAGATCGGCGCGATGAAGTGATTGATTATGTGGCCAAAAAGTACGGCCGTGAAAAAGTCTCACAAATTATTACCTACGGAACAATGGCTGCTAAAGGCGTGGTGCGTGATGTTGGCCGCGTTTCTGGACATCCTTACGGATTTAGTGACAAAATTTCCAAACTCATTCCAAACGATTTAAAAATGACGCTCGATAAAGCGCTGCAGCCTGAAGTAGATGGCGGCTCTGATGAATTGTTAGCGCGTTATGGTTCAGAAGAGGCGGTTACCAATCTTATTAATTTATCTAAAAAACTTGAAGGCGTGGTTCGAAACGTTGGCACGCATGCAGGCGGGGTGGTAATTGCCCCAAGTAAGATTAGTGATTTTTGCCCTGTTTATAAAGGTTCTGGCGAAAATGATGGCGTTGTATCGCAGTTTGATAAAGATGATGTTGAGGCGGTTGGTTTGGTTAAGTTCGACTTTTTAGGCTTGTCAAATTTAACCGTAATCCAAAAAGCCATTAAAATGATTGAGGCTAAAGGTCTAAGTGCTGAAAAAATTGATTTAGATGTTTTGCCGTTAGATGATAAAAAAGTTTATGAGTTATTGCAGCGCTGCGATACAACAGGTATTTTTCAGCTGGAATCTGATGGTATGCGTAGCTACTTGAAAAAACTTCAGGCAGATAATTTTGAAGACATTGTCGCGATGCTCGCCTTATATCGTCCGGGGCCTTTAGATGCAGGTATGGTCGATGATTACATTGATGTAAAACATGGCGCTCAAGTTAAATATCCGCACCCGATGCTAAAAGAAATTCTTGAGCCGACTAATGGCGTATTTTTGTATCAAGAGCAGGTAATGAAATCAGCCCAAGTGATGGCGGGTTATTCTCTTGGCGGGGCGGATTTATTACGCCGCGCTATGGGTAAAAAGAAAGTTGAAGAGATGGATAGGCAGCGCAGTGTATTTGTTGAAGGCGCCGGCAAAAAAGACATTGATGAGAAAAAAGCCAATGAAATTTTTGATCTAATTGACAAATTTTCAGGCTACGGATTTAATAAATCGCACTCAGTTGCTTATGCTTATGTGTCGTACCATACTGCTTGGCTAAAATCGCATTACCCAGCGCCATTCATGGCAGCGGTATTGTCTGGCATGATGGACGACACTGATCGTGTTGCTTTTACGGTTAGTGAAATTCGAAAAATGGGACTAACCATTAACGGCCCAAATATTTTCCTGTCTGACTATCAATTTAGCATTGCAGATGAAAAAACAGTTGTTTATGGTTTGGGTGCTGTTAAAGGGGTTGGCGAGGCGCTGGTTGAAAGACTTATGGCCGAACGCCGTGATAATGGACCTTTCAAAGATTTGTTTGATTTTTGCTTTAGAATTGAAAAACACTATTTGAATAAGCGCGCCTTAGAGGCGTTAATTTATAGTGGCGCTTTAGATGTATTTGGCATTGATAGGGCGACTTTAATCAAAAGCTACCCTGCAGCAGTAAAACAAGCGCAACAGCGCCAAAATGATAATTCTAGCGGACAAGGTGGCTTGTTTGCAAGCGCTAATGAGCATACCGAATATGAGCTGAAGTATTTATTAGCGCCTGAGTTATCATTCAGGCAAAAATTACAATTTGAAAAAATAGTCATGGGTTATTACTTTTACAATCATCCAACGGACGAATACAAGATTGATGCCAAACATATTAGCGCAGCACTACCCGCGCAATTAAAATTTAGAAACAACAAAGAAGTGCGGGTTTTAGCGTTGATTTCTGAATTGCGCTTTCGACCTACGCGCAAGGGCGATCAAATGGCTATTGTTACTGTTGAAGATGGCTATATGTCGTTGAATGCGGTGGTTTTTCCTAAAGCTTTAAGTAGTGTTAGTGATCAGCTGATTGTTGATGATGTGGTGATTATTTGCGGCAAAATTCAGCGCGATGATTATCGAGATGGCTGGCAAATCATTGTTGATAAAATTGAAAATATTGATGAGGTTAAAATGAATTACGCCAAAGGTTTTGAAGTTAAACTTGAAGCGCAGCATCAGTCAATTTTTCCAAGCCTTTATCAGTTATTGCAAAAACATCCAGGCAGTTGTCCGGTGAAGATTTCATATGATACCAAGCGTTTAAGGGGCAGTATTCCATTAGTTAAAGCGCTAAAGGTAAATCCTGACCAGGTTTTGATCGATGCAATCAACGCATTAACTCAAGCCCAATCTAGCAAAATTCATTACCATTAAAATTAAAAAACCTTATTTACAAGTGCGCCAATAGTAGCGTTGTTGCATTTTCCGGTAATTCATTAGCGTTATATTATTTGCAATTTTGACATCAATTTGCCCAGAACAAGCGGTATTTAATTGCTTGATTTTGTGTTGTTTATAGCGATTTTTAACGACTGTTGCAGGATGGTTAAAGCGATTTTTATAACCACTAGAAATAATCACCAGCTCAGGAGAAACAGTTGTTAAAAATTGATCACTTGAAGAGGTTTTACTGCCGTGGTGCGGGCTGATTAGCACATCTGCTTTAAGTTTTTCACCCCAAGTTTTGATTAAATGTAGCTCGGCTTTTTTTTCAATGTCGCCAGTTAAAATAATAGAATGGTTTTGGTTAGATATTTTTAATACGCAAGAGGCGTTATTGCCAGTAAAAGAGTGCCCAAGGTTTAGCATTTGAAAATTCACACCATCCCATTGCCAAGATGAAAGTGAGCTGCATAAACTGGCAGGCTGGGAAATTTTATGGGGCGTTGAGCTGACAATTTTATTAACTTTTAAATTTTTTAGCAGGCTATCTGCGCCGCCAATATGATCATTATCGCTATGGGAAATAATCAGTAAATCAAGTAGATTAATTTGTTGTTTTTGTAAATAAGGCAAAATAACGCCGTCGCCCATATTAAAACCAGACCGGTAGCGCGCACCAGTATCAAAAACTAACGTGTGATTTTGCGTGCGCACAACATGGCTTAAACCTTGACCGACATCTAAAGTGGTGATAACTACTTCACTTGGTTTAAGTTTTTCTGTGGGATTAAGCCAAATAACAACAAATAAAAGCAACGCTATTTTTCGCAGCTTAAGAGCGCTAGGCAGCAGGGTAATTAGTACGGCAACAATAAATAGCAAAAAACCAGTCGCTGAATGGGGCGCATAATGCCATTGATTAAAATCGAATGTTTGTAAATAATTTAAAAACATTGATAAATAAACCAAAGATTGATTGGCCACTAAAAAAACAAACTCACTGAGGGTTTGTAATTGAACGTAGCTAAGGATAGTGCCTAGTAATGAAAATGGCGTGGTGATGAAGCTAAATACTGGAATGGCGACCAAGTTGGCAATTGGCGATAAAGATGAACCTGTTGAAAAAAACCAAGCAATGAGCGGCAGGGTGGCAATACTAATCAGCAGTTGGATGTAAACTAAGCGCAGTATCCAGTGTTTATCTTGATGCTGCCTAGCGCCATAAATGATTACCGCAACAACATAAAAGGATAGCCAAAATCCAGCACTAAGAACGCTAAGAGGATTTAAGAGTAGTACCAGCATTAAAGCGCCGCCATACAATTGCCAAGTATTATGTTTGCGCCGCAAAATGATTGATAAAAATACCACGCTAGCCATAATAAAAGCGCGCTGCGTTGGAATTGAAAATCCAGCAATAAGCGCATAGAGTAGGGCGGCTAACAGGCCAAAATAAGCGCCAAAAATAAGTGCAGGAAGTCGGAGTGTGCAGCGAGCGCATTGCCGCCATCCAAAGCTAGATAATAGAAAAACAAACCCTGAAATCAGACCAATATGCAGCCCAGAGATAACGCTTAAATGCGTGGTATTGGTAGCTTTAAACAGCTCCCAATGGTTTGGATTGATTAAAGATCTGTCGCCTATCACAAGCGCGTTAATCACGCCTAAAAATTCAAACTTAGATAAAGAACTTGAAAGTTTTTGACGAATATTTTGCCGTATTGAATTGATCGAAAGATTAGCGTTGCTGGTTATAAGTTGATTAGATTCATGACGTTTAACATAACCAGTCGCATCAAATTTCTTGTAAAAAAGCCAGCGCTCATAATCAAATCCGCCCTCATTTTGAAAGCCGTTGTTGTGTTTTATTTTAATCAGTAATTTCCATTCATTGCCGCTGTGCAGATTTGCTTGCGGCTGAGCATACCAAGACAGTTTAATTTTTGCTTTAAAAGGCTCGGTGACGTTAAAAGTAAATTGGGTCTTATTGGGTTTTATTTTGGGAAGATCGTCAATTGTGCCAATAACATTAATGGCTTTATTGAAAAATTTTTCATCAATATTTTCTTGTAAAAGATGAGTGGAAAATAAAGTCATCCAGCCAAAACCAAGTACAAAAAACATCAAACTCAGGGCTATGATTTTTTGACGCTTAAATAAGGCTAAAACAAGCAGTAATAAGGCGAAAATTAAGCCTATTTCAAGGGTGGTTAATGGTAGTGTGCTTTTGATCGAAAACAACAAGATTCCTAGCAGAAAATTAAAGGCAAAAATTAACATAATTAAGACTTAATAATTCAAAAATTTCAACCCTTAGAAAATTACAATTTTATGATTGTCTAATATGGCGTGAAACCCTTGATTTAATGCGTGAAACGCGCTAAGTTTTCCTCCAATGTGCTTTTGTTAGTGTTAATGAAAATTTTCTAATATTATGGCTTTCATTAATAAACTATAAGTTATTGATTTTTAAGTAAAAAATATAAGTGATTAATTTTTATTCAAAACCATAAAAAAGAGCAATACATCAACGTTTTTAGTGATTTTTAAAGAGATATTAACAGAGTTATCCACAGTTTTGTGAGTAACTCTAATAGGCCTTGATTTAACGCTGTTTTTTAGCGTTTATAAGAACTCTTTAATGAAGATTTTTAGAATTTTTTCAGCGATTTTTATTTTGCTGTTTTTTGCAATGTTTTGCTGTTGATTTTTACTGATGAAAATAACCTCATTTTCATCACTATTAAAGCCAATTTCAGCATTTGCAACGTCGTTTAAAATAATGGCGTCACAAGCCTTGTTTTTTAACTTATTTTTAGCATTTTCAAGGGCATTTTGCGTCTCTGCAGAAAAGCCAATGCACAGGGGTTTGTTGTTAAGTTTACAAACGTCTGCCAGAATATCTTGATTGCGCGTTAGCGCTAGAATTAAATTATCTGCAGATTTTTTTATTTTTTGTTTTGCCGGATTTTTTAGTGCGTAATCACTCACAGCAGCAACTGCGATAAATATAGTTTGCTGGTCAATTTCATCAAAAACAGCCTGGTGCATTTGTGCGCCGCTTAACGCTTGAATATTGCGCGCTTTTTGGTTTAATGGGACGCTAATATTTGCATAAACACAAGTGACTTTTGCGCCCATTTCAATGCAGCAATCAACCAGTGCCATGCCCATTTTTCCGCTTGAGTGGTTGGAGATAAATCTAACAGGGTCAATGGGCTCGGTGGTGGCGCCCAAGGTAATTAAAATATTTTTTCCAGTTAGTTGAGTGCTTTTAAATTGCTTGGCCACTTGATTGGCAATTAAGTTTGATTCTGGCAGGCGGCCCAAGCCAATATCGCCGCAGGCTTGAGACCCAGAATCAGGCTTAATAATAACTGCTTGACGCTCATTTAGGCAGGTTAAATTGTCTTGTAGGGCGCTAGATTTATACATCTGCTGATTCATGGCTGGCGCTAGCATCAGTTTGGCGTCACTGGCTAAAATGATGCTGGTTAATAAGTCGCAAGCTTTGCCACTGGCTATATTGGCAATAACATTGGCGCTGGCAGGTGCGATTAAAATTAAATCAGCCCATTTGCCAAGCTCGATATGCCCCATTGATAATTCAGCTTCTTTATCCCACAAATTATCAAACACTTTGTTTTTAGAAATGGCTTGTAGCGATAATTCGGTAATAAATTTAGAGCCGCCTGCAGTTAACACAACTCGAACTTGCGCGCCAAGGTCTTGCAAGCGCCTAATGATATCGGGCGCTTTGTAGGCTGATATTGAGCCGCTAACGCCTAATAAAATATGCTTGTTAGTTAATGGTTTCATGATTGAAGCGTGGCGATTATGCGCATATCATCCCCAACCATACGCAAGTCACTAATATTCAGTTTGATTTTATCTTCCATGTTTTTAATCGGTAATTGCGCCATGCAGTTGCCATCACTACCCATAAGTATCGGGGCGCTGTAAATCACAAACTCATCAATCAATTGATTTTCAATCATGACACCAATAAGGCCTGGGCCAGCTTCGAGCAAAACCGAATTAATACCTTGCTCGCCTAGTTGGCGTAACGCAACTTTTAAATCAAGCTTATTGTTACTTGTTAAGGGAGTATTGTTTGGATTGAACACTTGCGTTGGTGCATCTTTTGAAAAAATATTCAAGGTTTTGTCAGTGATTTTTTGCTTGCTATCAATAACCACTCGAAGCGGCGCGGCGCTGACATTCTCAAGGCGCACTGTCATAAAAGGGTTGTCTGCAAGTATGGTGCCAGAGCCTGTCATAATGGCTTGATGACGACTTCTGAGCTTTTGCACATCATTTCTGGCAGGCTCGCTGGTAATCCATCGGCTTTGCCCAGATTTCATAGAGGTTTTTCCATCTAAGCTCATGGCGATTTTGCACGTCACAAAAGGCAGCTTGGTTTTCATGCGTTTAATAAAGCCGCGATTAAGCGCAATTGCCTGATTTTCAAGCAGTCCAACTTCAACTTCAATGCCAGATTTTTTTAACAAACTTACACCTTTGCCGCCAACCAAAGGATTTGGGTCAAGCGTCGCAATAATGACTTTTTTAACGCCAGAATCAATAATCGCTTGGGTGCAAGGTGGGGTTTTTCCTTGATGCGCGCAAGGTTCAAGCGTGACATACAAAATTGCATCTTGCGCTTGATAGTTAATTTGATCAAGCGCATTAATTTCTGCATGCGCCTTGCCAAAGGTTTGATGATAGCCTTTGGCGATTATTTTGCCTTGTTTTTCAATTACGCATCCTACCATCGGATTGCCGCCAACGCCATGCATTCCTTGGCTTGCTAGTCTTAGCGCCAAGTCCATATTTTGAGTGTCATTTATTGAAAAAGTTGCCACAATAATTCAGATATAATTGTCCAATTAATTAATCATATTTTACCTAGGAGAAATCACATGGATGAACAGAAAAAACAGGCGCTTAAGGCGGCTTTATCGCAGATTGACAAGCAGTTTGGCAAAGGCTCAGTTATGTTTTTGGGTGATGATAAAGCGCAAGGCGACATTGAAGCGGTATCTACGGGCAGTTTAAGTCTTGACATTGCATTGGGTATTGGCGGTCTGCCAAGGGGCCGAGTGGTTGAAATCTACGGCCCAGAATCTTCAGGCAAAACTACATTAACCTTACATGTGATTGCAGAAATGCAAAAATTGGGTGGTACCGCAGCGTTTATTGATGCCGAACATGCGCTTGATCCAAAATACGCCAAGCGCTTAGGAGTGAATACCGACGAATTACTAATTTCTCAGCCAGATACCGGAGAGCAAGCATTGGAAATTACCGATATGCTGGTACGCTCAGGCAGTGTTGATATTGTTGTCATTGATTCGGTCGCAGCATTAACGCCAAAGGCTGAAATTGAAGGTGAAATGGGTGCATCACACATGGGCTTGCAAGCCAGACTCATGTCACAAGCACTTAGAAAGCTCACTTCAAACATTAAAAAAACCAATACCATGGTAATTTTTATCAACCAATTACGCATGAAAATCGGGGTTATGTTTGGCAACCCTGAAACTACGACAGGCGGTAATGCGCTTAAATTTTATGCTTCAGTGCGTTTAGATATTCGCCGTATTGGCGCGATTAAAAAAGGCGATGAAATTTTGGGCAATGAAACGCGCGTTAAAGTCTTAAAAAACAAAGTAGCACCACCTTTCAAACAGGCAGAGTTTCAAATCCTTTACAACGAAGGCATTTCGCTTGAAAGTGAAATTATTGATTTGGGCGTTAAACACGGTTTTGTTGAAAAAGCAGGTGCCTGGTACAGTGTTGAAGGCGAGCGAATTGGCCAAGGCAAAGATAAGTCGCGCGATTATTTAAAAGAGCATCCAGAGCTACGCCAAAGCATTGAAGATAAAATTCGTGAAAAGTTACTGAATTCTAGTGACGACGATAACAAATAAAGAAAGTTGTTATGCTAGCGCTATGCGTATGCTGGTTAGGCGCGAACACTCGATTTTGGAGCTGAGTCAAAAGTTAAGTAATAAGCAATTTGAGCCAGATGAAATTGAAAAAGCGATTGTTACTTTAATTGAGCAAAATTACCAAAGTGACGAGCGCTTTGCCGCCGAATTTATACAAATGCGTTTTAACCAAGGCAAAGGCCCAATTAAAATTAGCGTTGATTTAAAGCAGCGCGGTATTGATCAATTTGATTTATCTGAATTTGATTTTTTTGCCCTTGCGCAAACCATTCGTCAGAGAAAATTTGGCGTAGAAGCGCCTAATAATTTTAAAGAAAAAGCCAAACAACAGCGTTTTTTACAATCTCGCGGGTTTAGGTTTGATGAAATAAATGAGGCAATGCGTGAGTAAAATAATCAAGCCAGTTATCACCTTTCCAAGAAAAGTCAAGCCACCTGTATGGCGAAAATGTAAATATTTAATCAAAAAATATATAAAAATATATCAAAAAAATAGTACATTGGAGCATAGATACTATTTCATGGCTTTTGTTTTTTTTATAGCTTTTATTCCAGGATGGATTGCTAAAAAATTTGAAAAACTAGAAGAAATTTCATTTGAGGTTCAGGAGTTTCTACCTCAACTTTCACTATTTATTATTATAGTTGCATTGTTGTTTTTATCGGCTATTCAACTCAATAATAAACATCAATGGTTTTCAGAAGATAAACTTCTTAAAGGGTTTAAGCCATTTTCAGTATTGATTGGTATTACGCTTCTTACCTTAATTCCATTTTCAAATAATGGTGATGGTCAATATTTTTATGAAGCGTCTATTTATATAGCCGTATTTTTTTCTGTATTGGGGGCTTTCTAGGTTTTTTATCTTTGGTCAATCAGAAGTAATTAAGTCAATATTTACCTATCCTATTATTGCTAGCGTTGGATTTTATTATTTAATCGATAATGCCAATCAATACATTCACGACATTATATTTATTAATGTTGACATTGGCTATGTACTATTAGAGACAGCAATTTTAATGATATTTTTGTTTTTAATGGAGGTTTCAGGAGATATTGTAGCTTTAATAATTGCGTACTTTGGTTTGATGCTTATGAAATATAATGGTGCATTTGATTTTATCTTCGGTAAGCCGAAAAAATTAATAATTATTACTAATGTGGCTAGGGGCTTTATTCTTCTTTTTCTGTTTACTTATATTAATAGTTTTTATAAAAATTATGATGAAGATAAATATAAAAATACTGTTTTAATTCCGAATATCAAAGAATCTCTTTATGAATTTGAGATGCATAAAAAAAGCATTTGCAACTTTAATCTAAAAAGGAGTCAAAAAATTAAACGTTTAACAGAAAAATCAGCAGTGTTCGCCACACGTATCAACAATGAAGATATTGTTTTTGAAAAAATATCATGCACAGAAGCTCAAGATGAATAAGCTACTTTTAATGCGCTCGCCGCTTTACATTAAATACCCTAATGCAGAAGTTCGCGTGATTGAGCGCCTATTTGAACACCCAGAAGGCGTGCTGTATTTTGAGCTTTTTTGGGAAAAAGATCCGACTTATAGCATTCATTTGATTAAAGGCGACATTAGTGGCGATGGCCCTTGGAAAGTCGGTGATTGCTCGTTTCATATTCTAGGCTGCAATCATACGCATCCACAAATGTGCGAAATGCATTCTTTTTGGCAGCAAGAATTGTTGCAAAATCCTGATCAGTTTCGAGGCAACGAGGTGGTTGAAATAGCCTTAAAAAAAGGCGGGATTGTGCCTAAAAATTATCCAATGAACGAGCCGCGCTATGAATAAACCAACCCAAGCTTACGATTTTAAAACCAAAGACATGAAGGCTTTGAAAAAGCTATTGCCTTATTTATTGGCAATGCGTGGCCGCGTTATTTTTGCAACTTTGTTTTTAATCTGCGCCAAGTTGGCAAATGTTGCAGTGCCCGTTGTTCTTAAAGAAATTGTTGATTCTTTAGATCAAGCAAATGCTTTATTGGTTTTACCGTTAGGTTTGCTGTTTGCCTATGGCTCGTTAAGATTGGCCAGCTCACTTTTTAATGAGCTTAGAGATGCGGTTTTTGCCAAGGTTCGTTATCACGCTATGCATCTGATTGCGCTCAGCGTGTTTAAACATTTGCACACGCTTGATTTGTCTTTTCATTTAGATCGGCGTATTGGCGGCATCACTCGGGACATTGATCGCGGCACGCAAAGCGTTTCAACGCTACTTTCAATTTTTGTGTTTAATATTCTGCCTGCATTTTTTGAAGTGTGCTTAGTGATTGGTCTATTGTGGATTAATTACGATGTTTTTTTTGCAGGAATCTCTTTGGCAACCGTGGTGTTTTATATCGGCCTGACACTGGCGATTACCAATTGGCGAATAAAGTATCGTTATCAAATGAACGACATGCAATCAGAAGCCAATACCAATGCGGTTGACAGTCTAATTAACTATGAAACGGTTAAGTATTTCAATCGAGAGGCGTTTGAGGTTGATCGCTATCGAAACACCATGGCCCGCTGGGAAGACATTGCCACCAAAAGTTTCACCTCGATGACCGCGCTAAATTTTGTCCAAAGTATGGTGATTGCGGCTGGCGTGACGATGGTTTTGATTATGGCCGCCCAAGGCGTAGTGGCGCAAGAGCTGAGCTTGGGTGATATGATTATGATTCAAGCTTTGTTATTGCAACTATTTATGCCATTAGGCTCTTTAGGCATTGTCTATCGGCAGATTAAACACAATTTTATTGATATGAATAATATGTTTAATTTGCTTGATAAAAAGCCAAAAGTGACGAGTGATAAAAACGCACCTGAGTTGAAAGTCGGGCTAGGAAAAGTTGAATTTAAACAGGTGTCTTTTGCTTATTCGGGCAAAAATCCAGCATTAGAAAACATCAGCTTTACCATTCAAGCTGGGCAAAAAGTCGCCATTGTTGGCGCTTCAGGCTCAGGAAAATCAACCTTGGCAAAACTGCTGTTTAGGTTTTATGATGTGAACGCTGGACAGATTCTAATTGATGATCAAAATATCAGCCAGCTTGATTTGAATTCAGTGCAAAAATCCATGGGCGTTGTGCCTCAAGACACGGTTATGTTTAATGAAAGCATTTATTACAACATCGCTTATGGCAAGCAAAACGCTACCATGAGCGAGGTAAAAGCCGCCGCTAAACTGGCCTTTATTGACAGTTTTATTGAGCAATTGCCAGAAGGGTATGAAACGCGAGTTGGCGAACGAGGACTCAAGCTGTCTGGCGGCGAAAAACAGCGCTTGGCGATTGCCAGAGTGCTGCTTAAAAATCCGCCTATTTTAATTTTTGATGAAGCCACTTCGGCGCTTGATTCGCATTCTGAGCAGATGGTGCAAAAAGCACTTAATTCACTCAGTCAGCAGCATACAACCTTGGTGATTGCGCACCGACTTTCTACCATTATCGATAGTGATAACATTATCGTACTAGACCAAGGCGCGGTTCAAGAAAGTGGTACGCATCAGCAATTATTAGAAGCTCAGGGAGAATACGCCAAACTTTGGCAGTTGCAAATCGATGCTCAGCATACTGATTAACGAATAACTAATAAAGATATGAAATTTGAATTAAAAAAAACCAGTAATAAAGCCCGTCGCGGCCAAATGACTTTTGCGCGTGGGCAAGTGCAAACGCCGGCTTTTATGCCGGTAGGAACTTACGGCACGGTAAAAGCCATGACTCCAGAAGAGGTGATTGAATTAGGCGCGCAAATTGTTTTGGGTAATACTTTTCATTTGGCCATTACCCCTGGCACGGATGTGATCGAGGCGCATAAAGGCTTACACGATTTTATGCATTGGCAAGGCCCGATACTAACAGATTCTGGCGGCTTTCAGGTTTTTAGCTTGGGCGCTATGCGCAAAATCAGTGAAGCGGGGGTTGATTTTAGATCGCCTAAAAATGGCGATAAAATTTTTATGGGCCCTGAAGAGTCAATTCAGATTCAGCACAAACTGGGTTCTGACATTGTGATGATTTTTGATGAGTGTACGCCGTATCCTGCTGATAAGATAGTTGCAGATCAGTCCATGCAATTGTCGCTGCGCTGGGCAAAACGCTCTAAAGATGAACATAATAAATTGAACAACGCTAATGCTTTATTTGGCATTGTGCAGGGCGGTATGTTTAAAACATTGCGCCAGACTTCTGCAAAAGCATTAATAGACATTGGCTTTGATGGATACGCCGTTGGCGGCTTAAGTGTCGGCGAGCCTAAAGAAGAAATGATGAAAGTGCTTGATTATTTGCCCGATGAATTGCCCGCTGATAAGCCTAGATATTTGATGGGCGTGGGCACGCCGAGTGATTTGGTCGAAGCGGTTGAACGCGGTATTGATATGTTTGATTGCGTCATGCCAACGCGCAATGCCCGTAATGGTTATTTATTTACCTCTAGCGGCATTGTGAAAATTCGCAATGCTCAGTACCGGCTTGATGTGAGTCCATTAGATGCGCGCTGCGGTTGCTATACTTGCAAAAACTATAGCAAATCGTACTTGCATCACTTGCAGCGCAAGAACGAAATTCTCAGTGCAAGACTTAACACCACCCATAATTTATATTATTATCAAGATTTAATGGCGCAAATGAGGCGCGCCATTGAGATGGATAATTTTGCTGAATTTAAACGTGATTTTTACCAATTGCAGGCGCAAGGGTAATGGCTCAAAATTTATTATTTTTTGTTGATGAGGGCGGATTTGAAGATTTCACGTCGCTATTTGTTGAGCAAGGATTTTCAGTTGATTTTGAAAATTCTCAACGCAAGGCTGCCAAACTGGCCAAAAAAAATACCTACCAAGTCTTAGTGGCAGAGTTTAGCCATAACCCAGAATTTCGAGACCGAGTCAGTAATATTGAATCATTATTAGCAACTTTGGAAGTTAAATCACCTCAGGCAAAAATTGTAATTTTGTATGATGAGCTGAATCAGCCGCAGCTTAACCAGTTAAAGGCGCGATACAAAATGAATACCACCTTGAAATTCCCTATTAATCAGGATTTATTGCGTCAAGCGATCAGCTGAGCGTTTGTTAAAATAAACATCCAGCACCTGCCGTGCTAAAGGCGCGGCTTTTGAACTGCCGCTACCTGCATTTTCAACAATAACTGCAATCGCAATTTCAGGATTTTTAATGGGTGCAAAGCCTGTAAAAAGAGCATGATCGCGCAGTTTTTCTTCGTATTTTTCGGCAATGTATTTTTCCTCAGCATCCAGTCCAAAAACCTGCGCCGTTCCTGTTTTTCCAGCCAACGTATAAGTCAGGCCTTTGTTAAGCCGCCGAGCTGTACCTTTAGGTGCGTAAATGGTCATTCTCATGCCATCGATTGCTTCTTCCCAGTGTTTGATATTTTTAATCGGTATTTGTTTGCTACGTTTGTTTTTAGCCTCAATAATAGGCTCACCTGATATTTGAGTGGCCTTAAGCAAGGTCGGTTGAAATAATTGGCCTTTGTTGGCGAGCGCTGCAGTTGCAACGGCTAATTGCAGCGGGCTTGAAGTCATAAAACCTTGGCCAATGCCAGCAATTAAAGTTTCGCCTTTGTACCAAGGTTCATTTCGATTAATTTTTTTCCAAGTAGTTGAAGGCATGATGCCGCCTTTTTCACCCGGAATATCAATCCCTGTTTTACTGCCAAAGTTGAATAAGGTTAAATTATCATGGAGTTTATCAATGCCCATTTTATTGGCTAAATCATAAAAAAAGACATCACAAGATTGAGCAATTGAGTCTTTCATATCTACATGTCCATGACCTGTACGCTTCCAATCGTTAAATTTTCGTTTGACGTTGGGCAGTTTGTAGTAGCCCGGGCAAAAGACTTTACTTGTAGCGGTAATAATTTTTTCTTCCAGTCCAGCTAATGCCACCATAGGTTTAATGGTTGATCCTGGTGGGTAAAGCCCCTGGATAGCGCGATTAAGCTGAGGAATATCTTTAGAGGTTTGTAAAATTTTATATTTAGCATGAGAAATACCATTCACAAACCAATTAGGGTTATAAACCGGCGTACTGACCAGAGCAAGCACTTCACCATTTTTAACATTAACCACAACGATAGAGCCGCGCTTACCTTTGAGTACTGATTCTGCTTTTTTTTGTAGTTCTAAATCAATACTTAAATACAAGTCTTGACCAGCAATAGCAGGCGTGATAATTTTGGTATCAATCACTCGGCCACTAACGTTACGCTCTATCTGCTTAACACCTACTTGCCCATGCAATAAGGCTTCATATTGTTTTTCAATGCCCACCTTGCCGACAAATAAAGTGCCTGCATAATTTTTTTTATCGTACAGCAGTTTATCTTTTTTATTCATTCTAGAGACGTATCCAAGTACGTGTACGCTAGACGCATTATGCGGATAAATGCGATGAAAATAAGGCTCAATATCAATACCTGGAAATTGATTGCTAACTAAAAATTTCGCCACTTGAGGCTCGCTCAAATTAAGCTTGATAGGAATGTTGTGAAATTTTTGAAAACGTTTTTTATTTTTATAATAGGCAGCAATATCTGCGTCGTTAATAAAGCCATTTTTTTGTAATTCAAGCAGAGTTTTACTGATATTTTTAACTTTTTCTGGCGTTAATGTTAGCTGGTAGGTAAGCTGGTTGGCGGCTAATAACAAACCATTTCGATCGTATATTTTTCCCCGGCTTGGGATAATTGGCAAATTGCGCATTTGATTGCCATGCGCTTCTTCTTGGTAAAATTCATGGCTAACCACTTGAAGATTGTAGATGCGAACCAGTAGTACTAAAGTGAGTAAAAATATAAAAATTAATGCCAGTTTTAATCGAGATGCCAGCAAGTTTTTTTCATGTAGGGTGTTGCTAATGTTATCCATAATAATACAAGGCGTCTATTAGTGCTTGAATTTGGCCAGTAAAAATCGAACAACAGGCCAAATAAGCGTACTGCTAATAGGCGTTAGCAATAAGTAATAATTATTGTTAATGCCATGCATTAAAAAGTACGTTAAAAAGAAAAAAGCAAGATAAATACTGCTAGCAAAAAAAACATAAACTTGCTGGGTGCTTAAATTAGATACATAAAAAGACTGCTTAACGTTGTTAATAAAAACGCTGGCTAAAATTAATGCCAAGGCATTTTGCCCCAAAATATCACCTTGAAGAATATCTAATAATACGCCCAATATTAGAGCGATAAACAAACTGCCTTTAGCGGGGAAATTAACCAGCCAATAGGTGTAAAGTAGCAGTAGCCAAAAGGGCGATGCATCAAGGATTATTTCGCTAAAAGGTAGTGCGCTCAAAATAAGCGCAAGCAGCGTTATTTTAAATAAAAATAGGTAGGGCCTTTGAGTATTCATTGGTTATCCAAAATAATAACAAACTCTAGATTTTGGGTTTGTTGGAGCGGCTCTAGCACAATATGTAAAAAAGATTCGTTTTTATGCTGCTCTACGCGAATAACTTTGCCCACGGGATAGCCATCAGGGAACTTCCCGCCTAAGGCGCTGCTTAGAAAAATATCACCCACTTTAATGTCTAATTTGGGCTCAATAAATTTAACGCGCATACGGTATTGATTTTCAGCGATACCTTGGCTCATGCCTTGAATGCCATTTCGAGCATTTTTTACCGGAATATACTGGGTTGGATCACTGGTCATTAGTATATGAGCGTGAGTAGGCGTTACTTGGGTAATTTGACCAACCATGCCTTGAGCGCCTAGTGCTACCTGCCCAACCTTCAAACGATCATTGCTACCTTTGTTGATAACAATTTGTTTTTTTAGTCTGGAGCGAGAAATGCGCTCAATGCGGGCAACGCTAAAGCGTGCTTGCGCCAGGGTGTAGCTTGCTTTAAGTAGGGCGCTGAGTTTTTTGTTTTCAAGTATTAGAGCATCTGATTGTTGCAATCTAGCTTTAAGTTTTAACAGTTCTAAGTTGAGATTTTGATTGTTGCTTAATAGCTGATCTTTGGAAGTCCCTTGTTCGTCAATCCAAATGTAGAGCTTACTGGGCAAGCTTACTAACATATAAACAGGAGAAACCAGGGTTGCAATATTTTGTCTTATATTGTTAAGATAAGAAAATTTATAATCAAAAATTATTAAAAAAATTGCAATAATAACAGGAATGAAAATTTTAAAAAAGTGCATGAAGCCTTACTCTAGTTGTCCAAAGAATGGGGTTATTCAGCTGCTAAAAACCCCATATTGTGCTTGCTAATCATGCTTAGTGCAACGCCGCCGCCGCGTGCAACGCAAGTTAGTGGATCGTCTGCAATGCGAACGGGTAGGTTGGTCTCTTGACTAATTAGTTTATCTAATCCATCTAAAAGCGCACCGCCGCCTGTTAATACTAAGCCGCTTTCAGCAATATCAGAGCTAAGCTCTGGCGGGGTTCTTTCTAAGGCTGTTCTTACTGAGCTGATGATTGTTTTTAGGGGGTCTTGCAGCGCTTCAAGAATTTCAGTGTTGGTAATTTCAAAACTAACAGGAATACCTTTGGCAACATCTCTACCTCTAAATTCAATTTTCTTGATTATGTCGGTTTTAAAAGCTGAACCGACTTCTTCTTTGATTTTCTCTGCAGTAGAAAGTCCAATAATAATGCCGTATTTTCGGCGCACAAATTTAACAATATTATCATCAAAAACGTCGCCGCCAACTCGTAAGGAATCGGAGTAAACGATGCCATTGAGTGACATAATTGCGATTTCAGTCGTGCCGCCGCCAATATCAATCACCATGGCGCCAGAAGCCTCTTCAATCGCCATGCCGGCGCCAAGCGCTGCTGCCATTGGCTCTTCAATTAAATAAACATCGCGCGCACCCGCACCAACAACACTTTCTTTAATAGCGCGGCGCTCAACTTGAGTGGCGCCGCAAGGCACACAAATAAGAACCTTTGGACTGGGTGAGAAAAATCCAGAACGTAATACTTTGCGAATGAAATGCTGTAGCATTTTTTCAGTCACTTTAAAGTCAGCAATAACGCCGTCTTTCATGGGCCTAATGGCTTCAATTGAGCCTGGCGTTCTGCCAAGCATATTTTTAGCATCCTGACCCACGGCAATAACGGTGGCTTCCATTGAGCCTTTGTCTTGGCGAATGGCAACTACAGAAGGCTCGTTTAATACCACTTCATCATTCATATAAATAAGTGTATTGGCAGTGCCTAGGTCGATAGAAAGACTTTGAGCCTTGAAGAAATCAAACATAAAAATTCCTGATTAATTATTGGTAAAATAAAGAGATATAATACTATAAGAGACCTTTGTATAAATAGAAATAATCATCAAAATACCGCTTTTCACCTAATGGATGGTTTTTTAAATCTAGCCTTAGCCCTGCTAGGACAAGATTTAAGAAAATCATCAATTAAATAAAAATCGTCACTTTGCTAATCATTCCTATTTATACAAAGGCCTCTAATAAATAATCAATAAATAACCAATAATCCTAAAGGTGGAACGAATATGAAAATTAAGCAAGAACACGTGATCCAGAGTGTTTTTAGTGCATTGCAGTATATTTCATATTATCACTCGTCTGATTTTATCCAGGCGATGACAAAAGCTTACGAAAATGAAACGCACGATTCGGCCAAAAATGCCATTGCTCAAATTTTAATCAATTCAAAAATGGCAGCCTTAGGGCAAAGACCCTTGTGCCAAGATACCGGCATTGTTAACGTGTTTGTTGAAGTGGGTATGGGGGTTAGTTGGGAGGCGGATTTATCACTCGATGAAATGATTAACGAGGGCGTTAGGCGCGCTTTTACTTTTGAAAAAAATCCGTTGCGCGCTTCCATCGTGAAAGATCCTTTATTTTCAAGAGAAAATACTCAGGACAATACGCCAGCTGTTATTCATGTAAAAATAGTTAAAGGCAATCAAGTCGACTTTATTGTTGCTGCTAAAGGTTGCGGCTCTGAAAATAAAGCCAAATTTGCCATTCTTAATCCATCAGCCAGCATTACCGATTGGGTGCTTAAGATGATTCCAACCATGGGCGCTGGCTGGTGTCCGCCAGGCGTTATTGGTATTGGTGTTGGCGGCACGGCTGAAAAAGCCATGCTTATGGCTAAAGAGAGCTTGATGGAGCCGATTGATATTACTCAAATTGCACAAAAAGCCCAACCAAGCAAAATTGAAGAATTGCGCCTTGATCTGTTTGAAAAAATTAATAATTTGGGTATTGGCGCCCAAGGTTTAGGCGGGCTCACCACGGTATTAGATGTAAAAATTAAAGATTATCCAACCCACGCCGCCTCGCAAGCAATCGCCATGATTCCAAATTGTGCAGCCACGCGTCATCTACATTTTAGTTTAAACGGTTCAGGCGCTGCGCAATTGCCAGACGTTGATATTGACAGTTATCCTGATTTAGAATTGGATTATTCCAAATATAAAAAAATAAATTTGGACACGCTAACGCGCAAGCAAATGTTTGATTGGAATATTGGTGATACGTTATTACTTACGGGCACAATAATTACAGGGCGTGATGGCGCTCATACTCGGCTTCAAAAAATGCTTGATAATGGCGAAGGCTTGCCAGCTGGGGTTGATTTTGATAATAAATTTATTTATTATGTTGGTCCAGTAGACGCAGTAGCAGGCGAAGTCATTGGCCCTGCTGGCCCAACAACAGCTACTCGAATGGATAAATTTACCGATATGATGTTTGAAAACACCCAGATTTTAGGCATGATTGGCAAGGCTGAACGAGGCGAACAAGCCATTAGTAGCATCAAAAAACATCAGGCAAGTTATCTGATTGCTGTGGGCGGGGCGGCGTATTTGATTTCAAAATCCATTAAAAAAGCCAAAAAAATTGCTTTTAAAGAAATGGGCATGGAAGCTATGTATGAGTTTGAAGTAAAAGATATGCCTGTTACCGTTGCAGTTAACCCTCAAGGCGAGAATATTCATGCTATATTTAACAACCTTATGACATCTTAAGCGTCATCCATACCAGGGATATAAACTCTTTCTAAAACAATTTTAAAAACCTTAGGGTCGCAGCCTTGATTTTCTTCAATACGGCTTTGTAAAATTTCAATGCATTCATCAATCTCTGCGCATTGCCAAGTAAGCTGTCTTTCAATATTGTTTTGCGTAAAAAATACTGAAAGCTTTCCGCCAGCAATAGCAGTGCTTGTTAAAAAAGTTATAACAAGTGGGATAATAAGTTTCATGTTTGGACGGCTAATAGTTTAAAGTATTATTATATACTAATATAAATTATAATGTAGATATAACGTTATAATAGCGCCTGAAGTTGGTCGGATAGTCGCTGGCAAGGTTTCTTGTCAGAGGAAAGTCCGGGCTCCATAGAGCAAAGTGCTAGCTAACGGCTAGGTATGGCGACATAACGGAAAAGTGCTGCAGAGATTTAGACCGCCCATTTTTATGGGTAAGGGTGAGAAGGTGCGGTAAGAGCGCACCGCGCGTTTGGTGACAACCGTGGCAAGGTAAACCCCACTTGGAGCAAGCTCAAATAGGCTACCATTGATGCGGCTCGCATAAGGTAGCGGGTAGAGTGCTAAAGCGTTTTGGTAACAATGCGCGTAGATGAATGACTATCTATTACAGAACCCGGCTTACAGACTAACTTCACCTTTTTTTTAAACAACGAATTTACTGGTACTTATCCACCTCATTATTAATATCTTTTTTCGATGCGAAATCGTCTGCCCTAGGCAGACTTAAAGTTTAGTGTCTTTTTTCTTGCTACTGTGTTAGATTTCAAAAAATACTGAGTCACATGGTTAGCCCATGCTCCTGCGTATTTGCAAAATCTGCCTTATAGCAAGAAAAAATACTCGCAAAAACAGACTCGGCATTTACCTGCAACATTTATCTTGCGTTGTTTTTTAGACTCATTCGCTCATGTAGTTTGCCTACATTCCTTGAATCGGCTTAAAAATGCCTTATAGCAAGAAAAAATAATCGCAATAAAGCAAAAGGCTTATAAAAATAACTTGGTGTAATTTCATCTATTTTGTTGTAGAATGGAAATTATGAGTAAAATTCAAACAACTTTCATTGTAATTTTATTGGCCGTATCAACGAGTATTTTTGCCAATAAAGACATTCTTTATACGGATAAAAACATCACCATTTATACAGATAATACCATTGTGCAAACTGGAAAAACCACCGCGCCAGTTTTTAAACCTTCAAGCACTTGGGTAGAAGAAGATTTTTTTACCCAGCAAGAAAAATACTGCGAAGTGGATTCTTTATACGGTAAAAAACTCAAACAAAGTTTGATTAAAAGCCGCTAAATCCGTACCAGCTTGGAAAAAGGATTAAGCTGGTTAAAACGCTCACTTGTATGATAATAAAAGGCATGACGCCTTTATAGATATCAGTGGTTTTAATTGATTTTGGTGCCACGCCTTTGAGATAAAATAAGCTAAAACCAAAAGGCGGCGTTAGAAAAGAAGCTTGCAGATTCATGGCGATTAATATGGCGAACCACTGCATGTCAATACCCAAAGACAGAGCGATTGGATAAAAGATAGGAACGATAATAAGTGATATTTCAATAAAGTCAATAAAAAATCCAAGCACTAAAATAATCAGCATAGAAATCAGGATAAAGCTCATTTCTTTAGCTGGCAGCCCCATAATAAACGCCTCTACCAATGTATCTGCGCCGGTATAAGTAAACACCATGGAAAATGCCGTTGCGCCGATTAGTATGGCAAATACCATAGAAGTTACTTTAACGGTTTCAATGCTCGATGCCCGTACCATGCGCCAATTGAGTCTTTTATAGATAAAGGCTAAAAATAGCGATCCTACTGCGCCAATTGAAGCTGATTCAGTGGGCGTGGCAATGCCAGAAAAAATTGATCCTAGCACTGCAATAATCAAAGTTAGTGGTGGCACAATTGCTTTAGCGACCAATAGGTATTTTTGGCGGCGAGCCAAATGGTTGTTTTTACTAATAAAAGCAGGTGCAGCTTCTTTATCTAAATAAGAAACAATCAGTACATATAAAATATAACTGCCCACTAAAATCAATGATGGCATAACCGCGCTGCGAAAAAGATCACCCACTGGCACACCCAAAACATCCGCCAGAATGATTAATACAATTGAGGGCGGAATGATTTGTCCGAGTGTTCCTGAGGCGCAAATAACGCCGGTTGATAGGGTTTTTTTATAGTTATTTTTTAGCATAACGGGCAAGGAAATAACGCCCATAGCAATCACGCTAGCGCCAACGACGCCGGTAGAAGCAGCGAGCAATGAGCCGACTAAAATCGTTGAAACCGCCAAGCCGCCTCTAACATTGCCAAATAGATCGCCCATCGCTTCTAATAATTGCTCAGCAAGTTTGGTTTTTTGCAGGACAATACCCATAAAAATAAACAAAGGTACAGCCATTAAAATGGTATTTTGCATCACGCTCATAATGCGGTATGGCATAAATCCAAATAGATCAACGCCTTCAGTAAGCGTGCCAAAAATAACCGCGACGCCAGCAAAAGTAAACGCCACTGGAAAGCCAACCATAAGCAGTATTAAAGTAACGCCAAACATAATCAAACCAATCATGGTTGACCTACTTTAAGCTGTTTGTAGTTATCTAAGGCAAACATAAAGCCAGAAATTATCACTAATACAAAGCTAATTGGAATCATACTTTTAATAATAAATCGATGGCTTAAGCCGCCTGGATCGGCACTTACTTCGCTAATTTCATAAGCACTATAAGCAAAATCAAACCCATAAAAAGCAATTAATAAACTAACAGGAAGGATGAAAATAACAAAGCCAATAATGTTGATTAGGGCTTGTTTTTTTTTCGATAAATCAGCATAAAAAATATCAACTCGTACATGTGCATCTTTTTGTAATGCGTATGAAATTCCGAGTAAAAATAACGAAGAAAACAAGTGCCATTCCATTTCTTGTAAGGCGATCGATGAATTGTTAAAAATGTAGCGCAGCACAACATCAATAAAGACATTGAAAATCGTTAATAACAAAAGTCCAACGGTTATGTTTTCTAACCATTGTGTGTATTTAAGCCTAAGCAAGTTTATTTAGATTGAGAGTTTAAATAAGCTTGGTCAGAAATTGCACTCCAAGCGCGCGCTTTTTTTAAATAGCTTGCTTGAGACTGGATAATCTCTTTTGACAATGGATTTTTAGCAGCCAACTCGGCAAGTAGTTTTTCATTTGCTATTTTGAGTGCATCAAATACTGATTTAGGGAACGTCTTAACTTTAATGTTAGGAAAGTCTTTTTTCATGGTTGACCAATTTTTAGCACTTTCATGTTCTGATTGCACGTACATTTGATAAGCAGATAGTTTCATTGCAGCGGTTAAAATACTTTGCAGGTCTGCTGGCAATGAGTTGTATTTTTTAAGATTAATTAAAAACTGCAATTCGGTGCCAGGCTCATGCCAACCGGTGTAATAGTAGGGCGCAACCTTATGAAAACCCATGCGTAAATCAAGCGAAGGACCAACCCATTCTAGCGCATCAATTGTGCCGCGATCAAGTGCTGTGTAAAGCTCGCCTGCAGGCACGTTGGTTGGTTTGGCGCCTACCTCAGCCATAATCTCGCCTGCAAACCCAGGAATACGCATCTTCAAACCTTGAAGGTCTTCAATTGAGTTAATTTCTTTTTGAAACCAGCCACCCATTTGATTGCCAGTGCTGCCGCCAATAATAGATTTCATGCCGTGCTTAGCATAAACCTTATCCATAAGCTGTTGACCGCCGCCATATTCAAACCAAGCATGCTGCTCAGAGGTTGTCATGCCAAAGGGCATCGAAGTAAAAAATAGCGTATTAATGTCTTTACCTTTCCAATAATAAGAGCCTGAATGACCTAGATCATACTGGCCAGATTTTACAAAGTCAAAAATACCCAAGGCTGATTTGTGTTTATTTTTAGAGTCAATGCGAATTTTTAAACGCCCATTTGACATTGATTCTGCCAACTGTTTAAAGTTTTTTGTTGTATCGCCAAAGATGGGAAAGTTACTCGGCCAGGTTTCAGCCAGTTTAAGGCTGTAGACTTTATTATCTTGTTTGGCTGCTGGCTTGTCATCACTGCCAAACCAACTGGCATTTGCGTTGGCGCTTATGATTAGCGTTATTACTGCCAATAATTGCATTAATTTATTCATTATCTGTTCTCGTTAAGGTTGTTAGTTGTTGGGTTTTTAAGTTGCGCTAAAACAGCGCGATTTTTGGAATTATAGTCTTTAAAGGTTTGAATATTAGTAAAATTTTTTGTTAATAATTTAACAATTCTATCTTGCTGATTATGGCCATGTTCTAATAGCAAAAAACCTTTTTGTGAAAGCTGGTTTGGCGCTTGATTGATAATAATTTTTATGTCATCTAAGCCATCTTTTCCTGAAACTAGCGCCCTAATTGGCTCAAAGTTTAAATCATCAAGATGGCTGTCATCTTCTTCAATATAAGGCGGATTAGAGATGATTAAATCAAAGGGTTGATTGGCAACAGGCTCAAACCAATTGCCTTGTAAGAAATCAACTGTATGAGTAATATCATTAGATTTAGCGATTGTAAGTGCTGCAGATGATTCATCTATTGCAAGCACTTGCCAGTTGGGCTTTTTATCTGCCAAGGTGATGGCAATAATGCCGCTACCTGTGCCTAAATCAAGCATTTTGCACGCGTAATTTTTTTCAAATAAATCCAGTGCTATGTCAATTAATAGCTCAGTTTCTGGTCTGGGTATGAGCGTATCTGGACTTACTTTAAAATCTAAATGGTAAAATCCTTTTTTGCCGCTAATATAAGAAAATGGCATGCCGCTAGCGCGCTGTTTAATAAAGCTGTCTAAGTTTAGTTTTTCGTTGGGCGTTAACAAATAATCATTTTGAGTGATTAGCTCGCCGCTGCTTTTATTAAGCACTAAACACAACAGCGGCGCAATATCTACTGCGCCGCTGTTAAGATAATTTTGGATGGTTTTCAAGACTTATAATCTAACCGTTGTTAATCCTAAAGCTTTCCAAGCATTCATACCGCCTCGATAATATTTGATTTTTGCAGCTGGATAGCCGTATTTAAGCAGCGCGTTAATCGCAGTTGGCGTTTGCCCGCACCAAGCGCCGTTGCAATACATCACTAAGGTTTTGGCGTAACTAAAATCAAATATATCGTCCGTTTGCACGCCAAACTGATCTTCCATAATTTCTAGTGCTTTTTCTTTATTTTTAAATTTTGTATAAGGAATGTTGACTGCCGTTGGAATGCCGCCAGAAATCACTGGCCAATTTGGCGTACGCGTGTCAATCACTATAATGGTGTCATCGCCTGCTGATTTTTGTTTGATATATTCAATCATATCAAGCTCGCCAATGGTTTGAACTTTATGCGGCGTAAATGGGTGCATGGGTTGAATTTTTCCGCGTGCAGTTTTCAGATAAAAACTTGATATTTTGTTGCTTTTATCTTGGTTTCTTTGCAGTTTAATGGCTTTATCTTGATGCATAATGTTAATCGACACCACGCCTGGAGAGATAAATACTTGTTTAGTTGCTTTGCCTTCAGCATAAGCGCCAAATGCCATTAAGCTAGCTAGTAATAATGTTAATTTTTTCATTTTTTTCCTTTATTTTATTTAAATCGAAATAATTTTTAACTGCAACAATGAGTCCTAGACCAATAAAAGCGCCTGGCGGTAAAATTGCCAGCAGCGTACCTTGGTAATTATCAAACACGGTGACGCTGAGTGTATCGCCCAAACTGCCTAGTATTAAAGCAGATTGATCAAATAAAGTGCCTGAGCCAACCAGCTCGCGCATTGCGCCAAGTATAATAAGTACCAATGAAAAACCAATACCCATCATTAGCCCGTCAAGCGCTGATTTGCCCCAAGTGTTTTTACTGGCATAAGCCTCGGCTCTACCTAAAATCGCGCAATTAGTCACAATCAAAGGTACAAAAATACCCAAAATTAAATATAAATCATAAAAATATGATTGCATTAATAGTTCAACAATGGTGACAAATGAGGCAATTAATAAAACAAAAATAGGAATGCGCACTTCTTTGCGAATCTGGCGGCGAAAAATAGAGATGGTTGTATTTGAGGCGACTAAAACAAAAGTGGTAGCAAGTCCTAAACCAATTGCGTTGACAATGTTGTTGGTCACTGCCAAAAGCGGACACAAGCCAAGTAGTGCAACTAAGGCTTGGTTGTTATTCCACAAGCCATTTTTTACAATTTTTAGGTAGTCATTCATAAGCTTTGATTATAGCAAATCCTATGAAAAATAGGTTATTTTATTAACAGTAATCTTAGGTGATTTTTTAAATTTATCGTTTTTAACAACACTGATCATCTGTTGGACAGCACAAAGATTTAAACCAAGACAAAATTGTTTTTTTGTCTGGGACGCTTCCAGCATGAACGATTTTCTCATTGACAATAATTGCTGGGCTTGAAGTAATGCCATATGATGCAATTTGTTTTATGTCCACCAGTTTTTCTAGTTTGATGGTAATGCCATTTTCACTGGCCACTGCTTCGATTAATTCTTGAGTGGTTTTACAATTAACGCAGTCGCCTAATACTTTTATTTCAAACATTTTTTTATACCTTTATTCGAATTCGATTTCAGAAAAAACTTTTTGAATATTTCTTTGACTAAGCGCATCAAAGTTACTTAAATATTGATACTCGCTTTGGTCTATTTTTTTTAAGTCTGACATTTCGCCATCATCATCCAGTAAGGCAGTTACCTTTTTTCTTAAAAATTTAAGATAGTTGTAAGTAGATTTTTTGGCTTGTTCAAACTTAGCGGGATGCCCGTGTCCTGGAACAATAATATCGACCTCGTAGGCGCTCATCGCTTCAAAGGCAGCCACCCAACTTTTAGAATTTGATTGATTGCCCACGCCCAACATTCTTTCTAAATAAACAATGTCACCACTAAACATTATTTTTTCTTTTGGTAGCCAAATAAAAGCATCTCCTGGCGTGTGCGCCTGACCTCTATGGTGAATTTCTAAGGTAGTTTTTCCAAGTTTTAGCGTGTAATCTTTTTCAAAAGTGATGTCTGCTAGCTCAGGTTTGGTGTTTTGAATGAGCGCCTTTCCAGCAAGACCTTCTAGTCTTTTTAATTGGACGTCAAATCTATTTTTGTGATCTATTTTTGCCGCTTGACTACTGATAATTTTAACGCCTTGCTCTTTAAAATAACCGTTACCAAACCAACGATGGTCTTGTCCGCCACTATTAATAACAAATTTAATTGGCTGATTGGTTATAGATTTTACGACTTCATGAATGGCTTTGGCGCCTTTGTAAGTGCCGCCGCTATCAATCAGGATTACGCCTTGCTCAGTAATAATGACACCAAACGTAGCATTGTTGCCTAAATTTTTAGCATTTCGATTGCCAATTTCGCCAACAATGGCTTTGATATTTTTTGTAATATCAACCACTTTTAAAGTTTCTTGTGACGCCATAATTACGCTGGAAGCGGATAAAAACAATAAAGAAAAAGTAATTTTTAAGATAAATTTCATAATGAACTCCTTTAAAAAAATATAACAATAGTTTGTATATTTTATAAGTTAAAAAATAAAATTCGACTGTTTTTTTGTTATTTAGATGATTTTTAGCGCTTTGATCAACTCCTTAAGAAAATATAATTTCATGATTTTTAATCGCAGCATTAATATTTGATCCTGGTAAAAAATCACCTGCAAGTATTTTTTGTGAGAGTGGATTTTCCAATAATTGCTGAATAGTTCGTTTGAGTGGGCGCGCACCAAAAGCTGGATCATAACCTTTATCAATAATCAAATTCATAACTTCATCGCTTAGCTCAAGTTTAAGATTTAAAACGGCCAGTCGAGAGGACAGAATCTCGATTTGTATTTTAGCAATGCCTTTAATATGATCTTTGCTAAGGCTATTGAAAGTCACAATCTCATCAATGCGGTTAACGAATTCAGGCCTAAAATGCTCACCGATTAATTGAGTTAACTCGGCTGATACATCTTTATTAGGATTATTTTGAATCAAATGTGAACCCAAATTTGAAGTCATAATAATCACCGTGTTTTTAAAATCAACCGTGCGTCCTTGGCCGTCCGTTAAGCGGCCATCATCAAGCACTTGCAAGAGAATATTAAATACATCAGGATGTGCCTTTTCAACTTCGTCTAACAAAACAATTGAATAAGGCTTGCGACGTACAGCCTCGGTTAAAACGCCGCCTTGCTCATAACCAACGTAACCAGGAGGTGCGCCAATTAGCCGCGATACTGAGTGTTTTTCCATAAACTCACTCATATCAACACGAACAATGGCCTGCTCGGTGTCAAACAAAAAATCAGCCAAAGCCTTGGTTAGTTCAGTTTTTCCCACGCCAGTAGGGCCCATAAACATAAATGAGCCATCGGGACGATTAGGATCAGATAACCCAGCGCGAGAGCGGCGCACCGCATCAGCAATTACTTTAACAGCTTGATCTTGCCCCACTAAGCGCTTTTGAATAATGCTTTCCATGTTAAGCAGCTTATGTTTTTCACCTGCCATCATTTTATCCACTGGAATGCCAGTCCAACGCGCAACAATTTGCGTAATTTCAGCTTCAGTTACTTTGTTTCTAAGCAGCGTCATTTCTTCAACATCGGCAGATTCTGCTTGAGTGATTTTAGCTTCAAGCTCAGGTATCTTGCCGTATTGGAGCTCACTCATTTTGGCTAAATCGCTGTTACGAGAAGCAGTTTCAAGCTGTGCTTTAACTTGTTCTAATTCTTCTTTAAGGTGTTGTGCACCTTGAACTTGAGATTTTTCTTTTTTCCAAATTTCTTCAAGATCAGCGTACTGTTTTTCCAAATCTTTAATGACATTTACCAGCTCTTTGAGCCGCTCTTTAGAGGCTTTGTCTTTTTCTTTTTTAAGCGCCATGCGTTCAATTTTAAGCTGCACTAATTTTCGATCAAGCTTATCCATAGATTCTGGTTTAGAATCAATTTCCATACGAATTTGCGAGGCCGCTTCATCAATTAAATCAATGGCTTTGTCGGGTAATTGTCTGTCGGTGATATAACGCGTTGAATAGGTAACCGCCGCAATAATTGCAGGATCGGTAATTTCCACGCCGTGATGAACTTCGTATTTTTCCTTGAGGCCGCGCAAAATAGCAATGGTGTCTTCTGCAGTTGGCTCGTCAACCAATACTTTTTGAAAACGACGTTCAAGCGCTGAATCTTTTTCAATATATTCGCGATATTCATTTAGCGTGGTGGCGCCCATACAATGAAGATCACCTCTGGCAAGCGCTGGTTTAAGCATGTTTCCCGCATCCATTGCGCCGTCAGATTTTCCCGCGCCAACCATGGTGTGAAGTTCATCAATAAACAAAATAACCTGGCCTTGTTCAGCTTCCAAATCCTTAAGTACTGCTTTTAAACGCTCTTCAAATTCGCCGCGATATTTTGCACCTGCAATCAAAGACGCCATGTCAAGTGACAGCAAGCGTTTGCCTTTAACGCCTTCAGGCACTTCGCCATTAATAATGCGCTGCGCCAAACCTTCGGCAATGGCAGTTTTGCCTACGCCAGGCTCACCAATAAGCACTGGATTGTTTTTAGTACGGCGCTGCAATACTTGAATGGCGCGGCGTATTTCGCCATCACGACCAATCACAGGGTCAAGTTTTCCGTCAATGGCAAGTTGGGTTAAATCTTGGGTGTATTTATTTAAAGCATCTCTTTGCGTTTCTGCATTTTGATCATTCACGTTTTGTCCTCCTCTTAAGGTTTCAATTGCTTGCGTCAGCGTTTTGTTATTAGCGCCTGCTTGTTTTAATAGTTTTGTCGTTGCGTCATTGCCTTGGATAATGGCCAATAAAAATAGCTCTGTTGATAAATAACTATCGCCTTTTTCAAGGCTAATCTTTGAAGTAGCTGTTAATAAGCGTAATAGATTTTGAGAAATACCAATCTCACTATTTGGATTATTAACAACCGCTAAGTTTTGTAATTGCGCATCAACACTGCGCTTTAAATTGTTAGTTTCAATGTTAATGGATTTTAAAATATTACTAACGCTCGAGCCTTTATCGTTAAGCATAACGCTAAGCACGTGCACAGCTTCAATTGCGCTATGGTCGTGAGTCGCAGCAAGTGATTGTGCACCACCTAAATCTTGTTGAAATTGTGAGGTTAGTTTTTCAATATCCATGAGCTGATTGATTATATTGGCTTTAATTATCTTTCTATCTATGGGATGATATTGCACTATTCAAGGTCCAAAATAAAATATTATGTTAAATTTAGTATTGTTCGAACCCGAAATTCCTAACAACACCGGCAGCCTTATTCGCCTGTCAGCCAATATGGGCGTTAGTTTGCATTTGATTAAACCGTTTGGTTTTGAAATTACCGATAAGCGCTTAAGACGTGCAGGGCTTGATTACAAAGAATTGGCGCAAGTGTATGAGTATGAAAATTTTGAAGATTATTTAGCTAAAGCCAAGCCAAAGCGTTTGTTTGCAGTAAGCTCAAAGGTAGCGCAGATTTACACTGATCCTAATTATCAAAGTGGCGATAGCTTTTTATTTGGCCCAGAAACCAGAGGTCTGCCACAAGAAATTTTAGATCAATATCCAGGGATTACTTTGCCAATGCAATCAGGGTCACGCAGCTTAAATTTATCTAATTGCGTATCCATTGTGGCCTATGAAGCTTGGCGCCAAATTGGTTTTATCGGTGCAAAAAAATAATTAAAAAATGCTTAAATTTGTATTACTAATCCTGATTTCAGTTTCGCTCAATGCTAAGAGCTGCGCGGTATTACTTTATCATCATTTTTCTGATGAAATGCCAAAATCAACCAGTATTAGCCCAAAATTATTTGAGCAGCATTTGCAATATTTGCAAGTAAATGAATTCAAAGTTTTGCCACTAAAAACCCTGTTGAGCAAATTAAAAGATAACGATTTACCTGATCGATGCGTGGTTTTAACCACGGATGATGCCTATCAGTCTATTTATACTAACGCTTATCCCTTATTAAAAAAATATCAAATGCCCATGGCAGTTTTTGTAGCAACGCAAGCGATTGATAAAAACTACAAAGCGATGATGAGCTGGAATCAGATGCGTGAAATTCAAGGCGAGTATGTTAAATTTTACAATCACACAGCTGCCCATAGTCACTTGCTTGATTTGAATAAGGCGCAAGTAAAAACTCAGATTGAGCAAGCACAAAATAGCCTTTACCAAGCATTAGGGACGACTGATAAAGTGCTGGCTTATCCTTATGGAGAGTCAAATTTGAGCATTTTAAAACAAGTAGAAGAATTGGATTATATTGCCTTTGGACAGCAATCTGGCGTTGTTTCAAAAGCCAGTGATTTACAAAATTTACCGCGTTTTCCAATGGCAGCGAATTTTGCCAAAATGAAATCTTTTCAGCTTAAGGTCAACACGCTGCCAATGCCATTAGTCAAAAAAAGAATTAACCCTATTATTGATAAAAATCCGCCCATGTTAAATTTAACTTTTGAAATTTCGCAAAGCAAACCCCAGCAAGATGGATTTAATTGTTTTGCCAATGGCGGGGTGGATATTAATTGGAAGGATGATAAAAACGTTGAAATAGTTGCCAAAAAACCGCTAATGCACAGGCGTAATAAATACAATTGCACAATGCCAAGCCAAAGCAAAGAAAAATATTATTGGCATAGTGTTCAGTGGATTAATCCGAGTATTGCTGAGTAAGGTTGTATTTAAATAACCAACCGCTAGAATAGCTGCGTTAGCTGATGGGCATTGGTAAAGTCTTTAATGTCAACGGCTTTTTTGCCAGATAATTGAACTTGTTGCAAGCTTAGCACGCCATCGCCCGTGGCAATATTACAAACTCCTTTAGCGCATTCAATGACTGTTCCTGGGCTTTTATTGGCTGCTAAATTAATAACATTGGCAGATAGGATGCGTAAAACTTTATCGTCAAATTTATTGCTTTTTGCATGAGTTTGGGCAATTGGATAGGGATTAAACGCACGTATTTGTCGATTGATTTGAGTCGTAGTTTGCGTCCAGTCAATCCAAGCTTCGGATTTATTGAGTTTTTTAGCATAAGTAATGCCAGCTTGATTTTGAACCATCGGGGTTAATTGTTCAATAGCGCCCAGCGCCTCAATAATTCCTTGTGCGCCTAATATTGCTAATTTGTCATGCAAGGATTGCGCAGTATCGACGTCTAAAATGTCGCAGGTTTTTTCTAGCAAAATATCACCAGTATCCAAACCTTCGTTCATTTGCATAATGCCAATGCCAGTTTGCTTATCGCCTGCCAAAATAGCGCGCTGAATTGGCGCTGCGCCGCGCCAACGTGGCAGGAGCGATGCGTGAATGTTAAGACAGCCATGTTTAGGCATTGCTAATACAGCCTTAGGTAGGATTTGACCATAAGCTACCACCACCATGACATCTGCTTTTAAGGCGGACAATTCTTGTTGAGCAGTCGTTGATTTTAAACTTTCAGGCTGAAAAACAGGCAGGCTAAGCGCCAGTGCTTTTTGTTTAACTGGGCAGGGGCTAAGCGTGCGTCCGCGCCCCTTGGGACGATCTGGCTGAGTATAAACCCCGACTATATCGTACTCAGCTTGCCAAAGCGCCTCAAGGATGCCTACTGAAAAATCAGGCGTTCCAGCAAAAATAACGCGCGCCCTGGAAGAAGTACCCTTGGGGTGCATTATTTGAGCGTTTCTCTTGCAGTTTTTATGGCTTGTTTAACTTGATTTGGCGCAGTTGCGCCCAAATGGTCACGCGCACAAAGTGAGCCTTCTAAGGATAAAACATCAAACACATCAGTTTTTATACGCTCATCAAACATTTGCAATTCTTCCAGGCTTAATTCTGATAAATCTTTTTGATGCTCAATGCCGTAAGAAACGCATTTGCCTACTATCTCATGTGCATCTCTAAATGCCAAACCTTGGTTGACCAAATAATCGGCCAAGTCAGTGGCTGTGGTATAGCCTTTTTTGGCTGAGTTGTACATGGTGTCACGTTGCGCCTCGATGGTTGGCACCATATCAGCAAACACGCGCAAACAGGCTTTTAAAGTATCAACCGTATCAAATAAAGGCTCTTTATCTTCTTGATTGTCTTTGTTATAAGCCAAAGGCTGAGATTTCATAATGGTGAGCATGCAGGCTAAATTACCATACACACGGCCGGTTTTTCCGCGCACCAGTTCAGGTACGTCGGGGTTTTTCTTTTGCGGCATAATTGAAGAGCCGGTGCAAAAACTATCGGGCAGTTGGATAAAATTAAATTGTGCAGATGACCATAAAATTAACTCTTCTGAAAAGCGCGATAAATGCATCATAATAATGCTTGCTGCTGATAAAAATTCAATGGCAAAATCACGATCACTAACGCCGTCTAAAGAGTTTAGACAAATACGCTCAAAGCCTAATAATTCAGCCGTTCTTTGGCGGTTAATTGGGTAGGTTGTACCTGCCAGAGCAGCCGAACCAAGTGGCATAGAATTCATACGTTTTCTAGTATCAATTAGGCGTTCGGCGTCTCGAGATAACATTTCAAAATAAGCCATCATATGATGGCCAAAGCTGACAGGTTGCGCCGCTTGAAGATGAGTAAAACCTGGCAAAATAGTGCTCGCTTCTTTTTGTGCCAAATCAAGTAGGGCACGTTGCAAACGATTAATTTCAAGCAAAATATCATCCACCTGATCACGCAGATATAGGCGAATATCAGTTGCCACTTGGTCGTTACGAGAGCGGCCCGTATGCAATTTTTTGCCAGCATTGCCAATCAGATTGGTTAGGCGTGACTCAATATTCATATGCACGTCTTCTAAGTCGACAGACCATTCAAATTGATCGGCGTTAATTTCTTCTAAAATTTGATCCAAGCCGGTGATAATTTGGTTTTTTTCATCTGCAGTTAATAGGCCTGCTTCTTGTAACATGGTTGCGTGCGCTTTAGAACCTTGAATATCATAAGGTGCTAAAATTTTATCAAAGAAGACAGAAGCGCCAAAGATTTTGACAAATTCGTCGGTCGGCTGACTAAAGCGCCCGCCCCAAGATTGGTTAGTTGGTTGATTCATAATTTTGCGTTTATTTGTTGTTTAAGTTTGTTGGTTGCTTTGTCGATGAGTTGATCTAGACCCGTCCAATAATAATCCAGATCGACGATGCCAATTTTCTTTTCTAGGGCTACGCCATAATTATTCATCAGAACAACCGTCGGGTAGAAATTAATGCCATTCTCAAAAGCAAACCTGTCATGGTTACTCTTATTGTTGTAAAAATCCTTCATAGGTTCTAGTGTTTCAGCGTTCACATGGCGAATAATGACTTTCTTTTTTATACTCATCCATTTGACTCATTGGCGCAATAACTTCTTGTTTAACTATTTCGCAATAGGGGCAACCATGAGCAGAAAACATTATTAAAATAGGTGTTTGTTTTTTCCAAGCTTGTTGCGCATCCATAAACAGGTTTTTTGCTGGCGCCAAAGTGTGTTCTTGCGCAATAGCAAAATTGGATAAAAATACGCAAATTAACAGATAAAATCTAAACATTAACGCTATTTTAATACAAACTTTTCTCAAACATGAACAAAACCCTAAAAATTGCAACTCGAAAATCTCCCTTAGCACTTTGGCAAGCGCACCATGTCAAGGATAGGCTTGAAGCACTACACCCTGAATTAACTGTTGAACTGGTAAAAATGACCACTAAAGGCGACCAAATTCTAAACTCTCCTTTGTCTAAAATTGGCGGCAAAGGTTTGTTTATTAAAGAACTGGAAGTTGGAATGGCGCAAGGCGAAGCAGATATTGCCGTGCATTCGATGAAAGATGTGCCCTATGAAATACCGCCAGGATTTGAGCTGGGCGCTATTTTAAAGCGTGAAAATCCATTTGACGCCTTTGTCTCAAATAATTTTGATTGTATTGATGATTTGCCGCAAGGTGCTAAAGTTGGCACTTGCTCAATGCGCCGTATTGTGCAGCTTAAGGCCAGACGTCCAGATTTAGAAATTTTAGATTTGCGCGGTAATGTTAATACGCGGCTTAAAAAACTTGATGATGGTGAGTTTGATGCTATTATTTTGGCTTGCGCTGGGTTGATTCGCTTGCAGTTTGAAGATCGAATTAAACAGCAGATTTCAGCGATTGAATCTTTGCCAGCAGTAGGCCAGGGCGCCGTGGGTATTGAAATTCGTGAAAATGACGCGCAAATTTTAGCCTTAATTAGCCCGCTTATTGACCAACAAACAACATGGCGAGTTATGAGTGAGCGCGCTATGAATGCACGTTTAGAAGGCGGCTGCTCTGTGCCAATTGCCGGCTATGCAACGATTGAAAATGATCAAATTAATCTTACTGGTTTGGTGGGTAATGTCAAAACGGGCATTATTTTAAAACATCAGGTTTCAGGCCACGTATCTACAGCCGAAGTTTTGGGTGAGGCTTTGGCTGACCGGTTGATTGAAATGGGCGCTCGAGATATTCTCAAGGTTTGATTATGACTGATTTGGATATTTTAAAGCAGTTGCCAGAATGGTCAATTGCGCAGCAAAAACTACATAGAGAGTTTGAGTTTAAAGATTTCATTCAAGCGTTTGGATTTATGGCGCAAGTAGCAATGATTTGCGAAAAAATGAATCACCATCCGCAGTGGTCAAACGTTTACAAGTGCGTTGTTGTAGATTTAACAACACATTCTAAAGATTGCATTACTCAATTAGATATTGATTTGGCAGTCCATATGAATGAAATATTCCAAAATATTAAAATAACAGAGTAAATGTATGTTGAAGTTTATTGAAAATGGGTTTTTGAGTATTGTGCATAAATTAGGCTTTTTATTTGCATTTATGTCTTTAGCTTTGATTGTATTTTTAGCGATGTTTGGTTATGAGAAAATAACCAGTCAAGCAACGGATGATATTAACCCGCCAGTGATTGAATTGGCTAAATATCAAAACCCCATTAGCTTAAAAATTGACAACCGCCAGCCAAATTTAAATTTAGAAAATTCTTATATTGAGGCTCAATCTACCTTTACTAAAGAGTTTGATGAGCAAGTTGAACGCATTATTGGCAATTTACAATCATTGCCTGAAGGTATTATTAAACAGCAAGATTTGCAGTTTAAAATCAAAGTGATGATTAAAATTAAGTCTAGTTCTTATTCTCAAGCGCTAAAACTTGCCTATGTTGAATCATTGGTAAAACTCACTAAACAGTTAGTTAATGTCGGTGGAAATGATATTAATATTGATAAGTTTTTGCATTGGCACGATCAAGAGTTTGCACGCCAAGTGGACCAGCAAACACAACAAAATTTAATACAGATTGGTTTGATTAAATCCGAACAAATGACCGGCCTTATTTCTTTAATAACAGCTTTCATAACACTTGGATTTTTTATCATGTTTGTGATGATGATGGCTATGCTGCGTATTGAAAGAAACACACGTAAATAGTAGGTGATATAAGCAAGGCCTTCCCTATAAACCAGTTAAATTATTCAATAATCATTAGTATTTTTGCCGTATTGACGTTGGTAATATTTCTCAGGTTAGGTGTGGCTGTAATAAGGCCAGTTATTGGCGATCTGATTGTATACTTTTCGAGTTCAATTTCTTGAATTTTAATGTCAATATTGTGTGCATTTAGTTCGCGTTTTTTTGCATTAAAATCAAGTTGATCGATGTCTAAGTCTCGGTGCGAAGCAACCAAACGATCATACAATTGTTTGGTTTGCTCAAAGATTAGCTGTGCATCGTCAAAAGCTTGTTGTTTGATACTGGCAATCACGTTAAGATGTGCAAGCTTTAATTTAGCCTGCCTGTCATCCAATTCAATAACAATATCTCCAGCATTAACCGCTATTCCAACAGCCTTTATTTTAATAATAGCGCTAGAAACCTGCGGGTAAATGTCTATTGCTAAAGCCATATTAGGCAGCAGTAGGCTTAACGCTAAATAAAGTTTAAATTTCATAATCTTCTCCAATCAGGTGATGTAATTTCTTAAGAGTAATGACATAATTAAAATCATTTTCAGCTAATTTTCTTTCACTATTGGTGTAGTTAGCCATTGCATCGCCAATATCGCTTTTAATTTCCATTTCATAATTAGCCCGCGCTCTTTCTAAATATAAATCACGATAATCAAGCTCAATGACGACCGCTTTGTGTATTTGTCGTAATGACCTAAGTTTTAAATGATATTCAAGTGCAATTCCGAGCAGGCTTTGCTTGTATTGCTGAATGCTAATGCGCTTTTGTTTGGCCTGAATTTGTAATTGAGATATTTTATTATCCTGTTCTGCATCATCGCCAAATGGGATAGATAAATTAAGCC
This sequence comes from Gammaproteobacteria bacterium, assembly GCA_965222625.1. Classification (GTDB taxonomy): domain Bacteria; phylum Pseudomonadota; class Gammaproteobacteria; order PS1; family Pseudothioglobaceae; genus Thioglobus_A. The sequence continues at coordinate 956,217 of OZ244962.1, read as the reverse complement.
CTATACGCCATTTTCCATTTTTATTGCGTTGGTAAGCCTGCTCTCCAAGCCTTGCATTTGAGCTAATAACCATGCCTAAGTTGTTTTTTTCTTGTGCTATTTGGTTATTAGTGGCCAATAAGGCTTGGTTGAGTTGTTTGAGTTTTGGATTGTTGGTAAGTCGCTGCTGGTAGTGTTCAAACTCCAAAAGTTTTTTAGTGAAAAGAGTTTTATAAGCGGGTCTAATGACATCATCGGGGCGATTTTCGTAGCTAATATTAAGCAGCTGCGCCAATTCAGACCTAGTTTGAATTTGCTTAGATTCAGCTTTAATGCGTTGTATTTGGCTTAGCTGGGTGGTAGTTTGTTTTTCTAATAAATCTACTTCTGAAGCGTTTTGTATATCATAGTCGTCTTTAACTTGCTCCTCTTTGACAGCCGCTACAGCGAGTATTTCCAATGAAGTTTGATAGTTCATATCTGCCAGAACAACATCAAAAAACCCGCGCATAACATCAATGGTTTTGTCATATTGTAATTGTTCAAAATATAGCAGTGCGTCATTAACGTTACTTAGTTGAGCATCTTTTCCAATTTCAAGGGTTTGATCGTAAAGCGTTTTTTTAAGATAAATAAACGCATGTGAGTTGTCGGTATTTGCTTGATAACTGTTGCGACTGGCAAGCTCTAAGTCGAGCGTCGCTTGAATGTCGTACTGACTTTTCCAATCGTCAAGTGCTATTTTTTGCGTATCTACATTAAGCTGCTGCTGTTGCTCAGAAAAGTTACGCTGTTTAGAAAGCTCTAGTACGTCAGCTAATGACAATGGATTGGGCAAGCTCTGTGCCCAAATTGCACTGGAAAAAAATAGCGCCAGAAAGATGAAAAATCTCATCTGTGTTTACGCTTGTAGCGAACAAAGTTTTCTTCTAAGTAGGCTTTTTCCACCATGTACTTTCCGAGTAACAAAAATTCTTGCTGATTGACAAAACCTGTGCGTCTAACAACCCGATTTCCCTGTAGATCAAAAAAGGCCAGTACAGGTGTTGCGCCAATCCGATTATGTTTTTTGGCAAACACTCTTTCAATGGTGTTATTACCATCAAAATCAACCAATTCCAAGTCTGATTCAACGTTAATTTTGTAGTTTAAAAAGTGAGATTTGAAATACTTAACAACCGCGTCTTGATTGAGCACTTGACGTTCCATTTTTTGACAAAAAGGACAGTCATCCATAAAGAAAAAAACAAACACCCCGTCTTTTTTAGCATCTTCAGCATCACTCAGATTTTCTGAATAGTCATTAAAATGCTGGTCAAATAATTCGGTTTCTGCAAAGGTTGGCAGCGCTAAAAAAACGCCCAACAATAGTGCCATAAATTTGTTAAACATAAACCCCCTAATATGTATAGTTAATAGCAATTATCACTATTAACAAGTAATCATATCAGTTATACAGAAGAATAACAACTGAGTATTTTAGTCATATAAAGACCTATATTTTATAAATTACCCTGGATTTTTAAAGTCGTCCTAAGGCTTTTTTAATCAAATAAAGCTTCAATAAATGCTTTACTATCGAATTCTTTAAGGTCGTCAATACCTTCACCAACACCAATAAAGCGAATGGGCAATTTAAGCTCATCAGAAATGGCAAAAAGTACGCCACCCTTGGCTGTACCATCAAGTTTGGTAACGCTCAAACCAGTAAGTTTGACGGCTTTATTAAATTCTTTTGCTTGGATAACGCCGTTTTGACCAGAGCTGCCATCAATCACCAGCATTACCTCATGCGGCGCGGCGTCATTTTGCTTATTAATGACGCGTTTTATTTTTTCTAGCTCTTGCATTAAATTACCTTGGGTATGCAGTCTTCCAGCAGTATCCGCGATTAAAATATCAATATTTTTAGCTTGTGCTGATTGATAAGCGTCAAAAATAACCGAAGCCGAATCAGAGCCGGTTGTTTGCGCAACAACGGCTATTTCATTTCTTTGACCCCAAACTTTAAGTTGTTCTACGGCAGCAGCGCGAAACGTATCACCCGCTGCAAGCATGACTGATTTTCCTTGAGATTGAAAGCGCTTGGCCAGCTTGCCAATGGTGGTGGTTTTGCCAGCACCATTCACACCAACGACTAATATCACGTAGGTTTCGTTAATGTTAGTATTAAGCTGATTGTCTTGTATTAAAAGTTTTGCCAATTCTTGTTTTAGAAATTCATACACCTCTTGCGAATTTTTCAAAGTTTTGCGTGAGGCATTTTTGCGTACCGACTCTAAAACTTTATCTGTGGTGTTGATGCCAATATCAGCTGCAATTAACAACATTTCAAGCTCGTCAAGCAAATCATCATCAATATTTTTTTGACCCAATAGCAAGGATGACAATCCCGCGCCAAGCTGCTGCCTAGATTTAGCTAGGCGCTGCTTTAATGGAATTGATGTTTTTGGCGTTTGCACTTTAGGCTGATTTTTTTTGAAAAAATTAAACATAGTAAAGGTGATGATGTTTTTATGTCTGTTTATTTTACTATTTTATTTTTTTATTAAGATGAAACTTTGAAACTTTGACGCCGTATAATAAAAAACAACTTTCTTATGAAAAACAAGGTCATTAAAGTAATGAAAAAAATTACCGAGCATTATATAACTGACGAATCTCACTATCTTAATCGTCGTAGTTTTATTAAAAAAAGTGCACGCTTTGGTATAGGTTTAGCAGCATTTAACGCTTTTTCAAGTTCAGCAGAAGGTGTGCATGGCGGCGATTTATCTGACAAAACAATCTTAACCAATTACGGTAAAGACCTTACCCCACATTCTTTTAAAGAAATCACCAATTACAATAATTTTTATGAATTTGGTACGGGTAAGCGCGATCCTGCTAAAAACGCCCATACTTTAAAGCCTAAACCTTGGCATGTTAAAGTTTCTGGTGAATGCGCCAAGCAAGGTGATTATGATTTAGAAGATTTTATTGCGCCATATCAGTTAGAAGAGCGCACTTATCGTTTTCGCTGCGTAGAGGCTTGGTCGATGGTTATTCCTTGGGTGGGCGTGCCGTTAGCCAGCGTGCTTAAAACTTTTAAGCCAACCTCAAAGGCAAAATACGTGGTGTTTAAAACCTTGATGGATAAAGAGCAAATGCCTGGGCAAAAACGTGCCACTTTAAATTGGCCTTATATCGAAGCGCTAACCATTGCTGAGGCGATGAATCCCCTGAGTTTTTTGGCAGTGGGCTTGTACGGCAAGACTTTGCCAAATCAAAATGGCGCACCGCTACGTTTGGTAGTGCCTTGGAAATACGGCTTTAAAAATATCAAATCGATTGTATCAATTCATTTTCAAGAAACCATGCCCATTAATACTTGGCAAGATCAAGCAGCAAGCGAATATGGATTTTATGCCAATGTTAACCCAGAAGTCGATCACCCGCGCTGGTCTCAAGCGCGCGAGCGCGTAATTGGCAAGGGTAGCTTTTTCTCGCCAAAAAAGCGCAAAACCGAACTGTTTAACGGTTATGGCGATGAAGTAGCACATTTGTACACAGGACTTGATTTAGTCAAAAATTTCTAATTTTATGGCAAATTTTTGGCAAAAGCCGTTACTGTTTGTACTACTTTTAACGCCTTTTTTAATATTATTGTTTGAAGCACTTTCAGGTTATTTAATTGATCCTATTGAAGAAATTACCAACCCGACAGGGCAATGGGCGTTTCGATTTTTATTGTTGAGTTTATTAATCACGCCGCTCAATAAAATCCTGCCTTTTTCTTTGATTAGATACCGGCGAATGATTGGCGTTTTTAGTTTTTTTTATGCCTGCCTGCATCTGAGCATTTATTTAATCGACCAAAGTTTTGAGTTCCAATTTATATTTGAAGATGTCCTCAAACGGCCGTATGTAACCATTGGTTTTAGCGGCTTTATTTTGTTATTTTTACTGGCAATTACCTCCACCAATAAAATGGTGCGCCGCTTAGGCAAGCGCTGGAAAAAATTACACCGATCAATTTATTTGATTGCACCATTAATTGTTGTACATTTTTATTGGCAAGCAAAATCATCCATGGATATTGAGCCAATGATTTATGCTTTGATTACTTTATTATTACTTGGTTTTAGGATTAATTGGAAAAAATGGTTAAATTAATTGCCTGTATTGTTTTATTAATGCAAGGTTTGGCTTTTGCAAAATTGCCCAGCCATGCAAACATTAGCACCAAGACGCTTGATAATGGTTTAAAGATTATTGTTAAAGTTGACAAACGAGCGCCGGTGTTTATTTCTCAGCTTTGGTATGGCGTGGGCGCCAGCGATGAATCTAGGCCGCATACAGGCATATCGCACATGCTTGAACATATGATGTTTAAAGGCACTCGAGCCTATAAGGCGGGGGAATTTTCGCGTATTATTGCCAAAAATGGCGGTGTTGATAATGCTTTTACCTCTAAAGATTACACCGCTTATTATCAAAAAATGCACAACTCAAAACTTGAATTGGCCATTAAGATGGAAGCTGATCGGATGCGCAACCTAACCTTTTCCACGGCCGAATTAGAAAAAGAAAGGCAAGTGGTGATTGAAGAGCGACGCATGCGCGTAGAAGACAATCCTAACGCTAAAGTTTATGAAAACCTGCGCCTTATATCTTTTGCCCAGCAGGGCGCTTATCATGCGCCAGTAATTGGCTTTAAGGCGGACATCGAGACATATCGTTTGTCAGATTTGCGCCAATGGTATGAAACTTATTATGCGCCTAATAATGCCGTTTTAGTAGTGGTTGGCGATGTTGATGCGCAGGCGGTTATCAAACATGCTCAGCGTTATTTTGGCGCGTATCGAGCTAATCCTAACATTGAAAACATCCAAAGAAAACCTTCTATTGCAAAAACAAAACAATCAAAAAAACTCAAATTAAAAGCAAAACTGCCTTTTTATACCATTGCATTTCATGTGCCAAGTTTAAAAACTGCCAAACGCCAGACTCAGGCTTATCAATTAGAAATGTTGGCTTATATCTTGGATAACGAGCTATCCAAAACGCTGGTTCGCAATCGTCAAATTGCCTCTAGTATGCATGTTAGTTATCGTTTGTATGATAAATATGACACACTTCTCATGATTAGCTTTGTGCCCGCTGCCGGCGTTGAAAATCAAACGCTGGTTAGCGCAATACAAGCTCAAGTGCAAAGATTGATTGACAATCCTCAGTTAATCGAGCAAAAATTAAAACGCATTAAAGCCCAGCTTGAATCCAGTTTTGTTTTTGAACAAGACTTAATCCATACGCAGGCTTACTATTTAGGTATGTTAGAAACAGTTGGACTGGGCATTGATAAACTATTTAATTACGTGGATAAAATGAATGAAATTAAGGCGCAGGAATTATCAGCCATTGCCAAACAATATCTTGATTTTAATCAGTCAAATTCAGTAGAGTTATTGCCGCAGGAGATCAAATGAAAATAGCTGTTTTGTTATTGATGGTGTCAATTAATATTCAGGCAGCCATCAGCATCGAGCAGTGGCGCACGCCAGAAGGCGCCAAGGTTTTATTTACCCAAACCCAAGGCTTGCCAATGCTTGATATTGCGCTTAACTTTGACGCTGCAAGCTCTAGAGATGGCGAACAACATGGTCTTGCCACACTTACCAACAGCTTAATTGGTACAGCAACCAAAAACCTTTCAGAAGAGCAAATTATCAATCGATTTGAGTCTTTAGGTAGTGAATTTTCAACCAACTCACTTAAGGATATGGCTATTGTTTCGATGCGAAGTTTGTCGCGCGCAGATATTTTAAAACAATCACTGGCGATTTTTACCCAAGTTGTCTCTCAGGTTGATTATCAGCAAGCCTATTTAAGCCGCGAAAAAAAACAAACACTCAGAGCGCTTCAGGCCAGCAAACAATCGCCAGCTAGCATTGCAGCTAAAGCTTTTAATGAGCTGGTATTTGCCGATCATGCTTACGCACACAGCAAAATTGGCTCAAAAGAAAGCCTGGCCAATATTCATTTAAACGATCTTAAAAATCATTATAAAAAATACTATGTTGCTAAAAACTTAACCATCGCGCTGGTGGGCGATATTAGCCGACTTCAGGCCAAACAGATTGCTAGACAAATTTCTTATGGGCTCAATATGGGCAAAAAGCCAGCTGACAATCCTGCGGTTACGCCTTTAAAAAGCGCGATTAATCAGCATATTGAATTTCCCTCAAAACAAACACACCTGCTGATTGGACAAACCGGCATGAATCGTGATCATATCGATTATTACGCTTTATATTTAGGCAATCATATTTTAGGCGGTAGCGGGCTTAGCTCTATTTTAACAAATGAGATTCGTGAGAAAAAAGGCTTGGCTTATTCGACTTCTAGCCGCTTTACTAAAATGAAATCTAACGGTTATTTTTTGATCAAACTACAAACCAAAAATACCCAAGCTGATCAAGCTAAAAACATTGCTTTAACCACGCTCAAAAATTTTGTAAACAGTAATATTGACGCCCAAAAACTACAAGATGGCAAAGATAATATCATTGGCGGATTCGCCCTAGAAACCGCGAGTAATGCCAACATTCTCACTTATTTATCCATTATTGGTTTTTATGATTTACCGCTAACTTTTTTAAGTGATTTTGTAAATAAAATCAAAACAATCGATGCACAAACCGTGCAAAAAGCCTTTGCAAAACTTATTGATACAGACAAACTGATTGTTTTAACGGTTGGCGCTAAAAAATAGCCTATTTTTTAGTTATGTGAGAATTTTTATTTAAATAACGTTGTGATGTTATAATGTTTTTATTTACTAAATCATACAATTAAAGCAAATGAGCCACTTATCAAAAAGATCAACCGTGTATTTTGAAAAGGATTTGCATCAGGCCTTAAAGATAAAAGCTGCCACCACAAATCAATCCATTTCACAAATGGTAAATCAAGCTATACGCTATGCGCTCAAAGAAGATCAGGAAGATATATCTGCATTTAGTCAAAGAGCATCCGAGTCAATAATGAGTTATGAGGCCTTGCTTGATGATTTAAAGACGCATGGCAAAATATAAGCTTGTTTTTAAAAAATCTGTTGCCAAAGATTTAAGAAGTATTCCCAACAAAGACGTGGCGCGTATTCTTGAGCGCATTAATGCTTTAGTTAAAAATCCGAAACCAGAAAATTCTATTAAATTAACAGGGCAAGAAAAATACCGAATTAGACAAGGCGTGTATAGAATTTTGTATGAACTGCAAGACCTAGAATTAACCATCATTGTTGTTAAAATTGCTCATCGAAAAGAAGTGTATAAAAGCCATTAATTTAATAAGCAGAATTTTTTATATTGTGATTTGCACCCCAAGAGTATTTCTTCACTACGCTCAGGGCACGTTAGGCGATAGTCGGTTACAATTTCATCAAACTGAATAATTAAATCATTAAAGTTGTGATTTGCACCCCAAGAGTATTTCCTCGCTACGCTCAGGGCACGTTAGGCGATAGTCGGTTACAATAAGAACACGCAACAAGCACTAAATTACACGGTTGTGATTTGCGTTTAGGCGATAGTCGGTTACAATGTGAAGCGGCGTGTTACCATTATTATCTTGGTTGTGATTTGCGTTTAGGCGATAGTCGGTTACAATCGTGCATATTTGCCTCGTGTTCCTCGGATTGTTGTGATTTGCGTTTAGGCGATAGTCGGTTACAATATTTTATTTGGGAAGGGTTTGGTATCTACAGTTGTGATTTGCGTTTAGGCGATAGTCGGTTACAATTATAAGAATTAAGCAACTCTACTGACTAAGGTTGTGATTTGCGTTTAGGCGATAGTCGGTTACAATGAAAAAATAGTTAATTTAAACCCTCTGCGTTGTGATTTGCGTTTAGGCGATAGTCGGTTACAATAACAAGTGTTACATGTTAATAAAGTAGGTTGTGATTTGCGTTTAGGCGATAGTCGGTTACAATCTGTTATAATGGTTGCCGTATCACAGTCAGAGTTGTGATTTGCGTTTAGGCGATAGTCGGTTACAATATCAAATTTCTGGTGTTTGTGATTTGCGTTTAGGCGATAGTCGGTTACAATTGGCTATGAAATAGTTGTTGTGATTTGCGTTTAGGCGATAGTCGGTTACAATTTTAATTATGAAATACAGACCTAGAAGAAGTTGTGATTTGCGTTTAGGCGATAGTCGGTTACAATCACGAACCTAAGTTGGTAGTTGTGATTTGCGTTTAGGCGATAGTCGGTTACAATAATTTTTAATATGTTGTTGTGATTTGCGTTTAGGCGATAGTCGGTTACAATCCGCAATAACCTACGACATTTTAGATGGTTGTGATTTGCGTTTAGGCGATAGTCGGTTACAATCCAACAGCCTCAGGAGTAAGGTTGTGATTTGCGTTTAGGCGATAGTCGGTTACAATCGAGGTATCCATATAGTTGTGATTTGCGTTTAGGCGATAGTCGGTTACAATTTTAAGAGTGTTTTCACTTAGCACAGTTAACAGTTGTGATTTGCGTTTAGGCGATAGTCGGTTACAATTTTGAGGAGTTAAATCAGTAATTGGACATTGAAAGTTGTGATTTGCGTTTAGGCGATAGTCGGTTACAATCCAACAATTGAGATCGTACGCCACAAAGACGAGGTAGAGTTGTGATTTGCGTTTAGGCGATAGTCGGTTACAATACCTAAAATCAGGATTTAGACCGGTATTCGGTTGTGATTTGCGTTTAGGCGATAGTCGGTTACAATAGAACTCTTTGAGCGTTTACCCTCGGTTACAATGGCTAACCAAGAAGTTGTGATTTGCGTTTAGGCGATAGTCGGTTACAATAGCGGAATTACAATTAGAACCGTTTGCGTTTAGGCGATAGTCGGTTACAATCGTTGATAGCAGTAGATGACATACGCTCCGTTGTGATTTGCGTTTAGGCGATAGTCGGTTACAATTCGATTGTCTAAAACGCTTTAATACTAGAGCAACTATCATTTTTTCTAGTCAAAAAAATGATAGTTGCTCCGGTGCTTTTTCGATAGGTTGGCGTTTTTTTCCATAAAAAACTTCAATTCTTCCAAACTGTTTATCAGTTATTTTGATGATTCGCACCTCGCCGTCTGCCGGCAAGTGAATTTTAACTCGATTAATTTGTACTTGTGCATTTTCTTCGCTACTAGAATGGCGCATATACACTGAGTATTGCATCATAGTAAAGCCATTTTCAAGCAAAAATTTACGAAAATAACGATAATCCCTTTTCATTTCAAGCTCATCTGTTGGTAGGTCAAATAAAACGATAGTCCACATAGTTTGCAAACCTCCGAACATTATCTTTTTGGGTAAGTTAGACTCTTGCTTTCTTTTATAAAAGTACGCTTTAAATCTGCCATTAGATAATGTACAGACACCATTAACGGCATTTGTTTATCTTTAAATTTAACACTCTCACTGAGTAAATTTAAAAAAGGAATTTTAACTTCTTTGGTAACGCTGATATTAATATCATCTTGATGTAGTTGATAAGCAATGCTATCCACCCAAGGGCGAAATGGCTCCATTAAGTCATCTGCTAAACATAAGCCGTTGTATTGATTATGATGAAATAAGCCAATGGCAGGATGTAGTCCGCTGGCGACAATACTTCTAGCAATCATAGCACGAATAATTGAATAACCGTAATTTAGCACAGAATTAATATTTTCTGCATTTTGATCACGCACAAAATCTTTGCCAAATAGGGTTTTCCAATAATATTGTGCAGCTAGGCCCTCACAATTTGTTACATCACCTGATTTGACTTCGGTTGCCAACTTCTCTAAACGCATAAAAGGTTTGTCAAACTGCTTAAGTGTGTTGGCTTGATTTTTTATTTTTTGCTGTACAACTTGTTTCCATAAGTTTTTACGCACTGGCTCGGTAATATTAATTTGCTGTTTTAGAATTTTTTGATGCAGGTTATTGCCCTCAGAAATTGGCAAAATAGTGGAATAGGGTAGGTGTTTTTCATCACAAAAAATAATGGCAGTGTTATTTTTTTGGCATTCGATAATGAGCGGCTGAGTAATACTTATAGCGCTGTGTTCTAGAATTAATACACCAATATCTTCTATTGGAATTTGCGCTGCCATTTCGTGGTTTTGTTCAATGAATAACTGTTTATTCTTGAGATGTAAGTAACTAGGGTTTGACACCTCAACAATGCGTTTAATCATCTAATAATCCGCCAATAGCATTAACTTTTAACTTTATTATATTTTGCTTGAAGATAGTGCTAATTGAGGCTTCCACTTCTTCATTTTTATTGGTAATAGTTGATGCAGTATTCAATCTTAATGTTAATTTACCACTAATAGCACCCATTTTTTGCACTCGATAAAATATTCTTTCGCCATTTTTTTGTTCGATACCTACTGTATCGTTAATATGTAAAGCCATTAAAAATGTCCAATCCTCACCATGATTGGTTTTTACGATGGGCTGTTTTGGTATATTAATGCCTTTTGCTCTATTTGATGCCTGCATCATGGTGGTAAATTCGCCTTTGATTTTGCCAGTTTTGGTGTGTTGGATAATTTCTACATGATGGGTATTGCCGTAAGACATATATTTGAAAATTTTGCCTGATTTGTCACGAACCCCAAATTTAGTTTTTGCCAAAACTTCTTCAGCAGTTTTGCTTTTGGTGGTTTTGATTTCGGATTGCAAAACCCTAGCGCGTTTAATAGGGTTTTTTCCTAGCCTTAAGGTTTTTAGATTTTTTTCATTAAACGCTTCTTTGCTGTCTTTGTGGTTTTCAATATGTTCCAAAACTTGAGTTTTTACCTGCTCATCTACAATGCTTAGTGCATTTTTAATGGTAAATTCTGGGCTAAGTGTTTTACGATAAACCAAACCACCGTGTTTAGCAATATAGCCTGCGCCTGTTTCCTCATGCAAGCCGCCTGATAGCTTGCGTTGTGACGTGTGCGATACAATCATGTGTTTTAATTTTTCACCCAGCTCTAGCAAAATATTATTATACGGCTGAGGGATTTTTAACCTATTGCGCTCAATCTGCCTAACAGCTTGTTGATATAAACTTCTAGAGGTACTGGCAATAACTACAGCATCGATGGCATGATGGCGATGATCGGTGCGTTCTTTTTTGTCTGTTTCGCCAATTAAACTATTAAACCCCCATTGATGGCGAATTTGACTCACAACAAAGCCTTTGGTTACATTTACATTGCAGCCTAATTGGTGCATATAGTCTTGCGCCAGGCGGGAAATATAACGTGTGTCATTTAATTGAGAAGAGATAAAGTCTCTCTTTTTTAGCTCTTCATCTTTCACATAAAAGCGACTAATTTTTGATTTTAAAGATTTATCCCAACGACTAATAGCCTGCGTTATTTGGTGCCATTTATTTTCATCATTGCCCCACGCATCAATCGGTGTTCTATCTGCTTTGTTGCGATTTTCCTTTTCAAAGCATAACACTTTATTCATGTAACTGTCATCCAATGATTTCTTAAATGGCAAGATGTGGTCAATCTCGCAGTCAGCTGAAAAAACCTGCCCCAAGGCGATTGTATCACCACTATAGGCGCATCTTTGATCTTGTTCTTGCCATAAACGATAGCGAATTTTTTCATCATAAGAAGGGTATTTTTTGCCTGTTTCTTGCCTAAAGGCTTGCGTTGCAGCTTCATTGGCTTTTTGATTTTTTCTTTGTCGAAACTCATTTTCTTTATAACGTTTGGTATTCATCTCCAAATCTCGCGCCATTTCAATACGTACAATATCTGGCTTTCCGTATTGTTTGATAACAGCATTAACCACACGGCGCAATTCGTGCAAACCTTTGTTAACAATTGGGTTAGAGGTTTCAGGCGGTGCTGGTAGTTTATCTTGCGACTCAATTTCTGTTTGTTCATAACCATAGTCAGCCTTAACTCTAGCCTCATCATAACGAAAGCCTTGTTCCAAAAAAGGCAACAATTTTTTAATCGCTTTAAGTGAATGATTAGAGTGACTTGGTTCAAATTCAACCAAACACAATTTAACAGCAGTTTGCTTGTCAAAATCCCAATGGGTAATTAACCGTGCTTTAAGTGATGATTTTTTCTTAATGGTAAATAAATCTTCGAACAGTTGTGATTGCTCTTTATCTGAATACTTATCCCAAATATCGCCAATGACATCACGAATTTCACAAGCAGTGACATTTCCCTTTATATTTTTAGCTTCTAAGTTTATTTTGGTTGGCTTGTCTAGGCCTAGTTCTTTTTTTAGTGCAGTTATTGTAATTTTAGAATAATGTTCAAAATAGGTTTTTAGTTTGTTTTTTTGCTCATCGCTTAATTTAAACCATTGCTCGCTATGGCGCTCAAAATATTCCAAGTTATTTATATCTTGCAGGTACCTGAATTTCTGCACTTCTAATCTTGCAGTATTAGCACGATAATGTTTTGACTCTAATGAGCATTTACCCACTCTGTCTTTTTTTAGTTTTAAAGGGCGTTGATAAAAAATAATTGCCAAAATACCCTTGTCTTTTTCCATAAAGTCTTTTGGTAAATCGGGGAAATATTGTCGTTGCTTGCCCCATATTAGTTGTAATTCATCTTGGTACATTCTTCTGTCGGTGCGCAGGTGCCCGCCATCATGATAGCGATTGCGCTTAACCTTACCAACTTTAAGATTAAACAAATATTCGCCTAGCGTTCTGGCGTGATTGTCTTTAATTGCTTGATAAACCTGGCTAATGTCAGCTTTAAATTGCCCTTCTTCATCCTTGGTTTGTTTATTGTCAAGTGTTGATAGGTAGGTTTGTGTGTCTGGGTCATCGACCAAATCGCCTGCTACTTGCTTTTTGCTGGATAAAAACCCGCGCCTGGCGACAAAATGTAATAAAACCCTGCCGAATTGATGAGGGGTTAATTGCTCGTCTAAACCTTTGGTTCGTAGTTCGTAAGGATCCCCCAACTCATTCAGTAATTTTTCTTGTCCAAAATTATTACTTAACTCTTGAGGCAGTAAGCCTAATGAAATTAAATAATTAGTCATTCTTTGCTTGCGCCTTGCTCGGCGTTGCAATACTCTGCGACCAAGACGCATATTTCGGCGTTTTTGGTTTTTGGGTGTGGGCACTTTTTCCTCAACTGCTTTGATAAATATTCTTGACCCTAAATCTATAATTTGATTGACTTCGCCATCTGTTTCGTTCATCAGCGCCCAGCCGATTGAGTTACTACCTAAATCCAAACCTAATACTTTTTTATTCATTTTCTCTCCTCATTTTAGTTAAATAAACTTACAACATATAAAAGCAAAATAAATAAGGATGTCCATACCCATTTTTTAATGGTTTCATTCTCTGTTGCAAACTCTAATATTTCTTTTAAATATTTCATGGCTTAAATTATACTACAAATAAAAATAATTTTATACTACTATGCATATGTTATAATGGACATCACTACATCGATACGGTTGAATTATTTAAATTTTGCTATACCATAGTAGTAGTTTTGATTTGCATAAGCGATAGTCGAAAAAATCAGTGCAAATTTTTAATGCTAAATACGAGGAATTGTATTTAGCATTTTTTTTTGAAAAAATACAGTGCTATAGCGTTTTTATAGTTATAATAAAGTCTGATTGTAACCGACTATCGCTTAAGAATTTTGCTTTTCATACCAATGAAATTTATTTTTCGTAGGCTCCGCTTTTTATAGCGACCAAAGCCCTCCTTGTGGGGGCTTTTTAACGTATAAACAAAAAAAATTATGAACACAACTGAGCCTCTTTTTTCTTATGGCACACTGCAAAATGCAGAAGTGCAGCTTGAAACTTTTGGGCGAGAACTAGAAGGTTTTGTAGATGTGCTTTTGGGTTATCAATTAGAAATGGTGGAAATTGAAGATGCGCAGGTGGTATTGTTGAGCGGTAAAACCCACCATCCAATTGCGGTTTTAAGTGCAGATAAAAGCGCTGAAATTAAGGGGATGGTATTTAAAATTACCCAGCAAGAATTGGCGCGCTCAGATAAGTATGAAGTGGATGCGTATCAGCGCGTATTAGGGCAATTTAAATCAGGCAAAAAGGCGTGGGTATATGTGAGTGCTAAAACGCTTTAAACAAACCCCTTAGAGTAATACTTTTTCAATATTGACTGATTTTATAAAGTCTTTTTGCCAATTTTCGCCCAATTTTTGTTCAGCAATCAGCTCGATTGGATAAATTGGCTCGATGTTGGTTGTGTGTTGATAGCGCGCCAAACCTTGTCTGCACGCCGGACAGGTGGTGAGCATTTTAATAGGCTTGTCAGTTTTGGTTATTAAAGCAATGTCTTTTTTGATTTCGCGCTCTTTTCTAAATTTAGCTTGCTTGGCAATATCAGGCCGGGCAACGGCAAATGTACCCGCTTCGCCGCAACAGCGATCATTGCTAATTACTTCGCTATTAACAATTTTAGAGATGACATTGTTAGATTCATCTGATTTAATTGGGTCGTGGCAGGGCGCATGATATAAATATTGCTCGCCAGTGGCCTCTAAGGTGACATTTTGATCAAGCAAGTATTCATGAATATCAACCAAATTAGAATCTTTAAATATATCGCCGAGTTCATAAGTCATGAGCTGGTCAATGCAGGTGCCGCATGAGGTTAGTACGTGCTTGATGTCAAGATAGTTGAGCGTATTGGCGATGCGGTGGAACAATACGCGATTGTCGGTTGAAATAGCGGTAGCTTTAGCCTCATCGCCGCCCGCTCGCTGAGGGTATCCGCAACATAAATAACTGGGCGGCAATACAACTTTAACGCCTTGATGATAAAGCAGAGCAACAGTTGCCAAACCAATTTGAGAATAAAGACGCTCTGAGCCGCAACCAGGAAAATAAAATACGCTGGGTGAGTCAATATTAGATTTTTCTGGATGCGCCAAAATGGGCACGCTATCGGTTTCATGAATGCCTAATAACTCGCGCATTGGCTTGAGGCCAGTATCCATTGGCAAAGGCTTGTCAAGTAGGGTAGTCAGCTCAATCATCATGCTGGGCTTGCCAACCGTTTTATTAGGCTGCTTGTTTAAAAAAGGTTGCGCCAATCTAGCGGCAATATTTTGAGCTTTGTAACCAACATCGATTAATAGTTTTTTTGCCAGTTTGATTTTCCAAGGGCTGGTTGCATTCAAATAAGCCATTGACATTTTTGCAGCAATATTGGTGCGGCGTTTGTTTTGTTTGATTAAGATTGATTTCATCTTAATAGAAACGTCGCCAAAGTCGATGTCAACCGGGCAAGGTTTTTCGCAGCGATGGCAAATGGTGCAATGATCGGCAATGTCGTCTAGTTCAACAAAATGATTGAGCGAGATGCCGCGCCGAGTTTGCTCCTCATACAAAAAGGCTTCTAAAATAAGGTTAGTACCAATGATTTTATCTCGTGGAGAATATAAAAGATTGGCTTCTGGCACGTGAGTTGTGCAGACGTCTTTACATTTACCGCAGCGCAAACAAGATTTAACCATGTCGTTAATTTCGCCAATTTCACTACTTTCAAGAATTAAAGCTTCTTGTTTGACTAGGTGTAATGATGGGGTAAATGCGCCATTTAGACCACTACCCGGCATCAATTTGCCTTTGTTAAAGTGATTGTTTGGATCAATTTTAGTTTTGTATTGTTCAAATTCTTGTTTAAACTCAGCAGATAAATATTGGTATTTAGTCAGACCAATGCCGTGCTCACCTGAAATAACGCCGCCCAAATTGGAGGCCAGCGTCATAATTTCATCCACCACAGATTCAGCTTTTTTAAGCATCTGAATGTTGTGAGAATGCACAGGAATATTGGTATGAACATTGCCATCACCTGCGTGCATATGAGTAGCAACAAACAGGCGCAGGTTGCGGTGCTTTTGATGAATTTGTTTAATATCACTACGCATTTGGGTAAATACATCACCCATTAGTAGATTATTAAGCGGATGAGCAAATTCATTCATATACGAAATAACGCGCTTGGCCGTTTGTACTTGTCTGAATAATTCTGGATCATCTAAGCGCGCCAAAATAGCTTGCCATTGCGCGTTAATATCTTCAAGTAATTCAAGTGCAGCCGCTGTTTTGTCTTTAATCAGTTGTGTTTTGGCTTGAATATTGCTCAGGTAGCTGCGAACATCAGCCAGCGTGGCAAGTTTGTTTTCAATCGATAAACGAATGTTAATAAATTCAATGCCGTCGTTATAGTCGGCTAATTTATCAAGCGGAATAACCACATCTTCATTGATTTTAAAAGCATTGGTATGCGCAGCAATGGCGGCTGTATTGGCTCTGTCTTTCCAAAAAATTTGCCTTTTTTTAGTGGCTTTAGCAACAAAACATTCGCCTTCTTTATTAAGGGTAATTGCTTTGATTTGCTCAATAGATTGGTCGAGTTCAGATTGCTTTTGGCTTGAGATGTCTATTAATAGCACCATTTTTGGCAGCTGCGATTTATTGGCTTTAGTGGTGTAGCTAACGGCTTTAATATAGCGCGCATCGAGATGTTCCATGCCTACTAAATCAACTTCTGCGGCGTTATCAACCAGACTTTTAATATCAACAATAGTAGAGACAGCTGCTTTTAAATCATGACCAAAAAATTCCAAACAAAGCGTATTGATGTATTTTAGAGGTTGGTGCAAAATAAATTCAGCCGAGGTAATAAAACCGTCACAACCTTCTTTTTGAATGCCAGGCAGCCCATCAAGAAATTTGTTAGTTACGTCTTTACCCAAGCCGCTTTTACGCATGTTTTTTGCATCAATCTCAAGCACTCGACTGCTGACAATGGTTTTTGCATCGTCTTTAAGTGTGTAAATTTTAAAGCTAACAGATTTGAGTAATTGAATTTTATCTTGATTGTGATCCAAGCGCTCAACCCTTAGCCAAGAGCCATCAGGCATGACCATTTTCCAAGAGAGTAAGTTGTCGATGGTTGTGCCCCATCTAAGGGCTTTTTTACCGCCAGCGTTCATGGCAACATTACCGCCAATGGTGCAAGCATCTTGCGAGGTTGGATCAACCGCAAAAACTAAATTATGCTTGCTAGCTAATTCGCTAACGCGCTTAGTAATAACCCCTGCACCAACATTAACGCTATGAATGCCATTGGCATGATTAACGTTGCCAATAAAACTCATTTTTTCAGTATTGATAACAGCTGTTTGTGCGTGCAGCGGAATCGCGCCGCCCGTGTAACCCGTGCCGCCGCCGCGCACAATAATCGTTAAGCCCAGTTTAATACAAGTTTTAACAAGGGCTGCAATTTCAAATTCGCTGTCAGGTGTTATGACTACTTGCGGGTATTCCACGCGCCAATCGGTTGCATCAGTTGCATGAGATGAGCGCGAGAGCGCATCAAAGCGAATGTTGTTATTATGCGTGACTTTTAATAGGGCTTTTTTAATGCGACTTTTATGGCGTTTAAAATCACTCAAACAGCGCTCAAATTTTTCAACTGCAAGGTCAGCACTGCGGAGTAAATCAAGCACTTTTTCATTATCATCAGCGCGATTGCGGATTAAATCAAGACGAGAGTTGAGCGCTTCAATGAGTGATTTCCAGCGGCGCTGATTTTTAATCAGATCTTCTTGCAGATAAGGATTTCGATCCACCACCCACATATCGCCCAATACTTCAAACAACATTCGAGCACTACGACCTGTATTGCGGTCAGTGCGTAAAGATTCTAATAAATCCCAAGCCTCAGGTCCCAAAAATCGACGCACAATTTCCTTGTCAGAAAATGAGGTGTAGTTATAAGGGATTTCTCGATATTGCTTCAATTGCAGTAAAGTTAACAAAAATTAGATTTTATTTTACTATGAGACCTTTATACAATGACGCATCATTATGTAAATGGTTTAATTATAATAGTTAGTAGTTTTCAAGAGAAAAAACACTATGTTATGGATTAAAGCTTTTCACATTATCAGCGTTATTACTTGGTTTGCAGCGCTGTTTTACTTGCCGCGTTTGTTTGTTTATCATGCAATGAGCCAAGACAAAATCAGCAATGAGCGCTTTAAAGTTATGCAGCGCAAGTTGTACCTTGGCATTATGATGCCGAGTATGGTGCTTGCAGTTGTATTGGGCGCGTGGCTAATGATTGATACTTGGGAATTTTATAAAACCCAATATTGGCTGTATGCCAAGCTAGCCTTGGTGATGATATTAATCGCTTATCACTTTTATTGCGGGCATTTGGTGCAAGTTTTTAAACAAAATAACAATACGCGAAGTGATGTGTTTTATCGTTGGTTTAACGAGTTCCCGGTATTAATTTTAGTAGCAATTGTTGTTTTGGTAGTGGTTAAGCCGTTTTAACAGCTTAGTTTCGATATTGAGTTAAATGTAAGTAGCTTTCAGCCAAAGCTTCATAAATTGGCTGAGTGAATACCTGTTTACTCACCCAATTAGCAATAAAAGCAACCAGCAAGCCAGGCACCAAAAGGTGCAATGAGATGCTCATTTCTAAAATAACAAAAGTAGCCGTTAGTGGCGCTCTAATCACGGCGCTCAAATAAGCAATCATCGCCATCATAATAATTACTTGAGAGTCTATTTGTGAATAGTAAGGGGAAAGCTCCATGCCAATGCCGGCGCCAATAGAAATACTGGGCATAAATAACCCGCCTGGAATGGCGGAAGCTAGTGAGCTAAGCGTGGCAAAGTATTTCATCAATACAAACTCAAGACCTAATGATTCACCTGCAAGTATGAGTAAAACCTCCTCGTGGCCAGAGCCTGCAATTTGCCCTTTGGATAAATAATTAAAACTGGCAACAATAGCCCCTAAAATACCGGCAATGATAATGACGCGAACTCTGGTGTGGCTTACAAATTTACGGATTAAATAAAGCGCAGTTCGAGAGAATAAACCGCCCATAACGCCGGCGATAATAGCCAAAGGAATCAGTTGCCAAATAAAACTGTAATCAATTAAATGGGCAGACATGTCAGCAAGATAGGGCGCATTGCCTCGGTACAAAACCGCTAGAACATAAACCAAAACACTAACGATTGCAATTAAAATCAGCGCTTGTTTTTTTAATTTTCTGCCGATTTCTTCATACGCAAACAAAAAACCAGCGATGGGCGCATTAAAAGCCACAATCAGGCCAGCACTGCCGCCAATAGTGATTAATGAGTGGATTAATAGTTTGCGTTTTAATTTTAAAAGTCGATTAAAACCATAAAAAATTGACCCGCCAACATGAATGCTAGGCCCTTCAATGCCGATGGGTGCGCCGCCCAGCATGGCTAAAAAGATAAAACTAATCTTGCCGATGGCCACTCTAAAAGACAATAATTGCTCGCGAATGGTTTTATTACGTGAATCATTGGCAGCAATAAGTTGCGGAATGCCGCTACCTTGCACGTAATGACAAAAATATTTGGCGATATAGACAATCAATACAAAACTAATTGGCGTAATGGCGAAACTTAATACTGGCCTCGATGCGATTAATTGTTTGAATAAATGCTGAGCATAATCACTTGAATAAAGAAAAAAATCAATGGTAATAACGGTTATCAAGCTGGCTAATATTAACGCAACATAGGTTTTTAGTTCGTTTGGAAATTGATGCGAGATATATCTGCGCACAAGTTATTTAGATTTGAATAAACCCGTTGAAAGGTAGCGATCGCCGCGGTCACAAACAATGGTAACAATCACAGCGTTATTAATGGTTTTTGACAATTCAAGCGCAGCAAACACAGCACCGCCACTAGAAACGCCAGCAAAAATCCCTTCTTTAGTGGCTAAATCTCGGGTGGTTTGTTCGGCCATAACTTGTGATATGTCCATCATTGAATCAACCCTTGAAGCGTTAAAAATTTTAGGTAGGTAGGCTTTTGGCCAGCGCCGAATGCCGGCAATTTTTGCGCCATCTTCGGGTTGAACGCCAATAATTTGAACGTCTTTATTGTGCTCTTTGAGTGTTTTAGAAACGCCCATAATGGTGCCCGTTGTACCCATAGCTGATACAAAATGCGTTATTTCGCCATCGGTATCTTGCCAGATTTCTTGCGCTGTGGCGTTAATATGAGCGCCTGAATTATCTTCATTGGAAAATTGATCTAACTGCAAACCTTTGCCATCTGCTACTAATTTGTCGGCCAAATCGCGCGCACCTTCCATGCCTGCTTGCTCAGTAACAAGTAATAATTCTGCGCCATAAGCGCCCATCGCATCGCGGCGCTCTTGTGAGAGATTTTCTGGCATGATTAATAACATTTTATAACCTTTAATGGCAGCAACCATCGCTAGTGCAATGCCAGTATTGCCGCTGGTGGCTTCAATTAGGGTGTCGCCCGGTTTGATTTCGCCGCGCAACTGCGCTTGAGTAATCATATTAAAAGCAGCGCGGTCTTTAACCGAACCTGCTGGATTATTACCCTCGAGTTTTAATAAAATGGTATTAGAGGGGTTTGGGTTGAGTCTTTGCAGTTTAATTAAAGGCGTATTGCCAATGGTAGATTCGATACCCTGGTAGGTTTTCATATTTCTTGTCTATGTAAATTGCGTAATCTCATAGATAGCCAATCTTTGTCAAATTCACTCATTTTATTTAAATTGGCGAATATTTCATCTTCATTGTCGCCTAAGTCAATATTGAGCAAATCTAATTCTCTTTTTTCTATAAACAGGCAATGGTCATCAATACACAATCTTGGCTCTAAAAATTGAGCTGTATTGGTGCTTGTGTCAGAAAAAATAATGCCGCGAGGCGCCATCTCAACCAAATAAATGCTTTTTGCAAAGATTAGCGTAGGAAGCGCTAATAATAGGCTAAATTTACATATTTTTAAGAATTGCATCGCGCACTTCCTCCATTAATGGATTGATTGAAATCATTTCATTATCACATTGAGAAATAGCAGTATCAGGGTCTTTGAGGCCGTGGCCCGTGAGCGTGCAAACGATGGTTGAGCCTTCAGGGATTTTGCCATTTTTAATGTCACGCATTGCGCCGGCCAGCGAGGTAGCTGATGCAGGTTCACAAAAAATACCTTCTTGTTCGGTGAGTAATTTTTGCGCTGCGAGGATTTCAGTATCGGTTAGTGCGTCAAACCAGCCTTTAGATTCACTTTCAACTTTAAGCGCTAAATCCCAACTTTGAGGGTGACCAATACGAATAGCTGTGGCAATGGTTTCTGGATTATCGACCATTGCACCTTTAACAAAAGGCGCGGCGCCAGCTGCTTGATAGCCAACCATTTTTGGTTTTTTGGCTGCTTTTTTGTCTTCAAAATATTCTTTGTAACCTATCCAATGGGCGGATATATTGCCCGCATTACCAACTGGAAGGCAGTGATAATCAGGTGCATCGCCGAGCGCTTCAATGATTTCAAATGCGGCGGTTTTTTGACCTTGCAGGCGGTGAGGATTGATAGAATTAACAATGGCAACGGGCGCATGATCCGCCACTTCTTTAACCAGGCGCATGCCGTCGTCAAAGTTGCCTTTAATTTGAATAATAACTGCGCCATGAATCATGGCTTGAGCGAGCTTACCCAGGGCGATTTTGCCTTCTGGAATAATGACAAATGCCTTGATTCCAGCTCTGGCAGCATAAGCGGCGGCCGAAGCAGAAGTATTACCAGTAGAAGCGCAAATAATGGCCTTAGAGCCTGCTTCGACCGCTTTGGTAACCGCCATGGTCATGCCCCGATCTTTAAATGATCCAGTGGGATTTAAACCTTCGTATTTAACATAAATATCAACATTTTTACGCAGTAGGGCAGGAATGTTTTCCAGCTTAATTAAAGGCGTATTACCTTCGCCAAGGCTGATTAGTTTGGTTGAGTCATCAACAGGAAGTCTGTCACGGTAGTTTTCAATTAGGCCAGTGTATCTCATTATATTTTTTCCTTTATTTTAATTAAGGTTTTCGACATGAATAATTTTTACGCTTTCTTGGATGAATTCATGGTCTTGAATTTGCGTTATTGCAGTTTTTAAATCAGCAGTTTTAACGCGGTTAGTAATTATGGCAATGTGCGCGTTGTTTTGTTGATCAATTTGTTTTTGTATGACCGATTCAACGCTAATGTTGTGCTTGGAAAGTATGGCGGTAATGTCAGCCAATACGCCTGGTTTATCTGCTACTAAAAGACGTAAGTAAAAAACACTTTCAATGTCATCAGACTTACAATTTGGGATTTTTATTAAATTTTTCCAGCCAAATATATCATGGCTAACCGTGCCTTTAATGATGTCTACTAAATCTGCAATAACAGCGCTTGCAGTGGCTTCATCGCCAGCCCCAGCACCATAATAAAGCGTTGGACCCACAGCATTACCTTGGACCAATACCGCATTCATAACGCCGTCAACATTGGCTAATAATTGTGTTTTTGGTATTAAAGTTGGGTGCACGCGCATTTGCAATTCGCCATTAATTTTTTTGGCAATACCCAGGTGTTTGATTGAGTAATTGAATTCGGTCGCAAAAGCCACATCTTCACCACTAATTTGGCTAATGCCTTCGGTGGAAACTTGGTTCATTTGCAACTCGCAGCCGTAAGCAATTGAGGCTAGAATGGCAAGTTTGTGCGCCGCGTCAATGCCTTCAACATCAAAAGTTGGATCAGCTTCCGCATAGCCTAAATCTTGCGCTTCTTTTAAAACGTCAGCAAAATTTCGTCCTTTATCGCGCATTTCAGTTAAGATAAAATTGCCTGTGCCGTTGATAATGCCAGCAACCAGCTCAATTTTGTTGGCACTGAGGCCTTGTTCTAAGGATTTTAAAATAGGAATGCCGCCAGCAACAGCCGCTTCAAACAATAAGTGCACATTTTTTTCTTGGGCTAAGGCTAATAACTCATTGCCATGTGTAGCAATCAGCGCTTTGTTGGCGGTAATTACGTGTTTGTTGTTATTGATTGCGGCAATCACCAAATCTTTGGCGATGGTGGTGCCGCCAATGAGCTCTAAAATAACATCAATATCAGTATTGTTAACCACTTCAAACGCATCTTGAGTGATGTTAATGTTGCCATCATCGCAAATTCTTGGCTCAGAAATGTTTCTAACCGCTGCGTGAGTGATGTTAATTTTTTCGCCAGTTCGCGCAAAAATCTCACTTTCATTTTTACCTAAAACATTGACAACGCCGCCGCCAACAGTGCCCAACCCTAAAATTCCAATATTCACGTTATTAAACCTTTAAAAATACCTAATAACTTTAAATTATACCAATAGCATGGCGCTATTTATAGGGGTTTATTTGCTTTTGTTTAAAACAATTGCGCTACATTTAAGAGGGCGCGAATAGCAAGTTGGAATTTCGTGTTGATTGTTGAATAAAACCGGCGCTAAGGCTTTAAGCATATCTTCGTAGATTGGCTTTTTAAAATCAATCACCGCCTCAATAGGATTCCAATAATCAACCCAAGCCCAATCATCAAATTCAACCTCTGAGTGGGTATCTAGCTTAATATTGCTTTCAGCAGAAGTAAGGCGCAATAAAAACCAAACTTGTTTTTGCCCCACGCAAATAGGCTTTTGCGTGCGCCTAATGTGATAATCGGGTAAGTCGTAACGTAGCCATTTTGGGGTTTTTGCAATCACGTTAACGTCTTGTTCTGTAAGGCCAATTTCTTCGTTAAGCTCTCGAAAAAGAGCTTCTAGATCGCTTTCGCCTTTGTCAATGCCGCCTTGAGGCAGTTGCCAAGAATCTTGCTTGTAGCGTTTGGCTAGTAATACCTGCTGTTTGTCATTGGTAATAACAATGCCAACATTAGCTCGATAACCCTGTTTGTCTATCATTTTTTTTAATAAAAATGATTAGTCTTCGCCAGAAAAAACGCCTAACAAGTGCAACAAACTTAAAAATAAGTTATAGATGGATAAAAATAAAGTAACCGTTGCCATGATATAGTTGGTTTCACCGCCATGGATAATGCTTGAAGTTTGAAATAAAATCAAGCCGCTCATTAATAAAATAAACGCCGCTGATACTGCCAATGATAGCGCCGGTATTGCAAAGAAATAAGCGCCGATGCCCGCTAAAAATGCCACAATAATGCCGGCTGTTAAGAAGCCAGACATAAAGCTAAAATCTTTGCCTGAGGTAATAGCATAAAAAGACAAAGATAGAAAAATAATGCCAGTTCCTGTCATTGCCATGGCAACCAGCTCAGCGCCATTTGAAAAACCGCTAATATAACTACCGATAATTGGCCCTAGAGTAAGCCCCATAAAACCGGTTAGTGCAAAAACTGCCAGTAATCCACCAGCAGAATTTTTAAGCTTGTTGACTAAAAACAGCAAACCGAAATAACCGCCTAAAGTGATCAATAAGCCAAAATGTGGCAGATTAAGAGACAAGGATAAATACGCCATTAGTCCGCTAAAAACTAAGGTTGCTGATAGTAATTGGTAGGTGCTTTTTAGCACGCCGCTAATAATAATACTTTGAGTTTGGGTTTTAGTGCTTGTATGCATGGTTTATTCCTCGGAATGAATAGGTGTAAAATGTCTTTATTTTATACTAATAAAAGATCTTTGCACTATTATGGACCATCATCAAAACACGCTATTTTACAAACCTAAAAACAAAATCATAACATGAAGTTGGTTTTAGGTTTAGGCATAACAGGCTTTTCCATTGCTCAGTTTTTGGCTCAGCAGGGCGCTGATTTCAAAGTGGCTGATTCACGTCAAAAGCCAACTTTATTGCCAGAATTTTCTGCAAATTTTCCACTGATTGAAGTATCAACAGGTGTTTGGCAGCTTTCATTACTCGATGAAGTTGATGAGATATTCATCTCTCCGGGTATTGCTCAAAATGAACAAATTGTAGCCTGGGCACGCGAAAAAGACATTGAAATCACCAGTGATATTGAGCTGTTTTCAAGATATGCCCAGGCGCCTGTGGTTGGTATTACCGGCACTAATGGCAAATCAACCGTGACTCAATTACTCGGCACGATGGCGCGCGCAAGCGGCAAAAAAGTCGCCATTGGCGGCAACATCGGCAAGCCAGCACTTGATTGTTTGCATGATGATATTGAGCTTTATGTGCTTGAATTATCTAGCTATCAATTGGACTATACCAAAAAATTAAAACTGTTCACAGGCGTAGTGCTTAACATCACCCCAGATCATTTAGATCGATATGCCAGTTTTGAGCATTACAAAGCCTCAAAACTTAGCTTGTATCAATATTGCCAAAATTCAGTCATTAACATTGACGACTCACTCATTCCAAAAAAAGCTTCTGCCGTTCATTTCGGGCTAGAAATACCAAAATCTAGCCAAAATTTTGGCACAGTCACTTGCCATGAAAGTTGTTATTTTTTAAAAGGCGATGATGTACTGCTGGGCGTTGATGATATACAACTGATTGGTGAGCATAATATTAGCAATATATTAGCAGCATTGGCTTTGGGAGAGCAAATTGGCCTGGATATGCAAGCGATGACTGAGTGCATAAAAACCTTCAAAGGCTTGGCACATCGCCTGGAATGGATTGCACATAAGCAAGGCGTTGAATTTTATAACGATTCAAAAGCAACCAACGTGCGCTCGAGCGTTACCGCGCTCAAAGCACTTATTAGCAAGCACAAAAACATCGTTTTAATTGCAGGTGGTGCCATTAAAGATGAAGATTATGCGCCGTTGTTTGAGCTGATAGACAAAGAAGTTTTGGGCGTTGTGCTTATTGGGCAAAGTGCAGCAGAATTTGATCAAGGCATTTGCAATACGCAAACCATTCATGCTAAAAACATGCTGGAGGCAACAACTTTGGCCCAAGCTATGATTGATGATGGCGCGGTAGTGTTATCACCTGGCTGTGCAAGTTTTGATATGTTTGATAATTTTGAACATCGAGGTGATGCTTTTAAACAAGCGGTTTTAAGTTTATAAAAGTATTAATTTAAATCGCCTCGCCTTTGAGCATTTTCCAAAATGTTGGCAGATATTTTTTACTCTCTTTTAGTTCATGTAAATATTTTACGTGCACGTCATTGTTTTTGTCAGCAGCAAGCTCAATCATCCATAACGCATCAATCTTATTTGGCAAAAATGCATAACGCATATCTATAATTCGATTTGGATAATCTGGGTGAACGGCTAAAAACCCTTGGGAAAACCAGTTGAATCTATCGATGTCTTTATTTTGCTGACCTTTAGCTTCAAGCCAAGCAAAGCTTTTTGTGCGGTCGAGTTTTTCAATCGAATCGCCCGTATATATTTTGCTGCTTAAGCCTACTCTGACCGCATCAACATAAAATTTATTTTGATGCTCATAAATAGCTTTCCATACAATAATATTGCCAAAGCTGGGTTTTACTAATAGGGCTGACGGCTGATGGCCTCTGGTTTCTGCCAATGCTAAGGCGTGATATTCTGCCCGCTGTTTTTGCACAAACCCTAACAACAAGTAGGCGATTATCCAAATAATTGCCCATCTAGAAAACTTCACCTTTTGTTTAATAATTGCCAGCGAAATTAATACAATCAGCGGCAGGGTAAATATTGGATCAACGATAGAAATAACGTTCCATGAAAACCTAACATCACTAAACGGCCATAACCACTGGGTGCCGTAAGACGTGCAAATATCTAACAGGCCGTGCGTTGCGTAGCCAATACTGCAAAATAGCCAAGTTTGTTTAAATGAAATATTGTATTTTTTTGGAGTGAATAGATAAAACAAAGCCGCGCACAAAGCCCCGCCAATCGGGATAAAAATCAAAGAATGGGTAAATTGGCGATGGTATTCAAGAAATAATAACGGATCTAAATCAGAACTAATAAACACATCTAAATCTGGCGCCATGCCAGATAAAAAGCCAAATATACTGGCAATAATTAATTGCTTTTTGCCTATGTTTTGCGCAGCAATAGCGCCTAAAGCGCCTTGAGTAATTGGATCCATTAAAATATGCAGCAGTTAAAGTGATTTGTTTTCATTTTGTATAAGGATAACGCTTTAAGCTTAATTATTTAAATTTTTTAAGGGTTTTTGAAATAAAAGAGTGGTATTCCTTATTTTTATTATTTTTGCTCATCACGATATATTTCAGCTGAAACAAAGCCTTGTGAAGAATTTATTGTATTAATCACAAATTTATAAAAATACTTGCCAGATTGAAATACATGAACAAAGTCTTTAGAGATTGTAATTCTTTCACTTATATATACACCTATTGCAGGAGATGAAATTTCAATTTCAGCCATGCTTCCAGTTATCTTGTTTAATTTAAAATGGAATCTATGAAAGCGCTCTCCTAATATTTCAATACTCCATTTTTTTCCAACCGAAATTTTCTGGATTTTCCATGAATCACCCGTTAAATAGTTAGAAACATAGTCAGGAGTTCTGGCCAAAAAAGCTGCATATATAATTATTAAAGTAAAAAATAAAAGCCCGAAAAAACTTTTTACTGGTTTTTTTTAATATATTTTACTGAATTTACATTTTCTTTAATATTCATAATTTTCCTTGCACATAATGGCGTAGCGATAATTTATAGAATGCATCACAGGTGATTTTAACCAGTTAATCTATTAGCGTTACATCGTTAAATCCACCAGCTTTAACTATTTAGCATAAAACCTTATAAAGGAGATTTGAACAATATTACACTCATTCTATAAAAAATAGACTTGGGTATTGTTCATTATAAGTTTATAAACTCTAAACAGCGCTCTACATCCGCCGTTTCAAGCCTTAAGCCGGTCTCGCCGCGCAGCCAAGTGCTTTGGCGTTTGCACAGTTGGCGCGTGGCGATGATGGATTTTTCAATCATGGCGGGTTCATCGATTTCATGATTTAAAAATTGCCAAGCTTGGCGATAGCCCACGCAGCGCATTGAAGGCAGATCTTCATGTAGATTTTTATCTGCTTTTAAAGCTTCGACTTCGGCTATGAATCCTTGCTCTAGCATTAAATGAAAACGCGCCTCAATGCGCTGATGAAGTAGGCTGCGATCAGGCATGAGGATAATTTTTTTAATTTTGCAGTTGAGTCCGCCTTGTTTGTTGCCTTGTAATTGGGTTAAAGTCTGGCCGCTAATATCAAATACTTCTAGCGCGCGGGTAATTCTTTGAGAATCGTTTGGGTGGATTCTTTTGGCAGCGGTTGAGTCGATTTTTTCAAGGTCTTGGTGTAGTGATTCGCAGCCTTTTTGTTTGAGTAGTTGGTTGTATTTTTGGCGGGATTCTGGGCTGGACTCGGGCAAGTCAGATAAGCCATTTTCCAGAGCGCTGAAGTAAAACGATGTGCCACCTACTAAAATAGGAAGCTGATGATTGGCAAAGGCCAAATTAATTTGCTCAGTTGCATCCCGAGCAAAATCAAACGCTGAATAGCCGTCGCCGGGTTTGCAAATATCAATCAGTTGATGCGGGTAATCAATCAGGGTTTTTTTGTCAGGCTTTGCCGTGCCAATATCCATGTTTTGATAAATTAGTGCAGAATCAACGCTAATTAATCGAGCGTTTAGCTGCTGGCTAATTTTTATGGCTAGCTCTGTTTTGCCTGAGGCAGTAGGGCCCATTAAAAAAAGGACTGTATTAGAAGGCGGATTTTGCATGAACATCCTTGGATTAGTAAGCGTTTACAATGACTAACCTAGATTATAATGTCAGCATTCAAAAATAGTTAGAAAATAAATACATGTTTACAGTAGAAAATCAGGCAACGGGTAGTCAATTTCAAGTTGCAGCGGATGAAAATATCTTAGATGGCGCCCTTAGCCATGGTTTAGGCTTTGTTTATGGCTGTCAAAATGGCTTTTGCGGAAAGTGTAAGGCAACTTTGATAGAAGGGGAAATTGCCTATAAAGAGGGCGTTCCATCAGGCATAACGCCCGAGGAAATTGCCAGCAATATGATTCTTGTTTGTAAGTGCCAAGCTAAAACAGATTTGTCAATTGTTGCAACCGAGTTAGAAAGTATCGCTGATATTGAAGTTAAAACCCTGCCTTGTAAGGTTGACAAAATTGAACATTTGAATGCAGATGTTGCCAAGGTGCTTTTAAAAATACCAGGTAGTGAAGCCTTGCAGTATTTGCCTGGCCAATATATTGATTTAATTCACCCTGATTTTGAGCCTAGGGCTTTTTCTATTGCGAACACAGCGCACAATTCTGGCATGATTGAGCTTCACGTGCGCCTAATTGATGGCGGCAAATTTACAAACTTTGTTTTTAATGAAATGCAAGAAAAATCTTTGCTGAAAATTCAAGGGCCTAAAGGTAGTTTTTATTTAAGAGAAGACAGCAATAAGCCGATTATTATGGTGGCTGGCGGCACTGGGTTTGGCCCAGTTAAAGCCATGGTTGAACATGCAATTGAATCAGCAAGCGAGCGCAATATTCATATTTATTGGGGCGTTAGAAGCGAGCAAGACCTATACATGACGCTGCCAAGTAAATGGGCTGATGAGTTTGATAACATTAGCTTTACCCCGGTTTTGTCAAAGGCTGACGAATCTTGGAAGGGTAGAACAGGTTATGTACATGAAGCAGTTTTAGCAGATTTTGATAACTTGGTAAATTACGAAGTGTATGCTTGCGGCCCGCCAGAAATGGTCAGATTTGCGGCAAATACGTTTGTTAAAAAAGGCCTATTTGAAAATAATTTCTTTAACGATAGTTTTGATTTTTCCCACCAAGCGAGTAGTTTATGAGCGATATGCAACAACACTTAACGCAGCAGCTAGAATTGGCATTTAGCCCTGCGCATTTGCAAGTAATTAATGAATCTGCTAATCATTCTGGCCCTGCGAGTGAATCACATTTTAAATTAATTGTGGTTAGTGATACGTTTAACGATTTGGCTTTAATTGCAAGACACCGCTTAATTAATCAGCTTTTCAAAGAGGAATTAGGGCATATTCATGCGCTGGCTATGCATACTTACACGCCAGATGAATGGCAAACAAAAAACGGCGCGCCAGCATCGCCAAAATGCTCAAGCAAGCATTAATCTTGAAATTTCTTAGGTCATTTTTTTGTTTATCTGTTCTGCTTTTAAGTGCTTTTGCCGCACAAGGTGAAACTTATGAGCAAAAGATTGGCAATAACACGTCTTTAGTAGAAAGCAAATCGGTTGAAATAAAACAAGACCTCTGGCGTTATATTGCGAATCGGTCTGAATTACGAGCGCCCAATGACAAACATTTATATTGGCATATTGATTGGTTTAAAAAAAATCCTGATTATCTAACCCGCATTAGTAAACGTGCGCAGCCTTATTTATATTTAGTCACACAAGAAGTGCAGCGCGCAGGTTTGCCGCTAGAAATGGCTTTATTGCCCATTGTTGAATCGGCTTATTATCCATTTGCCTATTCACACGGTACGGCGTCAGGATTGTGGCAATTTATTCCTTCAACAGGGGTGTTGTACGGTTTAAAAGACAACTGGTGGTATGATGCTCGGCGTGACGTTTTGGCTTCTACCAAGGCGGCTGTTAGGTATTTGAAAAATTTAAATAAACTGTTTAAGGGCGATTGGCTCTTAGCAGTAGCTGCTTATAATTCTGGCCCAGGGCGAGTGCAAAGAGCGATTCGCGCTAACAAAGCCCAAGGCAAACCAACAGATTTTTGGCATTTAAAGCTGCCAAAAGAAACCAAAGGTTACGTACCAAGACTGCTGGCAGTGGCTGAACTAATCAGGCATCCAGAAAAATACGGACAAAAAATCACACCGGTTGCCAATCAGCCTGCTGTGCAGTCGATCAAACTTGATACGCAATTTGATCTTGCATTGATTGCTGATTGGTCAGCGCTTGATTTGGAAGATTTATATAAGCTTAATCCAGCATTAAAACGTTGGGCTACGCCAAATAAAGGCGCTTATAACTTGTTATTGCCCATTAAAAATATGGGTTTATTTAAGCAAGCAATGCAAGACAATCCAAACATTGAAAGGCTTAAATGGATTCGTCACCCAGTAAAATCTGGCGATAGTTTGGGCTTAATTGCGCAAAAATACGCAACCACAACCGAGCAAATAAAAAGCGCCAATCAACTTGAAGATCATTTGATTAAAATTGGGGATTATTTAATTGTGCCTGTTGCACAAAAACAGATTAGCGAGTATTCATTATCTGAATCTGAGCGTGAGAAAAAGCGCCTAAATTTAAATAAATCAGGGCGTAAAATTATTCATATCGTAAAATCTGGCGATAGTTTGTGGCTGATTGCTAACAAATACCAAGTGAGCGTTAAAAACTTAATTAAGTGGAATCAACTTAAGCGTTCAAAACCGCCCAAGATTAATAAAAAACTGCTGATATGGCAGCCAAAACCTAAGGTTAATAAAGATTTGTCATCAATCATGGCTGTTGGTGTTAATATTGATAGAAAGGTTTCTTACCGCGTTAAAAATGGCGATAATCTATCCGTTATTGCAGCTAAATTTGGCGTAAGCGTTAGCCAAATCAAAAAATGGAATAATTTAAGCGATAAGCCTTTGCAGCCTGGACAAAAACTAAACATTAATGTTAATGTTGTTAACACAAAGATGAAATAAATTTTTTTATGAACTTACTTCCCATCAACAAAATTATTTTAGCCAGTTTTGCTTTTGCACTCACGCACTGGAAAAAAATTATTGAAATATCAATTCTTCCAGTGCTTGTATCTTTGCCTTTTTTGCTAATATTGCCGCAAATATTAGAACTTGTAGAAACAGCGTTTAAAGGTGGCGATTTAGCTGATTCAACTCTACCAGAGGGAATGGTTATTTATTTATTGCTATTTTTGTATGGCTACTTGAGTTTGGCAATCAATATGTATCGGTTGGTTATTTTAGGTCCGCAAAGTGTTTCACTCAAAACGCCTATTTTTAATTTTAATCAAATTGCCAGATTTATTGGATTAACGCTTATTGTGGGGCTAGCAACCACAGTGCCGGTGATACTAACAGGACTTGGTTTTTTGCAGCTGGTTGCTTATTTTCTAATCATTCCAATTACTTTAAATTTTATCAATATTGCCCTGCAAAATCCTTCGCAATACAAGTGGGGATTAAATTTTATCTCTCAGGCTAATTTGTTTTTATTGCAAGTTATTATTCCTGCTTTAATCGGCATGATAACAACGTTTTTATTTAATGCAGCTGGTTTGCCAGAATTTTTTGAATGGGTGGTAAAAATAGTTGTATTTTATTGGAGTTTGGTTAATTTAGCCTTGTGTTATCAGTTGATTATAAAATCTAATACGCTTAATACTTCAAGGTAAAACCTTTGGGATAGCGCATATCGTAAGTGGCCTTATTAAGCTTTTTAAGAGGGATTTTCTTTTTTAGTTTGGCAACTATTTTTACCAATCTTTGCAAGCGTTGCAATTGTTGGTTATAGCCTAAATGGACGGTTATATCGGGCGCTATACTCAATTTATCAATATTACTGCGTATAAACGTGCTAATTTTCAGGGTTTTTAAAATTTGTTGATAGCGCTGATAATCATCCAATAGTTGGGCGCTTTTTTCTAAGTCATAGACAGATTTTAATTCTACCAAGTCAATTGAATTTTCACCTGGCTGATGATAAAATAAATGATTAGGCGTAATAAGAATGCCTTGGGTGGTTATATAGCCTTGGCAGTTTTTTTGTAATAAGTCTTGTTGGCAATCAACATTTTCCCAACGAGTAGCAACCTTGTGAGTGATAATGTTAATGTTAATCGAATCCCAAAACAAGCGCCTTACCTGCGCCTCTAAAACCCAAGGATGCTGCTCTAGTTCTTCTTTAATCTCATGTAAATCTAGCTGATAAGCTTTGTTAACTAACGCTTCAATTTTTGCCTCTAACGCGACTTGTTTCACTAAATAAGTGTTATCAATCGTCCAATTCACGTCTGCTTTGGGTGATTCGCTAGGACTGTAATGGTAAGTATTCCAGCCGATTATTAAAATTGTTGACAGTAATAATAAAGGCTTAATCCAAAGTTTTATACGTCTAAATACAGAAATATTGCGCTTGTTTATTTTAGCTTTCATGAATAATTTGCCTGACCAGCTCTTCAAAATTAATACCGGCGGCTTTGGCAGCCATAGGTACTAACGAATGAGAGGTCATACCTGGAACGGTATTTATCTCTAATAAATAGGGATTATTGTTAGCGTCAATTATAAAATCAATCCTGCCCCAGCCGCTTGCACCGATGGACTCAAAAGCCTCAAGTGCAATTTTTTGCAATTGTTGTTCTTGGGCGCTGTCAAGCTCGCAAGGGCAAATGTATTGGGTGTCGTTAGCATGGTATTTAGAGTCGTAATTATAAAACGCCTGCTGGCTAATAATCTTAATAACGGGCAGCATTTTTTTGCCTACAATGGCCGCTGTATATTCGCCGCCGACTATCCATTGTTCGATGAGAACTTGATCGTCATAGCGCCAAGCAAGTTCAAGCGCTGCCTGTAATTGATCCGTTTGGACTACTTTACTAATGCCAATACTAGAGCCCTCACAAACAGGTTTTACCGCCCAAGGCAGGGGGAAATTTATATCAGGAACAAAAGCCGTTTTATTAGCCAAAACAGAAG
Source organism: Gammaproteobacteria bacterium (assembly GCA_965222625.1). Lineage (GTDB taxonomy): Bacteria > Pseudomonadota > Gammaproteobacteria > PS1 > Pseudothioglobaceae > Thioglobus_A. Next base: position 922,685 of record OZ244962.1, on the reverse strand, counting down.
GGGCCAATGGCAATCCTACGCGCTGCCAAATTTGTTTACTGAGGTATTTGTTCATACTATTGGCGCTTGATTTTGAATCAGATCCCGTGTAGATGATATTGCGATTTTCTAGTTGTTTTTGGATGAAACCATCCTCGCCGCCGCGGCCATGCAAAATAATAAAAGCCGAATCAAATGTTTTGGACCAAAGTTTATCTAAATTATCGCCATCCCAGTCAAACTTAAAGCAATCAACTTGCTGATTTTTTAAAGCCTTATAAACTGCTTCACCACTTTTTAAAGAAATCTTGCGTTCTGCAGAGTTTCCACCCATTAATATAGCAATCATATAATTTTAAGCTCAGTTTCTAAATCAATATCAAAATTTGATTTTACAGTTTGTCGAATGTGCAAGATTAAATTTTCAATATCATCAGCAGTGGCGTTATTGCTGTTAATGATAAAGTTGGTATGTTTGCTAGATACGCAAGCGCCGCCAATGCAAAAGCCTTTAAGATTGGCCTGCTCAATTAATTGGGCTGCAAAGTAGCCTTTTGGGTTTTTGAAAACACTGCCGCAGCTTGGTAAGCCGATTGGTTGACTGGCATTTCTTTGAAGCAGTAATTGTTTGATATTTTGACTATTTGATTCGGCGTTAAAAATTAAATCTGCGCAGATAAAATACTCATCCGTATGGTTTGCTAGCACTTGACGATAACTAATATCGAAATCATTAGCAGTGCGTTCAAATACCTCACCAGCAGCATTAATGGTTTGCACGCGATTTACAAATTGCCAAAATTCCATGCCAAAAGCGCCAGCGTTCATTGCCAATGCGCCGCCAACAGTACCTGGAATGGCGCTTAAAAATTCTGCGCCATGGTGATTATTTGTTTGAGCTATTCTTGATAACTTTGCCAGTGTTACGCCTGCTTCGGCTGTGATGGTTGAGTCGTTCAGCGTTAATGATTTAAGCTGGGTAAGTTTGACAACCACCCCTTGAAAGCCACAGTCGCGAATTAATAAATTACTACCCAATCCAACAAATAACACAGGCTTGGAATTGTTTTGTAAGAAGTTTATTAAAGCCTGAAGATCATCAGGAATAAACAGCGTTTGCGCTATGCCTCCAGCTCTTAAAGAGCAATGCATGGACATGGATTCATTGCGCTTTAACATAAGGCTATTTAGCGATAATTTGCTTTTAACAAGTTTGGAAGTGCATGAATATCGCCCGCGCCCAGTGTTAGTAATACATCATTTTGATTGATAATATTAGGCAAAACGCTTAACACCTCCTGAGTATTTTTAATCACCACTGGACTAAGCGTAGAACGTTTTCTGATGGCTTGGGCAAGTGCACTGCTACTAATATGAGCAATAGGCTGCTCACTAGCAGGGTAGATGTCTAATAGAATTAAACTACCTGCTTGGGCCAAAGCGCGAGCAAAGTCATCAAATAAATCTTTGGTTCTAGAATAGCGATGGGGCTGAAAAATAACCACCAACCTTCGATCTGGATAGGTGTTTTTAAGTGAATCAAAAATAGCACTAATTTCAACTGGATGATGGCCATAATCATCAAATAAATCTATTTTATGATTGTTAATGGTTAACTGCTGGTGGTAATCAAGCCTTCTGGCAACGCCCGAAAAATCGCTCAGTGCCGATTGAATAATGTCAATATCAATTTCTAATTCACAGCAAATGCCAATCGCTGCCAGCGTATTTAAAATGTTGTGCCGACCAATCAGATTTAACTTGACTAAAAAAGGCTGATTATATTTTTGCTTGTTGTGTGAGCAAAGCACTTCAAAATGCATTTGCATACCCACTTGTTTGACATTGGTTGCACGTATATCCGCGCCCAAGTTAAAACCGTAACTAACAATTGGGCGGTGAATATCGCTCATAATGTCGCTAACGCCGTCATCATCTGAGCAAAGAATGCAAGCGCCATAAAAAGGCAGGTTTGAAGTAAAACTAACAAAGGCATCTTTTAACTGCTGATAGTCGTTGTTATAAGTTGCCATGTGATCTTCATCTATATTGGTAATCACGCTAAGCATGGGTTGCAAATGTAAAAAAGATGCGTCTGATTCATCGGCTTCAGCGATTAAATAATCACTTTCCCCTAATTTGGCGTTAACCCCATTTGAATTTAAAATGCCGCCAATAATATAGGTCGGATCCAATTTTGCTTGGTTAAGAATGTGGGTAATAATGCTGGTAGTTGTGGTTTTTCCATGCGTTCCTGCAACAGCAATTCCAAAACGAAAGCGCATAATTTCAGCCAGCATTTCCGCTCTAGGGACAATTGGAATTTTTAATTTTTGAGCTTCAACAAGCTCAGCATTGAGCGGATCAATAGCGCTAGAAATCACCACAGCTTGCGCATCTTTAATATTGGTTTGAGAATGCTGATAACTAATACTGCAGCCCATTTTAGACAATCTATTGGTGATATTGTTTTGGTTAATATCCGAGCCAGAAATTCGGTAGCCTAAATTGTGCAAAACTTCAGCAATGCCGCTCATGCCCGAGCCGCCAATCCCAATAAAATGAATTTTATGAATTCTAGATTTTGAAACTTGCCTTAAATCTTTCATGCTTGAGCGGCGCTAATAATGCACAAAACTTGAATACCTTCGCCCCTGCCAAATGAGGTTAAACCTTCACCAGTTGTTGCGGTAATGCCGATGTCTTGTATATCGATATTAAGTAATTTGGATAAATTATTTTTAATATCATTGATTTTTGGCGTGATTTTTGGATGTAAACATTCAACAGAAATAGCCACGTGCTGAATGTCCCAACTCTGCAATTCAGCCAGCGCTAAATTAAGATATTCACTGCTGTCAGTAATGCCTTGTTGGCACAATTCATCAGCCTTGGCGCCGAGTATATTAACCCCAGTTATCGATGAAATCGCATTGGTTATTGCATGCAACAAAACATCGCCATCGCTATTGGCGCGCAAGCCTTGATGGTGATTAAAGTCAATACCTGCGAGTAATAATGGTTTGTTGTTGTCTGCAAAAGCGTGCGAGTCTTGCCCTAGGCCAGTTTTAAATTTCATGTGAACAGCCCAGCCTCCTAAATCAAAATTCTAAGTACAGTTTTTCGTTGATTAATAATACCTGATTCAAGTACTATTTTAGGTGTTTGCTAAACCATAAATAAAGTTATTTGCGCTACTATAAAAAGTAGCTGAGCTCTTGAACTTTATTATATTTGTTTAAATTAAGCGGCGCATTAACATTGAAGATTTACAAAGTAGATTGTTCACCCCTTGATTTATTTGCTTTTTCCAGAACCTCTTGTTTCTTATCGATATACTTTATAATTTTATTTGCATGTCCCAATGTAGGCTCAAGCGTTAATGCTTGTTCTGCCATTGCTTTTGACATTGAATAAAAACCAAGATGCAAATAGGCTATAGACATAGAAGTAAATAATTTGGCATCGGTAGGGTCTAATAAAGCTGCTTGCTGGTAATTACTAATTGCCTCCTTGTTTTTGTTATTACCCATGTATAAATTAGCTAAATGAGTATAGGCCTTTTTATTTGGGGATTGTTGAATAATTTTTTGAAGTTTTTTTTCTGTGTCTTCAAATGTTTTGTTTGCCATTATGTCGCTTACTTGTTGCAAAACCTTACTTGAGTTTTGTGGCATTGAAAAAACAGAAGGACTACTTCCTACGCTAAGAGCAACGAGTGCTCCTAAAAAAAATTGTTTTGATTTCATTTTCTTACTCCTTAAAAAAATTATAAAAAACTTTTGCATTATTACAAAAGTCTTTAAAAAAAACACCCCTACCAAGTTGCCTTGATAGAGGTGTTTAGTTAAGATTTACAAAGCACTATTTATTTTTCAAATTGAGCCTTAAAATCTTGAGTTGCCTGCTTACGAATTTCTTGCTGTTTAGCACTCATCTTGCCTAAATACCATTTGTGATTATCTGTATTTAAGATACGATCTAGTGTTTCTTGCAAGTTCTTAGCAGCTTCTTGCTTACCAGAGGCTATGCCTTTCTCAATCAAATGTTCCAACTCTGGAATAAGATGAGTGTAGAAGTTTCTAGCAATCTCGTAAGTGCCATGCCAATGAGTGATATCAGGACCCATCATAGATGCACCATGACGAGCACGACGACCTTCGTGATGCCATAGCTCAAACCAGATAAAGTCAATTTTATTACTAAACTTAACAGGCTTCATCAAAGGTTTGGCTGCTTTCATTAGCTCAAGACCAGGCTTGGCAAACTTCTCGTTATACAACTCTATAAGTCCATCATATTGAACATAGAAGTTTTCAACATACTCACTTGAGTGACAAGCAGAGCAAACATCTTGCATGTTGTCTCTACGAGTTTCCCAGTTAATGTGTTGGCTTGGTAATCCCATCTTCTTATCTGATACTTCAGGACGAATAGACACTGGAGGGCGGTTATTCCAAGAAATACGCAATCCAACATTGTGTGTTACGTTTTGATTTTTAGTAGCACCCATATGACAAGTTGAGCAAGTAGGGGCGGTGTAATAATCCTCACCTGGAATCCACTTGGATTTATCCATACCTAATTGTCCTTTTTGCGAAGCGTATTGAATGCCGTGCTTGGACTCGTTGTAAATTTCAATATGTGGATGGTCAGGACCCATATGACATTTACCACAGGTTTCAGGTGCACGCGCTTGTTCTACAGAGAAACTATGACGAGCATGACAAGCTGTACAAGAACCTTCCGAGCCATCAGGATTAATTCTGCCAATGCCTGTATTAGGCCATGTTGCAGGATCTAGTGAGCCATCTTCTAGAACCTTGACTTGTGATCCATGACATTGCCAGCAACCATTTACCGCAGCAGCAGAGTTGCCATCAGGGAAGCCATCAGTGACAAAGTTACTATTACCTTCAACTACTTCAGCTAATAGATTGTCTAACGAACCTAAGATTCTAGCTGCTTTAGCATGGTGTGACTCTTCAGCTTCTTTTACTTCTTGTGCATGACAATTGGCGCAATCTCTAGGTGATACGATAATTGAAATAAGTTTTTCGTTACCTTTTTTGCCATGTAAGAAAGCATCTGCATCGCCTTCATCAGCTGCATGACATTCATAACAGCCTACTTTAGCACGATGGTGTTTGCTATCACCCCATTGTTGAACAATACCATTGCTGTTCTTTTGGTGACAGGCTGTACACTGCTTACTTGTTTCTGATGCCTTTTCTGGCGGTGCAGAAACTGATGATATTGCTACTGAACTCAGCAACAACATCAAACAGCCTGTTAGGATTTTAATTTTTTTCATGATTACGCTCCATAGTTATTAAAAAATCAATTTCAATTATAGGACTGTCATTCATTAAAACAAACAACATAAATTAATGTTTTTAAATTTTTTTTAATAACTTTAGTTTGTATTTGATGATTTTAAAGAATATAAATAAGACTTTAAGTTGTTCAAATTTTTATAATTGAATAATATTTTGGCTATTTTTTAATAATTTAAACTTATCCAGTAGATGTCTAAACTACATGCCTTTTTACAAAAATCAAAGCACTTTTACGTAGGTGTAAATACTGATTTTTTATCAATCATAAAGATATGATTATTGTCTGGGTTGCGGTATCGAATTAAAGTAATAATAAAAACTCTAAACCTAATATTGGATTTTTAACCCATTAAAATTTAATATTTTATCAAAATCAACATAAGTTATTTTCATTTACCATTGTTAGGAGTAAATTACTTTTAATCACTGATGTTAGGTGGTTGGTTTTATTTTAAAAAACACACACAGGGGAAGTTGTATGGTGAAAAAAAATTTAATTAAATCTGTATTGATTGCTAGCGGGCTAGTGACGATGGCGTTCACAGGGCAAGTATCAGCAATGGCTACTGCTGAAGCGCTGTCTTATACTTGCGCAGGGTGTCATGGCACTAATGGCGCAAGTCGTGGCTCTGCTATTCCATCTTTAGCAGGTTTATCAAAAGATTATTTAGTTGAAGCAATGCAGGCTTATAAAGAGGATGAAAGAAATCCGACCATTATGAATCGTATTGCCAAAGGTTATGGCGATAAAGAATTTGAATTAATGGGTGATTTTTTCTCCAGCCAACCAGTTCATCAAAACAAAGAGCAAAAATACGACCCTAAAAAAGCCAAAGCAGGCAAAAAACTACATAACAAATATTGCTCTAGTTGTCACGCAGAAGGCGGTACAGTTAGTGATGATGAAGCTGGATTATTAGCTGGGAATGCAGCACTTTTTATGAAATATTCTTTAGAAGATTTTCATGATGGTTCTCGTGACATGCCGAAAAAAATGAAGAAAAAAATCAAAAAAATGCTAAAGAGAGATAAAGATGCATTTGATAACTTAGTCAACTATTACAGTAAAGGAGAATAATAATGAGTAATCAACACAATAGAAGAGACTTCTTAAAAGTAGTAGGTGGCGGCGGTCTTGTTACAGCGGCGGCTTTATATACGCCATTTGCGATTGGCGGCGCTAGCAAAAAAGTGGTTATTATTGGTGGCGGTATGGGCGGCGCTACAGCGGCTAAATATATCCGCATGATGGATAAATCAGTTGAAGTTACCTTAATTTCAGCAGATGCTGATTATTACACAGGTTTTGCTAGTAACGAAGTAATCAGTGGTGAGCGATCTTTAACATCAATTTCTTTTAATTACAGCGCCTTACGTAAGCACGGGGTAAAAGTTATTATCGATACAGCAGCTGATATCAATGCAGAAAAAAAATCAGTAAAACTTGCAAGTGGTAAAAGTATCAGCTATGACCGTTTAATTGTTGCACCAGGTATTGATTTTAGATTGACCCTGTAAACCAGATTGTGTAAAGTCCTCGTCAAAAATCAGACATAATCCTTTAATCTATCCTCATGTAGGATTATAAACTGATTCATTGCTTGTGGCCAATTCCGTATTGGCATAGTCCATCTTTTACTCGCTGCTTCAATGGCTAAAAAAACAACCTTAAAGGCGGAGTTATCATGATTAAAAATCTTGCGATTCTTGATTGATTTACGAATCACTGAGTTTAAAGATTCAATCGCATTGGTTGTATAGATAGCCCTTCTAATAGCCTCAGGATAAGCAAATATTGTTGCCACATTATCCCAATGCCTACGCCATGATTTGCCAATACTTGGGAATTGCTTACCCCAGCGATGCTCAAATTCATCAAGTGCAAGTAAGGCTTCATCTTCACTAATGGATTGATAAATTTGCTTAAGACTACTGGCAACCTGTTTTTTATCCTTATAGCCAACATATTTGAGTGAATTACGCACCATGTGAACAATACATAGCTGAACATCGGCCTGTGGGAATACGGCATTAATGGCTTCAGGGAAGCCTGTTAAGCCATCCACTGAAGCAATCAGAATGTCTTTAACGCCACGATTAGCAATATCATTAAGAACGCCTAGCCAAAACTTGGAAGATTCGTTTTTAGACAGCCATAGACCCAAGCATTCCTTTTTGCCTTCAAGGTTAACGCCGAGGGCGATATACATCGTCTTTTTAATGATTTGCTTGTCTTGCCTGACTTTAATAACAATGCCGTCTAAATAAACAATAGGATAGACCTCATCCAGTGGACGATTACGCCACTCAGTTGCTTGAGCAATAACCGCCTGTGTTACATTAGACACCAAGGTGGCTGATATGTCTGCATCGTACATTTCTTTAAAGGTTGATACGATGTCACGAGTGGACATGCCTTTAGCATACAGGCTTAATATTTGAGAATCGAAAGCACCCAATCGTGTTTGGCCTTTTTCAACGATTAAGGGCTCAAAATCGCCACTACGATCCCTTGGAATGGCGAGTTTAATTTCGCTATGATTGCTTTTAACAATCTTCGGGTAGTAGCCATTGCGAGCGTTACTATTTATATCAATTGTATTGTTATTCTGTCCATGCTTTGGATAGCCAAGATGATGTTCCATCTCGCCGCCGAGTGCTGCTTCAATGGTCATTTTAACCAGTGAGGCAGATAGGTCTGCTAAGTCATCTTGAGTGTGGATGTCTTTGGCAAGTTCATCAGCAAAAGCGCGTAGTTTTTGTTGGTTGATGCCTGTGTTGTTCAGTTGGTTCTTTTGGTTTTGTCTTAGTGTTGTGTTACTCATGTTTTTTCTCCTTTTTAGGGATTATAAAATATGAGGGTTTACACAATCTGGTTTACAAGGTCCTAACTACGCCAGATATTAACGCCAACTGCAAAAGTATAATCATGAAATACTTATTCCAAAGACACACAATCTAACTTAAAAAATTCTTTTTTTTGTTTTTAAAATCAATCATAGTAAAGATTTAAGATTCCTTCTTTGTCGATCTGTAAGGTCTTTAATGTCAATATTGGAATTAACTTCAGCAGATACTTCAATTGCTCTTCTTTTTGGGAACATGTATTGAGACAGCTCTTTGTACATATTACCTGCGAGCGCATAGTCTTGCTTTTTCATGGCTATTGTTGCAATATTGGCAAGACCCTCAATAGGATTACAATCTAGCTTATTTAGTATACCTATGACTTCTTGGGTGCGCTTATTTTTAGTACCTTTTGATCTCCCACCTGTTTTACTGCCTTTTTTATCCATATCTATTTTCTCCTACTTTAGAAATGCTTTAGCCTGCTACACGCATAGTCTTTTGTTTGTGGAGGTCTAAATCCCTTTCCTCTAGATTTTGCTAGATACGAACACCTATAAATTACATTTTGCCTTTGCTTTTTATAATTGTGTTTATCGATATAGTAGTAACAATTTTCTGGAATAAATATTCCACCTCTGGGTAGCCATTTATTTTTAAAGATCGCATTAATTTTTCCCGGATGTTGAATTTTATTTCCATCAAGTATTAGAACTAAATGATAGTGCTGTTTTTTTGCCTTTTCTTTCTCTCTTACCCATAAGTAACCAATGTTTCTAATTTTATATTCTCTTCTCAGCCATTGAATTATGTTTTTCATGTGGTTAGAAAATAGCTTGTTGTTTTCTGTGTAGTAATTAATCTTATAGTCTAGTCTAACAACTAGTAATCTTTTATGCATCGAGTAGGCTGCATCTAGTTGTGCTATAAATTTATGAATAATTTCCTCATAAACCCCATATTGTTCTGAATTACATATCTCAAGAGTCTCCCCTTTGTATTCAATCCATCTATCTTTAATAATTTTCTTTCTATTTCTTATTGGTTTTTTCATGTTGTTTATTCCTTGTTCTGTAGTTATACAAGTTAGATTTAGATATTAATTAATACCACATCTAGTTTTATTGTTGTAATATTGGTATATACGTAGTGGCAAAGGTTTCATTATGTTTATGAGTTAATACCGTGGTGTAAATACCGTGTATTAATATTTGCCAGATTGACATTGCTGAATGTACTCATCAATATCACTTTCTAGCCAGCCAACTGACCTCTCACTTATTTTTATTTGCTTTGGAAACAGCCCTTTTAACATTAGTCGATAAATTGTTGATATGCTGAGCGATGTTTTGTCAACTACTGTAAGTTTGTTTAAGATTTTTAAACACATATATTTCTCCTTTAAAATTTAACAAGATGCCATAAACCCTTATGACATGATGAAAATATAAAGTGTCTTAATCTGTTTAGATAAGTGGTAAATCTAATTTAAAAAAATACCACTTAGAAATGAGGTGAAAAGTATTACAGTTTTGCTTGACCTATTAGCTTAGAAATTCTATCGTCAGAAACATGCTTACCTGCTTTAGTAAGGCATAACCTAGTTAGTGAAAAAAATTTTCCTGTATGCTTTTGATTGTATTCATCATATGTGAATTTATCTGATTTACCTGTATATGCTCTATAAACCTTATGCAGATCGCGAATAAAATCAATGTCCACCCCTGTTTGTTTTTGTTCTAATTTGTTAAATTTTTCTATGTATGCTGACGGTTTTAACTTCACTTTTTTATTATCAAACGTTCTTGGATTTAATTTATCTAGCTCATTTAATAATATTGAGAGTGATTGTCTTATACTGCTTAAAGATACCGGCGTTCCATGGTAAGAGCTAATTTTTGATTCTTTTAGAGATTGATCTATTATTTCTAATTTGGCATTGTGTGGACTAAATGGAATGTGGCAAGCTCTTAAAGAATCTTCATATGAAGTTTTAACACCTTTATCCATATTGGATATTATTTTTCTTACCGCATTTCTTTGCATCTTTAAAGATTCTATATAATCACTATTAATAAGTTCCAATAATTCTTCGGTCTTTTTTTCTATTTTTTTTCTTAGATTTGCTTCTCGTTTATCAAAAGATAAAAAATATGAAGATATTGTGCGGTTTATTTTGTTTAAAAATTTTTTATTTAGCACATTAGACTTCTTGAGTTGTAATACGTTTTTCCAGTATTTCCCAGTATTTCTGCTAATTTGAATTTGAATATTAATCAGATCACTTTCTGTAATAAATTTAAGTATTTTATTTCGCATAATTTTTCTTAATGTTATCTAAAAAATCAGACCACTTGCTCATCATATCTCGACGCTCATCTAGGTATTGTGCATGGTTGTACGTGGCTTTAATTTTATTTTTATCACCATGAGAAAGCTGTCTTTCAATGGCATCACTGTTAAACCCTTGTTCATGTAATTGCGTACTGGCAGTATGCCGTAGCCCATGGGTAGTTAATACATCCTTACCTACTCCTAGCCTTCTAAGGGCCATTCTTAAGCTATCTGGTGAAATTCCATCATTTGGATTGGCAACACCTGGGAATACATATTTATGATCACCACTAATTCTGTGCATTTGCTTAAGCAGAGCTAAAACTTGAGATGACAAAGGAACGATATGCGGGAATGCCATTTTCATTCTCCCTTTAGGAATTTTTATTTGCTTATTTTCAAAATTAACTTCATTCCATAGTAGCTCTGCAAGCTCTGTAGGGCGTAAAAATACGTGAGGAGCTATTTTTAATGCGGTGCCAACTTGAATAGTTCCTTTGAATTTATCGATTGTATTTAGAACTTTGGCAAGCTCCTCCATGTCGGTAATATGTGCAAAGTTTTTAACTTTCTTCTTTTTAAAGATATCGTTTGGCAAGTCTGCAGTGGGATTATTGGGAAGTAGCCCCAGCCCAACGCCATATTTAAATATCCTACTAGCATAGCCCTTAACTTTTTCTAATGTTTCGATAATACCTAGTTCATTCATTTTCATGAACACTTGGATCATATCTTGCGGAGTAATGGTGCCAATTGATTTATTTTTAATATAAACCAATAAATGACGCTCACATTGGCGCATAACTTTTTTTGAATGTTTGTCACTCCAATTGTCTTTATTTTTAGCGTGCCATTTATAAAATAACTTACCAAAAGTAATTTTTTTATCACTCTCTAATTTGTTTTTATTAGCTTTATTAGCTTTGTATTCACTGGGATTTATGTCATTTGTGAGTAGATTTCTGTAGTCGTCTCTAAGTAATCTTGCAGTTTTTAACCCAATATTTGGAAACCTTCCTAAAGAAATCATGCTGGCTTTGCCATTGAATCGATAACGATAACGCCAATACTTTATTCCAGTTGGGGTAATTTCAATTGCCAAGCCGTTACTATCGGATAGACGATAAAGCTTATTTTTAGGCTTAGAGGTTCTAATTTTTGTGTCTGTTAGCATATGAGTCATTAATCCTTAATTGGACTATAAAATTTCTACTCACAATTCTACTCACTTTATAGTAAGATTGTATGCTATCTTATGATATTACATTAGACGTAGTTTTACCTATATCCCTTGTATTTATTTGCTCTGTGAGACTTTATGAGATGTAGTTAAAACTAAAGATGGTGCCCGGGGCCGGAATCGAACCGGCACGACCAGAAGTCGCAAGATTTTAAGTCTTGTGTGTCTACCAATTTCACCACCCGGGCAGAAATTGTGTAAATCTGTAGGCACATTAAAAAAAGGCAATTATATACTAAAGGTTGGTAAAATTCTATTTTTTATGAGGCGGACTTTGCTATGGGAATGATTAAGTTAATTATTATTATTTTAATTGCTTGGCTGGGTTTTAGTATTTGGCGCAAGTTTAAACAATCAAAAAGCAATAACGCTACTCGGCCACTAAGCAACAAAATGTTGTCTTGCAGTGTTTGTGAAACGCACATTCCTGAAAGTGAAGCGATTATTAAAAACGATAAAGTTTTTTGCTGTAAAAAATGCTCAGAATAGGGTGTTAAGTTTTAATTTAGTTCTTTTTTCATCGCACTATTTTTTCATACTTTTAAAAGGATAAAACACAATGAAACGCACCCCTTTATATCAAGCTCATGTCGATAATGGCGGAAAAATGGTCGATTTCGGCGGCTGGGAAATGCCGCTTAATTATGGCTCGCAAATCCAAGAGCATCACCAAGTTCGAGATGACGCTGGTATGTTTGACGTCTCGCATATGACGACGGTTGATTTTAAAGGCGCGCAAGCCAAGTCTTTTTTGCAAATATTAATCGCCAATGACGTTGACAAACTCAAAACATCTGGCAAGGCGTTATACAGCTGTATGCTTAATGAAACGGGCGGTGTGGTTGATGATTTGATTGTTTATTATATTAATGATGAAGATTACCGCATGGTGATTAACGCAGGCACAACGGACAAAGACATTGCCTGGATTAATGCTCAAGCGCAAGGTTTTGATGTCACGGTTGAGCCTAAATTTGATTTGGCCATGATTGCCGTGCAAGGGCCTAAAGCGCGTGAAAAGGTCTTTGCAGCAATGCCTGGTATTGAAGGTGTGGCTGGCGAATTGAAACCTTTTAATGCAGCAAGTCTTGGCGGGTTATTTGTTGCCCGTACAGGCTACACGGGCGAAGATGGTTTTGAAATTATGCTACCTTCAAGCTCGGCTGAATTTACTTGGAAAATGCTTTTAGAAGTGGGCGTGAAACCTTGCGGTTTGGGTGCGCGTGATACTTTGCGCCTTGAAGCAGGCATGAGTTTATACGGCTCAGAAATGAATGAAGAAGTCTCTCCGCTAGAAGCAGCGCTTACTTGGACGGTTGATTTATCAAATGAAAATAGGCGTTTTGTAGGGCGCGATGCACTAGAGTCGCTGAAAACTGCAGGGGCTAACAATACTACTGTAGGCCTAGTATTAGAAGGCAAAGGCGTGATTCGAGATCAGCAAAAAGTCATGACTAATTTAGGCGCAGGCAAAATTACCTCGGGCAGTTTTTCACCCACCATGGGCAAAGCCATTGCATTGGCCAGCGTGCCAAAAGGTTCAAGCGGATTGTGTGAAATTGAGATGCGAAATAAACAAGTTTCGGCTAAAATAGTCAAACCGCCATTTGTCAGAAATGGCAAAGTATTGGTTTAAGTAACAAAAATAAAGAGTAATCATTAATTAACAGGAGCTTGCAAGTATTTTATTATGCTGCAAGGCGGATTTAAAAAAAATATAAAGGCAGTTTAGTCAATCTAAATGACTGAATGTTCTTTTAAATCCAACGCAGTCAGAATGATAAAAGACGAAGAAAGGAAAAAAAGTATGAGCGAAGTAAGAGACGACAGACAATACACACAAACTCACGAGTGGATTTTAGACAACGGCGACGGCACATACACCATGGGCATCACCGATCATGCACAAGCGTTATTGGGCGATATGGTGTTTGTAGAATTACCTAGTGCGGATGATACTGCTGCGCAAGAAGATGAGTTTTGCGTGGTCGAGTCAGTCAAAGCTGCCAGCGGCGTTTATGCGCCTGCTGATCTGAAAGTAATCAGCGCCAATGAAGCTTTAGACGATGAGCCAGAATTGGCTAACTCAAGTTGTTATGATGACGGCTGGCTGGTGAAATTTGAAGCGCAGACGATCGACGGATTGATGTCTGCACAAGATTATACTGACACCTTAGACTAGCTAAATATTTTGGTTAATTCACTGGTTGCCTACAAGAGCAAACCTGCACGCATTGTTAGCGTCAGTACGCACAAATTTGATTTAGAATTTGCCGATGGCTCAACGCGCAAGGTTCGAGAAAAAGATTTTCGCTTTATTCATCCAGAATTTACCAAGGTGAATGAATCTTGCGCACAGGCAGACATTAGCGTGCTTGAAGAATTTCAAGAAGAAATCTTAACTTTGCAAGAAATTACCGAATGGCTGTTTGACGAATACAGCGCTCAAAGCGCTTGGTGTACTTGCTTGTTGGTGGAAGAAGGCTTGTATTTTTATTGGCAAAAAGACCATATTTTTGTACGTCCAACGGCGCAAGTTCAAGGCGTTTTAGATAAGCGTAATGAGAAAAAATTAGCCGCTGAAAGCCTGCAACATTGTATTGACAACCTAACCAACAACACCTTTGATGAGCAAGATATTGTGTTCTTGCAAGAGGTTGCTAAGGTGGCGTTAAGTCAATCAAAACACGCCAAAATATTAGATCATATTGGCATTGAAAATACCGAAGAAGCGGCGTACAAATTCTTATTAAAAATAAAATACTTTACCGATAGTTTTAATCCGTACCCAGCGCGTTTTGGCATTCCAAACGATGAGCAGATTGAAACTGCTTTGCCTCAAATTGAGCGGGTTGATTTAACCCATATGACTTGTTATGCCATTGATAATGAAGGCTCAAATGATGCTGATGATGCCATCAGTGTTGATGATGACAAACTCTGGATTCATATTGCTGACGTTTCAACCATGGTTGATTCAGGCTGTGCGTTAGATGAATATGCCCGCGAGCGCGGCTCTAATTTGTATTTGCCCGAGCAAATTATTCATATGTTGCCAGTCTCAATTACCAAAGCGTTGGCACTTGGAGAAGCTGAAACCTCACCCGCCTTGTCTATTGGGCTAAGTATGGACGCCGGCATTATTAGCAATATTGAGGTTGTGCATAGCACCATTAAAGTCACTAATACCACCTATGAAGCGGTTGATAAAGTATTGGGCAGCAATCCAGATTTTATTAAAATTCAGACTTTTAATGATCAGCATAAAGCTTTTCGCGAAAAGAGCGGCTCAATTAGTCTTAATTTGCCGAATGTTGATGTTAGATATATTGATGAAAAAGTGCAAATTGAGCCGCAAAAAACCAGCCCTAGCCGTGACTTTGTTGCAGAAGTTATGATTACTGCAGGGCGCACTATTTCGCAATTTGCACAAGAAAATGACATTGTGATGCCGTACGCTTTGCAAGATGAAGGCGATTTTCCGCAGGAAGTATTAGACAAAAAAGAAAATTTAAGCACCTCGGAGTCATTTCGCGCCATTAAATTTTTTAAGCGTTCTGCCACCTCTATTAAACCTTTGCCGCATTACGGTTTAGGGCTTGATTCTTATTTAAGAATTACCAGTCCATTGCGGCGTTATTATGATTTATTAGCGCATCAACAGCTGTCTAATTTTATTGCTGGCAAACCAACGCTGGATAAAAAGCAAGTCAAAGAAATTATCGGTATTAACAACAACGCCTTAGCCAGCGTTGGCCGCGTGACCAGATTTAGCAACGATCATTATAAATGCTTGTTTTTAAAGCAAAATCCTGATTGGGTGGGCGAAGGTATTGTGGTCGATATTCGCGGCGACAAAGCTTTGTTTATGATTCCTGAAGTTGGGCTAATGACTCAAATTAAATTTAAAGAAGATCAAATCCCTAAGACTGACGACAAAATCAAACTTAAAGTCACGCGCGTTGATATGCTAGAACGCTCAGCTAATTTCAAGCCGATTTAGCTTTTCTGTAATCTCAATGGCATTACCTTGAGCGCTCGACCAATCCCCCAAAACATAACGCGTAAAAGTTTTTTCAACGTGAGTATTAAGCCTATGCGTATGTCCATGAATCAAATCAGCGCTGGGGTATTTTTCCATTAGTTGATTCACAGCTAGTTGATTTACATCCATAATTGCGCGCGATTTAGCTTGTTGAGCGTCAATACTTTTTTGGCGCAATTGACCGCTAAGTTTAAGGCGCCATTGTTTAGGCAAATGTACAAAAATAAATTGAGTAATTGGATGTTGTAAAACTGAGCGCATTTGTTGATACGACTTATCATCCGTGCACAGCTCATCGCCATGGGTAAGCACATATTGATGACCATTGGTTTTTAGTAAATAAGGCGCACTAATTAACTGGCAATTGGTTTGACGAGAAAAATCCTGCGCAAGCAAAAAATCACGATTGCCGGTCATGATTAAAACTTCAGTTTTACTGCTTAGGGTTTTAAGTGCTGCAAGGGCGGCTGCGTAATGGGGCATAGATAAATCATCACCCAGCCAAGTATTAAACAAATCACCCAAAATAAACAACTGATCGGCTGTTTGCGCTTGTTGGCAGAACTTTTCAAATAATTGATTTTTGCCTATCTCGTTAGCTGTTAGGTGTATATCCGCAATGATTAAAGTGCGGGAAATCATTGTTGCTATTTGATGTAAGCTTTAATGACCATTACGGCGTCATTTGGCACATCGCCATGTCCACCTTTGTTGCCGGTTGATACTTGGTTTATTTTATCAACCACATCAAAGCCATCAACCACTTCGCCAAACACACAATAACCCCAACCATCTTGACCTGGGAAATCTAAAAATGCGTTGTCTTTGGTGTTGATAAAAAATTGCGAACTGGCAGAGTGCGGCGCGTTCGTGCGAGCCATGGCCAAGGTGTATTTTGAATTTTTTAAACCATTTTTTGCTTCATTTTCAATTTCAGCATTGGTTGGCTTTTGCGCCATATCTTGGGTAAAGCCGCCGCCTTGAATCATAAAATTTTTAATCACTCGGTGAAAAATAGTGTCATTAAAAAAATCGGCTTCAACATAGTCGGTAAAGTTTTTAGCGCTGATTGGCGCCTTATCAGCATCAACTGTTATATGAATATCACCCAGGTTTGTTTCAAAAATAATCATCGCGCACTCATCCGTATAAATAAAGATACAAATTATACTTAAAGAGATCTTTATATAAATATGAATAATCATCAAAAATCTACCTTTCACCAACTTGGTAATCTGATTAAATCCAGTCTTATCCCTCCTAGAGGACTGCTGTGTAGCGCTTTCCCTGCTAGGGCAAGGATTAATAAAATCACCAATCTGGCAAGCGCTAAACAGCAGTCCAGACGGACAAAAATTGAATTTCGATAATCATCCATATTTATATAAAGATCTCTTAAAACTTACTTTCATAAATAGGTTTAAAAGTGTATAATTGCCCCTTTTTACGAATTCACATTTTAGGTTTTATTATGTACGCAGTTATCAAAACAGGTGGTCAGCAGTTTAGAGTGACCGAAGGCACAACTTTAAAGATTGAAAAATTAGAAGTTGAGCCCGGTAAGACAGTTACTTTTAAAGAAGTATTAATGGTTGCCGATGGCGACAATGTTCAAATTGGTGCGCCAATGGTTGCTAAAGCAACCGTTGAAGCAAAGGTTATTTCACAAGGTAAAGGCAAGAAGGTAACCATTTTGAAATTCCGTCGTCGTAAGCATTCTATGAAAACACAAGGTCATAGGCAGCTTTACACTGAAATTGAAATCACCAAGATTAAGGCATAGGAGCATAACCCATGGCACATAAAAAAGCAGGCGGTAGTACTAATAACGGACGCGACTCGGTATCCAAAAGACTCGGCGTTAAAAGATTTGGCGGACAAGTTGTATTAGCAGGTAACATTTTAGTGCGCCAAAGAGGCACTAAAGTTCATCCCGGCACTAACGTACGTAAAGGCAAGGACGACACTTTGTTTGCAACAGCAGACGGCAAGGTTGTTTTTGCTAAAAAAGGTAAATTTATGCGTCAAACGGTTTCAATCGAAGCTGTCTAGTCTGCATTTAAAAAATTACTTTAAAAGCGCCTTCTGGGTGCTTTTTTTTCAAGGTTATTTTTTTATTTTTAAGCGCTTATTTTTAATACGGGCAAGGCTGGTATTAAAAATGCTTTTTAAGTTAATCATTCACAATGATACAAAAAACCTTGAATTAAATGATTAAAATAAAACCAAATTAATAATTAATAAATATTTATGAATTACGCAATTGTATTTCCTGGTCAGGGCTCACAATCACTTGGCATGCTAGCACAGCTGGCTGATAGTTTTCCCATTGTTAAGACTACATTTACCGAGGCAAGTGACGCGCTAGGTTTTGATCTTTGGACGCTTGTTCAAGAAGATCAAGAAAGCCTTAATCAAACACAAAATACCCAGCCTGCGATGCTTGCCGCCGGTTATGCAACGTATCTAGCATTAACCAGTACGACTAATTTATCGCCTGTTTGTATGGCAGGCCACTCTTTGGGCGAATATACGGCGCTGGTTGCTTCAGGTGCGCTTAATTTTAGCGACGGCATTAAACTGGTCCGCACTCGGGCACAGCTTATGCAATCAGCCGTACCTGCAGGCGTCGGCGCGATGGCTGCAATTTTGGGTCTGGATGACGAAACGGTCGTTAAAGTTTGTAGTGATTATGCGGGCGCAGGCATTGTGCAGGCGGTTAATTTTAATTCTAACGGTCAAGTGGTTATTGCGGGCAATAAGGCGGCGGTAGAAGTAACGTGCGCTGCGATGAAAGTTGCTGGTGCAAAGCGCGCCGTACTATTGCCTGTGAGTGTGCCGTCGCACTGCTCACTGATGGACGATGCTGCGCTTAAATTTAAAATTGCCGTTGATGCACTTGATTTTAAAATGGGGCATGTTGATGTGCTGCATAATGTTGATAGTGCTAAAGCGGTTGATACTGATGATATCAAAGCCAAACTAGTTGCGCAATTGCATCAGCCAGTATTATGGACAGCTACGGTACAAGCCATGAGCGATATGGGCGTAGAAAAATTAGTCGAATCAGGCCCGGGCAAAGTGCTAACAGGGCTTACTCGTAGAATTAATAAATCATTAAGCGCTAATGCAGCGATAGACTCGATTAGCATTGCAAGCATTTTAAAGGAGATAGAATAATGTCAGATTTAACCGGAAAAATCGTATTAGTAACTGGTGCAAGCCGCGGAATTGGCCAGGCCATTGCGCTTTCATTGGGCAATGCGGGCGCTACTATTATTGGCACTGCTACCAGCGAAAAAGGTGCAGATGCTATTAGCGCCACCTTAAAAGACCAAGGTGTTATTGGTCAAGGCATGGCGCTTAATGTTACTAATAATGAACAAATTGCCCAACTAATGGCGCAAATTACTAGCACTTATGGCGCGGTTGATATTTTAGTTAACAACGCTGGCATTACTCGTGACAATCTTTTGATGCGCATGAAAGACGACGAATGGGACGATATTATGAATACCAATTTAGCGTCTGTTTACAAAATGTCAAAAGCGGTTTTGCGCGGTATGATGAAAAAACGTGCTGGTCGCATTATTTCCATCGCTTCGGTGGTCGGCTCAATGGGTAATGCAGGGCAAACTAATTACGCCGCTGCTAAAGCAGGAATCATGGGCTTTACCAAATCTTTAGCGCGCGAGGTTGGCTCTCGCGGCATTACCGTTAACGCTGTGGCGCCAGGATTTATCAAAACTGATATGACCGATGCATTGCCCGAAGCGCAAAAACAGGCGCTGTCTAACCAAATCCCCATGGGCCGTTTGGGTTCGGTAGAAGAGGTCGCTGCTTCGGTGCTATTTTTAGCCAGTGATGCAGGCGCGTACATAACAGCGCAGACATTACACGTTAATGGCGGCATGTATACCGTTTAGCTGCGTCTTTTTACCGTTAACTGTGTTAAATCCTTCAAAGTCTTCAGTCGCATAGTTTTCACTATGCTCAATCAGACTTTGTAGAATTTGCCTGGTTAACGGTAAAAAATACTGGTTAAATTCTAAGTGGCAGCTTCATCGGTTTCTTTTCTAAAGGCATTCATAATAAACACTAAGAAAATTGAAAAAATAAATCCAGCAATAAATGCCACCGTGATAATTAGTTTTTTCTTGGGTTTGGCCGGGTTATTGTCAATAATTATCTTACCGATAATTGCTGAATTTTTGTAATTTTGCTTGTTTAAAAGTAGGCTTAGTTCAGTTTTTTCGCTAATGAGCTGGCTGATTGATCTAATACCTAACTCACCGTTAATCATACTGATTAATTGAAGACTATTAAGTAGAGCTTCATTGCCATTTAAATTATTTTCTTTTGAGAGAACTTCAAGCTGCTTATTTTTTATCGTATTAATCTGACGATTAATTGAGGCAACTCTAGTTGCCCTATCATTTAGGATATTTTGAAGTTTAACCTGGTGTTGTGTTTTGATATAGGTGACCACTTTTAAGATCTCTTTTGAAGCCATATCATTTGAATTTGCTTCAGCCTTAATTTCAATAAAATTGGTTGACTTTTTAGGTACTGAAATAGAGGTTATTTTAAACTCTCTGTCTTTTTCATTTTTAAATATATCAATAAAAAGTATATTTAATTTTTTTGATAGGTTTGCAGCTGAGTCTAAAATTACTTTGTTGTTGTTGTTGTTGTTGTTGTTGTTGTTGTTGTTGTTGTAGCTGCCGATTTCTACTAACGCTTTTGCTGTATAAACGGGCGTTTTGTTGAAAGCATAAACACCAGCAGCTAAGGTTATTATTAGAGTGATAATGATAATAAATTTTTTTCTTAGCCAGATAACTTTGAATAATTCTCTAAGGTCAATTTCGTCTTCTTGGTAATTATTTTGCCCAGTTGGTTTTTGTTGCATGATATCGACTTTGTATTTGAGTTGGAACTATTTTAGCTGGTATTTAATTAATAATCTAAGAAATCTAGTGATTTCGACGTTTTTTAAAAAATGTTTGTAGAATTGTTTTACAATCATGCTCAAGTACCCCGCCTTGAAGTTCAATAGAGTGGTTAAAACAAGCGCTAGCAGATAAATCTACGCAAGAGCCGCAAACGCCTGTTTTTTGATCATAAGCACCAAATACAACACGTGATATTCGCGCATGAATCATGGCGCCTAAGCACATCATGCAAGGCTCTAGCGTGACGTACAAGGTGGTATTAGATAAGCGGTAGTTATGCAGTTGTTTGCCAGCTTTGCGTAGCACTTGAATTTCTGCGTGGGCAGTGGCATCAAAAGTTGAAATTGGCTGGTTATGAGCGCTGGCAATAAGCCGGCCATCTTGCACTAACACCGCACCAACGGGCACTTCCTTTATTGCCTGAGCAAGCTTTGCCTGCGCCAAAGCAAGCTGCATCCACTTTTCATCCAAAGTGGGGAAGGCCTTGCCTTCCCCAGAAGTTATTCCCATTCGATGGTGGCAGGCGGCTTGCCGGAGATGTCGTAAACCACACGCGAAATTCGACTAATTTCATTCATGATGCGATTAGAGACCTGGTCTAAAAAATCATACGGCAAGTGTGCCCAGCGCGCGGTCATAAAGTCGATGGTTTCTACGGCTCGAAGCGCTATAACGTAGTCATATCGGCGCTCATCACCTGTGACTCCAACTGATTTAACCGGCAAGAAAACTGCAAAGGCTTGATTAACTTTATCGTATAAATCATTTTTATATAATTCTTCCATAAAGATTGCATCTGCTGCGCGCAAAATATCAGCATATTCTTCTTTGACTTGACCTAAAATTCGAACGCCCAAACCAGGGCCTGGGAATGGATGACGATATAGCATGTGCGCAGGAATGCCAAGTTTTACCCCAATCGTGCGCACTTCGTCTTTAAATAGCTCTTTCAAAGGTTCAACCAATTCAAATTTTAAATCTTCTGGCAGTCCGCCAACATTGTGGTGCGATTTAATGACTTTGGCTTTGCCAGATTTGGCGCCGGCTGATTCAATGACGTCTGGGTAAATAGTACCTTGAGCTAAAAATTTAATATCGTCAAGATGTTGAGCCTCTTCTTCAAATACTTCAATAAAAGCATGACCGATAATTTTTCGCTTTTTCTCAGGGTCATCCTCATCAGCTAAAGCAGTATAGAATTTTTCCTGCGCGTTGGCGCGAATAACTTTAACGCCCATATTATCGGCAAAGGTTTGCATAACTTCATCGCCTTCGTTAAGGCGCAATAGACCGTTATCGACAAATACGCAAGTGAGTTGGTCGCCAATAGCTTGGTGCAATAATACGGCCACCACAGAGGAATCAACGCCGCCTGATAAGCCCAGTAAAACATTGTTATCACCGATTTGATCTTTGAGATTTTGCACCAAATCAGTGATGATATTATCTGTTGTCCAATTTTTTTGACACTGACAAATACCGCTCACAAATCGATCAAGAATGTGTTTTCCTTGTTTGGTATGAGTAACTTCTGGGTGAAATTGCAGACCGTAATAATGTTTTTCGCCATTGGCAAAGCCAGCGATGGCGCAATTTTCAGTTGAGGCAATTAACTTAAATCCTTCAGGTAGTTGAGTTACTTCGATGCCGTGGCTCATCCATACGTCTAACAATCCGTGGCCTTCACTACTGGTTGTATCGGCAATATCACTTAATAATAACGAATGATTGCGTGCACGAATTTGCGCAAAACCATATTCATGTTTATCTGCTGATATGGCCTGACCGCCCAGCTGTATCGCCATGGTTTGCATGCCGTAACAAATGCCTAAAATTGGCACGCCTAAATCAAAAACGATTTGCGGCGCTCTAGCGGAATCATCAGTTGTCACTGTATCAGGCCCGCCAGAAAGAATAATGCCCTTAGGGTTGAAGTCTTTAATAAAGTCTATATCTACATCATAAGGCAGCAATTCACAGTAAACCCCAATTTCACGCACTCGGCGCGCAATGAGTTGAGTATATTGTGAGCCAAAATCAAGAATAAGGATTCTATCGCTGTGAATATTTGTCATAATAGTGCCATCGTTATTTAAACCTTTATAGAACTTAGTATTTTAATGAAAATTTTAGACCGCTACATTGCTAAAACGCTGCTAAAGTATTCTTTATCGGTAATGTTGATATTGGTTGGCGTATTTGCATTTTTCAAATTTCTAGAAGAAGTGGATGATATAGGTCGCGCTAATTATGCACTGGTTGATGCTGCGGTTTATATCATTTTATTAGTGCCATCAATCACTTACACGCTTTATTCGTTGATTATTTTGCTCGGTTGTATATTGGGCCTCGGTCATTTGGCCTCGAATAGAGAGCTTGTGGTGATGCGCGGATCAGGCATGTCAATTGTAGGCGTAACTAAAACCACGTTAAAAATAAGTATTATTTTTGCAGTTGTGATGATTTTTATTGGTGAAATAATTGCGCCGATTTCATCAGATTATGCTCAAAAATATCGCGCCCAAGAGCTTGGAAAAAGAGTTGTTGATACGAGTCAGCAAGGATTTTGGATTAAAGATAGTGGCAATATTATTCATATTGATAAAAATATTGACGGCAAAGTTTTTAACAATATTACCGTGATAAAACCTAATCAGACCAACAACCGGCTAGATTGGATTGCTTTTAGTAAAACTGCTTTATTTGAGCAAAACAAAATAAGTGCTGACAAGACAAGTATTTTTAACATTGACGCAAATAATGGTTTTTTCAAAATAGATAAAAAAATAGTCGATAAGCATATAACTAAAGTTGATTTTGATACTGAGCTTATTCAGTCTTTTAAAAAGCAAGCTAAAGAGCTTTCGATGCTGGCGCTATTTAAGCATATTTTGTTTTTATCAGATAATCAGCTTTCGAGTGGCGCTCATGAAGTTGAGTTATATTCCAGGCTGATGAAGCCGTTGACATTAATAGCCATGATTATTTTATCTCTACCTTTTGTTTTTGGTTCTTTAAGAGATTCATCCTTAGGTAAAAAAATATTTATGGGCGTGGTGATTAGTTTATTTTTTGAGTTGTCGTCTAGAATTGGCGGTATATTATCATTAAGATTTGATTTTAATCATTTATTAAGCGCCTCCTTGCCAACGGCGATTATTTTTATTATTGCTGTGATATTGCTGCAACGAATATCGGCAAGATAATATGAATAAGCATCAAAAAATTTACTGTTAGTTAGTCATTCTTATTGCTACAAAAAAAACACCATGGAAAAATTAGAAACCCAAATAGCCAAACCAAAATTACAAAAACCCAAAAAATTTCAAGTGTTATTATTGAATGATGACTACACAACTATGGAATTTGTAGTGGTGGTATTAATGAAATTTTTTTCCAAAAGTGAAGCCGCTGCAAATGCTATTATGATTAAAATTCATACGGATGGCGAAGCTGTTTGCGGCACCTATTCCCATGATATTGCACAAACAAAAATCACGCAGGTGACTGATTTTTCCAGAAATAACGAGCAGCCATTAGTGTGCGTTCTACGCGAACTAAGTGATTAACACTTTTTTAGTATCATTATTTATTAGGCTTGGTATAACTTATAATAACAACTATGATTGAAACAGGATTACAACAAGAAATTAATTTTATTATGACCCAAGCGCGCAATAACCGCCTTGAATTTGTCACGGTTGAGCACTTGCTGTTAGCGCTGCTTAATATTGATGAAGTGGTGACATTCTTGCGCAATAAGCGCGTTGATATTGATGAGGTTCGCGAAGAAATAGAAGAATATATTAGCTCGCACACGCCGCTGATTGCGCAAGATTCAGAGCTTGATATTGTCCCTACTGTTGGTTTTCAGCGGGTTTTACAACGTAGCGTGTATCAGGCGCAATCTGCACAAAAAAACACCGTATACGCGATGAATGTTTTGGTGAGTTTGTTGTCAGAAAAAGAATCACATGCGGTTTACCTACTCAAATTAAACAACATTTCTCGTTTAGAAGTTATGGAGGGTATTGCCAATAAAGCGCCTGAAGAGCAAGCGCAAACTATTGAAACCAAAACCGATACGAAAAAACCCAAAAAATCAGCGCTTGAAACTTACACAGTTAACCTGTGTGATAAAGCCAGAGCTGGCAAAATTGACCCTTTATTAGGCCGAGAAGAAGAAGTTTTACGCACTGTGCAAGTGTTATCGCGCCGACGTAAAAACAACCCGCTGTTTGTCGGTCAAGCAGGCGTGGGAAAAACCGCCATTGCCGAGGGAATTGCTAAAAAAATTGTTGACAAAAAAGTGCCTGAAGTTTTGAAAGAGGCAAGCATTTATTCGCTGGATATCGGCGTATTAATTGCGGGCACTAAATATCGAGGTGATTTTGAAAAGCGCTTAAAATCCGTGCTGACCGACCTTGAAAAAATTCCTCACGGTATTTTATTTATCGATGAAATTCATACCATGATTGGCGCAGGCAGTGTTTCTGGCGGCTCGTTGGATGCTTCTAATTTGCTCAAACCTGCTTTGGCTGATGGCTCGCTTAGATGCATGGGTTCTACTACGATTGAAGAATTTCGTAAGGTTTTTGAAAAAGACCAAGCATTAACTCGGCGCTTTCAAAAAATTGATATTGAAGAGCCGTCAGTGGCCGACACCGTTAAAATTTTACATGGATTAAAAAAATATTATCAAGACCATCATAAGGTTAAATATTCGTCTGCAGCGCTAGAGTCAGCGGTGCAATTATCACACCGTTATATGAATGATCGGCGCTTGCCAGATAAGGCCATTGACGTCATTGACGAAGTTGGCGCTTTGCAGCAAATTTTGCCAAAATCCAAGCGCAAAATTAATATCGGTGTGGCTGATATTGAAAATATTGTAGCAAAACTGGCGCGCATTCCCTCACGCCAAATTACCAGTGATGATAAATCGTTATTAAAGAATTTAGAGCAAGAGCTTAAATTAGGCGTGTTTGGTCAACAAAATGCAGTAGAAAGTCTTTCTAGTGCTATTAAGTTGGCGCGTTCTGGCTTGTCTCAAGCTGATAAAACCATGGGTGCATTTTTGTTTGCTGGGCCAACGGGCGTGGGAAAAACCGAAATTTGCAAACAACTGGCGCGCATCATGGGAGTGAAATTATTACGCTTTGATATGAGTGAATATATGGAGCGCCACTCTATTTCCAAACTGATTGGCTCGCCGCCAGGTTATGTGGGTTATGATGAAGGCGGGCTTTTAACTGAAGCGGTTAACACCAATCCGTACGCCGTATTGTTATTAGATGAAGTAGAAAAAGCACATCCAGATTTGTTTAATATTCTATTACAAGTGATGGATAACGGCAAAATGACAGATGCCAACGGCCGAGAAATCGATTTTAGAAATGTGATTTTGGTCATGACCTCAAATGTGGGCGCTCAGAGTGTACAGCGCGCTTCGATTGGTTTTAGTGAGCAAGATCATGCGCTTGATTATGAAAGCGAGCTGAAAAAAACCTTTACCCCAGAATTTAGAAATCGTTTATCTGAAGTGATTTATTTCAATTCACTTAATAAAGACACAATTGTATATGTGGTTAATAAATTCTTGTTTGAACTAGAAGCCACCTTAGAAGATAAAAAGGTTTCACTGGTTATGTCTGACGGCGCCAGAAAATGGTTTGCTGAAAATGGCTATGATGCACAAATGGGCGCGCGTCCAATGGCGCGTTTGATCGAAAAAGAAATCCGCAAACCGCTAGCAGATGAGCTGTTGTTTGGAAAATTAATCAATGGCGGCACGGTTAAAGTGGGCGTTAAAAAAGATAAAATTGTGCTAACCATTACTCAATGAAAATCCTCATTAGCAATGATGATGGTTACCAAGCGCAAGGCTTACAAGTACTAACTAAATATTTATCAATAGACCATCAGGTGGTGGTGGTTGCGCCCAGTGAGAATAAATCGGCAGCCAGCAGTTCACTGACGCTTAATCGAGCCTTAAAACCAATCAAAATTGATACAAATATCTACAGCATCGATGCCACGCCGAGTGATTGCGTGCATTTAGCGCTATGCGGTTTTTTGGATGACACGTTTGATTTGGTGGTTACGGGCATTAATTTTGGCCCTAATTTGGGCGATGACGTGATTTATTCAGGTACGGTTGCTGGCGCTATAGAAGGGCGATTTTTAGGCCTGCCTTCGGTGGCTATTTCGCTTGCTAGTTGGCAAGGCAAGCATTTTGAAACGGCGGGCAGGGTTGCTCAGCAAGTGGTTAATCAGATTCATACTTCACAACTTTCGCACGATACAGTGCTTAATATTAATGTGCCAGATGTGGCGCATGAAGCTGTTCAAGGCTTTCAAACCACGCGCTTGGGTAAGCGGCATATGTCAGAGCATAGCGTTCAAGACAAAAACGACAGCTCTTTATATTGGCTTGGCGAGAACGGCGCTGAGGCCGATAATGGCGTAGGTACCGATTTTCATGCTATCGCTAATAACTGTGTATCGGTTACCCCATTGCAAATTGATTTAACCAAATATAACGAGATTGACACAGTTGCTGATTGGCTGCAAGAGATTAATTAGCTACTCCAAGTATCGCGCAAGCTGACGGTTTTGTTAAATATCAGTTGGTTATCACTAGACTCGCTATCCTTGCAAAAATATCCTTCACGTTCAAATTGATAAGCCCTGCCAGGTTCGGCGTTTGCCATGCTAGGCTCAACCACGCCATAAGTGACCGTCAAAGATTCAGGGTTAATTAGCTGCTCAAAATGGTCATTTTTTCCAGGATTTTCTAAGGTAAATAAACGATCATAAAGTCTAAATTCTGCTTTTAAAGCTTTGGTTGCTTCGACAAAATGAATCACGCCTTTAACTTTACGCCCATCAGCAGGATTTTTGCCTAAAGTGTCGGCATCAAAGGTGGCATACACGGTGGTGACATTGCCATCAAAATCGGTATCAAACGTGGTGGCGTTAATCACGTAAGCATTACGCAGGCGCACTTCTTTATTAATCGCTAGGCGTTTAAATTTTTTGTTTGGCGCTATTTCTTCAAAATCAGCCTTGTCAATAAACAGCTCACGTGAGAAAAATATCTCGCGCTTGCCCATGGCTTCATTCTGCGGGTGAATAGGTGCTTGCAGGGTTTCTACTTGATCTTCTGGGTAGTTTTCAATTATCACTCGAATTGGATCAATCACGCCCATGGTGCGCCGCGCCGCTGTATTTAAATCATCACGCAGTGCATCTTCCAAAATTTTCATATCCGTCATGCTATCGACTTTAGAGATACCAATGCGATCGGAAAAATCACGAATACTAGCCGGCGTATAACCGCGCCTACGCAGACCTGAGATGGTTGGCATGCGTGGATCATCCCAGCCGCTGACTAATTTATCTTCCACTAATTGTTGTAATTTACGCTTCGACATCACGGTATATTCAAGATTTAATCTTGAAAACTCATACTGATGTGGGCGCTTTGGTTTGTTAAAATCGTCCAAATTATCAAGTATCCAATCATACAAACGTCGATTGTCTTGAAATTCTAAAGTGCACAAAGAGTGGGTAATGCCTTCAATTGCATCAGAAATACAATGGGCAAAATCATACATTGGATAAATGCGCCAATCGTTGCCAGTTTGATGATGTTTGTCAAAACGAATGCGGTATAGCGCTGGATCTCGCAGACACATAAACGAGCTGGCCATATCGATTTTGGCGCGCAAAACGCACTCGCCCTCAGAAAATTTACCTGCCTTCATTTTAGCAAGCAGCTCTAAATTTTCTTCAATAGAGGTATCGCGGTGCGGGCTGGATTTACCCGCTTGTTTTAAAGTGCCGCGATATTCGCGTGTTTGTTCAGCATTTAAAAAACACACATACGCCAAATCTTTATTAATCAGTTCGCGCGCATAGTCATAAAATTTTGGAAAATAATTCGAACTGTATTGAATTTCGCCATCCCATTCAAAACCCAACCATTTGATATCAGCTCTGATTGAATCTACAAATTCTATAGCTTCTTTAGCAGGATTGGTATCATCAAAACGCAAATTACACTTGCCGTTATAGTCTTTTGCTAGGCCAAAATTAAGGCAAATTGACTTGGCATGGCCAATATGCAAATAACCATTTGGCTCGGGCGGAAAGCGCGTTTGGATTGAACTGTGCAGGCCAGAGTCTAAATCATCATTAATTTGATGACGAATAAAGTTAATGGGTTTGTCAATAGTATTTTTATTACTCATTTTGAGTTGTTTTTTAGCTGTAAAATTATCTGCTTAATTATATCATTAAACGGCCGCCCCTCATGTCTGAGAGATTATTAGGAAGAAACTATTCTTGGTTTATTGGCAGTCTACTTTTTATATTTCCAGTTGTTGTTAATTCGGTTAAAGTGGCTGGTGACTTAGTGCTTATGATTTTGGCTATTACTGGCCTATTTATATCAATTTTTTATAAAACATCACCCTTCTTAATTAAAGAATTAAGACTTTTTAACTGGCTGACATTGGGCTATTTTGCAGTTGTTTGTATTTCTATACTATTTTCTGGAAAGGCGTTAGAATTGGCGCATTTTATTTCTAGAGAGTTATATTTTTTATTTGCACCATTTGTAGCTTTGGCAATTTTTAAAGCAAAAATTAATATTTCAGTGGTGTTATATGGCATTAAAGTCGGTTTAATTGTGTTAGCTGCATTAGTGTATGTTAATGTTGGTAGTTTTGATGTTCGTTATTCTGGATCGATCAATGCTAATCCTTATGGCATTATTGCTGCTATATTGACTCTATTTTCAATTATTAGAATAAGCAAAGAAAACTTAATTAATAAAATAATAACACTTGTTGTGTTCATGTCTGGATTGTTAGTGACATTGTCATCAGGTACAAGAACAGCATGGATTGTGTTATTTATTGGTATATTGTTATACTTATGGATTGCTTATTTAAACAAAGATTTTAAAGGGTATTTAAAGTTTTTTGCAATGTTTGTTTTAATAGGGTTACTTTTAAATAGTTTCGCCAAATTTCCAAACATGGAAAATCGGATTTTGTCAGTTAAACAGCAAGTAATATCTTGGATTTCTAGTAAGGATGTCACCTCATCAGTGGCTGTAAGAATGGAAATGTGGGAAGCGTCTATCAAACAAATAGTGCAACAGCCTTTTTTAACTGGACTGGGTTATAGAAATGGTATTAATGCCGTTATTGCAAAACACGCTGATGCAAAAGCGCAGCCACAAATAGCAAGATACAATCATGTTCACAATACTTATCTAAATCATCTTTTAGCAGAAGGTGTCTTAGGTTTAATTGCTATATTAGCTTTACTATTTATGCCACTTAGATTGTTTATTGCTAATATTAAAAGTTTAGATAGGCAGTATTACGCATCAATGGGCGTTATATTGATAGTGTCTTTTGCAGTATTTGGTTTTTCAAATAAGTTATTTGGAGATGTTTTTATTAATGCTTTTTATGTCTTTTACTTGAGCTTGTTGTTGCCATTGGTTTATAAAAGTTCTCCACCTTAATGCTAATATAGCGCCTTTCTGATTTTAAAATTAGCAATAATTGACGAATGCCTAATTTGATTTGAAAATAAATTCTTTTAAGCCAAAAACTCGTCGTACCTTTGGCATTGTGGTGACTGCTAACGGTAGATATAGAAGTGGCAGCGTTGGCAGAACTGTTAATGCCATAATACGCACAATGGTCTAACTGAATAATAGGAGCTGGCTCAACTTGATAAGCTTTTAAACTATTGCAAGCGGTAATGTGTGCATCGGCCAGTGCAATGCCTTTATCTTTTTCACATTGAATTAATTTTTTGGCGCCAGATGGCCATAATATATAGCCTGCTGCACCCGTTCTATCCTGATAAAGGCATAAAAGTTTTGAATCGCAAGCTATGGATTTTCCTGACCTGGATACGAATTTTTTCCTGCCTCTATTTTCAAGATTAATTAGATCTGTGTTTTTTTTGTTAGTAAATTCTTTGAGCAGTTCTGGTACGCACTTTGAAAGTAGCGCATCATCCTCTAAAATTAAAGCAGGTTGATTAGATTGAATAACCTTATCCCAAGCGTGACGATGGGAATAATAGCAGGCCACCTCAGTTTTTTTTAAGGGCCTTTGCCAGTCATGATAATGTTTTTTGTAGGTTGCGCTATTGATGTCATTAGCTGAAGTGGCAGCTAGGAATTCAAAATTTAAATTGAGTTTAGCTAATTGCTCTTGTTGGAACTTTCGTCTTTGAGTTGCGCTTGTTAAACTGATAATTAGAATATTCATTACCACCATCCAGTTTTATCTCTAACGTGGCGATCTTTAGTGCGCTTGTAGATTGTGTCAAACTTTTGCAAACGCTTAAAAATCTCTAGCAGTATTTCACCAACAATATTAAATTTTGCTACTTTATCAATTCTCCAGCGCATATTTCTAAGCGTGTCATCGGTGCCAAATTTGAACACTGAGGTGCCATCAAATAGTGCGAATCTTTTTTCGTTATTAAGTTGATCGATTTTTATCTGATCGTCTTTGCAGTTTTGAGCATTGGTAATAAAACGTTCTGATTCCTGAATTTTAACTGTGTTAAGTAGGCATACACATGCAACAGATAAGCTTTTAACTACATCATCATCAGAGTAATCAGAGAATGTGTCAGCTGCTGCAATCAACCAGCGAGTGTTTAAATTTTTTAGTAAATATTTCTTTTCTTCTTGCCAAAGTTGCTCAAATAATTTAAAGTGATTATCAGTTTCAAATCCACGCCTAATTAGCACGATAATTTTAGCGTGGGTGTAGCACAACTCGCTTTGCCCAGAAAATTCATCTTTTAATGCCATAAAATGCACATCAATATTATCAGCGCTCCCATGCGTGTATACAATATTTTCATTTGCAATGAGTTGTTTGCTTTGCTGACGAAAATCTGTTGAAATCCTACTTGATAATTGTTTAGCGCCAGAGCGCCTTTTGTGGCGACTGAGTGAAAACCATTTTTCAAATTTACTTTTATCTCTTCGCCCCATTACCGCTCCAACCTTTTACTTTTCCAAGTATTACGTACCAACGCGTTTGCATAATATTTAAATGTGGCGATAAAAACTAATATATTTGTTTTGAATGGCGTTTTCCAAAATATCAAAAAAGTGAATAATATTTTTATTAATTGAGATAAAAATGTGTCTAAAAAAATAGCACAGTGCAATAGTAATCTATTCAGGCCTTGCGTGGATAGTTGAATGTAAACATGGCTTGAGGTGACAACTTCAGATTTGGTAATAGCAGTAGTTTTTGGATTTCTTCTAGAAGAGCCGCCATGAGCATGTTTAAGTTCCACGTTGCGTAATAGAGAAATACCCTTGCCCATGGCTTTTATTTTTCTACACAATTCAACATCTTCGTAATACATCCAAAAGTTGTTTTGATTCCATTTTCCAGCTGTATTAAAAAGCTCTTTTTTGATAAGAATCACAGAGCCAGCAACCCAATCGGGTTGCCAAATCATTTGTTCACTTGGAAATTTTTTTAGAATTTTGGCTTTATTGGCCAACTTATAAACGGCACGAATCCAGCTTATGATTAACCAAGGGTTGGAAAATGCCATTTCTCTTTCTGGCTTACCTTTAGGATTGATTGTTCTGCAAGAGGTGATTCCAACAGATGGATTGTATTCTGAGAAATGATACATTTTATCAATGGCAGGACTATTTGTAAGAACCACATCTGGATTTAGAAATAACAAATATTGCCCTGTCGAAATTTCTACGCCAAGATTACAGCCACTTGAAAAGCCATGATTACCACTGTTGCTAACAAATTTAGCGGAGGGATTTTTTTCCGAGAAGGTCGCTAACTCTCCATCTTTTGAATCGTTATCAACGACAATAATTTCATAATTAATTTTTGGTGGGTACTGGTTGAAAGAATCTAAGCATTGTTGCAATACGCCCCAGCTTTTGTAGTTAACAATGATAATTGATAAATCAATATTATTCACACCAATATTCCTTAATCCAGGGAGAGGGCTGAATGTGACGATACCATTTCCCACTATTTCCCGTAATGGCTTCAGGCGGATTAGGCAAGCCGTGGAATAATATTACTTTAGCGCCTTTGGGTATTGATGGCGCTTCAAACCAAGATTTTATCCAAGACGGACAACATCGATATTTAAAGCTAGGCACCCATTCATCTGGCCAGTATTCAAGCCTTCCAAGCTTGTGCATTTCACGTGATAAGTACGCTTGTTCATGGCGAACTTGATTTTTTACCAGCTTAGAGTTATGTTCAAAATATTCTAATATTTCTGGGTATTTGCCAATTTCAAATCTAAATACTGAAGAATTGCCTTCTATTTTTTTTGGATTTTTTTTGTCGTGTGCAATTAAGAATTCTCCTGGATGAGTGAAAAATTTATCTAAGCTTCCCACAATAACAACATCAAGATCCAAAAAAAGTGTCGTTCCTTTTAGTTTGCCAAAATCTTTTTTAAAGATAGTTAATTTTCTCCAACCGCGTTCAGGCGCACCAGCAGGCAAGTCTAACTCTGGCAGGCCTTGTATTTCAACCTCATTTCGAATACCGTGGTCATTTTTAGTAAAGCATACAAAACGAAAGTCAATGTTTAAATTTAGGGCCACCATTGCATACAGTCGATTGACGTATTCAGCAGGAAATTTATCGCCCCACTTCATACAAATAATATTGACAGTATTCATTTTTTGACAGCCTTAAACTTCCATAGAAAGTGAGATTTCTTCTTATATAAAATCGTATAAAGAATATTTTTTATGATTTTTATAGCAAAGTTAGTTTTTTTTGTTTCTTGAGAAAGCTTAACCCATTTCACTTTTTTAAGCACTTCAAATTTTCCATTGAATCTATACATTTCCTCTTTATATTTAGGGCTTGTAAAATAAGTGTGAGTTTTTTTGGTAATAAAATTTACATGTGTCGGGTCAACAAAAGTTTCAACTTGCGGATGGCCAGGAGTAATGGCATAAAAAACCCCGCCAGGTTTTAATACGCGGTAGATTTCGTTCATAACATGAATAAACGGAAAGACTCCTTGATTGTTTATTGTTGCAGTTCTAGGGGTGTACTCTAAAAAATCAAAAGCAGAGACGCAGTCAAATGTTGAATCTTTAAAAGGTAGTTTTTCAAAAATCACATTACATTGTGCGTAATTAAAATCTAGGACGTCCTGTTTAATAATATCAGTGCCATATAATTTATCGCATTTAAACGGGTTTCTAGGGTTGGAGTCGCAGCCAATATCTAGGTGTTTGTCGTTATTCATAAATTTCCTAATCGCTCTCTTTGATAACTGCCATCTTGCACATTTTTACACCAAGTCATGTTGTTTAAATACCATTCAATAGTTTTTTTAATACCTGTTGCAAAGGTTTCATCGGGTGTCCAGTTAAGCTCGTTAGCAATTTTAGTCGCATCGATAGCGTATCTTACATCATGGCCTGCTCTATCGCCTACATAAGTAATCAATTGTTCATATCGATCAATACCGTCAAGTTTACTGGGCACTAGTTTATCTAAAATGCTGCAAACAGTTTTCACAACATCGATATTTTGAAGTTCGTTATGTCCGCCAATATTGTAAGTTTCGCTAACCTTGCCCGTCAATGCAACATGAAGCAATGCTCTTGCATGGTCATCCACATACAGCCAATCACGTATTTGTTTGCCGTTGCCATAGATCGGCAGGTCTTTACCTTCTAGGGCGTTAAGAATAATCAGCGGAATAAGTTTTTCTGGAAACTGATAAGGGCCATAATTGTTAGAGCAATTGGTAATCAGGGTTGGCAGTTTAAAAGTACGTTGCCAGGCGCGTACTAAATGGTCAGAGCTCGCCTTAGCGGCAGAATAGGGCGAGCTTGGCGCGTAAGGCGTTTGTTCGGTAAATAGATCATCAGTACCTTCTAGATCGCCATAGACTTCATCGGTGGATACATGATGAAACCTAAAGCCTTCTTTTTTATCCTCCTCTAAGCTTGACCAATAATCTCTAGCTCCTTCAAGCAGTACATAAGTGCCGACAATATTGGTTTGAATAAACTCACCCGGACCATCAATTGATCGATCAACATGAGATTCAGCTGCCAAGTGCATAACAATATCAGGCTGGTACTGGTTAAACACGCGTTTTATTTCAGCTGCATTGCAAATATCAACCTGCTCAAATGCATATTTTGGGTTGTTTTCAATTGAAGTTAAGGATTCCAGATTGCCCGCGTAGGTCAGTTTATCGACATTAACAACACTATGATTGGTGTTGTTAATTATATGACGAATAACGCTAGAGCCAATAAATCCTGCACCGCCAGTAATGAGTAGTTTTTTGATAGTCATTGTTGTTTTTTTAAAATCGCCATACAAGTGTTAAGAGATTTTTTCCAATTAAAGATATTCATATTAAACTCTTTTATTATTTTATCTTTATTCATTAAAGTATTTCTAGGTCTTTTGGCGGGCGTTGGGTATTGTTTTGTTGTTATAGCATTAACCATACAATCTATTTTTGCCAGCTTAAAAATCTCTTTAGAAAAATCATACCAACTGATTTTTCCTTTATTTGAATAGTGATAAATTTGTGTTGACTGCCCCTTCTTTTGATAATCTTTATTATCTATTATTTTTAGTATTATTTTTGCCAAATCAGTTGCATAAGTCGGCGAACCTATTTGATCGCTCACGACATTTAACTCATTGTGTTCTTTACCGAGCCTTAGCATAGTA
Organism: Gammaproteobacteria bacterium; assembly: GCA_965222625.1. GTDB lineage: Bacteria > Pseudomonadota > Gammaproteobacteria > PS1 > Pseudothioglobaceae > Thioglobus_A. The sequence continues at coordinate 887,175 of OZ244962.1, read as the reverse complement.
TTGACAAAATTGTTGCCAAACTCTGAATACACCCAACTGGTTCTAATGATAATAGCGTTGACTGGCATGGCTTTTTGCAGCGCCATTTCTCCAGATAATTTAGTTTTTCCATAAACGTTAATCGGGTTGGCAGTATCTGTCTCCTTGTAAGGTTTATCACTTTTGCCATCAAAGACGTAATCAGTTGATATATGAATGAGTTTTATTTGTTGCTTTTTGGCAATTTCGGCTAATTGTTTAACAGCTAAATGATTAACCTGGTTGGCAAGTTGCTGTTGCTGCTGCGCTTTATCTACTGCTGTGTAGGCCGCACAATTAATAATGACATTGAAGTTATTACAATCAAAATAGTTGGTAATATCTTCCTCTTTGTTTAAATCTAACTCCTCTTTATCCACAAAAATAAATTCATTGACTTTCTTGTTTTTAGTAATGACTTTATGAATAGATTGCCCTAATTGCCCGTTTTTGCCTGTTACTAATATCCTCATAATGGCTAACTATTTAAATAAATCTTTAGAATTTGCTAAAGTTGGGTGCATTTTATCTTTCTCTGAAAGTTGCAAAAGCTCTAGTGGTAATTGCCAATCAATGGCTAAATCTTGGTCATTAAAAGCAATACCTCGATCATGTTTAGGTGCGTAGTAATTGTCAACCTTGTAGATAAAGGTTGCGCTATCGCTTAAAACCACAAAACCATGTGCAAAGCCATGAGGTACAAATACTTGGCGTTTGTTATCAGCAGTTAGCTCAATTGCAACATATTGTCCAAAGGTGGGGCTAGATTTCCTAATATCAACAACTATGTCTAACACACTACCTTCAATGACTCTAACTAGTTTGGCTTGGGCGTAAGGCGGGAGCTGATAATGCAGACCTCTTAATACGCCTTTGGTTGATTTTGATTCATTATCTTGAATGAAGTTGACTTTGTAACCTAGTGTTTTTTCAAATAAATCTTGTCTAAAATTTTCTACAAAATAGCCACGATTATCACCATGTACGGTTGGCTCAATTAGGATTACATCAGGGATTGACTGAGGTGTGAATTTCAAACTACTCCCTCTACACATCTAAGCAGGTACTGACCATATTGATTCTTTATTAAAGGCTGTGCAAGCGCTATAAGTTGTGTTTTAGTAATATATTCCATTTCAAAGGCAATTTCTTCAATACAGGCTACTTTTAACCCTTGCCTTCTTTCAATAGTTTCAATGAAGGTTGATGCTTCTAATAAACTTTCGTGAGTACCCGTGTCTAGCCAAGCGTAACCTCTGCCCATTAGCTCAACAGTTAAGCGACGCTCATCTAAATACATTTGATTAACTGTGGTAATTTCTAGCTCGCCTCTGTCAGATGGCATTACTTCTACTGCCTTTTTAACCACATCATTTGGGTAGAAGTATAAACCTGTGACCGCATAATTGCTTTTTGGATTTTTTGGTTTTTCTTCAATACTAAGTGCTTTACCAGTGGCGCCAAAATCGACTACGCCGTAACGCTCCGGGTCATTAACGTGATAGCCAAATACTGTTGCTGTGTTTTTATCTGCTGCATTCGATACAGCATTAGCCAGCATAGCTGTTATCCCGTGACCATAATAAATATTGTCACCCAAAATAAGGCAGACATCATCAGCACCTATAAAATCTTTACCTAGAATAAATGCTTGAGCTAAGCCGTCAGGACTGGGCTGCACAATGTATTCAAACTTCATACCGATATCAGACCCATCACCTAACAATTGCTCAAATCTTGGCAAGTCTTCTGGCGTAGAAATAATTAATACTTCTTGAATGCCAGCAAGCATTAACACAGACAATGGATAATAAATCATTGGCTTGTCATAGATAGGCATTAATTGCTTTGACATGCCTTTAGTGAGAGGGTATAAACGCGTACCTGAGCCGCCTGCTAAAATGATTCCTTTCATGATTTTGTTGAAAAAATATTAATACAAATATGTTAAACAAAAAATGGTTGCTAATGTATTATTCTTATGCAAAATACAGCCTAATTTCATACTAATGATTAAAACATGAAATACCATAAAAACTTCTACCAAATCAAATCTAACGACGAAATATTTGCAAAGATTAAAGCTGAGCGTAAAACCATTGGCTATTACAATTTGCCGTATCAAAATACTAGTGAGATTAAAAGCTACGCCGCTACAATCAACAAAAAGCATATTGTTGTTTTGGGCATTGGCGGCTCTAGTTTGGGCGCTCGGGCGATTTATGAGTTTTTATTGCCAGCTAATTCTTATGAAAAAGATTTGCTATTTTTAGAAACGATCGACCCTTTAAAAATTAATCAATCTTTAAAAAAAGTGGATTTGAACGCCGCGCAGTTTGTCATTATTTCCAAATCTGGCAGCACCATTGAAACCATTAGTATTTTTAAATACCTTAATTCTTTGGTCGAAATCAACCAATCAAACTGCACCATTATTTCTGAAGCTACAAGTAATTTGACCCAGTTTGCCAATGACAACCACATCAAAATCTTTGATTTGGCGCAGGACGTAGGCGGGCGTTTTTCAGTTTTTAGCGCGGTAGGTTTGGTGCCGTTAGCAATGGTTGGCGTGGATATTGATAATTTATTAAACGGTTGCAAGCGTGTGACAGACAGCTTTTTTGAGCAGACAGATTATTACAAACCCATTATCAGAAAAGCACGATTTTTGGTCGAAAACAAAAGTCGATTTAACATTAATGTGGTGTTTTCTTACTCATCATTATTAGAAAGTTTTAACAAATGGTATGTACAGCTTTGGGCTGAAAGTTTGGGCAAGATTAATATCAATGATACGCGCCAAGCGCTTACGCCTATTGGGCTAGTCGGGCCCGTTGATCAGCACAGTTTTTTGCAACTAATTATGGACGGCGTGCGCGACAAAACTGTTACTTTTATTAAGATTGACGATTTAAAAGACAACAGTTGTATTCCCATAGATAAGGCTAATAAATTTGCTGATTTATCTTGGGATTGCGCTGAAGGCTTTAGTTTTAATGAATTATTAAATATGCAAGCTGATGCAACTATTGCCTCCGTTCAAAAGCAAAAAGACATTCCTTGCGATATTATTTCTATTCGCACGGTGGATGAATACAATATTGCTAAAATTATGTTTAGTTATCAGCTTTTGGTTTCATGTATTGGTGCGTTTTTACAAATTAATACGTATGATCAGCCCGGCGTCGAATACGGCAAAACCAACCTAGCTGAAAAATTTTCGCAAAAACCATGAGTATTATTAAAAAATGCCTATTTCCTGTTGCAGGTTATGGCACAAGGTTTTTACCCGCAACAAAGGCCATTCCCAAAGAAATGTTGCCGATACTTACTAAGCCGCTGATTCAATACGGCGTAGAAGAGGCAATGAGTGCTGGTATGACAACTATGGCCATGGTGACTAATAAGCACAAACAAGCTATCAAAAACCATTTTGAAGCGCACAGTGATATTGAAGCCAGCATTAAAGATACGCCAAAACAAAACTTACTTAATGAAGTTAATTACGCCTCACAACAGTGCGACTTTATTTATATTGAGCAACAGCAAATGTTGGGTTTAGGGCACGCCATTTACACCGCTAGGCCGCTGATTGGCAACGAGCCATTTGCAGTTATTTTGCCAGATGATTTGTGCATGAATGATAACGATTCAGTGCTCCTGCAAATGACCAAAATTTACCAACAACACCCTGATTGTTGTGTTGTTGCTATTGAAGAAGTGCCAATGAACCAAGTGGATAAATATGGCGTGATTGATGGCGAATTATTAAAAGGCACAAACAATGCTTACCGAGTTAATACCATGGTAGAAAAGCCCAGTCCAGCAGAGGCGCCAACCAACTTAGCAATTATCGGGCGTTATATTCTAACCCCAGAAATTTTTGACGTGCTTGAAAACACAACAGCAGATAAAAATGGTGAAATTCAAATCACCGATGCACTGATGACACTTGCCAAGCACGGCAAGGTGATTGCATATGAGTTTCAAGGTACAAGGTACGATTGCGGCAGTGTTAAGGGTTTTGTAGAGGCTAATAATGCCTTTGCTAAAAAACAGGGTTTAATCTAATTATTTTAGGTGCAACTAGCTGGCATCAAGCCAATTTTTTGAAGTCTTTTTTAAGCCTACTCAACAGTCACTGATTTTGCCAAATTACGAGGCTGATCGACATCCGTACCCTTGATAAGCGCAACGTGGTAGCTGAGTAATTGCAATGGAATGGTGAAGATAATTGGCGCAGTGATTCTGCCCAAATTGGTCGTGGTTGGAATAATACTCATGCCTTTCATGGGCGAAATTTCTGCTGATTCATCTTCAAATACAATCATCTGCGAGCCTCTTGATTTGACTTCTTGTAAGTTTGATTTGAGCTTGTCTAATAGTTTGTCATTTGGGGCGATAACAATCACTGGCGTGTCTTGGGCAATCAGAGCAATTGGGCCGTGTTTAAGCTCGCCCGCAGGAAAGGCTTCGGCGTGAATGTAGCTAATCTCTTTGAGTTTTAGCGCGCCTTCCATGGCAATAGCGTGCATGGCGCCGCGCCCTAAAAAAAGCGCATTAAATTTATCTTTAAAGGTTTTGGCCAATTCCATAATCTGACCTTCTTGTTTAAGGGTTTTTTCGATTAAACCTGGTAGGCGATTAAGTCCCTCAACAATACTACTTTCTTGCGCTAAAGATACCTGCTTATGGCATTTGCCAATCGCAACTGTTAACAAAGCGAGCGAGACCAATTGGGTGGTAAAAGCTTTGGTACTTGCTACGCCGATCTCAGGGCCGGCGTGGGTTAAAAAAGTCAGCTCTGACTCGCGCGTTAGCGATGATTCGGCGCTATTGCAAATGGTCAGTGTGTGAATATTTTTATCTTTGCTACGCTTTTTAATCGTTTTGAGCGCTTCAAGCGTATCAGCAGTTTCCCCACTTTGAGAGATAGCAATAAACAAAGTGTTGTTTAGAATAACTGGATCACGGTAGCGATATTCGCTTGCCACTTCGATATGAGTGGGGATTTTAGCAATGTCTTCTAGCCAGTATTTGGCCACCAATCCGGCGTTATAACTAGTGCCGCAAGCAATGATTTGAATATGTTGAATATGATTAAAAATCTCTTCAGCTTGATGTCCAAAAGCAGAGATCAGTACAGAATTTTTACTAATGCGTGATTCTAAAGTATCACGGATGGCTTGCGGCTGCTCAAAGATTTCTTTAAGCATATAATGCGCATAATCACCTTTAGAAACCTGGCCACTTTTAAGTTTTGAAGTTTTTATTTCGCGCTCTACTTGCGCGCCATCTTTGTTGTAAATAGTCACTGATTCTAAAGTAATATCAGCAATGTCGCCTTCTTCTAAGAAAATAAACTCTTTGGTAATGTCCAGTAGCGCCATTTGGTCAGAAGCAATAAAATTGCCTTTTTTACTAATACCAATTACCAATGGTGAGCCGCTTCTTGCGGCGATAATATGCCCTGGATGTTTAGGTGAAATCACCCCGACGCCATAAGCCCCTGTAAAAGTTTTAATGGCTTTTTGTACGGCCTCAAGCAGCGACTCACTGACTTCTAAGGCTTGGTGAATGGCATGGGCAATGACCTCGGTATCGGTATCTGAAGTAAAGTTGTAGCCTTGTTTTTGCTGCTGAGCTTTTAGCTGCAAAAAATTCTCAATAATACCGTTATGTACCACGCTAACCAGGTTGTTACAAATGTGCGGATGAGCATTACGACTCGAAGGCTCGCCGTGCGTGGCCCAACGTGTGTGGGCGATGCCAATGGTGCCGCTGATTGGAATTGCACTGTCCTTAATGTGCTTTTCAAGATTAACAACTTTGCCCACAGCTCGAGTGCGACTAAGCGTATTGTCTTTGGATAAAACCACAACGCCGGCAGAGTCATAGCCGCGATATTCTAAGCGTTTTAGTCCATTAACTAAAACAGGGATGATGTTATTTTTACAAATTCCGCCAACGATTCCGCACATGAGTTGAGTAATGATTTTTATTAAATGAGTGGTGAAATTATAACGAGCAATAAGGGTCAAAAGTTTAAACCTTTGCAAGTTAGTAAAATCTATCATTAGGCTAAGCATTCATTTTTAGGTAAAGCGCTGTATTAAAAAAAATGACAAAAAGCTAAGTAATCACGGATAATGGTTTTTTATGAAAATAGATCTGCACAATCATTCTTATTATTCTGACGGTTTTTTGTCACCCACTGAGGTGGTTGATTTAGCCAAGCAGGAAGGTTGTGATGTTTTTTCACTGACAGATCATGATACGACTGACGGCTTGCTTGAAGCGCAAAAACAAGCCGATAAAATAGATTTAAAACTGGTGCACGGCGTAGAAATATCAGCCATGTGGAATAATATGACGGTGCATATTTTGGGCCTGAATGTTGATATTAACAATTCAATACTTCAAGATGGACTCAAACAACATCAAGATTTTCGAAAAGTACGCGCTGCAATGATGGCGCGCGGTTTAGGCGGCGCCGGGGTATTTAACGCACTTGAAAAAGTTAAATTAGTGGCTAAAAAAGGCATGATTACGCGCACGCATTTTGCTCAAATGTTAGTGCAAGAAGGCGTGTGCAAAGACATGCGCAGCGTCTTTAAGCGTTTTTTAACCGGCAAAAAACCGGGCGGCGTGGGCGCTAAGTGGGCGCAATTTGATGAAGTCATTAGCTGGATTCATGCCTCTGGAGGCCAGGCAGTTTTGGCCCATCCACTGCGCTACCGAATGACCAATACCAAGATTAAAAGATTGTTAACTCACTTGTCTGCCGCAGGACTGGACGGCGTGGAAGTGGTGACTGGATCTAGCAGTAAGGATGAAATTACGCTGGTGAGCCAGTGGGCAAAAGAGTTTGATTTACTGGTATCAAGTGGATCAGATTATCACGGCTGGCCCAATCAAAGAGTGCGTATTGGACACTTACACGACATGCCTAATGTGAATAAAACCGTATGGAAAGACTGGTCATGGCTAAATTAGTCGCAATTCACCCGCAAAACCCGCAGCAGCGCTTGATACAACAAGTGGTGGACGTGCTTCAATCGGGCGGCGTTATTGCTTATCCAACAGATTCAGGCTATGCGCTGGGCACGGCGCTGGGTAATAAAAATGGACTGGAAAGAATTCGGCAAATTCGCAGCCTATCTAAGCGCCATGATTTTACCTTGATGATGCGAGATTTAGCGCATATTGGTGAATACGCCAAGCTTGATAATAATGCCTTTCGCTTGTTAAAAAAAATCTTGCCAGGTGCTTATACTTTTATTTTAGAAGCCGCGCGCAATGTGCCAAAACGTTTACTGCACGAAAAGAAAAAAACCATTGGCGTGCGCATTTCAGCGCATGGCGTGGTGCAAGCCCTACTGACTACCTTGGATGAGCCGCTGATGAGTGTCTCGCTTATTTTAACAGGTCATGAGTTTTATGAGATTGATGATGTGCGCGGCGCACTGGACAATCAAGTGGATTTAATTATCGATGATGGTTATTGTCCGCCCGAGCCAACCACGGTGATTGATTTATCGTCTGGCAACGCTCAAATTATTCGCCGCGGCGCAGGCGATACTTCGTTGTTAGAATAGCCACTTATCTATATAATTAGGCTTTTTTTTAGTTATAAAGTATTACGCATGAAAACGGCACAAATCAGACAAAAATTTTTAGATTTTTACGCCTCAAAAGATCACACCATTGAGCCAAGCTCGTCTTTGGTGCCGCACAATGACAAAACGTTATTGTTTGTCAATGCAGGCATGGTGCCGTTTAAAGATGTTTTTAGCGGCGTGGAAAAACGTCCTTATAAGCGCGCTGCTTCTTGTCAACGCTGCGTGCGTGCTGGCGGCAAGCACAATGATTTGGAAAATGTGGGTTATACCGCGCGCCACCACACTTTTTTTGAAATGCTGGGCAACTTCTCATTTGGTGATTATTTCAAACGTGAGGCCATTCAATATGCTTGGGAATTCTTAACCGTTGAGCTGGGCTTGCCAAAAGAAAAACTCTGGATTAGTGTATTTGAAGAAGACGATGAAGCGGAAGCCATTTGGGTGAATGAAATTGGCTTTGCTAAAAACCGCATTTCTCGTTGCGGCGCAAAGGATAACTTTTGGCAAATGGGTGATACCGGTCCGTGCGGACCTTCAAGTGAAATTTTTTATGACCACGGCGAAGATATAGCTGGCGGACCGCCAGGCACGGCGGATGAAGATGGTGATCGTTATATTGAAATTTGGAATTTAGTATTTACCCAATACGACAAACAAGAAGATGGCTATCTTAAACCGCTAGAAGCGCCGTGCGTAGATACTGGTATGGGTCTTGAACGTTTGGCCGCTGTACTTCAGCACGAAAATAATAATTATGATACTGATGGTTTTAAAAGTTTGACCAAAGCCGTGGTTGATTTAACTTCGAAAGCCAATAATATCAAAACTGATAATGCCTCAGTGCGCGTGATTGTTGATCATATTCGTTCAACTGCTTTTATGATTGTTGACGGCGTTATTCCTTCGAACGAAGGGCGTGGATATGTACTGCGGCGCATCATTCGTCGCGCCATTCGTCATGGACACAAGATTGGCATTGAGAAAACATTCTTCTATCGTTTAGCGCCTGTATTGGCATTAGAACTTAAAGCCGTTTATCCAGAGCTAAAACTGGCTCTGGCAAATGTTGAAAAAATATTAAAACGCGAAGAGCAGCGTTTTGCGCAAACACTAGACCAAGGCATGGGGATTTTAGAGACTGCCATTGGCGAACTAAAAGGTCGTGAAATTGACGGCGAAACGGTATTTAAACTTTATGATACTTACGGCTTTCCAGCTGACTTAACCGCAGATGTTGCGCGCGAACGCGACTTAACAATCGATCTGCCAGGTTTTGAAATAGCCATGAACAAACAGCGCGATAGGGCGCGCTTGGCGGGGGATTTTAAAACCACGCAAAAAGGCATTGATATTAATGAGACAACTGAATTTTTAGGCTATGAGCAATTAGAAAATAACGCACGCGTACAAGCATTAATCAAACAAGGCGAATTGGTTGAGTCGATTGCAGCAGGCGATCATGCGATTATCGTATTAGAGCAGTCAAGTTTTTACGCTGAGTCTGGCGGTCAAGTTGGCGATACGGGTACGCTTAAAAATAACCAAGCAATGTTTGAGGTTACTAACACCTTAAAACAAAAAACCGGTGCTTTTGAGCATCACGGCGCGTTGGCAAATGGCGTGATTAAAGTCGGCGATGTGTTAGATGCACAAGTAGATGTTCAAAGGCGCAAATGTATTGCACGTAATCATTCGGCCACGCATCTTTTGCACGCCGCACTGCGCAAGGTTTTGGGCGAAAATGTGGTACAAAAAGGCTCGTTAGTTGATCGTGATAAATTGCGTTTTGATTTTTCCCATGACGAAGTCATCGCCAAGTCTGATTTGGATAAAATTGAAGCAATGGTGAATCGGCGCATTTTAGGAAACTCTATTGTACATACCAATGTTACCGATATTAAAACCGCCAAAAAACAAGGCGCTATGGCGCTTTTCGGTGAAAAATACGGCGATAACGTGCGCGTATTAAGCATGGGAAAAAATGATTTTTCGGTTGAGCTTTGCGGCGGCACCCACGTTAATCAACTGGGCGATATTGGACTGTTTAGAATCACCTCAGAAGGCGCAATTGCTGCTGGCGTACGCCGTATCGAAGCATTAACAGCTTATGATGCATATCAGTTTGACAAAAAAACTGAAGAGCGTTTAAGCGCTATTGCCAAGATGACTAAAACAAATAATACGCAAGTGGTTGAAAAAGTAACGCAACTCATCAAACAGCAAAAACAGCTAGAAAAACAAATAGCAAGCTTTCAAAAACAACTCGCCAGCAATCAAGGTGATGATTTGGTTGGACAGGCGCAGGATATCAATGGCATTAAATTACTTGCCACGGTTGTTGAAGGCGTTAGCGGCAAGGATTTACGCGATATTGCCGATAAACTCAAAGATAAACTGGGTTCAGCTGTGGTGGTTTTAGCGGCTGTGAGCGGCGATAAAATCTCTTTAGTGGCAGGCGTTACTAAAGATTTAACTGATCAATACCAAGCAGGAAAAATCCTTAACCACGTTGCCCAGCAAGTGGGCGGTAAGGGCGGCGGCCGCGCAGATATGGCGCAAGGCGGCGGTACTCAACCAGAGAATTTAGGCGGCGCTTTAGCTTCAGTTAAAAATTTAATTTCGTAGTTTAGTTCTAATTGTGGCGAATTTTTAAATTCGGCTAATGCTACGAATAAGGCTGGCATTATTATTAAAATGTTAGGCGATAAAAAACCCTCTTTCGAGGGTTTTTTAATAAGATCTATTAACAGATACTTTGTAAATTACAAAGATTTTTTACGAGCGCTAGGCAAATGAAATAAAGAGCGAGAGCACATAGATTAATCTATGCAACTGAGCGAGTTATGAATTTAACAAAGCGCTTGTGAAAAAGCAGAAGTAATTTTAGACGCAGCCGGTTGGCTGAGGCATACCACCATACTTAGTAATAGGCTTCATTGGGCCAGTTAACCATTCTTTGAATAAGATTTTTTTGTCAATGCCCACCACTTTAGCAAAGGTTCTGATTGGTGGTACTGAAGAGTTCTCGGAAAAATATTCTCTGGCTGCAAGGATTTGCGTAACCTGAGAATCGGATAAAGTAATATCATCTTCTTTTGCTAACTCGTGCATGATTTCTTCAGTCCAAATTGATGGATCAACTAAGTAGCCATTTCCTGTTCTGTCTAATGCCATCTTTAATACCATAGTAATTTAATTGGGTATATTATATAATATTGATTGAAGTCAAATTTTTTAAATACACGTTTTATTTGTATGGAAAAAATAGTCGTATTTTTGACAATAAAAAACCCTCAAAAGAGGGTTTTTTTAATATAAACAGCCTTAAATAAAACTATCTCATATCATCTAATTCTTCTGCAGATTTCATGCCTTTTTTGTAATCTTGAGTGGTTGTTGTTGTTTCTTTACCGGTTCTTACATTTGAAGGATTTGATGCATTTAATGCTTTTAAGTCGCTTCCTAATGGGGTTCTATTGCCTTTTGTCATGCCGTTAGCCATAATAATATCTCCTAGTGGTTTAATGTGTGTGTTGTTTTATTAGCAAGGGTTATTATACCCTAATCCAAAAAAATAACGCCAGCCTTTAACTTAATTTGAGTTAAAGTTATATTGTCTTTTAATCAAAAACCAATCGGCAGTCATGTTTTTTATATGGGGCGCGACTTGTTGCGCATGGGTATAATCTTGCAGCTATGGACTGGATGCAATTAACCCTACAAAGTAATAAAAATCAGGCTGATTTTGTCAGTGAAATACTAACCGGCTTGGGCAGCGCCTCGATTACTTTTTGTGATACTAAAAATGACGCTATTTATGAGCCGCCTGTGGGTGAAACACCTTTGTGGCAACATATTACCATCACTGCTTTATTTGATTTAGAGGTTGATCAAGCACATATTAAGCAAATGCTAAAACAAATTTGCCAGATTAATGAGACAAATTTTGAGCAGCTTAAAGGCCGCACTTGGGAAGATGAATGTAAGAAGGATTTTCACGCCATGCAATTTGGCAAACGCATTTGGATTTGCCCTTCTTGGGAAGATGATTCAAACCTGCCAAAAAATGCGATTATCATTGATATGGACCCTGGTTTGGCGTTTGGCACGGGCACACATCAAACCACCGATCTTTGTTTGCAATATTTAGATGCCAGTTCGTTACAAGGTTGTTCGGTGATTGATTACGGCTCAGGTACGGGTATTTTGGCAATTGCTGCGGCCAAGTTGGGTGCGATTCAGGTTGTGGCTGTGGATAACGATCCTCAGGCGGTTATTGCGATGATTAACAACACTAAAACCAATCAAGTCGAAGCTAAAATTATAGCCTTGCATACTGACGATGAGCAGCAGCTTGAGCAGGCCGATTTGTTAATCGCAAATATTTTAGCCAACCCGTTGGTAGAGCTTTGCCAGCATTTTGCCGATTTGGTTAAATCAGGCGGACGACTTGCGCTATCAGGCATTATGGACAATCAATTGCCAGTCATACTTGAGACTTACGGGCAATATTTTAAAGCGCTGCAAGTGGCGCAAAAAGATGAATGGTGTTTGGTAGAAGGCATTCGAAAATAAAAAAATTATGAGTAAAAAAATCAAAGCAGTATCTTTAATTTCAGGCGGACTAGATTCCTTATTAAGTACAAAATTAATGCTCGATCAGGGTATTCACGTTGAAGGTATTAACTTTTTTACCGGTTTTTGCGTGGAAGGGCATACGCATGCAATTCGCAAGCAAAAAAGTGATAAACAAAAACGCAATAATGCCTTGTGGGTAGCAGACCAACTGGGCATTAAATTACACATTATTGATGTCATCGAAGAGTATCGAGATGTTTTATTAAACCCTAAACATGGCTACGGCAAAAACATGAATCCGTGCTTAGATTGCAAAGGTTTTATGGTGAAAAAAGCCAAGCAGTGGATGATTGAAAATGAGTTTGATTTTATCATTACGGGCGAGGTAATGGGCCAGCGCCCAATGTCTCAGCGCAAAGAGACTATGCCGATTGTACAAGCAGAATCGGGTGCTGATGATTTATTATTACGCCCCTTATGCGCCCAACATTTACCCGCCACTAAAGCTGAAAAAGAAGGCTGGGTTGATCGCGAAAAGCTGCTTGATTTTTCCGGGCGCACGCGCAAGCCGCAAATGGCTTTGGCTAAAAAATACGGCTTTGAAGATTATGCCACGCCTGCGGGCGGCTGCTGCTTTTTAACGGACAAAAAATACTCGGATAAATTGGTGGATATGTGGGAGTCGCGCGGTAATCGTGAGTATGAATTAGACGATTTAATGATGCTTAAAGTGGGGCGCCATATTCGTCCAAATCAACGTTTTAAAATGATTATTGCCAGAGAAGAGGGTGAAGTTAAATTTTTAGAAGGTTATCGAAATCAATATGCCAACCTTTATTCAACCAGTTGCAACGGACCCATTGCATTAATCGACGGCGAGCCGAATCAAGAAGATCTTAAAATTGCAGCTCAAGTTTTGGCGCGCTATTCTCAAGGCAGAGAGCAATCAAGTGTTGATGTGGAAGTGAAGCTTAATGTTGGCGTGGTGCAGCAATTTAGTGTTAAGCCGATGGGTATTGATGAAATTCCGAAGACTTGGTTTATTTAGCCGCCGCCAACCGCTTTAATAATCTCAATTTGGTCATTAACGCTGAGCTCAAATGCTGCATGGTTTGACTTGGGGATAATGGCTTCATTAACCTCCAAGGCGATACGCTGATCTTTATAACCCAGTTGTAAGATTAAATCTTTGGCGGTAGTTGCGTCTGTTAAAGTTAATTGTTTGCCATTGACAGTGACAATCATTGGTCCATTTTTCCAATGGCGCAAGAAACAAATGATTTAGCCTTGGCTTTAGCTGAGCCAAAACCATGCACAGAGTCAGTTTCTGGATAGCCTAAAGCTAAAAGTACTTGAACCAATTCATCTTTTTTAGATTCGTCAAGATCAATACTAATAATACCTTGTTCGATATTAACCTCAATTTTTGTAGTATTAAAAGTAGCTGCTAATTTTTTAGTAATGGTGCCAGCACAGCCGCCGCATTTTATATTTTCAACTGCAATTTTCATCAAAACTCCCTTGTTTTTAAGTTTAATTATACCTGTTATAGTTTATGCATTTGCTGTTCAGATTAGCGGCGTAATATGGTAAAATTTGCAAAGTTTTTCATTCAGGAGCGCCCGTGTCACAAGTTGCCTTATTAGCCACCTTAGTTTTGGAAGACGGTATGATTTTTCGTGGAAAATCTATCGGCAGTGCTGGCGAAACACTGGGCGAAGTGGTTTTTAATACTTCAATGACAGGCTACCAAGAAATTCTAACCGATCCTTCTTATACTCAGCAAATTGTTGCACTGACTTACCCGCATATTGGCAATACTGGCACCAACCCGGCTGACGAAGAATCTAGCCAGATTTGTGCGGCCGGCTTAATCATTCGTGATCTGCCTTTATTACACAGCAATTGGCGCAATAAAATGCCTTTAGGGGAATATTTACAAGCGCATAATATTGTGGCAATTAGCGACATTGATACCCGCGCATTAACCCGTCATTTACGTGAAAAAGGTGCACTTAAAGGTTGCATCATGACCGGTAATAATATTGATGAAGCCGCCGCCATCGCCAAGGCTGAGTCTTTTGCAGGTCTTAAGAATATGGATTTGGCCAAAGTGGTTTCCACGCCTAAGCAATATCAATTTAACCAAGGTTCTTACTTTTTAAAAACAGATGAATTTGCCTCGTTAGAGTCAAAGTTTAAAGTGGTGGTGTATGATTATGGTGTGAAAACTAATATTTTAAGAATGCTGGTTGATCGCGGCTGCAGCCTAACCGTGGTTAATGCGCAAACGCCTGTTATTGATGTATTAGCTATGAATCCTGATGGCGTGTTTTTGTCTAACGGTCCTGGCGATCCTCAACCTTGTGATTACGCCATTCATAATATTGAAGTATTGTTAGAAAAAAATATGCCAATGTTTGGCATTTGTTTGGGTCATCAATTGTTGGCGCTGGCGAATGGTGCAAAAACACAAAAAATGAAATTTGGTCATCATGGCGCAAATCATCCCGTACAAGATTTAAAGACCAAACAGGTGATGATTACCTCGCAGAATCATGGTTTTGCTGTGGCGCAGGAAAATCTGCCAGCCAGCCTTGAAATTACGCACCGTTCACTATTTGACAACACTGTTCAAGGCATACGCGTCAAAAATAAAAAAGCATTTAGTTTTCAAGGCCACCCAGAAGCCTCACCAGGGCCTCATGATATGAGCGGTTTATTTGATACATTTATTCAGGAGATGAAATTATGAAGCAGTTATTAATCGGTTTATTATTGTTATTTACGAATGTTGTTGTCGCCGATGACGTTGACCCATTTGAAGAAACAAATAGGGCCATTTATGAATTCAACGAAGTCGTTGATGATAATTTACTTGAACCAGTGTCTAGGGCTTATAAAAATAATGTGCCAAAATTTGCGCAAAATCGTGTGAGTGACTTTTTTGGAAATTTACGTGATATCAGCACTTTAGCTAATCAAATCTTGCAGTTTAAAGTTACGCAAAGCGTTACAACTTTAGGCCGTATTGTTGTTAACTCCACCATTGGTTTGTATGGTTTGTTTGACGTAGCTTCTGAAATTGACCTTATAACAGATGATGAAGATTTTGGTCAAACCATGGCAGTTTGGGGTGTGGGAAAAGGACCTTATATAATGATTCCTTTTTTAGGCCCATCAACGCTGAGAGACGGTATTGGTACTTATGTTGACATCACTTCAAATGCTAATTTAATTAATGAGTTGGACGGCTCTGATGCGCTGGGTGCAAATGTCGCTAATGTTGTTGACAGACGAGTAAGGTTATTACCAATAACTGATTTACTCGATCAATCAGACGATGCTTATACTACCATCAGATCTTCTTATTTACAAAAGCGTCAATTTGATATTTTCGATGGCAAGCCGCCCATTGAAGAAGACGACGAATTTTAAGAATTAACCGCTAAAAACAATGCCAAAAAGACAAGACCTGAAAAGTATTTTGATTATCGGTGCCGGACCTATTGTCATTGGTCAGGCATGTGAGTTTGATTATTCTGGTGCACAAGCCTGTAGTGCTTTGCGCGAAGAGGGTTACCGCGTTATTTTGGTTAATTCAAATCCGGCAACCATTATGACCGATCCGCAAATGGCGGATGCAACCTACATCGAGCCGATTGAATGGCGCACGCTTGAAAAAATTATTGAAGTTGAAAAACCCGATGCCTTGTTGCCAACGATGGGCGGGCAAACGGCGCTAAACTGTGCGCTTGATTTAGAGCGTCATGGTGTATTAAAAAAACATGGCGTGGAAATGATTGGCGCCAAAAAAGAAGCCATTGACAAAGCAGAAGATCGTGATTTATTTCGCGAAGCAATGCTTAAAATTGGCCTTGATATGCCTAAAGCGGCGGTTGCTCACAGCTTGGAAGAGGCGTTTGCTGTGCAAGCAACTGTGGGTTATCCGGCGATTATTCGCCCCTCATTCACCATGGGCGGGTCGGGCGGCGGTATTGCTTTTAATAAAGAAGAGTTTATTGAAATTTGTGAGCGTGGCTTAGATCTTTCGCCAACCAATGAACTATTGGTTGAGGAATCTATTTTGGGCTGGAAAGAGTTTGAGATGGAAGTGGTGCGTGACACCAAAGACAATTGCATTATTATTTGTTCGATTGAAAACTTTGATCCAATGGGTATTCATACGGGCGATTCTATTACCGTGGCGCCCGCTCAAACTTTAACAGACAAAGAATATCAGGTGATGCGTAACGCCTCTTTGGCGGTTTTGCGTGAAATTGGCGTGGATACCGGCGGCTCAAATGTACAATTTGCGGTGAATCCTGAAGATGGACGCTTAACCATTATTGAAATGAATCCGCGCGTATCACGCTCATCGGCGCTGGCTTCAAAAGCAACGGGCTTTCCGATTGCTAGAGTGGCTGCAAAATTAGCAATCGGTTACACCCTGGATGAGCTGGGCAATGACATCACTGGCGGCAAAACGCCGGCATCGTTTGAGCCAAGCATTGATTATGTGGTTACCAAAATTCCGCGTTTTGCCTTTGAAAAATTTCCCAAAGCAGACGACCGCTTAACCACTCAAATGAAATCAGTGGGCGAAGTTATGGCCATGGGTTCAACTTTTCAAGAATCCTTGCAAAAAGCCTTAAGAGGTCTTGAAACCGACAAATCTGGGCTTGATCCAATGGTTGATTTAAGTGCAGATGATGCCCGCAACAAAATCCGTTCAGAATGTATTACCGCTCGCGCTGAGCGTATCTTTTATTTAGCCGATGCCTTTAGATTGGGCATGTCTTTAGAGGAAATATTTGATTTATCAAAAGTTGACCCTTGGTTTTTGGCTCAAATTGAAGACCTTGTATCGACTGAAATGCAAGTTAATGGCAGCAGCATTTCCGACATTGATGCCAGCGAAATGTTTGCTTTGAAGCGTAAAGGTTTTTCAGATGCACGTTTGGCGCAGCTGTGTAATTGCAGCGAATCCTCAGTACGTGAGCGGCGCAAGGCGCTTAATATTAAACCCGTATTTAAACGAGTTGATAGTTGCGCAGCAGAATTTAATACGCAAACGGCTTATTTATATTCAACCTATCAGCAGCAGTGCGAGGCCAATCCAACTGACAATAAAAAAATTATGATTCTGGGCGGCGGCCCGAATCGAATTGGCCAAGGTATTGAGTTTGATTATTGCTGTGTGCATGCATCAAAAGCATTACGTGAAGACGGGTTTGAAACCATTATGGTTAATTGCAATCCAGAAACCGTCTCAACTGATTATGACGTTTCGGATCGTTTGTATTTTGAACCGTTAACTTTAGAAGATGTTTTAGCCGTGATTGAGGTTGAAAATCCAGAGGGTATTATTGTGCATTACGGCGGGCAAACGCCGCTTAAATTAGCAGAGGCACTGGAAAAAAGTGGTGCTAAAATTATTGGCACCAGCCCCGATTCAATTGATTTGGCAGAAGATCGTGAGCGTTTTTCTGTACTGCTGCAAGAGCTTGGTTTAAAGCAGCCTTTAAATGGCACGGCGCGCTCACTCGAACAGGCTCAAGCTATTGCTGACGGCATTGGCTTTCCTTTAGTGGTTCGTCCTTCTTATGTGCTCGGCGGCCGCGCTATGGAAATTGTTTACGACAAGGATTCACTAGATCATTACATGCATACTGCGGTGAAGGTTTCAAACAATTCACCCGTACTGCTTGATTCATTTTTAGACCACGCCATTGAAGTGGATATTGATGTTATTTGTGATGGCGAAGATGTGGTGATTGGCGGCATTATGCAACATATCGAGCAGGCCGGCATCCACTCAGGTGATTCGGCTTGCTCGCTGCCGCCTTATTCGCTAGAAAAAGACGTGCTTGATGAAATGCGCGCCCAGGTAATTGCTATGGCAAAAGCTTTGAATGTGGTTGGGCTGATGAATACTCAGCTGGCTTATCAAGATAAAGAAATATACGTGATCGAGGTTAATCCTCGCGCCTCACGCACCGTGCCTTTTGTTTCAAAAGCGATTGGCGCGCCTCTAGCCAATATTGCAGCGCGCGTTATGGCGGGCAAAACCCTTAAACAGCTTAATTTTACCCAAGAAATTATTCCAAAGCATTTTAGCGTTAAAGAAGCGGTATTTCCATTTAATAAATTTTTAGGCGTCGACCCAATTTTAGGCCCAGAAATGCGTTCAACCGGTGAAGTTATGGGGATTGGCGATGATTTTGCTTCAGCCTTTGATAAGGCTCAACTGGCAGCAGGTTCACGCGCGCCTGAAAGCGGTAAAGTATTTGTTAGCCTCAGACGCCTTGATCGTGATGATTTGGTAGATTTGGGCAAGAAATTGGTCAAACAAGGCTTTAGTCTTGTTGCGACGCGCAGTAACAGAGATGCATTATTAGCCTCAGGTCTTGAATGTGAAATGATTAATAAAGTGTCAGAAGGCTCTCCTCATATTGTTGATATGATTAAAAACGATGACATTGATTTAATTATTAATTCGACTGAAGATACTCAGGGTGTTGAAGATGCCGCTGCAATTCGCTGTCAAGCCTTGGTGCATAAAGTGCCATTTACCACGACCGTAGCAGCAGCATTTGCGATACTTGACGGCTTAAAAACTCATGAACAAATAAGCGTAAGAACCATTCAATCTTTAAATAATTAAAAGGCGTAGAAGATGGACAATATCCCCATGACAGTTGGCGGCGCAAAGGCGCTAGAAGCTGAACTATTAAAACTCAAAGATGTTGATCGTCCGCGGATTGTACAAGAAATTGCGACAGCGCGTGCGCATGGCGACCTGAAAGAAAATGCTGAATATCACGCCGCCAAAGAAGAGCAAGGTTTTATTGAAGGGCGCATTAAAGAAGTTGGATCTAAATTGTCTCGTATGCAAATCATTGACGTTAGTAAACTGGTTCAAAATGGCCGCTGCGTATTTGGCACAACCGTTAGCTTGTTAAATATCGACGATGAAACTGAAATCACTTATCAAATTGTGGGCGAAGATGAAGCAGACATTGATTTGCATAAAATTTCATGTCATTCACCCATTGCAGCAGCCCTAATGGGCAATGAAGAAGGCGACGAGGTAACGGTAAAAGCGCCTAGAGGCGATATTCAATATGAAATTTTAACCGTTCAATATCTTTAACATAAAGTTAGAAAGGCAAGGCTTTGTCCGCTTTATATTAGCTTAGCGTTTGATTAATCCGAACAAGACATTTTTTATTATTATGCCGTCTTTAATTATAAGAAGAAAATGAGACGTACGCCCGTTAAAAACAGCATTGTAAAAAGTTAAAGCTAGCCGCGAGGGTGGTGTTTAGCGTGTTGAGATTTAAGCTGTTTGTTTTGAATATGCGTATAAATTTGCGTAGTAGAAATATCACTATGACCTAACATCAGCTGCACCGAGCGCAAATCTGCCCCTTGTTGTACCAGGTGCGTGGCAAATGCATGCCTAAGCGTGTGCGGTGAAAGCGGCTTGTTGATGCCTGCTTTCAATGCGTAAGCTTTAATGATATAAAAGAAGTTTTGCCGACTCATGCTGCTGCCGCGATTAGACAAAAAATAACCATTGGTTTGACCTTTTTTTAGCAAAAAAGGGCGCGATTTTTTTTCATATAAATTCAAATATTCAATCGCCATATCACCTAACGGCAAAACTCTTTGCTTGCCAGCTTTGCCAGTAATACGAATATATTCTTCTGTTAAATTAAGGTGCTGAAATTCAAGATTAATCAGCTCGGTTACTCGCAACCCGCACGAATACAAAAGCTCTAACATGGCTCGATCTCGCATGCCAAATAGGGTTTTTATATTGGGCGCGTTGAGCAGATTTTCAACTTCAGGAATGGCCAAAAAAATAGGCAATTTTTGATCTTGTTTGGGGTGATGTAGTTTTAAAGTGGGATTGGCTGAAATGGTATTTTGATTGAGTAAATATTGATAAAAAACCCGCAAGCATGTTAGCACTCGAGCCTGCGTGGCGCTGCTAAATTTTTTTTGCTGTCGGTGCGCAAAATAATCATTAATCATTTGCTCATTAACTTGATCTAATGGCAGATTGAGCCAGTTAGAAAATAAGTTTAAATCAGAGCGGTAGGCGTTTAACGTATTACTACTAGCACCAGAAGATAGCCAATAATGGTCGATGAATTGATGAATAATATGCTGATTTTTCATTGATTTAATTCTACCCTAATCCAAAATAACAAACCACCAAGCTTAAATAATGCAAACCTTACTCGAATTATGAAATAGCAAGATTTTAGACAAAAAAATACCGGCTTTTAGGCCGGTACTTGTAAAGCGTTTTACTAAGCAGATTAGCGCTTAGCTAGCTTCTCTTTAATTCTTGCTTTCTTGCCCGTTAACTCACGAAGATAATATAATTTTGCTTGACGAACTTTACCGCGACGTTTAACTTCAACAGAATCAATCATTTTTGAATGTGTTTGGAAAACTCTTTCAACGCCTTCGCCATGAGAGATTTTTCTAACGGTAAATGCCGAACCGATACCGCGATTTTTCTTGGCAATAACAACGCCTTCAAATGCTTGCAATCTTTCGCGTTCGCCTTCACGTACTTTTACTTGAACGACAATTGTATCACCTGCTGAAAACTCAGGAATGTCACTTCGAAGTTGTTCGCTTTCAATTTGGTCAATTAAATTCATTTGATGCGTATCCTTAAATAAAATTATTCTTAAAAAAGGACAATTATACAGTCAAATATAGTTGCAGACAAGCAAACTATTGCAGATACATATTAATTAATGATCTTTGTATAATTATGGCATAATTACGCCCTTTAAATTGATGCGTTTTAAGACATGGGAAAAGTAACTGGCTTTAAGGAATTTGATAGAAAAACCCAAGATTATCGCCGCGTAGAGTTGCGCGTTAAGGATTACGGCGAAATTTTTACTGGAACTTATGACCAAGTT
Source organism: Gammaproteobacteria bacterium (assembly GCA_965222625.1). Classification (GTDB taxonomy): domain Bacteria; phylum Pseudomonadota; class Gammaproteobacteria; order PS1; family Pseudothioglobaceae; genus Thioglobus_A. Next base: position 866,003 of record OZ244962.1, on the reverse strand, counting down.
CAGTTGCAAAACCAAGGTGCAAGATGTATGGATTGCGGCGTCCCATTTTGCCAATCAGACGATGGCTGTCCAATCAACAATCTAATTCCAGAATTCAATGATTTGGTTTACAACGATAAGTGGCAAGAAGCACTAACCAGACTTTTAAAAACCAATAATTTTCCTGAATTTACTGGCCGCGTTTGTCCAGCGCCTTGTGAAGGATCTTGCGTGCTGGGGCTGAACAATCCTGCCGTCACCATCAAAAATATTGAACAGGCGATTATCGATAAAGGCTTTGAACAAGGCTGGATTAAGCCTTATACGGTTGAACATAAAACCGGCAAAAAAATTGCGATTATCGGTTCAGGACCTGCTGGATTAGCCGCCGCAGACGAGTTGAATAAACTTGGTCATAGCGTTAGTGTATTTGAGCGTAATGATCGCATTGGCGGCTTGTTGATGTACGGCATTCCCAATATGAAATTGGGCAAAGACGTGGTTGACCGCCGGGTTAACTTTATGCAAGATTGTGGCATTGAGTTTATAACCAGTGTCGATGTCGGTAAAGATATTAGCACCGCAGACCTGCAAAAAGATTTTGATGCGCTGGTTTTTACCACGGGTGCTAGTGAAGCGCGAGATTTACCCGTCGACAATCGTGACGCTCAAGGCGTTCATTTGGCAATGGAATATTTAACCATTAATACCAAAAGCCTGCTGGATACGGGCCATGCTGATGAATCAGATTTATCTGCCAAAGGCAAAGACGTTATTGTAATTGGCGGCGGCGATACGGGCACAGATTGTATTGGCACTGCCATTCGTCAAGGCGCAAAATCAATTGTTAATTTTGAACTCATGGCGCAGCCTCCAGTTGATCGTGCAGATAGTAATCCATGGCCACTTTGGCCACTTATCTACCGCGTAGATTACGGCCACGCTGAGGCTCAAGTGGTTTTTGGCAAAGATCCAAGAAACTATCAACTGATGACCCAATCATTTACCAAAGATTCTGCTGGCAAACTTATTGGGCTTAATACCATTAATGTTGAATTTGCCCAAGGCCAGTTAACGCAAATTCCAGGCACTGAAAAAACCTGGGATACGCAATTGGTATTATTATCAATGGGGTTTGTTTCTCCAGAGCATTACCTAAGTGATGATGCCAAAATTGATTTAGATGATCGCGGCAATTACCAGGCCGATTATGGTCAGTACCAAACCTCGCAACCGGGCATTTTTACAGCTGGCGATTGTCGCCGAGGTCAATCACTAGTGGTGTGGGCGATTAACGAAGGTCGCGGAGTTGCGCAGCGCGTTAACGAATATTTGGCTTAAAAACTTTTAGACTTATTTTAAGTTTTTCAATGCCTTTAGGGTGCTTAGAAGTCTTAACGTTAATGGCCTTATTGCATAAAGCTTTTTGGTGTTTTTAAGACTAAAGCAAAAAAAAACCATAGAAAAAAATTAAGTATAATTAAATATTCGTTTACTAATTTTAGATAATTATGCTAAAAATCAACAATACTCAAGCCAGCAATTTTCAACTGTTCGTTTAAATATTTTTTTGGCAAAAAGCTTTGCTTTTAAAGCGCTAACCAAACTTAAACATTTTTTAGTTTTTGGCGCTTTAACTTTATCCCTTAACGTCACTTCTGCTGGCGACATTCAAGACTTTGACAAAGCCGCTTATCTTAACCTTAATCAAAATTACACCAACGACTATCAAGCAATCAACGCCAAAGAAGAAAATGAAAAAATCAGCTTCTTTAAAGAGATATTCTCCAGTGTGCGTAATTCATTGGGTGGTACCAATTCAGATAACACCAATCAATTGGGTGATAAAATCACCAGTGACTTAAAAAGCAAACTAGAAAATAAAGCCATTAACGAAACTGAAAGTTTCATTAATACTCAGGCAAATGAATTTGCCAATAGTTTTGGCAACGGCAGAACTGAAATCTCCATCCATAAGATAGAATCTAACCAGCCTGATTATAGTATCAATACCATTCAGCCGCTTACCGAGCTCAATGAAGACTCAACAACACTGACTTTTATTCAAGCACAGCTCAATTCTGGTGAAAACCATGGCGAACGCCGCGCCACCATTAACTTGGGTATTGGCTATCGCGCCTTATTAGAAGGCGGACAGTCTATTGCGGGCATTAACCTATTTACTGATTATGAAACTAAATCTAAGCACAAACGCGCTTCATTAGGTTTGGAATACCAACGCGCCAACTTTACGGCGAATGTTAATAAGTATTACCCGCTCTCAGATAAAGTGGTGATTGGTGATTACACCAAAGAGCCATTATCAGGCTACGACGTCAGACTAACCGGTCAAGTGCCTTACCTACCTTGATGCAGGCGTAACCGGCGTCACTGCTGGCAATCTTGCAACTATTAATGCTTTAATTGATCCAGCAACTGTTGAGCAAACAGACACGACTGCTGAGATTCAAGCCATCGTTGATAGCGCTAATGCTGCTTCAGATGCAGTGCTTGCACAAATCGGCACGGAAGCCAATACCGCAGCGCTTTCTGTTGTAACCGTTGCGCAGATCAATACTATTGTTCTAGCCATCACCGGCGCTTTAGCTGCGAATGAAGCAGATTATCAAGCTTATATCGATGCCAACGTACCAGTATTTGGCACGCCTGCTACCGCTGCTGAAGTTCAAGCGATGGTTACTGAGGCTGAAATAACAGCAGATACTATCAGCGCCACCACGAATGTTATCGATAATGTCACAGGCTTCTCTAACTTCCTTAAAATCCCAGCTCCTGGCTTCCATCTTCGTACGAATGGCACGCTTATCAATGTTAACTCTGCCGGCATCTTGTGGAGCCGTTCCGCTAATGGTGGGAATGGTCGCTATTTGTTCACCGATAGTGGCGAAGCGACCTTCTACAGCAATTCTCGCTCCTTCGGCTTTAGTGTTCGTTGCATTAAGGATTAAGCACTCAAGGGTATTTCTTCGCTACGCTCAGGGCACGTAGCATGACACTTTGATTCATTTGCAGCAAGATAAGGGGATACAACACTTAATTAACAATCCTGCTATAATCAAACCATGGCAAGATTTTTCTCGCTCCCAAGCTTCGCTTGGTAGTGTTTTATTTAACCCTACTAAAATCTTTTGAAATGTTAGCAGGGTTGTTTTTTAGTAAATTCACATCATAAGTGCAATGTTCTTTTTACTATCACTCCCTGTGCACTACTTAGTAGTATTTTAAATAGTAGCTCCTATTAAATTTCATTAAAATTAGAGCCTAATACCCCCTAAGGGATAGATAATAATACCACTATAAAAGAGTGATATTAGCTTGCAATTACGTATAATTTGTTTCGTTCACATCTTTAAAGTAAAAATATTTTAAAGATTTATTAAAACTATCGGAGAAAGAAAATGGCAAGAGAGCTATATAACACACCCAACCTTGATGAGTTGGAAAATGGTCCATGGCCTTCATTTGTAACAGGTCTTAAAAGATTGGCACTTGATACGCATGCAGGCGCTGACATGGCACGTGACGTATTAGGCACACTAGAGACATCTTACGTAACTAAAAAAGGTTACTGGAAAGGCGGCACAGTTGGCGTTATCGGTTATGGCGGTGGTATTATTCCTCGTTTTAACGAATTAAAAGACGACAAAGGTGATTACAAATTCCCTGCTGCAGGTGAGTTTCATACCTTAAGAATTCAGCCACCAGCAGGCATGCACTACACCTCAACGCTTTTAAGAGATATGTGTGACATGTTTACGGATAACGGTGGTTCTGGTTTAATCGCTTTTCACGGTCAATCAGGCGACATCATGTTACAAGGCGCGACTGAAGAAACCACGCAAACTATTTTTAACACATTCAATGATTACGGTTTTGACTTAGGCGGCGCAGGCCCTGCAGTACGTACAGGTATGAGTTGTGTTGGCGCTTCACGTTGTGAAATGTCAAACGTTAACGAGCAAGCAGTTTTGCGTACGTTAGTCAATGCATTTTTAGATGATATGCACCGTCCAGCGTTACCTTACAAAATGAAATTTAAAGTTTCAGGTTGTGCGAACGACTGCATGAACTCAGTACAACGTGCTGACTTTGCAACCATTGGTACTTGGAGAGATGATATTAAAATCAACCAAGACTTATGGAAAGCAATGGTTGCTGACAAAGGCACTCAGTACGTAGTTGACAACATTACTTCTCGTTGTCCTACGTCTGCAATGACCATCAATGATGACAACTCATTAACCATTGATAACAAAAACTGTGTTAAGTGTATGCATTGTTTGAACGTGACCTCTCCACTGACTCATAAGTACATTGCTAAAGGTGATATTGAACCTATCTTAGCAACAGGTGATGATAAAGGTGTGATGATTATCATGGGCGGTAAGCGTACGCTTAAAATCGGTGATTTATTTGGTAGCGTTGTTGTGCCTTTCATGAAAATGGATACCGCTGACGATTTAGAAAAAATCGAAGATTTAGCGGGCGAAGTGATTGATTTCTTTGCTGAAAATGCCTTAGAGCACGAACGCACAGGTGAAATGATTGAGCGTATCGGCGTTGTTAATTTCTTAGAAGGAATCGGCATCAACGTAGATCCAAACATGATTAACGAAACTAGAACCTCATCTTACGTGCGTATGGACGATTGGGATGAAGAAGCTGTTAAATGGTTTGAAAACAAAGCTGAAGCTAACGCTTAAGACTTAATAAGTTCAAAATAATTTTTTGGGTAATTAAATTACCCAACACTATCAAGGAGATAAAAAATGGCTCAAGCACCAAGAATGCCAATTGAATCTGGTTGTCCGGATCCTATTCAATACATGCACCCAACTATGCGCCGCAATTACGGCCAATGGGCATATCATGATCGCCCGCGCGCTGGCGTATTGCGTCACACATCAAAAAACCATGAAGAAGTTTTCACGGTTCGTTGTGGCACAGCTCGTCAAATGGACGTTTACACCATTAAAAAACTAGCTGATATTGCTGATGAATATGCAGACGGTTTTGTCCGTTTCACTATGCGTTCAAATGTTGAATTCATGGTTGCAGATGGCGCTAAAGTTGATGCACTAGTAGCAGCACTTACCGAAGCAGGCTTCCCTGTTGGCGGTACAGGTCCATCGGTTACGATGATTTCACACACCCAAGGTTGGCTGCACTGTGATATTCCAGGCACCGATGCATCAGGCGTGGTTAAATCATTGATGGATGAAATGCACGAAGAATTTACCCGTGAGGAAATGCCTAACCGTGTGCACATGACAACTTCTTGTTGTCAAATTAACTGTGGTGGTCAAGGTGATATCGCGCTTAATATTCAACACACTAAGCCGCCTAAAATTAACCATGATTTAGTTTCTATGGTTTGTGAGCGCCCTACGGTTGTTGCTCGTTGTCCTGTTGCTGCGATTCGTCCAGCAATGGTTAACGGCAAGCCAACTTTGGAAGTTGATGAGAAAAAATGCATCTGTTGTGGTGCGTGTTTCCCACCATGTCCGCCGATGCAAATTAACGATCCTGAGCATTCTAAGATTGCCCTATGGATTGGTGGCAAAAACTCAAATGCGAGATCTAAGCCTTCTTTCCATAAACTGGTTGCTTCTAACCTACCTAACAACCCGCCAAGATGGCCGGAAGTTGGCGCTGTGGTTAAAAACATCCTAAGCGTTTATAAAGAAGATGCACGTGATTGGGAAAGAGTGGGTGAATGGGTTGAGCGTATTGGCTGGCCAGCATTTTTCCAAAAAACTGGACTGCCGTTTACTAAATTCCATATCAATGATTGGAAAGGTTCGCGTCATCAGTTAAACTCTTCTGCACACATCCGTTTCTAAGGTTTACTTGATATGAAATTTGCAATTCAAGTAAATGAAGGTCCTTATCAGCACCAAGCGTCTGATACGGCTTTCCAATTCGCTAAAGCAGCGATTGAAAACGGACATGAGATTATGCGCGTGTTTTTCTACCACGACGGCGTCAACAATGCCTCTGGTTTTACGTTGCCACCTCAAGATGATCGCCATGTTGTTAATAACTGGGCTTCTTTAAATATTAAAGATGCTGATGGTGAGCCTGAATTAGTTGTTTGTGTTGCTGCTGCATTGCGCCGAGGTATGCTCGACGAGTCAGAAGCAAGCAAAAACTCAATTGAAGGTAATAACTTGCATCCTGCATTTCGGATTTCTGGCCTAGGCCAGTTAATCGAAGCAGGCATTCAGAGTGATCGTTTAGTGGTATTTGGAGATTAAGATGGCAGTTAAAAAATTTATGTATTTAAATCGCCGTTCTTCATTTGGTACGGTATATGCAATTGAATCCTTAGAAGTGGTTTTAGTGGCTGCAGCTTTTGATCAAGATGTCTCTTTAGCTTTTATGGATGATGGGGTTTACCAAATCGTTGAAGGCCAAGATACTGACGGCATTGGCATGAAGAACTTTTCTAAAACTTTTCACGCTCTAGGTGATTATGATATTAATAAACTGTACGTTTCTAAAGAGTCTTTAGAGCAAAGAGGTTTGTCAGAATCTGATCTTATGCCTTTAGTGTATGAAGATGAAGACGACGATTGGGCAGAAAAATCTTCTATTAAAATTGTTACTAACGAAGAACTTAAAAGCATTATGTCTGAACAAGACGTCTGTTTAAGTTTTTAGAAAGGAGATTATTAATATGTTACATACAGTAAACAAATCATCTTTCGAGCGTAATTCACTACAATCTTGTTTAAATATAATTGACGACTCAAGCGTTATTTTATTGATTGAAGATGGCGTGATTAATGCGGCGAATAATGCCAACTCATCAATGATTGCAGATCTTGCCGCTAGCGGCCGCGTCTTTGCACTTCAGGGTGATGTACAAGCAAGAGGAATTTCTTCAAAACTAGCAGATAATATCAAATTAGTTGATTACGCTGGTTTTGTAGATTTAGTTGTTAAACATGGAACTGCGGTTTCTTGGGTTTAAATTATTGCAAAAATCTTTAATAATCTGTGTTATTGGTTTTAAGCCGTACTCAATGTACTAGCTTTAAATCCAAACCTTAATTATTAAATTTTTTGAAATAATTATTATTTTTAAAAGAGTTGAAATTTCAACTTATTATTATGAAGGAGTAAGACAATGGCTGATATTTTAGGCGCAGAAGTAGATGAAGAGGGTTTCTTAGTAGATCTTAAAGAATGGAACGAAGACATTTGTAAGCACATGGCTGCTGATGACGAAGTTGAATTAACAGACGAGCATTGGGACGTTATTAATTTTTTACGTGATTATTTTGAAGAGTACCAAATTGCACCTGCAGTACGCGTACTTACAAAAGCAATTGCTAAAAGAATGGGTAAAGACAAAGGTAACTCTAAGTACCTTTACACGTTATTCCCTTATGGTCCTGGTAAGCAAGGTTGTCGTTTTGCTGGCCTTCCAAAGCCAACAGGCTGCATCTAAATAGACGCAGTTAGTTAAAAAGCATCTACACTTGTGTAGGTGTTTTTTTTATTTTTAAACATAAAGTTTGAGAGCAATATGTCAACAATAAGCATTATATTTACCGCTTTATTTTACATTTCCTTATTTATTTTTATCGTTGGTGTGGGTAGAAAGATCCATCAATTTTGGACTACCCCAGTTCCGTTAAAAATTCCAACTGCACCAACCCCATTAACACAAACAGGTGTGGTTTTTAAAATGATTCGTGAGGTGACTTTATTCGAAAGTCTTTTCCGTTCGAATAAATGGATCTGGTTATTCGGATTCTTATTTCATTTTGGATTATTATTAGTCCTTGTGCGTCATTTACGTTACTTTATCCCTGGCGATTTGCCAGAGGTTTTTTTATTGATTCAACCGTTTAAATACGCCGCTTTTGCCATGGTTATTGGTTTAAGTGGGTTATTAATACGGCGCATTGCAGTTGAGCGCATTCGTTATATTTCAGCGCCCAGTGATTACCTAATGTTACTGATGTTAATAATCATTGGCGTCAGCGGTATGATTATGACATTCACTAGCAATCATACTGACATAGTTATGGTGAAGAACTTTGCCTCAGGATTGATTGTTTTTAATTGGAGTGATTTGCCAACTGAAGTGCATTTCTTAGTACATTTATTCTTGGTTTTTGTATTATTAGCCATATTTCCAATTTCAAAATTATTACACGTGCCAGGTATCTTCTTTAGCCCGACACTCAATCAGGTTGATAATGCGCGTTCAAAACGTCATATTTCATCTTGGGCACTTAAACAAGAAAAAGAACAAGTTACCAAGCTTGAACAAACAATAGGCAAGGACGACTAAGATGGCTGCTAAAGAATTTGATATCCCTAAATTACCAACGTACATTGAAATTCCTGAGCTAAATCCAGGGGTTATGGAAGGCGAAGGCCCATTTAAAGCAGTCGCAGAGTTTCAGAATCCACTTGGGTTTCCAGGCGAGAAAGTTGACAATTGGAAAGAAGTTGCGATTGAAAAAATGGGTGATCTTAAATCCAAATATCGCTCTGTACAAGTATTTTTAGATTCGTGTGTTAAATGTGGTGCTTGTACTGACAAGTGTCATTATTTTTTAGGGTCGTCTGATCCTAAAAATATGCCCGTTGCCCGCCAAGATTTGTTTCGCAGTGTTTACCGACGTTACTTTACCTTTGCAGGTAAGTACTTCCCTAAATTAGTAGGTGCTAAAGAGCTTGATGAAGAGATGATTGATGATTGGTATAACTACTTTCATCAGTGTTCTCAATGTCGTCGTTGTTCGGTGTTTTGCCCGTACGGCATTGATACCGCAGAAATTTCAATGGCAGCGCGCGAAGTTCTGGACACGATTGGTGTTGGACAAAAATACTGTAACCAGATTTTAGGTAAAGCGCTAACGATTGGTAACAATCTTGGCCTGCCTGAGCCTGCGCTTAAAGATACTTTATTAGACCTTGAAGAAGAGGTTGAGGAAGATTTTGGTGCGCCAGTTAAATACCCTTTAGACGTTAAAGGCAGTGAAATTTTACTCATCACGCCGTCGGCAGACTTTTTTGCTGAGCCGCATATTGACGGTCTTATCGGTTATGGTAAGGTGTTCTATCAAGATGGCGTTAGTTGGACGATGAGCTCGCACGCTTCTGAAGGCGCTAACTTTGGTATGTTTATCGGCTCGTACGATGTCATGCGTAAAGCCGCACTTAGAATTCGTAAAGCCGCACTCGATCTTGAAGTTTCCAGAGTGATGGTTGGCGAATGTGGACACGCTTGGCGCGTTGCGTATAGCTTTTGGAATACCTTAAGCGGCGTTGGCGCTGGCGCTCAATCGAATGATGAGTATGCATTAAAATTGCAAAATCAGCTAGACCATAGATACCCGCAGCCGCAACACATTATTGAATACACTTATGACTTAATTCAAAGAGGCAAGCTGAACTTTGATAAGTCTGAAAATGACGATCGCACGGTTACTTTTCATGATTCTTGCAACGTTGCACGTGCCACAAACATGGGCGGCATTGAAGGCGGGCAATTTATTTTGCCGCGTGCTGTAATTAAAGCAGTTTGTAATAATTATGTTGACATGGAAAGATCAAGCATTAAAGAATCTACATTTTGCTGTGGCGGCGGCGGCGGGCTATTAACCGATGACCTGATGGAAATTCGAGTCAAAGGCGCCATGCCAAGAATGCAAGCCCTAAAAGAAGTAGAAAAAGACAGCGGCGTAAATACTCTCGCAGCTATTTGTGCGATCTGTAAGTCGCAATTTAGTAAAGTATTACCAAAGTTTGATTTTGACCCCTATATGATTGTCAGCGTTCACCAATTGGTCAGCGCAGCAATTATTTTAGACAAACCACAAGCGGCTCAGACAGACCAACAACAAATTGAAACTGAAGATGCTATTGAAGTAAACGCAGTAGAAACTGAATAAAAACAAGGAGATTTATTATGCAAAAGAATGCTTACGGACAGCCCACTAAAGGTGAAAACCACACATTTAGACTTTATAAAGATGATGATGAGAGCAATGTGCCTTGGAACCAAATGATCTTTAAAGAAGATACTTCGCATAAATGTCCAACTTACGTTACTCAAACGCCTCCTTGTCAAGGTTCATGCCCTTCAGGTCATAATATTCGCGGCTGGTTAGATATCGTTCGCGGCATGGAAAAGCCGCCAGGTGACATGTCTTGGCAAGAGTACGCATTTAAGCGTTCTACAGATGCAAATCCATTTCCATCGATTATGGGCCGAGTTTGTCCAGCACCTTGTGAAGATGGCTGTAATCGCAACGAAGTTGAAGATACAGTTGGTATTAATGCAGTTGAGCAATTTATTGGTGACAACGCTAAAGAAGCCGGTTATACGTTTGAAATTGATGCTGCTGATAGCGGTAAAAAAGTGGCGATTATTGGTGGTGGTTGTGGCGGTTTAGCTGCAGCATTACAGCTTCGTCGTCAAGGCCACGCTGTGACTGTATTTGAAAAATACGAGCAACTCGGCGGCATGATGATGTACGGTATTCCTGATTACCGCGTCCCGCGTGACGTATTAGCTTACGAAATTGACCGTATTATTGCCACGGGTGTTGAAACTAAAATGAACACCAAAGTAGGGGTTGATATTACGGTTGAAGAATTAGAAAAAGAATTTGACGCAGTCTTGTTTGCCATTGGCGCAATGAATGGCCGCACATTGCCAATTCCGGGCGGCGATGCTGGCAATTGTGTGTCAGGTGTTGCTTTTCTTGAAGCCTACAACCAAGGTCGTTTACAGCACATTACTGGCAAAGTAATTTGTATTGGTGGTGGTGATACTTCAATTGACGTAGTATCTGTTGCGCGTCGTTTAGGTAATATTACCAATATCGCTGACAAAGATCGCCCTGAACATATTATTTTTAATGATACCGCGCACGATGTTGTTGATACCTCTAGCCGCTTAGGTGCTGATGTATTACTAACAACGCGTTCTACCATTGAATCGATGCCTGCGGCGCAAGAAGAAATTGATGATGCGACTCGTGAAGGCGTTGATATCCAAGGCCAATTAAGCCCAATTGAAGTGATTAAAAATGCTGACGGACGCGCTACTGCACTGCGTTTTGTACGTTTAGAAGACGATGGCAATACGCCAATCGAAGGTTCAGAATTTGATATTGAATGTGAACTGATTGTTTCAGCAATTGGTCAAGGTGTTGACTCTGAAGGCGTGGACAAATCATTCTTTAACGAGCGCGGCTTTATTGATGCAGATAAAAACTACCAAGTACCAAACAAGCCAGGTTTCTTTGTTTGCGGCGATGTTGTTCGTCCTCACTTATTAACCACTGCTATTGGCCAAGCGTCTATTGCTGCAGAAAGTATTGGCGACTACCTTGCAGGTAGCAACCAAAAAGCGCGTAATAAAGTAGACGTACATTACTTTGATATTGCTAAAAAACTAGATGAGTGGGATTTATCGCCAGAAAAATATGAAAAAGGCGGCGAAGCAGGCGAAGCAACTGATACAGCAGATTATGCAATTCATAACTATGAAGATCGTGCCTACGCTTCAATTGTTTCACATACCGAGTTATTCTTAGGTCACTTTGACCATGAAGAGCGCAATGCTCGCGAACATAAATTGGTTGACGTTGACAATGTATTGGGTAACTTTGAAGAGCGTTTAATTGGCTATACAGAAGAAGAAGTTCAAACTGAAGCCAAGCGCTGTATGTCTTGCGGTTTATGTTTTGAGTGTGATAACTGCGTAATGTACTGCCCGCAAGATGCCGTATTTAAAGTTAAGAAAGATAAGGCAACTCTAGGTCGTTACGTTGACACAGATTACAATAAGTGTGTCGGTTGTCATATTTGTGCTGATGTCTGCCCAACAGGTTACATTCAAATGGGTCTAGGTGAGTAATTAAAACGAAATAAAAGAGAATTATTATGAAACGTTTATTGATTGTTTTTTTAGCCCTAGTTTTTACCAATGTGCTTGCGCATGCTGATGAAAAGCATGCCAATCTTGGTGAGCGGGCAACCGAGTTAAAGGCAGAAGGTAAGAGTCTTGATATTCATCCAGATTTGACGCAGATAAGAATCATGCATCCTGAATTTTTACTACACAAGCGCACCCAAACATTGCGCCAAGGTATTCGCACTAAGCGTGATTCGTTAAAAGCCTGCGTTAATTGTCACAGCAGTATTGATAGTCGTGGTGACTATATACCGATTAATCAAAAAGATCAATTTTGCGCCACTTGCCATCAAAAGGTAGGCACGTCTGTTGATTGTTTTTCATGTCATCGCACCACCCCAAAAGAGGACTTTTAATGGAAAAAAATATCAACCGCCGCGATTTTATCAAAACCAGTAGCATGGCTGGAATCGGTGTTGCTACGATTGCAAGTGGTGTTACTTTAACAACTTTTGCAGCTAATGAAAAACCAGTAACTAACGAAAAGCGCTGGGGTATGCTGATTGATACTAACAAACTAACAGAAGATGATATCGATGTTATGGTTAGTGCTTGTCAAGAAGAGCAAGGCTGGGGCAATGAAATTAACTCTACTGGCGATCAAAAGCCTGGCTGGATTAAAAAAGTTAAGGTTAAAGATAAAGCCACTGGCAGGATTAGCAATTTAGCAATGATGTGTCAGCATTGTGAAGAGCCTCCCTGCGTGGATGTTTGCCCAACCAATGCTTCGATGAAACGTAAAGACGGCATTGTTTTGGTTGATATGCATTTATGTATTGGCTGTCGTTATTGCATGATGGCTTGCCCGTATGATGCGCGTTCATTCGTTCACGAAGAGCTTACCAATCAAAAAGAGCATATGCCTCGCGGTAAGGGTACAGTTGAATCATGTACACTGTGTGTGCATAAAGTTGACAAAGGCGAGCAACCAGCCTGCGTTGCAAGTATTGATAGTGATGCGGTTATTTTTGGCGATTTATACGATTCGACCAGTAATATTAACCAAACATTAAAAAAAGTTCAAAGTACACAAATCCGCGGGGATTTAAACCTGAATACAGGTGTACGTTATAGTGGAATTTAAGAGCAGATTATGAGTATTATTCGTTACGAACAAACACAAGGCACAAGCCCAGGTTTTTATGCATTAATTATCGGCTTGGGCGTTTTTATTTTGGCAGCGCTAGGCGGCGTTTATTTCATGGAGCATAATGGCCATCATGTCACGGGTATGAGTAATCGTATCGTTTGGGGCTTACCTCATGTATTCGCTTTATTTTTAATTGTCGGCGCATCTGGTGCGTTAAATATTGCTTCGATTGCCTCGGTGTTTAATCAAAAAGTTTACAAACCCTTATCGCGCTTGTCAGCTTTAGTAGCTTTAGCCTTGTTGGCAGGCGGTTTGATGGTTTTGGTTTTAGATTTGGGTCGCCCAGATCGTTTAATCGTAGCAATGACGCAGTACAATTTCAACTCGATTTTTGCTTGGAACATTATTTTATATAATGGCTTTTTTGTTATTGTTGGTGTTTACTTGTGGATGATGTTTGAGCGCCGTATGAATAAATACAGCCGCACAGTTGGCATTGCTGCTTTTACTTGGCGTTTAATTTTGACCACAGGTACAGGTTCAATTTTTGGATTTTTGGTTGCAAGGCAAGCTTATGATGCAGTTATTATGGCGCCGATGTTTATTGTTATGTCATTCGCCTTTGGCTTGGCTTTCTTTATATTAATTCTTATGGCTAGCTATAAATGGACTATGCGTCCATTAGGCGATATTATTGTTAATCGGTTAAGCAACTTATTGGGCGTTTTTGTGGCCGGCGTCATGTACTTTGTTGCTGTTTACCATTTAGGAAATTTATATTTAGCTGAAAATTCAGGGGTTGAAAATTTCATCTTAATGAGCGGCGGCGTTTACACACAACTGTTTTGGTTTGGTCAGGTTATTTTAGGCGGCTTAGTACCATTAGCGCTACTTTACTCACCAGCAACTAAAGGCAATCGCAGTATGCTTGGCTTGGCCAGTGTGCTGGTTCTTGTTGGCGGCTTGGCTCAGTTGTACGTTATTATCGTTGGCGGACAAGCTTATCCAATGGAATTGTTTCCCGGTAAAGAAATTCTAGAGGGTTATGGCGGTATTGCCGCTTATATGCCAACGCTGGCAGAATTGATGTTGGGTATTGGCGGTATTGCAGTTGCACTAATCATTATTACATTGTTGATTAAATTTTTACCTTTTTTACCTGAAAGTTTAAAAAATGATATAATTAATTCTTGAGCAGAGAGTTGTTTGAAAAGTTTAATTGCTAGTAGAGCCTTGAACAGTTAATATAATTTAATATAAATAGGAAGAATCAAAATGAAAAAAATAGTATTATTAAGCGCTGTTAGCGTAGTATTTGTATCTCTAAGTACCTTATCTCACCAGATAAAGACTGAAGCTGGACATGCAAGCATTTGGAATTGGAATCAAAAAAGCCATACACATGATGAAGTTGCGCCAGTAGTTGAAAGAGCTGTCGTTGCAACACCTACAAGCACTATCAAAGGCATGAAAGGCTTAGACGGTATTGCTAAAGTTGGCGAATGTTATGTTCCTGCTTACGTAGAAGCATCTTGTACTAATGAAACGAAAAAAGTTTTAGTACAAAAAGCTTACACTGAAACTGCAGTAGTTGCTGCTGTTACTAAGCAAGTAGAAAGAAAAGTAATGATTGAATCTGCTAAAGTAATTGAAGAGTACATTCCAGCTTTATATGAAAATGTTAGTAAGAGAGTACTTGTTTCAGAAGCACATACAGCATGGAGGAAAGGTAGCTCTAGCTCAATCCAAAAAGTGGTTGACGGCGATACTCACTGTTTAGTTAATGTTCCTGCGGTTTATGAAACTAGAGTTGATAAAGTGTTAAGAATAGCAGCCTCATCAAAAACTAGAACAGTGCCTGCAGTTTACAAAACATACATGGAAACAATCGTTGTAACGCCAGAAACAACTCGCGTTGTTAAATCACATGATGCAGTGTACAACACAGTACAAGAGTGTGTTGAAAAGACAGCTGGCGCATACCAATGGCGTTCAATTTTATGTGCAGAAAATGCAACAACTTCAGTGCTAAGATCAGTTGAAAAAGCTTTAGCTGACAAAGGTCATTTATCTACAAGTAAAGTAGATGGTACGATTGATGGTGCTACTGAATCAGCTATTAAAGCTTACCAAAGATCTACTGGTTTAGCTGTTGATGGTTTAGTTAACATAGAAACTGTTAAATCTTTAAATGTTAAATACTAAGATTTAATTTAAAGTAACATGAAAAGGAGGCTTTAAGCCTCCTTTTTTTGTCATTTTATATATAAGAAATCTTTGCATAAATATGAATAACCATCAAAAAACCATTTTTAAACACCTTGTTAATTTAATAAGACCGATAGTTTTCTTGGCGATATACAACAACTTTATAAAAATAAAAAAAATGAGTTTTGTGTATTCGCTATCTAAAAATGTTAATGCTTCATATTTGTGCAAAGACTTTTCATGAGAAGCTTTTATTTATCTGCAGCGCACAAATCATCAGGTAAGACTGTTGTAAGTCTTGGGCTTTGCGCTGCGCTCAAAAAGCGCAATTTAAGGGTTCAAGCGTTTAAAAAAGGCCCGGATTATATTGACCCTATTTGGCTAACTCAGGCCAGTGGCAATCCTTGTTATAATTTAGATTTTTATAATATGAGCGAAGCTGAGATTATTCAGCTGTATCAAGAAAAAATCTCTATGGCCGATGTTTCCATTATTGAAGGCAACAAAGGCTTGTATGATGGCATGAATGTTGCTGGAGGCGATGCTAATGCTGACTTGGCTAAATTGCTTAACATTCCCGTAATTTTAGTGATTGATACGGTTGGCATTACCCGAGGTGTTGCGGCGCTGGTTAAGGGTTATCAGGATTTTGACAAACAGGTTAATATTGCTGGCGTTATTTTAAATAAAGTGGCTGGTGATCGGCATGAATCAAAGCTGACCCAAGCGATTGAATACTATACAGATATTAAAGTTCTTGGCTCGGTGCGCCGCTCTAAAGCGTTAATTATAGATGAGCGCCATTTAGGCCTCATGCCGGCCAATGAAACACCGCAATCTACGCACTTTATTAACCGTGCGGCTGAGTTAATTGCAGACCAAGTGGACGTTGATAAATTTTTAGACCTTGAAACCAAAAAGCCTAAAGTTAAATCGCCTATTTGTGTCAACACCAACACCAACACCAACACCAATACCAATACCAATACCAAGCTAACAGTTGCTGTTGCAAAAGATAGCAGTTTTGGCTTTTATTATCAAGATGATTTAGATAAATTTGCTCAGCTGGGGGTTAAAGTTTGTTATTTTGACGCACTCAAGGATAAATGTTTGCCAGCGTGTGATGGTTTGTTTATTGGCGGCGGATTTCCAGAAATGCAGTTGCCACTATTAAGCGCTAACCATGCTTTGCTTAATGATATTAAAACCAAAATTATACAAGGCTTACCAAGTTATGCTGAGTGCGGCGGCCTGATGTATTTAACCAATAAAATCAGTATTAATGGTGCTAGTTATCCCATGGTTGGGGTGATAGATGCTGATACTCAAATGACTTCTAAGCCCATTGGCAGGGGTTATGTGCAGCTTGCACCACTTGACGCGCACCCTTGGAAAAAAGTTACTGATAAAATCAACGCACATGAGTTCCATTATTCAAAATTAGAAAATATTAATGCAAAAACCCATTATGCTTTTGAGGTTTTGCGCGGCGTGGGTGTGGATAATAAGCGCGACGGCATTGTTAAGTACAATTTATTAGCATCGTATACGCACCTGCGAAACCTTGCTGGCAATCAGTGGGTTGCGCAATTTGTTGATTTTATAAAAACTAAAAAAACTAAAACATTATGATTACAATTACCAAAAAAGCAGCGGCTGAAATTTCTTTATCAACGCATAATCCAGAGACACAAGGGTTAACCATTCGTTTTGCTGTTGAAAAAACCGATCAAGGTTTTCAATATCTTATGGGCTTTGACGATCGAAATGACAATGACATTCATCTTGAATCAAATGGGCTTGAGTATATTTTAGCTTATGATCAAAAAGCGTTACTTGAGGGCATGGTGGTTGATTTTGACCAGCTTAAAGCCGATGAGGATTACAGCTTTGTCTTTATGAATCCGAATGATCCTGATTATAAGCCGCCTGAAGAAGGCCATGCGCCTCAAGGTTGACGTTATTTGTAAATAATAATACTTAAATGATATTAATTATTATTATTTAAATTATCTAAAACGGCAAAGATTGGCGCTACTTGGCGTTGTTATTTTTTTATAAAGGGTATTGGTTTTATTTGCGACAGCAAGCGCTCGCCCAGTTTGCTATGCGCGCTAATTGATAGGGTTCTAGCGCAGTCCTTACCGCGGATGTTAATAATCATATCAGCAGGTTCAATCATACCCATGCCAAGTTCAGCCCATTCAATCAGCTGGATATGATCTGCGCCTGAATACTCTCGAATGCCGATATATTCTAACTCTTCTGGATCGCTAAGCCGGTAACAGTCAAAATGATGAATGCTAATTTCTTCATTGTTATAACTTTCAACCAAAGAATAAGTTGGACTTTTAACTTTATTAAACCCAAAGGTTTGAATAAAACCGCGTGCCAGCGTTGTTTTTCCGGCGCCTAGGTCGCCTTCTAAATAAATCACAATTCCTTGCTTAAGATTTTTAGCATTAATGGCTAGCTGCTCAGCGAAGGCTTGCATTTCAGCGACTTGAGCCAGCTGGATAATCAAAATAACAGCCACATATACAAACTAAAGACGCCAATTAAAACAAAGCCCTCAAATCGATTAATGACAGGCTCTTTGCTGAATTTATAAGAGACAATAAATAATAATACCGTCAATAATAACATCACCGGATAGTCACGCTGAATAACTTCTATAGGCACAGCAGAAGGGTGAATAAGCCCAGGAATAGCAAGTACAGCAATGGTGTTAAAAAGGTTAGAGCCAATGACGTTACCGACAACCATCTCAAATTGTTTTTTTAGAACGCTGGCGATAGAAACGGCCAACTCTGGCAAGCTGGTGCCTAAAGCAACAACCGTAAGACCAATAATTAAATCGGAAATGCCAAAGGCTTTTGCCACCTCAACGCCGCCCCAGACCACCAGCTTGGCACTAGAAATTAAAACAATTAGCCCAACAAATAACATAATCCAAGTTTTGCTTGCTTGTTGTTTAGCAATAGGTTGTTGAAATTCATCAAATTCATGATGAGACTTATTTTTTGATTCTTTAAAGGTGTAGGTCAAAAATAAAATGAGCAAAGTTAACAATATAAGCCCGTCGGTTACATCAAGGCGCCTATCCCATAATAATAATCCTGCACATAACGTAGCCAGCATTAAAAATATCCATTCTTTTTTTAAAATACCTTTTGGTACTTGAATGGGGGCAATAAGCGCACTAATACCAAGCACAAGGGCAATGTTAAAAATATTAGAGCCGATGGCATTGCCAATACTTAAGCCGGTATTACCGTTCATAGCGGCCAATCCAGAGACCAACATTTCAGGTGCAGAGGTGCCAAAACCAAAGATAATAAGGCCGATAATGAGCGGTGAAATTTTAAAAATATTGGCGATTTTCGCGCCATTTTCAGTAAATTCGTCCGCGCTCCAAATTAAAAGTATAAAACCTGATAACAGGGCAATAATTGGTAGTAGAATATCGGGCATAGTGATTCAGATGATTTTTTTAGTTATTATAAAGGCAATGAGCAAAAGATGAACGAAACAGAGTTTTTAATTGGTCGCGATGGTTTAGATTTAGTCGATGATTTTTATCCAGATGATTTACCCAGCGAATGGCGTTTTGATTATTACTCAAACCAATTCAGAACACTTTGTCTGCCCATCGATACCCAGGAAGATTTGGAGGAAATTTTTGAAGCATTAGAAGAATCTACGACTGAAAAAAGCGATGAAAAATTTGAATTGGTTCTAAGTATTAGCGCCCAATTATTAGCCAATGTTTCAACGCTTGAAGTTTTATTAGATGCAATCAAACCCTACAAATCTTTATTTACCCTGTTTTGCGAATTGGACAGCCCTCTAAATACTAAAATTTTGCCTTTGTTAAAAGGCTACCAAGTGGCTTTTCAAGCGCAGAGCGAAGTTAAACTTAAACTTAAATTACAAACCAGGAAAGTGGCTGAAAAATACTTATATTACAATCATCTGCCTGTTCTTTATACGCAAAATAGTTGGGATGAAAAACAAATAAGGACCTATGTAGAGCAGGTGGCAGTTATTAATACGCGAACAATTCTTATTTGCAAAAATGCCGAAAAGGAAGCGCTTGAAAAAATTAAAGTGATTGCGCAGATTCTTGGGTTTTAACGGTCAGAAAAAATATTTGTATGAAAATCAACAAGCATTAAAAATTAAATTTAGCCAGCCATTCTTAATTTATGCAAACGCCTTTAAAAGTTCTATTAACCCGTCCGCTTACGCAAGTTAAAGCGCTGGAGTCTTTGATAGTCGATAGCGGACACCAGCCCTTGTTATTTCCAACCCTTGAAGTTAAAGCGATTGAAGCTTCGGTGCAACACAAACAATATGACGCGGTTATTTTTATCAGCGCCAATGCTGCTACGCATGGGCTGGCGCTATTAAATACAATCAAGCCCTTAAAGGTTTTTGCTGTTGGCGCTGCAACTGCTAAAAAACTCAACGATTACGGCGTTTATGTTGATGATTTCCCCAAAGAAAACGCCTCTAGTGAGGCATTATTAGCGCTTGATTCTGTGTCTTGCTTACACGCTAAAAATATTTTAATTTTTAGAGGTAAAGGCGGGCGTGAAACCCTTAGAATTGGCTTGCAAAAAAATCAAAATCAGGTTGAATATGTAGAAGTTTATGAGCGTATTACGTGCGCATTAACGCCGGCCCACCGAAATTCATTGACCGAGTTTATGACTGACAGTCAAGGCATTATCAGTATTACTAGCAATGAAAATATAGACGGCTTACTGGCATTAGTAAAGCAGTTAGGGTGTTTAGAACCTTTAATGAAATATCCGCTCGTTGTTTTAAGTCAGCGCATTCAAAAATATGCCTTATCGCTTGGCTTTACTCAAGTTATAGTAACGACTGATACTAGCGATGAGGCGATTGCAAGCGTATTAGAAAGTATGAATACACTTGACAATTGAATAAAAATTGATTAATTTAGTTAATATGAAATAATAT
Source organism: Gammaproteobacteria bacterium (assembly GCA_965222625.1). Taxonomy (GTDB): domain Bacteria; phylum Pseudomonadota; class Gammaproteobacteria; order PS1; family Pseudothioglobaceae; genus Thioglobus_A. Next base: position 845,766 of record OZ244962.1, on the reverse strand, counting down.
TTTTCTAAAGAGGGCGGTATGATCAAACTAAGTGTTTCACAAGCAGCTCGGCGGCTCGGTGTAAGCCGCGGACATATTCAAGATCAGATTAATTCTGGAAAATTGCAAACCCATGAAGGTTACGTAACAACCGACAGCATTCGGCGCGCCTATCCAGCGCACAGTTTGCATTCAGAGCAAGAAGCTCATCTACAAAAAATACAACAAATTAAAGTTAACGCAGTTTATAAGGCTAGCGCCGCTGATATGATTAAGCAGAAAAATGAACAAGCGTTAATGACAAGCATAACGACATTAAAATCTAAACTCTACCAACAAAAACTTAAAAATGAGCATTACCAGCTGGTATTTTTAGAACTTGGTGAGCGACTGGAGATACTGGAAAAGTGTTGCCATGATCAAGATAAACAGCCGTTGCACGATTTACAAAGCTGGGTTAATCGGCAATTTCATTAAAGATTTATTCAATAAGTCCTTGAGCTAACTGCAAAGAAGGCTTGGATTTGTTCATTGAGTAAAAATGAAAATCCTCAACACCTTGAGACTTAAGCTGATCACACAACTGAGCAACCACCTCAAACCCAAAAGCATTCAAAGAAGCGCTGTCATCGCCAAAGGTTGATAGGCGTTTTTCAATCCAGCGCGGTATTTCTGCGCCGCACATATTAGAAAATCTCATCAATTGATCGTAGTTGGTAATGGGCATAATACCTGGCGTAATGGGTATATCTATGCCGTGTTTTTGCACTTCATCTTTAAAACGAAAATAGGCATCTGCATTGTAAAAATACTGAGTAATGGCACTATTAGCGCCAGCTTTAATTTTATTAACAAAATGCTTAATGTCAGCATCCATGTTTTTAGCTTGAGGATGCATTTCAGGATAAGCGGCAACCTCAATATGAAAATGATCATTAAATTCATGACGGATAAATTCAACCAATTCATTGGCATAATGAAAATCGCCAATATCACGAACGCCTGAAGGAATATCCCCGCGCAGAGCGACAATGCGATTAATGCCAGCAGCTTGATATTGCTTTAAAAGGCTTAAAATCTTTGATTTTTCTGAATCGATGCAAGACAAATGGGGCGCAGCCGCAATATTATCGTTAGCCTGGATGTCTAAAACTGTTTCTAAAGTGGCATCTTGCGTGGTGCCGCCTGCGCCAAAAGTTGTCGAAAAATAATGCGGATTAACAGCGGATAATTCTTGGCGAGTTTTTTTAAGGTTTAACTTACCTTGACTGGTTCTTGGTGGAAAAAATTCAAAACTTAGTTGCATTTAAATTTGACGTTGATTCAAAATAGGCTAATTATAACTTATTTAAAATCAATAAGAGTACTTCGGTTTTTTTGTCTATTGACTGATATTCGGGTAAAATAATCCAATTTACTTAGTCTAAATTTATAAATATTTATGTCAAAAAGCGATTACATTGAATTAGAGGGCGTGGTCAAAGAAAAATTGCCCAACACAACTTTTACGGTTGAATTGGAAAATGGTCACAGCGTTTTAGCACATATTTCTGGAAAAATTCGTAAACACTATATTCGTATTTTGCCAGGTGACAAAGTAACCGTTGAAATGACGCCTTACGATTTAACTAAGGGTAGAATTACCTTTAGACACAAGTAAAAAAAGTTTATTGCCGATGTGGTGGAATTGGTAGACGCGCCGGATTCAAAATCCGGTTCCTTCGGGAGTGACGGTTCGATTCCGTCCATCGGTACCAAATTAAAATAAAGAATAATAGAGACCTTTGCATAAATATGAATAATCATAAAAATACCACCTTTCATCAACTTGGAGGTTTTTTAAAAACACCCTTAGCCCTGCTAGGAGTGGATTTAAAAAATACCCAATTTAATAAAATTTGTCATTTTTTTCTGTTTAATACCCTCTTGAGGGGTGATAATCATTCATATTTATACAAAGGTCTCTAATAATTATGCAACAAGTAGATCTTTTAGCGCAAGCTTTAAACCTAACCCTATTTGGCATGGGTTTTGTTTTTTTGTTTTTAACATTGTTGGTTTTTGTAACCAAGCTAATGTCGATTGTTATTCGCAAGCTTCAAGTTCAAGCTACTAAAGAGTCGCAGAACGACAACGACTTAACAACACTTGAACAAGAGATCAATGAAGAAACTAAATTTGTCATTGAGCAAGCAATTAAAATGCATAGGGGGGCGTAAAAATATGCTAAATTTTTTAAGAAATATTACTAAAAAATCGAACAATGCTCAAACTAAGAAAGTAGAAATTACTGAGCTGGTTTTTAGAGATGCGCATCAATCCTTGTTTGCAACGCGCATGCGTATTGATGATATGCTGCCGATTGCAGACAAGCTAGACAAAATTGGCTATTGGTCAATCGAGTCGTGGGGCGGCGCAACCTTTGATTCTTGTATTCGTTATTTGGGCGAGGATCCGTGGGATCGTATTCGTGAAATTAAAGCGGTCATGCCTAATACCCCACAACAAATGCTATTGCGCGGGCAAAATTTATTAGGTTATCGCCACTATAGCGACGATGTGGTGCGAAAATTTGTAGATCGCTGCGCAGAAAATGGCGTTGGTGTATTTAGAATTTTTGATGCTATGAACGATGTCAGAAATCTAAAAACAGCGGTTGACCAGGCGGTTAAGTTAGACCAACATGCTCAGGGCACAATTTCATATACGGTAAGCCCGGTGCACAATACGCAAACTTGGCTAGATATGGCTAAGCGTATTGAAGATATGGGCGCGCATTCGCTTTGCATTAAAGACATGGCCGGTTTGTTGCAGCCGTATGTTGCTTATGATTTGGTCAAGCAGCTTAAAGAAATTATTGACATTCCAATTCAACTTCACGCACATGCAACCACAGGACTTTCTACTGCAACAATCGTTAAATCGGTTGAAGCAGGTATAGACCGCGTTGATACTGCGATTGGTTCGATGAGTATGACTTACGGACATTCGGCGACTAATTCAGTAGTTTCAATTTTAGAAAATAGCCCAAGAAAAACAGGGTTAGATTTACAAAAACTTGAAGAAATTGACGCTTATTTCAGACCCATTCGTCAAAAATATGCAAAATTTGAAGGCTCGTTAAGAGGCGTGGATTCACGCATTTTATTGTCTCAAGTGCCGGGCGGTATGCTTACCAATATGGAAAGTCAGCTGCGTGAGCAAAATGCCATCGACAAAATGGATGAAGTATTAGCAGAAATACCGCGGGTTAGAAAAGATTTGGGCTACATACCTTTGGTAACGCCAACTTCTCAAATTGTTGGCACACAATCAGTGCTGAATGTTTTAACCGGTGAGCGTTATAAAACCATTACCAAAGAATCAATCGGGGTTTTAAAGGGTGAATATGGCGCAACGCCTGCCCCTGTTGATCAGGCGTTGCAAGCTAAAATATTAGACGGCACTGAGCCAATTACTTGTCGGCCAGCGGACAACATTGCGCCAGAAATACATGTGCTTGAACAAGAGTTTGACAAAATCATTGCACAAAAAGATATTCAATTAGGGCTCAATAAAATTGATGACCTAATGACTTACGCATTATTTCCACAAGCAGGTGTTACATTTTTAGAAAATCGTAACAACCCAGGTTTTTTTGAACCAGTGCCTCAAGCAAGTGATAATGATGCGCCATCTGATAATAAAGAAGGTACTTATACAGTCTCGTTTAAGGGCAATTCTTATACCGTTGATGTTTCTGCTGGCGGCAATGTAACTTCAATGAATTCTGCTTCAACAATGCCTTCAAACCCAATTGCAACAGAAAGAGAAATTGTGAGTGAAGCGCCTACTGGCGGCGAGCCAATCGGCGCGCCATTATCAGGCAACATTTGGAAAGTGATGGTATTGGTCAATCAAAAGATCAATGAAGGCGATGTTTTGGTCATTCTTGAAGCTATGAAAATGGAAACAGAAATTAAAGCGGCTAGATCTGGCGTTGTTACGCAGATCAGCGTTAAAGAAGGTGACAGCGTCACTGTTGGCCAGGCTTTATTGTCGTTAGCATAATTATTTAAGGCTTTAACATGGAACAATTAAATTCATTATGGCTTAATACTGGCTTATATCAAATGACTTGGGGTCAAGGTTTAATGTTACTGATAGGGATGCTACTGCTGTATCTCGCTATTGTTAAAAAATTTGAGCCATTACTGTTATTGCCGATTGGCTTTGGTGCAATTTTAGCCAACATTCCTGGCGCCGGCATTGCCGAAGGTAGCGGTATTTTGCATGTGTTTTATGTTGTTGGCATTGAATCGGGCGCTTTTCCGCTTATTATTTTCATGGGGGTTGGCGCTTTAACAGATTTTGGCCCGTTATTAGCCAACCCAAAAACATTACTATTAGGCGCCGCTGCACAATTTGGCATCTTTGCCACTTTATTAGGCGCTATGGGTTTAACCGCTATAGGCGTATTTGATTTTAGTTTAACCGACGCCGCTGCTATTGGCATTATTGGTGGCGCAGATGGGCCAACCAGTATTTATGTAGCCTCCAAATTAGCACCAGAGTTATTAGGCGCTATTGCTGTGGCTTCTTATTCTTATATGGCTTTAGTGCCATTAATCCAGCCGCCAATCATGCGCGCATTGACAACAGAAAAAGAGCGTCAAATTGAAATGGTGCAACTACGTGAAGTATCAAAAGCTGAAAAAATTATTTTTCCAGTGATGTTATTAATGCTAGTTGCCTTGTTATTGCCAGATGCAGCGCCGCTTTTAGGTATGTTTGCCTTCGGTAATTTAATGAAAGAATCAGGCGTGGTTGACAGGCTCAGCGACACGGTTCAAAACGCGCTGATTAACATTGTGACCATTTTCTTAGGTTTGGCAGTTGGTTCAAAGCTAATGGCAGATACATTTTTGCAACCTGAAACTTTGGGCATCTTGGTATTAGGCATGATTGCGTTTGCCATTGGTACGGCTAGCGGCTTATTAATGGCCAAACTAATGAATGTATTCAGCAAGAATAAAATCAACCCATTAATAGGCTCTGCTGGCGTTTCTGCCGTACCAATGGCAGCGCGCGTATCAAACAAAGTGGGCCTGGAGTCAAATCCTCATAATTTCTTACTCATGCATGCAATGGGGCCTAATGTAGCGGGAGTGATAGGTTCAGCGATTGCTGCAGGCATCATGATTCAATTATTAGGGTAATCTTTTGTTTTTACGGTGTTAAATCCTTTTTACAGCTTGTTATATACTTTACGTATGCGCCTGCGCCCTAAAAAGTAATTTACCTTGTAGAAACTTAAAAGAATCACCCAAACAACTTGTAAAAATTTAAAGCAGCCGGCCCAAAAAATAGCTATAAAGAAATAAAATATTAGCCCTAGAAAAGCTTGTAAAAATTTAGTTTGTTAAATTTCCTTTTAAAATTTGCCGCGCAGAAAGAAAAAAACGCCGACCTAAGACATTATAAAAACCAAAAATACAAAGATAATATGCAAAGAACTTTTTTAAAAGCCAAACTCCACCGCGTTACCACAACCGCCTCAGAATTAGCGTATGAAGGTTCGTGCGCCATTGACGGCATATTGCTTGATGCAGCAGGCATTAGTGCTTTTGAGCAAATTCAAATTTATAATATTACCAATGGCAATCGTTTTACCACTTACGCCATACGCGGCAAAGAAAATACCGGCGTTATCTGCGTCAATGGCGCCGCTGCGCATAAAGCCGCAACGGGTGATTTACTCATTATTGCCGCTTATGCAAGTTACAATGAACAAGAGCTAAAAAACTACGCGCCAAGTTTGTGTTATGTTGACGAACATAATGTTTTGATTAAAAAGAGTTTATCAATTAGCTAAAGCGACCGTCTTTTAGTATTAGCACTCGCTGCATTTTTTCAGCAACCTTTTTATCATGAGTTACAATAATTAGCGCACTGCCATGAGCCTGGTTAAGCGCAATCATCAAATCAAGCACTTCATTGGCATTACTGCTGTCAAGATTTCCTGTAGGCTCATCAGCCAGTAAGCATTTAGGCTGAGTAATGAGCGCTCTAGCAATGGCAACGCGCTGACGCTCGCCGCCAGAAAGCTCACTTGGCAAGTGGTTGATTCGGTGTTCAAGGCCAATGGTTGTTAAAATTTTAATGGCTTTATTTTTAGCTGGAAGCGATTTTTCGCCCTGAATAAGCAGCGGCATCATCACATTTTTTAAAGCGCTAAAATCTTTTAATAGGTGGTGGAATTGATACACAAACCCAAGATTATCAGCCCTAAGTTTGGTTATTTGGGTTTCATTTAATAGGGCTAGATCGGCGCCATTGATGATAATTTTTCCACTACTGGCTTTTTCAATGCCGCCTAATAGATTAAGTAAAGTTGATTTTCCACAACCTGACTGACCTAAGATGGCAATAGACTCAGCAGGTTTTATATCTAGATCAAGATTTTTTATAATGCGGCTATCTTGCGCCCCGTCAGCGTACTGATAATTAACTTGGGTGCAGCTAACAATGCTATTCATGATTCAAAACCTTGGCGATCGATACCTTGCCTGCACGTTTTGCTGGGTAAATAGAAGCCAGTATGACTAATATAAAAGCCCCCACTGCAACGTTGATAACATCATCAAGATGGATTTGAGAAGGGAAGCGGTTAATATAAAACACGTCCTTTGGAAAAAATTCAAAACCAATGATTGATTCGATGCCGCTAACAATGCTTTCAATGTTGAGCGAGAGTAATACACCAAATATAATGCCGATAATAATGCCAACAACGCCAATTGTCAGGCCTTGATAGAAAAATATTTTAACAATGCGTTTTGGGGTCATGCCCAGCGTGCGCAGTATGGCAATGTCAGCAGTTTTGTCAGTGACCACCATCACCATCATTGAGACAATGTTAAAAGCAGCAACCGCTATTATGAGCGATAAAATAATGCCAATCATTTGTTTTTCAAGATTAAGCGCTTTAATAAAATTGGCTTTTTGTTGTGTCCAATCAACGCCGTAGAATCGGTCAACGTCTAATGTATCAACAACTTCTTGAGTAATTTTTTTAGCTTGAAATAAATCATCAACTTTAAGACGAATGCCAGAAACACTGGCTTTCATTGAATAAAGCTTTTGAGCTTGATTTAGCTGAATAAAAGCTAAATTATTGTCATATTCATTAATGCCTGCGTCAAAGATGCCGCTGACTGTAAAGCGTTTAAAGCGCGGCTGAATGCCGATAATACTGCTTGATAGCTCAGGCGTAAGCAGGGTGACTTTGTCGCCGATTGTGGCGTTTAATTGAGCTGCTAATCCAGACCCGATTAAAATATCAGATTTGGATAGCTGGCTATCGCCAAACTTTATTTTATCTAGCAAAATAGAAGTTTGTTTTTCTAATTTTGGAATAATACCTCTAACGCTAATACCTTGCGCGCCACTCGCTGTATTTAGTAAAGCGTATTTTTCGATATAAGGCGAAGAGCTGATAACTTGAGTGTGCTGGTTGATTGTTGTTTGCACAGTTTGCCAATCAGATAAATGATTGCCATATTCACTGATGTACGAATGAGAAATAGCGCTTAATACGCGCTCTCTTAATTCTTGATGAAAGCCATTCATAACCGATAAAACCGTAATAAGCGTCATCACGCCAAGGATAAGGCCGATCATTGAGACGCCAGAAATAAAGGAAACAAAGCCTTTTTTACGATTTGAACGTAAATATTGGTTAGAAATGTTAAATTCAATACTCATTGCGTTGATATTTTGTCATAATTAGCACTTTATAAATAACTAAATACTGAGGAGTAGAATGCAAAAGATTAAATTTAAAATTGAACAATTTGGTGATTTTTTGATTGAAATTTTCCACATTGTGGGTTTGTTTGTTGTTGGCGCTACGATTGCCTGGTCAGCCGTTCATGAATATCTTGTTATTATGAGCCAAGAATCTGGGTTTGCCTCGCTTAAAGATATTTTATTGATGTTTATTTATTTAGAGCTTGGCGCGATGATTGGTATTTATTTTAAAACCCATCAACTTCCCGTTGTGTTTTTAATCTTTATTGCGATTACGGCGATTACTCGATTTTTGGTGATTGACATGAAGTCTTTGGTTGCTGACGATAGCTTTAATTTAATCATTATGGTAGCTTCTATCTTGATTTTAACGATTGCTGCCGGCGTATTGCGATTTACTGAGAAAAAATACGACAATGCTAACGAATGTTTTAAATAAGCTTTAATGGATCTAAATACTCGAGGCATTGTTAATTACTTGTTGTTGCCAATGGCAGGCGTATTTTATGTCTTAAGTAAAATACGCCTGAGTTTTTATCGATTGGGCGTTTTTAAAATTAATCAGTTTTCTGTTCCTGTTATTGTTGTCGGTAATATTACGGTTGGCGGTAGTGGTAAAACGCCGGTTGTGATTAAATTGGTTGAGTATTTTCAACAGCAAGGCAAAAAAGTGGGCGTGGTTTCTAGAGGTTATGGCGGGGCGCATACAACAGGTAGTTTGCTGGTTAAAACCAGCACTCAAGCCGCTTTATCAGGTGACGAACCGCTGCTGATTGCCAGCGTAACGCGCGCGCCGGTGATGGTTAATAAAATTCGCTCTAAGGCTGTTCAGGCGCTGATTGAGCAAAAGCAGGTAGATCTGGTGATTAGCGATGATGGCCTGCAACATTACGCCATGGGCAGGACTGTGGAAATTGCGGTGGTGGACGGCAATCGGCGTTTTGGCAATGGGTTTTTTTTGCCTGCTGGACCTTTGCGAGAATCACAAAACCGGCTTAAAGAGGTTGATTTTGTGATTAATAATGGCGCTGCATTTGCTGGGGAGATTTGTGCCCAGTTAAAGCCGGTTAAGTTTATTCATATCCTTAGCGGTCAAGCGTTTGCGCTTGATTTTTTTAAAGATAAATCGTGCCACGGCGTTGCTGGAATTGGCCATCCTGATCGTTTTTTTGACGCTTTAGAGCGGCTTAATGTGCAAGTAGTAAAACATTATTTTGCCGATCACTATGCGTATCAAGTAAAGGATTTAGCGTTTGAAGATGCGCATCCAATAATCATGAGCGCTAAAGATTGGGTAAAATGTAAACAGTTCGCGAATGATAAAATGTATTACTTAAAAGTAGATTTAGACATTAACGAAACCTTTTTAAACGAATTAGCCGAAAAATTATGATTGATGAAGCCTTGTTAAAACTTTTAGTTTGTCCAAAGTCTAAAGCCGCCTTAAAACAGGTCGGCGATGAGCTTATTTGTGAGCTAAGCGGCTTGGCATATCCCATTCAGGACGGCATTCCCGTGCTATTGGAAGAAGAAGCCAGAAAGCTGGATTAGGCAATGAACTTTAGCGTTATCATTCCTGCGCGTTATGCGTCGAACAGACTCCCTGCAAAACTTTTAAAAGATATTTACGGTAAGCCGCTGATTCAGCTAACTTATGAAAACGCCCTCAAAAGCGCCGCCGCTCAAGTGATTATTGCAACCGATGACAAGCGTATTAAACAAGTTGCTGAAGGTTTTGGCGCCAAGGTTTGTATGACTAGTAGCGCGCATACCTCTGGCACTTCAAGAATTGCAGAAGTATTAAATGAACTTGATATTGCTGATGATGAAATCATTGTTAATGTTCAAGGCGACGAGCCCATGTTAGATCCGCTGGTGATTAATCAAGTAGCTGATAATTTGCACAAAAGCCAAATGCAAATGGCAACTTTGTGTGAACTGGTAGCTGATAAAGAGCAGTACCTAGATCCAAACTGCGTCAAAGTCGTGTTTAATAAACTAGGCAAAGCACTGTATTTTTCACGCGCACCGATTCCATTTTTTAGAGATGAGCAGGCGTTTGATTTAGCGCTTTGTTATAAACATATTGGCATTTACGCGTATCGTTCAAAATTTATCAAACATTATTTAACGATGGATAGCTGCAGGCTTGAGCAAGTTGAAAAACTCGAGCAATTAACAGTGCTCAATGAAGGATTTGATATTCACGTGCAAAGCGCTTGCGGCAATACTGGTTTTGGCGTGGATACGCAAGCAGACTTAGACAAGGTGCTGGCCGCTTTAGCACCAAGTAGCAATAAAGGTTAAAAAATGAACATTATTGATGGCAAGAAAATTGCACAAACGCTGCGCAACAAGTTGGCAAAAAAAGTTGAAAAATTAGACAGAGCGCCTGGTTTGGCAGTTATTTTGGTGGGCGATGATCCGGCTTCTGCTGTTTACGTGCGCAATAAAGACAATGCTTGCAGAGAGGTGGGTTTTTATTCTGAAAAAATCAATAAACCCAGCGATATTACTCAAAAGCAATTATTAGCTGAAATTCAGCGTTTAAATAATGACGATAAAATTGACGGTATATTGGTGCAATTGCCATTACCAGATCACTTAGATGCAAATTTAGTGATTGAAACCATTGCTGTGCAAAAAGATGTTGATGGTTTTCACAGTGAAAATGTCGGCAAACTGATGCAAAATAAGCCTTATTTACATCCCTGCACACCTAAAGGCGTCATGACTTTATTGGCAACAACAGGCATTGATTTAGCGGGCAAGGATTGTGTGGTGGTCGGCGCCTCTAATATTGTTGGCAGGCCAATGGCGATGGAGCTTTTAAACGCGCGCGCAACGGTGACTATTTGCAACAGTAAAACCACAGATTTATCTGCCAAGTTAAAGCGCGCTGATGTTGTTGTTGCAGCGGTGGGAATTGCGCAGATGATTCAAGGTGATTGGATTAAAAAAGGCGCTGTTGTGATTGATGTAGGCATTAATCGGCTTGATAATGGCAAGCTTGTGGGCGATGTTGATTTTGATGCGGCTGCGCAAAATGCCAGCTGGATTACCCCAGTTCCTGGCGGCGTTGGGCCAATGACCATTGCCACTTTATTAGAAAACACATTAACCGCTTACCAAAATAGGAAATAAACTTATGAAATTTTTATTAAAAGCATTTAGAAACGGCCTTGGTGCATTAATTGCATTTATTAGCAGACTAATCCCAACAAATAAAATCAAAAGAGATGCGCAAGCGCAAGAATTAGCGGACGTTAAGGCTAAAAATATTGAGCTGTATCAATTTTTTGCTTGCCCGTTTTGTATTATGAGTCGGCGCGTGATTAGGCGTTTAAATATTAAGATTGTCACGCGTAATGCACAGGCAGCGTACAACGGTTCAGATACAAAATATCGCCAAGAAATGCTCAAAGAAACCGGCAAAATTCAAGTACCTTGCTTGAAAATCACAGATGGCGATAAAGTTACTTGGCTATTTGAATCTGCTGAAATTAAAACTTATTTAGAAAAAGAATTTGGAGAAATCAGCGCACTTGCAAGCGTCTAGTTAAGATCTTTAATGTTAAATTTAACCGGTTCAGCTTGAATTAGTTTTGGTACAAAAATAACATTGCCATACAAAGAATAGCCATTTTTACTGGCCATATCGTTGAGCGCTAAATCCATTTCTTTACCTTTGTCATTCATAATCAACATGCCATTATCAAGATTAATATGATTAATCGGGCCGCCAATAAAAGTTTCTAATTCGTCTGTTGCAAAGGATTCGTTGTTATCAATCGGTTTAATATTAATCGGATCGCCGGTTGGATGGTAGAGAATGGCTGAGGGCCAATTGTATTGTTCTGACATGTTAAAAATCCTATTGTGGTAAAAAATCTTGTAATTGTTGAAGACTAAAATCCAGCGCTTTTTGAGAATTAGCGGTGATATTAATATGCCCCAGTTTGCGCTTGGCGCGCTCGGTTTTATCGTACAAATGCAAGTGCGCGTTGGGCATTTTAAGCACGCGCTCAATCGGCCCTAATTTGCCAATAATATTAATCATTGCGCTAAACGCATGAGTCGACGTAGTATCGCCAAGTGGCATATTGCTAATGGCGCGAATGTGATTTTCAAACTGTGAAGTATTAGCACCTTCAATACTCCAGTGTCCAGAGTTATGCACGCGCGGCGCCATTTCATTAACCATAAGGCCGTTGTCTGTCTCGAACAGTTCAATGGTCAACACACCGATATGATCCATGGCATCTAGCAGGGTTTGTATGTATTGCTCTGCTGTTTTTTGAACCTCTGGATCGATTGCTTGAGCAGGCGCAATGGTCAGCCTTAAAATACCTTGATGATGCGTATTTTCAACCAAGGGATAGTATTTGTGATCGTTGTCAAGACCGCGAACTGCAATCAGTGAAAGTTCGCGTTTAAAATTTACAAAACCTTCTAAGATTGACTCAGCGCCATTCATACTAGCAAAAGCCTCTTCAATTTGGGCGTCACTGCGAATCACAAACTGACCTTTGCCATCATAACCTTCAGTGGCTGTTTTTAAAATAGCAGGCAGTCCGATTTTGCTAACGGCTTGTTTAAGATCGGCCAATGAATTGATTATTTGATAAGGCGCACAAGGAATGTTTAGCTGTTCAAATAAGGCTTTTTCGCGGCCGCGATGCTGGGTGATAAATAACGATTTTTCGCTGGGGTAAACGCGGACATTTTTGTTAATTTTTTTAACCACTTCGACGTCAGTATTTTCGCTTTCATAAGTAATAACGTCGGCAAAATTGGTTAAATATTCTATGTTATTTTCTTGCGTGAACATATGTCCAAGAAGCGCTGCTGGCTCGCTGCTAGAGTTTCCACTAAAGCCAAATTGATGATTTAAAGGATAACCTGAAATTGCCATCATTCGGCCCAGCTGACCTGCGCCAAGTATGCCTATTTTCATTTAACTGGCAGGATTTGGATTGGCCAAAACGTCTTGCGTTTGCTTGGCCCTAAAGGCCAGCACTTTGGCTTGAACAGTTTTATCTTCATTGGCGATAATTTGCGCTGCTAAAATGCCTGCATTTTTTGCACCTGCTTCGCCAATAGCCAGCGTGCCAACGGGAATTCCGCCGGGCATTTGGGCAATGGATAATAATGAGTCTTGACCGCTAAGTGCACGTGATTGAATTGGCACGCCCAGCACAGGCACAATGGTTTTAGCAGCAACCATACCAGGCAAGTGAGCTGCGCCGCCAGCGCCAGCAATAATCACTTTAAGGCCGCGATCAAGCGCAGTTGAGGCATATTCAAACATAAGGTCGGGTGTTCGATGTGCAGAAACTACTTGTATTTCATGGGGAATGTCAAATGCTTCTAACATTTCTACCGCATTTTTCATGGTGGGCCAATCTGATTTAGAACCCATAATTACGCCTACTAATGCTGTCATTAGAACCTCTTACTCAATACCAATATGCTTGAATTATACTTAAATCACAATCGTGCGTATAAAAAGAGGCGTGTTACAAAATTAGAATGATGATGTAAATTTAAAATTAAGAGGGTAATGAGTCTGATATAGAAGGGTTTTTGTCAGAAATTTAAGCTTTAGTTAGCTGATGTCAAGTCTAGGTTTGTTGATGATATTTTAAGCGTAACTTCAAGCAGCCAAATCCATTTAAAAAAACCGAAGCGCAGATTAAATAAAGTTTATTGCTGCGCTTTAGAATCGAAAAAGAGTAAATACAACCAAGCGCCAAGACCAGCAAGAAATATGTCTTTTTGAGCATCCCAAATATCACCTTGCGACCCTAAAAATGCATCAGAGGCCTCATTGCCTTGGTTGTACCAAGCGTATATCCATTCAATGACTTCATATAATCCGCCAAAACCGAAGAAGATTAGCACGATTAGCAGGTGTTTATAAACTGTATTTTTATAGTTTATTTGCGGTTTGAGTATTTCTATTAAAGGTAAGGCGAGTAAAAATCCAAAAGAAAAATGCACCAAACGGTCATAATGATTGCGCTCAATGTCTAGTATATCACTTACCCAATCTCCTATGGGTACTAATGCATAGGTGTAATGTGCGCCTATTGTTTGTAATATGCAGAATAAAAATATCAAAAGATAAGCGTTGTTTGAAAAAGGCTGTTTTTTATAAGACGCAATCAAGTAAATACTACCAAGGAGCATAATGACATTTTCAACTAGCCAAGTGGTTCGGTCAAATACATCAAACGCAAGATAAATCCAGGTGATGAGAAAAATAGCTACCAGTGTTCTTACAAAATTATTTGATTGAGTATGCATAAAATATAGTTTAATGGTGATTATAAGGTTAGTTTAAATTCTTTTTCCAGAAAAGGCAAGTGTCCAGTAGGCAGTACTTGAGTCGTAACTTTTTGAGCTTGGTACCACTGGTTAATTTTAATAGGCGTTAGCGTATCTCGATCACCCAAAATGGCTTGAATTGGCACTTTGAGTTGCGTAAATTCATGAATTAAATCAGTATTAAGTAGGATTTCTAAGCCTTGATTGAGCGCCTTTGTTGAAGCAGGGAATTGATCAATAGATTGATAAAGTGTTTTTAGCTGAGTTTTATCTTGGGTTTGCAGGCTCACAAAGCGCTTTAAGCTTTTAGATAAATTAACTTGTAATGAGTCAGAAAATTGCTGAAAATTATTGGCATCAATGCCAAATTCCCAGTTTTTATTCTGCACAAAATTTGGGGTAGAGGCTACTAAAATTAGCTTGGATATTTTTATTTTAGTAGCAATATTAATCGCCAATAGGCCGCCTAACGACCAACCTAGCAAAATCGGATTATTAGGCAGGTTTCTAATAATTTCATCGCACCATTCATTCAGCCCGCCTTTTACATTCTCACTTCGACCGTGACCTGGCAAGTCAATTGTGGTGATGCGGTATTGATTTTTATATCGATTAACAAGGCTATCAAATAAGCTTGAATTAAAGCCCCAACCATGTAGTAATACCAAATCTTTTAATGGCGGCATTGCTTTTTTATTTAAAAGAATAGCGTCTTTATTAATGTCAGTTGTTTGCTTATAAAGCATTTTTAAGGCGTATTAGCAGTTGTTCAATTTGAGCTTTTGTGTGGCTAGCAGTTAGCGTAATTCTTAAACGTTCTGAATTTTTTGGCACTGTTGGCGGGCGAATAGCAGCCACATAAAAACCCTGATCAAACAATTTTTGACTAAGCATTAAGGCTTTTTCGCCGTCGCCAATAATCAGCGGTTGAATGGCGCTATTTGAGGTTAATATGGGCAATTCTAGTGAGTGAGAAATATTTTTAAAATAATTAATATTATCCAAAAGTTTAGCTGTTTGCTCACCTTGTTTAATTAGCGCCAAACTTTTGAGTGTTGCTACGCAAATTGCTGGAGCCATTGCTGTGGTATAAATGTAAGGGCGAGATTTTTGTATTAAAAAATCAATAAAATCTTCATTACCTGCAACAAAAGCGCCCATGGTTCCAGCGGCTTTGCCCAAGGTGGCCATATAAATTGAATTTTCGGGAATATTAGGCTTGAAAATACCAAAACCATGTGCATCATCTTGCATTAAAAAAGCGGTTGAAGTATTGGCGATTTTTTGTAAATCATTTATATTGGCGCGGTCTCCATCCATGCTAAATACGCTGTCAGTTGCGATCATACCTTGGCCAATTTGTTTTGCAATTTTGCTTGAAAGGGATTGAGTATCGTTGTGCAGATAGCGCTGAACGGGTAGGCCGATTAATTGGTTGGCATCAATTAAAGAGGCATGATTGAGCTTGTCTTGCAAAACCCAATCAAGCTCGTCTTTTAATGCTGAAAAAATGCCTAAATTGGCGCTGTATCCAGTTGAATATAACAAAGCGCGCTGTTGACCGGTGTATTGCGCTAAGGCTTGTTCTAAATCATGGTGCGCGCGCGAATGACCGCTGACTAAATGCGAAGATCCTGATCCTACGCCATATTGATCGACGCCTTGCTTAAAGGCTTCTTTAACTTGAGGATGGCTGGATAGTGAAAGGTAATCATTGGAACAAAAGTTAATTAACGATTTTCCATTAATGTTTATGTATGGGTCTTTAGCGCCTTCATTAACCTTTCTAGAGCGATAAAGATTTGCTTGTTTAATGCGCGTAATTTTGTTTAAAAAATCCATAAAATTTATTTTATAGGAGACTCTTGTTAATCATTCATCATTTTGCCAAGGTCTTGAGTTCGCTTGCTATTTATCAGCTTGGGCGTTACAATCGAAATAATAATTAAAATTAAGCAGATTTAAAGATAACGGAGGGGAGAATGAATACAACAGTAAAGGTGGTTGCGTTATGCGCTGCAGGCATTGGTGCTTATATAATGGGCTCTTTTATGATTAATATGGGCGACGACATGAGCAACATGACTAAATCAGTTGGGCAAATGACCCAAGATGTACATTCGATGGCCAAAGACATGAATGGCATGGCAGGCAATATGATGCAAATGGCGCAAAGCATGGTTGATGGTCAAAAGAAAATGGGTGATGACTTTGCTAATGTGGCAAAAGATATGAGCATAATGACGCGCTCAATGGTTTCAATGGGGCAAGACATGAATGGCCTAGGCTCGCAAATTTCGAGCATGAACAGCAACATTCAAGAAATGAATGGCTCAATGTCACGCATGAGTAACGATATGTCGGTGATGAATAGATCAATGTCAGGCATGCGTTATGATATTAATAAATTCACCAAACCTGAAAATATTATGATGCCTTGGTCGCGCTAAGATTGTTAATAACTCAGTAATAATAGTTTTTATAACAATCCAACGCCCAATAAAATTAAATAATTAATTCGCTGCGAGTCCATGATTTTTATCAAGAGATTGCTTAATGCGTATAATTCACGGTATTAATTTTACTATCCAACCCTTTATGAAAAAAACATTCAGTTTTACGCACCCTAAAAAACAAAGACCCAGAGTCGCTGATGCGATTAAGCACGAGCTTAAAAAGTACATCAAACGTGAACGCAATAAAAAATTACCTGAAAACGTAGATTTTTGGGATTTTGATTGTCGTTTTGGCGCTACCGAAGCTTCGTCTGGCGTTATTCACGTGTCAGAAATTAACAAGGTTATTTCTGAAGCAGACGTAGAAGGTTTAGATGAATTTTTTCTAGAGGTATTATCAAAGCCTGCTAAAAGAAGTAAAAAACCAGTAGCAGAAAAATCAGAAGAACTAGAAGAGCCAGAAGAAAACTTTTTAGATTAAGTTTTCCATCGGTGACGAGGCGCTAGCATAGGTTTTTTTCATCATTCGTCCGGCCAAAAAAGACTCGCGACCTGCAATAACTGCATGTTTCATGGCGCTGGCCATTAATACTGGGTCGGCGGCATTAGCGATTGCTGAATTCATTAATACTCCATCACAACCAAGCTCCATGGCTTTAGCGGCGTCTGATGCGCAGCCAATGCCGGCATCAACCAATACGGGCACATTGGCTTGTTGTTTGATGAGTTTAATATTGGCAGGGTTGGCAATGCCTTGGCCTGAGCCAATCAGTGATGCCAGCGGCATGACTGCTACGCAACCGATATTTTCTAATTCTTTAGCAACAATAGGATCGTCACTGGTGTAAACCATAACCTCAAAGCCGTCATTAACTAAAATTTTTGCAGCCGCTAAGGTTTCTACGATGTTTGGGTACAAAGTTTTTTCATCACCCAACACCTCCAGTTTAACCAAGTTGTGCCCGCCTAAAAGCTCGCGCGCCAACTGACAAGTGCGAACCGCATCTTTGGCGCTGTAACAGCCCGCTGTATTGGGCAAAATAGTATAAGTATCTGGCGAAATAACATCAAGCAAATTGGGCTCGTTATCCGCTTGACCGATATTAGTACGGCGAATAGCAACCGTAATAATATCCGCCTGCGCAGCGTCAGTTGCCAGCTTGGTTTCGTTAAGGTCCTTGTACTTGCCTGAGCCGACTAGTAAGCGCGAGTTGTAGGTTTTTCCGGCGATTGTTAAGGGAGTGTCAATCATAATGTGCTTGATTTATAGTAATGAAATAATCTGAAAATTTTACCCGATTTTTATAAACAAAAAAAGCCGCGGTAATAGTATCGCCAGTATTATTGCTTTTTACAAGGCGAAACAATAAATACTCGATTGAGCATAGCTGAAACCATGTGATTAAGAGTATTTATTGTTTCGCCTTGTAAAAAAAAAGACGCTGCGATATGGCGGAGAGTGAGGGATTTGAACCCTCGATAGGGGATAAACCCTATACACCCTTAGCAGGGGCGCGCCTTCAGCCACTCGGCCAACTCTCCATGAAAAAAATATTATACGCTAAATAATTTAAATTTAAATAGGCAGTTTTAATAACCGTGCTTATCTTGATTCTGGTGATTTAATATAGGCATTAATGACGTAATAAAATCTTAAAAAAACCAATGGTAAATCCCTAATATATTAACGCAAACAAAAACAGCATTCAGCAACACCAAGGATTTATCGTTATTTTTTAAACCTTGAATAACCCAGCTAACGGCTGAAACTATGAAAAATATATAGCCAAATTTAGAATATTGAAAATTTAGCGCAACAAGCAAACCTCCAGTTATTCCGGTAATTGTACCAAGCCAGCCCCAGAGGTTATTCATGAATTTCAAAGTCATGCGTGACAACAGCAGTTTTGCCCAACATAATAGAAGCAGAGCAGTATTTATCAGCAGATAAACTTACTGCTTTTGCTATTTTTTTTTCATTTAAGTTTTCGCCTTTAATAATAAAGTGCAAATGAATACTGGTAAAAACTTTTGGGTGTTCATCAGCGCGCTGCGCGGTAATTTCTACGCGGCAATCTTTGACAATTTCGCGCATTTTTTTAAGCGTAGAAACTACATCAACCGTGGTGCAGCCGCCCATCCCTAGTAGTAACATTTCCATTGGGCGAACGCCCAAATTTTTGCCGCCCAAATCTTCAGGGCCATCCATAACAAGGGCGTGGCCACTGGCCGATTCACCCACCATCATCATGCCTTCAATCCATCTAACGCTGGTATTCATGAGAATATCTCCTTTAAAGCCTGACCAGGATCACTTTGTTTCATGAACGCCTCACCCACTAAAAATGCATGAATGTCATGGTCTTTCATCAGTTTGACGTCTTGCGATGTAAAAATGCCGCTTTCGGTGATAATCATAGTGTCATCTTCAACAGCATCGATTAGCTCAATGGTTGTTTGCAATGTAACATCAAAGGTTTTTAAATTGCGATTGTTAATGCCAATCATCGGCAGGCGCAACTGTTGCACACGTTTGAGCTCTTCAAGGTTGTGCACCTCGATCAAAACATCCATATGACAAGAAATCGCCAACATGGCTAAATCTTCCATTCTCTGGTCTTCCAAGCACGCAGCAATCAGCAAAATACAATCAGCGCCCAACACACGGGATTGAAACACCTGATAAGCCTCAATAATAAATTCTTTACGTAAGATTGGCAGAGTTACAACCGATTGAACCTCGCTGATGTATTTATCATCGCCTTGAAAAAAATCTTTATCAGTTAATATGGATAAGCAAGCAGCGCCATGCTGCGCATAACTTTTGGCAATTTCAATTGGGTTAAAATCTTCACGCAAAACCCCTTTTGAAGGAGAAGCTTTTTTAATTTCAGCAATAATCGCATTTTGTTTTAAATCAACCTTGTCTTTAAGTGCTTGATAAAAATCACGCGTTGTGCGATCTTCATAAGCAGTTTCCATCATGGTGTTGTAGGGGATAAGTTTAATAGCTTCTTTAATCTCTTGCTCTTTTCGAGCAATGATTTTTTTTAGAATATCGGGTGTATTTGTCATGAATCAATATTTTAATGAATTGTTTGGACTATAATTAATCTTATCAACATTAACCTTGGAAAAAACCATGAAACTACTAAATTTTGAAGTTGGAATCGATCAGCCATTTTTTTTAATTTCAGGGCCTTGCGTGATTGAATCTGAGGCTTTGGCTTTAGAAACAGCCCAAACACTTAAAGAATTAACGGACGAATTGGGTATTAATTTTATTTACAAATCTTCTTATGATAAGGCCAACCGCTCTAGTACTAGCAGTTTTAGAGGGTTAGGCATTGAAGAAGGTTTGCGCATATTACAAAAAGTCAAAGACGAAATCGGCGTTCCAGTACTAACCGATGTACACGAAGACACGCCGCTTGACGAAGTAGCAGATGTGGTGGACATGATGCAAACGCCGGCTTTTTTGGTACGTCAAACCAATTTTATTCAAAATGTATGTAAACAAGGCATTCCTGTGAATATCAAAAAAGGTCAATTCCAAGCGCCGTGGGATATGCAAAATGTGGTGGATAAAGCCTTCGAGACAGGCAATCAGCAAATTACAATTTGCGACAGAGGCACTTCATTTGGCTATAACACTTTGGTATCCGATATGCGCGGTTTATCAACCATGCGCTCAACCGGCCAGCCGATTGTGTTTGATGCGACGCATTCAGTGCAGCAGCCAGGTGGCAATGGTCTGACTTCTGGCGGCCAGCGAGAAATGGTGCCTGTGTTGGCGCGCGCCGCCGCTGCTGTGGGCGTTTCAGGGTTTTTCATGGAAACCCATCCAAACCCAGAAATTGCGCTTAGCGATGGGCCAAATATGATCCCAATCCACAAAATGAGAGAGATGCTAAAAACCTTGCAAGATATTGATAATATCACTAAGCAAAATGGATTTTTGGAGGATGATTTAATTCTTTAAAAAATAAAAAAAAGCAATAACACAGATTTATGGGTTCATAGTCTTTTACAAAAGGCGAATGTAAAATTAGAACCTCAAGGTAGTACTATTTTAGAAATAGACAAGGCTTTAAAAACAGCATCAAAAAACGGCTCTGGAAAAGTCGGTTTTCCAGAATTTGTAGGCATTGTTAAAGATTTTATTTTAGTGATTGAAGATAAAGCAGATGTCGCAAAACACATAAAACATAATACTAAAAATGTTATTTGTACAAGCACAAAACATATAAAAGATTACGCCGTTAACGGTGCGTTATTTTATGCTCAGCATCTCATTAAAAACACTAGCTATAAAAAAGTCATTGCTTTTGGCATTTCAGGGGATGAGAAAAAACACAATATAAGCCCTATTTATGTTGATACTACTGAGTATTATCGAGAATTGCCCGAAGTTGAATCTTTTATTTCTTTTAATGAAGATAATATAGATGAATATTACACCAGAGAAATACTTAAAGAAAAAACCAACAAAGAAAAAGAATTATCAGAAATTTTAAAAGACGCTGCAGAGTTACACGAAGATTTAAGAAATTATGGAAATTTAAAAGACATTGATAAACCCTTGATTGTCTCAGGGATTTTGCTGGCCTTAAGAGAGGAAGAATTTAAAAACTTTTCTATCGATGACCTTACTAGTGACGAGGTAAACACAGATGGAGAAAAAATATACAAGGCGATAGAGTTAAATTTAAAGCGTGCAAAAGTAGCACCAGAAGTAAAAAGAGACAAAATCCTCAGTCAATTTTCAATCATAAAAGACACGCAAGTTTTAAATGAAACCAACGAAACCCTTAAAAAAACACCTTTAAAACACTTTGCAGAGTTTTTATATAGCAGAATCTACCAAAGCATCAAATGGACAAACTCATCAGAGGATTATTTAGGCAGGTTTTATGGTGAGTTTATGTCTTATTCTGGCGGCGATGGACAAACCCTAGGCATTGTTTTAACGCCAAAACATATTACTGATTTATTTTGTGATTTGGTTGATATTAAACCAAACGATACAGTTTTAGACCCTTGCGCAGGAACGGCGGGATTTTTGATAGCCTCAATGCATCATATGCTCGCACAAACTGACGATAAAAAGAAAAGAAAACACATTAAACAAAAACAACTACACGGCTTGGAATTGCAACCTTATATGTTTACTGTTGCCACAACTAACATGATTTTAAGAGGCGATGGTAAAAGCAACTTAATTAATGAAAATTTCCTAAAACAAGATGTTGGTAAATTACAACTTAAAGGGGCGACGATTGGAATGATGAATCCGCCGTATTCTCAAGGCTCAAAAAAGAACCCTGATTTATACGAAATTGCATTTACAGAACATTTATTAAACTCGATAAGCGCAGATGGTAAAGTCATTGTAATTATTCCGCAATCCGCAGTAACCGGAAAAACCAAAGAAGAAAAAGCAATTAAGAGCAATATATTAAAACACCATACCCTTGAAGGGGTTATCACCCTTAATAAAGATACATTTTATGGCGTTGGCACCATGCCTTGTATTGCGATTTTTACCACGGGCGAGGCGCACCCAAAAAACAAAAAATGTAAGTTTATAGATTTTAGGAAAGATGGTTTTAAAGTAGCGCCGCATATCGGGCTGATAGAAACGCAGCAAGCAAAAGACAAAAAACAACACCTGTTAGATGTTTGGTTTAACAGAATTAAATCAGAAAATAAATTTTGCGTGGAAACAACTGTTGAGGCGGAGGACGAATGGCTACATAGTTTTTATTATTTTAATGATGAAATTCCAACCGAAGCAGAGTTTGAAAAAACCATTAGTGATTATTTAACGTTTGAGTTTTCAATGATTATGCAAGGAAGAGAATATTTGTTTGATGATGAGGTAAGTGATGAAACTGAGTGATAAAAAATGGACAGAATTTTATATAGGTGGGAAAAATGGTGTTTTTAATATATCCTCTTCATGTAGTGGTATAGATAAAAATAAGTTAAAAATAACAGAAGATAATTTATATATTCCATATATTACAAGATCAGAAATAAGCAATGGAATTAATCAATTTATATCAGAAAAACAAGATGGTAAATATAGTATAGATAAACAAAATGCTATAACTATTGGGCTTGATACTCAAGCTTTATTCTTTCAACCTTATGTATTTTATACGGGTCAAAATATACAGGTTATGAGGCATAACTGTCTTAATAAGCATACCGCTCTCTTTTTAATTCTCTTGTTAAAAATACAAATGAAAAAATTTAATTGGGGTGGAAATGGTGCAACTTTAGGCAGACTGGCAAAAACAAGAATCATGCTACCTATTGATGACAACTCTAAACCAGATTGGCAATTTATGGAGGAATATACCAAAGCCATTTTTAATAAAAAACAGCAAGATTATAAAACCTATGTTGAAAAATCGTTATTAAAGATAGGAGACAATATTAAGATGTCTGCGGGGGGGGGGGGGTAAATGGAAAGAGTTTGTTTTAGGTGATATATTTAATATAAAAATAGGAAAAAGTATTAATGGAAACAAGGTGGACAAGCTATCGGGGAATGTTCCATATATCACTAGAAAAGAGGTTAATAATGGGCTAGATGGGTTTATTAATTACAATAGTGATTATTTATACTCCAATGGTTCAGTTATTACTATTGGTAACGAGACAGCTGCACCATTTGTGCAAACTGGTAGATTTTTTACTGGAACAAAAGTAAATATAATGAAAGCAAAAACAAAAATTTCAAAAGAAGTGTTGTTTTTTATTTCACAAAGTATAAAGCAGCAAAAAAATAAATATTCTTATTCAATTACTATAAATTCAACAAGACTTAAAAAGCAAAAAATACTGTTGCCAGTCAATGATAAAAACGAGCCTAATTATTTATATATGGAGCAATATATAAAAAACATAATGTATAAAAAATATAACAAATATTTACAAGTTAAAAAATATAAAAATGCATCATTATCTAGCAATTTTTAAGGAACTTCTTAATAAAATCAAAACAAGTGTATAATAATTTATAATTATACAAAAAATTATACACTTGGACTTTAATTACAAAAATATTCCGTACAATACAAAGCTAGAGGAATTGCTTGATTTTTACCAAACCTCGGTGGCGCTATCTCATGCACTAGGGATAACGCGCATGACTTTAATGGCGTGGCAAGACAAGCCTGAAAAAATCAAAATCAAAAACCAAGATAAAATTGATTTGTTATGGTGTCAGTACGTACTTTTGCCGAAAATAGATAACCAAGTTCAAACCGTTGAAGGCATTGCTTTGGGTGATTTTTTGCATGAAACTGCACGGTTAGAAAAATCGATTAAAAAAATGTCTTCAGGTTCGCTGGAAATTGAAACAGGAACAAAAGAAACCGATTTTAATTTGATTATTAATAATGATATTGTGCCCAATAACTTTAGAGCAAAAGAAGTGCTAGAAGTGCAAAATATTTATTATTTAACCAAGCAAGTGAGTGAAAACTACCAACAAAAAATTGACCTTAAAACCATTAAATTATGGCATAAAGACTTAATGACAGGGTTATTAGAAAATGCGGGAGAGTTTTCAACCAAGCAAAGGGTGCTGGATAATGTTGATACAATGCTAACGCACCCAAATGATATTGAGAAAGAATTGGAAAATTGGACGGCTGAAAATCAGGATGCTCAATCATTAAGCGCCATTGCAAAAGCGCATTATAATTTTGAAATAATTCATCCGTTTAGTGATGGCAACGGACGCATTGGGCGCATTATTATGCTGGCTCAGTGCTTGCAAAATAACATTAAGCCGCCGATTATTAACAATGACAATAAAGCGCTTTATTATATTTTGTTAGATAAGGCTAAAACCAACCCAACACCTTTGGCATATTTTTTAAAAGCATGTTCAAAAAGCTAATCTTTTTAGGTTTTGTTTGTCAAAGTGCTTGGGCGATAGAAATCAGCAAGCCTGATTTATTTTTACTCAAAACCTATGACGATTCTAAAGCAGTTACTGGCTGGCTCATGAGCGAAAAGCTGGACGGTATTCGCGGCTTTTGGGATGGTCAAAAACTTTTAACGCGTAGCGGTAATAAACTTAACCCGCCTCAATGGTTTATTAAAAATTACCCGCCATTTGCCCTTGATGGCGAACTGTGGACGCGGCAAAACGATTTTGAAAATATCAGTTCAATTGTGCGCACTAAAAATCCTGACAAGCGCTGGAAACTCATTACCCATCATATTTTTGAAGTGCCTAACCAGCAGGGCGGCTTATTGGATAGATTGTCTATTTTGGATGTATACTTGCAGCACAATCCAGTTGCGCATCTTAAAGTTCTTGAGCAAACACCAATTAAAAATAAACCACAACTTGAAAATTTTTTAAGCGCAGTTATCAATCAGCAGGGCGAGGGCGTGGTGGTGCGCAACCCTGATAGTTTATATGCAACTGGCAGGCTTGATTCAGCGCTTAAAGTTAAGCGTTATTTTGATGCTGAGTGTACAGTGATAAAAATTTTGCCAGGAAAAGGAAAATATTTAAACAAAATGGGCTCGGTTTTGTGTCAAACCAGTGCGGGCAAGCAGCTTAAAATTGGCTCTGGCTTTAAGGACAAAGATAGAGCAAATCCGCCTATTATTGGTAGTAAAATTACATTCAAATATTACGGTTTCACGGGTAAGGGTAACTATAAGTACCCGGTATATTTACGAATCAGGCCCAAATAATGTCTAAACTTTTAATTGACGGAGTAAATGAATGATAAAAATTGCAGTGGTTGGCGCTTCAGGGCGCATGGGCCAGTCTATTATTGAAGCGATTGAATACTCAGAGAAAGTCAGTTTGGGCGCGACTTTGGACAAAGAAGATGATTTAAGTGCTGTTATCGATCAGTTTGATGTTGTGATTGATTTTACCCGCCCAGAGGCAACGCTTAATTATTTGGCAATTTGCGCTGCTGCAGGTAAATCTATCGTCATTGGCACGACAGGTTTTGATGATGCAGGCTTGGCCGCTATTGAAAACGCAGGAAAAAAAATCCCCATTGTTTTTGCGCCAAATATGAGCGTTGGCGTTAATTTATCGCTTAAATTACTCGAGTTGGCGGCCAAGGTGATTGGCGCAGATGCTGATATTGAAATTGTTGAGGCGCACCACCGCCATAAAGTGGATGCACCTTCTGGCACGGCGCTTAAAATGGGCGAGGTGGTTGCTAATGCGCTGGGTAGAGATTTGAAGCAGTGCGCTGTTTATGGCCGCGAGGGTATTGAGCAGCCGCGTAATCGTAAAACCATTGGTTTTTCAACCATTCGCGGGGGTGATGTAGTGGGTGAACATACAGTGAGCTTTTTTATGGAAGGAGAGCGCGTTGAAATCACCCATAAAGCTTCATCACGCATGACGTTTTCCAATGGCGCAGTGAGAGCTGCATCATGGTTAGAAGCAAAACCTGCAGGGTTATACTCCATGCAAGATGTGCTAGATTTATAGGGGTTTATTAATGTTATATGCAATTATTTCTCAAGATGTTGAAAATTCGTTAGAAAAACGTCTGTCTGTTCGTCCAGCGCATATCGAGCGTTTGAATGCTTTAAAAAATGAGGGGCGCTTGATTTTGGCAGGCCCTCATCCTGCGATTGATAACAATGAACCCGGCGCTGCAGGTTTTACTGGATCACTCGTGGTGGCGCAGTTTGATTCGTTAGAGCAGGCTCAAAAATGGGCAGATGCAGATCCGTACATGGCTTCGGGTGCGTATGCAAGTGTTACTGTAAAGCCATTTAAACAGGTATTACCATGAGTTTAATTTTTAAACCCTTATTTGAGAAGCAAAGCTCAACGTACACGTATTTATTGGCCGATTCGGACACTAAAGAGGCTATTATTATTGATGCAGTTGATGAAACTCAGCAGCGCGATATTGGTCTGATTGAGGAATTAGGTTTGGATCTAAAATACATTATTGAAACTCATGTTCATGCGGATCATATTACCAGCTCATGCCCACTGAAACAAAAATTCAAAAATGCTAAAATTGTTTTGGGTAAGGCTAATGCTGTGGCTTGCGCCGATATTTTAATCAAAAATGGCGACAGTCTTAAATTTGGCGCCTATAGTATTAAAGCTATATCAACCCCGGGTCATACAGACGGCTGCATGTCATACGTTATAGATGATAAAGTTTTTACCGGAGATGCATTACTAATTAGAAGCTGCGGGCGTTGCGATTTTCAAGGCGGCTCTGCGGCAAAATTATTTGATTCTATTTCGCAATTATTTACTTTGTCAGACGATACTTACGTCTATCCTGCACATGATTATGGCGGCAGAACGGTTAGCACCATTTGGGAAGAAAAAGCTTTTAATGAAATGATTGGCGGCGGCGTTGATAAAGCCGAATTTGTGCGCCGCGTAAATGCGATGGAATTATCATTACCCGCTAAAATTCATGTTGCTGTTCCGGCTAATCAAGTCTGCGGTTCTAAAATTTTGGCAGACTAATGGTTAATGGTTATTCACTAGATCCCCACCCAAGTATCAAGGTTGTTACTGAGCAGTATGCTGTGGTTCGTATTCCGCGCATAAAACGTGAGCGAGTAGCGGCTAATAATGTTGAAATAATGGCCGATTTAAAAACTGCCATGGAAAATTCAGATCCAAAAAATAATTTATACGCCGCTAAAGTTTTGGGCCCTTCACGTTCATCCGAAGGCATGACTTTGTATTATATTTTGCAAATGTTTGACAATTGATGAAATGGCTTGGCTTGCTTTGCATGGCATTTTTTACGCTTACCTATGCAGGTGAAAAATTTGATTTAGAACTTAGTTCTAAAGAGTCAATTAGCGTTGACGCCTACCCTGCAAATGGTGAAACCTTGTATTTGTATCTACCCTCTGAGCGCGGCTTGGGTGAAGGTTATATTGCGATTGCTCAACAATTAGCGTTTGCTGATAAAACGCTTTGGGCTGCTGATTTACATGCAAGTTACATGGTTCCAAAACACCGAAGTAGCATTGATAGATTTAGTGTTGACGATGTATTAGAACTGGTGGATTATTCAAAAACTAAAGGTTTTAAGCAGTTGTTTTTTATTGCTTCTGGACGAGGCGCGCAATTGGCTTTAAAAGTTGCAAACCAATGGCAACTGAACAATCCCGATGCTGACTATTTAAAAGGCCATATATTTCATTCCCCGCACCTTATTTCTGGCAAGCCAGAATTGGGAGAAAAGGCGGGCTATGCTGATATTGCTAAAGTGAGTAATTTACCTGTGTATTTGATATTGCCACAATACGGCACTAAATATTTTCGCGCAAAAGAAATTATCAGTGTTCTAAAAAAAGGCGGCAGCTCTGTTTTTACCCATCGACTTAAAGGCGTTAATGGTGGATTTCATATGCGCCGTGAAAAAGATTTATCAAAGTTAAGTCTGCAAGCAAGGGACAGCTTAGACGATACTTACTTATTGGCATCAAATTTATTACTAACTGTTAATCCGCCTAAGCCGTCAAAACCTGAGAAAATTGCCAAAAAAACAGCCGCGCTTGCTTTTGGCGAGCCTGTCTTAAAGCCTTACACAAA
This sequence comes from Gammaproteobacteria bacterium, assembly GCA_965222625.1. Classification (GTDB taxonomy): domain Bacteria; phylum Pseudomonadota; class Gammaproteobacteria; order PS1; family Pseudothioglobaceae; genus Thioglobus_A. The sequence continues at coordinate 817,623 of OZ244962.1, read as the reverse complement.
AAAACAATCCATCGCCTTGTCGCTTAATAATTTGGCAGCAGAAGCGGTTGATCTAAATCAGTTTAAAGGTCAGGTGGTTTTGCTTAATTTTTGGGCGAGTTGGTGCAAACCATGCGTTAAAGAAATCCCATCTTTGGTTCGATTAAATAACAAATTAGCGCAGAAAAATTTTAAAATTATTACCATTAATGTGGGCGAATCTAAACAGCAAATTGAAGCCTTTATGAAAAAAGTAACGTTTGATCTGCCAATTTTATTAGATGAATCTGGCGTCGCGGTAAAAGACTGGGGTGTGTATGCTTACCCGTCTAATTTTTTGCTAGATGCAGACGGCATTATTCGATATGGTTATCGAGGCGCATTAGAATGGGATTCGCCTGCGATTATTAAAACCATCAACACACTTTTTAAATAATCGTTTAAAAACATAATGGAAAATAAAATCAAGCAATACGACGTTATTATTATTGGTGCTGGCGCTGCTGGAAAAGGCAATTCCTGGCCCTATTTAAAAGGCCAGTTTGTCTTAAATACATTAACCGAATTTATTGGCAACAAGTTTGCAAGGTTTTGCCTTAATGGAAAATAAAATCAAGCAATACGACGTTATTATTATTGGTGCTGGCGCTGCTGGAAAAGGCAATTCCTGGCCCTATTTAAAAGGCCAGTTTGTCTTAAATACATTAACCGAATTTATTGGCAACAAGTTTGCAAGGTTTTGCCTTAATGGAAAATAAAATCAAGCAATACGACGTTATTATTATTGGTGCTGGCGCTGCTGGAAAAGGCAATTCCTGGCCCTATTTAAAAGGCCAGTTTGTCTTAAATACATTAACCGAATTTATTGGCAACAAGTTTGCAAGGTTTTGCCTTAATGGAAAATAAAATCAAGCAATACGACGTTATTATTATTGGTGCTGGCGCTGCTGGAAAAGGCAATTCCTGGCCCTATTTAAAAGGCCAGTTTGTCTTAAATACATTAACCGAATTTATTGGCAACAAGTTTGCAAGGTTTTGCCTTAATGGAAAATAAAATCAAGCAATACGACGTTATTATTATTGGTGCTGGCGCTGCTGGATTAATGTGCGCGATTGAAGCCTTAAAACGCGATCGCAGCGTTTTAATCATTGATAAAGCTAATAAAGCTGGAAAAAAGATTCTTATTTCTGGTGGCGGGCGTTGTAACTTTACCAATATGAATAGTGAGCCTGAGGCTTATATTTCAGGCAATCCGCATTTTTGCAAATCAGCTTTGTCGCGCTATACCCAATGGGATTTTATGGCGCTCATGCAAAAGCATCACTTAAGTTGGAACGAAAAAACTTTGGGGCAATTATTTTGCGATTTAAGGGCTGGAGCAGTTTTAGAAATGCTGTTAGACGAATGCGAACAGGCTGATATTCAAGTCAATACTTATATAAAAAATATCAACCATAAAGACAGTTATATTTTGCAAACTGATGCGGGCGCTTATCAAGCAGAATCTTTAGTCATCGCAACAGGTGGGCCGTCTATTCCTAAAATGGGCGCAACTGATTTTGGCTTAAAAATCGCTACTCAATTTAAACTTGGTTCAATTTCTTTTAGACCAGCATTGGTGCCGTTTATTTTTCATCAATACGATATAGATAAATATTTTAAAGATTTATCAGGATTATCGGTCTGCGCCCAAGTTAGTTGTAATGGCATGAATTTTAAAGAGATGATGCTAATTACTCATCAAGGCATTAGCGGCCCCGCTATTTTGCAAATATCTTCTTACTGGCATCAAGGTGACAACCTTACGATTGATTTACTGCCTGATCTTAATGCCAGTGAATTTTTGCTATCTATGCGCGAGACACGCGGCAAAGCTGCTTTAAAAACAATCTTATCCGAACACCTGCCAAAACGTTTGGCGCAGCGCCTAGCAAATGTATTAATGCATAAAAAATTGGCAGATTTACCTTTGGGTGAAATCAAACAAAAAGAATTAATAAACTTTGGCTTTATGCTTAATAATTGGGTACTGCAGCCTAGTGATACGCAAGGTCTGCGCACTGCTGAAGTGTGTACAGGCGGGATTGATACCAAAGAATTATCTTCTAAAACCATGGAGGTTAAATCGCAGCCAAATCTGTACTTTATTGGTGAAACGGTTGATGTTACCGGCTGGCTCGGTGGTTATAATTTTCAGTGGGCTTGGTCATCAGGTTGGGTAGCTGGACAGTACGTATAAATTTTATCAATAGCACCTAAATAAACACCTTTAAATCCTTGTAACAAAGCATTTAGAGGTTGTCTAAATGCTTTGTTACAAGGATTTTTGAGAGCGTTTAATTAATGATGAGTGTCTTTTTCTTTCGCAATGGAAGGCTTTTTACCCAGCTCTTGCCAACTATTTTTTTGCTGCACATAAGTTTTAATAACGTGCTGCATATGAATAGTTGGAATGGTTGGTGCATCTTTGCCCAGTAGTGACTCAATAAAATGCTGAGTAGCGGAGCGATAATTGAGTTTGACATCCACCTTAATCTTTCCACCGTTTGTATGACTAAAGACAAAATCATGCTTGCTATGGCCTTTTGGCGGAATCGTGGTGTCTCTTACCAGGTGATTAATCGCCCAAGGATCATGAGTATCATTGCCATCGGCATCTACCGTCCAAGTTCTAAAGATAATGGTTTCTTCTTCATCTAAGTCATGATGATCATTCAGCTTTCCAGTTTCAAATAATACATTACCTTGGTCATCGCTAATGGTTGCTTCAATCCAGATATGTCTTACTTGAGTTAATGAAGTAGGGATATTGTGCCCAGCACCCACGTTATAAACATCAACGTTTAAGTTGAACAAGCCATCTTTTCTTTGACTCAAGTCAACTTTTAATTCTGCTGCATTTTGCAAACGTTTTTTTGCAATTTCAGAATGTTGACGTTTACGCAAACTATCAGGCTCTAACATGGCAGTGACGATTGTATTGCCACCAACAAATTCATGTGGATGCACGACACTATGATCAGTGACGCCAAGCGTAGAGGCTTTGCCGCTAAGGTTAAAACCTTCTAGCTCTTCAGGGCGTTTTAAGGTTTTGGCAACTTCAATTGCAACTTCAACTGAATTCATATGGCAATCTTGGCACACGATTTCGTTTTGTGCATAAGGAGAAACGCGCCATTCATCATAAGTACGCTCAATAGGCGTGCCGTTGACTGGGTGAATGATGTTATGACAACTTGCGCATAGATTGGCTTTAGTGTGTAATTCTGAATATTGTGTTTGGTGATAAGGCGACTCTGAGTTTTTTAATGGGCCGTATTTGATGTGTGAACCAGTATCAATAATATGTGAACCATTGCCATGTTCAGAAGTAATGGTGTCTTTCAAAGGCACAGCGCCAGAAATACTATGACAAACGTCACAAGTTACGCCTCGCGCGGCTTTTTCAGAAACAGTAAATTCATTGGTTTTTTTATCCCAGCTCACCGTACCAGTTAACACACCAATCGGAGAATGACAACCTGCACAAAGGTTAAATATTTTGCCATCAGTGGCATTCAGGCCTTTTTTAAATTCTGCTTGAAAAATGGGATCATTCCAAGAATGAGAATGCATAGAGCCGCGCCAGCCTTCGTATTGTTTAGGGTGGCAACCTGCACAAGTTTCAGGGTTTTCAAAACTTTCTAGCGTTGCATGGTTGTTGTCTTTAGTGCGTAACATTGAAGGCGCAAAAGGGCGCTCAGCAGTGGGTTTGACATCAAGCCCAGCGACATCTTTATTAATGCCAACTGAGTTGGTGCTGGCGTATAAAGTGTTAAAGGTTGTGGCTATGGCAACAATGCCTAATAAAGTTAATATTATTTTTTTCATTTTATAAATCCGTCGTTAAGTAACTTGAATAATAAGACACAGCTTCTATTTGCTCATCGCTCATAGTGGCAATAATTCTGCTCATTGCTCTTTCACGATCGTTAATACGTTTTTTGTTTTTAAATTCTTTAAGTGTAGCAATCATATATAGCGGGCTTTGATTTTTTAAGATGGGTATCGCGAGATTTGGCAGTGGCGTGCCATCTTTTCCATGACAAGTAAAACAAGCTGCCTGTCCAGTTTTTGGGTTGCCATTTTCATACAATTTTTTACCTAATATCAACAAATCAGCTTTGGTTTTATCTTTGTTAATTGGGGTTTTATTTTGCACTGCGTAATAAGCACCAATATGCGCCGCATTAATAGTTGATATGCCAGAAGCTACGCCGCCCATTAATGCACTAGGCCTATCTTTACCTTTAAAATCTTGGAGTTGTTTGGTAAGATATTGTGCATCTTGTCCAGCCAAGGATGGAAAGTGCGGTACGATTGAATTTCCGTCTGCTCCATGACAGCCAGTACAGGCGATAATTTTTGATTGACCGATTTTAGCATCACCTTGGTGGGTTTGAGCAATAGCAAAGTTTAATGATAAACAGGCAAGCGCAAACATCCAATATTTTCGATTAATTAACACATTCTCTCCTCTTAGAATCTGATTTGTTATATTAGTCTAGTATTAAACCAAAGTCAAGAAAGCTGCAAAGCAGTAGTTTTGCCGTATATTCATTGTGTAGAATAGCCAACAATTGAAAATTTGGTGAGTAATGATTATGTTTGTATTTGGAGAAAAAGTTAAAGGTTACGAGGTTGACGTTTTAAACGAAAGAGAAGTTAGAGCGGGCGCAGGTATTTTATTTTTATTTGGCATTATTAGCCTGATGAATGCGTTTTTGATGCAAAATTTTGAAGTGGCAAAACTCATGGTTTCTGTCTTTATGATTGATTTTATGATTCGTTTATTTATCAACCCAAAATACGCACCGAGCTTAATTATTGGGCGCTGGGTGGTTAATAATCAGGCGCCTGAGTATGTTGGCGCTATACAAAAAAGATGGGCTTGGTGGTTTGGTTTGGTGTTGGCACTTATTATGTTTTATAGCTTTGTTTTAAATGATATGCGCGGGCCTATTAACCTTTTGATCTGCGGTTCCTGTTTGGTTTTTTTGTTTTTTGAGTCGGTATTTGGCATTTGTTTAGGCTGCAAAATGTATGATTTATTTCACAAAAAAAACGCGCAATATTGCGCAGGAGATAGTTGCAATCCAAATTTAGTCAGAGCGCCAATTCAACAAATTAACTTTAAACAACTAATCAGTATTTTAGTGTTTGCTGTTTTTGTATTTTCATTGCCCAGTGCGCTTAAATACTATCAAACAAACTACGCCCCAGAAAAAGATTGCACCGTGCCGCAATTTGCCATCGAGATGGGGCATGAGCAGCAGTGGAAAGAACACAATAATTGCTTATAGCCACTTCACGCAAAAAAATAAAATCGATTATTTAGATAATATCACAGGCTTCATCGAAGCTTAGGCGCGGAGATCTTGGAAAAATCTTAGCACTATCGCCTGTGCCAATCGCGCAAATAAAAATCGATTTGGTTTTGCCATCGCTAAAGAATTCTTGATCGAGTGTTTGGGCATTAAAACCGCCCATTGGCCCGCAATCTAAACCCACGCAGCGCGCCGCTAGCATAAAGTACGCACCTTGTAAGGTGGCGTTCATTTCTCCGGCAGATTTTATTTTTGCCGGATTGCCAGCGTACCAACTTTTTGCATCAGCATGGGGGAACAAAAACGGCAGTTTTTCATAAAATTCAGTGTCATAACTAATGATTGCAATAACTGGTGCTTGCATGGCTTTTTCAATATTACCTTCGTCTAAATGTGATTTTAGTCTTTGCTTGGCATCGCTAGATTTAACAAACGTTAATCTGGCAGGGCAGTTGTTAGCAGCCGTTGGGCCAAATTTCATCAGTTCGTAAATTTGCTTAATTTGTACCTCTGATACAGCTTGATCTAACCAAGCATTATGACTTCTAGCATCAGCAAATAAAGTGTTCAAAGCATTTTGATCTAACATTTAAGTATCCTAAATAGTTTATAAAATTATGATGAGATTATATATTTTTTGGCTTGAGATTCTTACATAAATCTAAAAACCATTTGATAAAGGCGGAAATAGAATTTTTATAGAAATTATTATGCACAGTTTTATTGCGTTATAATTTGAAGAATTAGGAGTAGTAGAAGAAAAAAAATTCCAACGGTAAGTATTTTTATAAAAATATAGGAAAAAAAATGAGTGAATATTTTGTAACCATGTCATTTGAGTTAAATGATGAAAATTTAATGAATGACTGGAAGGCCTTATCAAAAGAAATTGATGAAGATATTTCTAAGGCAGAAGGTTTTATTTCCCGTGACTCAGGCGTTGACGAAGCCGGGCGTGTGTATTGCTTGGTAAAATGGCAAAACAAAACCCATCAAGAAAATTTTATGCAAGCGCTTGAATCAAAACCAGAGTGGCCAAAAATGATGCAGCATTTTAGCAGTATTGCCAATATGGACACGGCCGTTAATCAAGCAATTGATATTTTTTAGACAATAATTTTATGAAAAAAATTACCATTATTGGCTCAGGTTTCGCTGGGCTAACCGCTGTTAGAACGATTCGAAAGCAAGATAAAACTGCGCAAATAACGCTGATTTCCCCCAAGGCAGAACTGGTGTATATGCCCAGTTTGATTTGGGTGCCATCGGGCGCTGCAAGCAAAAAAGATATCATCGTGCCGCTTGATAATTTTTTCAAACGCATGAATGTTGTACATATTGTTAGCGCAGTAACTGGCCTTGAAAATCAGGGTAGGTTAGTGATAACGCCAATCGGCAGTTATGAAAATGATGCGCTGATTATCGCTTCAGGTGGGCGTTTTATTAAAAAGCTGCCCGGCATTGAACACGCCATTACGCCTTGCGAAGGCATGGCGGCAGCTGAGGCAATTCGAGACCGCGTTAAAGCTATGGATGGCGGCAATATCGCCATTGGTTTTAGCGGCAATCCGAAAGAACCAAGCGCTATGCGCGGCGGACCTATGTTTGAATTTTTGTTTGGATTGGATACTCAGCTTAAAGCAGAAGGCAGACGCGATAAATTTAATTTAACCTTCTTTACGCCTGCAGCTAAGCCGGGCGCTCGTTTGGGCGAGAAAGCGGTTGAAGGTTTATTATCAGAGATGAAAAAACGTAACATTAGCACGCATCTTGGGCATAAGATGAAAGCGTTTACCGCTGATAAAGTTGTGACTGAAGGCGGCGAGTTTGCTGCTGATTTAATTTTATTTATGCCAGGTATGACAGGTAATACTTGGTTTGATAATACCGATCTTGCGCGCAGCGAAGGTGGGTTATTAAAGGCTAATGAATTTTGTGAAGTGCAGGGCACAGATAAAGTTTTTGTTGCGGGTGATTCAGGCTCATTTCCAGGGCCGCAGTGGATGCCAAAACAAGCACATATGGCCGATCTTCAGGCAGAAGCTGCAACGAAAAATGCACTTGATAATTTAGACGGCAAGACCTCTAGTCATACTTTTAAAGTTGAATTGATGTGCATTGTTGATTCAAACAATAAAGGTATATATGTATCACGCACCCTTAAAGGCGGGCTAATGTTGCCAAATTGCCGACTCATGCATATCGCTAAAAAAGTATTTGGCTGGTGGTATTTACGCCAGTATCGATAAAAGGTTTAATATGTCAGAATGTTTATTTTGCAGAATTATTGCTGGTGAAATCCCCTCAAATAAAATTTATGAAGATGAAGATGTTTATGCTTTTCATGACATTGGCGCACAAGCGCCGCATCATTTTTTAGTCATCCCAAAAAAACACATCGCCACTTTAAACGATGCAGATGATGCGACTTTAATTGGAAAATTAACCCTTAGCGCCACTCAGATCGCCAAACAGCTGGGTTTTGCGCAGGATGGCTATCGCGTGGTGATGAACTGCAACGAGAACGGCGGGCAAACGGTTTATCACATTCATCTGCACTGTTTGGGCGGGCGGGTACTTTCTTGGCCACCTGGCTAACTTTCAAGATTCGCAAAACCTTGTTTTTTATATAAATATCTATCAAGATTTTTACTTGTAAATACGCTAAAATTCATAGCTTAAATTTATTTTATCGCCATTAAGTTATGAGTAACGAATTCTTAGACAGACACATCGGCCCTAGCGCCCAAGACATCGAGGCTATGCTCGCCAGCATTAATTGTAAAACAGTTGATGAAGTGATTTCAAAAACCGTGCCAGAATCCATTTTATTTGGTAATCGCATGGCAGTTGAAGAAGGTCTTAGCGAACGTGACACTTTAACATTAGCCACTAAGCTGGCCAGTGAAAATACCTTAGCCACTAATTTTATTGGTCAAGGTTACTACGGCACGCTTATGCCAACTGTTATCCAGCGTAATATTTTAGAAAATCCGGGCTGGTACACAGCGTACACACCTTATCAGGCTGAAATTTCTCAAGGCCGGCTAGAAATGCTGCTTAATTTTCAGCAAATGATTATGGATTTAACCGGTATGGATATTTCTAATGCCTCTTTGCTTGATGAACCAACTGCTTGCGCTGAAGCGATGATGATGGCAAAACGGGCTAATCGTAAAAATAAGTCAAATCGATTTTTGATTGATGCTAATACCAACGCTCAAACCCTTACTATTTTGCAAACTCGCGCCAAGCCGCTGGGTATAGAATTGGTGATTGAAGACATTAGCAACCATGATTTTAAAGATTGTTTTGCAGCATTATTACAATCACCAGGCGCGAATGGCGAAGTTCGTGATTTAACCAGCGACATTACTAAAGCCAAAGAAAACGGCGTATTAACCATTGTTGCTTGCGATATTTTAGCGCTGACTTTAATTAAAACGCCTGCACAAATGGGCGCTGATATTGCTGTTGGAAATTCTCAGCGTTTTGGCGTACCGATGGGATTTGGCGGGCCACACGCTGCCTTTTTAGCCACGCGTGATGAATTTAAACGCATGGTACCAGGGCGCATTATTGGCGTCTCGCAAGATGTGCTGGGCAATTCGGCAATGCGCATGTCATTGCAAACCCGCGAACAACACATTCGCCGCGATAAAGCCACCAGTAACATCTGCACAGCGCAAGTTTTATTAGCCGTGCTTGCGGCGGCGTATGGTATTTATCATGGCGCGGCAGGGCTTAAAAAAATTGCCAGCAAGATTCATGTTAACGCCAGCAGATTGGCGCTTAGCTTAAAAGCAGCGGGTTTTGAATTGGCCGCTCAGCAGTTTTTTGATACTGTTACTATTAACACTGATAAAGCCCAAATTTTATTTGATTCGGCGCAGCAAGCAGGCATCAATATTCGCCTATTAAATGCCAATCAATTAAGTATGTCAGTTGACGAAACAACCACACAAAGTGAACTACTAGCTTTGCTATCGGTATTTTCAATTGAGCAATTAGATCAATCAGATGCAGTGTTGTCAGCCAATATGTTGCGTCAATCTGATTATTTAACCCACCCAGTTTTTAGTCGCTATCATTGTGAAACTGAAATGATGCGTTATTTAAAGCGTTTAGAAAATAAAGACATTGCCCTAAATCATTCGATGATTGCTTTAGGCTCGTGCACCATGAAGCTCAACGCTGCAACGCAAATGTACCCCATTAGTTTGCCAGGATTTTCAAAGCTGCATCCGTATGCGCCGACAAACCAAACCCAAGGTTATCAGCAATTATTTAAAGATTTAGAATATGCATTGTGTGAAATTACCGGTTATGATGCGGTATCTTTGCAGCCTAATGCAGGCTCTCAAGGTGAGTTTGCAGGCCTCTTGGCAATTCATGCCTACCATGATTCAAAAGGTCAGGCGCATCGTAATATCTGCCTAATTCCTTCATCGGCTCATGGCACTAATCCTGCCAGTGCGGTGATGGCAGGCATGAAAGTGGTGATTGTGAAGTGTGATGAATCGGGCAATATTGACATTAACGATTTAAAAGCCAAGATACAAAAACATGCTGATAATTTGTCAGCCATTATGGTAACTTACCCATCAACTCACGGCGTTTTTGAAGTTGAAATTAAAAATATTTGCAACATGATTCATCAAGCAGGCGGGCAAGTTTATTTAGATGGCGCTAATCTTAACGCCATGGTTGGCGTCACCCGCATGGGCGAATTTGGCGCTGATGTATCACACATTAACCTACATAAAACTTTTGCCATCCCGCATGGCGGCGGCGGCCCAGGCATGGGCCCGATTGGGGTTAAAGCGCATTTGGCCAAGTTTTTGCCCGGCGATCCGCTAGATCAAAATTCCAATGCAGTTTCAGCGGCGATGTACGGCTCGGCTTCAATTTTGCCAATTTCATGGAGTTACATTAAGCTGCTGGGTAAATACGGTATGCAGCGCTCAACGCAAGTTGCTATTATTAGTGCTAATTATATTGCAGACGCCCTAAGAGACAGTTTTCCAATTTTGTATCGCGGCGAAAAAGGCATGGTTGCGCATGAGTGTATTGTTGATATTCGTCCGCTTAAAGAAAAAAGCGGTATTTCTGAAGAAGACATTGCCAAACGTTTAATGGATTATGGATTTCATTCGCCAACTATGTCATTTCCTGTGGCAGGTACGCTAATGATCGAGCCGACTGAAAGCGAATCAAAACGCGAAATTGATCGATTTATTACCGCCATGATTAGTATTCATGATGAGATTCAAAAAGTCATTGATGGTAGTTGGGATAAAGACAACAATCCACTTAAAAATGCCCCACATACCGCGCATGAAATGGCGGGCAATTGGGCGTATCCATATACTCGGCAAGAGGCGTTATACCCCGTTAAATCATTAATAACGAATAAGTATTTTCCGCCGGTTAAGCGCATTGATAATGTTTACGGAGATCGTAATTTATTTTGCTCATGCGTTACTACGCAAGACTTTGAATAATTTAACTTTTTGCTTTAAAAGTTGCATTAAAATCATTAAAATAAGTCAAAACATAAGGTTTTTAATTATTTAAAAAAAGCCATCATTTACAGGGGGAAAATGAGCCAAATCGGCCTTGAGCAGCAAAGCGTTGCAGAGTTTTCAGAGCGCGCTTATCTTGATTATTCAATGTACGTCATTTTGGATCGTGCTTTGCCGTTTGTGGGTGATGGGCTCAAACCTGTGCAAAGGCGCATCATCTACGCAATGAGCGAGTTGGGGCTTAAATCTACCGCCAAATTCAAAAAATCAGCACGCACCGTGGGTGATGTTTTGGGCAAGTTTCATCCGCATGGCGATAGCGCCTGTTACGAAGCCATGGTGCTGATGGCTCAGCCGTTTTCTTATCGTTATCCTTTTATTGATGGTCAGGGCAATTGGGGCGCGCCAGATGATCCAAAATCATTTGCAGCGATGCGTTATACCGAGTCAAAGTTATCTCGTTATGCGGATTTATTGTTAGCAGAAATTAATCAAGGCACCGCTAATTGGCGGGATAATTTTGATGGCTCATTGCAAGAGCCTGAAAATTTGCCTGCGCAAGTGCCAAATTTATTACTCAATGGCACCTCAGGCATTGCAGTGGGCATGGCAACAGACGTGCCGCCGCACAATCTGACTGAAGTCGTTAGCGCTTGCATTGCATTATTAGACAAGCCTTCAATTGATTTGGATGAAATTATGCAAATCATACCGGCGCCAGATTATCCGACTTATGCCAATATTGTTTCAGATAAAAAAGATTTAAGGCAAATTTATGAAACCGGCCATGGTTCGGTTAAGATGCGCGCCACTTATCAGCAAGAAGGCAATGAGATTGTGATTGAAACGCTGCCTTTTCAAACCTCTGGTTCTAAAGTTATCACTCAAATTGCCAGCCAAATGCGCGCCAAAAAACTGCCATTGGTGGATGATATTCGCGATGAATCTGACCATGAAAACCCAACTCGTATTGTGATTGTGCCGCGCTCAAATCGGGTGGATATTAACAGCTTGATGCTGCATTTATTTGCTACCACAGATTTAGAAAAAAACTACCGCGTTAATATGAACGTGATTGGTTTAGACGGAAAACCTCAGGTTAAGGCTTTACTGCCAATGCTTAAAGAGTGGCTAACTTATAGAACCCAGATTGTTACCAAGCGCCTGAATTACCGCTTGGATAAAATTTTAGCGCGCTTGCATATTTTAGAAGGCTTGCTGGTAGCCTTTTTAAATATCGATGAAGTGATTGCCATTATTCGTGCTGAGGATAAACCAAAACCAGTATTGATGGCGCGCTTTAAGCTGAGTGAAATTCAAGCTGAGGCTATTTTAGAGCTTAAATTGCGCCATCTTGCCAAATTGGAAGAAGTTAAAATTCAATCAGAGCAAGAAGCCTTAGCGATAGAAAAAGAAAAATTAGAGTTGCTATTATCCAGTGACGCGCGCCTTAAGACTTATATTAAAAAAGAGCTTAGAGCGGTGATTGACGATTTTGGCGATGCGCGCCGCTGCGCAATTGTGGCAGATGTAAATACGGCTCAAGCTTTTAGTGAAGATGATTTAGTGCCAGCAGAAAATGTCACCGTTGTGCTCAGCGATAAAGGCTGGGTTCGAAGCGCCAAAGGCCATGATATTGACCCAACCACGCTCAATTACAAATCAGGTGATAATTATTTAACCAATGCTTGGGGCCGAAGTAATAAAAATGCAATATTTATTGATTCTACGGGCCGCACATACTCTTTATTGGCCAATTCACTGCCGAGTGCCAGAGGTCAAGGAGAGCCGTTAACGGGCCGATTATCACCGCCAATAGACGCTGAATTTATTGACGTAATAATGGGTGATGAAGCGCAGCATGTTTTGCTTAGCTCAGATGCAGGGTATGGGTTTATTGCGACAATTGGTGATTTACTCTCTAAGAAAAAAGCAGGCAAGGTTTCTTTGACATTGCCCACCAATGCCAAGGTGATGAAAATAATTAAAGTCGATGATTTGGACAATCAATTTGTTGCAGTGACAACTAATCGCGGCCGATTGTTGGTGTTCCCAGTATTAGAGCTACCTGTTTTGTCTAAAGGCAAGGGTAACAAACTCATTCAAATACCTGCAAAAGATTTAAAAGATCGAGAAGAATTTGTTGTGAGTGTTTGTGTATTACTTGAAACTCAGCGACTGCGGGTTTATGCTAAAAAGCGCCATTTAACAATCAAATTTAAAGATTTGACTAACTATATTGGCGCTCGGGCACGCCGAGGTAATTTACTACCTAAGGGCTATCAAGGTGTTGATTCAATTGAAGCGGTAGAATAATAATCATTCTGATATTCAGCCTTATTTATTCAGGGTTTAATTTTTAGTCTATCAAAGGTATAATTAATCTTTTTTCCAATTTTTCCGAATCATGTTCGTCTTAAAAATTGTTACAGATTTCGCCGCAGCACACTCTTTGAGAGATTATCCAGGGGATTGCTCGCGCTTGCACGGCCATAATTGGCAAGTGGAAGTTCTTGTTGCTTCAAAAGTGCTTGATAGCACAGGCATGGCGATCGATTTTAGAGAAATTAAAAATCAAACCAAAGTGGTTGTTAAAAGGTTAGATCATCAGTATTTAAACGATGTAAAGCCCTTTGATCAGCTAAATCCTACTGCTGAGAATATTGCTAAATATTTTTATGAAGAAGTCGGAAAATTAATCAACAATCAAGATGTTCAAGTTAAAGAGATAACCATTTGGGAAACTCTTAGAGCATCTGTCACTTATTCGGAGGATTAATCATGAAATCTTGTGATTTACCTGATACACAAAACAACTTAGATACTCGTCAAATCGTTATTGATCGAGTTGGTATTAAAGATATTTCTCATCCAATCACTTACATTGATCGTGACGGCAACAAATCTGCAACAGTGGGCAATTTCACCATGACCGTTTCTTTGCCTGAAAATGTTAAAGGTACTCATATGTCACGTTTTATTGAGATTTTAAATGAAGGTTCTTGTGAATTTAGTAGCAGTAATTTTGGCAAAATGATTGAAAAAGTGCGCGATAGACTCGAGTCTAAAACGGCGCATATCATCTTAGATTTTCCATTTTTTAGAAAGAAAAAAGCGCCTTCTTCAGGCGTTGAATCATTGATGGATTATCAAGTAACCTTGTACGGTTCTTTGGATAATAATATCACGGAAGTGATGATAAAAGTGGTTGTGCCTGTGACCAGTCTTTGCCCTTGTTCTAAGAGTATTTCTAAGTATGGTGCGCACAATCAGCGCTCTCATATCACCATTAAAGCCAAAGCGGCAGCTGGAAAAACCCTTTATATCGAAGATTTAATTGATCTTGCTGAGAAAAAAGCCTCTTGTGAATTGTATGCAATTTTAAAACGTGAAGATGAAAAAGTTGTCACCGAAAGAGCCTATGACAACCCTGCATTTGTTGAGGACTTAGTGCGCGACATTGCGGTTGATTTGAATGCCAATGAAAACATTAGTTATTACCGCTTGGAATCGGAAAATTTTGAATCGATTCACAATCACTCAGCCTACGCACTGATTGAAAATCAAAAATGCTAAAAAAAATTCTCAATAAAATTAGTAATATTCGTATTACCAAGGCAGAATCTATTACCCCGCCAATGGGGTTTATTAAAAAACACCCTGTTAAAAAAGAACAGTCTGATTTTATTATTCATTCCAGAAAGGCCATTGCTGATATTATTTCTGGCAAAGACAAACGCTTATTGGTTGTGGTTGGGCCTTGCTCTATTCATGATCCAAAAGCAGCCAGAGATTATGCGCAGCGACTGTTAAAAATAAAACAAGAGTTGGATGACGATTTATTTATTGTTATGCGCGTTTATTTTGAAAAACCGCGTACCACAATCGGCTGGAAAGGGCTTATTTATGACCCTGATTTGGACAGCAGTTTTGACATGGAAAAAGGCTTTGATTTGGCTCGAAGCTTGCTCGTAGATTTATCAAAAATGGGCATCCCTAGTGCCACAGAATATCTTGATTTAATCACCCCGCAATACATATCTGATTTAATTTCATGGGGCGCTATTGGTGCGCGAACAACCGAAAGTCAAACGCATCGAGAATTGGCCTCTGGATTATCTTGCCCCGTGGGTTTTAAAAATGGTACAAATGGCAACGTGCAAATTGCCATTGACGCCATTGTATCGGCTTCAAACTCACACATGTTTTGGTCAATTAACAAAAAAGGCGTGGCCAATCGATACACCACAACGGGCAATCCAAATTGTCATATTGTTCTTCGCGGTGCTACTGATGGACCTAACTATAGTGAGAAAAGCGTTAATGATGCCACCCAGCGATTGGTTGATGGCGGTTTAGTAGGCAAAGTAATGGTTGATTTTTCTCATGCCAATAGTGAGAAAAAGTTTAAAAACCAGCTATTAGTTGGCGATGAAATTGCTCGGCAAATTGCCACGGGCGCTGGCAAAATTTTTGGGGTTATGGTTGAATCAAATATTAATGAGGGTAATCAGCCGGTAGCAGCGCTTGAATCGCTTAAATATGGCGTTAGTATTACTGATGGCTGTATCAACTGGGAAGATACGCAAACCTTGCTTAAAAAACTGGCCAAATCAGTTGCAGCTGTAAACGCATAAGTTATTGATTTTTCAGGTATTTATAGATAGACAATTCGCGCTAATTAATCGGCGTATATTCACCTTTTTAGGGTACAATAAAAGCTAATTTAATCACGCTATTTTTGTATGTCTGACAACATTGACAACCCTGAAGATTTAACCAAAAAATTAGAGCCTAACTTCCCCATAGTAACCATTGAAGACGAGATGCGCGACTCCTACTTGGAGTACGCCATGAGCGTTATCGTTGGGCGCGCGCTGCCTGATGTTCGAGACGGACTAAAACCGGTTCATCGCCGCGTACTGTATGCGATGGACGTTTTGGGCAACGATTACAACAAAGCTTACAAAAAATCTGCTCGTATTGTCGGCGATGTCATTGGTAAATATCACCCCCATGGCGATACAGCTGTGTATGACACAATCGTACGTATGGCGCAGCCATTTTCAATGCGTAACATTCTGATTGATGGACAAGGCAACTTTGGCTCGGTAGATGGCGATTCAGCAGCAGCTATGCGTTATACAGAAATTCGCATGGCCAAAATTTCGCACGAATTATTGCGCGATCTTGACAAAAACACCGTTGATTTTATTGACAATTACGATGGCTCAGAATCAGAGCCTAGCGTATTGCCAACACGCGTACCTAACCTTTTAGTCAATGGCTCATCAGGCATTGCAGTGGGTATGGCAACCAACATCCCGCCGCACAATTTAGGCGAAGTGGTTGAAGCCTGCCTTAGAGTCATTGACAACGAAAACATCAGTATAGATGAATTATTAACCGTCATGCCTGGCCCTGATTTTCCAACAGCTGGCATTATTAATGGTGCTAGCGGCATTCGTCAAGCCTATGAAACTGGCAAGGGCAAAATTTATCTGCGCTCTGTTTCGCACGTTGAAGGCGAAGACAAACAAAGCATCGTGGTCACAGAATTGCCATATCAAGTTAACAAAGCTAGGCTGATTGGCAAGATTGCAGAATTAGTCAAAGACAAGCGTATTGACGGCATTACCGGCCTTAGAGATGAGTCAGACAAAGATGGCATGCGTATGGTGGTTGAACTTAGGCGCGGCGAAGTACCCGAAGTAATGCTTAATAATTTATACAAACTCACTGAGATGCAAACGGTATTTGGCATTAATATGGTCGCGATTGACAAAGGCATGCCTAAACTAATGCCGCTTAAGGATATCTTAGAGGCGTTTATTGCGCACCGGCGTGATGTGGTTACGCGCCGCTCTATTTTTGAGCTTAATAAAGCCAGAAACAGGGCGCATTTATTAGAAGGTTTGTCGGTCGCACTGCATAATATCGACGAAATTATTGAGCTTATCAAAGCGGCGCAAAATCCAGCAGAAGCCAAAGCCTCTTTAGCGGCTAAAACTTGGCAAGGCAGCGTTATTAAAGAGCTGATTGGTGATCGTGATATGGCGATGTTTAAGCCTGAAGACCTACCGGCTGAGCTGGGTTTGCAAATATCGGGTGACTACCAGCTTTCAGAGAAGCAAGCGCAAGCCATTCTTGATCTTAAATTACACCGTTTAACTGGGCTTGAAAAAGACAAAATTTTTGATGAATTTAATGAGTTATTAGAGCGCATTAAATATTTATTGGATATTTTACAAAACCCAGATCGCTTAATGCAAATAATCCGAGATGAGCTTATTGAGATTCGTGAAAACTTTGTCAGCGCCCGTATCACTCAAATTATTGAGCATAAAATCGATCTAACCCTAGAAGATCTTATTGCCCAAGAAGAGCGCGTGGTAACTTTGTCACATGGCGGTTATGTTAAGGCGCAATCTTTGGGCGACTACCAAGCGCAGCGGCGCGGCGGCAAAGGTAAAGCGGCCACCAAAATGAAGGATGAAGATTTTGTTGATCAATTATTTGTAGCCAATTCTCACGACACGGTATTGTGTTTTTCTTCAAAAGGTAAGGTGCATTGGCTTAAAGTCTATGAATTGCCGATGGCATCACGTACAGCCAGAGGCAAGCCGATTGTCAATTTATTACCTTTAGAAAAAGACGAAGTTATTAATGCCATCCTGCCCGTTTCAGAATTTACCGAAGATCAATTTGTATTTATGGTCACCAGTAGTGGTACTTGTAAGAAAACCTCATTAACTAACTTTGCCCGTCCGCGCAGGGGCGGCATCATTGCTATTGAATTGCGTGATGGCGATAAACTGGTTGGCGTTGACATCACCTCAGGCGTAAACGACATCATGCTGTTCTCAGCCAAGGGTAAATCTATTCGCTTTAAAGAGTCTGATGTGCGCGCAGTAGGGCGCACCGCAATTGGCGTTCGCGGCATGAAGCTGGCTGATGATAAAATCGTCTCAGCCATTGTTGCTGACGAATCTAGCCCGATTTTAACGGCCACTGAAAAAGGCTATGGCAAGCGCACCGAGCTTGAAGAATATCGCGTTCAAGCACGCGGCGGATCTGGCGTTATTTCTATTAAAACATCTGATCGAAACGGCAAGGTCGTTGGCGCAATTCAGGTGACTGATGAAGATGAAATGATGCTGATTTCCAACAAAGGTACGCTCGTGCGCGCCAGAGCTGCCGACGTTTCAATTATTGGTCGTAATACGCAAGGTGTCACTTTGATTAACATCGCCAAAGGCGAGAAGTTGGTCTCTGTTGCTAAAATTGCAGAAACTGAAGATGAGGGTGATGAAACGCCTCAGTTAGACGCTCAAGAAGAATAAACATCAACCATCAAAATATTTACTTAATTATTTATAATAAGGTGCAATTTTGATATTATTTTTTTAATGTAAAGAGGATTATTATGAGTACAGAAGAAACTACTAATCAAGTTATCGATTTTGCCGTTACATACGGAACAAAGCTACTGATCGCCATTGCCGTTTTTGTTATTGGTAGCTGGATTATTAAAACCGTTGTTAATAGTCTTGAAAAAACCATGAGCAAGAGTAATAAAGATCCTGCATTGGTCGGATTTATTCTTAGCATTGTCAGAATCCTACTTAAGGTTATGCTTGTTATTACCGCATTAGGTATGTTAGGCATTGAAATGACCTCCTTTATTGCTATTTTAGGTGCTGCTGGTTTAGCAGTGGGCCTGGCACTGTCTGGCACCTTGCAAAACTTTGCTGGCGGCGCAATGATCTTATTGTTCAAACCTTTTAAAGTTGGCGATTTAATCGAAGCACAAGGCTATTTAGGCAAAGTATCTGAAATTCAAATTTTTAACACCATTTTAAAAACACCAGATAATAAAACCATTATTATTCCCAATGCAGGTTTATCAAGCTCTTCATTGGTTAACTTTTCTACTGAAAAAACCAGAAGAGTTGATTGGACAATTGGTATTGGTTACGGTGATAATGTTGATAAAGCACGCCAAGTACTCAAGCAACTTTGCGATGAAGATGAAAGAATTTTAAAAGATCCAGAAGTTGTAATTGCTGTATCAGCACTGGCAGACAGCTCGGTTAACTTTACTTTAAGAGCTTGGGTTGAAGCTGAACATTATTGGGGTGTATTTTTTGAAATGAATGAGAAAGTTTATAAAACTTTTGACAAAGAGGGCTTAAACATTCCGTATCCACAAATGGATGTACACCTGCATAAATAATTTTCTTGAAGCAAAGTAAGGGCGCAATGTCACGATGAATAAAGACACAAAACAACAATTATCTGCTTTAACGGTGTTTTTGCATTGGTTGGTTGGTTTGGTTATTATTACTTTAGCAATAGTTGGCGTTTATATGAGTCAGAATGAAGCGTTTGAGCTTTATCCTATTCATAAATCAATAGGTGTTTTAATTTTTGCTGTTATTATTATCAGGGTTTATTGGCGTTTTGTTAATGGCTGGTTAGCGCCTGCGGCAAACTATCCAAAAATTGAGAAAAACCTATCAAAAATTGTGCACTGGGTATTAATTATTGCTACGATTATCATGCCGATTTCAGGATTTATTATGTCTGGCGCAGGGGGTCATGGCGTTTCGGTATTTGGTCTGGAAATTGTTGCTGCTAACTTTGATCCGCTAACTCAAAAAGCAATCGCACATAACGCTGAGCTTGCTGGCTTTATGCACAATACTCATGAGATTGCTGGCTGGACTATGATTGTTGCTATTTTGCTACATTTAGCAGGCGCTATTAAGCATCACTTTATGGATAAAGATGGCACGTTAAGAAGAATGCTGGGAAAAAATATTTAAATTGTTGTTAATGCTCTCGAGTAGCTGAGAAGGTTAAATTTGGATGGCGCTCTATGGTTAATTGTAAATTAATCGTAGAAGGCGCTAAGTAAGTTAGCATGCCTTTTGCGTCAATCGCAACATTGTTACCTGCTTTAATTTTAAGCTGATCAATGTCTTTGTCACTGCCTGTTACCCAGCGCGCTGTTGCAATGGCAATGGTTTCAAACTGGCAATCTACGCCGTACTCATACTTAAGGCGATGCGCAACCACATCAAATTGCAATACGCCAACAGCGCCTAAAATTTGAGAGCTATTAATAATAGGGCGAAAAACCTGAGTCGCGCCTTCTTCTGAAAGCTGGTTTAGGCCTTTTTGTAGAGCTTTAGCTTTGAGTGGGTCTTTTAGTTGTGCGCGGCGAAATAGTTCGGGTGCAAAGTCTGGAATACCTTGAAAAGTGAGTTTTTCACCTTGGGTAAAGGTATCGCCAATGCTAATGCCGCCGTGGTTGTGAATACCAATTACGTCGCCGGCATAAGCAACTTCAGCAGAACTGCGCTCGCGCGACATAAAAGTAACTGCGTTAGCAATTTTAATTTGCTTGCCGGTTGCTACTTGTAAAACTTTCATACCTTTTTTATACTCACCGCTAACAATGCGCATAAAAGCGAGTCGATCGTGGTGTTTTGGATCCATATTTGCCTGAATTTTAAACACAAAGCCAGTCAGTTTAGTTTCATCAGGTTTAACCAAACGCACATCAGATTCTCGATTTTTTGGCGTTGGCGCGTACTCGATAAAACCATCAAGTAAATTTTGAATGCCGAAGTTTGAAATGGCTGATCCAAAGAAAACGGGCGTTTGTTTGCCGGTTAAAAAAGCCTCTAAATCAAATGGATGGGTGGTTTCACGAATCAGCTCCACTTCTTCGCGCATTTCACAGACAACTTCTTCGCCTAAGAGGGTGTCAAGCTGTGGGTTATTGACGCCATCAATAATAATATTTTCACCAATTTCAGAGTTTTTACCAGCCTCATATAAATAGACCTTATCATCAAGCAAATGCACCACACCCTTAAAGCGTTTGCCCATGCCAATTGGCCAGGTAATGGGCGCGCATTCGATATTAAGGACAGTTTCAACTTCATCCATAAGATTAATCGGCTCTTGACCTTCACGGTCTAATTTATTAATAAAAGTGAGGATAGGGGTGTCTCTTAGGCGGCAAACCTCCATGAGTTTAATGGTGCGCATTTCCACGCCTTTGGCAACATCGATCACCATTAAAGCGGAGTCAACCGCGGTTAAGGTGCGATAAGTGTCTTCAGAAAAATCTTCATGTCCCGGGGTATCAAGCAGGTTAATAACATGATTATCATAATCAAATTGCATGACCGATGAAGTAATGGAAATGCCGCGTTCTTTTTCCATCTCCATCCAGTCAGAGGTGGCGTGCGCGGATGCTTTTCTAGCTTTAACACTACCCGCTGTTTTAATCACGCCAGCGTACAAAAGCAGTTTTTCGGTTATTGTGGTTTTGCCTGCATCAGGATGAGAGATAATCGCAAACGTGCGACGTTTAGAAACTTCAGACATGATTAGTTTTTATGAGTGATAATTAATTCAACGCCAGCTTCATCAAACATTTCTTTTGAGAGTTGCAGGCTTTGGTTCCAATGCTCGAGTTCTTTAGATTTTTCAACCACCACTTTTTTAATGCCCACTTGAATAATACCTTTGGCGCATTCTGAGCAAATGGGCAAACCATAAACGTACAAGGTGGCGCCGTCTAGTGAGGTGCCTGAGTAGGTCGCATTGTAAATGGCATTCATCTCGGCGTGTACGACAAATTTATATTTGGTTTCACGATCGTTGTAACGTTCATCACTATCCTTAATGTTGCGAGGAAAGCCGTTAAACCCTTGAGACAAAACTTCTTTTTTGCGGCCAACGGTTACCGCACCAACCTGAGTTGATGGATCTTTTGACCAAGTAGAAACCTCTTTTGCAAGCGCAAGGTAGCGCCGGTCCCATTTATCAAGTGTATTTAGCAATCCCATAATTAGCGTATTTTAATAGATGCTAGGCTGATAAGTACCAAGATTAAAGTAACCATCCAAAAACGCACGCTGATTTTTGGCTCTGATATGCCTTTTTTCTCAAAATGGTGGTGAATCGGCGCCATCAAAAAAAAGCGCTTTTTGGTACGCTTGTAATAAGCCACTTGAATAATAACCGATAACGTTTCCACAACAAAAACGCCGCCCATAATAAACAGTAATATTTCTTGACGTAAAAGAATGGCAATAACCGCTAAAATTGCGCCCAATGCGAGTGAGCCAACATCGCCCATAAACACTTCAGCAGGATAGGTGTTAAACCATAAAAACCCAAGGCCGCTACCCACTAAAGCTGCGCAAATAACAAACAGCTCGCCTGTGCCAGGCATAAAAGGCATATTAAGATAATTTGAAAAATTATAATTACCGCTGATATAAGCAAATAAAGCCAGCGCACTGGAAATTAAAATAACGGGCATGATGGCTAAACCATCCAATCCATCGGTTAAATTAACCGCATTAGAAGCGCCTACAATCACAAAATAAGTCAATATCAAAAAGCCAAAGATGCCCAACGGCAGGGCGATGTCCTTAAAAAAAGGAATGAGTAGTTGGGTTTGTAGAGGATTGTCAATGCTCAAAATAATCCATAAGCCAATAATAATAGCGCCCAAGGATTGGCTCAGCATTTTTTTGCGTGAGCTGAGTCCGTCTGAAGATTTGTGTTTGATTTTTAAAGAGTCGTCTATAAAACCAATAGCCCCAAAAATAACAGCAGTAGCCAAAACCATCCATAAATAAATACTTGACCAATCTGCCCAAATCAATGAGCTAATAATAAAAGTAAAAAGAATCATGAGTCCGCCCATAGTAGGCGTGCCTGATTTTACTAAATGTGATTGCGGGCCGTCAGTTCTGACAACTTGACCAATCTGATATTGATGGAGCTTATTAATAAAATAATGCCCAAGTGCTAAGCTGACTAATAAAGAGCTTAGCATGGCTAATACAGCTCTTAGGGTTAAATAATTAAGAACACCAAAGCCAGAATCAAATTGGGTTAAAAGATTGATGAACTCTAAAAACATAAATAATTATTCGATATCGTTAATGGATAATAATACTAATTTAAAAATTAAAACACTGTCAGTTGACAAACTGCCGCGCTCGCTATTGCCATAAATTTGATAATAAGGTGCAATCAATGTGCGTTTTTCGCCAATACTCATTGCTAGCACCGAGGTATCGATAATATCGATAATGTTGCCAGATCCTGCTGCAAACGGCAAAGGCTCGCCGCCCATTTTGCGCATATTAGTGCCATCGTCTAAATCAATGGATAAATCTATTTTAACCAAGTCGCCTTTTTTTGGCTGCTTGCCGCTACCTGGTTTATTAATTTCAATAAAATGACCCTTATCAGCCATTTTTGCATCGGCATAGTTGGCAGTTACAAAGGCTAAAAATTTAGTTTTTTTCTTGGCAGTTTTTTGTTTTTCTATGTCGGCAGACAGTTCATTTTTTGCTTGAAATGCAGCTTCATCAGTTTGAAATTCTTGTGCTTTTTCGCCGATGCGAATGATTTTTACTTTTCGAATAAAATCATCTTTTTTAATGCTGTTAACCACATTCATGCCTTTAATGACGCGCCCAAAAACAGTATGTTTGCCATCTAAATGAGGCGTTGGTGTGTGGGTGATAAAAAATTGAGAACCATTGGTATTGGGACCTGAGTTAGCCATGGATAAAATACCGGCAGAATCATGTGTTAAATCAGTAATTTCGTCATTGAATTGGTAGCCAGGACCACCTGTGCCATTGCCTTTTGGATCGCCGCCTTGAATCATGAAGTTGTCAATTACGCGGTGAAATTTCAAGCCGTTGTAAAAGGCTTTCCCTGTTTGAATATTGGATTTCTTAGTGCCCTGCGCTAATCCAACAAAGTTAATAACGGTTAGCGGCGTTTTTTCAAATTCAAGTTGAATTAAAATCTCGCCTTGATTTGTATGTAAATTAGCATACAAGCCATCGTCAAGTTCGGCCTGAGCTGAAAGTGAAATAAAAGCGATAAAAAGTAGAGTTAGAAGGCGCATTATCATAAGGTTTTTTAATTAATTAATAAAGCTATCGATGATACCTCAAAACACAATATAAATAAGGGTAACAATACGGTAAAATACAACTATATTTATCATTGCTTTACCTAAGGAGAAAACCATGTCTTTATTGATTACCGACGAATGCATCAACTGTGATGTCTGCGAGCCAGAATGTCCTAATGATGCGATTTATATGGGCGACGAGATCTATGAAATTGATGGCGATCTTTGCACTGAATGCGTCGGTCATTTTGATGAACCGCAATGCGTGGAAGTTTGTCCGGTTGACTGTTGTTTATCTGATCCTAATCGAGTAGAAACTGAAGCAGAATTATTGGCTAAGTTGAAATAGCATTATTTGTAAAATTTACACATTAAAAAAGGCGACCTTTAGGGTCGCCTTTTTTGTTTTAAAGTATTAGTGGTTTAGCTATTTATTTTCCTAAGGCTGCTTTTAAAGCAGCTAAAAACAAAGTAATGTTTTCTTTTCTTGATGAATGACCCATTAAACCAATGCGCCAAACCTTGCCTGCATAAGCGCCAAGACCTGCGCCAATTTCTAGGTTGTAATCATTCAGCAACGTATTGCGCACTGCTGCGTCATCAGCGCCTTGGGGAATAAATACTGAGTTAAGCTGCGGCAAACGATCTGCTTTATTAACCAAGAAATTAATGCCCATCGCTTCAAGGCCATCTCTGAGTTCTTCATGGTTTTTTTGATGACGCGCCCAAGAATTCTCCAAACCTTCATCTGAAATCATCACTAAAGATTCGTGCAGACCGTACAGCGTATTAACCGGCGCTGTATGATGGTAAGTACGTTTGGCGCCTTCGCCCCAATAACCCATGACTAAATTTAAATCTAAAAACCAAGAAGTAACCGGTGTTTTACGATTTTTAACTTTAGTTAAAGCGCGCTCATTAAAACTAACGGGTGAAATGCCTGGCATGGCTGATAAACACTTTTGCGAGCCTGAATAAATTGCATCAATTTCCCATTCGTCAACGCGAAGTTCGCTGCCGCCTAATGAGGTAACCGCATCAACAATGGTAATACAGTCGTTATCATGGGCAATCTTGCACAGTGCTTTTGCATCAGATTGTGCACCTGTTGAAGTTTCAGCGTGAACAAAAGCCAAAATTTTAGCCTCAGGATTATCCTTTAAAGCCTGCTCAACTTTATCGGTTGATACTGCCTTACCCCAATCATCTTCAACCACGATTGCTTCGCCGCCCAAACGCGTAATGTTTTCTTTCATGCGATTGCCAAAAACGCCATTAATACACACAACGACTTTGTCACCTGGCTCAACCAAGTTGGCAAAACAAGTTTCCATACCCGCAGAGCCTGGCGCTGATACCGGCATAGTTAGTTCGTTTTCAGTTTTAAAAACGTATTTTAAGGCTTCCTTAGTTTCGTTCATCATGCCCACAAAAGCAGGGTCTAGGTGGCCAATAGTTGGGCGCGCCATAGCAGATAAAATTCGAGGGTGAACATCTGAAGGACCAGGGCCCATTAAAGTTCTGACAGGTGGATTAAATGATTTCATTTTTTTGTGGTTAATTGATTTAAAGAAGCCATTATAATTGTTTGAATGTCTATTATTCAAGAATTATCTCGCGCACTACCTAAGGGTATTGTTTTAACCGGAGACGAAAATACTCGTCCGTTTGAATGTGATGGGCTTAGCGTTTATCGGCAAAAACCATTAGCCGTGGCATTGCCTGAGAATATTGGGCAGATTAAAACCATTTTAAAAATTTGCAGGGCGCACAAAACGCCAGTGGTGACTCGCGGCGCAGGCACTGGACTTGCAGGCGGGGCACTGCCACTGGAAAAATCTATTGTATTGGGTTTGTCTAAGCTTAATCAAGTCAAACATATTGATGCGGATAATCAGTTGGCAATTGTTGAGCCAGGGGTTAGAAATATTGCTATTAGCGAGGCCGTTGCAAGCCATGGTTTGTATTATGCACCTGATCCTTCGAGTCAAATAGCTTGCACGATTGGCGGCAATGTGGCTGAAAATTCGGGCGGTGTACATTGTTTAAAATATGGATTAACGGTGCACAATGTTGAAGCAGTTAAAATTTTAACCATTGAGGGTGAAGAACTGGTTTTATCTAGAAGTGATGAAGGTTTAGGATTGTTGGCATTAATGAGCGGCTCTGAAGGACTGCTTGGCGTTATTATTGAAATTACCGTTAAACTCACTAAAACGCCCAATTTGGCCAGAGTAGTAATGGCTGGGTTTGACAGCGTGCGAGATTGCGCCAATGCGGTGACCAAAATTATTAAAGCTGGCATTATTCCAGCAGGTTTGGAAATGATGGACGCCTTTGCCATTGAAGCGGCAGAAGGTTTTGCAAAAGTGGGTTATCCATTGGATGCGCAGGCATTGTTATTGTGCGAATTGGACGGCTCGAAGGCGCAAGTTAAAACTGAATTAGACCTTGTTTTAAAGGTCTTATCGGGCGCTTCAAGTATTAAGGTTTCTAATAATGAGCAGCAGCGGCTTGATTTATGGAAAGGGCGCAAGTCAGCTTTTCCTGCGGTGGGGAGATTATCACCTGATTATTATTGTATGGACGGCACTATTCCTCGCAGGCATTTAGCCGATATGCTAGAGAAAATTAATCAACTGAGCCAAAAATATCAACTCAGAGTGGCGAATGTTTTTCATGCAGGCGATGGCAATCTGCATCCTTTAATTTTGTATGATGCGAATATTGAAGGCGAGCTAGAAAAAACCGAAAAATTTGGCACTGAGATTTTAAAACTAAGCGTAGATATGGGCGGCAGTATTACGGGTGAGCATGGCGTTGGCATTGAAAAACTCGATGCTATGTGTCATCAATTTAACGCCAAAGAATTAGCAATTTTTCATAAAATTAAAGCCGCGTTTGATCCAAAAGCGCTACTTAATCCAGGCAAAGCCGTGCCAGAATTACACCGGTGCGCTGAACTTGGCGCCATGCACGTACATAACGGCAAATTACCGCACCCTGAATTGGAGCGTTTTTAATGTCAGATAGATGCGCTCAATTACAAGCGGAAATTAAATCCTCAAAACAGATTCATATCACCAGTCAGTGGCTTAATTATGCAGGCATTCAAGAATATTTTGCAGAAGAGTTGGTTATCAGCGTTAAAGCCGGCACTTTAATTTGTGAAATTCAAGCTGCGCTTGCAATCAATAATCAAAGCTTACCGTTTTATGTAAAAAATCCAGCTCAAAGCATTGGCGCTGCGTATAGCAATGGTGCGCAAGATTTATCCGACAGCGTGCTTGGCGTGCAAATTATCGACGGCGAAGGCGAGCTTTTAAACTTTGGTGGACAAGTGATGAAAAATGTTGCCGGTTATGACGTAGCCAGAATGCTGGTCGGTTCAGCGGGAAAACTGGCAGCTATTACCCAGATTAGCTTTAAAGTAATGCCGAGTAATTATGTTAAAAATCTTAAACCCAGCTTTAAAACCATTCAACATTCAGCGTTAAGATTAGAAATTGAAACCCGCTTAAAAACCGTGTTTGACCCAAAAGGGATTTTTAAATAATGCAAACCCATCAAATTGCCAGTTTTAAAGCCAATGAAATTATCCGAAAATGCGTGCATTGCGGCTTTTGTTTGGCCACTTGCCCGACTTATCAGTTATTAGGCTCAGAGCTTGATTCTCCGCGCGGGCGTATTTATTTGGTTAAATCATCACTTGAAAATAATGAATTTTCTAAAACCAGCATTAAACATTTAGATCGCTGCTTAACTTGCAGATCGTGCGAAACTACTTGCCCATCTGGGGTTGAATACGCTAAGCTGATGGATATTGGGCGAGCGTTTGTTGAGAAAAAACGCCCATTATGGCAAAAAACCGCACGATATTGTGTGCGCAAACTATTAACAACACCTTTATTATTTAATCCTATCGGGTTAATTGCCAAGCATTCAAACAAGCAGGGCGAAGTTATTCAGCCAAGCGCAAGTAGTAAAAAAGTGTTACTTTTAGGCGGCTGCGTACAGCCAGCGCTGGCGCCAAATATCAATCACAGTATTAAAAACATTTTGGCAAAATTAGGCTTTGAGGCCATTGAAACGCCGAAAAACCAATGTTGCGGCGCGATTGATCAGCATTTGAGCGCCGAGCAAGCTGCCATGATTAAAATCAAAGCAAATATAGACAGTTGGATTGCTTACGATGTAGAGCATATTGTTTCTAGTGCCAGCGGTTGCGGCTTAATGGTCAAGGATTATGCTTCGATGTTTGACGCAAAGGATGAATATTACCAAAAAGCCAAAATAATTTCAGCTAAAACCCAAGACATTGCGCAGTTTTTGTCCATTCAAGATTTAAGTAAACTTAATTTAGAAAAAGCCAATATCGCTTATCATGAACCTTGCACTTTGCAACACGGGCAGCAATTAGCAGGGCTGGTAAATGGCATTTTAGATTCCTTGGGATATTATCCAGCCGCGGTGAAAGACGCGCATTTATGTTGCGGCTCGGCAGGTACGTATTCTATTTTTCAGCCCAATTTATCCAAGCAATTAAAAACCAACAAGCTTAATAATCTTTTGGCATCAAATCCAGAAATAATTGTTACGGCTAATATTGGCTGCTTAATGCATTTGCAAAAAGGCAGTAAAATTCCGGTTAAACATTGGATTGAATTATTGGATAATTAGTATATAATTTTAATTTAAATCCATATAATGGAAAATAACTATGATTTTTTTACAATTAAAAATAGATAATTTTTACATGTTTAAGGATGCGTTTATTGATTTTACCTATCCTAAAAAAATTAAAAACTCAACGATAGAAGGTGAATATTTAACAGAATTTCCGAAAATTAAGTATAAAAAGGTTTGCATCTTTATGGCTGCTAATGCCTCTGGAAAAACTTCATTGGGCAGAATAATGTGTGCTATTAATAATTATTTAGCTGGTAGACCGGTAGAAGAAGTTCCGTCAAAAATATACAACAAAGATAAAAACTCTAGTTTAGAAGTAACTTATGTTACGCCCGATACTAAAGAAATACATCAATTAAAAGCTAAATTTAACAAGATTGGATTGATTTTTGAAAGTTACCAGTCTTGCAAGCTAAAGAAAACACTCAGTCTTAATGATACATTGGCAGAAGTGAACGCTTCAAAACCTAAATTTAAGTATGATAAAAACAATAATTATGATATTACAAACCCTGGCTTTCAGTCTATTGCGTTTTTAAAAGGATACAAGCCACATGGAAATATTCGCGCTTGGCACTATATGTTTAGTGAGTCTAATTCATCAACTGAATTAAATACAAATATAAATATATCGTTATTAGAAAAAATATTAAAGTCTTTTGACTCATCTATTGTAAAAATTGTAAAAGTATCAGGAAATGATAAGGCTTATACTATTCATTTTTCAAATGGCGATAATGTGATTGTAGAAGATGGCAAGGTGCTTAATAGCGAAAGACTTTCAAGGGGAACATTTGAAGCGCTAGAAGTTTCAGAATTTGTTTACTCTGTAATGAATAGGAATAATGCCACATTATTTTTAGATGAAAAGATGGCGTATTCTCATTCTGAAATTGAAATTTCTATGTTGAATTTAATGATTGAGAAGTTAAAAGAAAACTCTCAACTGTTTTACACATCACATAATTACGATATTTTGGAAATGAACTTACCATCACACAGTTATATTTTTATGAGAAAAGACAAGTTTGTGGAAGTAATTCATCCTGAAAAATTAGGCTATACAAAAAATGATAGAAACTTACTCGGATTTGTTAAAAATGACGTATTTAGAACATTGCCAGATACGACAAGAATAGAAGAATTACTGTAATGAGCAAAAAACAAGTTGTTTATTTTTACGAGGGAGAAACGGAAAAAAAGTTATTAGAGTTTTTAAAAAAAACAAAACAAATAAAACCAGGAAAGCTTAAAAAAATTAATCTTTGGAAAAAGCATTTCAAAAGTATAAAAAAACCATTAATAAAACAGATGAGTTGTTTTTTGTTGTTGATACTGACGATATTAAAAATACTCAAATTTTCATCAGCAATATACAATCTTTAAAGTTGTACAATTTTTGCCTTATTATTCAGCATAAAAACCTAGAAGATGAGCTTTGTTTTACTTGTGGTAAAGCCAACAATAAAAAACTATTTGACGATTTTTATAGGCTGAGTAAAAATAAATTTAAATCAAAATTTGCGCAAGATGAAAATTTGACCTACACTTTAAATACAAATAATTTTAACTTTTCTAAATTGTGGGTTAGGAGTGATGAATTTTTACCTTTCTTAAGTTCAAATAAGATTGAAGCCAAAATTAATTGTAAATACAGAGTGTAAATTTTATGGGCAAAAGAAGAAAACCAAAACCAAAAACCTACGAATTGGAAATTGAATCACTTTCGCATGAGGGGCGCGGTATTGCGCATTTAGATGAAAAAGTGATTTTTGTCTCAGGCGCATTGCCCGGCGAAAAAGTGCTTGCTGATCGCAGTTTTTCACGCGCAAAATTTGAAGAGGCGGACGTTAAAGAAGTGCTCAGACCTGCGGCTAATCGCATTACCCCAAAATGCGCGGTATTTGGCATTTGCGGTGGCTGTTCGTTTCAGCATTTATCCAGCGAGGATCAGATTCAGGCCAAACAAGCGTGGCTTGAAGATGCTTTTTTAGGACAAGCTAAAACCCAGCCAAAGCATTGGCTTGCGCCGCTCCAGGCTCAAAGTTGGGGTTATCGTCGTAAGGCAAGACTTGGCGTGCGCTTTGTGGCTAAAAAAGACAAAGTGTTGGTGGGTTTTCGGGAGAAAAAATCAGGTTGGATTGCTAATATGGATAGGTGCGAGGTATTGCACGCTTCAATTGGCGAGCATTTAGTAGAGTTGGGCAGCGCCATAGAAAAGCTTTCAATTAAATCTCAAGTGCCGCAAATCGAGGTAGCCGTTGCGCAAAATAGTACCGTGCTTATTTTGCGTCATCTTGAGCCGTTGACTGAGCAAGACGAGCAAATACTATTAGCGTGCGCTAATGATTTAAACGTTACTTTTTATACTCAAAGTGGCGGCGCAGACACAGTAAATCCGCTGGATAAACCAGCTGTTTTGACTTATTCTCATCCAGATCATGACATTGAAATGGAGTTTTTGCCCACTGATTTTACTCAAGTGAATTTTAAACTTAATCAAAAAATGATTAATTTAGCCATTCAGCTGCTTGATCTGAATGAAAATGACGAGGTTATTGATTTGTTTTGTGGATTGGGTAATTTCACCTTGCCAATGGCTAAATATGCAAAACACGTTGTTGGCGTGGAAGGGGATTTAGGGCTGATTGAGCGAGCAAAATACAATGCTGAGAAAAATAATATCACTAATACTAATTTTTACAAGGCTGATTTATTTAAAGAAGTAGAAGGTTTTGAGTGGTTTAGAGGCAAAACTTACAACAAAGCGCTGATTGATCCAGCGCGCTCTGGCGCCATTGAAATTGTTGATCTTTTGCCAAAACTTGGGGTTGAGCGTTTGGTTTATGTATCGTGCAATCCTGCAACGCTTGCGCGCGACACTGCTAAGCTCATTGAATTAGGCTACAAGCTTGATACTGCTGGGGTGATGGATATGTTTCCGCAAACTGCGCATGTTGAATCGATTGCTTTATTTACCCAATAAAATAGCCTAATGATTAGCATTAATATTACCAATCAAACTTTAACTTTTAAAGACAAAACCTATTTAATTAGCAGTGCAGCAAATGGCGTTGGCAATGTTGAAGGTTCTTTTTGTACGCCGCTTGGAAATTTCAAAATTGCTGAAAAAATCGGCCAAGATTTGGCGTCAAATTCTGTGCTTAAAGGCCGGGTTTTTACCGCTGAGATTTACACGCCAGCTTTGGCAATGAAGCATCCAGATCGAGATTGGATTCTAACCAGAATTTTATGGCTTGATGGGGTGGATGAGGATAATAAAAATACTAAAAGTCGTTATATTTACATCCACGGCGCACCAACCCAAACATCAATGGGCGTGATAGGCTCTAAAGGCTGTATTCGCATGCATAATGAAGATATTATCGAACTGTTTGATCGTGTGCAAATAGGCGAAGATATTGCTATAATCCAAGCATGAGTAAACTAATTCAATACTTACCTAAAAAAGCTTTAGAGCGCTTGCAAATGAACACTGATGCCATGCTTATTGACGTTCGCTGCGAAGCAGAAAACAAATTTGTTGGCCGCCCGCTTGATTGTATTTTAATCCCTTGGCTGGATGAGCCTGATTGGCAAGCTAATGAAGCGCAATTTATAGCAGCTTTTGGGCGTTTTGGCGTGAATAAAAAAACTGAAATTATTTTAATTTGTCGTAGTGGTTATCGCTCAGACGATGCAGGAAAATGCTTGCTTAATCATGGCTTCATCAATGTTGCCCATGTGGTCAGTGGTTTTGAGGGCGATCTTGATGAAAACAACCAGCGCGGCAATGTCAATGGTTGGCGCCATGACGCCATGCCTTGGTTGCAATGCTGATGAATCAATTATTGAAAGTTTATTTAGACAAAAGAATGTTGGCTGTTTTTTTAAATGGCATCGCCAGCGGCTTTCCATGGGTAATCATCGGCTCAGCAATGACGCTTTGGCTTAAAGATGCAGGGCTTACGCGCACTGCCATTGGATTTTTTGGCTCGGTATTTGCCGTATATTCAGTTAATTGGCTGTGGGCGCCTTTATTGGACAGAGTTAAGATTCCTATTCTGACTAAGCGTTTTGGGCAGCGCCGCTCGTGGCTTTTATTATTGCAAAGTCTGCTGTTTGTGTTGATTGTTGCCATTTCTTTTACCAGCCCAAAAGACAGTTTAATTTGGATTAGTTTATTAGCTTTATCTGTTGCCATCGTTTCCAGCACGCAAGACATTGTGATCGATGCTTATCGAATCGACGTATTTAGCATTGAAGAAAAAAACAAACTACCTGCAACGGCAGCTATGGCAACTTCTGGCTGGTGGGTGGGTTATGGGTTTTTGGGTGCAACTGCACTTTATTTGTCAGATTTTGGGCAAGATTGGTCTTCAGTTTATTTGCTGATTAGTGTGTTTGTACTTGGGTTTATTTTAAATACTTTATGGTTGGATGAGCCGCAAAGCCAGCGTGAATCTGTACAAGAGGCGGCGCAACAAAATTACGAGAATTTATTAGGCGGTCATAATAGCTGGCAAAGAGTTAGTGCTTGGTTTTTATCGACAGTTCTTGAGCCGCTAAAAGATTTCTTTACGCGCTTTGGCAAAGCAGCTTTAATCATTTTATTATTCATTATGCTGTTTAAAGTGGGCGAGGCATTTTTAGGCAGAATGTCACTGGTGTTTTATAAAGAAATTGGTTTTACTACGGGCGAGATTGCCACCTACTCCAAGTTGGTTGGTTCAACGCTCACCGTATTTTTCTCGATTGTTGCCAGTATGATTACCGTACATTACGGGCTGGTAAAAGGTTTGATGATTAGTGGCGTGGCTATGGCGGCCACTAATTTAATTTTTTCTTATATGGCAATTACTGGCGCTGATACTACGGTATTTGCCTTTGCAATTTTGGCAGATAATTTTACCGCTGCATTTTCAACAGTTGCCTTTGTGGCGTTTATTTCACATTTAACCAATCGTGCTTATACGGCAACGCAATATGCATTGATGGCATCGGTAGGTAACTTTGGCAGAACTTTATTTGCCGGTGGTAGCGGCTGGATGGTGGATAGCTTGCAGGCGCAAAATTGGGTAGCCAGTTTTGGCGGAGAATGGGCAGTATTTTTTGCCATTACAGCTTTAATGGTGATTCCAAGCCTTATAATGCTGGTTTGGATTAGTCGGAAATTTAAAGACATTTTTATATGATTGGCACAATTATGATGGACCTGTCAGGTTTGACACTGACCGAAAAAGAAAGCGCCCAATTAGCCCAGCCCAGTATTGGCGGCGTTATTTTATTTACGCGTAACTTTAAAGACATTCATCAAGTGAAATCTTTGATTGTATCTATTCGTTTAATAAATCAAAATTTATTAATTGCGGTTGATCATGAAGGCGGCCGAGTGCAGCGTTTTAAAACAGGGTTTACCCACCTGCCAGCGATGGCAAAATTGGGCCAAGCCTACGACCAAAAACCAGAGCAAGCTTTAGAACAAGCGTTCTCCTGCGGTTATGTATTGGCAGCAGAATTACTCGTGATTGGCGTGGATTTTTCGTTTGCGCCCGTGCTAGACATAGATTATGGGCAATCATCGGTTATTGGCGATCGCGCTTTTCACTCCAATCCAGATGCAGTCATCAAGTTAGCTGGAAGTTTGATTGCTGGTATGCATGAAGCGGGCATGAAATGTGTTGGTAAACATTTTCCTGGGCACGGTTTTGTAGCCGCTGATTCGCATTTAGATTTACCCATTGATGACAGACCAATGATAGAGTTAACGCCTGATATGGCGCCTTTTAAAGAGTTAATTGGTCAAGGTTTAGACGCAGTTATGCCTGCGCATATTATTTATCCGCAAGTTGATAAAAATCCAGCGGGGTTTTCCTCAAAATGGATCAAACAAATTTTGCAAAAACAGCTGGGTTTTGGCGGCGTAATATTTAGTGATGATTTATCTATGCAAGGTGCTTTTTTTATAAAAAACATTCATGATCGAGTGCGCGTTTCATTAGACAGTGGTTGTGATATGGTACTGATTTGTAATCATCCTAAGATGGTTGATGAGGTGATAGATAACGATTGGGGCGAGAGCGAAAAACTTGAATCAATGCAAGGGTATAGCCGCTTTAACGATGATAAAATAGCCTACTTAAACCATTTAGATAATATACGGGATTTATTATGAGCGACGCTACCACAAACACAACCGAAGTTAGAATGTTAAGTGCAATGAGAAAAACGCTAATTGCCGTTGCTAAAGACACAATGACCAAACCTGGCTTGCGCCATCCACTGGAAAGAAGTACCCAAGAAATGATCACGGATTGTTTAAATTTGGTGGTTTCTCGCCAAGTTGAAATTGAAAAACAGGCAGGCACGCACACCAAAATGAAGCCGGTTTATACCGATGAGCAGACCGTGCAAAGTATTTCTATTGATGATCTTAAAAAGACCTTAAACTAAACAAACTCCAACACGCATAACTGGCAATTAGCCTATAAGGCAATGCCTTGCAGCTAAAAAAGTTTAAGAAGTTAAAAAAAATTAAACAATGATGATGTGTACAATGATGATGTGTAAGTTGGCTAAAAATCTACAAAAAGGCTTTGCCTTCTTTGAAAAAAAACTTAAACAAACTCCAAATTAGCATAACTGGCAATTAGCCATTTACTGCCTGCTGTTTTAAATTTAATTTGAATTCTGGCGCTATCACCGTCGCCCTCAAAATTTAAAATGGTGCCATAGCCAAACTTACCATGCCTAACCCCTGCGCCTACCGATAACTGCCCATTAGCTTGCGGCTGTATATCTTGATTATAAATATCATCGTCTTTAAAATTAGCTTGCGTTACGCCAAATTTGGCTTTAACTTTGTTGATGTATTCACTGGGAATTTCATCCAAAAAACGCGATGGATAAGCGTACATAGATTGGCCGTGTAAAAAGCGTTTAATGGCAAAAGATAGGGTGAGTTTGTGCATTGCCCGGGTCATGCCCACATAACACAAACGCCGCTCTTCGTCTAATAAGTGCGGCTCATCTTTGGATTGTCTTGAGGGAAATAAATCTTCTTCCATGCCGGTTAAAAACACATTGGGAAATTCTAGACCCTTGGCAGAGTGAATGGTCATTAGCTGAACATTGTCCATAACAGGCGCATTCGCATCGCCGCTAGAATCCAATGAGGCTAACGAGATAAAGCCAACCACTTCATTCATTTCACTGTCTTGCTCATGGTTGTATTGTTTGGCAGCAGAAATAAGCTCTTCTAAGTTTTCTTTTTTACTACCAGCTTTGTCAGATTTATCGTTAGCATAATGCATCATCAATCCAGATTCAGACAATAAATGCGCTACTTTTTTACTAAGATCCAAATGTTTAACATCATCACTGAGCTGCTCAATCAGTTGAATAAATCCATTTAAAGCGTTGGCAGCACGCGTTGGTAATGTTGACGCAATTTGATTCGCCGCTTGGAATAGGTTGGTGTGCTGATCATTAGCAAACTGGCGAATTTTCTCCAAAGTAGCATTACCAATACCGCGCGTTGGAAAATTGACCACACGCTCAAACGCAACATTATCTGCCGTACTCTCAACCAAGCGCAAATAGCCCAAAGCATCTTTAATTTCAGCGCGCTCAAAAAATCGAAGGCCGCCATAAATAATATAAGGCAGATGATATTTAATAAGCACTTCTTCAAAAATTCTAGATTGAGCATTGGAGCGATACAAAATAGCGCAATCACTGGCAGATCCGCCATTTTTGATTAGCTTTTGAATGTTGCGAATTACATAGTCCGCCTCATCTCTTTCAGTGCGTGCTTCATAAACATCAATTAAATCACCATCACCAGAATCAGTCCATAAAGATTTACCCAAACGGTTAGAATTGTTGGCAATTAAAGTATTTGAGGCGGATAAAATATTGCCAGTAGAGCGATAATTTTGCTCAAGTCTAATGGTTTGAATGGGTTGAAAATCGGTTTCAAGTTTGGTGATATTTTCAATTTTAGCACCGCGCCAGCCGTAAATTGATTGGTCGTCATCACCCACGCAAAACACATGATTGTTGCCAGCAAACAATTGCTTAATCCATTTGTACTGAATGGTATTGGTATCTTGAAATTCATCAACCAAAATATGTGCAAATCTAGTTTGGTAGTGCTCAAGTAAATCAATGTTGTTTTTTAATAATTCATAACTGCGAGTTAACAGCTCAGCAAAATCAATTAAATCATTGGCTCGGCAATGCGCCTCATACAGCGTAAACACCTCAAGGCTTTTTTTAACAAAAAAATTATAACCAGCATCAATATCTTGAGCGCGAACACCTTCATCTTTTTGCTGATTAATAAAC
Source organism: Gammaproteobacteria bacterium (assembly GCA_965222625.1). GTDB lineage: Bacteria > Pseudomonadota > Gammaproteobacteria > PS1 > Pseudothioglobaceae > Thioglobus_A. Next base: position 780,744 of record OZ244962.1, on the reverse strand, counting down.
CACTGCACCTTTCTAACGGGAAATTTTGATTCATCAATATTATTTTCTTTCATCAGCCTTTTAACAACGCGAAATTGATCTTGTGCATCAAGTATTTGAAAGCCTGATGTTAGCCCTGCTTTTTCATAATGCGTGCGTAATAATCGATGTGCAAGCCCATGAAAAGTACCAACCCACATACTTTGAATAGGGCGCCTTAATATCATCCCCAGTCTCGCGCGCATCTCTGCAGCAGCCTTATTGGTAAAGGTAACGGCTAAAATGGCGTCAGTATGAATATTTTTTTGAGTAACCAAGTAGGCGATTCTATGGATTAAAACCCGGGTTTTGCCACTGCCTGCACCTGCCAGTATCAGTGCATTTTGAGTAGTATCGAGAGTTACTGATTGATGCTGCTTGTCATTTAAGCCATCGGTTATTTCTGATAAATTCATGGATTTTTTCTTGCCTTGTGAAATTTATTGGTTATAATATTATCTTTCTCTTATGTCAGCTAAAAGATGTTCTGATATAAGCACAAAATTATAAACATTATTTAAGGAGTACAGCTATGACTTACTACGAAGGCGTTAAAAAAATGGAAGAAATGGGCGTAAACGACAACTACATTCAAGGCTGGGTTGCTGGTTTTTTAAATAACCCTGAAATTGAGCAACAAAGAAAAACCGATGAATATGAGTCAGGCTATGAAGATGGTCAAGATCATTCAGACGAAAACTTTGCTAACTTCTGTTAAATGCTTTTAGTTTAAGTGATTTAAAAGCCCCATTATGGGGCTTTTTTTATGCCTATGAATCAGTGGAATCATCAAGCAAGAAAAGCGCTTAAAGGGGCAAAGCAAAGCAATGATTTTTTTGATATTCAGGTTTTTGAAGATAAGAACTTCCCCATTAAGATTCCTTTAGAATACGCCCAACTAATTGATAAAACCAATCCAAACGACCCTTTGTTAAGGCAAGTATTGCCGCAAAATAAAAAAAATAGTAGCAGCTACTCAGCTGAACCATTAAGCGATGAAGACAATTCCCCAGTTGGCGGCTTAATACACAAGTATAAAAATCGCGTGCTTTTAATTGCCTCGCAAGTTTGCGCCATACATTGCCAATATTGCTTTAGGCAAAATTTTAATTACGCACAGCACGATGCGCTGAGTAACTGGCCCCAGATTGAGCGTTATATTAATGATGACACCAACATCAATGAAGTGATTTTAAGTGGCGGCGATCCTTTAAGCCTGAGCGATGACAAACTTGCAAAACTTGTTCGTTTAATCGAAACTATCAAACACATTGATACTTTGCGCATTCATACGCGCAGCGCAGTGGTTATGCCCAGTAGAATTACCTCAGAACTGGCTAAATTGTTAAATTCGAGTCGTTTGAAAGTGATAATGGTTTTTCATGTGAACCATGCGCAAGAATTATCAGATGATTTCGTTCAGCAAATTAAGCAGCTCAAAAATTTAACCCTGCTCAATCAAGCAGTTTTATTAAAAGGCGTAAATGACAAGGTGGCTTGCTTAAAATCACTCAGTTTGGCTTTGATAAAGCTTAATATATTGCCGTATTATTTGCACATGCTGGACAAAGTATCAGGCGCTGAAGATTATTTTGTGGAGGATGAAATTGCGCTCAGCTTGCACCAACAATTACAAACTGAGTTAAGTGGTTATTTGGTGCCAAAACTGGTCAGAGATTCGAACCAGAAGTCTAAAACTTGGCTGTCTGCAATCCAAAAACAGAAGCTATAGATAGATATGGATTAGTTTGAAACAGCCTGTTGTAAAGACTCAATATCCATTTCGCCCATTTTAAGATCTACTAACAAGCCTTCTGGATCGTAAATGTAAGTGGTCGGCATACCAACTACTTGGCCAAAATTATCAAACTGTGGGCCATTTTTTTCATCAAATAAAACAATGGGATAATTCACCATAAAAGCGTCAGTGAAATCAGCAATTGCTTGCTTGTCAGCTTGTTCGTAGTCTAGCCCTAGAATTAGCACGGTATCTTTGTTGTTTTCGTAAAACTCTACAAAAGCAGGAATTTCTTTTAAACAAGGCGGGCACCAAGTAGCCCAAAAATTAACCACTAAATATTTTCCCTTGGTAGATTCATCGGTATGAATAGTGCCATTGGTATCGGTTAATGAAAAATCTGGAACAACGCCTTGTTGCTTCCACATGCTTTGAGCAGAAGCAATAATATTATCAATGGTAATACTATGAGCGTTAGTAAAGCTGATTAGCAGTGAGAGTATAATGAGAGTTTTTTTCATAATTAATTTTAATAATGAGTGTAAAAATTTACCATAATCCAAGATGTACAAAATCAAGATTAACACTGGCTATTTTAGAAGAAAAAGACATTGATTTTAAAGTAATTAACTATTTGGACACGCCGCCCAGTGCCGATGAGCTAAAAGCCCTATTGGTAGAGCTTAAATTAGGTGCAAGAGCGCTAATGCGCACACATGAAGCGCCTTATAAAGACAACAACCTAAGCGATGAAAGCCTCAGCGAAGATGATTTGATTCAGGCAATGATTGCTAATCCTATCCTTATTGAACGCCCGATTGTTAAAACCGATAAAGGCGTTGTAATTGGCAGGCCGCCAAAAAACATTCTGGCAATTATTTAAAAAAAAATACTTCTTAATTGCCATGATTTTTTACAGATGGCTTAATTTATTCGTCCACCAAAAGGGTGGATAAATAACCCTCGCGCCCCTCAATATTAGAATAATAAACATCATCTAACCCATCAACAACAGAAGATTTTACCTCTTCAACTTCAAGAATCGCATCACTCCACGCGCTTATTTTTTTAAATTCTGTAATTGATAAAGCGTTGTCAGTAAATTCGTTAATCCAAGCCAGACGCATAAAAATAGGCGCAAGGGCGATGTCAATTAAATTGAATGATTCGCCATTAAAAAAGGCCTTATTACTTTTAACCGCTTCAAGTTTGGATAACTTACTAAATAGAGATTTTTTTGCCGCGTTAAATGCCGCTTCATCGCCAATGACTAGATTAAATAAATCACCAAGCATAGTAGAAGAAAAATCAATCCAGGCGCGATTATTAGCTTTTTGAACAACATCTTTTGGGTGAATGGAAGTTGGGCTAATGTCATTAATAAATTCACTAATCACCGAGGATTCAAATACAATTTGATCATCCACTTTAAGCAGCGGCACTTGCCCCGTTGGAGAAATGGCTGTAAACCAATCAGGCGGATCCATAGGATTAATGTAAGTCATTTTGAAATCCAATTTCTGCGTATTAAGTGAAATGATAGCGCGCTGTGCAAACGGGCATAATTTAAAACTGATTAATTCTAATTTCATCGATCGTCTCCTAATTTTTATAAATATATTTTATTCCCTATGATAAGGATGATTGGTTAATAATGAGTGGGCGCGGTAAATTTGTTCAACCGCTAATAATCTTGCCATTGAGTGCGGCAAGGTTAAATTAGACAAAGCCCAAAGTTGGTTAACGTGAGCCTTAACAGCGTCACTTAAGCCATCAGCACCGCCAATAATCAAACAAACGTTCTGGCCATTTTGTTGCCAATCGTTTAAGTTTTGGGCGATTTTTTTGGTTGTATGTTGCTGGCCATGTTCATCAAATGCAATGATTAAACTCGAGTCTTTCGTAGCTTTAATAATAAGCTCACCCTCTAAATCTTTTATTTGGTTGATATTTTTGCCTTTGCGTTTTTGCGCTTCAAGTGCGATTAAGCTAAAGTTTAAGGCTGCAGGCAGTTGTTTTTGATAATGATTAATGCCTGTTTGTATCCAGTCTGGCATTTTTTTTCCAACCGCTATCAGCTTAATTTTCATAAAAGTTTTGTCGGGTTGTTGTTGATACAAAAATTGTCAAATAAGCATTATTCGTCGTTATCGCTGCCTGACCAAAGTCTTTCAAGTTTGTAAAATTCCCGGGTTTTTTCAGTCATGATGTGCACCACAACCTCGGCCAAATCAACCAATACCCAATGACCTGTTTCCGTGCCTTCGATGCCAGAGACTTTCATGCCTAAGCGTTTTGCCTCGATTTTAATGTTGTTAGCAATGCCGCGAACATGTGCTACAGATCGGCCTGTTGCGACCACAATGGCTTCAATATCAGCACTTTGATCCAACACTTTTAAAGTCACAATGTCTTCACCTTTTAGTTCATCAATGGTTTGGGTGACAACTTTAAGTTGCTGTTTTAAATTTAAGCTCATAATTTTTTTAAATAGTTAATAACGCCGATGGGTAAAAGCTCGGCCAAGTTTGATTGCGCAGGTATTTTACCACTGCTAGCATCATTAAATAAAATACCTCGAATATCGCTAGAAGAAATATCATACAGCTTTGTTTGGGAAAAATAAACCAGACCGCTTGCCTGATTATTTAATGCCGCCTTATTTTTGACTTGGGTAAAGTTATAAGTGTCAGCTATTTTTTCTTGTCCTGGTCTGCCCACAACAATCAAATGGCAATATTGCCAAAATGTTTGATAATTTTTCCAACTTGATAATTGGTTAAAACTGTCCATGCCTATAATCAAACCAAAAGATTGCTGCGGGTATTGTTTTGCAATTCTTTTAAGAGAGTCAATCGTGTAAGAAGCTACTGGCTGCGTAATTTCTCCGGTGTCAATACTTAATTCGGGAAAATTTTCAATGGCAATTTCAAGCATTTCTAGGCGCTGCTGGGTTGAAAAAGTCAGGCATTTTTTGTGTACTGGCGTATGGCACGGCATTAAAAATAACTGGGTTAAATTAAGCTGTTTTTTGAGTTGTTGAGCACTATTTAAATGCCCTAAATGTACAGGATCAAACGATCCGCCAAAAAATCCAATCATAACATAGCTTTAATTTCTGCCAAGCTTAAAGCCTCAGTTGGATAGGCGATTAATCCTTGTGACATACCGTTAACAAAAGACGTAAAATCACTTTCATTGTCAATCACTAAATACGCATTGCCAGCTTTTTGCTCGCCCAGAGTGGTGTTTATTTTGCAGCCATAATCATGTCCGCAATGCAGCATAACAGCATCATCAACTTTTTTAAGTTTTTGCATCGAGTGAAACAGTTCACCAATATTAGCGCCTGGCAGCGAGCAATGACCTGCGCCATACACAAACAAAGTATCGCCAGCAATGATGTGGCCGTCTAATAAGTAGCAAATTCCGCCAGCCGTATGGCCAGGCGTATTAATAATAGTGGCAGTTGTACTGCCCAAAGTAACGCTATCGCCATCATTGACAGTGATTAAGTCGTGCTCAATATTTAAATAAGGCAGCTCGTTAATACCCGCGGTAATTTTGGCATTGGTTATTGAGGCAATTTCATCCACCGCATTGGTGTGATCGTTATGCCAGTGCGTTAGCCAAATATCAGTAATCGTATAACCTTTTTTATTGACGTAATCAACAAAAAAATCAGCGTGCCAAGCTGGATCGATAATCGCGCAAGTTTTGCTTGGATGGTCAAAAATAAAATGAATGGAGTTTTCTAAGGCGCCCATGTGATACATGATGTCTAATTGGTAAGTCTTTTCAAAAAATGTTTGCAGCTTCATAAAGATTATTTTACCAATTAAGTCTTGACTATTTCAACATAGCGACTATAATTTAATTTTTTTGCTTTACATCAAGTTTTGGGGCTATAGCTCAGCTGGGAGAGCACGACACTGGCAGTGTCGGGGTCAGCGGTTCGATCCCGCTTAGCTCCACCAGTTCAAAAAAGCAAGAAATATTTTGTCCGGTTCGTCTATCGGTTAGGACTCCAGGTTTTCATCCTGGTAAGAGGGGTTCGATTCCCCTACCGGATACCATACACCTAAATGGCTTGATTCTAACCAATCAGGCCATTTTTTTTCGTCTATTAAAAAAATAACCGTTATCTAGACTAATCTCAATTAAAATAGCTAGGTCGCGTTCGTCTAGTTTGGCCCAGGACCTCAGGATTTCATCCTGGTAACAAGAGTTCAAATCTCTTACGCGACGCCAAATTATCCTTTTTTTTGCTTTGTCTTTTTTATTGTCTACTGCGTTAGATTTATAAAAATACTGAGTAGAAATAAAAAAAATTACTGAGTAAAATAATAAGCATGAAATTACTAAATATTGTTATTCCAGACCGTTTAATTGGTCAGCGTATAGATAGCGCTTTAGCTGTTTTATTGCCTGATTTTTCACGCTCAAAAATCACCAGCTGGGTGCGTTCGGGAAAGGCGCTGGTTAATGGTAAAACCTTCAAGCCTAAAGAAAAAATATTGGGCGGTGAAATTATCGCCTTAACACTGGTTAAAGAAAAATCTAACGCTTGGTTGGCAGAAAATATCGCCATTGATGTGGTGTATGAAGATGACGATATTATCGTGGTTAACAAGCCGGTGGGTTTGGTTACCCATCCGGGTGCAGGCAATTGGACAGGCACTTTAGCCAATGCTTTATTGCATTATGATAATTCATTAGCCAACCTTGATCGCGCAGGTATTGTGCATCGTTTGGATAAAAATACCTCGGGTTTAATGGTGGTTGCGCGCAGTGAATTGGCGCAAAAAAATCTCGTAGAGCAGCTGCAAACCCACAGCGTTTCTCGTGAATATTCAGCCATTGTTTATGGTCATATGATCTCAGGTGCAACGGTTGATGCGCCGATTGGTCGCGATCCAAAAGATAGAATTCGTCAAGCAGTGGTCGAAGAGGGCGAGGGTAAAAATGCACAAACTCATTACCGAGTGATTGATCGTTTTATGCACCACACGCACGTTAAATGCATACTAGAAACAGGCCGCACGCATCAAATCCGCGTGCATATGGCGCACGTTGGTCACCCCTTAATCGCTGATCCGATGTACGGCGGCAAAATTCGTTTTCCTAAAAAAGCAGATGAACAACTTAAGACCACACTTAAAGGCTTTAATCGTCAAGCATTGCACGCCAAAAAGCTTACCTTAATTCACCCAATTTCAGGTGAAATTATGTCTTGGAAAGCGCCATTACCTCAAGATTTACAAGACTTATTACAAGCCTTACAACAATTTGACTCTGTCTAAATCTAAACACATCAACTGGGGAAGGCCTTGCCTTCCCCAGATTGCTAATTTCCCAAAAAACGTTCAATTAATCTCTACCACTCGTTATTTTCCAATCGGAGCAGGCCTTGCCTGCTCAGGTGAATTGGGCTATGCTGATTTTAATCTAGCTATGCATGTAGGCGATGATCTAAGCATCGTTATGCGCAACCGAAACTTGTTGATTACAAAGCTTAACCTGCCCAATGCGCCTAAGTATCTTGAGCAAACCCACTCTAATATTTGCCTAGATTCTTCGAGCTCTGAATGCGTAGGCGACGCCGTAGTGACTAAGGATAGAAATTCAGTGTGCGCGATTATGACTGCTGATTGCCTGCCGATTTTTGCTGCCAATGTTGCTGGTACGCAAGTCGGAGTGGCGCATGCTGGTTGGAAGGGTATTGTGAACGGCATTATTGAGTCATTTATCGCTAAATTTGATCAGCAAGAGTTGGTAATTCACTTTGGCCCAGCCATTTCAGCTAAAAATTTTGAAGTAGGCCAAGATGTTTTTGATCAATTTATCAACAAAGACAGTGCACTGGAACAAGCATTTACACCCTCGGGCAATAAGTATCAGCTTGATATCTACCAAGCAGCGAGTATTATTTTAAATAACTTAGGCGTTGAAAACATTAGTGGCGGCGACCAATGTACCTTTGACGAGCAAGATAAATACTTTTCTTATCGTCGTGATGGCGCAAAATCAGGACGAATGGCGCATCTTATTTGGATAAAGTAGTGGGGAAGGCAAGGCCTTCCCCACTTTTTATTTATTTAATAATTGGGTGATTGATTTTTTAAAAATTGGTGCGAACACGTACAAAAGTGGAAAGCCGACAACCCAAGCAATCACAAAACTATGAAGCCATTTGTCAATGGTTTGATCGGTCCAGCCGATGTTTAAGTAGGTCACTACAAATGACATAATTAAAACCATAAAGGCCGACATAACCAGGCTAAACATTAAATGCACTTTCTTTTCCATGATTATTGCTCTTTAGTTTTAGGTTTTCCTGAAATAGAAAAATCCATCTGCTGGGTGTTTTTGTTTAAATGATAATAATGCAATGGCTTTTGTTTGCGCTGTTTTTGTTGCACCACGCAGCCGACAACATCAAATTCCCCTTTAAGCTTTATTTCGTCGTGTTGCGTGTTTAAAGGTATTAAAAATTTATCAGCGCCGCGCTCAATATACTGGCGAAAGTACATATCATTTTCGTAGCGCACCACAGCGTAAGCACGGTTATGAATCGCCATACCAGGGTCGATAATCACAATGCAATTTTCGCTAAATTCAGGCTCCATGTAATTACCAAGATTTTGCAGGGCAAACGGTTCTGAATTAATAGCGCAGTTGGTTTCGAATAATTCTTGTGGGGTATCGATGTCACTCATGATTGGCAGCTTTTGCAATAAAACGTTGAACGTTGATTTTGAATAATACGTACTATTATACCGCCGCATACGTCGCAAAGTTTGTTTTCACGCCCATACACACTCAAAGTCTGGGTGAAATAGCCAGGCTGGCCATCCACTTGCGAAAAATCTTGCAACGTGGTGCCGCCCGCTTTTATTGATTGTTTTAATATGGTTTTAATGGTTTGCGTCAGTTGTGCATAGCGTTTTTTTGAAATACTGCCTGCCTTGCGTTCAGGGCTAATGCCGCTGATAAACAAACTCTCGCAGGCGTAAATATTGCCCACGCCGACCACCACTTTGCTATCCATAATAAAAGCCTTGATGTTTTGCTGTTTGTTACGCGATTTTATGTACAAGTATGATTCATCAAATAACGCTTCTAGCGGCTCCACGCCCAAAGAGTCGAGCAGCTTATGCGACCCATCTTTTGAAAATAATACCGCCCCAAAACGCCGTGGATCATTTAGGCGCATAGCAGTATTGTTTTCAAATTGCAATTCAAAATGGTCATGTTTAAGTAGTGGCGCACTGCTATCCACCACTTTAATCGAGCCGCTCATGCCTAAATGAATAATCAAAGTGCCCACTTCAAAGCGAATTAGCAAATATTTTGCGCGCCGATGTATGTCAAGTACAAGCTGATTAGCCAGCGTTGTGGGCAGATGCTTGGGAATTTCCCAGCGCAGGTTTTCGCGGTGACGAATAGCCCTATGCACGATTTCATGTTTGATTAATGGCAGCAAACCATTTTTAGTGGTTTCAACTTCAGGTAATTCAGGCATACATATATACTGTAAATAATTAAAAAAATTGACTTTCGTCAAACAAATAACCTATTATAATAGTCAACTTTACAATAACGGAAGAAAAAAAATGGGTTTTATCAATTCAGTAAAAGGAAAAATTTTAATCGGTTTTATTTTAGCAATCATCGCCATGTTTACCTTAAACATGCCCGCCTTTGCATCTAAAATAACCACTATGGGCGCTATTCTTGTCTGGCTGCATGTGTTAGCCGGCATTGTTTGGATTGGCCTGCTTTACTATTTCAACTTCGTTCAAGTGCCAGGCATGGGTCAAGCACTTGCCGACACCGATGGCCCTGGTCCAGCAGCCATCGGCAAATACATTGCCCCGCGCGCACTACTTTGGTTTCGCATGGCAGCAGCCACAACTTGGATTTTAGGCCTTGCACTACTAATGAACCCTGCGATTGGTATCGTTAACGCCTTTACTTTTGCCTCAGGTTTTGAAGTAATTGGTTTGGGTTCTTGGTTAGGAACAATCATGGCATTTAACGTTTGGTTTATCATTTGGCCAAATCAGCAAAAAATCTTAGGTCTAAAAACAGCCACGGCTGAACAAGTCGCAAAAGCCAAAAAGAGCGCTGCATTGGCTTCAAGCATCAACGTAATCTTATCGATTCCAATGCTGCTTACGATGCTGGCTTATAGGCTTTAATTTTTTACCAAGGTTTTTTTGGATTGTTTTACTTAGCTTGTTGCGTGCATTATGGCCGCCGCTAAGTAAAACTTTTGCTTTGAGCTTAACTAAAAATTAAAACCAGCTGTATTAATTATGTATTTTAAAAAAAGCCCAGATTATTCTGGGCTTTTTTTTTGGTTTAAATTCTGCTGTCCTTAATCAATAGCCGGCAAATAAATAAAGACTAAAAACCTTATTAAAGCCTTATTAATTAAGGTTTTTTAAAATATTTGTCCATTTTTTGTACAACTGTTGATTTTTTGATAAAACCCTATTAAGTCCTTATTGTATAAGGCTTTAATAGGGTTTTTAGCGCTTTAAAATACAATATTTGTGGTTTATTTGCAATTATTTGTGGTTTATTTGCAAATAAGTGTTGATTTTTTAAATCATATCCGTATACTACGCACTATCTTAAGTCAATTTTGTTTAAGAAAAAGCCGCTAGGATTCATATCTAGCATAATTTATAAAATTTAGGAGTTTTTCAAATGAAAAAACAATTATTAATCGCTGCAGTTGCAGCAACAATGTCAGTCGCTGCTACAGCAGACATTTCAATCAAAGGTGACGCACATTTTCAATATGCAAATATTGCTAATGACAACACTAATGTTGACACAAACTCAACCAGACAACGTGTACGTTTACATGTAACTGGCAAAGCAGGCGACACCACGGTTAAGTTAGGTTTACGTAACGACGGCCGTACGCGTGTTTCAAATAGCGCTCTATCTTCTGAAGATGCAAGAGCTTCAGGCTCGGGCGCAGGTGGTGTACAATTTAACTGGTGCATCTGGTGCACAATTTAACGTTGACTACTTATACGTTACAACCAAAATCGGCGCTTTAGACATTAAAGCTGGCGACTGGTGGGATACAACTGGTTTAGGCGTTGCTCGTAAGGGTAAAGCTGATGCTGACAGAATCGAATTTAGCACAAAAGTAAACGGTTGGAAGTTAGGTCTTGAAACAGGCGCTGATAGCTCTTCTACAGTTTTATCTGCTAGCGGCAAGATTGCTGGTTTTACAACTAAGTTTGAGCACAACACAGCGGTAAGTCTTGACGGCCCTGCAGTATTGGGCGCTAATGGCTTTGATGCACAAGAAGCTGGCGATTACACAGACGTTTCAATCAAAGGTATGGCTGGCCCAGTGGGCATTGCTGCTGAGTACTTCTCAGGTACTAACGATACTCGTGGCGCTGCTGCTCTTGGCGATGACGCTGATGCTGCAGTGGTTCACCTTTGGACTAAAGTTTCTGACATCACATTGCACGCTGCTTGGGCAGAAACTGATGCAGGTGTAGCTGGTATTACAGGTACTGGTAACAAGTGGTCTCCATTAGGCGTTTCTATCTTAGCTGCTGCTCCTGGCGTTAACGGTAACGGCGCAATTGGTAACTTCGGTAACGAAGAAGATACAGTTTACGGCGTTCGCGCTGACATGAAAGTTGCTGGTATGGGTGTTCAACTTGCTGTTGGTAACTTAGAAATAGGCCAGCAAACTGGTGGTTCTAATCTTGACGATACTTTTTATGATGTAATCGTTACTCGTCCATTAGGTAAAGGTTCAAACCTTAAGCTTTCTTACGGTAGCTGGAATGACGTTGATTCTGCAAGTGCAGTAATCGCAGTTAAATTCTAAATTTTATTTAGAAAGTCACTTAGCTTAGTTGTTTTAAGTTAAGTACTAAAAAACCCTCAACTTCGGTTGGGGGTTTTTTTTCGCCTTGTGGGGAAGGCAAGGCCTTCCCCACTTTTGGTTTTATCAGGTAGAATGCTGGTTATGGGTATTAGAAATATAGAATTTGCAAATGGCGAGTATTATCACGTGTTTAATCGCGGGGTCGATAAGCGTATTATTTTTAATACAAAAGCGCAGCAAACTTTTTTCTTTAATCGTTTATGGTTGTTGAATACGACCGATAATCGCAAATATATTGCCAATAAGCGCAGTCGTTATAAAGATCAGCTTGTTGCCGCTCAGGGTGATCAATTAGTGAGTATTGTTGCCTATTGCTTGTTGCCAAATCACTATCATTTATTGTTAAAACAAGAGGTTGATAATGGTATTTCCCAATTTATGCAGAGACTGGGCACGTCTTACACGATGTTTTTTAACCAGCAAAACAATCGTAGTGGCAGCTTGTTTCAAGGCAAGTTTAAAGCCAAACATCTTGGGGGTGATTTTGCACTACCAACGCTTTCAGCTTATGTCAATCTTAATAACAAGCATCACAATATCAACCCAGCTGATGCATTAGTAAAATCAAGCCTTGGCGAGTATCTTGACATTGAGCAAGGTCGATATATTTGCAATTCAAATGAAATAAATTCAATCATTTCAGAGGCTGGAGGTGCTGATGAGTATAAAATTTTTATCAAACATGCCTCTTTGAGTTTTGCCGATAATAAAAACCAAACACTATCTATTAATGACTTTGAATTTTAGTGGGGAAGGCAAGGCCTTCCCCACGTTTAAAATCGTTAAAATATCGTTATTTATTTATGGTATTTATTAAATGATTACTCAACTTACAAGTCGAACTTTGTTAAAACTTAGTGGCAACGACGTGCAAACTTTTTTACAAGGGCAGTTTTCTAATGATATTAATGCGCTAGAAGAAGGCGTGGTTCAAATTAATGCTTATTGCCAGCATCAAGGCAAAATTATTGCGCTATTGTGGGTAATGAGACAAAATAATGATTATTATTTATCTTTTCCGAGTGATTTAAAAGCCATTGTCACGCAAAAACTTAATATGTTTAAGATGATGTCAGATGTGCAAATTACAGATTTGAGTGATGAAATTATTCAGCTTGGTTTGATTGACGATAATGTTAAAGGCGGGCTGTCAAATTTTAAGCTGAATCAACAGCAATCGCTTGCTTTGGTGAAATCGGCTGATAAATTTGATTTATCTGATCAAAGCGCTTGGGGAAAAGCCTGCATTGACAACGCAATTGCTGAGGTAGTTTTAAAGACTTCTGAGGTGTTTGTGCCGCAGCTGTTAAATCTTGATATTGATGAGCTCGGCGTTAGCTTTACCAAAGGCTGTTATCCTGGTCAGGAAGTGGTTGCGCGCCTGCATTATTTAGGCAAGTCAAAGCGCCGAATGCGAATTTTTGAGTGCGATAGCGCCATTAATGTCGCTGACAAACTGCTGGTTTTAGGATCGAAATCTACTAAGGCTTCTGGCATTGTTGTGCGCTGCGTTAAATTAGAGGCAAAATTTTTATGTTTGGCAACGATTGAAATTGAGCATGAAGATAAAGAAATCACCCTGAATGACGCTCAAGGCGCACGCCTGACTAAAATAGCATAAGTTTTTTATGAGTTATTTATTCTTAGATGTTGGCAATACGGCGGTCAAATGGTATTTTGATGGGCAATATTACAAGGCTTTAATTGCAGATTTTAAGACTGATTTATTACCTAAGGCTGATCAGATTTTTGCCAGCTGCGTGGCAAATAAAACTTTATTAGACAAACTTACGCAAGTTGTATTTATTGAATCTCCAGCAACGTTTAAAAATTTTAAATCAGCTTATACAGAGCCTCAAAATTTAGGGGTTGATCGCTTTTTAGCAATGATTGCTTGTATTGATAAAAATCCCAACCAAGACTTGTTAATTATTGATGCTGGCACTGCACTTACTTTTGATTTAGTGCTTGCGAACGGCGCACATCAGGGCGGGTTAATCATGCCCGGGCTTGGGACTTTGCGCCGCAGTTTTAAAAAGTTTTCTAGTGATTCAAAAAATTTAACACTAAATTCAACTGGCGCTAATACGCCAGATGCTTGGGATTTTGGCACGGCAAATATGCTTATGAGCGTGATTAATACGCAGATTGAGCAGCATCAGCAAAAGCATCCTGATTTAAAAATCATACTAACTGGCGGTGATGCCAAAATGATCGCGCTTCGACTCCAGTATTTGGTCAAAATACAGCAAAATTTAGTGCTTGATGGACTTGCGCTTATAACGCAATCGCGTATTACCTAGACAGTAGCCTTGGTATAATGCGATTTAATTATTTAAAGCGTACAATTTCAATGCAAGACAATCGAGTTTTATCCGGCATGAGGCCAACAGGCCGACTACATTTAGGTCATTATCACGGCGTTTTAAAAAATTGGCTCAAACTTCAAAACGAATATGATTCTTATTTTTTTGTGGCAGATTACCACGCATTTACCACGCATTATGCCGACAAAATTGATTTAGAAACGAACGTTATGGAGATGGTAGTTGATTGGCTGGCAACAGGCGTTAACCCTAATACAGCAACGATTTTTGTGCAATCAAAAGTGCCTGAGCACGCCGAGCTGCACTTGTTATTATCCATGTCAACGCCGCTCAGTTGGTTAGAGCGCGTGCCCTCATACAAAGATCAGCAGCTTAAACTAAAAACCAAGGATTTAGCGACTTATGGATTTTTAGGTTATCCATTATTACAAAGCGCTGATATTTTGATGTATAAGGCCAATTTGGTGCCAGTAGGCGAAGATCAGGTAGCGCACATTGAACTTACGCGCGAAGTAGCGCGCCGTTTTAATCACATTTATGGTCGTGAGGCTGATTTTGAAGAAAAATCAGAAGCAGCCATCGGAAAAATGGGCAAAAAACAGGCTAAATTATTTCGCTCATTGCGAAAATCCTATCAAGAAACAGGTGATGATGAAGCCTTGATTAAGGCGCAAGCATTATTGCAAGAGCAACAAAATATTACTTTGGGTGATCGCGTGCGCTTGGCAGGTTATATTGAAGGCGTGGGAAAAATTATTTTGCCTGAGCCTGAATCGCTACTAACCAAGGCTTCAAAAATGCCAGGTTTAGATGGGCAAAAAATGAGTAAATCATATAACAATACCATTTCATTGCGAGACACCAAACAGCAGATTGAAACTAAAATCAAGCGCATGCCAACCGATCCTGCGCGCATTAAATTAACTGACGTAGGCAATCCAGAAAAATGTCCTGTCTGGCAACTGCATAAAGTTTATTCCGAACAGCAAACTTGCGATTGGGTAGTTGATGGCTGTACGCAAGCAAAAATGGGCTGCGTAGAATGTAAGCAGCCCGTTATTGATGCTGTTCAAGCGCAGCTTATGCCGATGCAAGAGCGCATTGCTAAATATCAAGCTGATCCTGATTTAATCAAACAAATTATTCACGAAGGCTCTCAAAAGGCTCGTAGCGTAGCCAAACAAACCATGGCTGAAGTTCGAGAAGCGATGGGTATTGTTTATTAAAAGCGTAAAATCTAATCTAATATTTTTTAAAATTAAACTAAATTTAATATGGCTGAAAGACTACAAAAACTCATTGCAACAGCGGGCTATGGTTCGCGCCGTTGGGCTGAAAGGTTGATTGAGCAAGGACGCATTGAAGTTAACAATAAAACTGCTCAAATTGGCGACAAGTGTGAGATCACTGATAAAGTCAAAATTGACGGTAGAAGTATTGATCTTGAGCGCTACAAAGAAGAAGAAACCAAAGTGCTTATTCTGAATAAACAAGCAGGCGTGATTTGTTCAAATAAAGACGATGAAGGGCGCAAGAGTGTTTATAGTTTATTGCCCAAAGAGTCACGCTGGGTGATGGTGGGGCGCTTGGATCTTAATACTTCAGGTTTGTTATTGTTTACCAATAATGGCGATTTGGCGAATAAACTTATGCATCCAAGCTCGCAAATTGATCGTGAATATGCGGTGCGTGTGCTCGGTCAAGTTGAAACTGAAGATATTAAACAGCTGGTCGCTGGCGTTGAGCTTGATGACGGTTTTGCTAAGTTTAACCATGTAACGGTTGGCGGCGGGCAGGGGGCTAATCGTTGGTATAAAGTAGTGCTTAAAGAAGGCAAAAAGCGTGAAGTTAGGCGTCTTTGGGAGGCTTTAGGATTTAAAGTGTCACGCCTGATTCGAATCCGTTTTGGCGAGATTCGCTTGCCTGAAAATCTAAGAGCCAATCAATATGATTATCTTAAACCTGGCCAAGTTAAATTATTGCTTAATTCCGTTAATCTTTAAATTTTTTCAATAAGTCTGTGTTATCCTTTTTTTATTGTAATAAAAGGATGAATTATGCCCATTAATGAACTCAACACCGATGGCGTATTTTGGATAGCCATGTCATTTGTACTCGCTTCTATCGTATTAGGTATCTATATTAAACTTTATTTCAGGTCGAAAAAATAGTTTAATACTTGGTTCAAAGCCTTGTTTTCGTTTTCAAAAAGTCCTACCTGTCACGTATAATAGCGCTTTCTAGTTTCTAAAATTTTAAGCCTTACATGTCTGATTACAAATCTACTTTAAACCTTCCTGCCACTCAATTTGCCATGAAAGCAAACCTTGCAAACCGAGAGGGTGGGTTTTTAAAAAAATGGCAAGATGACGACTTATATACTAAAATTCAAGCGAAAAATCAAGGCAAGCCTAAATTTACCCTGCATGACGGCCCGCCGTATGCGAATGGTGATATTCATATTGGCCATGCGGTTAACAAGGTTTTAAAAGATATTATTGTTAAATCAAAAACCCTCTCAGGTTTTGATGCGCCTTATGTGCCTGGCTGGGATTGCCATGGTTTGCCGATTGAGCTTAATGTTGAAAAGAAAAAAGGCAAGGTTGGGGTTAAGATTGACGCCAATACTTTTAGGGCTGAATGTCGCAAGTATGCTGATACCCAAGTGGCCAAACAAAAGCTTGATTTTCAGCGTTTGGGAATTTTAGCTGATTGGAACAATCCTTATTTAACCAAAGATTTCCAGTATGAGGCGGATATTGTTCGCGCTTTAGGCAAAATTGTTGAAAATGGTCATGTTTCTAAAGGTTATAAACCCGTGCACTGGTGCACCGAGTGTGGTTCGGCCTTGGCTGAGGCTGAAGTTGAATACCAAGACAAGCAATCAGAGGCGATTGATGTTAAATTTCGCATTATTGACGATTCAATCTTTAACGTCGATAAGCCAGTTTTTGTAGTTATTTGGACAACAACGCCGTGGACGCTGCCAGCCAATGAGGCGGTTGCTTTGCATCCCGAACTTAATTACGTACTAGCTGACGTAGGCGATGAGTATTTATTGCTCGCCCAAGAATTGGCCCAAAGCGCTTTGACGCGTTATGAGTTCGAAACAAACACCACGAGCCAAAGTTTTACAGGCAGCGAGCTTGAAGGTTTAAAAGCGCAGCATCCATTTTATGACAAACAAGTGCCAATTATCTTGGGCGAGCACGTCACTACCGATGCAGGAACGGGCGCAGTGCACACGGCGCCTGCACATGGTCAAGAAGATTTTGTGGTTGGCAAGCAGTATGATTTGCCAGTTAAATGCCCGGTTGATGGTCGCGGCGTGTTTTTTGCAGATACTGAATTATTAGCAGGTCAGTTTATTTTTAAGGCGAATGCCAGCGTCATTGAAATTTTAAAAAATGCAAACACCTTAGTAAAACATGAGCCACTAGTGCATTCTTACCCGCATTGTTGGCGTCACAAAACCCCCGTTATTTTTAGAGCAACGCCGCAATGGTTTATCTCTATGCAAGATAGCGGCCTAAGAGACGCAGTTAATGAGCAAATTCCCAAGGTTGATTGGATGCCAGATTGGGGTAAAAAACGCATTGAGCTGATGGTCGGCAATCGCCCTGATTGGTGTATTTCTCGCCAAAGATTTTGGGGCGTCCCGATCACATTATTCACCCATAAACAAACCGGCGAATTACACCCAAATACCCAGCAATTATTTACAGAAATTTCAGCCATGATTGAAAAAAATGGCGTTGAAGCTTGGTTTGAAACTGATATTAAAGACTTGCTAGGCGCGGATGCGAATGATTATGAAAAAGCCGCAGATACGCTAGATGTTTGGTTTGATTCAGGCGTCAGTCATTTTGCCGTGCTTAAAGCCAGAAGCGAGTTATCTGATGTGGCAGATTTGTATTTAGAAGGCTCTGACCAGCACCGCGGCTGGTTCCAATCAGCACTCATTTCTTCGGTGGCAATTAATGGTAAAGCGCCTTACAAACAAGTATTAACTCACGGCTTTACCGTGGATAAAGATGGCAAAAAGATGAGCAAATCGCTTGGTAATGTTATGAGTCCGCAAAGAGTAGTAAATAACTTAGGCGCTGATATTTTGCGTTTGTGGATTGCTTCAACCGACTACACCAATGAAATGACCGTATCTGATGAGATTTTAAAACGCAGCGCCGATTCATACAGGCGCATTCGTAATACCATACGTTTTATGCTTGCCAATACCAGTGGTTTTAATCCTAAGCAGCATGCGCTAGCAACGAGCGACTTGTTAGATTTAGACAAATGGATTATTAGCAAAACAGCTGATTTACAGGTGCAAGTGCTTCAAGCTTACGAGCAATATAATTTCCACAATGTCACGCAATTGATTTTAAACTTTTGCAGTAATGATTTAGGTGGGTTTTATTTAGACATTATCAAAGACAGGCAATATACCACTGGGGAAGATTCAAGAGCCCGGCGCAGTGCGCAAACCGCGCTTAATCACATGCTTGAAGCAATGGTTAAGTGGTTGTCACCAGTTTTATCATTTACAGCCGAAGAAATTTGGCAAAATATGCCCAGTGAAAAAACCGATAGTATTTTCTTAAGTGAATGGTATCAAGGTTTGAGTGCGGATTATGAAAATGCAGCCATTGAAGTTGCAAGAGCCATCAACCCATTCATTCGTAAGCAAATGGAAGTCATGCGCAGCGATAAAATTATTGGCTCATCATTGGACGCTGAAGTGGATTTATATTGTGATGAATCAACTTATAAGGCGCTTGCTCAGCTAGAAGATGAGTTACGCTTTATGTTTATTACCTCTGATGCACGCATTCACCCATTGTCTGCAAAAACTGCTAGCTCTGAAGAAGCTATAGAAGGCGTGTTTATTGAAGTTAGTCAATCAAAACATGAAAAATGCGTGCGCTGTTGGCATCACCGCAAAGATGTTGGCGATGATAATCAGCATCCTGAACTTTGTAGTCGTTGCGTTAAAAATGTTGCTGGCGCAGGTGAAAAGCGAGAATTTGCCTAATGCAAACCAGAACCCTGCAACTTGATTTAGGCAAAAAATCCTACCCAATTTACATGGGTCAGAATTTACTTACTCAGGCGCAATTCTTAACCAACCACATCGCTGGCAAGCAAGTAATGATTATCACCAACACCACGGTAGCGCCGCTTTATTTGAATAAAGTTAAGGCGTTATTGTCTTTATTAAAAGTGGCCGAAGTGATTTTGCCAGATGGCGAGCAATACAAAACCTTAGAAACGGTGAATCTAATTTTTGATGCTTTATTGGAAAATCGGTTTGACCGTTCTTGCACTTTAATTGCTTTGGGCGGCGGCGTTATAGGCGATATGACTGGCTTTGCTGCGGCGAGTTATCAGCGCGGCGTAAATTTTATTCAAATTCCAACCACCTTGTTATCGCAAGTAGATTCTAGTGTTGGCGGCAAAACAGGGGTGAATCATGCGCTAGGAAAAAACATGATCGGCGCCTTTTATCAGCCAAAGTGCGTGATAATTGATGTCGATACATTAGACACTTTGGACGATAGGCAATACTCTGCTGGCATGGCTGAGGTTATTAAATATGGTTTATTAGGCAATAAAGCGTTTTTGACTTTTTTGCAGGCTAATATTGAGTCATTGATTGCCAGAGACAAAGATTTAATTATTCAAGCGGTGTATCAATCTTGTGTTGATAAGGCTAATATTGTTGCCCAAGATGAATTAGAAACTGGGAAAAGAGCTTTGTTAAATTTTGGACATACCTTTGGCCACGCGATTGAAAATACCTTGGGTTACGGCGTATTTTTGCACGGCGAAGCGATTTCAGTGGGCATGTTAATGGCGGCTGAATTGTCAAAACTAATAGGCAATTTAACCGATCAAGAGGTTTTTGCAGTAAAAGATTTATTAGAAAAATCTAATTTGCCAGTCAGCGTTAACGGTAAAATTAACGCTCTTGAGTTCTTTGATGCAATGCGTGTTGATAAGAAAGCAATTGACGGCAATATTCGACTTATACTAATGAAAAAATTAGGTGAGTCGTATATTTCTAGCAGCTATCAAAAAGAGCAACTCAAGCAAATAATTAACGACTTTTGCTAATCATAAATTTAAGGTAAATAATGACAAACAAAGACCCAAAAAATAGCAACATTAAAGACGATGAGGTAATGATTACTTCTAGTATTTCTGATTTAGAAAAAATGCTAGAAGGCGTTGAAAAAAACGCCAGTAACCGTACCGATTCAAAATTTGAGCGCATGTTTCTGCCTGCTTTGGCTGTATTTAGTGCTATTATTCTGGGATTTTTTATTGTTATTTATTCAATTACCAGCGACATGACGCGGCTTGCAAACTCAATGGATCCGGATATGGGCGGCAATATGTCATCGATGGTTAGCAGTATTGATAAATTGTCTAACAATGTTAGTAAAATGACAACTTCGGTAGCATATATGCAAAAAAGCTTTTCTAATGTGGAAGACAACATGAGCGTTATTGCAATAAAGCTTAATGCACTTGATTCTATTGCTGCAGATTTAACCCAAGTAAGCGTAAAAATGGATTCATTAGAGCCGATGTTAATTAACATGGAGGAGATGAACAAAAACATGACCACCATGCAAAATTCAATGAAATGGATGCAGCGTGATTTAAACATTCTGCGCTCTTCATTCTCCAAGCCGTTACGCTTCTTTAACAACATTCCTATGTTATAGTTATGCCACTATCTGAACAACAAGTAACGCAAATCGCCTATTTGGCGCGTTTATCACTCAGCGCCAGCGAATTAAAAAACAACACCGAAGATCTTAATGCTATTTTAGGCTTAGCCGAGCAGTTAGGCAAAATTGATACTGACAATATTGAGCCAATGGCCCATCCTTTGCACATGACTCAGCGCCTGCGCATGGACGTGGCAACTGAGTCAGATCAATCAGATTTATTTCAATCAATTGCACCCAATACAGGTAACAAACATTATTTGGTGCCCACCGTTATAGAATGAATATTCACAACAAAACCATTGCCCAACTTGCGCAAGGCTTAAAAGACAAAACATTTTCTAGCGTAGAAATTACCCAGCATTACTTGGATCGAATCAAACATTCAGATCTCAATGCCTTTATTACGGTTACCGATGAGTTGGCTATGAGTCAAGCGCAGGCGGCAGACAAAAAAATCGCTGCTGGCAACGCCAATATTCTAACGGGCATTCCTTATGCGCATAAAGATATTTTTTGCACGCAAGGGGTTAAAACCTCAGCGGGTTCTAAAATGCTGGATAACTTTACCTCGCCTTATGATGCAAGCGTTTCGCACCGGTTAAATCAAGCAGATTTAGTCATGCTAGGTAAGGCCAACATGGATGAATTTGCCATGGGTTCTAGCAATGAAAACTCTTTTTATGGTGCGGTTAAAAACCCGTGGGATAAAAGCAAAATACCGGGCGGTTCATCGGGCGGCTCCGCCGCTAGTGTGGCTGGCGGTTTAAGCTGTTTTGCAACGGGCACAGATACGGGCGGCTCTATTCGCCAGCCGGCAAGTTTATGCGGCATTACCGGGCTTAAGCCCACTTATGGGCGCGTTTCTAGGTACGGCATGATTGCCTACGCCTCTAGTCTAGACCAAGCAGGCCCAATGACAAAAACAGCGCAGGACGCCGCCATTGTGCTTAACGTTATGGCGGGTTTTGACGAAAAAGATTCAACCTCTGCTGAACAGGAAGTGCCTGATTATACTGCTCATTTAAACGACTCAATTAAAGGGCTAACCATTGGCCTGCCTAAGGAATTTTTCTCTGAAGGTTTGGATGATGAGGTAGCAACCCAAGTGATGAATGCGGTTAAAGAATTTGAAGCAATGGGCGCGAGCGTTAAAGAAATTTCACTGCCCAATTCGGCTTACGCTATTCCGACTTATTATATTGTTGCGCCGTGTGAATGCTCGTCAAATTTATCTCGTTTAGATGGCGTGCGTTATGGCTATCGGTGTGACAACCCAAAAAATTTAGAAGATCTTTATTTACGCTCGCGTTCGCAGGCTTTTGGCCCAGAAGTAAAGCGCCGCATCATGATAGGTGCGTACGCTTTGTCAGCCGGTTATTATGACGCTTATTATCTCAAAGCGCAAAAAACCCGCCATTTAATTAGCGAAGATTTTAGCAAGGCTTTTAATGAGGTAGATGTCATTATGGGTCCGGTTTCGCCAACAACTGCTTTTGATTTAGGCTCAGTCAAAGATCCGGTATCAATGTACTTGGCTGATATTTATACGTTAAGTGCAAACCTTGCAGGCTTGCCAGCAATGAGTATTCCTGCTGGATTTTCAAAAAAATTACCAGTTGGATTGCAACTCATTGGCAACTATTGGTCTGAGTCAAAGCTGCTTAATATTGCGCATCAATTCCAAGTACAAACTGATTGGCATGCAAAAATGCCGCAGGAGAATTAAGATGGAATGGGAAACAGTCATTGGCCTGGAAATCCACGCGCAACTTAATACCAAATCCAAGATTTTTTCATCTGCCTCCACCAAGTTTGGTCAAGCGCCAAATTCTCAAGCTTGTGCAGTTGATTTAGCGCTTCCAGGGGTTTTGCCAGTGCTCAACGTTGAAGCGGTTAATAAAGCCATTAAGTTTGGCCTAGCTGTGGGTGCACATATTAATCAGCGTAATATTTTTGATCGTAAAAATTATTTTTACCCTGACCTACCTAAAGGATATCAAATTTCACAAATGGACTTGCCGATTGTTGGCGAAGGTGAGATTGATATTAGCGTTGATGGCGCTATAAAAGTAGTGGGTATTACGCGCGCGCATCTAGAAGAGGACGCTGGAAAATCAATCCATGATATGTTTAACGAATATACCGCGATTGATTTAAACCGTGCGGGCACACCGCTACTTGAAATTGTTTCTGACCCTGATATGCGCAGCGCTGTTGAGGCGGTCGCCTACGCTAAAAAAATTCATGCTTTGGTGCAGTATATTGGTATTTGCGATGGCAACATGCAAGAAGGCTCGTTTCGATGTGATGCCAATGTTTCGATTCGCCCAATGGGGCAAAAAGAATTAGGCACGCGCGCAGAGCTTAAAAACATCAATTCATTTAAATTTTTAGAGCGCGCCATTAATCTTGAGGTGCAGCGCCAGCAAGACATTTTGGAAGAGGGCGGCGCTATCGTTCAAGAGACGCGCCTGTACGATGCAGTTAAGCATGAAACGCGCTCCATGCGCTCCAAAGAAGAAGCAAACGATTATCGTTATTTTCCTGATCCTGACTTATTACCCGTTGAAATTAGCGATGCATTGATGGCGCAAATTAAGGCAGACCTGCCAGAACTTCCAGTTGAAAAAAAGGCAAGATTTATCACCCAATTTGGACTTAATGAATACGATGCGGACGTATTAACCTCACAAAAATCACTGGCAGATTATTTTGAAGCAACACTCAAAGGCAATGAAAAAAATGTCAAATTATGTGCCAATTGGGTAATGGGAGAATTGTCCGCTTTACTCAACAAAGACCAATTGGAAATCGAACAATCACGGGTAACTGCTCAAAACTTATCTCAATTGATAACTCGCATTGGAGACGACAGTATTTCTGGAAAAATTGCCAAAGATGTCTTTAAGGCAATGTGGCAGGGCGAAGGTTCTGCGGACGAAATTATTCAGTCTAAAGGCCTTAAACAAATGAGCGATACGGGCGCAATTGAAGCCATTGTTGATGAAATTATTGCCAATAATGCGCCGCAAGTTGAGCAATTTAAATCAGGTAATGAAAAAATCCTCGGTTTTTTTGTCGGTCAAGCAATGAAAGCTACGCAAGGCAAAGCCAATCCTAAATTATTAAACCAGCTTCTTAGGCAAAAATTAAGCTAAAGTGATGTTTGATTTTGCCAAACTAGGCAGTGACTTTTCTACGCCAATATCAACCCAACCTTTAGATCAAGCATTTTTAATTCATAAAAATATTGATTTATATAATCAGCTAGGGTTAACCCTGAGTGATGCGAAGCTGCTTAAAATTACTAATGGCGAGATTAAATTTAACAACACAACGCCTGTAGCCAGTATTTATGCGGGTCATCAATTTGGATATTTTAACCCTCAGCTGGGCGATGGCCGTTCTTGCTTAGTCGGGCAAATTAACAATCACGAGCTTTCTCTCAAAGGTGCAGGGTCCACGCCTTATTCGCGCCATGCAGATGGACGCGCGGTACTGCGCTCTTCTATTCGTGAGTATCTTTGCTCTGCGGCCATGCAAGGGCTTAATATTGCCACGACACAAGCTTTGAGTTTGATTGGAAGTCAAACGCCAGTGCACCGAGAGCAATTAGAAAAAGGCGCCATTGTGATGCGCGTAGCACCCACGCATATTCGTTTCGGGCATTTTGAATTATTCGCCTCTCGCGGACAAACGGTGCAAGTTAAGCAGTTGGCTGATTTTGTCATTGAACATCATTTTCCCGATCTTAAAGGCGCTGATATTTATGTTGATTGGTTAACGCAGGTGGTAAAACGTACTGCGGTTATGATCGCCTCATGGCAAGCGCAAGGTTTTGCCCACGGGGTGATGAATACCGATAATATGTCAATCCTTGGCCTAACCATTGACTACGGTCCATTTGGTTTTTTAGAAGCTTACAATACGCAATTTATCTGTAATCATTCTGACCATGAAGGGCGTTATGCATTTGACCAGCAGCCAGGTATTGGGCTGTGGAATTTAACCCGCTTGCTTGAGGCTTTATCCAGTTTAATTAATGCCAAACAAACAAAAAATATTTTAAAAACGTATGAACAAGAATTAATTAAAACTTATTCAAGTTTAATGCGTCAAAAATTTGGCTTAACCCAAAAAGATGAAGGCGACCATCAATTGATTAACCAGTTTTTAAATCTTTTGCAGGCGCACAAAAAAGACTATACCAATTCATTTAGAAATCTGTCAAATCTTAATGAGTTTGCTAAAGATGACTCATTCTCAAGTTGGATTGAACGCTACCATAAAAGAATTTCTCAAGAGGATATTAGCAATCGAGCTGAGCTCATGAACGCCATTAATCCTAAATTTATTCTGCGAAATTATCTGGCAGAAGAGGCCATTAGGCAGGCGCAAGACCAACAAAAATACAGCAAAATTAGTACTTTATTTGATTTGTTGAGCGCGCCTTTTGATGAACATATTGGCTTTGAAAAATATGCTCAAAAGACGCCAAAGTGGGCACAAGGATTGAGCGTTAGCTGCTCTTCGTAAGTAGGTTTTAAATCAGCCCAACGAGTGCGTAAGCCCAGCGCTGAATTAACGCTACAATCGGCAAAATAACCGTTTTAAAAACGCCCAAAAACAGCAAACCCAATAAGATAAACAAGCCGTAAGGTTCAAGTTGGTCGTATTGGTATGAGAGTTTTGGCGGCAAGAGTGAACTGACCACTCGCCCGCCATCAAGTGGCGGCAGCGGCAGTAAATTTAATACCGCTAATAATAAGTTAATTTGAACGCCAACTTGCGCCATATCTGCTAAAAATTGTGAGTTAGTGTTGATTGCAATAAGGATAATAATCAGCCACAGCAGGGCCATTAAAAAATTGCTAATAGGTCCGGCAGCAGCAACCCAAAGCATGTCTTTTTTTGGTGATCTTAAAGCATTAAAGTTAACCGGTACGGGCTTGGCCCAGCCAAAAACAAACCCAGCGGTAAAATACAAAAAGGCAGGCACCAAAATCGTACCCACAGGATCAATATGTTTGATAGGATTAAGCGTTAATCTGCCCATCATTCGGGCGCTGTGATCGCCTAATAAAGAGGCAACCCAGCCGTGAGCAACCTCATGCACGGTAATGGCAAACAAAACTGGAATAACGTAAATTAATAGTGTTTGAATCTCAATCATAATACGGCCGCTCGGGTAAAATTAGTGCAATTACTTAAAATCATCAGCTTCATTTTATATGAAAACCACACAATTATTAATTCCAACCCAAAAAGAAGCGCCGAACGATGCGCAAGTTATCTCGCATCAATTAATGATTCGAGCTGGGCTAATCTCTAAGCTGGCTTCAGGTTTATATTCATACCTGCCGATGGGCGTGCGAGTGCTTAAAAAAGTTGAAGCCATTATTCGCCAAGAAATGGATAAAACTGGATCACAAGAAGTGCTTATGCCTGTTACTCAGCCGGCAGAGCTTTGGCAAGAATCAGGGCGCTGGGGTGAGTACGGTCCAGAGTTATTGCGCTTTAAAGACCGCCACGGCCGTGAATTTTGTATGGGGCCAACCCATGAAGAAGTTATTACCCATATAGCGGCGCAGTATATTCGCAGTTATAAACAATTGCCGATGAGTTTTTATCAAGTGCAAACCAAGTTTAGAGATGAAATTCGCCCTAGATTTGGGGTTATGCGCTCGCGTGAATTTATTATGAAAGATGCTTATTCTTTTCATCTAGACCAAGATTCATTGCAACAAACTTACGATTTAATGCATCAGGCTTATTGCAATATATTTGATCGTTTGGGGCTTGATTATCGCTCAGTATTGGCTGATTCTGGCTCTATTGGTGGCGACGGCTCACATGAGTTTCATGTTTTGGCTGATTCTGGCGAGGATGCAATTTGTTTTTCAAATGAGTCAAATTATGCAGCTAACATTGAAAAAGTAACCTTTAACAAACAAACAAAAATTGACGCGCCTTTGGCTCAAGAATCAATTGTACTTACCAAGAAAAAAACCAGCATTAAGGAAGTAGCTGAATATCTATCAGTTGAACCTTCAAGCTGCATTAAAACTTTAATTGTCAAAACCTTAAAAGGCTTTAAAGCCATTGCTCTTAGGGGTGATCACGAACTGAATGAAGTTAAAGCGCACAATTTGTTAGGTGAATTTGAATTGGCCACTGATGAGCAAATTAAAACATTAGGCCTAAAAAAAGGCTTTATTGGCGTTAAAGGCTTAGAAATTGATTTATTGGTTGATTATTCAGCCGCCGCATTACAAAACTTTGTGTGCGGCGCCAATGAATGGGACAAACACTTGAGCGGCGCTAATTGGCAAAACATTGAACTGATTGAGGCAGATTTGCGCAACGCGATTGAAGGCGATGATTCTCCTGACGGTAAAGGTCAGTTGATTATTAAACGCGGCATTGAAGTGGGCCATATTTTCCAATTGGGTAATAAATACTCAAAAGCCATGAAGGCTAATGTAATTGGCGAGTCGGGCAAGGCTGTGATTACTACGATGGGCTGTTACGGCATTGGCGTGACTCGGGTTATTGCTGCTGCGATTGAGCAAAATTTTGACGATCGCGGCATTATCTTTCCTGAATCAATTGCGCCATTTCAGTTGGTGATTGTGCCGATTAATTATAATAAATCAACCAGAGTCAAAGAGCTGGCAGACAACCTTTATCAGCAATGTTTAGATGCAGGCATAGAGGTTTTATTGGATGATCGCAAAGAGCGCGCGGGCATTATGTTTGCTGATTCAGAGTTGTTGGGTATTCCGCATAGAATGGTTTTAAGCGATACCCATGCTGATAATGGTAATATTGAGTATAAGGCGCGTAATAACGCCGATAAACTTGAAGTGAAGTATGCGGATGCTTTGGCGTTTATTCAATCTAAATTAAGCAATTAAGCTGGCATTATGACTTGGTGGCAACATGTTATTCCGCAGCACGCGTTATCCAAACTTATGTTTCGCTTTGCACGACTGGAAAAGACTTGGCTAAAAAATAAATTCACCCATTGGTTTGTCAAATCTTACGGGGTTAATCTGTCTGAGGCGCAAAGGGAGCGAGTAGAAGAATATACAAGCTTCAATGATTTTTTTACCCGTGCGCTCAAGCCCAATGCTAGGCCAATTGCCAGCAGTGCGATTATTTGCCCTGTGGATGGCGCCGTGTCTCAAGCAGGAAAAATAAGCCATGCAACTATTTTTCAGGCTAAAAATCATTACTATACAGTTTCAGCGCTTCTAGCCGAAGATCATCGTTCAGATCAATTTGATGCAGGGTTTTTTGCCACGATTTATCTATCGCCAAAAGATTATCATCGCATTCATATGCCGTATGATGGCAAATTGGTCTCGATGGATTATATTCCGGGAGACTTGTTTTCTGTTAACAAAACAACCGCTGAAGGGGTGGATAATTTATTTGCGCGAAACGAGCGCGTGGTTTGTTATTTTCAAACGCAGTTTGGCTTATGCGCGTTTGTTTTGGTGGGTGCTATTTTTGTAGGCTCTATGCAAACCGTTTGGGCGGGGCAAATTAATCCGCCATATCAGCAAAAAATACAACATTTTGATTATACCGAGCAGAATATTGAGCTGAAAAAAGGCGAGGAATTGGGGCGCTTTAATATGGGTTCAACGGTAATTATGTTAATGCCAAATCAAGATAACAGTTTAAATTTAAGCGCAGGTCAGGTGGTGCGTATGGGCGAAAGCCTTTAATTTAATTTACTCAGTTTTACCAACTTAATGGTTTGATTTGAAATTTGTATAATTTCAATTAATAACATGTCGATTTTAAGACTGACATCTCGTTTTGGAATAGTTTGCAATTCTTCTAAAATAAGACCATTTAAAGTTTTTGCTTTAGCAACCGATAAGTTAATATTAAGCATGGCATTAAGTTCGCGTACGCTAATTCTTGGATCGACCAAATAACTGCCATCTTTTTGCAAACTAATTTCATCAATATTTTCACTTTGGTTGGAGGTAAATTGTCCAACGATTTCTTCTAAAATATCTTCTAAAACAATCAAACCACGCACCTCGCCATACTCGTCAACCACCAGCCCTAAGCGTCTTTTTTGAGCCTGAAAATGCTCAAGTTGATGTGCCAGTGAAGTGCCTTCAGGAACAAAATAAGGCTTGCGCACCAGAGCCAATACGTTGTCTATATTGAATTCTCCCTTGGCATATAAATTAACAACATTACGCACATGTAAAACCCCAGTAATGTTGTCACTTGACGTGTCGTAAGTCAGCAGGCGAGTGTGCTGAGTGCGCTCAAGTTGTTTAATAATTTCCCCAGGATTGTTGATATCAACGCTAATTAATTCATGCCGAGGAATCATAATGTCTTCAACATTGACTTTTTCTAA
The DNA here is from genome assembly GCA_965222625.1 of Gammaproteobacteria bacterium. Lineage (GTDB taxonomy): Bacteria > Pseudomonadota > Gammaproteobacteria > PS1 > Pseudothioglobaceae > Thioglobus_A. Next base: position 751,592 of record OZ244962.1, on the reverse strand, counting down.
ATCAATAATATTAAGCAGCATTTTTTGATAATTCGAAGCAATAATTGGCGCAGCGTCATTCACCACCATGCGCAGCTCTTCTGAGCTAATATTTTGATTTTTTTGATGGCTGTTAATACCAAATAATTTAAGAATAATCTTGGATATTTGCGCAATTAGCCAAACAAACGGCTTGAAAATTTTTATTAACGCAGCAATAATGATAGAAGCAGGTAGGGCAATTTTTTCAGGGTTTTTGGCGGCAAAAGTTTTCGGCGTGGTCTCTGCAAAGATTAAAATCACAAAGGTAAGAGTTAACGACGCCCAAACAATCGAGCCTTCTCCCCAGAGTTTAATAGCCAAAATGGTGGCGATACTTGCGGCAAAAATATTAACAAAATTATTGCCTAATAAAATCGTACCAATAAGCTGATCAGTGTCTTTTAATAAATGCTCAGTGCGTCTGGCATTTTTGCTGGTTTTGCTTAAAACTTTTAGACGGTAGCGATTGATAGCCATCATCGAAGTTTCTGTGCTAGAAAAAAACGCAGAGGCCAGTATTAGGCTAAACAGTATAAGACTAAGCCATAAAGTTGAGAGTGATTCCAATCGGTTATTTGATTAAATAAATTAACTGCTAGTTTAATTTAAATGCTTAAAAGCATCAAGTCCTGGGTAAATTGCTTTAGCGCCAAGCTCTTCTTCAATGCGCAACAAGCGGTTGTATTTTGCCAAGCGATCTGAGCGTGACAAAGAGCCTGTTTTAATCTGCCCGCAACCTGTTGCTACCGCTAAATCAGCAATGGTTGTGTCTTCGGTTTCACCAGATCGATGTGACATAACTGCAGTATAACCGGCTTCTTTAGCCATTTTCATGGCCGCAAAGGTTTCGGTCAGCGTGCCAATTTGATTGACTTTGATTAAGATTGAATTGGCAATGTTATTATCAATGCCTTGCTTGAGGATTTCACTATTAGTGACAAATAAATCATCACCAACGAGTTGCACTTGGTCGCCGACTTTTTTAGTAAGCAAGTCCCAACCGTTCCAATCATTTTCATCCATACCATCTTCGATCGAAATAATGGGGTAGTTTTCAACCCAGTTAGCCAGATAATCAACAAACTGCTCTGAAGATAATGATTTATTTTCAGAGGCTAAATTGTATTTTCCATCTTTGTAAAACTCAGAGCTTGCTGCATCAATACCAATAAAAATATCTTTTCCTGCTTCGTAGCCTGCATTTTTAATGGCTTCTAAAATCACCTTAAGAGCTTCTTCGTTTGAAGCTAAGTCAGGTGCAAAGCCGCCTTCATCGCCAACAGCGGTGTTTAATCCTTTGGCTTCTAATACAGATTTTAGATTGTGAAATACTTCAGCGCCATAACGCAAAGCTTCTTTGAAATTGGGCGCGCCTGCTGGAATAATCATAAATTCTTGAATATCAACGTTGTTATTTGCATGCTCACCGCCATTAATGATGTTCATCATTGGTACGGGCAATTTGTAGTCATCACCTTGGTCTAAAGAGTCATACAATGGCTTGTGTTGTCTGTTTGCATTAGCATGAGCAGCAGCCAGTGAAACGGCTAAAATAGAATTAGCACCTAGGCGTGATTTAGTTGGCGTACCATCAAGATCAATCATTGCTTGGTCAATTTTGCCAAGGTCTTCAATGCCAAATCCAATCAGAGTTTCATTGATTTCTGTATTGACAAATTCTACCGCTTTTAAAACGCCTTTGCCTAAATAACGAGATTTGTCGCCGTCACGCAGCTCCAAGGCTTCGCGCTGACCGGTGGAAGCGCCTGATGGCACCATCGCACTGCCAATCGTGCCATCATCTAAAATAACATCCGCTTCAACAGTTGGATTGCCTCTGGAATCAAGGATTTCTCTTGCTTTAATTTGCCTAATTTTCATGTTTTTCCTGTGGTTAGATCTTTATATTTATTCAAAGAATGATTTCATTTTACCAAAAAAAGAGTCTGATTCAGGGTGATGTTTTTTACCGCATAAACCTGAAAATTCTTCCAACAATTGTTTTTGTTTTTTGTTTAAATTAACCGGCGTTTCTATTTTTACTTGGCAAATCAAATCACCCGTGCCGCCATGGCGAATTGCAGTAACACCTTTGCCTCTAATTCTAAACTGTTTGCCAGTTTGAGTGCCTGCGGGTATTTTTATTTTTAGCTTTGAGTTTAAAGTTGGCACTTCAATAGCGCCGCCAAGCGTCGCAACAACAAAGTCAATCGGCACTTCGTAGTATAAATCATTACCTTCACGTTGGAAAATTTCATGAGGCTTGACGTGTATTTCAACATACAAATCACCATTTTGTCCGCCGCGAACGCCAGCTTCGCCTTCGCCGCTTAAACGAATGCGATTGCCAGTGTCAACTCCGGCTGGAATTTTAACCGATAAGGTTTTTTGTTTACGCACCACGCCCTGGCCCCGGCAAGAGATGCACGGTGATTCAATTTTTGAGCCAGTTCCAGAACAGGTTGGACAAGGTCTTTGCACGGTAAAAAATCCTTGCTGCATTTGCACTTGACCAACGCCCCCACAAGAGGCGCAAGTTTTAACGCTGGTACCAGGTTTGGCGCCTGATCCTGAGCAAGGCTTGCATTTTTCATTTTTAGGGATGCGAATTTTAACCGTTGAGCCTTCGGCCGCTTCTTTTAGGTCGATTTCTAAATCGTAGCGTAAATCCGAGCCATGATTGTCTGCTTGTCTGGGCCCGCCACCGCCAAAGATATCACCAAAGATATCACCAAAACCACCACCGCCACCGCCAAAACCGCCGCCGCCTGAAAAGCCGCCACCTGCACTGCCATCAACACCCGCATGGCCAAATTGATCGTAGGCTTGGCGTTTTTGATCGTCAGATAAAATGCCGTAAGCTTTTTGAATTTCTTTAAACTTTTTTTCTGCCGCCGCTTTATCATCTATATTTCGATCTGGATGATGCTTCATGGCCAAACGCTTGTAAGCTTTTTTAATTTGCTTTGTGTCTGCGTTTTTGTCAACGCCTAGAATGTCGTAATAATCTTTTTGTGACATAACTACCTTTTCGTAAAATTAAAAAACCCTCTTCAAATACTTGAGATTTGAAGAAGGCTATGGGTTTAAATTTTAAAGATTACTTATCGTCTTTGACTTCTTCAAAATCTGCATCAACCACATCATCACTAGCATCGGTAGCTTCGCTGGCATTACCTTGCGCTGCACCGGCTTTTTCTTGTGCTTTTTGTGCTAAAGGTTGTGCGATTGAAGTGAGTGCTTGAGATTTTTCATCAATTGCGCTCTTGTCATCACCTTTAATGGCTGCTTCTAGCTCAGTAATAGCCGCTTCAATGGCTGTTTTTTCGTCCTCAGAAACTTCCTCTTTAAGGTCTTCTAACGATTGCTTGGTTGAGTGAATCAAAGAATCGGCCATATTTCTAGTGGTGGCTAATTCTTGGAATTTTTTATCTTCATCTGCATTCGCTTCAGCATCTTTAATCATGTTTTGAACTTCTTCATCGCTCAAGCCTGATGAGGCTTTAATGGTAATTGATTGCTCTTTTCCGGTGGTTTTATCCTTAGCAGAGACATTCAAAATGCCATCAGAATCAATGTCTAAAGTGACTTCAATTTGCGGCTGACCCTTAGGCGCAGCATCAATGCCTTCTAAATTAAACTGACCGAGTGATTTATTGGCGCTGGCTATTTCACGCTCGCCTTGCAAGACGTGCACGGTAACAGCTGATTGGTTGTTTGCCGCGGTTGAGAATGTTTGCGCTGCATTGGTAGGAATGGTGGTATTTTTCTCAATCAATTTGGTCATTACGCCGCCCATGGTTTCGATACCTAAAGACAGTGGCGTTACGTCGAGTAATAATACATCTTTAACATCGCCGCCCAGCACACCCGCCTGAATTGCTGCGCCCATGGCAACTGCTTCATCAGGGTTAACGTCTTTTTTAGGCTCTTTGCCAAAAAATTCTTTAACTTTTTCTTGTACTTTAGGCATACGCGTCGAGCCGCCAACAATAATCACTTCATCAATGTCACTGGCTGAAAGCTTAGCGTCGTCCAGTGCAATTTGACAAGGATCAATTGAACGCTGAATTAAATCTTCGACTAAAGATTCAAGTTTGGCGCGCGTGATTTTAATGTTCATGTGTTTAGGACCTGAAGCATCTGCGGTAACGTAGGGCAAATTAACTTCAGTTTGCTCTGACGAAGAAAGCTCAATCTTAGCTTTTTCTGCTGCTTCTTTGAGGCGCTGTAATGCCATTGGATCATTTTTAAGATTAACGCCTTGCTCTTTGTTAAACTCTTCTACCAAGTAAGAAATAATTCTTTGATCAAAATCTTCACCGCCTAAGAAGGTGTCGCCATTGGTTGATAACACTTCAAAATGTTTTTCACCATCAATGTCTTCCATTTCAATAATTGAAACGTCAAATGTGCCGCCGCCTAAATCATATACAGCAACGGTTTTATCACCGACCAATTTGTCAACGCCATACGCCAGCGCCGCTGCGGTTGGCTCGTTAATAATACGCTTAACATTTAAACCTGCAATTTTGCCCGCATCTTTGGTTGCTTGACGTTGTGAATCGTTAAAGTAAGCAGGCACCGTAATAACCGCTTCAGTAACTGTTTCGCCTAAATAATCTTCGGCTGTTTTTTTCATTTTGCCAATGATTTTGGCTGAAATTTCAGGCGCTGCCATTTTATTGCCTTTGACCTCAACCCAAGCGTCGCCATTGTCAGCTTTAACAATTTTGTAGGGCACTAAGTCGATGTCTTTTTGCACCGCTTCTTCATCAAAACGGCGACCAATTAAACGTTTAATGGCGTAAAGCGTGTTTTCAGGATTGGTGACTGCTTGACGTTTGGCTGACTGACCCACTAATACTTCTTCAGAATCTTTAGGGAAAGCAACGATTGATGGGGTGGTGCGATCGCCTTCAGAATTTTCAATAATTTTAATATTGCCGCCATCCATAATGGCCACGCATGAATTGGTTGTTCCTAAGTCAATACCGATAATTTTTGACATTTTTTACTCCTTATAATTTGATATGAGCTCTATATAGGGATGCGCGCTTTTATTTCAAGCACTAAAGAGAAAAAATAAAAATCGATAAAAATTTTACATGTAGGCAAGCAAGCGCTAGCCATGCAAAGATTTTTTTATAGTTTTTGTTTGATTAGCGCTTCGACTGATTTTGGCACAAAGTGACTAACGTCACCGCCGAGGGATAAAATTTCGCGCACCAATGAGGACGAGATATTGGCGTATTGTTCTGCGGGCGTCATAAACAAAGTCTCGATAGTAGGGTTTAGATGTTTGTTCATGCCTGAGAGTTGAAATTCATACTCAAAATCACTCACCGCGCGCAAGCCGCGCAAAATCACCTGAGCATTCTGTGCACTGGCAAAGTCAACCAATAAGGTATTAAAACCCATGACTTTAATGTTGTTAATATCACTCAAAGTTTCACTGGCAACACTGATGCGCTCATCAATACTCAAAAAAGCCGGTTTTTTGCTGTTTTGGGTGATGCCAATAATAACTTCATCAAATAATTTGCTGGCACGCTTGATTAAATCAATATGGCCATTGGTAATTGGATCAAACGAGCCGGGATAAATTGCAATTGTTTTTGTCATAATTATGAGTCAATTTTGAATAAAAGGCGCTGCCAAATCGCCAGGGGGTTTTTTAAAAAATGCTGAGATCTATAATACCTCAATTAAGCAATAATGCACTTGCCCTGAGCATTTTTGTTTGTTGATTTTAATTTTTTGCGAAATTTCTGCAGATAAAAAATCTGCTGTTATTTCAAATTCAGATTCTAAATATACTTGACAACCTGAGGTTAAAAAACCAGTTTTTGAGAGCTGGCTCAAGGTTTTTTTAAGAATATTTTTATGAAAAGGCGGGTCTAGCAAAATAAAATCGAAGGGTTTTGAAGGTTTTTTATTTAAAAAATTCAATGCGTCAATATTAATAATCTCAATGTTATTGAGGTTTAATATTTTTTGATTTTTGGCTAAATTTTGAAAAGCATTAAAATCTTTTTCAATGCTTACAACTTGTTTAGCGCCGCGAGAAAGCGCCTCAAAACTCAGAGCGCCACTGCCTGCAAATAAATCCAAAAAAACAGCGTTATTGGATTCAAATTGAATCCAATTAAACAAAGTTTCTCGAACTTTATTAGGCGTGGGCCTTAGTCCAGGTGCATCAACAAAGTTAAATTTTCTACCGCGATGATTGCCGCCAATTATTTGAAAATGATTGGCAGTTTTGCTCAAAGGTTATTTTTTATAAGCATCAAAAGATTCTTGTAATTCTTTTTTAGCTTCTGCAGCGTCGCCCCAGCCATCAATTTCAACCCATTTGCCATCATCTAAATCCTTGTAATAACGGAAAAAATGTTCAATCTGATCTTTAAGCGTTGCGCCAACATCATCAATGCATTTAATATCGCGATAAGATTTGCAGAGTTTGTCGATTGGCACTGCTAGGATTTTTGCGTCCTTGCCAGCTTCATCAGTCATGCGCAAAACGCCAATAGGTCTTACCGTAATAACAGCGTCATGAATTAGTGGATAAGGGGTAATAACCAATACGTCAGCTGGATCGCCGTCATCTGCTAGGGTTTCAGGTACAAAGCCGTAATTGCACGGGTAGAACATCGGCGTTGAGATAAAACGATCCACAAACATGGCGCCGGTTTCTTTGTCAATTTCGTATTTAACCGGTGATGACATGGCTGGGATTTCAATAATGACATTCACTTCGTCAGGTAGGTTGCCTGCAGTAACGGGCTTAAGACTATTTTGCATTTTCTAACTCCTTTTTTAAAATATGATAGCGCCAGCCAGTTAAAAATTTAACCGATGAATCGCCGCGAATATTTTTGATTAATGTTTTGCTATTAGCAATTAATGTTTCGTCTAGATTATACTGAAGTGCAATTTTTTGGATGAGTTTTTGCAGTTCATTTTTTTGTATTTTTTCACTTTTATTCAGTGGCTGGTGATTATCGATTTGAATGCGAGTTTCAATTGGCGCTGGCTGCTGGGATAAAAACGCATTAAATGCGGCGTTCGCCTGAGCTGATAATTTTTCCTTTTTAAGGCAATAGTTGATGAGCTTTTCATCAGTCATAATCCATTTTCTGGGTTTGTTGCTAGTTATGGCGCATGATTCACGCCAAGCGGCGAGTAGCGCAGCTTTTTGGTGGCTGCTTTTAGGCAGTCTTGATAGGCCTTTTATTTTTTGCCAAGCGCAGTCTAACTTTGGCAAATATAGATTGATATCAGCTAAATCAGCGCCCTCAGCCATCAGCCAGTCTAATTTTTTTTCAGCGTTTAATTGCGCTTCCAGCTGTTGGTAATTTTTAAGTAAATAACGCACGTCATCTAGTGCGTATTCAATGGCTTCATCAGGCAGCGGCCGCATGGTCCAATCAAGTCGAGTATAAGCTTTATCTAACAGCACACCTTGCAATAATTCGGTGATTTTTTGATAGGATATTTGCGCCGGATAATTTAAAAATTGAGCAGCAATTTGCGTATCAAATAATTGATTAGGAAGACGATTGGATAGATAGTACAACGCTTCAATATCTTGGCGCGCTGAATGCACAATCCACAGCGTGTCTGGCTGGTAAAGTTTGTCAAAAAGCGGCTCTAGATTTTCAATCGCCAGCACATCAATGCAATCGGTGGCGCTTTTTGTGGCAATTTGCACCAAGCACAAAATAGGGTAGAAAGTATCAACCCGTTTGAATTCAGTGTCGATTGCCAGATGAGTTTGTGACTTTATAGAATCTAAAAAATGCTCAAGTTGTTGCTGGGTTTTAATCATTGGCGTTTGCTGTTATTAGTCCGCTGTAATTTGGGAAATATAGAAAAAGGTGCTTTTTTTATCCAAAAATAAGAAAAATGGCCGACTATTTGGAAATTTTTTGGATAAAAAATGCTGCTTTGGGTGTTTCATTGTTTTTAATGCCCTTTTAAGGGGTGAATTGCACCTGTAATTTCCATTGTTGTATTTTAGCAACAAGTTATGTTACTGCGGGTATATTTATGAGATAATTCTGCTTAATTCTCCAGTAGATGTTTTTACATAAGCAATTTTAAATACAAACCAATGACCGATCGACAATCTAAAAATTTTACAAAAACGCCGCCAGCTTGGTTTTGGACTTCGGTATTTTTATTGTCCATTTCAGGTACGTTTTATCTAGGCCTAAATCCGCATTTAATCGAACATTGGTGGGCGCATTTAGTGGGTTATAATGTTGCTTTAAGTTTATTTGCCATATATTACATTTATACCGATGTCAGGCGCCTTAAGCGCGACATGGGTCATAATATTATGGGCTCGAAATTTACTTGGTCGTTTATTAAAATTGTACCCATGTTGGTGATTTTGCCAGTGCTGTCTTTTTATGTGTTTTCTTTTCAGACTATTCAAAATAATGTGGCTGACTCTGAAAAAACGTTTGACGCCTTTAGTAAAAATTTTATCCAGCAGGTTGATGGGCTTTATGAAGGCATACAAGCGGTTAGAAATGAGCGTTATACGCAGCAAACAGAGCGTTTATTGACACTCATTACTTCTTTTGGTGATTTTAAAAAAGATGCTGATAATTATCAGACCAGTATGCAAATCTTTTTGGAAGGGCTGGTTGATAAAGGTTGGGCTTGTCAAATCACCTTGTTAGACGATAAAGAAGAAATTATTGCTAAAACGGCTGATATTTCTAATTGTATGGCGGTTGAAGAGCAGCCGTTGCCCGGTTCTCAGCCGCGCACTATTAATGAAGACAGCAATACTAACGTCATTCAAGTTAAGATGTCAATGCGTTATTTAACTCGAGTTGCAAGCAAAAACTTTTTTGTGGTAGATGTTGTTTATGCAGCAGATCCTGGGCTATTAGGATTTTTATCCCAAGTTGAGGCCTTTACCGAAAGGACCAAAAATATTGAATTTGATTTAAACACTTCGATTACTCAAAAACGTTTTATGATTGATTTTTCATCAACCGTATTATTAGCTGTATTAAGCGTGTTAATGTTGGTTTTTCGCATGATTGAAAAACTCATGAGACCGCTTAACAATTTATCCATTGCAACTCGAGAAATTGCCAAAGGTAACTACGACGTGCGCATTGAGCAGAGCAAAAATAGCGATGATGTGCGCCTGTTGATTGAGCAGTTTAATATCATGTCTGAGCAAATCAAAACCTCCAAAGAAGGTCTAAATACCCATAATCTATATTTAGAAACCATTTTGAAATATTCGTATGGCGTTATTGCGCTGGATAAAAACAAGAAAATTCGCCTGATTAATCTAATTATTGGAAAAATGTTTGATATTGCAAATGAGCAGAGTTTTGTTGGCAAGAATTACGCAGAGATCCCTAAGCAGTATTCTGAATTAAGCGCTTTATTTACCCTGATAACTAAAAAGTTTGAGGCGCAAAACAGTGAATGGAATGAAGAACTTGAGCTCAATTTTGCAGACCGGCACTTGTTATTGTCTTGTCAGGGCGCAATGCTTGAAAGCCAAGATAAAACACTGGGTTATGTGGTTATTATTAAAGATATTTCCAAGCTAAATCGTGCTCAGAAAAAAGCCGCTTGGGGCGAAGTAGCTGTACGTATGGCGCACGAAATTAAAAACCCATTAACGCCAATTTTGCTTTCAGCGCAGCGCCTGCGTAATCGATTCATGGACACTTTGAAAGGTCGAGATTTAGAAGTCATTAATAAAACCACCAATACCATTATTGATCAAGTGAAGTCTATGGATTTGATGGTTAGCGCTTTTGCGGACTACGCCAATACGCCGCAAATTCAGCGCAAGATGAATAATTTGAACGCGATTATTAATCAGTCAATCTCTTTGTATGATGCGCAAAAAGACCTAAACCTAACCTTTGATTTGGCCAATGATATTCCGCCCTTACTACTAGACCCAATCAGCTTGTCAAGAGTGTTGATTAATTTGGTTAAAAATTCAGCTGAAGCGGCCATTCCAGATCAAGCAATTACGGTTAATATCATGACTCGATACAACCCAGATAAAAAACTGATTTGCTTGAGTATTATTGATGACGGCGTGGGTTTTGATGAGGCGGTATTAGATCGAGTGTTTGAGCCTTATGTAACTACCAAAGTCAAGGGTAGCGGCTTGGGAATGGCAATTGTGCAAAACATTATTGAGCAGCATGATGGGCGAATTTTTGCCTCTAATGCGAAAACTCAGGGCGCTAAAATTACCATTGAATTTGATTATCAAGCATAAAATAAATCCATAAAAAAAGGAAGAAAAAGGACAATGAATAATACAAATGTAATCGGCAAAATTCTTGTGATTGATGATGAAAGTATTAATGCAGAAACCATGATGGATACGCTCGAAGATGTTAATTATCAGGTGAGCATCGCAGCCAATGCACAAGAGGCTAAGCGTTTGATTGAAAATCAGACATTTGATTTAGTGATGATGGATGTGTGGATGCCCAAACAAGATGGCATGTCCTTGTTGGAAGAGTGGACCAGTGCAGGATTTTTAACCCCGATTGTTATGATGTCAGGTCATGCAGAGCATAAAGATGTGGTTAGGGCGATTAAATTAGGCGCGGTTGATTTTTTAAAAAAACCCCTGCATGACATTTTGCCTTTGGTGCGTAAATTGTTATCTAATGAAGCCACAAGAGATAATCAAAACAGTATTACAGGTATTGATTTTGACCAGCCGCTTAAAGTTGCTAGAAACATTTTTGAAAAAGAGTATTTTAATCATCATCTTCAAAAAAATAATTATAATATTGCTGCAGTGGCAGTTAAAGCAGGGCTGGAGCGTACAACCTTGTATCGAAAACTTAAAGATTTGGGTATTGATAAAAATAAGGCTTAGTTATGAAAATTTTAATTTTAGGCGCAGGTCAAGTGGGCGCCACGTTGGCAAAATATTTAAGTGCAGATAGTGATAATGATATTACTATTATTGACAAAGAAGAAGCCAATCTGTTCAGTCTTCAACGCCATTTAGACATTAAAACAATTTGCGGTCACGGCTCTTATCCGAATATTTTAGAAGAAGCAGATATTAGAAACATGGATATGGTGATTGCAGTTACCAAGTCAGATGAAGGCAATATGCTTGCTTGTCAAATGGCGCACACGCTTTATCAAGTGGACAAAAAAATTGCGCGCGTGCGCACCGTAGAATATTTGCATCGTGAAGAGTTATTTTCCGATGCAGCCATCCCCATTGATTTTATTATTACCCCTGAAGGTTTGGTGACCGACTATATTAAGCGCGTGGTAGAGGAGCCGGGCGCCGAACAAGTATTTGAATTTGAAAATGGCTTGGTGCAGTTGGTTGAAACCAAAGCTTATGCTGGCACGCCAATTGTTGGTCATCCTATTAGGGAGCTGCATAAACACCTGCCTAACATTGATATGCGCATTGTTATTTTGTATCGCAATGGTCAGGCTATTCCTGCTTATGGCGACACCATGATTAAAGACGGTGACCGGGTTTATTTTGTCACCAAAAAAACCAGTGTTTCTAAGGTATTAAAGGAGTTTAGACGCCTTGATAAGCCTTATAAAAATATCATTATTGCTGGCGGCGGTCGTATTGGGCTTAATTTGGCTAAACATTTAGAAAAAAATCATCGCGTACGTATTATTGAAATGAATAAAAAACGCGTTCAAGAATTAGCAGACGAGTTAGAAGACACATTAATATTACGAGGCAACGCCTCTGACGAAGAGTTGCTATTAGAAGAGGGCATTGAAAATACGGATTTATTTTTAGCCTTAACCGACTCTGATGAAATTAACGTCATTGTCTCTATTTTGGCAAAGCGCTTGGGCGCACACAAAACCATCGCATTGGTTAAGCGCAATGTTTATGAAGATTTGGCCGAGCAAAGCGAAGATGTGGACATGGTTATTTCACCAGACCAAATTACCACCAGCGGTATTTTGGCGCACATTCGCAAAGGTGATACGATGATGGTTCACTCCTTGCGTCAGGGAAAATCTGAAGCAATAGAAGTGATTGTGCATGGCGATAAAGATCATTCAGATGTTGTCGGCAAAAGCATTGAGCAAATTAACCTGCCTGATGGCGTGGTGGTAGGCTCTATTGTGCGTAATGATAAAGTGATTATGGGATCAAGAAAATTGACTATTGAAGAAGGTGATCACGTATTATTGGTGTTAACGGACGTTAATAAAATCCATGAAGTTGAAGCATTGTTCGAAGGCTATTTTGATTAAATTTATCCTTTTAATTAGGGCGCATTATGCAGTTTAGTATTGTTTTTAAGACCATTGGTTTACTGCTAATGGTATTTAGTTTGACTCAATTGCCACCGATTGTGGTTGATATTATTTACCATGAAAATGAAGCCTTTTCTTTTGCTATAGCCTTTGCACTAACGTTTATTAGCGGTTTATTGCTTTATCTGCCCTTTAGAAATTCAACCAAAGATTTTAGAATTCGTGAAGGTATTTTGGTGGTCGTTAGTTTTTGGCTGGTATTATCATTATTTGCAACAGCGCCATTCTTGCTTTCAGAATCTTTAAGCATGACTTTTTCTGATGCATTTTTCGAATCAATGTCAGGGCTTACCACCACAGGTGCGACGGTTTTATTAGGATTGGACGACTTGCCTAAGGCAATTTTGTATTATCGCCAACAGCTTCAATGGCTCGGCGGCATGGGCATTATTGTGCTTGCAGTAGCCATTTTGCCAATGCTTGGTGTGGGCGGTATGGAGCTTTATCACGCTGAGTCTAGCGGCATCTCTAAAGACCGACTAACCCCAAAACTCACCCAAACCGCCAAAGCCCTGTGGAAAATATATTTAAGTTTTACTGCGATTTGTGCGTTGGCTTATTATTTTGCTGGCATGGACGTTTTTGATGCGATTGGACATAGCTTTTCAACCGTTGCGATTGGCGGATTTTCTACCCATGATGCATCCATGGGCTATTTTGACTCTATGGCAATTGAATTGGTCGCTGTGGTGTTTATGTTTTTAGCAGGCATCAATTTCTCCTTGCATTTCTTTGTCTGGCGCAAGAAAAATGTTTTTGCTTTTTTTAAAGACTCTGAATTCAAAACCTACCTACTAATGCTGAGTATGTTGATTGTAATTGTTTCGGTATATTTATTTAATAGCGGCTATTACCAAACCTTAGAAGAGGCGCTGCGCTACGGTATTTTCCAAAGCGTTTCTATGGCAACCACCACAGGTTTTGCTTCAAGCAACTTTTCACTTTGGCCATTAATCTTGCCCGTTATATTGATATTTTCAAGTTTTGTTGGCGCTTGTGCTGGTTCAACAGGCGGCGGCATTAAAGTCGTTAGGATATTACTGATGTTCAAATTAGCCATGAAAGAAATCAAAAAATTTATTCATCCCAATGCTCAAATCAATATAAAACTCAATCGGCGCAGCGTTGCCCAAAGCACGCTGGTTTCAGTTTGGGGTTTTTTCTCATTATATGTCATTGCTTTTGTTTTCATTATGATCGCTTTAATGTTCACCGGCATGGATCAAGTAACCAGCTTTTCTGCCACGGCAGCAAGTATTAATAATTTGGGCCCGGGTTTGGGCGAGGTGGCGCAAAATTACGGCTCAATCAGTGAAAGTGCCAAATGGATTTTAAGTTTTTCAATGCTTTTAGGGCGCTTAGAAATCTTAACGTTAATGGCATTATTGCATAAAGCCTTTTGGCGTTTTTAAAATATTTAATAATTAACACTAAAAAATGCATATAATAAGGTACAAAAATATGTACACTTTTAAGGTAATTTATGAATATTAATCATGCACCTCTTTATAGTAATATTTCTGATTTGAGAAAATCTCCGAGTCGAATTATTGAAAATTCTAAGGATGAATTGACAGCTATTTTTAATCACGGAGATTTGGTTTCTTATCTTGTTCCGCCAAAAGTTTTGAATGAATTATTAGAAATGAAAGCTGATAAAGAGTCTTTGAGTCGTATTAAAAAAATGAAGCTGTCTGAGGCTGTAGATATAGATATTGATGATTTATAAGCTTCAATTTATGCCAAAAGCGCTTAAAGCATTTAGCAAACTTAATTCTAATACTAAAGAAAAGTTCAAAAAATAACTAAAACTGCGCTTAAAAAATCCAAAGATAGAGAAACATCGATTGCATGGAGACTACCAAGGGTATTACAAGATTAAACTGCATTCAATTGGTTATCGTTTGATTTATAAAATTATTGAAAAAGAATCTACCGTAATCGTTGTTGAGGTTAACAGGCGAGATAAGATTTATAAAAGCCATTAAGGCTATTTTTAGTTAAAAAAACATGCCGCAGCTACTAAAAAATCTCTATAACCAAGAATTAATAGCATTGTTATCTTGCGCACTAGAGGGTGAATATTCAGAGTTTGATGTCAAAAAATTTAAACAATTTATTTTTGATAATGAATGGCATCAAAAAGAGCTTAAACAGCGAATCAGGCACATTGCCATTGCCTTGCAGAAAAATCTGCCTGCCAATTATCAAGCAGCTATCAAAATATTAACCGCAATAGCGCCTAAGTTTGGCGGGCTTGAGGCGATGATTTTCCCCGATTATGTTGAGCTGTATGGCTTGGATGAATACAAAACATCAATGGTTGCACTGGCGCATTTTACGAAATATTCAAGCTCGGAGTTTGCAGTTCGGCCCTTTATCAAAAAATACGATACAAAAATGATGCTGCAAATGCATCAATGGGCGCTTTCAAGTAATCATCATGTGCGCAGATTGGCCTCAGAAGGTTGCCGGCCTCGATTGCCGTGGGCAATGGCATTGCCAGAATTCAAAAAAAATCCAGCGCCAGTTTTGGCCATTTTGGAAAAATTAAAAAACGACACAAGTCAATACGTGCGCAGAAGTGTTGCCAATAATTTAAATGATATTTCTAAAGACAATCCGAAAATATTAAAAAATATAGCCAACACATGGGTTGGTAAAACCGCAGAAATAGATTGGATTGTGAAACACGCTTGCCGCACGCTTTTAAAGCAGGGCGACAGCGAGATAATGAATTTGTTTGGTTTTTTTAAGCCAGTACATATTAATATTTCCAAGCTGGAAATACAAAAATCTATTTGTTTGGGCGATAGGCTAGATTTTTCTTTTGTGCTGGCTACTAATAAGCCTGAACTGGGAAAGCTGCGGATTGAATATGCCATTGGGTTTTTAAAGAAAAATGGCAGCTTATCAAAAAAAGTTTTTAAAGTATCAGAAGCACAAATTACCCAGCAGAAAAAAGCCGTCAGTAAGTCTCATTCATTCAAAATTATATCAACCAGGCGCTATTATGTGGGTATTCATGAGTTAAGTATTATTGTCAATGGCTGTGAACTTGCCAGTCATAACTTCATGTTAAGTTAAGAGATCCGCCTGTTTAATTTGATTTGCAATGCTCAAATGCATGATTAGGTGTTTTTATTATTATGAATTGCTCTGGGTCATCTTTTTAGTTATCGGATTGATATATGCAATTAGATGTACATAGCAAAAAAAAACGGTATAATAACAAAAAAATCATACAAACTCAGGATAAAACCCATGAAATCTAACACTACTAGTAAAAACCCAGCAAACTCTAGCCTTACTAATAACAACCATTTCATAACTCACCTGCGTGATACCTTATTACGCGGCGGACGCCTTACCAAATACAAAGGTCAGCTGGCTTCTTTTGCCCCCAGCCTTAGCACTGCAATTTGCACGCCAACCCTTGAACTTGGCCAGCAAATTGGCAATGCCATTGGCGCGCAAACGCGCAAACTTGCCACCGGCGCACTCACCGCAGCCATGCTAGTAGTAGCGCCAACAGCGCTAATTAGCACGGGCGCGCAAGCGGGAAGCTGTACTAAGGATGGCGCTGACACAGGGATATGGACCTGTTCTGGGAAGGCGGAGTCAGCAGATGTTGATCAAGCCATAGTGGCAGCGGCAGCTGGCGCGCTCACAGTTACAACTGATGCAGGCTTTGGTATTACAGCCGCTGTTGGGAATGCGATACAGTTAAATAATGAGAATGGTCTAATCAATTACAGCATGACCTTTATCGATAAAAACAAGTCTACAATTTCAGGGGGCAACATTGGCATTGCTGCCTTCAACGGTGGCACAGGCGCAGCCAGCATTACCGCCACCGGCGCAGTAACTGGTACAGAAGGATATGGAATTTATGTCAAAAACAACGTCGCAGCTACTGATCTCACCATTAACGCCGCCATTGTTACGGGAGGCGCCGCTGGCATTGTTGCGCGCAACGATGGCATAGGCGCAACCAGCATTACCGCCACCGGCGCAGTAAATGCTACAACAAATGGACATGGAATTTCTGTCAAAAACAACGCCACAGCTACTGATCTCACCATTAACGCCGCCATTGTTACGGGAGGCATCACTGGCATTGATGCCCGCAACGATGGCACAGGCACCACCAGCATTACCATTAATGGCGCGGTGACTGGTGGCAGTAGCGCGGGCATTTTTAACAACACGGTCAATGCAAGCACCATTACCCTAAACTCAGGCGCGGCGGTAAAGTCAACCTCTGGCACCGCAATTCAAGATGGAGACGGCGCTACAAGCTTAATTCTCAACACCGGCTCATCGGTAACTGGCAATATTCTCTTAGGCCTTGGCGATGACGTTATTAACCTAGCTGGTGGCGACTTTAGTGGCGTTACTGTGTTTAATGGTGAGGGCGGCGTTAATGACAGCCTAATATTTTCTGGCTCTGATGGCGTGTTTGACCAAAGCCTAATGACAAATGTTGAAGAAGTCACCATTGACAACGGCTCTGGCATGGGCCTTAGTTTTGAGGGCGATGCGTTTGATGCCAGCGGCCTAACCGGCAGCTTGCTAACGGTTCAAAACGGCGGTATTTTAAATGCAACTAATGGCTTTGCCTTAACTGGCAATTTGGTTAATAGCAGCGGTATTGTTAGTATGCAAAATGGCGCAATTGACGCGCCAGCTACCATCAGCGGCGATTATACCGGCGGCGGCGAACTGCAGCTTGATGCAGATTTTACCGCTGATACCGCTGATACTTTGGAGATTGCTGGTAACGTTGTCGGCGGCGGTACAGCGGTCAGTGTAAATGATATTTCTTCTGGTGCGGCAACGGGCAATGACATTACCTTAGTGAAAGTTGCTGGCACCACCGCAGATGGCGATTTTACTTTGGCCAGCAATGTGGTGAATGGCGCGTTTGATTACAACACCTTAGAATTAGTTGGCGGCGAATGGGTGCTAAAATCTGTTGCAGCTGGCGGCGACTCAGGCTCAGCTACAGCTCCAGCTCCAGCTACAGCCCCAGCTTTCACCCCATTTGCGGGTAGCTTTGAAACACTTTCCGCTGGCATGGTAATGCTAGCCGTCTTGCCTTCTCGCTTTGATCGTACTAGTGGCCGCATAAACGGCGGCGGCGCAAGTAGTGGTGATGAAAGTAATATTGAATCCCCTGTTTGGTTTCGTATTTCTGGCGGTAAGCGCGATATAGACAGCGCCAGCTCAACCACGGGTTCGGATTTTCAGACCAATCACTGGCAAACTCAAATCGGAGCAGACTTTACCCTGGCTGAAGACTCGCAAGGTAGTTTTGTGTTAGGTGTTAATGCAGGTTATGGCGGCGCGCAAACAGATATCAGCTCTACTGCGGGTAATAGTAAAATCGACACCGATAGTTATAGCTTGGGTTTAAGCGGCACTTGGCTAATGGCTGACAATATTTATGTTGATCTGCAAGCGCAAAAAAGCTGGTACAGCACTGATTTATCCGCTGGCGGCACAGGCGCAGGTGCGGTTAATGACGTTGACGGCGATGGTTATAGCGCTTCGATAGAAGTAGGACAAGCAATAGCTTTAAGTGAAGTTTTACAAATCACCCCGCAAGCACAACTGGCTTATGCAAAAGTTGATACAGAGGCTTTTACTGGCGCCAATGCAGAAGTGGTTAGTGCATCTAACGGTAAAAGCTTAAAACTGCGCCTAGGTGCACAACTCGATAAACAGCTGTCCGCTGATGGCGATGGCGTTACAAACGGATTTATAATAGCCAACGTCATTCATGAGTTTGAAGGCGATACCCAAGTTACCGTTAGCGGTACAAAACTCAGCAATTCGGTTGACCAATGGAGCGGCGAGCTCGGCGGCGGCATCAAACATGCTTGGGATGAAGGCACTATGCATTATGAAACGTTTGCAGCAATAACGGCTGGTACCAGTTTAAATAATTTTGGTGACAGCAATTCAGTGCAATTAGAGTTGGGTTTAAAAGCGAAGTTCTAAGCGCTTTAAGTGGTTATTTAAAACACTTGTTTTATAAAAAAAGGACAGCGCAGGCTGTTCTTTTTTTTTGGTAAAAATAATTTTCAACCAAGTAAAAGTTAGGTTTTTTTTGGTTAGCTTTAAAATTTGCATAAAAACAATCAAAAAAACTTATTTTTTTGGCCTGTGCTGCTTAGTCAAGGTTTGTAACAATATTAGGCCTGAGCTTGCTAGAAAAAAAATCCAAAAACACCAATATTTTTTTGGCGTCAAGTATTTACTTTGAGCTGTTTTTTGTTTGCACGTGAATTAATCAAAACCATCAATAAGTAAGATAAGGCGCTGATAGTACGGGCCAGCGTTCTACCCAGCAACAATGATGATCAAAGTTTGGCAGGGTTTTAATTTCTATTTTTGCATTGTTGTTAAATCGCCGCTTATAAGATTGCGCTACTGCATGTCCAACAATGTAATCTTTACTGCCGACAAAATGAGTTTGTTTTATAGGGTTTAATTTTTGCCAATAATCTGCTGGATTTAATGAGCCTTTGAGGGGTGATAGGCGTTTTTTATCAGTCCACGCTCGGTGATCAAGATTGCCAGCTACGGTAATTAAATGTATCACATCATCGCGCCGCGCCGACACTAAAGCTGCAATAGCGCCGCCGCCAGAATAGCCAACTAATTGCAATTGCGCAGCGCCAAATTTTGATTTTAAAGCGTCAATCACCTGATTGCTCGCTGCAACAACTTCTTCTGAAAAGCGTTTATCTGTCCAATAGGCTTTATCACAGCCGCTTGTGTTACTGCTGACGTATTGACACGGCCTTGCTAAATAAGCAGCATTGCCTTGAGGGTGGTTGAGTGCCAGTTTTAGCCCGATAGGATTAATGGGAGAAGGGTTGTTTGAAGGTGATGATCGGGTTCGCCATGCAAAACCATCGCCCTCGATGTAAATGGTTAGTATAGCTGCTGAGTTGATTTGTTTTGGACGGTAACTCATCAGGTTAAATGAATGGGCGGCGATCATATCAGCTTGCCAATTATGATTAAGTGCCAATTGGTTTGAGGTATTTATTCGCTGCACCACGTTTGGGGTGGTTTTGCAGGAGGATAGCAGGGTTAACGCAATGATAACCAAGCCGCTAATGACAATTTTATTAAATTTCATTTGATACGCTTGATTGAGGATAAAGTTTTAGATTTAGATTTAGATTGCAAGATTGTAGGTTTATCTGCTGAGTGTTTGTTTTTCATTAACGGTGTTTTTAGCATAATTTTAAATAAAAGGTAAAAATCTAGCGGTACTTTTTTGGTAATTTTGATAATCATCAAACTGAGCTAAAAGCAGCCTTTCTTCAAAGCTAGATTTCAGCCATAAATCGATGATTAAAATCAGCATAACCAATTGATTAATGATTGAAAGATTAGTCAATAGCAAGCTAAAACAAAGAAAAATAACACTGGTGTACATTGGATGACGAATGTATCGATACAAGCCAGTTGTGACCAATTGATGGCCGTCTTTAAATGTAGGCAGAATGTTTAAATTAGCGAGTTTCATATTAATCAGCGCGGTGATGCCAATTATTAAGGAAAAAGTTAGCAGGACGGCTGAAAAAATATCAAATTTTTCTATTTGAGCATTAACGACTAAAAATAAAATTGCAAAGAATTGGATAACAACGTAAATCATCATAAGCCTTGATTGTTATAATAATGCTATTATCTCAAAAATATTAGGTCTAAACATGCAAATAGCATACGATATTGTTATTATTGGTTGCGGTCCAGCAGGGCTTAGTTTTGCCAGTTCAATGATTGGCGAAAATGTTAAGATTTTAATGGTAGAAAAATCCAGTAAAGAGTCTTTATCCAAGCCTAAAGCCGACGGCAGGGAAATCGCGCTCACGCATTTGTCACTCAAAATTCTAAAAAAATTAGGGGTTTGGGATTTGATTGACCAATCAGAAGTTTCTTTATTGCGAGAAGCAAAAGTATTTGACGGCGATTCAGCTGCGCTGTTAAATTTCAAAAGTGACGATTCATCAATCGAAGCACTGGGCTATTTGGTGCCGAATTATCAAATTAGAAAGGCGCTTTATCAGCGCGTCAGTCAGGCTGAAAATATTGAAATTATTAACGAAGCTGAAGTAAATGATGTTGAATATTGTCATGAATATTCCAAGGTGATTTTTGCTGATAATAGCATTGCTCAAGCTAAATTGGTTATTGCTGCAGATAGTCGTTTTTCTAATATTCGCCGTAAAGTCGGTATTCCCACGCTGACAAAAGATTTTTCTAAAGTTATGATTGTTACTAAAATGACGCATGAAAAAGCACACCAAAATATTGCTTTAGAGCGTTTTGATTATGGCCAAACACTGGCGCTTTTGCCAATGGTGGGAAAAACATCCTCAATTGTATTAACGGTTAAAACGCAGCAGGCTAAAAACATATTAGATATGAGCGAGCAGGCATTTAATGAAAAAATAACTCAAGATTTTAAAGGTGAATTAGGCCTTATAACTCAAAAGGGCGAGCGCCATTCGTATCCACTCATTGGCGTGCATGCTCAAACATTTATTACAGATAGATTTGCTTTGATTGGTGATGCGGCTGTTGGTATGCATCCGGTTACCGCGCACGGGTTTAATTTAGGTCTAAGAGGGCAAGATATTTTAACAACTTTAATCAAACAGGCGCTCACGCAAAGTCAAGATATCGGCTCAAAACCTTTGTTAAAGCTATTTGAAAAAAAGCATATTAATTTAACCAGATTAATGTTTTTTGGCACCAATGGCGTTGTTGCGCTGTTTACTAATGATGCACCTGCGGTTAAACAAGTTAGAAAATTGGTTTTAAAATTTGCTGAAAACTTCCCGCCCATTAAATATTTGATTTCTAATCATTTAACCGAAGCACAAGCCAACACTTCCTCGCCGCTGTCTAAAATACTGGCCAAGCTACCTTTTTAATGAAAACAGATCTTAATGCGTTACGGCGCGAATTTACCAGTAGCGGCATTTCTCGTGCGCACATGGATGATAATCCGTTTATTCAATTCGAGACGTGGATAAACCAAGCCAGCAAGGCAAATTTAACCTTGCCAAATGCGATGAGTTTAGCGACGAGTAATGCGGATGAAGTGAGCGTTAGAACGGTATTATTAAAGTCGTTTGATGAGCAAGGGTTTGTTTTTTTTACTAATTATAATTCAAAAAAATCACAACAAATTAAACAAAATTCAAAGGCAGGACTGCTATTTCCATGGCTTGATTTAGAAAGGCAGGTTAAGATTTCTGGCTCAGTTGAAAAAATATCAACACTTGATTCTGTTAAATATTTTTCTTCGCGCCCTAAGGACTCCCAATTAGGTGCTTGGGCTTCAAATCAATCCAGTAATATCACATCAAGGCAGGCCTTATTAATGCAATTTGAGGCAATGAAAAATAAATTTAAACAGGGTGAAATTCCGTTGCCAGATTTTTGGGGTGGGTACCTGGTCGTGCCCCATAGAATTGAATTTTGGCAAGGTAGACAAAACCGTTTGCATGACCGTTTTGTTTATATTAAACAAGCTGAAGACTGGAAAATTGAACGCCTAGCGCCTTAAGTTTTTTATCACCGCTTGAGTATTGGGTTTTTTATTGGTCCAAAATTCAAAACTGCAAGCGGCTTGTTCAACCAGCATGCCTAACCCATCAACAATCATAGCAGCTTGATTAGCCTCTGCCCACTGCATAAAAGCAGTTTGTTTGCCATACATAAGATCGTAGCAAATAGCACCTCTGGCGCAGCCATTAGCGATATCAGGCATTTTTCCATCCAAAGAAGCGCTGGTTGCATTGATAATGATATCAACCGGATCGTGCTTGATTTTATTTAGCCCAAAGCCACAAGTAGGGCCGTATTCTGAGAAATCTGCTTGCAGTTGTTGAGCTTTGTTTGCAGTGCGATTGGCAATCATTACGCGCTTGGGGTTTTGTTTTAGTAGCGGCAGTAAAATACCTTGCGCCGCGCCGCCTGCGCCTAAAACTAAAATCACTTTGTCTTTTAGCTCAATACCCAAATTTTTAATTAAGTCGTTAACCAGCCCAATGCCGTCGGTATTTTCACCAATAATCTGATTATTTTCAACTTTAATGGTATTGACTGCTTTGGCAGTTTTTGCATTCAGCGTAAGCTTGGTTGCAAAATTAAAGGCAGTTAATTTAAATGGCACAGTAATATTAAAACCATTAGCGCCATCAGCAATAAATTGCTGCGCAGTTTTTTCAAAACCATCAACAGGCGCCAAGATTTTCTGGTAATTAACTTTTACGCCTGTTTGTTGTGCAAATTGAGCGTGAATATCTGGCGATAAACTGTGCTCAATTGGGTTGCCAAAAACCGCTAATTTGTACATAATTTTACTCAGATGGCTTGGTTTCTTGCGGCTTAGGCTGTTTGTTTTCTACCGGCTTAGGCGCTGAGTTATTAGACTGCTCAGATGGCTTGGTTTCTTGCGACTTAGGCTGTTTGTTTTCTACCGGCTTTGACGCTGAGTTATTAGACTGCTCAGATGGCTTGGTTTCTTGCGGCTTAGGCTGTTTGTTTTCTACCGGCTTTGACGCTGGTTTATTAAGCGTATCAACAGGTTTAGGCTGCTTTTCAACTGACTTGCTAGGCTTGTTTGATTGCTCTTGTTTGGATTTTTTTGGCGCATTGTTATCCGAATTTTGGCTTTTTTGCTTAGGATTGTTGTTTTGTTTATTGCCTTGATTTTTTGCTTGCTGAGTCTGCTGTTTAGGTCTATTTTGTTGTTTTCCAGGTTGTTTTTTAGCCTGTTTTTGTTGTCCCTGTCCTTGCTGCTGTTGTTTTTGGTTAGTGGATTTATTGCGATTTTTATTGCGATTTCTGTTGTTCGGGTTTGGCTTATTTTTTTGAATTTTTTTCTTGCCAAAAAGGGCTTTTTTAATTCTAGCAAACAAGGAGATTTTCTGCTTTTTAGTTTTTTCGATTTTTTCAGGTATGCGAGCACTCGGGCGATTCATATTAACCGCTGGAATTTCTGATTCTTCTGTTAGCCCATTTTCAGCGACCGTATGCTGCGGCTTTGAAATGCCTTGGTAGCTCTTATGTTGTGATTTTTTATCGCCTTTTTGCTTGCTAATTGTAAAATTAGGAAATTGCATATAAGGATTAGGCAGCAGCGTTACGTTAACTTCGTGTTTATTTTCTAAGTTGGTAATATCTTGACGCTTTTCGTTAAGTATATAAGTGATCACCTCAACACTTGATTGAATGGTTATTCTAGATGTTTGATTGCTGGCATTACAGCCGTCTTCTAATTGCCTAAGAATATTGAGCGCCAACGTCGGAATGGTTGGCGTTGTACCGCGACCATGACAAGCAGAGCAAGATTTTTCAACGGATTCGGTGACCGAGCTCATCAGTCTTTGTCTTGACATTTCAAGCAGGCCAAATTTAGAAATATTGCCAATTTGAATGCGTGCGCGATCTGATTGAGTTGCCGTTTCCATGGCTTTTTCAATGGATTGCTTATGCTCTTCAGAAGCCATATCGATAAAGTCAATAACGACCAAGCCGCCGATGTCTCGAAGTTGTAATTGTAAGGCGATTTCTTTGGCAGCTTCTAAGTTGGTATTGTAGGCAGTTTCTTCAATATCAGAGCCTTTAGTAGCGCGCGCTGAGTTGATATCAACCGCTGTTAAGGCTTCTGTTGGATCAAACACAACCGTTGCCCCCGTGCGCAGCGTTACTTCACGATTAAATACACTTTGCACTTGGCTTTCAACACCCATATGATTGAATAAAGAATGCTGCGTCACATCAAAGAATTTAATGCGATCAAGGTATTGCGGCAAAACAAAACTGACAAACTCTTTGGCATTTTGAAACGCTTCAAGTTCGTCAATAATAACGCTGTCTGTGTCTGTGCGCAAATAGTCGCGCAGGGTGCGAATGATAATGTCGCTTTCTTGGTAAATTAAAAAAGGCGCGGGACGCTTTTCTGCTGCTATATTAATCGACTCCCAAAGGTCAGATAGGTAGTCAACCTCCCATTGAAGCTCTTCTAGGCTTTTGCCACTGCCTGCAGTACGAATGATTAAACCTGAATGTTTAGGCATGACAATCTTGCCAATAATTTCTTTTAGTGATTGACGATCAGTCGAGGTAATTTGACGTGAAATACCATGACTTTTTGCATTGTTTGGCGTTAAGATCATGTAGGCGCCAGCTAAATTAATGTAAGTACTTAAAGCGGCGCCTTTGTTGCCACGCTCTTCTTTTTCGACTTGTACAATGATTTCTTGACCTTCTTTTAAAACGTCAGAGATGGTGAGTTTTGAGCCTTTGGGAACGGCGCCATTATATAAGGATTCAGCAACTTCTTTAAAAGGTAAAAAACCTTGTCTTTCTTTGCCGTAATCGATAAAAGCGGCTTCTAGCGATTGCTCTACGCGCGAGATTTTTCCGCGGTAAATGTTGCCTTTAGTCTTTTTATTAAGACTGGTTTCAATGTTAAGACCAGTAAGTTTTTTGTTCTTGACAATGCCCACTCTGATTTCTTCTTTGTGAGTTGCATTGATTAAAATATGATTCATAGTTAAGTCCTTGTTGTGGTGGACTTAAGTGCGCACATAGGCAATCAGCACGTAGGTGCTGATTTGATATTAAAGTGTGATTTACGTTCATCATAAATGATAAAAACCTTTCTTTATAAGGGTTTAAACCCTTTTCAGGTTTTGCTACTCTTACGTGGCAAAGCCGTGAATTATTCTATATATGTGGCAACAATAAGCCCGAAATATTATCTAACATCCGTGGTTTTTTTCTTAGCATGGATGGTTGTATAAATTCTTTTTAGTTGATAAAAATTAAATATCAACTTGCTTTATTATAACACAAATGCTAGATTGAAAATATTGAAAAACGGTATTCAGGCTAACTTTATTGGTTTAAACTGCGGCCACCATCAACCGCAATAATTTGCCCAGTAATATAATTTGATTGTGCTAAAAACAAAACGCTATTGGCAATATCTTGCGCTGAGCCTTGCTTGTTTAGGGCAATTTTACTGAGCATGGCTTGCTTTTGTTCTTGACTTAATTCGGCCTCATTTTCTGGCCATAAAATAGAACCCGGGGAGATGCCATTAACTCTAATTAAAGGCGCAAGCTCTTTGGCAAGGGTTTTGGTCATCATTGCAATTGCCGCTTTAGAGATGTTATAAATAGCGTGATTTCGCAGCGGTCTATCTGCATGAATGTCAACGATATTAATAATACAACCTTGACTGGCGCTTAGTTTTTCACTCAAAGTTGTTGATAAAAATAACGGCCCCATTAGATTGGTATTCATAATTTTTTGATAATCAGATTGCGCTAAATTTGCGACAGGCGTTGGGTAAAAAACCGAAGCATTATTTACTAAAACATCAAGCGAGCCAATGGATTCACATAGTTTTTGTATGTCGTCAATATTGGAAAGTTCAGCTTGCATGATTTGAGCTGAGCCTTGACGAATCAAATTAAATTCATCGGCCAATTGCTGGGCTGCTAGCTTTGAAGTGTTGTAATGAATAATGATATTAAAGCCGGCCTGGTGGAAGGTTTGGCAAATTTGTCTGCCAATGCGCTGACCAGCGCCTGTGATTAATGCTGTTTTCATATAAAATATTAAGGCAATGAGCCTAAATCAAATAATTAAAGACACCATTATACAAAATCAAAGCCCTATAGGTTTCGATGAATTTATGGATTTAGCATTGTATCACTCGCATTTGGGTTATTACCGTTCAGGATCTGAAAAATTTGGTGAAAAAGGTGATTTTATTACCGCGCCAGAAACCTCAGATTTATTTGGATTTTGTTTGGCTCGCCAATGTGCTCAGGTTTTAAAAAGTGGGCAAAGTATTTTAGAATTTGGCGCTGGTAGCGGGGTGCTTGCTGCGCAAATATTATTTGAATTAGGGCGGTTAAATTGCTTGCCAAAGTATTATTATATTCTTGAATTGAGCGCTGAATTAAAGCGCAGACAAAAACAAACCATCAAAAAAGCATTACCTGAATTACTTGATCGCGTTATCTGGCTAGACCAGCTTCCTGAGGGTTTTTGCGGCGTTGTTGTTGCTAACGAGGTATTGGACGCCATGCCGGCTAAACGCATAATCAAAAAAAACGATGAATTTCATGAGCTGTGCGTAGGCATAAAAAAAGATAAGCTTGATTGGCAAGTGAGCGACAAACCTTTTAAAAACAAACAAGTAAAGCTGCCTAAAGCTGTGGGTAAAAATTATACCACCGAGGTTAACTTACAAGCATTAGCATGGATTAACTCGCTGTATGATGCGCTTGATGATGCTTTGGTTTTGCTGGTTGATTACGGCATGCATCGAGGTGAATATTTTCACCCACAGCGTTTTGACGGCACGCTGCGCTGTTATTATCAGCACAAATCAAATGAAGATCCATTTGTTAATATTGGTGAGCAAGATATTACCACATCGGTTAATTTTTCAGACATTGCTGATCAGGCAAAAGCTTCAGGTTTTAAAATAGCAGGGTACGGAACTCAGGCCTTATTTTTGATTTCTTTGGGCATTGATGAGTATTTACTTGAGCAAAAAGATGATAATAGGCGCGTTACTTTAGCCCAACAGCTAAAACAGTTGGTTTTGCCGAGTGCCATGGGTGAAAGCTTTAAAGTTTTGGCTTTAAGTAAAACATCCCACATCAAATTAAACGGTTTTAAAGAGCAAGACCTTAGCGATAAGTTGTAAACTAATTATTATGGATTTCATTCAAACAGTTGTATTAGCTTTGGTGCAAGGATTCAGTGAATTTTTGCCAATATCCTCTTCAGCGCACTTAATTTTAGTGCCAAAAATCACCCATTGGCAAGATCAGGGGTTGGGGTTTGATGTGGTTGTGCATATGGGCACTTTGAGCGCTATTGTGTTTTATTATCGCACCATTATAAAAACTTTAATTTATGATTTTTTCTATTCAGTGGTTAAGGTTCAGACGATTGGACAATCTAAAATGGCCTGGGGCGTGCTACTTGGCACAATTCCAGTTGGATTAGCGGGATTATTATTTAAAGATTTTATTGAAGTTAATTTGCGCTCGGTTGAGATTATTGCCTATTCAACGCTGATATTTGGATTATTACTAGGATTGTCTAGCTGGATGAATGCTAAAAACGCCGCGCCCAGAGAGCAGCTAACTTGGATAGATGTTGGTTTTATTGGCCTGATGCAAGCGCTGGCACTTATTCCCGGCACCTCCAGATCGGGCGTTACCATTACTGCAGGTTTATTGGTCGGACTATCGATTAAAAAATCAACCCAGTTTGCGTTTTTATTATCCATTCCTGTCATTACGCTTTCAGCTTTGTTAATGCTGCTTGATTTGTACCAACAGCCGCAAACAGCTGATTGGCCTATGTTGATATTGGGGTTTATTGTTGCCGGCGTTAGTGCTTATTTAACGGTGGTGTTTTTTATCAAATTATTAGACACAATTGGGCTTATGCCATTTGTTGTTTATAGAATTATTTTAGGAGTTTTATTATTAACGCTATAACCCCAAAGCCGATTTATCGAAAAGATTACCAGCCCAGTGTGTATCTGATTAAAACCACGCAGCTTAGTTTTGATTTGCGCGCCGATGAAACCATTGTCAGTTCAGACATTCATTTTTATAAAAATCCAAAATGCCAAACACATAAAAACAGTCTTTTTTTAGATGGCATTGGTCTTGAATTGATTTCAATTTTAATTGATGGTCAGCAGCCTAATTACGAGCTAAGCGACAAAGGTTTGCAATTGCGCGACTTGGCAGATGAATTTGTTTTAAATATTGTCAATCGAATTCACCCTGAAACCAATACCAGTCTAAATGGTTTGTATCAATCCAGTGGCAATTTTTGCACGCAATGTGAGGCGCAAGGGTTTAGGCAAATTACTTATTATTTGGATCGCCCCGACGTACTCAGCGTGTTTACCGTGCACATAACTGCTGATACGGCCAAATATCCTGTGCTGCTGAGTAATGGCAACCTTGTTGAAAAAACCCAAACAAAAACCACTTGGCATGATCCTGCGCCCAAGCCGTGTTATTTATTTGCTTTAGTTGCGGGCGATTTTGCCGTATTGGAGGATAACTACATAAGCATGTCTGGCAGGGATGTGGCGCTTAAAATTTATGTTGAGGCGCATAATATTAATAAAACTCAATTTGCCATGGACTCGCTAAAACGCGCTTTTGCTTGGGATGAATCGCGCTTTAATTTAGAGTACGATTTAGACATTTACATGATTGTTGCGGTGGATGATTTCAACATGGGGGCGATGGAAAATAAAGGCCTGAATATTTTTAATTCAACCTATGTTTTGGCCGATCCAAAAACCGCAACAGACACCGATTTTATTAATGTTGAGGCGGTGATTGGTCATGAGTATTTTCATAACTGGACGGGCAATCGCGTCACTTGCCAAGATTGGTTTCAACTCAGTTTAAAAGAAGGCTTAACGGTTTTTAGGGATCAAGAATTTACCGCTGATTTACATGCCCGCTCTATTAAACGCATTGAAGATGTGAATGCGCTGCGCACTTTTCAATTTGCCGAAGACTTGGGTCCAATGGCGCACCCCGTGCGCCCTGAAAGCTATATTGAAATGAACAATTTTTATACGCTAACCGTATATGAAAAAGGCGCAGAAGTGATTCGTATGATTCACACTTTTTTAGCTGAAACGGGCTTTCAAAAAGGTTTAAAGCTTTATTTTGAGCGCCATGATGGCAATGCAGTGACGATTGATGATTTTATTGCGAGCATGAGTGACGCCAATGGCTTTGATTTTTCCCAGTTTATGCATTGGTATTGCCAGCCTGGCACGCCAAAAATTAGCATTAAATCAAACTATGATGAAAAAAATCAGCGCCTGAGTGTCCAGGTTGAGCAGCATAATAAGCATAACTATTTACTGCCACTTAATTATGCGTTATTCAGCGATCAAGGCGTTATAACGCAGCAAGGCATGCTCACAGTTAGCCAGCAAAAGCAGAAATTTGTTTTTGAAGATGTCAAGCCAAATACAACCGCTTCTTGGCTTCGAGGTTTTAGTGCGCCAATTAAGTTAGCAACTGATTTAAACTTTGAGCAAAAAGTATTTTTGGTGGGTCATGAGCAAGATGCCTTCTCAGTTTGGGATAATGCCCAACAAATTTGGCTGCTACTAATCTTAACGCCAGATAAAATCGATGAGGTTTTGTTTTTTGACGCGCTTGAAAAAGTTATCAATACAACTCAGGATAAATCTTTAATTAGTGAGATTTTAACCCTGCCTTCTGAGCGATTTTTGCATCAGCAAGTTGACGTCATTGATATATTTGACATTCATCAAAAGCGTGAAATAGCCATGCAAAAAATAATCACTCGGTTGGGCGCGTTATTATCAAAACTGTATCAGTCTTTGGTTAATGACAATGCTTATGAAATCACCCCTGATGCTGTAGGCAGTCGCTCTTTAAAAAACACGTGTCTGTATTATTTAAGCCAGGGCGAGGATTTAAAATTAGCCAATACTCAATTTAAACAAGCCAATTGCATGACTGATCAAATGGCTGCGTTTAGCCTATTAATGGCAAGTGAAAATCCTTATAAAGAGCAAGCTAAACTTGATTTTTATCAAACCTTTAAAGCCGATGCGCAAGTGATGGATAAATTCTTCGGCGCTTTATCAATTGCAAAAACCAGCAATGTTAACAGCGTTAAATTGTTGATGCAGCACCAATTATTTTCCTTTGATACGCCTAATAGGCTGCGCAGTGTGGTGGGTAGTTTTGCGCAAAATTACATCAATTTTCACAATCAGGCGGGTTATGAATTTCTAACCGATATTATTTTAAAACTGAATCAATCAAACCCGCAAATAGGCGCAAGATTGGTCTCAGTTTATAATCATTGGCGCCGTTTTACCCCAGAACTAAAAGCCTTGCAAAAACAGCAATTAGAAAAAATTATCAAATCTGACCAGCTTTCAAATGATATTTTTGAAATCGTTCAGGCGGCGCTCAAGTAATGCAGCCGCTCGATCAGCTTGTCAAGCTATTAATCCAAAAACAGCTAACCATTGCCACGGCTGAATCTTGCACGGGCGGAAATCTGTCTGCTGCGCTCACCAGCCAAAGCGGCGCCTCTGCTTATTTTGACAGAGGGTTTATCACTTATTCCAATCAATCCAAAATCGACATGCTCGGCGTTAAGCCTGCAACGTTAGATGAATTTGGCGCCGTTAGCGAGCAAGTTGCCCTACAGATGGCGCAAGGCGTTATGCACAATTCAGCGGCGGATATTGGCGTTTCAATCACCGGCATTGCTGGCCCAACAGGCGCTAGTCAAAACAAACCTGTAGGCATGGTTTGTTTTGGATTTTACTTATTGGGTGAGTGTTCTGCATTAACTCAGTATTTTGATGGCAGTCGAGAGCAGGTTGTTAATAGCAGCGTAAACTTTGCAATTAACGGTTTAGTAAAACGATTGTAAAACAGTTAGTATATAATAGTTTTATTTAAACGCCAATATAAGGAGTTATTATGCGCCTAGTCAAAGATTTAGAAAAACAACAAGTTGGGGTTAGAATGCCAACTTATTTGCTAAATGATATTGATGAAATTACCAAAAAATATAAGGTTAATCGCTCTGAAATACTGATTGAAGCGGTAAAAAGCTATGTGGCTGAAATCAAAGAGCAAGTTGTTTATGAGCGCTTAGGTGAATCAATGCAAGAGGTTAAACTGATGATGGATGGCAAAATTCCTACAATAGATGCAAGGAGTTTGATTGATGAGCTTAAAAATCAAGAGGACGATTAAATTCTCAAAATCATTTAAAAGGCTTGCTAAAAAATACAAGTCAATCGCCATTGACTATGTTAATTTAATTGATAGCTTAGAATCTGGCAACCATAACGCTGTAGAAATAAGTAACAATATTTACAAGATTCGCCTGCAAAATAGTTCAAACCCCAAAGGTAAAAGCGGCGGCTTTCGTGTGGTTTATTTTTTTAAAACTAAGGCAAATGAAATTTATTTATTGGATATTTTTAGCAAAAACGAAACAAACAGTATTCATAAATCCAAACTTCAAGAATTGAGTGAGAAATACGGATTAATTTAAAAAAAATAAGATTGGAATCAACATGGTAGAAATAAAAGATTTAATAGGGCTAAGTAAACCGCTTGAAAAATTAATAGAAGTCATTTCTACAGGTGTTGGCGCAGTAAGTCAGCCGTATTTGATTAAAAAAACGGCTGATGCAAAAGCTTATGAAATAAGAATCATTTCACAGGCGATCGAAGACAGTCAGAGCAACTTAAAGAACATTGAATTTAATGATGGAAAAATAAGTTTATCGTTAGAGGATAAGGCTCAGCAAAGAGTCCAGTTCAAAGAACAAAAAAGACAACTGAATATTGAGAGCATCACCCAAAAAGCAGCTGATACTTTGGCGGCAGATAGCGAGGTATCAGACGAGCCAGTCGATGAAGATTGGACTTCTAGGTTTTTTAATTATGCAGAAGACATATCAAATGATGAAACGCAAGAACTTTGGGGGCGTATTCTTGCAGGAGAAGTTAAAAAACCAAAGTCGTATTCTTTGAGAGCGCTAGATGTATTAAGAAATCTATCTACAAAAGAAGCAGAAGTTTTTATAAAATTTGGCGCTCTTGCTATTCGCAGTTCAAGAATGACATTCTTGTTAAACCCAGAAGATGAAAAATTGCTTGAAGAGGATTGCCAGTTAAAATTTGAAGAAAAATTGTTGCTAGAAGAATTAAGTCTTATAACTGTAAACGACCTGGCATTTTCACTGCCTAAAACTGAAGATACGTCAAGTGTACAGCTATTTATTTTGGGTAAAACGGCTGTTATTCAAAATAAAATACAAGAAAAACCAAATCAACAACTTAAGGTACTTTTTTTTACGAAAATTGGTCAGGAGCTTTTGCAGTTAATTGATGTAGAGCCTAAGATGGAATACATTCAACTATTAGCAACCAAGCTTAATCGTAAAAATGGTGCAATTCAATATACAAATAGTTTTAAAGAGTTGTCAAATAATCATATTCAATATACTGAACTTATTGATGTACCTTTAACAGAAGATGAAAAAAATCAGGCAAATGCACATGCCTAAATTTTCAGTAGCACCAATGATGGATTGGACCGACAGGCATTGCCGATATTTTTATCGTCTGATGTCTAAACGTGCGCAATTATGGACAGAAATGGTCACCGCTAAAGCCATTATTCATGGTGATAAAAATCGGCTGCTAGATTTTGATGCGCGCGAGCATCCGCTGGTTTTGCAATTGGGCGGCAGTGATCCTAGCGAGATGGCCATGGCTGCCAAGATTGGGCAAGATTGGGGTTATGATGAAATTAACATTAATGTCGGCTGCCCATCAGATAGAGTGCAGTCAGGCAGTTTTGGGGCATGTTTGATGCAAACCCCGCAAGTGGTGGCAGATTGTGTTGCTGCCATGAAGCAAACGCTGGATATTCCTGTGAGCGTTAAATCACGCATCGGCGTGGATGATATGCAAAGTTATGAGCAGCTGACTAATTTTGTTGAAATTGTCAGTGCGTCAGGTTGTGATAATTTTATCATTCATGCTCGAAAGGCTTGGCTTAAAGGTTTAAATCCGAAAGAAAACCGCACTGTGCCGCCGCTTAATTATGCTTGGGTGTATCAACTTA
This sequence comes from Gammaproteobacteria bacterium, assembly GCA_965222625.1. GTDB lineage: Bacteria > Pseudomonadota > Gammaproteobacteria > PS1 > Pseudothioglobaceae > Thioglobus_A. The sequence continues at coordinate 718,478 of OZ244962.1, read as the reverse complement.
AGCGCGATTTTTTACAGCTCACCATTGGTATTAATGGTGGCGTAGCTTCAATCTCTGAGGCGAATGAGCATCTAAAGCAAGTTGATAGTGTGATGCTGGGCAGGGCGGCGTATCATCAGCCTTATTTGCTAGCCAGTGTTGACCCGGAAATTTATCAAGACCATCAAGACAATAACCTTATAATTTCAAGAGAGCAAATATTACTTGAATTTATTGAATATATGAAAATACAACACACTAACTGCGTACCGATTAGATCGATGACCAGACATATTTTGGGTTTGTATCATGGCCAGCCAAATGCCAAAAAATTTAAGCGTTTACTGAGCGGAAAAGTGGTTGAAATAACGCATTTATATGAATGGTTAGATTGGGAGCGTAATCATGAGTAATGGAGAGTTTTTTGCCAGTATTGATATCGGTTCTAGCAAAATTGTGATGCTGATTGCCGAAATTGAACAAGATAAAGTCCATGTATTTGCACAAGCGAGCGTGCCTTCTGCGGGGGTAAAAAATGGCGTTGTGAGCAATCTTGAATTAGCCACTAAAGCCGTTAAAAAAGTGATTGAGAAAATCAAAAAAACTTGCGATCAAAGAGCCAAATATATTAATGTTAATATTTCTGATTTCCAGCTAACCAGTAGCAATCAAAATCAGCCGATTAGCTTTTCTGGAAAATCCAAAAAAATTACTAAAGACGACATTATAAATTCGATTCAAAATGCTTCTGCAGGTGCGCTAGCAGCCAACAAAAAAAAGCTAGAGCCAGTTGTTAATAATTTTACCGTTGATGGGCAGGTTGAAGATTACCCGCTAGGATTAAAGGCAGATGTTTTAGGCGCTAATGTGCACTTGCTAACGGTTTCAAAACAAGCGTTAAAGGGTATTACCAGTTGCCTAGAAAGTTGTCATCTTGGTATTGATCGGGTGGTTTTAGATTCAATTGCCAGTAGCGCGGTTTGCCTTTCTCAAGCGCAAAAAGAACAAGGCGTTTGCTTGTTAGACATTGGCGCGGCGGTGAGTAACATCTCGGTTTTTTTTCAAGGCGGTGCGGTGTATAGCCATGTGTTTAAATTTGGCGGAAATACCGTTACTGAAGCTATTGCTCAGGCGTACAACACTTCATTTGATGAAGCTGAAAGGCTAAAACTGGCGTATGGTGTATTGCAACCCGAAGCAACCCTTAAAGATTGTTTGGTTGAATTCAAGCAATTAGATTTAAATGACAAACGTTATTTATCACTTTACGAGCTTATTTCAATCATAGAATCCTCATACAAAGAGGTGTGTGGTTTGATTAAAAAAAGACTGAAGGCTGAAAAATTAGACAGAGCTTTAAAAGCAGGGTTTGTGGTTATTGGCGGCGGCAGTAAAATAGAAAATTGTGAGAATTTTTTATTAAAAGAATTTAGAATGCGCACTAGAATCGCTGTTATTAATCGAGAATTAATCAGCGGTAATGAAGACTTACTAACCAATATTGGTAATTTTTCTGCGCTCGGCTTGTTAACCTATAATACATTTGAGTCTTACTTGCAAGAGGCAGAACAAATACAAAAAGGTAACTGGGGCAAATTTAGAGACCTATTGGATTTATAAGATTTATAATACCAACATGATTAAACAAAGAACCATTAAAAAAACAGTTAAAGCCAGAGGTATTGGCATTCATAGTGGCGGCATGGTTAATATGACGCTTATTCCTGCGCAGGCTGAGCATGGCGTGGTGTTTAGACGTATGGATGCGGGCGGCAAGCTAGTGCGTGCACACAATGCATTTGTGAATGAAGTGGTTTTGTCAACAGGACTGGAAAACAAAGGCGTAAAGGTTTCTACGGTAGAGCACTTAATGAGTGCATTTTCAGCTTTGGGAATTGACAACATATTAGTAGAGCTTGATTCTTTTGAAGTGCCTATTATGGACGGATCATCAGCACCTTTTATTTTTCTAGTGCAATCTGCAGGCATTGAAGAGCAAGAGGCGCCCAAGAAATTTTTTGTTATTCATGATACCATTCGAGTTGAAAATAAAGATTCTTGGGCTCAGGTATCAAAGTTTGACGGCTTTAAAGTTTCTTTAGAGATTGATTTTAATCATAAAAAAGTCAAGGAAAGCGGTCAAAAATTAAGCATTGATTTTTCTGAGCAATCTTATTTAAAAGAAATTTCACGAGCCAGAACTTTTGGTTATATGAAAGACGTAGAAATGTTGCAAAGGCAAAATCTTGCATTGGGCGCAAGCATGGATAACGCTATTGCACTGAGTGATGATGACGTTTTAAACGAAGATGGAATGCGTTATCAGAATGAATTTGTTAAACATAAAATTTTAGATATTGTGGGCGATTTGTATTTGTTAGGGGCAAATTTAATTGGACATTACGAAGGTTATAAAACCGGCCATTTGCTTAACGATCAATTATTATCAGCTATTTTAGAGCGTCCAGATACTTGGTCAATTCAAACTTTTGAAGAGCAAGACTCACCCATTCAATTTTATTCAGAAGATTGGCAAAACGCCTTGTAATAGTAGGCATATCTTAGTGTTTCATTCGGTATAATCAACACGTTTTTTATATCCAGCTAAAAATAATGAAATTAAACGGTGCTCAAATCCTTGTAAATAGTCTTAAAAGTGAAGGCGTTAGCCATATTTTTGGCTATCCAGGCGGCGCCGTATTGCATATTTATGATGCGTTGAATGCTTGCAACGAAATCAAACATATTTTAGTTCGTCATGAACAAGGCGCTGCGCACGGCGCTGATGGTTATGCGCGTGCTAGTGGCAAGTGCGGCGTGGCCTTGGTAACCAGTGGCCCTGGGATTACCAACGCCGTAACAGGCATTGCAACCGCTTACATGGATTCAATTCCGATGGTCATTATATCGGGTCAAGTGCCTTCTGCACTGATTGGTAATGATGCATTTCAAGAGGTTGATGCGGTGGGCATTACGCGCTCATGTGTTAAGCATAATTTTTTAATTAAAGACATTGAGCAAATTGCCAGCACCATTAAAAAAGCCTTTCATATTGCTACAACGGGCAGACCTGGTCCGGTTTTAATTGACATCCCAAAAGATATTACCATTAATACAACGCAGCAGAAGCCTTATCCGAAAAGCGTTGAAATGCGCTCATATCAGGTAGTTGGGCGTGCTGATGCTGGGCAAGTTTCTAAGGCTGCAGATTTAATTGCCAATGCAAAAACGCCCATTATTTATGCGGGTGGCGGCTGCATTATCAGCAATGCTGCCGAGCAGCTTAGAGAATTTACCCGTCAATTAGGTTTTCCAATCACGCAAACACTGATGGGTTTAGGTGCTTTTCCAGCAACAGACAAACAATCGCTCGGTATGCTCGGTATGCACGGCACTTATGAAGCAAATATGGCCATGCATGATTCTGATTGCGTGATTGCTGTAGGCTCAAGGTTTGATGATCGGGTCACTGCTAATATTGATAAATTTTGTCCGCATGCCAAGATTATTCATATTGACATTGACCCAACTTCTATTGCTAAAAATGTTGCGGTTGATGCGCCGATTGTGGGCGATATTAAATCAGTTTTAATTGATTTAATAGCTGCTATGAAAACCAGATCTATTCAAAATATTGACGCTTGGTGGCATCAAATAGGCGAATGGCGCAGTATTGATTCTATGGCTTATGCTAGTAAAGAGGGGGTTATCAAGCCGCAGCGCGTTATTGAGGCTTTGTATGAAGTCACCAAAGGCCAAGCGATTGTTACTTCGGATGTGGGTCAGCACCAAATGTGGGCGGCGCAATACTACCCATTTGATGAACCGCGCCGCTGGATTAACTCTGGCGGACTAGGCACCATGGGATTTGGCCTGCCAGCTGCTATGGGCGCCAAGTTAGCTTGTCCTGATTTTGACGTCGCTTGCGTAACCGGCGAAGGCAGCATTCAAATGATGACTCAAGAATTGTCAACCATGTTGCAATATTCAACCCCAGTTAAAATTATCAACCTTAACAATGGCTATTTAGGCATGGTGAGACAATGGCAAGAGTTTTTTTACGACAAACGTTACTCTATGTCATATATGGACGCCTTGCCTGATTTTGTCAAATTAGCTGAAAGCTATGGACATATGGGTATCAAAGTAGAAAAAGAAGCGGACTTAGTGCCTGCTTTAATTGAAGCTTTTAAGCAAAAAGACCGAACCGTATTTTTGGATATTATCACTGATCCAACAGAAAACGTATTCCCTATGATTCCGTCAGGCGCAGGGCATAATGAAATGCTGCTTGCAGGCAGAGATGAAATGGCGTCAACCAATGATTCAGGGCTAAACTTGGTATAACAATGAGACATATAATTTCAGTACAATTAGAAAATGAGGCGGGCGCACTTTCAAGAGTAGCGGGCTTATTTTCAGCACGTGGCTTTAACATTGAATCTTTAACCGTTGCCGCTACTAACGATCCAACCTTATCAAGAATGACCATTGTTAGTGTGGGCAATGACGGTATTATTGAGCAAATTGTTAAACAGCTTAACAAATTGATTGACGTTGTTAAAGTGACCGATTTAACGGCAACCGAACATATCGAGCGCGAGCTTTTATTGGTTAAAATAAGCATTAGCAATGAGACTCAAGCGCAAGTAGATGCTGAGCTTGATGATTTTGGCGCAAAAATCATTGACGCCTCTGAAGACGTTTATACAATTGAATTAGCAGGTAAGAGTCAAAAAATTAATGATTTTATCAATGCATTTGCTGCAAATAAAATCTTAGAGGTTTCTCGAACAGGCGTGACCGGCGTTTGTCAGAAAATATAAATACAAATATAAAATTAAACAAAGGAAAAAAAATGAACAGATATTACGATAAAGATGCAGATTTAAATATTATTAAATCAATGAAAGTTGCCATTGTGGGTTACGGCTCACAAGGTCATGCACATGCCAATAATTTAAAAGATTCTGGCGTTGAAGTGGTTGTTGCTTTAAGAGCAGGTTCTGCGTCAGCTGCTAAAGCAAGCGCTTTAGGTTTGGCTGTTAAATCAATTGAAGAGGCCACAGCGTGGGCAGATTTAGTCATGATTTTAGCGCCTGATGAATTTCAAGGTCAAATCTATACAGACAGCATTGAGCCAAATCTTAAAAAAGGCGCAACAGTTGCTTTTGCACATGGCTTTAACATTCTTTATGGTTTAATCAAGCCAAGCGCCGATTTAGACGTGATTATGGTTGCGCCAAAAGCGCCCGGTCATACGGTTCGCTCTGAATTTGTAAAAGGCGGCGGCATTCCTGATTTAATCGCAATTTCTCAAGATGCATCAGGCAATGCAAAAGCCATCGCTTTATCATACGCATCAGCTATTGGCGGCGGTAGAACAGGTATTTTAGAAACCACTTTTAAAGATGAAACCGAAACTGATTTATTCGGCGAGCAAGTGGTTTTATGTGGCGGCACAACAGCGCTAGTTCAAGCAGGTTTTGAAACATTAGTTGAAGCCGGTTACGAGCCTGAAATGGCTTATTTTGAATGTTTGCACGAATTAAAATTAATTGTTGATTTAATGTATGAAGGCGGCATTGCCAACATGCGTTATTCAATTTCAAACACGGCCGAATACGGCGACGTTACTCGCGGACCGCGCATTGTAACCAGTGAAACTAAAGCTGAAATGAAAAAAATCTTAACAGAAATTCAAGACGGCACATTTGCCAAAGAGTTTGTTGCCAACGTGGGCGAGCTTCCGGCGCGCCGCGAAGTTCAGCGTCAGCATCAAATTGAGCAAGTGGGTGAATCGCTACGTTCGATGATGCCGTGGATTAACAAAAACAAAATTGTTGATCAAACCAAGAACTAATTGTTCTTAAGTTAAACGCCCAACTTAGTTGGGCGTTTTTATTTTCAAGGCATTATAATGAAAAACCATGGATACTAAAAAAACAAAAAACACTCCTCAAGGAGGCAGAAAAAGAGGCATTTATTTACTGCCGAACATCCTTACAACTTTTGGATTGTTTGCTGGGTTTTTTGCCATTATTCTGGCAACCAAAGGTCAATATGCAGAAGCCGCCATTGCTATTTTTGTGGCGATGTTGTGGGACGGGCTAGACGGACGTGTTGCGCGCCTAACAAACACGCAAAGTGCTTTTGGAGAGCAGTATGATTCAATGGCAGATATGGTGTCATTTGGCGTTGCGCCAGCACTGTTAGTATATTTTTATCTATTTGAAGGCCTGGGAAAAATTGGCTGGATCGGGGCGTTTATTTATGTGGCAGCGGGTGCACTGCGCCTGGCTCGATTTAACACGCAAATAGGGGTTGAAGATAAACGCTATTTTCAAGGCTTACCTTCGCCGGCTGCTGCAGCGCTCGTTGCAGGTATGGTGTGGACCAAAGAGATGATTGGCCCCAGCGCTTATGATGAGCAGTATTTAGCTATTGGCGCTTGGATAATTTTAGTCTCAGCAGGCATATTGATGGTTAGTAACATTCGTTATTATAGTTTTAAGGAAATCAACTTTAAAGGCCGCTCTTCTTTTAAATTGTTATTGTTAGCAACTTTGATTTTGATTGTGGTGTCATTATGGCCCAGCGCAATTTTGTTTATCTTCTTTTTTGTTTATGCGGTATCAGGGTTAATTTTAACCACAGTTGAGGTGCGTAGAAAACGCAGCTTAAAAAAACAAGCAAAAAAACCTTTAAAATAGTTTATAATTTTCAGCATGAGTCAAATTATTACCTCTTCTTATCAAAGCTTATTCTTAGGCTTAAAGCGATTACTGCCGTAAGGCATATACAAACTCGTACGGCGTAAGCGCCAATGGCTACAACTAAAATTAGAAAAAACATAAAGAAGGAGACTTAAATGTCTGATAAATTGATTATTTTTGACACAACATTACGCGATGGAGAGCAATCTCCAGGCGCATCAATGACTAAAGATGAAAAAGTGCGCATCGCCAAAGTATTGGAAAAAATGCGTGTGGACGTTATTGAGGCAGGTTTTGCAATTGCCTCACCCGGTGATTTTGAAGCCGTGCAAGCGGTGGCTAACGCCGTTAAAGATTCCACCATTTGCTCGCTTGCTAGAGCTTTAGATAAAGACATTGATAGAGCGGGAGAAGCACTTAAAGGGGCTAATTCTGCACGCATTCACACCTTTATCGCCACCAGCGATATTCATATGCAGATGAAGTTAAATATGACGCCAGATCAGGTGGTAGAGCAGGCAGTTAGATCGGTAAAACGTGCTCGGCAATATACCGATAACGTTGAATTTTCTCCAGAAGATGCGGGTCGTTCAGATGAAGATTTTTTGTGCCGCATCATTGAAGCTGCGATTAAAGCCGGCGCAACAACCATTAATATTCCTGATACCGTGGGTTACAACTTGCCGCATCAGTTTGGCGCAACCATTAAGTCATTGATTGAGCGTGTACCTAATTCTGATTTGGCTGTTTTTTCAGCCCATTGTCACAACGACTTGGGCTTGGCAGTTGCTAACTCACTTTCTGCTGTACTGAATGGTGCAAGGCAAGTTGAATGTACGATTAATGGCTTGGGCGAAAGAGCTGGCAATACTGCGCTAGAAGAAGTGGTTATGGCAGTGCGTACGCGTCAAGATGAATTTTCTTGTGATACCAATATTGATACCACGCACATTTTATCTGCTTCGCGTTTGGTATCAAGCGTTACCGGTTTTATTGTGCAGCCAAATAAAGCCATTGTTGGTGCTAATGCCTTTGCTCATGAAGCGGGCATTCACCAAGATGGCGTGCTTAAACATCGCGAGACTTACGAAATCATGCGCGCGCAAGATGTTGGCTGGAATGCAAACAAGCTGGTTTTGGGCAAACATTCAGGTCGTAACGCCTTTAAAGCAAGGCTAACTGAGCTAGGCGTTGAATTTGATTCTGAAGAAAGCTTGAACGACGGCTTTAGACGTTTTAAAGAATTGGCTGATAAAAAGCATGAAATTTTTGATGAAGATCTTCAAGCGCTGGTTTCTGAAACCCAAGTAATTGAAAGCGAAAATATCAAATTGGTGTCATTAAAAGTGGTGTCAGAGACGGGCGAGAAAAACACTGCCAGCGTTACTTTAACAGTAGACGGTGAAGAAAAAACCATGAGCGCAGAAACTTCAGGCTCGGTTGATGCAACTTTTAGCGCCATTAATAAATTGCTAGATATGCAAGTTAATTTGCAATTGTATTCGGTTTCGAACGTAACCCAAGGCACCGATGCTTTGGGCGAGGTCAATGTGAGATTGGAGCACGAAGGGCGGATTATTAATGGTCAAGGCGCAGACACTGATATTGTAATTGCCAGTGCTAAGGCTTATATTCATGCACTGAATAAAGTGCGCGCTGCGACTGATAGGGCGCACCCTCAAATTTAATGTTGTCACTGAGAAGCCATTATTTAAAAGCGCTCGATATGCCTGAGTATTTGTATTTGGATAAAGATAAGCCGCAGATAATTGCCAAGCCTATTAAAGTTGAATGTTTGGTGATAGAACTTGAAAATTCTAATTCTATTTGCATCGCTGGCGCTGTTCAAACGTTTTTGTATAAGATGTTATCTGCCATTGGTCTTGATAAAAAACAGGTGCTTTGCATTAAAATAAATGCTAATGATTTGTTGCAAGAGCTTGTTAAATATAAACCAAAAACAATTTTACTGACCAGTCCTCAGTTAAAGTTGGATGCTAATAATGCGTTTAATATTCACCATCCGAGCGTTATTCTAAAAGACGAAATACTTAAACGCGAAGCCTGGGAAGTACTAAAGCAGGTAAAAGTATGGCTCAAGTAGATTACAGCTTAAAAGGTTATCAGCGTCCAGTATTAAAAACCCCAAATGGGGAGAAAAAATTGCTCATGCATTCTTGCTGCGCACCTTGCGCAGGCGAGATTATGGCTGCATTAGCCGCTTCAAATATTGATACCACGATCTTTTTTTATAATCCTAATATTCATCCTCAAGAAGAATACCAATTGCGCAAAGAGGAGAATATTCGTTTTGCGCAAAAATTGGGCATGGATTTTGTTGATGGCGACTATGACAAGGATAACTGGTTTGATCGCATCAAAGGCCAAGAAGACGAGCCAGAGCGCGGCGCAAGGTGCACAACTTGTTTTGATATGCGCTTTGAAGTAACGGCGCAATATGCTCAAAAGAATGGGTTTGATTTAATATCCTCAACATTGGGAATTTCACGCTGGAAAGATATGGATCAAATTAATGGGTGCGGCGAGCGTGCTACAGCCACTCATCCAGGCATTTCTTATTGGGATTTTAATTGGCGTAAACGCGGCGGTTCGTCAAGAATGCTGGAACTATCTAAACGCGAAAATTTTTATCAGCAAGAATATTGCGGCTGTGTTTATTCTTTAAGAGACACCAATCAAAGGCGAACATCTAAAGATCGAGAAAAAATACAGCGCGGCGTTAAGTTTTATCAAGAGGCGATGAAAGGCTTAGATAAATAAACCCTAGCTTAATAAGTGCAGCAGTAAAGATTTTTGTGCGTGCAGACGATTTTCAGCCTCATCCCATACTAAACTTTGCTTGCCATCAATAACTTCAGCTGCAACCTCTTCGCCGCGATGCGCTGGCAAGCAATGCATAAATGCAGCGTCAGTTTTAGCGCCAGACATGAGCGTTTCATCAACTTGGAAATCTTTAAAGGCAAGCTCACGTTTTATTTGCTCAGCTTCTTGACCCATGGATGCCCAAACGTCAGTCACCACTAAATCGACGTTTTCGCAGGCTTGTTTGGCATCATTAAATAATTTAATGTGCGCCTTATAACGATCAACAAATTTCTGATTTGGCTCATAACCTTTTGGCGTGGCGATATTAAGAGTAAATCCAAATGCTTTTGCCGCTTGCATGTAAGTATGGCACATATTATTACCATCACCAATCCAAGCAACGGCTCTACCTTTAATAGAGCCTTTGTGCTCTTTGTAAGTCATCATGTCGGCTAATAGCTGACAAGGGTGAGATTCATCGCTCAGTGCGTTAATAATAGGCACACAGCCATGTAAAGCAAACGTATTAATCGCCTCATGAGAGGAAATTCTCATCATAATGGCGTCCACCATAGAGCTAATAACAATCGCACTGTCTTTAATGGGTTCGCCGCGACCCAGCTGAATATCTCGATCAGATAAAAACAAAGCATGACCGCCTAATTGCGCCATACCTGCTTCAAAAGAAACGCGAGTACGGGTTGAAGATTTATCAAAAATCATTGCCAGTGTTTTGTTTTTGAGCGTTTCGTTAATTTCGCCAGCTTTATGCTGTTTTTTTAAGACAATGGCGCGATCGATAATTTGAGTGAGCACCTGTTCAGATAAGTCATCTAAATTGATAAAGTGCTTCATAGCTGCTCCTTTTGCGCTTGCAAATCGTTAATCAATCCGCAAATTATATCAATCATTGTATCTGCCTGCTGTTGATTAATAATAAGAGGTGGCAGTAGGCGGATTGATTGACCAGTGACATTAATCAAAAGTTTTTTGTCTAACGCCTGTTGTAATAATTGAATGCAGTTTTGATCAAGTTCAATCGCAATCATCAAGCCTTTGATGCGAATTTCTTTTACGGTTGTAATATGTTTTAGTTTTTTAGATAGTGCTGAGGCAATATAACGGCTCATGTACTTAACATTGTCTAAAATTTTATCTTCTTTAATAACTTTTAAAACGCTTAAAGCTGCGTAACACGCTAACGGGTTCCCACCAAAAGTAGAGCCATGTGTGCCTGGCGTTAACAGTTTAGCTGCGGCGCCTTTAGCCAAACACGCGCCAATCGGAACGCCGTTTCCCAAACCTTTTGCTAGAGTTAAAACATCTGGCGTAATACCATTATATTGGTGCGCAAACATTTTTCCTGTGCGTCCAATGCCAGTTTGTACTTCATCAAGCATCAGTAGCCAATTATTTTTCTGGCAAATTTCCTGAACTTGGTTTAAATAAGTTTCGCTTGGAATAACAATGCCGCTTTCACCTTGAATTGGCTCAAGCATAATGGCGACAATATTGCTGTTTTGTTCATGTTGTTTAATAGCTTCAAGGCTGTTGAAGTCAACATGAATAAATTCACTAACCAGCGGCGCAAAACCAGCTTGAACTTTAGCATTGCCGGTGGCTGACAAGGTTGCCATGGTGCGACCATGAAAACTTTGATTTGCGGTTAAGATGGTTGGCGTACTAATGTTGTTAGCATGGCCATGCAGGCGCGCAATCTTAATAGCGGCTTCATTGGCTTCGGCGCCTGAATTGGCAAAAAACACGTTATCCATTTTGGCCAGCTTACACAGCGCTTCAGCCAAAGTTTCTTGATGTTTGATGTGATACCAATTGCTGGTGTGCAATAATTGCTGCGCCTGCGATTGAATGGCTTTGGTAATTTCTGGGTGGCAATGACCCAGCCCAGTTACGCCAACGCCGCAAAGCGCATCTAAATATTGATCGCCTTTGTCATCGGTTAGATAGCAGCCATCACCTTTAACAAAGGCAACGTTTAGTGGCGCATAATTTGACATTAAATAGGACATTATATTTTGTCTTTGAAAGCAAAAAAGCCCCTAGCGGGGCTTTTATACCAATTATAAAATTTAAATTATGACTGGTATTGGATTGCTGGAGCCATTTGCTCGTCAATCTCGGCTAAGTCGCTTTTGTAGCTTTCGTAAAAAGAACCTGCTGCTGGGTTAATCCATTCTTCGTATGAAAAACCATTTTCAGCTGTGTGAATTTTAAAAGTTTCTTGTAGGGCAATTTTCTTTGCGCTTAATTCATTTGCGTCCATTTTGATCTCCTGAATATTTAAATAAGTTAAAAACGTTATTATATACATAAATCCAATTTTATGGGGCTTTTTATTTGCGCTGTAAACGTATAAATACACCTGCTTTATAAGTAAAGTTGTGTCACAATAGACTTGCATTTTACAAATAATAAAGGAGCGCATATGCAACTAAACATTTCTGGACATCACCTTGATATTACCGATGCGATTAGGCAACATTCTGAAGAAAAATTAGTTAAAATTAAACATCATTTTGACCATGTTATTAACATTAACATGATTTTAGAGATTGAAAAAGACACCCAAATTGCAGAAGCAACGCTCCATGTAAGTGGCGCTGATTTGTTTGCTAAGGCTCAAAGTGATAATATGTATACATCTATTGACCAAATGGTTAACAAGTTGGATGCTCAAATTAGAAAGCACAAAGAAAAGCAGGGCGATCACAGAAAGAATTAAATATTTTTAGTTTTGGGTTGATTGCTTAAAGCTTTAATAAGGAACACAAAAACCCATGTCAGAAGTTGAAAATGCTTCTTTTGAAAAATGTTTGCAAAAATTAATGCTATTTTTGCAAGCTTCGAAGTATGAAGAAGCCACCTCTCAACTCTCCGAAATGCATTCGGCGCAAATTGCTCGCCTATTAGAAAGTGTACCGCCAAAAGACCGAACAATGCTTTGGCTTAATATTGATAGCGCGACCCAAGGTGACATTCTTAAAGATTTAAGTGAAGATGTTTTATCGCAATTATTAAATGAGATGAGTGTTGCTGATATTGTTAAAGCGGCTGAAAGTTTAGACATGGACGATTTAGCCGACATTGTGCCAGAGTTGCCCGAATCCGCATTACATAATTTATTATTAACGCTAGATCACAAACACGCAGATCACCTCAAGCAAGTTTTATCCTATCCGGAAGATTCTGCCGGCGGTTTGATGAATATCGATATGATTACGGTTCGTGACAATGTCAATATTCGAACCGTTATTCGCTATTTGCGCCTGCTTAGAAAAATGCCGATTGATACCGATCAAGTATTTGTTGTGGATCGTTCTTTTCAGTACATTGGCGCCATTCATATTTCTACTTTATTAACCAATGAGGCCGAGCAAAGCATTAAGCCGCTGATTAATAATGAATTAAAACCCATCTTAGCCAGAACATCAGAGACCGATGTGGCAAGTTTATTTGAGCAAAGGGATTTGATTTCCGCGCCTGTTGTTGATGGCAATAATCAACTGATTGGCCGCATTACCATTGATGATGTGGTTGACGTTATTCGTGACGAAGCCGAGCATTCAGTTATGTCAATGGCAGGTCTGGATGAAGAGGATGATGTTTTTGCACCCGTCATTCAAAGTACTAAAAGCCGCAGTATTTGGCTTGGCGTTAACTTAATCACGGTGTTTATTGCGGTGTTTTTTATTGGACTGTTTGAAGCCACGTTGCAAGAAAAAATTGCCTTGGCTATTTTGATGCCAGTAGTCGCTTCTATGGGCGGTATTGCTGGCACGCAAACGCTTATTTTGGTAACCCGCGGCATTGCTACAGGCCGAATAACGCACTCAAATCTTAAAGTTTTAATGAGTAAAGAGGTGTCGATTGGCTTTTTAAACGGCATACTTTGGTCAGTCGTTATTGGCGTGGCAACTTATTTATGGTTTGCAGATTTAATTTTAAGTTTGGTGATCGCTTTGGCGATTGTTGTTAATCTTATTTTTGCGGCTTTTTCAGGCGCATTTTTACCTTCGTTATTGATTAAATTTAAAATCGACCCGGCATTAGCAGGCGGCGTTATTCTTACTACCATTACTGATGTAATCGGTTTTGTGGCTTTTTTAGGTTTAGCATCGATGGTTATTTAATAAACATTTTTTAGCTAAACCATGCCATTTGTACTCAAAAAATTTAAAGCCATTCAAGGCCAAAAAATCCAGCATTTTTTAATCAATGAGGCAAAATTACCCGCGCCATTAGCGCAAAAATTGCTATCCAAAAATCGAGTCTTTGATGATCGGCATCAGCCCTTAAAAAACGGCCAAATTGTTGACGGAGAATTTATTCAAGTGGCTGTATTTGAAGGTCATACCAGAGGTTTAAAAGCTATTTTCGAGACTCAAGATTTTGCCGTATTTGACAAGCCTTCGGGCATCATGGTGCATCCAACTCGAAAAGATACTGAATACTGCCTATTGGATGAGGTCAGATATCATTTTGGCGACCAGGCCAGTTTGGCGCACCGAATAGATACTGAAACCTCTGGTTTGGTTTTGGTTGGAAAAAATAAAACAGCTAGCCGCATCCTAAAAACCATGTTTGAAGATAGAGCCTATACTAAAGAATATTTGGCCGTGGTTAAAGGGCAAATAACTAACAATTTAACCATTGACAAGCCCATCGCAAAAGCCCATAGTAAGATTAGCGTCAAAATGACCTGCGAGCGTGAGCAGGGCAAGGCTTCAATCACGCACATTGAGCCAATAGAGTTTGATCAACAGACTAATACCACTTTGGTTAAGGCGATTCCTATCACTGGCAGGCAGCATCAAATCAGGGTACATCTTGATTCAATTGGGCACGCGATTTTAGGCGATCCCATTTACGGCGTGAGTGAGGCAATTGCCAATGATTATTTGTGCAAAACTTTAACAGACAAAACGAGGCTTGAATCTTGCGGTGCATTGCGTTTGATGCTGCATGCCAATCGTTTGTCTTTTACTTACAAAGCGCTAGATTATGATTATGTTTCAACGCAAGCTACAGCGGTATTTGATCATTTTTTTATAATCAGTAAACTTGAGTTATAAACGCAGCATCTAATTTTTAGCTTTAAATCAAGCTAAATATTATTATTTTAATGCGCTGTATATTGATTTTTTTTCATATTATTTGGCCATTTCTTTGTCCAAAATTTACACCGCTTGGGTGGTTGTTAATGGCGAATCTTTCATCTTGGACAAGTATAACTGGCAAAAAAAACCTAGGGTAAAAAAGATTAGTCGGCTTAATTATTACACTGGGCGTAGTATTGCTTCTAGTATTACTTTCAGTGTTGGCAAGGCTTTTAATGAATGGCATTTATACAAATGTCGATCTAAATATATTTTTTTAAAAATAACCTATGTTATTTTTATCTGCCATTTAATGACATAAAATTTTTACAATTATTGACAAAATAAGGAAAAGACAAATGTCTGATTTAAAAATGACAGAAGAGCAAATATTACACGCCAAGCCTAGTGGAACTTATGCACTATTGTTGGCTTATATGGCGTTTTTTATAGCGGGATGGTTATTCTTTTATTTACTTTTTCTAAGCCGTGGTCCAATTAACTAAGGAGTTATTATGCATATAGATGCAACAGAAAAAAAATGGTTTTATATTTCACTTACGGTAACAATTGCAATTATTGTCATTCTAACTTTTTCAGCTATTAGTAGCAACATTCACCCACCTAGCAGCGTGGAAAAAATTGATTCTAATCGCCTACATTTAGACGGCGAGTTTAAGGAAGATAATCTAGGTGTTAAGAAAAATGCAGACGGTAGTTATAGCGTGACAATGGTGGCAGCAAGATATGGTTTTTACCCGCAACGTATCGAGGTCCCTGTTAATACGCCTATTAAGATTAGAATGGCAAGTTTTGATGTTTTGCACGGTATTCATGCGCCATTTACCAATTTTAATACCATGGTGGTACCTGGTTATGTTTCAGAAGTAAACACAACGTTTACCAAAGCAGGCGAATATCCGTTATTTTGTAATGAATTTTGCGGTTTGGGGCATGACCATATGTGGTCAAAACTAATTGTCAGCGAAGAAGCGGAGAAATAATAATGGAAAAAGTAATGGATTATAAAAACGGCGATAAATTAAGTATTAGTAGCTATTGGGTAGGTTTATTGGCATTTGCAGTAGCATCAATTTTAGGGGTTTACCAAGTTGCAGAGCGCGCTGGGTTTATCCCTCAAAGTGCCGAGCTATATTTTGCCTCAGTCTCAACACATGGCGTTTTAATGGGTTTTGTATTAACCACTTTTGTAATTATGGGGTTTGGCTACTTTACCGCTTGTCGCAGTTTGAAGCAGCCCTTATGGAATTCAAAATTGGCTTGGTTTGGCTTTTATCTAACTTTATTTGGCGTTGTGTTGGCAGCTTACCCTTTGCTAACAGGGCAGGCTTCGGTCATGTTTACTTTTTATCCGCCATTAGCAGCACATCCTGTTTTTTATATTGGCGCTACTTTGCTGGTAGTTGGTTCTTGGGTTTGGGTATTGCAAATGATTATGATGACGCTTACTTGGAAGAAAAACAATCCAGGCGAAGCGGTTCCTTTGGTCCAGTTTGGTAATACAGCCAATGCATTGTTGTGGGCTTGGACCAGTATTGGCGTAGCATTGGAAGTTTTATTTCAGCTTATTCCTTGGTCGCTCGGTTGGATTGACGAAATTGACGTTGCTTTGGCTAGAGTTTTATTTTCTTGGACATTGCATGCAATTGTATATTTTTGGCTGTTCCCAGCTTACATTGCAATGTATACCCTAATGCCAAAACTGGCAGGTGGCCGGTTGTTTAGTGATGAAATGGGACGAATTTCATTTATTATGTTGTTGGTAATTTCTGTGCCAATTGGCATGCATCACTTATATATGGATCCAGGGGTTGCTGCAGGCTGGAAGTTTGTACATATGCTCGGTACTTTTGCGGTGATGATACCAACATTGCTCACAGGGTTTACCATAATCGCCTCTATGGAAATAGCAGGTCGTTTGCGCGGTGGAACGGGTTTATTTGGCTGGATTGCAAAAATTAATTGGAAGAATCCTTTGGTGCTGTCTGTTGGTTTGGCGTTATTAATGCTAACTCTGGGCGGCTTTGGCGGTGCGATTAATGCGGCCTATTCAATGAATGCGATGGTGCATAATACTCAATGGATTACAGGACATTTTCACTTGATTTTTGCAGGCACGGTAATTATCGTTTACATGGGAACAGCCTATCATTTCTGGCCAAAAATTACAGGTAGAAAACTTGTATCAGATGCCCATGCAAGATTGCAATTATGGCTGTGGATGTGGGGTATGTTTATCTTAACTATTCCGTGGCACTATATTGGTCTTTTAGGGCAGCCGCGCCGAATCTCTAGCATGCCTTATGACACACCTTTAGTAGAACGATGGGACTTGCACGAACTACTCATGGTAGTCGGCGGCGTGATATTATTGGTTTCGGCTCTGATGTTGATTGTGAATTTATACTTAGCACAAACTAGAGGCTCAAAAGAAGATAACACAGAATTAGAGCTGTCTATTCCTGTTCATCCTGTGGTCGCTATTCCAAAAATATTAAACGGTTTTGCTTTATGGAATTGGGTAATCTTTATTTATTTGATTGTTAGTTATGGTTATCCAATTTTGCACTTTTTTATCTCGGGAGACTCAGTTGGCGTCACCCCTTGGGGAGTTTAATTATGAAATTATTAACAACAGTATTAGGCAGCTTTCTAGTTATAACAGCTGTACAAGCAGAAATTTCATCTAATGTTGCTTTTGACAGAC
Organism: Gammaproteobacteria bacterium; assembly: GCA_965222625.1. Taxonomy (GTDB): domain Bacteria; phylum Pseudomonadota; class Gammaproteobacteria; order PS1; family Pseudothioglobaceae; genus Thioglobus_A. Next base: position 701,112 of record OZ244962.1, on the reverse strand, counting down.
AAACGCGCGCAATTATTGAGGCAGGTGACGTTGCTCAAGGCAAATTAAAAGCCGCTTCAATGAAATGTAATAAATGCCACGGTGAAAATGGACAAGGTGATGATGATGTTAGTGTTGCAGGACATCCAGATACTTATATTTACAAGCAATTAAAAGATTTTAAAGAGGGTAAACGTGATGGTGTTATGCGTAAAAAAGTTAAGAAACTCACCGATCAAGATATGGCAGATTTCTCTGCTTGGTATGCAAGTTTGCCTTTTGCAAAGGGGCTTAAAGGTGGTGGACAACTTGCCATTGATTTGGTTTATAAGGGCGACCCGAAGCGTATGTTAAAACCTTGTTCCACTTGTCATGGACAAAATGGCGAAGGTGGAAAGTATGATTCTGCAGCAATTACAGGGCAAAATAAAGACGCTTTTATTGAAATGATGGAAGCCTTCAAAGAAGATGATCGTACTAATGATATTTATTCACGTATGCGCTTAATTGCTAAAGTATTAACCAAAGAAGAAATTCAGGCACTGGCAGATTATTATGCTGCGCCTGAGGAAGAATAGTCTGTAATTTTTAGACCCTGTAAACCAGATTGTGTAAAGTCCTCGTCAAAAATCAGACATAATCCTTTAATCTATCCTCATGTAGGATTATAAACTGATTCATTGCTTGTGGCCAATTCCGTATTGGCATAGTCCATCTTTTACTCGCTGCTTCAATGGCTAAAAAAACAACCTTAAAGGCGGAGTTATCATGATTAAAAATCTTGCGATTCTTGATTGATTTACGAATCACTGAGTTTAAAGATTCAATCGCATTGGTTGTATAGATAGCCCTTCTAATAGCCTCAGGATAAGCAAATATTGTTGCCACATTATCCCAATGCCTACGCCATGATTTGCCAATACTTGGGAATTGCTTACCCCAGCGATGCTCAAATTCATCAAGTGCAAGTAAGGCTTCATCTTCACTAATGGATTGATAAATTTGCTTAAGACTACTGGCAACCTGTTTTTTATCCTTATAGCCAACATATTTGAGTGAATTACGCACCATGTGAACAATACATAGCTGAACATCGGCCTGTGGGAATACGGCATTAATGGCTTCAGGGAAGCCTGTTAAGCCATCCACTGAAGCAATCAGAATGTCTTTAACGCCACGATTAGCAATATCATTAAGAACGCCTAGCCAAAACTTGGAAGATTCGTTTTTAGACAGCCATAGACCCAAGCATTCCTTTTTGCCTTCAAGGTTAACGCCGAGGGCGATATACATCGTCTTTTTAATGATTTGCTTGTCTTGCCTGACTTTAATAACAATGCCGTCTAAATAAACAATAGGATAGACCTCATCCAGTGGACGATTACGCCACTCAGTTGCTTGAGCAATAACCGCCTGTGTTACATTAGACACCAAGGTGGCTGATATGTCTGCATCGTACATTTCTTTAAAGGTTGATACGATGTCACGAGTGGACATGCCTTTAGCATACAGGCTTAATATTTGAGAATCGAAAGCACCCAATCGTGTTTGGCCTTTTTCAACGATTAAGGGCTCAAAATCGCCACTACGATCCCTTGGAATGGCGAGTTTAATTTCGCTATGATTGCTTTTAACAATCTTCGGGTAGTAGCCATTGCGAGCGTTACTATTTATATCAATTGTATTGTTATTCTGTCCATGCTTTGGATAGCCAAGATGATGTTCCATCTCGCCGCCGAGTGCTGCTTCAATGGTCATTTTAACCAGTGAGGCAGATAGGTCTGCTAAGTCATCTTGAGTGTGGATGTCTTTGGCAAGTTCATCAGCAAAAGCGCGTAGTTTTTGTTGGTTGATGCCTGTGTTGTTCAGTTGGTTCTTTTGGTTTTGTCTTAGTGTTGTGTTACTCATGTTTTTTCTCCTTTTTAGGGATTATAAAATATGAGGGTTTACACAATCTGGTTTACAAGGTCAATTTTTAGGCGTGCCTTGTTTTCATTGCGGCTTAGAATCTGATAAAAATAGCGAATTACCGACATTAGAGGTATTTTCTAGCACCCAATATTTTTGTTGTATGGGCTGTTATAGCGTGTGCCAAATGATTGTTGAGTCTGGGTCAGATGAATATTATCGTTATCGCCTATTAGACAAATCTAAACCTGCTGATGTGCCTGGTTTTTTGAAAAAATATCAGATTTACGACCAAGAAAATATTCAAAAAAGCTTTATTACTCAGGGTAAAGACTGGAAAGAAGCGTATTTATTGTTAGAAAACATTCGTTGTCCTGCTTGCATATGGTTAAACGAAAAACATTTGCGTAGCCAGCCTGGTGTGCTTGAGGTTTATATTGATGCAACAACCAACAAGGCGCGCATCAAATGGCAACCTAAGGTTATAAACCTAAGTCAAATCCTGCAATCCATTGCCAATATCGGCTATTTGGCGCATCCTTATGATGCCAAACATTCGCGCAAACTGGCACATGAAAACAAACGCCGTAACATGGAAAAACTGTTATTTGCTGGCGTAATTGGTATGATGTTGATGCAGTTCTCCATTGCTACTTATTTAGTACAGGCATTCAACGCCCAAGGAGAGCTACTTGATTGGGTGAAGTGGGGAAGATGGGGCGCCTTGTTAGGCAGTTTGAGTTTGCTTATTTATCCTGCACAAGATTTTTGGATAGGCGCTTGGCAAGATGCACGCCGCCTTCGAGTGGGCATGGATGTACCAATTGTGTTGGGATTATCAGCAGCATTTTTGTCTAGTGTTTATAGTGTGCTTAACAATAATGGCGAAGTATATTTTGACTCTATCGCCATGTTTGTATTTTTTATTTTATTGGCAAGGTTTTTAGAATTTCAGGCGCGCCAGAAATCTATTAGCAAGCTCGATCAGCTTAATATCGCCATTGCACAAACCTGTGAAAAATGTCATGAAAAAACAAAAACTTGGAAAAAAATCAGTGTTATAGACTTAAAAATAAAAGACCTAGTTAGAGTTAAATCTGGCGAAACCGTTATGGCAGATGGCTGTATTGTTTCTGGCAGTAGTCGTTTTGATGAATCTTTATTAACAGGAGAATCTGCCTTAGTGTCCAAAAGCTTGGGCGATAAAGTCATAGCAGGATCGCTTAATTATGAACAAACTGTAGAGTTGTCGGTTACCCAAGTAGGCTCACAAACCTTATTAAGCCAAATCGGACAAATTGCTACGCACGCTTTGGAAGATAAGCCAGTATTTACATCAAAAATAGACGCTATTGCCAGTTGGTTTGTCTTAGGCGTATTAACAATCGCCCTATGCACAGCAACTTATTGGCTGGTGCAAGGCGACAGTGCTTGGCTAGCGTACACCATTTCAGTGTTGATTGTTACTTGCCCTTGTGCCTTAGCATTGGCAACACCTATTTCATTAACATTGGGCATGGAGCGTTTTGTTGAGCAGGGCGTTTTGCCATTAAAAATGTCATCCTTGGAAATATTGGCAAATGTCAACCAAGTCGCTTTTGATAAAACAGGCACATTAACCACAGGCAATTTATCAGTATTAAAAGTTGAATTGGTGGGTGATATTGATCGGCAACAAGCCATTAAATTAGCATTGAGTTTGGCAAATTGTTCTGAGCACGTTGTGGCTCAATCGCTTTTATCATCCTTTGATGAAATACCCCTACATTCAACCACTGCATTTAAAAACTTACCTGGCTTGGGGGTTAAGGCGCAAATTCAAGGACAATGCTGGCGACTAGGGCGTTTAGCTGATAATGACAGTCATCAGTTTGATTTGTCGCAATACCGCTGCAAGACTATTTCTGCCTTGTCAAATGAAAAAGGCGTGCAAGCCTTGTTTATATTTGAAGATGAAATTAGACCTTTGGCTGCTAAAACCATTGAACAGCTACACAAAATAGGTATTAAAAATATCAGCATATTAAGTGGAGACAATGACTCAAGCACTCAAAAAGTCGCAAAAACGCTCGGCATTCAAAACTATTTAGCCAATTGCCTGCCTAATGATAAATTAGTTTGGCTACAAAGCCAGCAAGCAAGTGGTGCGCGCATTTTGTTTGTAGGTGACGGGATTAACGACACGCCTGTTTTAGCAGGTGCAGATGTATCATTATCATTGTCTGATGCAAGCGATATGGCAAACATTCACAGTGATTTTATTGGTTTAAACAATCGCTTAGATGTCATTTCTGATGCCATTGAATCATCAAAATTGATTAAAAAAATCATCCATCAAAATCTATTTTGGGCGTTGTCTTACAATATTACTGCCATTCCTCTTGCTGCTCTTGGTTTTGTGCCGCCTTGGTTGGCAGCAGTTGGTATGTCATTAAGTTCATTGTTGGTGGTGTTAAATGCGCTACGATTGAAAAAAATTAAAAACTAAAGAGTTCAAACATTTTTTTTAAATGTTTTATCTGTAAAAACACTAAGAGGCTTACCAGTTTAGAAAGATTTTAAAAAACAATTCAAATTAGAAATCTTGGGTAGAAATTTGATTATAAGCCAGCCAAGTTTTGAACTTTGCTTGGATTTCTTCTAAGGTTTTTTGATCATCAGCCTCAAATCGAAGCACCAAACAAGGCGTAGTATTGGAAGGGCGAACCAAGCCCCAGCCATTTGGATAATCAACTCTAACGCCGTCAATGGTGGTAATTTTGGCGCCTTCAAAGCTGACATTTTTGGCCAGCTTGTCCATCGCTTCAAATTGCTGACCTTGCACATCAAAATGAATGTTAATTTCTGGGGTGTTGATGCTATCGGGTAGGTCGTTAAAGACTTGCTCGCAAGTTTGGTCGGTTTTTGAAATTATTTCTAGCAGCCTTGCGCCCGTATAAAGCGCATCATCAAAGCCGTACCAGCGCTCTTTAAAGAAGATGTGCCCACTCATCTCGCCGCCAAGCGCAGCGCCCGTTTGTTTGAGCTTGGCTTTAATAAAGCTATGGCCGGTGCGTGACATAATCGGCTCGCCGCCATGCTGGCTAATGTCTTTTGGTAATAAGGATGAGCATTTAACATCAAACACAATTTTAGCGCCTGGATTACGACTCAAAATATCTCTTGAGTATAGAATCATCTGGCGATCTGCCCAAATAACATTGCCTTTGTTATCAATCAGACCAAGTCTATCGCCATCGCCGTCAAAGGCAAAGCCCATGTCTGCGCCGCTACTAATGACTTCTTTAATAATATCTTGAAGGTTGTCAAGCTTGGAAGGGTCAGGGTGGTGGTTAGGGAAGCTGCCATCAATCAGGCAAAATAATTTAGTGACTTTGGCGCCCAATTGCTCGAATAATTTGGGCGCAATATTGCCAGTAACGCCGTTGCCACAATCAACCACAATATGCAAAGGTTTGCTTAATTTAATGTCAGATTTGACCCGGTCTAGATAGTCTTGCTCGATGTCAGCCTTGGTTGAAGTGCCATGACCCGAGTTAAAATTATTATCAACAATACGCTGGTATAGGGCTTGAATGCGATCACCTGAAAGCGTTTCGCCGGCAATCATAATTTTAAAACCGTTGTATTCTGGCGGGTTGTGCGAGCCGGTAATCATCACGCCGCTGGTTGCCGCTTTGGTATAGGTGGCAAAATACACCAAAGGCGTAGGCACCATGCCAATATCAACCACGTGGCAGCCGCTTTGTTTAAGGCCTGATTTTAAGGACTCCATGAGCTCAAATCCGCTTAGACGGCCATCACGACCAATCACCACACCGCGTTCACCTTTGTCGATTGACTCGCTACCAATCGCAAGACCAATTAATTTAACGGCTTCTGGAGTGAGTTCTTGCTCAACAATGCCGCGAATATCGTAAGCTTTAAAAATTGATTGAGAGATGTTCATAAGTTGCTAAAATGTAGGAATATAAATTATTCATTTTAATCTCAATGAAAGAGCAATTTAAAGTAATCGAAATACAAAATCAAACCATGATACTAAAGGTTAATCGTTCTGGCGGGTGCAATAGTTGTTCTGCTTCTAGCGGCTGCGGCACGGGAATTTTGGCGAATTATTTTGATCATTATTCTACATTTAGCAAGCCGCTTAAATCTGGCGTATTAGTAGGTGATACGGTAACGTTAGAGATAAAATCAGCTGAATTATTTTGGCGCGCTTTTCAATTATATATCTTTCCCTTATTGGCATTATTTGCTGGCAGCATACTGGGATCGGTTTATTTTCCACCCAATGAATTATGGCAAATTGCCTTGGGTTTTTCTGGCTTTATTGGCGCCCTGTTAGTGGCAAAATATTTTATAAAGTAGCACAATAAAGCGGCGTATTTTTGGGATAATTGAAGCAATTTTTAATTATTAAAAACTCATATTATGTCAGCTCAAGATTTAGATCCCTTAGAAACTCAAGAATGGCTAGAAGCCTTTAAATCAGTCGCTCGTGTTGAGGGTAGTGATCGTGCAAAATTCTTACTTAATCAACTGATGGATATGGCGCACCACGAAGGCATGGATTTGCCAACGGGTGTGAACACTGCTTATCTTAATAGCATCGCATTAAATAAGGAAATTGAGACAGATATTAGCGCTGAGATTGAAGAAAAAATATCAGCCATTATCAGATGGAACGCAATGGTGATGGTGGTTAAAGCCAACCAACTGCCTTATGAATTAGGCGGGCATATTGCTTCTTTCGCTTCAAGCGCTACTTTATATGAAGTCGGTTTTAACCATTTTTATCGCGGCCCTGATGCTGATCAAGGCGCTGATTTGGTTTTTTTTCAAGGGCATATTTCGCCGGGTATTTATTCGCGCGCTTTTTTAGAAGGACGCATTACTCAAGAGCAAATGCTTAAATTTCGCCAAGAAGTCGGCGAAGGCGGGCTTAGCTCTTACCCGCATCCTTGGCTAATGCCAGATTTTTGGCAATTCCCAACCGTTTCAATGGGTCTGGGGCCAATCATGGCGATTTATCAAGCACGTTTTATGAAGTATTTGCATCACCGTGAGATTAAAAAAACAGACAAGCGCACCGTATGGGCCTATTTAGGCGACGGCGAGACCGACGAACCAGAATCGCTTGGCGCCATTTCAGTGGCAGGGCGTGAGAAATTAGACAATCTTATTTTTGTTATTAATTGCAATCTCCAGCGTCTTGACGGCCCTGTGCGCGGCAATGGAAAAATCATTCAAGAGCTTGAAGCCATGTTCCGCGGTGCAGGCTGGAATGTGATTAAAGTTATTTGGGGCGGTAGGTGGGATGAGTTGCTCGCCAAAGATGTTAATGGCCTGCTCAAAAAACGCATGGAAGAAGTGGTTGATGGCGAATATCAGGCTTACAAAGCCAAAGATGGCGCTTACGTACGCAAGCATTTTTTTGGAAAATACCCAGAATTATTAGCCATGGTTGAGCATATGACCGATGATGAAATTTATCATCTAAATCGCGGCGGACACGATTCACACAAAGTATTTCAAGCCTATCATGCGGCTAAGGCTAGCGACAAGCCAACAGTTATTTTAGCTAAAACCGTTAAAGGCTACGGCATGGGCGAGGCTGGCGAGGGTCAAAATACCACGCACTCACAAAAAAAATTAGGCCTTGAGCAAGTTGAAAAATTTGCCAAACGCTTTAATATGCCAGTGACAGAAGCTGACATTAAAGAATTGAATTTTTATAAACCTGCTGAAGATAGCGAGGAAATGGTTTATTTAAAGCAGCGCCGCCAAAAATTAGGCGGCTCTTTGCCAGTTCGTTCGTTTGATTCAGAAGTTTTAAAGGCGCCAGATTTAAGCGTTTTTAAAGCGTTATTAGAATCTAGTGGCGAACGCGTTATGTCAACCACCATGGCGCTCAATCGCATCATGACCTTATTAGTGCGTGATAAACAGCTAGGACCTAAAATTGTGCCTATCATTCCCGATGAAGCACGCACTTTTGGCATGGAGGGCTTGTTTAGACAATTAGGTATTTATTCTGCTTCTGGGCAGCTTTATCAGCCTGAAGATTCCGATAAAGTCATGTGGTACAAGGAAGACAAAAAAGGTCAAGTGCTGCAAGAAGGCATTAATGAAGCCGGCGCAATTTCTGATTGGATTGCAGCGGCAACTTCGTATGCAACGCACAACACCACCATGATTCCGTTTTATATTTATTATTCTAAGTTTGGTTTCCAGCGTGTGGGTGATTTAGCCTGGGCGGCGGGTGACATGCAAGCCAAAGGTTTTTTGATTGGCGGCACAGCAGGGCGAACAACGCTCAATGGCGAAGGTTTACAGCACCAAGATGGCGATTCGCACTTGGTCGCCAATACCATTCCAAATTGCGTGTCATACGATCCAACTTATGCATTTGAGCTGGCGGTTATTGTGCGTAGCGGCTTGGAAAGAATGTATCAAAAAAATGAAAACATCTTTTATTACATTACCACCATGAACGAGCTTTATACGCATCCGCAGATGCCTGAAAATTCTGAAGAAGGCATTGTTAAGGGTATGTACGCCTTAAAATCTGTTGGCGAGTCTGACAAGCAAGTACAATTAATGGGCTCTGGCACTATTCTTAGAGAGGTAGAAGCGGCAGCGCAAATGCTGGCTGATGATTGGAATGTTAAATCTGATGTTTGGTCGGTCACCAGTTTTAATGAGCTAACGCGCGAGGCTCAGGCCATCGACCGGACCAATCGCTTTACGACAGATACGCCAAAAGTGCCTTACATTACTCAATGTCTAAAAAATGCAAAAGGCCCGGTTATTGTTGCAACAGACTATATGCGCAATTATGCCGAGCAAGTGCGTAAGTATGTACCAAATCGTTATGAAGTATTGGGCACAGATGGATTTGGACGCTCTGATTCACGCGCAGCGCTTAGAGGTTTTTTTGAAGTTGACGCCAATTATGTTGTTTTAGCAGCGCTTAAAGCCTTAGTTGATGATGGTGAAATAGATGGCTCAGTTATTGCGCAAGCCATTGAAAAATACGGTATAAATACTAACAAGCCAAATCCAATGACGGTATGATCATAAAGCGGCAAAAAAAATAGGAGAATGAAAGTGACCCAAGAAGAGTATTTAGAAGAATTAAGATCTGGCGCAAGCATGAAATTTGAGGATTTAATTGCACTCATTGATGACGACTATGATTTTACCCCAGCCAGTTTTACCAATGGTGAGGCGCAAAACGCCGTTGATGAAAATCAAGGTAGTGCTAAGCTATTTTGCTTTGCCGCCATTCATCAGCTTTCTCAACTAGAAACCTTGCATTGTTTTGGCCAGTATTATCAGGATGTACTTAACACCCCAAATAATGATTCTCATGCTAATATCCGTAATTTCATGACTTATGGTTGGGAAGGTTTGAAGTTTGATTCGCCGGTATTAAGTAGAAGGTAGTTTTTAAAGTCGTCTTATTGACATTTTTTTAATAATTTTTTTTGAATATTCATAAATACCCAAACCAGCCAATACCAAAATAATGCCGCCTATCTGGGTTAGCGTTAGTTGTTCATTATTAAGCATCGAGCCCAGTAATACTGCAAATATGGGCGTGATTAAAGACACAATTCCAACCACTCTAACGCTGGCTTTTTTAATCAAATGATAATACGATATAAAGCCAAGCACAGAGCCAAAAATAGCCAAGTAGCCAATAGAAAATGCAGCTTTTAAGCTGATATTTGGAATTTCTCCATCAATAAAAAACCAGCCAACAATAAATAAAGGAACGCTAATCATTAGTGCGCCAGTTGTGGTTTCTAACGCCGATACATCTGCATTAATTTGTTTAAGTTTGACCGAAATAAATGACTGAAAAGCCATCGCCAAAGTAACGCCAGTAAGCCCTGTTAGTAGGGCTTGATTAAAAGAAAATGAATGCTTAAATACAATAAAAAGTCCTAATAATCCTAACAAAAGTCCTATTGATTTACCGGGCGAAAAAAACTTATCTTTTAATAGTAGTAATGCAAAAACGCCAGTGATAATAGGGGTTAAACCGAATATAACAGAGATTAATCCTGATGGAATACTAAGGGATGAATAATAAACCAGGCTTAGGGTGATAAAAATACCCATGCCTGCGTATAAGTAGTTAATCAATGCTTGCTTGTGCAAGGATAGTTTTTGTCGTTTAAATAGCAATATTAAGGCGCAAACAATTAAACCAATGAGCATTCTACTGGCGGCGCTAAAGCTGAAACTTGAACCCAGGGCTGACCATTGAATGGCAAGCGGTGTGGTTGACCAAATAACAACTACCGATAAAAATACAATATAAATAGGCATAAATTTAATTAAACCTCTTGCACCAGGTTTAGGTTAAATAATTGCTGAGACAGGCTAGGGTTAGTGGCAGCATTCACAAGTCTTTGGTTGCAAAAATTTATCAAACTTTGCTCGTCTGTGTCCAGCGTACTTGCTGATGACCCATTAATAAAAAAATGCATTTTGTTATTAATTTTTATATAAGCAACCTTGCACACTGAATGTAATTGATAGATTGCCTTAGGGTTAAATTCAAAGCCGTATTGCTGATATTCAAGTTGCTGAAAAATTTGCTGATCCAGCGTGTCAAGTTTGGTAACAAATTTTGCAAAACTAATCGCATCAATATGGGCAATTTTGTTGGCCATTTTTAAAGCAGAATTTGGAATTAAAGCAGGCGCTGCTGAGTCGTTCCATACGGGGTCTTGGTAATAAATATTTTGCTTGTCAGTAGGGCAAGATTCATCAAACATTTCTTTGCAAGAATACGAGCGATAACCAAAAGAAAGCGTAGTGCAGTCGTCATCCAAACTAACCCCATGATGAGCCACTTTTGGCGGAATATAAAGCACATCACCAGCTTCAACTTCAAAGCTTTGCTCAACTTCAAATTTTTGCATAATTCGAAGCGCTGCATTTTTTAAGTAGTTATTAATGTTGCAATGTTTTGTACTCAGATCCCAGCGGCGTTTGCCAGAGCCTTGTAAAAGAAATACATCATAATAATCAAAATGCGGGCCAACGCTTCCGCCTTTAGCCGCATAAGATATCATCACGTCATCAAAACGCCAGCGTGGAATAAAATCAAAATGGCTAATCAGACTTCCCACTTCTGGCATAAATCGATCAACCCCTTGCACCAGCAAAGTCCAGTCTTTTTCTGAAAGACTGGTGAAGGTATTTTCAGTAAAAGGACCGCTATTTAATGACCACTGCTGAGTCGTTATATTGCCTTGCACTAAGCGCGATTCAAACTCATTTTCTAATGACAAACCTGCCAACTCATCGGCCGTAATAGGTGAGATAAAATCAGGCAGCGCTTGCTTGATTAATAACGGTTTTTTTTGCCAATAATTTGTTAAAAATTCTTGCTGAGAGATTGCGCCAAAGTGAATCATAAATTGGGTATTTTGACTATTTTATTAGCTGGTTTGCTATTTGGCATTTTTTATGTGGGTTGAACTGCGCCATTTGCTAAGTTATATCAAATGCAATGAGTATTATTAATCGATGCTGCGCTTATTGGTGATAATTTGGCGCCTCTTTGGTAATGCTAACATCATGCACGTGTGATTCCACCATACCTGCAGAAGTGACCTGTACAAACACCGCGTTATTGCGCATTTTTTCAAGTGTGGCGCAACCGGTATAACCCATTGATGATCTAACGCCGCCGATCATTTGGTGAATAATAGGGCGAATAGAACCTTTGAATGGGACGCGACCCTCAATGCCTTCTGGCACCAGTTTGTCTGCTTTTGAGTCTGATTGGAAGTAGCGATCTGAAGAGCCGTGCGCTTGATTCATGGCGCCGATTGAGCCCATGCCGCGATAAGATTTGTAAGAACGACCTTGGTAAAGCTCAACCTCACCAGGAGATTCTTGAGTGCCTGCTAACATCGAACCTAGCATAACGCAGTAAGCGCCTGCAGCAAAGGCTTTAGCAACGTCGCCAGAATAACGAATGCCGCCGTCAGCAATCAGAGGAATGCCTGAGTTTTCAAGTGCGCTTGCCACATCTGCTATGGCAGTTATTTGAGGAACGCCAACACCGGCAACAATGCGCGTAGTGCAAATACTGCCTGGGCCGATACCGACTTTAACGCAATCAGCGCCAGCTTTAACTAAGTCAAGCGCTGCGGCGCCTGTGGCAATATTGCCAGCAATAATATCAAGATTAGGATGTCTGTCTTTGGTTTTTTTAACCCGATCAAGCACTCCTTGAGAATGCCCATGCGCCGTGTCAATTACAATTACATCAACACCCGCTTCAACCAAAGCATCGATTCGCGCGCCAGTGCCAGCGCCAACACCCACCGCAGCGCCAACCCGTAATTGCTCTTGTTCGTCCTTGCAGGCATTAGGAAAATCGGTTGATTTTTGAATATCACGAACCGTAATCATGCCTTTTAGCTTGAAACTTTCATCAGTGATCACAACGCGCTCGATACGATGCTGTTGTAATAGAGTACGAACCTCGGACATATCAGTGCCTTCAGCGACTGTAATAAGTTTGTCTTGCGGCGTCATTAAATTGGTCACTGATTCGTTTAAATTTGTTTCAAAACGCACGTCACGCCCCGTAATCATGCCGACAATAATGCCTGCTTCAACCACTGGAAGGGCTGATATTTTGAATTTATTTTGCAAATCAAATACATCTTTAACGGTTGCTGTTGAGCTGATGGTAATAGGCTCGCGAATGATGCCAGATTCAAAGCGTTTGACTTTACGCACTTCATTGGCTTGCCCTTCAATCGACATATTTTTATGAACAATGCCAAGTCCACCTTCTTGAGCCATGGCAATCGCAAGTTTAGCTTCGGTTACCGTGTCCATTGCTGCAGATAAAATGGGCGTGTTAAGCGTGATATTTTTAGTCAGTTTAGTCACCATGCTGACTTCTTTAGGCATGACGGTTGAGTGTGCGGGCACTAATAAAACATCGTCAAATGTGAGTGCGGTTTTTAGTAATTTCATTTAATATCTCCTACGATTGACAAAGTTTGGAAGCGTAAAGCCAATTAAAATTCCAAAGAATAAAACCAGGCCGCCAGTGATAAACCAGTTTCTAGAACTGGATTCCTCGGTCGCGGTATTGTTGCTCTTGAGTAGTTCAATTTCAGTTTTTAATTGTAGACTTTCGGTGGTGAGTTTTTCATTAGAATGTTCCAGTTTTAAAGCATCTTTATAAACTTGCTCAATGTGTTGTTTTTCAGATTTTGATTTACTGGTTTGAATAGACAACTTGGTATTTTCAACTTTTAAAGCCTGAACATCAGCCTCTAATTCAGTTTTTCTTTTGGCTAGTTTGTTAATGAGTAACTTATTAGCATTATCAGTTTGTCTGAGTTTTTCTAGTTGGACCCGAGCAGGTGGGTTGTTGGAAAGGTAGCGAGAAATAATCCAGCCGGTTGAGTCTTCAAATTTAACCTGAGTCCAGCCATCTTCCGTTGCTTGCAAAATGGCCAATTTTGAACCTGATGAAAGTGAGCGAATAATATTATCGTCAAAAGTTTTGTCAGCTCGCATTGGAATATCAACTTGATCGGTAATGTAAACAAACGACTGCGCACCAACCAGAGAACCAATAAGCAGTAGGCCAAGTATTGAATATTTGAATTTCATCATCATAGGCCTGATATTTTGCTTAGTTGGTCGTTAAGATCGCTGATAGCGCCTAGCGTTGCGCTCAATCTTTCGCGTTCTACATTGACAATGGCTTCGGGCGCACCAGAGACAAATTGTTGGTTGTTGAGCTTCCCTTCAAATTGCATTTTTTGCTTTTCTAATTTTTCAATTTCTTTATTTAAACGTAAAATTTCTTGATCTTTGTCGATTAACCCTGCTAATGGAATCAGGATTTTCATCTCGCCAACCAGTGCCATTGCTGATTCACAGGCTTCATCGCTAGGTTTGAGTTTTTCGATGCCTTCTATTTTGGCCAATACATTTAAAATATTAACATTATTTTTTAAATAGATTTCATCACTCGCATTAAAATCTTGTACAAAACAAGGCAGCAATTTAGAAGGCGGAATGTTCATTTCGCCGCGAATTTTTCTAATGCCTAAGATGAATGTTTGCAGCCATTGAACTTCGGTTTCCGCCACTGTAGAACTTAAGCTTTGATCAACTTCGGGGTAGGCTTGCGTCATCAAGCTAATTTCATTAGAACCTATGATGGGGTTACATTGCTCAAAAATTTCTTCAGTAATAAAAGGAATGATTGGATGCAATAGGCTGATTATTTCGTTTAAAACTTTAATTAAAGTTGCCTGCGTGCCGGCCTTGGTTTTGTCATCTTGCAACAAAGGTTTAGACAGCTCTAAATACCAATCGCAATAATCATGCCAAACAAATTCGTATAATTCTTGACTCATGAGATCAAGGCGATAATCAGCTAGATGTTTTTCAACGTTTTTCTTGGTGTTTTGTAAGCGTGATAAAATCCATTCATCTGCGGTTGATAAAGCAGCAGTTGGATTAATTTTTTCACCTTCAAGCTGCATTAAAACAAAACGAGAAGCGTTCCAAAGTTTGTTACAAAAGTTGCGATAGCCTTCAACTCGTTTGAGATCAAATTTAATATCGCGACCAAATGAAGCAAGCGCTGCAAAAGTAAATCTAAGCGCATCGGTGCCAAAAGCAGGAATACCGTCAGAAAATTCTTTCTGGGTTTGTTTTTTAATCTTTTCAGCCATTTTTGGCTGCATCATGCCTTGGGTTCTTTTTTCAAGTAAATCTTCTAAAGAAATGCCATCAATTAAATCAATTGGATCTAATACATTACCTTTTGATTTAGACATTTTCAGGCCTTGTCCGTCTTTGATTAAGCCGGTGATATATATGTCTTTAAAAGGCACTTCGCCGGTAAACTTTAGCCCAAACATGATCATTCTGGCAACCCAAAAGAAGATAATATCAAAGCCTGTTACCAAAACGTCAGTTGGGTAGAATCTGGCTAAATCAGGGGTTTTTTCAGGCCAGCCTAGGGTTGAAAACGGCCAAAGTGCTGAAGAAAACCAGGTGTCCAGTACATCGTTATCTTGAGTCAATTCAACACCTTTTCCCGCTTGTGCTTGCGCTTCTTCTTCAGAGTTGGCAACAAAAATATTGCCTTGATTGTCATACCAAGCAGGGATGCGGTGTCCCCACCAAATTTGCCGAGAGATGCACCAATCTTGAATATTATCCATCCAGTTAAAATAGGTTTTGTTCCAATTATCAGGGATAAAGCGAATATCGCCGTTTTTAACCGCATCAATGGCAGGCTGCGCCAGAGGCGCGACTTTGACAAACCACTGGTCTGTCATATAAGGTTCAATTACCGCGTTGGTTCTATCGCCGCGCGGCACCATGAGTTTGTGCGGTTGTATTTTTTCTAATAAGCCTTGCTCGTCTAGATCTTTAATCATTTGCGCTCGAGCATCAAATCGATCCATGCCTATATAAGCACTTTTAACGGTATCGTTGATTTTGGCATCATCCGTTAGAATGTTAATGATGTCAAGATTGTGACGCTGACCCATTTCATAATCGTTAAAGTCATGAGCAGGCGTGATTTTAACGCAGCCTGTGCCAAATGCCATATCGACGTAATCATCAGTAATAATTTTGATTTTTCTGTCTGTTAATGGCAAGTCAATGGTTTTACCAACTAGGTGAGCATAGCGAGTATCCTCTGGATGAACCGCTACAGCACTATCACCCAACATGGTTTCTGGGCGCGTTGTTGCCACCACCATTACCTCGTTAGAATCAGTGATTGGGTAGCGCAAGTGCCACATAAAACCTTGCTCTTCAACACTAATCACTTCAAGATCAGAAACCGCAGTATGTAAAACC
Source organism: Gammaproteobacteria bacterium (assembly GCA_965222625.1). Classification (GTDB taxonomy): domain Bacteria; phylum Pseudomonadota; class Gammaproteobacteria; order PS1; family Pseudothioglobaceae; genus Thioglobus_A. The sequence goes on along the minus strand of OZ244962.1, from coordinate 685,335 downwards.
GGATCCCAGTTAACCAAGCGTTTACCACGATAAATCAAACCTTCTTGATGAAGTTTTACAAATACTTTTTTGACCGAATCGGACAAGCCGTCATCCATTGTAAAGCGTTCTTTTTCCCAATCAACAGATGCACCAAGGCGGCGCATTTGAGAGGTAATAGTGCCGCCAGATTGCGCCTTCCAGTCCCAGATTTTTTGAGTGAATTTCTCGCGGCCAAGATCGTGGCGAGTGATATCTTGCGCGGCTAATTGACGCTCAACCACCATTTGCGTAGCAATACCTGCATGATCTGTACCTGGCTGCCAAAGTGTTTGATCGCCCTTAGCACGGTGATAACGCGTAAGTACATCCATAATAGTGTGCTGAAAAGCGTGCCCCATGTGCAATGAGCCAGTTACATTTGGCGGCGGCAGCATAATTGAATAGGCGTTTTTGCTGGTAGAATTTGCGCTAGATGAGAAAAGGTTTTTTTCTTCCCAAAGGCTGCGAAATTTCGCTTCAATTTGATCGGGGTTGTAGGTTTTTTCCATTAACTTATAAAGATGGATTAAACTTTGCAATTATACTATAAACGGATAATTGCATTGGACAATAAAACCTGGGTGGTGTATTTATTAAAATGCGCTAATAACTCGCTATATTGCGGAATTACTAACGACTTAGCTCGGCGTTTGCGCCAGCATAATGGGCAAATCAAAGGCGGCGCAAAATATACGCGGGCTAACGGCCCTTGTGAGCTGGTTTATCAAGAAAAATCAAAAGATCGATCTTGCGCCGCTAAGCGTGAGTATGAAATTAAATGCATGAGTAGAAATGCTAAACTATTATTAATTAAATGAATATGAATGATTATCAGAGAATTTCTTGTGCGGATCACAGTACTTTTGAGCTTGCTATTATGCGCGCCCAATCTATGAGAGTTGAAATTAACGCCGAGCTGGTTAGCATCAAACCAATCGACCTAATAACCAAAAAAGGCGCTGAATTTTTAGTTTTTATTAATCAACAGAACCAGCAGCAAACTTTAAGAGTTGATCAAGTGAGCATTTTGAGATAAAAAATTAAAGTGATTAAAGCTCAGTTTTTTTTGAATAAAAAATAATTAAAGTGCTGGGTTTCTCCATTGGGGCGAGGGTGCATCTCTGTAGTGGTTTTTAACAGTTTGAATTGACCGCCCAATAAATGAGTGATTTTTTCAACATCATATTGAACAACATCTAGCTCTGAGCATTGCGATGGACCTTCAGGCGAAAAAGTTGCTAATAAAAATAAACCCTCTTTCTTAAGCTGTTGATTGAGTTTTTTAAGGTAAGTTTGTTGGTCTTTTGGATCGGTTAAAAAATGAAAAACCGCCCGATCGTGCCACACGTCAAACTGAACCTTTGATTGAAAATTTAGAACATTTTCATTGTAAAAAGTTAGTTTTTCGGCATGTATGTTCAAACGCTTTTGCACGGCTTGTATGGCGATAGGCGAGATTTCTAACAGGGATAAATCCACATAACCCGCTTCAAGTAAATTATCAGCTAATACCGATGCGCCTGAGCCTACATCGATAATAGCGCTATTTTTAGGGGCGTTATTAATAATCCAATCAAATGAAATAGTGGCACGATCTTGATGCCAACTTACTTGGGAGTGATTCTGATTTTGATAAATTTTATCCCAATGAGTCAGATTGCTAGTCATTAGCTTTGGCGTTTATAATGGTACATATTTAAATTATAAGCGAGTTTTTATGAGAATTTTGCATACTATGTTGCGAGTCGCAGATTTAGACAAATCCATTGCCTTTTATACCGAAGTTTTAGGCATGAGTTTACTGCGTCAAAAACAGTATCCTAAAGGCGAGTTTACCTTGGCATTTTTAGGCTACGGCCCTGAAGCCCAAAATCCAGCACTTGAGCTAACTTACAATTGGGGTAAGGGTGATTACGAAATAGGTACAGGCTTTGGGCATATTGCCATTAACGTTGAAGACGTCTATAAAGCAGTTGAAATGGCTAAAAAACAAGGCGCGGTTGTTGTTAGAGAAGCAGGCCCTATGAGTGCTGGGACGACGATAGTTGGGTTTTTAAAAGACCCTGATGGTTATGAAATAGAATTACTTTCCAAAAAGTTTTAATACCTAGTAGGCATGGCTTGTTAGGTAGAATAAAAATTATTTCATCATAGGCAAGGCCTATGATGATTTATTGGTAAGGCAATTCCTTGTTTCTGGGAAATTTACAGTCATATTTATTTTCTAGACAACAAGGTTGTTAGTTGGTTAAAAAGGCATCAGAAAGGTTTTACCTTAGCAGAAAATCTTTAAAAAATAGCTGGGTTTAATCATAATTTTTACGCCCAGATAAGGCGTGAGCAATGGTGTTAATATCTGCATATTCCAACTCGCCGCCAATTGGAATGCCGTGCGCAATGCGCGTAATTTTCACATCAAATTGTTTGGCCATGCTGCTAATATAATGCGCAGTAACCTCGCCTTCGATTGTGGCATTAGTCGCAAGAATAATTTCTGAAACAGGGTCGGTTGCAAGTTTTTGCTCTAATTCATCCAGGCCAAGCTCAGCAGCGCCAATGCCGTCAATCGGGGATAAGTAGCCACTTAAAACAAAATATTTACCCTGATAAACCCCGCTTTGCTCAATCGCGTGAATGTCAGTTGGCGTTTCAACAATGCAAAGTTGTGAGTTATCGCGCGTAGTATTGGCGCAAATATTACAAATATTTTTTTCACTTAAAGTTCTACAAGAGCTGCAATTTTTAACGTGCTCCATGGCGTCAACTAGCGCTTTAGCTAAATCAAACCCACCTTCGCGGTTGCGTTCAAGCAAATGATAAACAAAACGCTGCGCGGTTTTACTGCCAACACCTGGCAGCGCGCAAAAAGCTTTATTGAGTGATTCAATCATAATTTATACAAAGGTTTTAGATTAAGGTTAAAGTGGCAAATTCATACCGCCAGGCAAATCCATGCCGCCAGTTGCGTCTTTCATCTTTGCCGCTGATGCTTTAGCAATTTGCCTATTAGCATCGTTTATGGCAGTTAGGATTAAATCTTCTAGCAGGTCCTTATCATCCATAACCATTGCATCAATTTTAATATGAGTGGCCGTATGTTCACCGTTAATGGTAATTTCAACAGCGCCGTTTGCAGCTTTTCCCACGGCGCTTAAAGATTTAATTTCTGCTTGCGCTTGTTTCATATTTTCTTGTACTTGCTGGGCTTTTTTCATCATCCCAGCCATTCCGCCTTTAAACATATATCGCTTCCTTATCTAATGGTTGGTTATTTCTCTAATGGAGTTAACATCAACTTTTGCGTTAAAAGTTTGCTCTAGTTTTTGCACAATTGCATCATTTAAAAATTCTTGCTGAATGCCGGCCAAATACTGGTTATGAGCCTGAGTTTGCTTTTGTGCAAGTGTTTGTTCTGATGGCTTGTCTAGATTAATTACCAAGGTTAATTCTGGATTGTTAACCTTTAAACACGCAAGCATACTTTTTTGTACATGAGCGCTTAACAGGTTGGAAAATTGCTCATCAAGTGTGAGTGTTAATGTATTGCTGGCAAAAGAATTGAACACAGTATTTTTAACCAAAATCATTGCGCCAGCAGAAAAATTGAGCGACTGACTAAGCGCTTCCCACTGAGTTTGATTAGAAATATCTAAGGGTTTATTTTGCGCTGTTACTGCAGGTTTATTAACAATTTCTTGGGCTATTTTTTTAGCTTTAGAGGTTGTTACTGGTTGTGCAATAGTTTGATTTTTTGGGCTAGGCGCGGTGATTTTTAGAGTTTTTTTTTCCGCGGATTGCTGATTATTAATATCGCTATGAAATGCCAGCATTCGTAATAGCGTCATTTCAAAGCCAATTTGCTCGCTAGGTGCAAGTGCCATGTCCCTGCTGCCATTAATTGCCATTTGATAAAAAATCTGCAAATCTTGATTAGAGATATGCTCAGCTAATTGCTGAATTTGCGCGCTGGCCTCATCAGTTATAATTTGGGCTAAAGATATTTGATGAAATAATGAGCTTAAATCTTTTAAAGCATTGGTTAGATTTTCGCCGCGATGGGATAAATCCCTAATAAATTTAATGATCGCTTTGGCGTCTTGATTAAACAAATGTTTGGCAAGCGTAATGATATCATCATGATGCACAAGCCCCAGCATGGCTTTAATATCTTTACTGGTAACCGCGCCATTGCCATAAGAAATAGATTGATCAAGCAGACTAAGTGCATCACGCATTGAGCCATTGCCAAAATCAGCAATTTGACTAAGCGCAGGCTCTTCATAGCTCAATTTTTCAGCCTGCATGATAAATTTAAGCTGGCCTAAAATCTCTTCGTGCGTTAATTGCTGCAAGGTAAATTGCAAGCAGCGAGACAGCACCGTAATAGGCAGTTTTTTGGGGTCAGTGGTTGCTAATAAAAATTTAACATGCTCTGGCGGCTCTTCAAGCGTTTTAAGCAGCGCATTAAAGCTGCTTTTAGAAAGCATATGTACTTCATCAATCAAATAAATCTTAAAGCGATTTTTGGTTGGCATATATTGCGCATTTTCCAAAAGTTCGCGCATGTTTTCAACGCCCGTGTGTGAAGCGGCGTCTAGTTCAATCAAGTCAATTGACTGGCCTTTATCAATCTCAACGCAAGTGGCGCAAACGCCGCAAGGCTTGGAGCTAACGCCAACTTCGCAATTAATTGATTTGGCAAAAATGCGAGCAATGGTGGTTTTGCCAACGCCGCGCGTACCAGTAAACAAAAAACCGTGGTGTAAGTTGTTTGCATCAAGCGCGTTGATTAAGGTTTTTTTGGTATGAGTTTGCCCAACTAATTCGCCAAACGTATGCGGGCGATATTTGCGTGCTAGGACTTGATAATGGTCACTCATACTCAAAAGGGTAATTTAAAAATGGTAGCACCCAGAATAACATCCAACACATGAAAAAACGACTACCGTTGCTTCCTTCCGGATCTGGCGGGGTTTGTCATCATTCATTGCAGGCGCACTCTGAGCACTACCAAAAATTATTTTACGCGAAATATGTTTTGGTTTTTTGATAAAAAAGAATAGCATCTTTATTTAATCATGAGGTTTTTGAGTTTATCTAAAGTGATTAAGCGCGCGGCTTGCTTTACGAGTGCAAAATTAACTTCAAAGGATAGATAAAATGTACGAATTAAGGTGCTATAATAAAGGCAATGCTTTGATCCGCGCAATTAGGGTTGTACGATGATACTGAGAGAAGAAGCAGTTAGCGCACCCCTATAGTGCGCTATTTTTTTTAGCACAATTATTCGCTTATCTAAACACCTAAGTCGAAGTTTTTTTAAATTAATTGCAACGCCAGTTTTTACGAAAAACCATTGATAAAATTTTCTAAATTTTTACCAATTAGCTTTTACAGCTTATTAGCCAGTTCTAAGCGCTCGGGTGTGCCAATATCTTGCCAGCTTCCCGCGTAATATTCGCCGCTAAGTTGGCGACTATTAATGGCGTCAACAAGTAGCGGGTAGAGCGCGAGTTTGCTTTGCGAATGAGCGTGCGCTTTAAAAAAATCTGGATGATAAATACCCACGCCTGAAAAAGTTAAACTGCGCTGCTGAATCAGGGTTATTTGACTACCAACTAGCGAAAAATCACCTGCCAGATTGTGCGCTGGATTGTCGATTAACAGCAAATGCGCCAAAGCGTTTTTAGGCAGAGTGAGTTGCGACAAATCATAGTCGCAAAGCACGTCAGAATTAATCACAATAAACGGCTCATTGCCTAGTAGTGGCAAGGCTTTGATGATGCCGCCAGCGGTTTCCAAGGCGCTTGTAGATTCATCGCTATATTGAATGTTAACCCCAAAACTGCTGCCATCGCCCAAATGCGCTTTTAGTTGCGCGCCCAAGTAGGCGATATTAATAACAAGGTTGGTAATATTGGCCTTTTTAAGCGCGTTAATTGAATGCTCGATTAAGGCGGCGCCTTTTACTTTTATTAAAGGTTTTGGCGTGTTTTTAGTCAGCGGCATCATGCGCTCGCCTCTGCCCGCTGCTAGAATCATGGCCTTCATGAATTGACGCTTGAAAGTTTCAAAACAGCTTTTAAAAAAGACCATTGAGGATATTTATCCGCCATTTGTAAAACGTATTTTTCAACCAAAGGAATATCGTTCAAGTATTGGCGTTTGTTATCACGAATAGCAAGGCGCTTAAAAATGCCTAAAATTTTAAGATGACGTTGCAAACCCATCAAATCAAACTGCTTTTCAAATTCTACAAAAGGTATTTGGATGTTAGCTTGTTGGTAAAAATAAGTTAGTAAAATTTGTATTTCAGCCGGACTGAGTTCCAAATAAGCATCTTTTAATAAGGAAACCAAATCATAAGTATTTGAGCCAATAACCGCGTCTTGAAAGTCAATGATAGAAATACTTTCATTGGTAATCATCAGGTTTCTGGCGTGATAATCTCGGTGCACAAAAACCTGCAAAGCGTCCAATGAGTTTTGTGCTAATTGACTAAATAATTGATCAAGCTGTTTGCGCAAATTTTGATCAACGTCTTTTGCTAAATACCAATCAATTAACAATTGCAGCTCGGCTTTTAACAACGATTCGTCGTATAAATCAAGCGTTTGATTTTTGACATCTATTGTTTGTAGTTTGATTATTTCATCAATTGCCAGTTTGTATAAATCGAGCTTATTGGTTTGATTGAGCGCTTGCAAGAAGGTGGTATTGCCCAAATCTTCAATCAGTAAAAAACCTTGTTTTAGGTCGTGGTCAATGATTTTAGGCGTATGGATATTGTGGCTGCGTAATAGCTGCGCAATTTTAATAAAAAGCTCAGAATTTTCTTTTTCTGGCGGCGCATCCATGGCAATAAAACTAAGATTGCTACGCTCAATGCGAAAATAGCGGCGAAAACTGGCATCGTCGCTGGCCTTTGAAAGGGTGAAATTAGCGTCGTCAAAAAATATTTCTAGCCAATCTTCTAACTGGTCTAAGCGTAAATCTGTTGGGTTATGCATATTTTAAACTTTGATAATAATCGTAAACTTCGGACCAATGTTGGCCAATTTTGCCGTTATTAATAAGCTGCCCATCCACCTTCGTTATCGGCATAACTTCGCGCGTTGAACTGGAAATCCAAACTTCATCAGCAGCGAGTAATTTGGCCAATGTAAGGGCAGATTCTTGAATTTTGAGCTTGCAAAACTTAGCACTTTCTAAAACCAAATCACGGGTAATACCCGGCAAAATATGCGCGCCAGTAGGGTGAGTGAATAATACATTGTCTTTAATCATAAAAACATTCGACGTGGCGCCTTCAGTAATTAGCTGGTCACGATGAAGAATAACTTCTTCAACTTTTTGCTGTTTAGCTTGTTGCGAATACAAAACATTAGCCAGCAGGGAGGTGGATTTAATGTCACACCTTTGCCAGCGAATATCCACTTGGGTGATTGCGCTAAAACCGTTTTCCAGCTCGGTTTTTGTTTTTGGAATGAGGGGGTTTGATTCTGCAAATACCGTGGCTGATAATGCATTAAAACTGTGCTTTCTACTCACGTCAGCGCCGCGCGTTATTTGCAAATAAAGTGATTGATTGGGCGCTGGTGAAAAAGTTAGTAATTTTTGCAAAATCTCAAGCCATTGCGCTTTAGAATGAGGGTTGTTAATTTGAATGGCATCTAGGCTATTTTGCAGGCGCGCAAGATGTGCACTTAGGCGAAAAATTTTTCCAGCATAAACTGGAATCACTTCATATACGCCGTCTCCAAATAAAAATCCCCTATCCATAACGCCAACAAAAGCTTTATTTTTAGGGGTAAATTCGCCGTTAAGGTAAACCATTAAAGCCCAATCTTTTCCAGCATGCGAGAGAAAAATCCTGCTTGCTTAGCATCTTCCAGAGCGAATAACGGAATTTGAGCAATGGACTGGCCTTCAAACTGAATCAAAAGATCGCCAATGGCGTCGCCTTTATTTATAGGGGCTGATAAGTTGTTATTAAGCTGGATAACTTGGTCGGACAATTTAAACTGGCCGCGAGCCAAAGTAATGTTTACCTCTGTCATTGTGCCAACTTTTAAGGTGTCTTTTACGGCGCTAGCAATTGGCACTTGTTTGGTGGTGCCTGTTAAGCTTTGAGTTTCAAAAAAACGAAAACCGTAATCGAGAATTTTTTGAGTTTGCACGGCTCTAGCTTTTGCGCTAGTTGAGCCCAGTACAACTGAAACTAAGCGCATGCCAACACGATTGGCGCTAGCAACAAGGTTGTAACCGGCTTTTTTGGTAAAGCCTGTTTTTAGGCCGTCAACCGTGTGATCGCTCCAGAGTAATTTGTTACGATTGCGCTGCGTAATACCATTATGCGTAAATTCTTTTTGTGAATACCAGGGGTAGAATTGAGGAAAATCACGAATGGCTGCTGCTGCTAAAATCGCCATATCGCCAGCGGTTGTGTATTGGTCTTTATGGGGCAGGCCAGAAGCGTTTTCAAAGCGCGAGTCATTCATGCCAAGTTCAAGCGCGTATTCGTTCATGTAAGTGGCAAAGGTGCCTTCTGTGCCAGCAATATGTTCGGCCAATGCGACTGCTGAATCGTTGCCAGATTGAATAATCATGCCTTTTAAAAGGGTTTTTAGTTTGATGTTTTTTCCCACTTCAACAAAACTTTTAGAGCCGCCTGTTTTCCAGGCTTTTTTACTAATTCTAACTTCATCTTCAAGGCTAATTCGGCCATCATTAATCAGCTGAAAAACCACATAAGCAGTCATTAGTTTGGTCAGACTAGCAGGCGCGCGTTTTTCATCTGAATGGCTACTTGCAATGGTTTTTCCAGAATTGTAATCTAGTATTGTATAAGCTGCAGCATTGATATCAGGTGCTTTTGGGGTGATAAAAATAGCGGCTTGCGCGTTAATCGCAAGGGTTGTTATTGAGATGATTAAGTATTTTGAAAAGTTCATAATATTGTTGAGTTGGGTTGATTAAATTGTTGTTTGATCCTTGAAGATAACAATACAGCTGTCAGCGCATATCTATTGTCATGATTATAACGAGTTAGTACATAAAAATTCCAAAAAGTCAGCCAAGTTTCAAAATGATCATCTTGCGTTAGCTTGATAAATGCCAACTTGGTTTTGTTGTTAATGTCATTGTCAATCTTAAAACCTTTATTACGCCAATATTGAGCGCTATTTTTTGGCTTGTTGGTGCTAGATTTTGCATACATTGACTGGCTGTTTGTTAGCGTTATTGGGCGAGCATAAGGGCCAAAATCATGCCATTGATGTTTATCAAAATAATTAGCAATAGAGCCAATTGCATCGGTAGGACTGTTAAATAAATCTATTTTTTTATCAAAATCAAAATCTATTGCATAATACCTGTAAGAGCTAGAGATGAATTGTGCATAACCCATAGCGCCCGCATAAGAGCCTTTAAGAGATAATGGCGGTAAGGCATTTTCTCTGGACATGAGCAAAAACTCTATTAATTCTTTTTGGTAGAATTTCCACCGACGATGTTTGCCAAAGGCAAGTCTGGCAAGAGTTTCAAGGGTTGGATGCGTACCTTTATTATTGCCATAATTAGTTTCAATACCTAAGATAGCCACGATTATTTCTTGCGGAACGTTGAATTTTTTTTCAGCACGTTGCAAAGCTGGCAAGTTTTCCTGCCAAAATTTAACACCCCGATCAATGCGCGTATTGGTGATAAATAAAGTACGGTATTTATCCCAAGACAAAGGTTTTGATTTTGGTTTTTTTGGGGTGGTTTTATTTGGTTTTTCAGCGGAAACAAGGGTTATTTTTGCAAAAATAGACCGTAATTCGTCTTTATCAAATTGATGTTCGTTACTCATTTTTTCAATAAAATTATGCGTTACTTGGAAATTCGTTGCTGGTAAAGTTTTTCCAGCAAACGCCATTGCGGGTAATAAAAAAAGTAGTATAAATAAGGGCATTATTGTTGTAAGTATCTGGGTTTTTTGTGTTTTCGAATGGCCATAATAATACCAAAGCTAGACATCAGTGTAATCAGTGATGATCCGCCATAACTCACCAAAGGTAGCGGCACGCCAACTACCGGTAACAAGCCCGATACCATACCAATATTAACAAAAATATAGGTAAAGAAGGTAAGCGTCAGACTGGCGCCCAATAGTTTTGAAAAGTTGTCTTCTGATTGAAAAGAAATAACAAACGCTCTATAAATAATAAGCCCATAAAGCGTTAATAAAAGCAAAACACCGATAAAGCCTAACTCCTCAGCAACGACTGCAAAAATAAAGTCAGTTGTGTGTTCTGGTAGAAAATTAAGCTGGGATTGAGAGCCTTGCTCCAAACCTTTGCCGAAAATGCCGCCAGAACCAATGGCAATTTTTGATTGTAAAATATGATAGCCTGAGCCTAAAGGGTCTGAACTGGGGTCGATGAGCGTTAAGATGCGCGTTTTTTGATACGCCATGAGTAAATAATGCCAAGCAATATAACCACTGCCAGCAATTAGTGAGCCAATAAAAGCCAAATTAAGCCAATTATTTTTAAGTATTTGAACGCGAATCCCTGAGAAAAACAACACATAAACGCCCGAAGCGCCAATCAGCAATGAAGTGCCCAAATCAGGCTGTCTGGCGATGAGTAAAACAATGGCAACAATAGCAATAATGGATAATAAAATTGACAGAGGTTTTGGCGGAAGGGTTTTTCCGCTTAAAATTGAAGCGATGGCAATGGGCACAATCACTTTCATAATTTCAGAAGGCTGAAAACGCACAATTCCAAGATCTAGCCAACGCTGTGCACCGCCACTACTAGAGCCAAAAAACAGCACCAAAACTAATAAAAAAATACCAAATAACATCAAATAAGGAGAAAACCGCCTTAATAAATAGGGCGGAATTTGCGCAATGACAAGCATAGCGCTAATGGCCAATGAAAAGTGAAATACTTGCTTGTAAATTGTCAGCATTGAGCCTGCTGATGCTGAATATAAAACCATAAGGCTAAAGCTACTAAGCGCTATGATTAGCAAAAACAGCGGCGTATCCATCTTGAAATAATGCCAAAAATGGCGCAATTTCTCAACGCTAAAAAATTTCATAAGAGCAACAAGCCCACATTTCTAACATCTGACAATAAAAGATTAAAACTTCGGCAGGCAGATTGACTGTTCATACTTTCAGTATTAATGCCCATTTGCTGAATATCGATCTGCTGCTTGCCCGTGAGAAATTTTGGTAGCGTGCCTGTGCCGATAATCAAAATATCAATATCATCTTGACTGGTTAGTGGAAATAATGAGATTTTGTCAATATCAGTAAGACTGCTAATGGTAACTTCAGTGGAAAATTTTTTAGAGACAAAGCAAGGCGTTTTAAGCTCAGTGTGCGCTAATTGAAGCAGGTCTTGCGTTATCGAAATAACGCTATTTTGTTGATTGTCTTGTTGGTTAAATTCCACTTAAAGAGTAAGGTTTGTTTGCTAATTATTGAGCCATTATAACAACAGTCTACGTGTAAAATTATTGTCTTTAATTGCATTTGAGAAAAATTGTGAATGATTCTAATTCTACCGATATTTATAACGCCGATTTAACCAGCGGCGTAACCGCTTTTGATACTAAAAACTTCACCATGGCCTATCAGTTATTAGCGCCCCTTGCTGCGCAAGGAAACGCCGAAAGTCAGTGGCGCCTTGGCATGATGCAAATGAACGGTTTGGGAATGGTTGAAAATCAACCTTTAGGGTTTGAAAATTTTATTCTAGCGGCCAATCAAGGGCATGTATATGCACATCATATGCTTGGCGTTGCTTACATGACCGGCGAAGGCGTTGAAAAAGACATGAAAAAAGCCATTGATTGGTTTGAAAAAGCCGCTGAATTTGGCATTCCTGGGCCTATGTACACATTAGGCATGCTCTATGAAGATGGCAAGGAAGTAGAAAAAGACCTTGAAAAGGCGAAACTTTGGTACGATAAGGCAGAGCAAGTTAACGCTTCATGAAATCAAGATTTGCCCCTTCGCCAACAGGGTACCTGCACATAGGCGGCGCTAGAACGGCCCTTTTTGCTTGGGCTTGGGCTAAAAAACAAAAAGGCCAGTTTGTACTGCGTATTGAAGATACAGACCAAAAACGCTCAACACAAGCTTCTGTGGACGCCATATTGGACGGCATGAGCTGGTTAGGATTAAGTCATGACGAAGGGCCTTTTTATCAAACAGATCGCTTTGATCGTTATAAGGTGGTTATTCAGCAATTGCTAGACGAAGATAAGGCTTATTATTGTGAGTGCTCAAAACAGCGTTTGCAAATTTTGCGCGACGAGCTAACTGAAAAAGGTGAAAAGGCAAAATATGATGGCTGTTGCCGAAACAAAAATCTTGATTCTGGCGTGGTACGTTTTAAAAATCCTCTTGAGGGTTTGGTGGCTTTTGAGGACGCTGTTAAAGGCAAAATTTCAATCGCCAATCAAGAGTTAGATGATTTAATTATTGCTCGTAGTGACGCCTCACCAACCTACAATTTAACCGTTGTGGTTGATGATCATGATATGGGCATTGACACAGTTATTCGCGGTGATGACCATCTTAACAATACCCCTCGGCAAATCAATTTGTATCAAGCGCTAGGTTGGAGTCTGCCAGAATTTGCACATTTACCCATGATTTTGGGCGCTGATGGCGCAAGGCTTTCAAAGCGTCATGGCGCTGTTGGCGTTATGGCTTATCGAGATGAAGGTTTTTTGCCAGAGGCGTTGCTTAATTATTTGTCTCGTTTAGGTTGGTCACACGGCGATCAAGAAATATTTTCACTGGCGCAAATTGTAAAATTGTTTGAACTAAAAAATATCAATAAGGCGCCTGCCAGTTTTAATCAAGAGAAATTAATTTGGCTCAATCAAGAGTATATGAAAGTTGCCAATGTTAAACATTTAATCAAGCATTTGGCTTGGCATTTAGAACATCAAGCGCTTGACACTTCAGCAGGCGTAGCGCTTGAGTTGGTGGTCAAGCATTTGCAACAGCGCTCAAAAACCTTGGTAGAAATGGTTGATGGCATGAAAATGTTTTATCAAGATTTTAATGAGTTTGATGAAACCTTAGCCAAAAAACAGTTTAAAGATGGTCAGCCGCTTAAGTTGTTGTTTGAAAAATTAAGCTTGGTTGATGAATGGGTTGCTGGCAATATTAAAGATCAAATTAAGCAAGTATGCACTGAGCTTGAAATTGGTTTTGGCAAAATTGGACAGCCGTTTCGTTTGGCGCTTAGCGGTAATGGCAATGCTGGAAATATCGATATTGTGGCGCAATTAGTAGGCAAAAATAAAACCCTAGCAAGATTGCAAATGGCGCTTGATTACATTGCCAAAAATGCATGAAATTAGAGCATTATAAAGCCCGATACCAAGATTTACAAAAATCCTTACAGGTTGGTTTTTTAAATTCTACCAGCGCCGTAGAAGGCTTTGTACTGGCTAGAGCCAATGGCGTTGACGAATTATTAAAAGATATTTGGCAGGATTTTGCCATGTCCAAAAAATTGTCACTGGTTGCTGTAGGCGGGTATGGACGTAGTGAATTGCACTTGTATTCTGACATTGATCTGCTAATTCTTATTCCCGATTCATCACATCAAACTCACCAACAGGCCGTTGCTCAATTTTTAACTTTTTTATGGGACGTGGGGCTCGAAGTGGGGCACGCAACCAGGGATATTAAAGATTGTGCTGGCGTTATTGATGATTTAAGTATTGTTACCAATATGCTCGAATCAAGGCTTATCAGCGGTCCTGAAAATATTTTTAAGCAAATGAAGGGCATTATTAAGTTAAGCAATTGGTCTTCTCAATCTTTTTTGGTTGAAAAACAAAAAGAGCAAGAAAATAGGCATAATAAATTTTCCAATACGGCTTACAATTTAGAGCCCAATATCAAGGAAAGCCCTGGCGGATTGCGCGATATTCAAACAGTTGTTTGGGTGGCAAAATGGTATTTTGATGTGCATACATTGTTTAACTTGGTTGAAGCTAATTATTTAAGCAATGATGAGTATGAACTGCTAAAAACCTCGCAATTATTCTTGTGGCGCGTGCGGTTTGCGCTACACGTCATCGCTTCTAGGCGTGAGGATCGTTTAGCCTTTCAATACCAAAAACAAGTTGCGGATATTTTGGGTTATGCCGATGGTGACTTTATGGCAGTTGAAAGTTTTATGAAGGACTATTATAAAACAGTGACAAAGGTTGCTCGTTTGAATGATATTTTGCTGCAATTGCTTGAAGATAAAATACTCAATACACAATATTTAAACAGCCAATTTAGAATCTCATATGGCTACATTCATGCCAGTCATGACCAAGTTTTCATTCAAAATCCAGCGGCTTTTATTGAGATTTTTTTATTGTTTTCCAAACATAATTATGTGCGCGGCATTAGCGCCGGAACACTTAGACAAATGCAAGACAACCTTGATTTAATTGATCAAGATTATTATAAAAAACGCAATAACAATCGTCTGTTTATTGAATTACTGCAGCAGAATCATGGCATCAACAAAGCCTTGAAACTGATGAATAGGTACGGCGTTCTTGAGCGTTATATCCCCGCATTTGGGAAAATTACCGGCTTAATGCAGTACGATTTATTTCATGCATTTACGGTTGATCAACATACGTTATTTGTTATTCGTAATTTAAGACGTTTTTTTGTTGGTGAATTTGCGCATGAGTTTAGCTTATGCAGCGAAGTGGCAAAAGCTATTAAAAAGCCGGAATTATTATTATTAGCTGGCTTGTTTCACGATATTGCCAAAGGTCGAGGCGGAGATCATGCTAAGCTCGGCGCGCAAGACGCTCAGGTATTTTGTAAAAGCCATCAATTGAGCACTGCTGATGCCAGCTTAGTTGCTGGATTGGTTGAAAAACACTTGTTAATGTCGAGTGTGGCTCAAAAACAAGATATTGACGACCCTGTTGTTGTTAAAAATTTTGCGGATGCAGTGGGCTCAGTTGAATTTTTGCAGTATTTATACTTATTAACGGTTGCAGATATTCGCGCCACCAGAGATGATTTGTGGAATGATTGGAAGGATTCTTTATTAAAAAAACTGTTTAACCAGACAAAACAACATTTAAAAAATAAAATGCAGGTTTTGTTAAGTGACAAGCAAAGGACTGAGGAAAATATTCAGCATGTTATCAAAGCTTCCATAACGCAAGGTTTTGATATGAAGCTGGTTGATAATATTTTAGATAACTTGCCTAAAGCCTATTATCTTCGTTATGAACTGGGTGATATTTTGTGGCATTTATCCTTGCAATCTGATAAAAATCCAGATCAAGCCATTGTCAGCTCTAAGATTTCTGAAAGCAACGTGGTTGATATATTTGTCTTATGTAAAGACTTTAAAGGCTTGTTTTTTAATTTGGTCAGTGTTGTAGAGCGAACAGGGCTTGATATTGTTGATGCTAAAATTTTAACCACTAAAGATAAAAAAGCCTATAACACAATCAGCGTTTTGCAAGATAAAAAACTCAATGAATTGGATTTACGTCAATTAATTAAAGGCGTATTGAGTGCGCCTAAAATTGATGTTGCCAAGCCTCAAAAACAGCTTTCACATCAATATTTTGACAACAAAACACACATTAAATTAAGTGAAAATAAAAAGTGGAATTTGTCAGAGTTAAAGATTGATACGCTTGATAGAGTAGGGGTTCTTTCTAATATTGCTTATGTGCTTTTCCAGCTTAACATTTCAATTGTTAGTGCTAGAGTGTCAACCTTAGGCGGACGAGTTGAGGATATTTTCTTTATTAGCAATACACAAGGCAAGCCTTTGGATAAATTGCAGCAAGAGGCTTTAACTCAAGCTTTAACAGAAAGACTGTAAAACATTAAAAAAATACTGATATAATCAAAACCTTACAGCAGTCCTGCTGTTTCTTTTCCCCTTCTTTTTTTCAAAAAAAATATTAAAAAAACTATGAACGATAAAATTTTAGCAGTGACAGACGATAGCTTTGAAGCAGATGTTATCAATTCCACACAAACCGTATTGGTTGATTTTTGGGCGCAGTGGTGCGGGCCTTGTAAAGCGTTAGCGCCTGTGTTGGATGAAATTGCTGATGAGTACGATGGCAAGGTTGTTATCGCTAAGATTGACATTGATGAAAACGATCAAACGCCACCTAAATACGGCGTTCGAGGCATTCCAACCATGCTTTTATTTAAAGACGGCGTTGTCGTTGCAACTAAAATGGGCGCTTTATCAAAAGCAGAATTAAGCGCATTTATCGATACAAATATTTAATTCATTCATATTAAGCGAGCTGTTATTCAGCGCTTAATATAACAATCCATTCGCAAGAAATTGCGCCAATCGCTTGACAAATTCTTGTCAATATATAACGGAAATTTTATGAAACTATCAGAGTTAAAAAAGTCATCCCCAGAGGAATTATTAGAACTTGCCCAGTCTTTAGGCGCTGAGAATATTTCCAGAGCAAAAAAACAAACCCTTATTTTTATCATTTTAAAAGCTAAAGCGGCTAACAATGAAGAGGTAGTTGGCGATGGCGTGCTGGATGTTTTGCAAGATGGGTATGGTTTTTTAAGATCAAGTGATGATTCTTACACTTCAGGTGCAGATGATATTTATATCTCTCCGAATCAAATTAAGCGCTTTAATTTATCAATCGGCGATTTGGTTTCAGGGAAGATTCGCGCACCCAAAAAAGGCGAAAAATACTTTGCCCTAGTGCAAGTCTCTGAAGTGAATGGCGAAGATCCAGAAAACGTTAGAAATCGTGTGCCATTTGCCTCGCTCACGCCCATTCATCCAGATGAGCGTCTTAATTTAGAAATTGGTAATGGCGGCACTGAAGACATTACTGCGCGCGTGATTGATTTAGTTGCGCCGTTTGGCAAAGGTCAAAGGGGCTTGTTGGTTGCGCCGCCAAAAGCAGGCAAGACCATGATTATGCAAAATATCGCCTCTTCTATTTCGCGCAATCACCCAGATTGTGAGTTGATTGTACTACTCATTGACGAGCGCCCTGAAGAAGTCACAGAAATGGCGCGAACTGTACGCGGCGAAGTCATCGCTTCGACTTTTGATGAACCGGCAAAGCGCCACGTTCAAGTTGCTGAAATGGTGCTTCAAAAAGCTAAAAGACGGGCAGAGCAGGGTAAGGATGTGATTATTTTGCTTGACTCTATTACGCGTTTAGCTAGAGCTTATAATACCGTTGCACCTTCTTCTGGAAAAGTGCTAACCGGCGGCGTGGATGCCAACGCATTGCAACGGCCTAAGCGCTTTTTTGGTGCTGCAAGAAATATTGAAAATGGCGGCAGCATTACCATTATTGCCACCGCTTTGGTTGATACGGGCTCGAAAATGGACGAAGTTATTTACCAAGAATTCAAAGGCACGGGCAATATGGAGCTGCATCTTGAAAAACGCCTCAGTGAAAAACGTATTTTCCCAGCCATTAATATTAACGCTTCAGGCACGCGCCGTGAAGAGCTAATCACCGATGTCAAAGAATTGCAAAAAATGTGGATTTTAAGAAAGATTTTGCATCCGATGGACACCGTGGAAGCCGCTGAATTTTTAATCGATCGATTAAAACTGACTAAAACCAATGAAGAGTTTTTTGCTTCTATGGCGCAAAAGAAATAAATAATCATTGATAACATAGGTTTTTAACGTCCTCTTAAAAAAGAAATATAAGACTCGTATTAAAAGAAAAACCTCCTTTTATCAACTTAAAAAAGCTATCTTTGTATTTGAAGATTAATGCGCGGTACTGGCCCTAGTATTAACAAAACATAGCTTATCAAAAAAAAGCTGCTTAACTATTTTCACTTTCAAGTGAAAATAAATTTATAACAAACATTGCTTGTCATAATTCCGTCATATTTGCCCGCTATACTGAGCGAGAATTAAATAAAAAAATGGAGTATATCAAATGACAAACAAATACAAAAAAACAGCAGTATTAATTACTTGTGGCACTGTTATGGCGCTATCTGGTACTTCTATTGCCAGAGATTATATCGATGTTGTAGGCTCATCAACTGTGTATCCTTTTTCTACTGTCGTGGCCGAAACCTACGGAAAGAAAACAGGCGGGAAAACGCCCAAAATTGAAGCAACTGGCTCAGGTGGCGGCATGAAGCTGTTTTGTGCTGGAAACGGCATTAATACGCCAGATATTACTAACGCTTCTCGTAGAATAAAACTTAGTGAGTTTAATAAATGTCAAAAAAATGGCGTTAAAGATATTGTCGAAGTTAAAATTGGGTTTGATGGGATTGCCATTGCTAATTCAAAAAAATCAGCTGTTTTTGATTTAACTCGTAAACAGTTATTTTTAGCACTGGCAAAAAAAGTGCCTGGAAAAATTTCAGGCGAGTTAATTGATAATCCACATAAAAAATGGCGTGATATTGATGCTAATCTGCCTAATACTAAAATTGAAGTATTAGGCCCGCCGCCGACTTCTGGCACCAGGGATGCGTTTGCAGAGTTGGCACTTGAAGGTGGCTGCCAATCTTTTGATTGGATTAAGCAGATTAAAAAAGATTCAAAAGCAGCTAAAAAATCAGGCGACAAAACGGCTGCAAAAAAACTAAAAAGACGCTACAAAACAATTTGCCATTCAATTCGTGAAGACGGCGCTTATGTTGAAGCTGGGGAAAATGACAATCTGATTGTTGAAAAATTAAAAGCCAATCCTAAAGCGTTAGGCGTATTTGGGTTTAGCTTTTTAGATCAAAATAGTGATGTGGTTCAAGGCGCTGTTATTGATGGCGTTAAGATTGATTTTGAAGCTATTGCCAGTGGCTCTTATCCAATTTCCAGACCTTTGTATTTTTATGTAAAGAAAAGTCACGTCGGAAAAGTTCCGGGAATTAAGCAATTTATTGCAGAATTTACCAGTGAAGATTCATGGGGCGCAGAGGGCTATTTAACAGATAAAGGTTTAATACCACTGTCTGATGATGCCAGAGAGAAAATGAGCAAGTCGGCTAATAACTTAGTACCGCTTGATTTAAAATCTGAAGAATAAGTTTAAATATTTTTTACAATCACCATGGTCACTTTGTTAGAAGTGGTTGTGGTGTTTTTTTATAAACTTATTTCACTTTTAAATGGAAATGAGTTTATAAAAAAAATGAGTGTAATTTGGTAAGTTTTAAAATAATAAATTTTTTATATAAAAAAGATACTATTTTTATAAGTTGGTAAGTTATTTTTTACGTTCAACCGTTTTATGCACCAGAGCTGCTAACAGTTGTGGTTTTTTTAATTTAAGAGATAAATATGAGTTTTATCACCATTATTATTACTTTGTTTGCATTGTTGCTATTGGGTTATTTTGTCGGTAGAAAAAAATCGATACAGCTATCTGCAATAAGCAATAAACCCCTGCATTCATTGCCACAATATTATGGTTATTTGATTGCATTTTGGAGTAGTGTGCCGGCGCTGTTAGCCTTGTTACTTTGGAATACATTTGAATATTCGGTCATCACTTCTATGGTTGTTTCTCAATTACCTGAAAGTTTTCAGCAATTATCAAATAGCGATTTAGGCTTGTTTATTAATGAAATTATAACTTTATCAGAAACAAAAGAAGTTGCAACTGACTCATTTAAAATGGCCGCTGTTGAAAGTTATTTGAACCTGACTAAGTTTAGTGTTCAAATGAAATCAGCCGCTGTTTTGATACTGGCTATTGTTGGTATGTTTACTGCATTGTCGTTTATTAAGCCGCAGATGCGGGCGCGAATTTTGGTTGAAAGATTGATACGCTGGGCAATGATAGGCTGCGCTTCGATTGCCATCTTCACGACAATTGGCATTGTATTTTCGGTAATATTTGAATCAATCCAGTTCTTTAAAAGTGTCAACATAATGGATTTTTTATTTGGCACTCATTGGAGTCCTCAAGAGGCTATTAGGGAAGACCAAGTAGGCGCCTCTGGTAGTTTTGGCGCTTTGCCATTATTTGTGGGCACCTTGTTAATTTCATTGATTGCGCTTACGATTGCAGTGCCATTAGGTTTAATGTCTGCTATTTATTTGTCAGAGTATTCCTCTGCTGGATTTAGATCATTTGCAAAGCCAGTATTGGAAATGTTGGCCGGCATTCCTACGGTAGTTTATGGCTTTTTTGCTGCGCTTACAGTTGCACCTTTTATCCGTGACCTGGGAGAATCGTTTAACTTAAGTTTGTCATCAGAAAGCGCTCTAGCTGCTGGCATTGTTATGGGCGTAATGATTATTCCTTTTGTATCGTCCTTATCAGATGATGTGATTTGCGCCGTGCCGCAGTCTATGCGTGATGGTTCGTATGCCATGGGCGCCACCAAATCAGAAACCATCCGGCAAGTGATTATTCCAGCAGCACTGCCAGGTATTGTTAGCGCTGTATTATTAGCCGCTTCGCGCGCCATTGGAGAAACTATGATTGTGGTTATGGCCGCTGGATTAGCTGCAAATCTAAGCTTTAATCCGCTAGAGGCTGTAACGACTGTGACCGTGCAAATGGTTACTTTATTAACTGGAGATCAAGAATTTGATAGTCCTAAGACGTTAGCTGCTTTTGCATTAGGGCTAGGTTTATTCTTAACTACGTTGTTATTAAATGTAATTTCACTACACATTGTGCGTAAATATCGAGAGCAATACGAATGATTAGCAATACTGAAAAAATAAAAACAAAATTAGGTAAGCGTTACGCGAAAGAGAGGCGTTTTAAATTTTACGGCATTAGTGCTATTTTGATTAGTATTGCATTTTTGTTAACGCTGTTAATCAATATTTCATTAAGTGGCCTGCCAGCATTTCAACAAACCTACATCAAGATAGATCTTACGCTTGATAAAGAGCTGTTAGGGCTTGACTCAAGCTACAGCGAAAGGCAGCTTTTTTTGGCTAATTATTCCAAGGTGATAAAGACCTCTGTTAAAACCATGTTTCCTGGCGTTAATGATAGAAAGCAAAAACGCGCTTTAAAGCAATTGGTTAGTAAGGGCGCTATGTACCAGCTTAGAGACAGCGTTATGGATAACCCTAATCTTATTGGCACAACTCAATCTTTTTGGTTTTTAGCCAGAGATGATGTTGACGTTTTTATGAAGGGCGGCATTGACAGAGCGTTGCCTGAATCTGACCGAAGGCTCAAAAATTTTCAGCTGGTTTGGATTGATCAGCTTTTGGCTGAAAATCGCTTAGAAAAGCGTTTTAATACCACGTTTTTTACTCAAGGAGATTCTAGAGAGCCAGAGCAAGCAGGCATCAAAGGTGCGATTATTGGCTCATTGTTAACCATGCTAGTTACCATGACTCTGTCATTTCCTATTGGCGTTGCAACGGCTGTATATTTAGAGGAGTTTGCGCCAAAAAACAATCGCTGGGTAGATGTTATTGAAATCAATATCAACAACCTTGCCGCTGTTCCATCTATTGTATTTGGCTTGTTAGGCCTGGCTGTTTTTATTAGTTTTTTTGGTGTACCAAGGTCGGTGCCGCTGGTTGGTGGATTGGTGCTAGCGTTGATGACGCTACCCACTATTATTATCACCTCAAGAGCAGCGATTAAAGCCGTCCCGCCATCAATTCGCGAGGCAGCATTAGGCTTAGGCGCTTCTCGCGTACAAACCACATTTCATCATGTTGTACCTGCAGCGATGCCGGGCATATTAACCGGGACCATTATTGGCATGGCTCAGGCGCTTGGAGAAACGGCGCCATTATTAATGATTGGTATGGTTGCTTTTATTGCAGATGTGCCTCAGGGAATTACCGACCCATCAACGGTTCTTCCGGTGCAAATTTACTTGTGGTCAGATTCTCCTGAGCGTGCTTTTACAGAAAGAACGTCAGCAGCTATTATGGTGTTATTAGGTTTTTTAATTGTGATGAATTTTTTGGCTGTTATTATGCGTAAAAAATTCGAAAAAAAATGGTAGAGAGGTAAATAATGATAAATAAACGCGAAGAGTTTGATATAGAAATTAATAAAACTGTGGGGAATCCTTTTGTCGATGACGCTAAATTTTCCATACGTAATGTTGATATTTTTTATGATGAACAGCAGGCAATTTTTGATGCTAATATCGACATAGGAAAAAACCAAATTATTGCTATGATTGGTCCTTCTGGCTGTGGAAAATCGACATTTCTTAGATGTTTAAACCGGATGAACGATACCATTCAATCATGCCGTATTAGTGGTGAGGTTAAGCTAGATAAAGAAGATATTTACGATAAAAAGCAAGATCCGGTATTATTGCGATCAAGAGTTGGTATGGTGTTTCAAAAGCCCAATCCATTTCCAAAATCCATTTATGATAATGTTGCCTATGGTGCGAAATTACATGGTTTAGCAAATACTAAAATAGATTTAGACGAATTAGTGGAAAAAAGTCTCATTCGCGCAGGTCTTTTTAAAGAGGTTAAAGACAACTTGCACAAACCAGGTACTGGGCTATCAGGTGGACAGCAGCAACGTTTATGTATTGCCAGAACCATCGCCATAGACCCAGAAGTTATTTTAATGGATGAGCCTACCTCTGCACTTGATCCGATTGCAACAGCAGTTATTGAAGAGTTAATGATTGAGCTTAGCCAAAAATATACCATTGCGATTGTGACGCATTCTATGCAACAAGCGGCCAGAGTTTCTCAAAGAACGGCGTATTTTCATATGGGATATTTAGTTGAAGTTAATGACACTAATACGGTTTTTACCAATCCAGAACATCAGCTAACAGAAAATTATATCACCGGTAGATTCGGTTAATTATTAGGAGCATAATCATGGCAAACAAACAACATATTTCAAAACAATACAATCAAGACTTAGAGAGCGTTAAAAACAAAGTGCTGAATATGGGCGGATTAGTAGAGTTACAGGTAAAAAGTGCAATTCATGCGCTCATTGAAAAAGACGAAGAATTGGCCAAAAAAGTGGCGCAATCAGACTACAAAGTTAATAAATTTGAAGTTGAGATTGATGAAGATTGTGCACAGCTTATTGCAAAAAGACAGCCTGCTGCCGGAGATTTAAGGTTAATCATTGCCATTATTAAAGTTATTACAGATCTTGAGCGTATTGGTGATGAGGCTGAAAAAATTGGGCGTTATGCACAAAAATTAGCATTAAAGAAAGTAAAGACGGGCATGCATGCTGAGCTTTCCAGTTTGGGCGATAAAGTGATTAGTATTTTGCATGATGCGTTAGATACTTTTGCGCGCATGGATGCAGATCAAGCAATGAAAGTGGTAACAGCTGATCAGCAAATAGATGAAGAGTTTGATCGCGTATCCAGGCTGTTAATCACACATATGATGGAAGATCCTCGTAATATTAAAAATATGCTGCATGTCACTTGGTGCGCTAGAGCGTTAGAGCGGATTGGGGATCATGCGCAAAATATTTGCGAATATGTGATTTATTTGGTTGATGGGAAAGATGTGCGTCATATAGAGTTAGAAACATCTGAATAATCAGTTTTAATTTAAAAAGAGGTTTTAATGCCTATAATTTTAATTATCGAAGATGATAGGGCGATATTAGAGATGCTCAGTGTGTCCCTACAGTCCAAGCAGTATGAAACATTTGAGGCAAATACAGGGCATTTGGCACTCAAATTGCTTGAAGAATGTGTGCCAGATTTAATCTTATTAGATTGGATGTTGCCAGATATTGAAGGCATAAAACTCATTAAAAAAATCAGAAAGATGGCTGATTTTCAGTACTTACCTATTATGATGTTAACTGCTAAATCTAGTGAAGAGGACAAAGTTAAGGGGCTTGATATGGGCGCTGATGACTATATGACTAAACCTGTCTTATTAAAAGAACTTGATGCGCGTATTCGTTCTTTATTACGCCGCGCTCAAGGTTTGACGATTAATGATCAGTTGTTAATAGGAGATATTGCACTTAATCCAACGCAACACACATTGACCATCAGTGGTAATATTATCAGCATTGGGTCTACTGAATTTAAATTACTGCATTTTTTAATGAAAAATAAAAATCAAATTTTTAGCAGAACGCAACTGCTTGACCAGATTTGGGGTCAATTTGTTGCCATTGATGAGCGCACGGTTGACGTACACATTTTACGTTTAAGAAAAACCTTAAAGCCTCATCAAGCAGACGTTTACATCCAAACCGTGCGAAATATGGGCTACCGACTTAATACAGACATAACGCAATGAAACCCTCTATTTGGCTTATGGAAAAATGGCGCATTGCTATGGTTGTTTTTGCCGCTACATTGGGCGGATTATTAACTAACGCCTGGCTAATAAGCATCATTTTAAGTTTATTGGCTTATATTGTTTGGATGCACTTTAAACTTCAGCAGTTTTATTTATGGGTAGCTAGCGGTACAAGGCAAAATAATGCGCCAGATAGTGATGGTATTTGGGATGAAATTAACTACCAAGTATTGCAAACAAAAAACAAAAGCAATGATAGAAAAAAACGTATGAATGCTTTATTAAAGCGCTCTCAAAGCATTTTGAGAAGTTTTCCATATGCGACCATCGTATTAAACAATCGTAATGAAATCAACTGGAGTAATAAAAAATCTGAACAGTTGCTGAATATTTTAAAAAAAGATAAAGGTCAGCGTATTGACAGCTTGGTTCGCTCTCCAAAATTACATAAGTTGCTTGAATTGGGTGAAATAGACGAAATAGAAATAGAATCTCCCAAGTATCCATCAGAGCAGCTTTTGTTAAAGTTGATTGTTATTGATTCTAACTCTAAATTGCTAATAGTTCGCGATGTTAGTCAAAGAAATAAAGTACAGGAAATGCGTAAAAACTTCATTTCCAATGCCTCTCATGAATTGCGCACGCCACTTACGGTTATATTGGGTTATTTAGAGATGATAAGAGCAGATGAAAAATTGCCAAAGTCGTTATTTAAAGCGGTTGATTTGTCTTATGAGCAATCTGAACGCATGAGAAGTATTATTAATGATTTACTCACGCTTTCACGCCTAGAAAGTGCAAATTCTATTGACGATTTAAGCGTTAACATTAATATGAATAAGCTTGTCAGTCATCTGTGTAAAGATTTAGACAATGAGGTTGTTGTTAATGTGTCATCTGACGGTGTTATTTTTGGCATTGAGACTGAAATTATTAGCCTTTGCACTAATTTAATACAAAATGCAATATTTTACACACCGCCAAAAACAAAAATTATTGTTAGCTGGCGTCAAGATAAGGAAAATAACAGTTGTTTTGAGGTGCAAGATTTTGGTCAGGGTATTGCACAAAAACACTTATCCAAACTAACTGAGCGCTTTTATCGTGTTGACAAAGGCCGCTCACAAGGGCAAGGTGGAACAGGCTTGGGTTTGGCAATTGTTTGGCATATTGCACAAAGGCATAACGCTGTTTTAAATATCAAAAGTAAAGTGGGAGAAGGTTCAGTTTTTGGCGTTTGTTTTCCAACAAGTACCAAGCTGATTAAATAGTAAAAATACAGGCTTAAATTGGTATTTTATTACTAGGTGCTAATTATCCATAACAGTGCACAGGTCTCGTATAATTATAAATAATTGTCAAAACGAACCCTTTCATCAACTTGAAAACATCCTTCAACAAAGCAATAAAAATTCAAAATAGTATTTTGGCTAAGTATTTAATGCGCCAAGTGTTAATGTTGCTGATAGCTGTATTTATTATTATTGGGATGGTTGTTTTTGGAAACCAGCTGGTATTAGTTGTTAAAGAAAGTATAAAAGTAGGCGTTCCAGTTACTGACTTACTGCCAATTATTGGTTTTAAAATGATTAGAGATGTGTCTTTAATTCTCTCTTTGTCTTTATTTTTGGCGATTATTCTAGCAGTTAGTAAGTCTTATAAAAATTCTGAAGCGATTGTTATGAATTCACTAGGCGTTAGTGATAAACATTTTATGATTTTTATTCAGCCTGTGGTTATTTCTATTTTTATATTCATTCTATTTTTAACCACGGTTGCTGTACCTTGGTCAAAACAGCAGCGCAGTATAATCATGGATCGCAATGAAAATTCCTCTGAGTTTTCTTTTATTAAAGCGGGCGTATTTCAAGAGTTTAAGGGCGGAAAACTGGTTCTTTATGCTTCAAAAGTTAAAACTGCTGAAAACGAATTGGCAGAAGACATAGAAGAGATTTTTATTTACGCAATGGTCAACGGTGAGCCGATTATAACCCTTGCTTCGCGCGCGCAAAAGTACACAGAAGCCAGCACAAAAAATGTTTATTTACGCCTTAAAGATGGCGTTCGTTATCATGGCTTTCCGCTAGAAGGTGGTAAAAAAATTCTAAATTTTGATCAATATGATTTACAAATTATTGATGGCAGTAAGTTTAGCCATATAAATAGCGTGCCTAAAATCGAATCCAAACCAACTTTGGAACTGTTATTTTCAAGTGATTTCAAACAGATAGCAGAATGGCAATGGCGCTTATCTCAGCCGATTAGTGTTTTGATTTTATCGATTTTTGGTGTTTTGTTGGGCAAAGCATCACCACGCGGCGGGAAAAATTTAGGCGTGCTGGTGGGCATTGTGGCTTTTGTTATTTATAATAACGCCTTGCTGGTCGCAAAATCAAGCTTGGAGCGCGGCGATTTATCACCAATAGTGGGCTTGTGGTGGGTGCATTTCTTAGCATTATTTATAATAATTATATTTTATGCTTATCGCCATGGAAAGCTTAAAAAATTGAGCCTAAAACCTTTTTAGCATCGTTATTTCAACCTTCCCAATAGATGTGTAAAATAGATTCATTTTTATTCAAAAGAAACCATGTCCACGCAGCCCAGTAAAGAACTTGAAGTTTTTGATAATCCCAACCCTGAGCGTGATTTTGTCATTCAAATTGAACTGCCAGAATTTACCTGCCTTTGTCCGAAAACAGGCCAGCCTGATTTTGCTACTTTGCATTTAGAATATATTGCAGATCAGGCGTGTGTTGAGCTTAAGTCATTAAAAATGTATATTTGGTCATTTCGCGATGAGGGTACTTTTCATGAGGCTGTTACCAATGAAATTTTGAATGATTTAGTCAAAGCAACCCAGCCTAGATTTATGCGACTTAAGGCTATTTTTAATGTTCGTGGCGGCGTTTATACAGCTGTTACAGTCGAGCACCAACAAGATGGGTGGAGTCCCAAGCCAATTGTCGATCTTCAACATATTTCGTAAAAGTACAAAATTAAAAGCCATTCGCAAGTCAGTTAGTTTTAATCAAAAACTGATTGACAGGGATGCGCTTAAAGTCGTCCAAACAATTGCAAAAGCAGGGTTTGAAGTGTATTTGGTTGGCGGCTGTGTGCGCGACTTGTTATTAGGCTTAAAGCCTAAAGATTTCGACATTGCAACCAACGCCAAACCTGAACAAGTCAATAAATTATTTAAACGTTCTCGGTTGATTGGCAGGCGTTTTCGCTTGGTACACGTGATGTTTTCGGCTAGAAAATATCTTGAGGTAGCCACCTTTAGATCAGGCCAAGTTAAAACTGCTAAAAGCGGCGTTATCGTTCGTGACAATTGTTATGGAAAAATTGAAGAGGATGTGGTTCGTCGTGATTTTAGAATTAACGCCTTGTATTATGACGTTAACACCAAAGAGGTGATTGACTACATCGGCGGCTTAGAGGATATTGATTCTGGTCAAATTCACGTCATTGGCGACCCGATGGTGCGTTTTGAACAAGACCCTGTACGCATGATTAGAGCAGTAAGATTTCAAACCAAGCTTGATTTTGAATTAAGCGATGAGATTAAAACCGCTATGCACCAACAAGCGCCACTACTGGCTAATATTTCACCAGCACGTTTGTATGAAGAATGCATTAAGTTGTTTCATAACGAATACGGTTTTGAAGTTTATCAGCGTTTGGAAAAGTATGATTTATTGAAGCATTTGTTTAAGCAAACGCATAAGAACGCCTTTATTAAAATTGCGCTTAACAATACTTCTAATAGAATTAAAAGAAACAAACCAGTAACGCCGGCCTTTTTATTTGCTGTGTTTTTATGGCAGGCTCAAAATGAGCGTTTTGCGTTGATTAAAAAGCAGCAAAAAAGCGTGTACTTGGCAATGAGTCAAGCCTCTGAAGAGGTTATTATTAATCAAATCAAACAAGTCTCAATGCCAAGATGGCTAACTGCGCGCATTAAAGATACCTGGATGATGCAAAATAATCTTGAAAGAATGCAGCCAAAAAAGGTTGAGGATATTTTGTCAAGTAGAGGCTTTCGTATGGCTTATGACTTTTTAGTATTACGCGCTCAAAGTATTAATCCTGAGCTTAAATCAGTGGCTGATTTTTGGACCAAGGCGCAAGTAGATAATAACAGCCAAAACACGCAGACAGTGCATAAAAAAAACACCGATAAATAATGCAAGCCGTCTTAATCACCGGCTGTTCAAGTGGCATTGGTTTATGTTTGGCGCGCGGTTTAAAACAAGCGGGCTTTCGAGTTTTTGCCAGCGCTAGAAATCTTGATGATGTTGAGGTATTGCATCAGCTTGGTTTTGAAGCTTATCAATTAGACCTATCTTCTTCAGAGTCAATTAACTTAGCCATGCAAGCAATTTACACCCAAGTGGATAGTTTATACGGCTTGATTCATAACGGCGGTTATGGTCAAGTGGGTGCATTAGAAGATGTTTCTAGACAGGCACTAGAGGCGTAATTTCAAACCAACGTGTTTGGCTGGCATGAACTCACTAATTTAGTACTGCCAAAAATGCGGCAAAATAATACCGGTAGAATTATTTATTTAAGCTCGGTTTTAGGCTTTGCAGCAATGCCTTTTCGCGGGCCTTACAACGCTTCAAAATTTGCCATTGAGGGCTTGGCAAATACGCTGCGATTAGAGCTGATGCAAACTAATGTGCAATTATCACTGATCCAGCCTGGACCGATTGAATCGAAATTTAGACAAAACGCTTATTTAGCCTTTAAAGCAAATATTGACATGGAAAATAGCGACTTTAAATTAAACTACAAGCAAATGATTAAGCGCTTAAAATCAGATAAATTGGCAGATTTTACCCTGCCGCCAGAATCAATTTTAAAGTGCACGTTGCACGCTTTAAAATCTACTAAGGCTAAAAACCATTACCGAGTCACTTTTCCAACAAAACTATTGGCTTTATTAAAAAGGCTACTGCCAAGTCGAATGATGGACGAAATACTTTTTAAAGCAGGCGGCTCAGGGGCTAACTAAAATCAACAAACAACGATTAGTATTTTGTTTAATGCGCCTTTAAGAGGTAGCTTTTTAGTATAATTATTTACTTAAATTTAGTATCAGCGATAATCTATGAAAAAAAAATTTGATTTTAATGAAGGGTTGACACAATTAGAGGCGATTGTTAAAACCATGGAATCTGGCGATTTAAGTTTAGAAGACTCTTTAGAGTATTTTTCTAAAGGGGTTGAGTTGACTAAATCTTGCCAAGTAGCATTAAATGATGCCAGTCAACAAATCTCAAAATTAACCGAGCAAGACGGTTTTTCGAGTGAAACAACTTTTAAAGATGCGTAATTAATTTTTTTTATGGAATTTGACCCATACGTTACGCGAGTAAATTCTAAACTCGATTTTTATCTAGCTAACCCAGGTTCTTTGGCGCAAATCATGCGCTACAGCGTTCTGGCTGGCGGGAAGCGTTTTAGGCCAATTTTGGCTTATTGCACGGCTAATTTGTTTGATACCGATTTAGATAAAGTTGATTCTAGCTGCTGCGCGATTGAGTTTATTCATGCATATTCACTGATTCATGATGACTTGCCGGCTATGGACGACGACGACATACGTCACAACCAACCCTCATGCCATAAACGTTTTGACGAAGCGCAAGCAATCTTAGCGGGGGACGGCTTGCAAGCGCTGGCTTTTGAGGTTTTGGTCAACGACAGCCTGCTGGATAGTCAAACTAAAATAGAATTATTATCAGTTCTGACTCATGCTGCTTTTGAGATGGCTGAAGGTCAGGCAATCGACTTATCAATTGTTAATCAATCGGTCGATAT
The DNA here is from genome assembly GCA_965222625.1 of Gammaproteobacteria bacterium. Taxonomy (GTDB): domain Bacteria; phylum Pseudomonadota; class Gammaproteobacteria; order PS1; family Pseudothioglobaceae; genus Thioglobus_A. The sequence goes on along the minus strand of OZ244962.1, from coordinate 655,240 downwards.
TTGCCTATTAGAAACAATGCACAAAAAGAAAACCGGCGCACTTTTGAGTTGCGCGGTTGATTTGGGCGCTACTATAGCTCAATGCAGCCAAGCAGATCGATTGATATTACAATCTTTTTCTCAGGCAATTGGGCTGGCTTACCAAATTCAGGATGATGTTTTAGATGTGGAAGCGCCGGTTGGAATTTTGGGCAAAAATCAGCATTCAGATCGTGATAAAAACAAGCCTACTTATCCGTCAATTATTGGATTATCAGAGTCTAAAGATGCTTATCAACAGCTATACAAGGCCGCTAGCGATGCTTTGAAGTTATTAAGTGTTGATGCTGGAGACTTGCAATTGTTGATTAAAAAATTGCAAATAAGAACGTTTTAGAATTCAACTAAAACACTGCCCCAACTAAACCCGCCGCCAATACCTTCCATCAGTAGCTTGTCACCTCTTTTGATGCGTCCATCTCGAACAGCAACATCAAGTGCCAACGGAATAGAAGCTGCTGAAGTATTGCCATGATTTTCTAAAGTCACAATGACTTTATCCATAGGCAGTTTGATACGCTTAGCAACGCTGGAAATGATGCGTATATTAGCCTGATGCGGAACCATCCAGTCAAGCTGCTCAGAATTCATACCAACTTCTTCCAAGGTTTCTTCTGCCAGCTTGGAAAGTCGGTTGACTGCAATTTTAAAAACTTCGTTGCCCGCCATCTGAATAAAACCGGTTTCGTTAATAAAATTATTACTCACTTGCAAGGATGATAAATAATGACCATCGCTGAACAACTTAGAATGTAATATGCCTGTTTGCTCGCTACCGCTAAGAACAACAGCGCCAGCACCATCGCCAAACAAAATAGCGGTGGAGCGATCATTCCAATCAACAATTCTAGAAAGCGTTTCACTGCCAACAACCAATACTTTATTGGCTGCACCTGTTTTGATGTATTGCTCTGCTGTGGTGAGTGCAAATACAAATCCTGCACAAACGGCTTGTAAGTCAAAAGCAGGGCAAGAAGCACCAATCGCATTTTGCAACATGGTTGCCGTTGCTGGAAAAATTTTATCTGGCGTGGTGGTAGCCAAAATGATTAAGTCCAATTCATTAGCATTGATGCCGGCCATTTCTAGCGCCTTATTTGCCGCAATTGTTGCCAAATCGCAGGTACTTTCATTGGTAACGCGCCGGCGCTGCTTAATGCCGGTTCGAGTGGTAATCCATTCGTCAGTTGTGTCAATGGTTTTTGATAAATCATCGTTAGTAATAATGGTTGGCGGCAGGTAACTGCCTGTGCCAATAATGCGAGCAAATTTATTCATCTTGTTTCATTTCTTTTGAGACTTGAGCTGATATTTTAGCAATAATATTAGCACTAACTTCAACATAAGCCTCAGAAATTGCCATAAAAAATGAATCGCTATCAGCGCCGCCGTGACTTTTAACCACAATGCCGCGCAAACCTAATAAGCTGGCGCCATTGTATTTTCCAGGATCAAGGCTTGATTTAAAGTCTTTTAAAACCGGCATGGCAATTAAAGCGACAATTTTAGTGAGCCAATTGCGCGTAAAGGCGTGCTTTAGATAATAACCCATCATTGCAGCAACCCCCTCGCTGGCTTTAAGGGCGATGTTGCCTTCAAAGCCATCACACACAACAAGATCAACCGTGCCTTTGTAAATATCATCACCTTCAACAAAACCGGCGTAATTAAGGTTTGAATTTTTAAGTAGGGCGGCTGTTTTTTTGATTTTGTCGTTACCTTTCATGTCTTCTTCGCCAATGTTTAATAGCCCGACAGTTGGTTTTTTTATGTCTTCAGTTTGCTCAACAGCAATAGAGCCCATGGTTGCAAATTCAAGTAAAGCCTCAGGACTTGAATCAACGTTTGCACCTAAATCAAGCATATGTGTGTGCCCCGTCATGGTTGGCATACGCCCCATAATAGCGGGCCTGTCAATGCCTTTAATGGTTTTAAGTACAAAGCGTGAAATGGCCATCAAAGCGCCAGTATTGCCAGCGCTAACACAAGCATCTACTTCGTTTGATTTAACCAGATTAATGGCAACGCGCATAGAAGAGTCTTTCTTTTTACGCAGAGCAATAGCAGGGGATTCGCTCATAAGCACTACCTCAGTAGCATGAACAATTTGAATCCTGTTAGAGGTTTTGTTAGAAGGGGCGTGTTTATCAATTTCAGCCTTGATTGCTGACTGATCACCGACAAATGTTAGTTGTAGATCCTGAAACGCTTGCAGCGCTTTAATACCCGCTTTAATGGTAACGGGTATGCCATGATCTCCCCCTGAGGCATCAATTGATACCTTGACTGTCATAAAATTCTAAGCTTCTACTTCTTCTACTTCTTCAACACTTTTTATGTTGATTACTTTTTTGCCTCGGTAATAACCATCAGCGGTAATATGGTGACGCAAGTGAGTTTCACCAGTTTCTTGATCTTCAGATAACGCAGGGCTTGTTAATGCGTTGTGTGAGCGGCGCATGCCTCTTTTTGAAGGGGTTTTTCTACTTTTTTGTACTGCCATTTTATTGACTCCTGTGTGAGTTTTTTAATTGTTCTAAAATTGCAAAAGGGTTTTTACGCTTTTGCTCTATTACGGGCTCTTTATCCTTATACGATTGACATTCGTGTGAATGCATCGGTATCATTGGAATGGATATTAATACTTCATCCGTTATAAATTCTATTGTTGAGAATTCTTCATCTGTATTTAGAATTGTCTCAAAGCTGGGGTCTAATCCTTCAGCTTGTTGTTCATGAATAATAAAAGCTAATTTAAAGCTAGGACTTAGTTTAAGCTTAACAGCCTCTAAGCAGCGTTGACAATCTAACACTGCCTCTAACTCTACATGACCTTCAATACAAGGAATTTTGTTATTGAGTAAATAAAAATTCAAGTTGGCGCTAACTTTATCATTAATATTGGTGACAATATTGCGAATTCTAGGGAAGTCTTTAACAGAATATATCTGTGAAAAAATCAGCCCTTTTTTAGCGAAGCTTAAAAGTTTTATGTTGTCTGGTATTCCTTGCATCTTTTATTGTTAATAAATAACCTGACAATTTTACCAAAAATAGTGCGCTGAATAAGTTTTTATGCAAAATTAATCTTATTTATCATTGTGCAATTTAAACTGCCCATGAGACTGTGTTTATAACGACTATTTGTTTTACTAACAGCACTTGGTACAGGTTTAATAACAAAAAATAATTACCGTAATTATTCTAAAAACAGCAAGGTTAAATTGATTTTTTATGCAGCAATACCTATGCCTAAGTATTTTTCAAGCAAATTTAATCGTCAGATGAATTGATACTTTAGCCCTATTGATATTTTTCTTGCATGACAAGTGTCCACGCTCGAACTTCTTGAGTAAGAGCTGACGCATTTTTTTCAGCTGGATTTATTGCCGCTCCAATAACCACGGTAATGGTTCCTGGTCGTTTAATAAAGCGGCCTTTTGGCCAAAGTTTTCCAGCATTGTGATAAACCGGAACAATATCGCAGTTAGCTTTTTTGGCAATTGCTGCAGCGCCATTTTGATATTTTCCAAGCTGCGCGTAAGGCTGGCGCGTGCCTTCGGGAAAAATGACCACAAAAATGCCCTCTTTGATTCTTGAAGAGCCTTGTTTGATGACTTTTTTAATGGCTTTTAGTTTTTCACCGCGATTAATAATAATCGGCTTGAGCAGCATCAAACCCCAGCCAAAAATCGGAATCCATTGTAATTCTTGTTTAAGCACCCAAGTTTGATGAGGAAAAATAGTCTGCAAAGCGAGCGTTTCCCAAGTAGATTGATGGTTAGAAATAATCACACTGGGTTGAGTGGGAATATTTTCCGCGCCAATCACTTTAAGTTTAATATTAAGCGTTATTTTTAGCCACCACAAACAAAATAACGACCATTTAGATAAGATATTGTATCGATATTTCACCGGTAAAAAAAACAACAACAAAGCCAAAGCGACTAAAAAAATAAGCACTAGAGCGGAGCCTAAAAAATAAAGGAATGATCTTAAAAACAGCATTTGTATTTGCAAGTGTAAACGTTATAATTATAGACTTAAGATTTTAACGAACTTCGATGAGCATTAATACCATTTTATTTGATTTAGACGGCACACTGGTTAATACAGCGCCAGATCTAGCTTATGCACTAAATACGCTCTTAAAAGAGAACAACTTAGCTGAAAAACCCTTTGAAAAAATTAGGCCGCTGGTCTCTTTTGGCGGCAAAGCGCTCATTAAATACGGCTTTGATTGCGATGAAAGTCACGCTCAATTTGCTGATTGGCATCGGCAAATTTTAGAGATTTATACGGATAATATTGATAGAAATTCATGTGTTTTTAGCGGCATTGACAGCCTTATAAAAACTTTAAAAAGCCGAAAAATGCACTGGGGCATTGTGACCAATAAGCCTGAAAATTTAACCCATTTATTATTGCAAAAACTCAATATAAAGCCAGATGTGGTTGTTTGCGGCGATACATTGGAATTTAACAAACCGCATCCAGCGCCCCTGCTGTACGCCTGCGCGCAATTAGCCGTTAGTCCGAAACGCTGTTTGTTTGTTGGCGATGACAAAAATGATATGATTGCTGGCAAAAATGCAAAAGTTAAAACCGTGGCAGTCAGTTATGGTTATGGCAAAGTCGAACAAAGCTGGCATTATGATTATTTGATTAATCACGCAGAAGAATTATTGGAGTTACTATAAATGGACATATTAAGTTTAATACTTGGCTTTTTGCTTGGCATTATTAGCATTTACGCTTACCTTAGCAAACAATTAAAAACGCTCAATACTGAAAAAATTCGGTTAGAAGTTAGCCTTGATGAAAAAATAAAGTCTTACGAAAACCAGATTGACATGATTAACATTGCCAAAGAGCAGATGAGTAAAGATTTTAAGTCGGTTGCCAGTAGCATTTTAGAAAAAGATCGCCAAGATTTAAGCCTTAAAAATGCTGAACTTTTAACGCCGTTGCAAACCCAGCTAAAAGAGTTTCGCGACAAAATTGAAACAATAACCACAGAGCAAATTAAAGAGCGTACCACGCTTAGTGCGCAGATTGACAATCTTAAAAAAACCAGTATTGAGGCGCAGCAAACCACACAAAATTTAACCAATGCACTGACTTATGATAATAAGCAGCAAGGTGATTGGGGAGAGATGATTCTAAGCGCTATTTTGTCCAGTTCTGGGTTGCGTGAGGGTCATGAATTCGATACGCAAAAACAGTTTAAAAATGAACAGGGTGAGTCTTTTAAGCCAGATGTTATTTTGCACCTTCCTGATGAAAAAGACATTATTATCGACTCTAAAGTGTCTCTTAAAGCTTACAAAGATTATATCGCTAATCAGGCTAATACGGCGCTATTAAAAGCGCATATTGGCTCTATCGAAGCGCATATTAACGGCATTAGCATCAAAGAATACGAAAATTTAGAAGGCGTGTTAACGCTTGATTTTATTTTTGTTTTTATTCCAATTGAATCAGCTTTGTTGGTGGCACTTGATCACAAGCCAGATTTATTTACAACCGCGCTCAAAAAGAATATTGTTCTGGTTTCGCCATCAACTTTAATGATGAGTCTTAAAACCGTGCATCATATTTGGCAAACAGAGCGTCAGAATCAAAATTCAGAAGAAATTGCGCGTCAAGCAGGCGCCATGTATGACAAATTTTTTGGCTTTATTAAATCTATGGACGACATTGAAAAGCACTTGGATAAAGCGCAAAAAAGCTATAAAGAGGCGCGTACAAAATTATCAGAAGGCAAAGGTAATTTAATCGGACGAGCGGAAAAATTGAAACTATTAGGTGTGCAAAGTAAAAAGGAATTAAGTTGATGAAAATTTCAACAAATTATCCAATCACGCAAGGCGAATTGGAAGGTAGGGTTGTTTTGGTTACGGGCGCTAATCGCGGCTTTGGCAGGGCAATGACTTTGGATTTAGCCAAAGCAGGGGCAAGCGTTATTATGCTTGGGCGCGACTTAGGTTCACTTGAAACCACTTATGATGAGGTAGTGGATGCCGGTTTTAAAGAGCCCATTTTGTACCCACTTGATTTGGAAGGGGCGACGCCTGAGCATTACCAACAATTGCAAGCCGATGTTTTGGACAGTTTTGGCAAGCTTGATGGTTTGATTCATAACGCCGGCATTATTGGCACCATGATGCCAATCGAACAATACGATCTTAAGCTTTGGTACTCAACCATGCAAATTAACGTTAATGCCCCTTTTATGTTAACCCAATGTTTAATTCCGGCGCTCAACAAATCTGCTGATGGGCGTATTTTGTTTTTGTCTTCATCAGTGGGGCGCGATGCAAGAGCCTATTGGGGCGCGTATGGTGTGAGTAAATTTGCCATTGAAGGCTTGAGTAAAACGCTGTCTGAAGAGCTTGAAAAAACCAATATTAAAACCAATACTCTTGATCCTGGGCGCATACGTACAAAAATGCGTCAAATCGCTTATCCGGCTGAAAATGTTGAGAACAACCCAACGCCAGAAAGCCTGGCTCCGGCGATTGTTTATTTGATGAGTGAAAAATCTAAACCGTTAAACGGCGAGCAGTTAACGCTAGAAAGCTAAGGTTAAAGTTTAACGTTGTAAATCGGACGTTAAATGCGGATGAATGGTTTTTAAAATTTCTTTAAAAACTTTCTCATTACCAGCCACTACGTTACCGGTTTCTAAAAATTTGTTACGACCTGAGAAATCACCAATAAAACCGCCAGCTTCAGTCACCAATAACGCACCTGCGGCAATGTCCCAAATATTAAGCTCAATTTCCCAAAAACCGTCTAATCGACCTGCGGCTAAATAAGCCAAATCAAGCGCGGCAGAACCTGCGCGGCGAATGCCAGAAACTTTTGGGTGAATGGCTTTAAACATATCAAGATAAGCATCTAGATGCTGGGGTGATTTAAAAGGAAATCCAGTGCCAATAAGTGTGTTATCAAATCCTTGAGTGCTAGTTGTGCGAATTCTTTGCTCATTTAAATAAGCGCCTTGACCTTTTGAGGCGGTAAACAACTCCTCTTTGAAAGGGTCATAAACCACCGCGTGAGTGGCCTCATTGTTTTCATATAAAGCAATTGAAACCGAGTATTGCGGAAATCCATGTAGGTAATTAGTGGTGCCATCTAAAGGATCAAGAATCCAAACAAAACGTTTATCTTTGCCAATAATTTCGCCATTTTCTTCGCCTAAGATTGAATGATCGGGAAAGGCATATTTCAACTCGTCTATAATAGCGTCTTCAGCCGCTTTATCAACTTCAGAGACGAAGTCGTTGGCGGCTTTATTTTCAATCGTTAATAGGTCAATCTGATTATGATATCTAAGGATGATATCGCCGGCTTTTCTGGCGGCTTTAACGGCAACATTAAGCGTAGGATGCATAATTAACAGGCAAATGGAAAAAGAAATGAATTATACCTTTGATAGAGTGCGCGTGGTTATGGTTAATACTACCGAGCCTGGTAATATTGGCGCCAGTGCCAGAGCGATGAAAAATATGAATCTTTCAAGCCTGTATTTGGTTAATCCAAAAGGTTATCCATCAGCGATTGCAACTGCTCGGGCCAGCGGCGCAGATGATGTTTTGTCTGGCGCTGTGGTTTGTGATACTTTAGAGCAAGCTTTGCAAGGCGTGCATTTAGTGATTGGCGCCAGCGCACGCCAGCGTAATATCAAATGGAAGCAAATGGATGTGGTGGGGGCTTGCGCGCAGATTCAAAAAACCACAGCCATTGGCGATCAAGAAGTGGCGGTGGTATTTGGCACAGAAAAATATGGTCTGACTAATGAAGAGTTAGATTTGTGCCAGATACTGATGACCATTCCTGGCAATCCTAATTATTTTTCGCTGAATGTTGCCTCGGCCATTCAGGTGTTTGCCTACCAAAATTATGTTTATAACACCACTGCAGCGTTTGAAAAAAGCACCCATGAAACAGCAAGCTTTAATGAATTAGAAGGTTTTTACGAGCACCTTGCTCAGGTGCTTGAACACATTGAATATTTTGAAGAAAAACGCCCTAAAAAGCTATTAATGCGGCGTTTACGCCGCTTTTTTGGACGCGCTGAGCCTGAAAAAGAAGAGCTGGCGATTTTTAGAGGAATTTTAAGAAATATTAAGCCGTATATTAAAAATAAAACAAACTTTAGATAAATTTAACTAGGCAAGCTGTAGTCACGCCATTATGCGTAAAAACAGCATTAATCATTCATAAAAAAACAATAGGAACCGTTATGGAGCAAGAATTAGAACAAGCACAAGCTATTTATAAATTGATCACTGAATTTTTTATTACTTACAGTTTTCAGATTGTAGGCGCCATTATTGTATTGGCGATTGGTATTTTTGTTGCCAGTAAAATTAGCAATTTAGTTATTAAACTTTGTGAAAAGAAAAATATAGATGTAACGCTTAGCCGTTTTATTGCCAGCACGGTCAAAATTATTATTATTGTCATGGTGGCAATTATTGCGCTTGGCAAGTTAGGCATTAGCGTAACCCCATTTGTGGCAGTAATCGGTGCTATGTCATTAGGTGCTGGCCTTGCTATGCAGGGCTTATTATCAAACTATGGCGCAGGTTTGAACATTATATTGGCTCGTCCTTTTGTTGTTGGTGACACCATAAGAGTTCAAGGCGTGGCAGGGCAGGTTAAAGAAGTTCATCTGGCCTATACGCTGCTTACCGATGAAGATAACGTTGAAATAATCATTCCCAACAGGCACATCGTTGGTGAAATCCTACAAAACTCACACAATGACACGCTGGCAGAAGAAATCATTGGTATTGCTTATAGCAGTGACACCAACAAAGCCATTGCTGTTATTCAGGCATCATTGGCAAAGATTGATAATATCAGCCAAGAAAGGGCACCATTGGTCGGTATTGATGATTTTGCTGATAGTTCTATTAATATTGGCATTCGTTTTTGGGCGCCAACCAATTGCTATTTTGAAACTAAATATCAAGCCAATGCAGAAATTTTTGATGCCTTGAAAAAAGCCAACATCACCATTCCGTTCCCGCAACGTGAAGTGCGTTTGCTTAAAGAAGAATAAATACAAAAAAATTAACTAAGCTTATGGTTAAAAATAATCAATTTGTTTTATATTTGTTAGAAATGTTGCAAGCGTTTGGGCAAGTACAAGCAAAACCCATGTTTGGCGGCTTTGGTATTTATCGTGATGAGTTAATTTTTGCAATCGTAGTAGATGACGCGCTTTACATCAAGGCTGATGAGGATTCTTTGGAATTGTTTAACAAAGAAGAATTGCCTCGTTTTACTTACTTAAAAAATGGCAAAGCGTGTTTTATGGCCTATTATCAAGTGCCAGATGAAGCTGTAGACGATATTGATGTATTAAATTATTGGGCGCAAATAGGCTGTCAGGCAGCTTTACGTACAAGAAAAACTACAACTTAATGATTGTGGCGTGCTTTATTTTATCAAGTCGCCTGCAGCGTTTAAAAAACAGCCTCATTCAATTTGACGATTTGAAATAAATTTAACCAAGGTCATCGCTGCGCCGTTATACTATAAAAAAACCAACAAAATAGGGGTAATTATATGAAAGGTAAAATTTTAGAATACAACGAAGAAGGGCGTAATGGCATTATTTCTGCAGATGATGGCAGTCGTTACAAATTAGATATTAGTGAATGGAAAGGCTCGTCAATACCCAAAGCGGGTAATAAAGTTGATTTTTCCGTCAACGGAGAAAATGCTGCATCTATTTATGCCGAATCTGCTTTAGCTGACGGCGCTTCTAAAAGAATAATAGCCGCACTGTTTGCTTTTTTTCTGGGCGTTTTTGGCGCGCATAAATTTTATTTAGGCCGCACTAAAGAAGGCGTTATTATGCTGCTTGTTTTCTTGCTTGGCTTCGTGCTATTTGGCCTTCCATCACTCATTATTGCAATCATTGCTTTTGTTGAATTTGTTCTTTATCTTATTAAATCTGATGAGCAATTTGAACAGTTATATGTGCTGGATAAAAAAGCTTGGTTCTAATTATTCAGTAAACAATTTTTGCCAGTTTTAATGTGGCGATCATAAATTAGCCTTGCCAAATTAGCTGAAAAAAAATCGTTAGCCTTAATTAAGCACAACAAAAAGCCCGAATAAATCGGGCTTTTTGTTGTTGGCGAGTTGTTGTTAGCTAATCAGTTTATTCATACGCTTAACAAATTCAGCAGGGTCTTTGAGCTGCCCGCCTTCTGATAAAACAGCTTGGTCAAAAAGCACGTTAACCAAATCTTCATCGACTTTGATTTTTAGTTTTTTAACCAAGGGATGGGTTGGGTTAATCTCAAGAATTGGTTTGGTTTCTGGTACGTCTTGACCCAAAGATGCCATAATCCTTTCCATATTGCCGCCCATTTCATTTTCATCAGCAACCAAACAAGAAGGCGACTCGCTAAGACGATTAGAAATTTTGACTTCTTTAACTTGTAATTCAAGAATTTTTTGCATTTTTTCCAAGGTTTTTTCAAAACCTTTAGCCACCTTTTCTTTCTTTTGCTTTTCTTCTTTAGAATCTAAATCTTCTAAATCGCCTTTGGCAATTGATTTTAAAGGAATGCCGTCAAACTCTCCAAAATTACTTACCATCCACTCATCAACGCGATCAGACAATAACAATACCTCAATGTCTTTTTGGTTAAAAATTTCTAGATGCGGCGAACCTTTAGCGCTTTCGTAAGTTTCAGCAGTGATGTAATAAATGGCTTTTTGGTCTTTTTGCATGCTTTTTACATAATCTTCAAGCGTTGCTGTTTGCGTTGCATTATCGCTTTTATTGGTGGAAAAACGCAATAATTTGGTGATTTTTTCTTTGTTACTAAAGTCCTCGACCACACCTTCTTTCATCACCATACCAAACTCTTTCCAGAAAATGGCGTATTGCTCTGGCTTATTTTTGGCCATTTTTTCAAGCGCTTTAAGAACTCTACTAACCGAAGCCTTGCGAATGGTATCAACAATTTTATTGCCTTGCAAAATTTCGCGAGAAACGTTTAAAGACAAATCAGCCGTATCAATCACGCCCTTAACAAAACGTAAGTACATGGGCATAAGTTCTTCGTTATCTTCCATGATAAACACACGTTTGGCGTAGAGCTTAATGCCGCCTTTGCGCTTCGGTTCCCACATATCAAACGGCGCCTTAGCAGGCACAAACAGCAAAGAAGTGTAATCAAGTTTGCCTTCAACGCGGTTGTGTAGTTGCGTTAGTGGCGCTTCAAAATCATGGGTGAGTGACTTATAAAAATCATCATAATCTTTTTGTTTTAGCTCGCGTTTGTCTTGCATCCAAAACGCATTGGCTTTGTTAACCATTTCATATTCAATTGCATCAGATTCTTCTTCTGCGGGTTTGATCATCATAATTGGCACGGTAATGTGGTCAGAGTATTTAGAAATGATATTGCGCAGGCGGTAGTCATCTAAAAACTCTTTTTCATCCTCTTTGATGTGCAGCACAATTGAGGTGCCAAATTCAGGGCAATCGACCTTTTCAGTTGAATATTTACCTTTGCCGTTTGAAGTCCATTGTGTGCCTTTTTTGCTTTTAGAGCCTGCTTTTCTGGTGGTTAATATTACTTTGTCAGCAACGATAAATGCTGAGTAAAAACCCACACCAAATTGACCAATTAAATTTGAATCTTCAGCTTGTTTTTCATCTAGATTTTGTAAGAATTTTTTAGTGCCAGAGTTGGCAATGGTGCCAATATTTTTATTAACTTCAGCCTCTGTCATGCCAATGCCGTTATCAGTGATGGTGATCGTGCCTGCTTTTTTGTCAACTTCAATATGCACTTGAAGCTCGGCTTTGCCTTCAATTAAAGCGCCGTTTGATAGCGCTTCAAATCTAAGTTTATCAACCGCATCAGAGGCGTTTGAAACCAGCTCACGCAAGAAAATTTCTTTGTTGGAGTACAAAGAATGAATCATTAAATGCAATAGTTGAGAAACCTCTGTTTGAAACGAGTGCGTTTGTTTTGTAGTCATTTGTTGGCAACCTTTATTGTGCGTAAAATGTATTGATATGGTCAAGCTGAGAAAAATCAAGTGAAAAAACAAATAATTGATTTTATTTTGTATTTAAAAGTTGAGCGCAATTATGCGCTTAATACTCAGCAAGCTTACGAGCGCGACCTGATTCAATTGCTTGATTTTTTACAAAGTCAGAATATTAACCGCTGGCTTGATGTAGATAGCGAAGTGCTGAATTTGTTTATCATGCAATTGCGCCATAAAAACGCTTCTTCGCGCAGTATTCGCCGCTACTTATCTTCAGCTCGAGGGTTGTTAACTTATTTGGTTAATCAAGGCCAACTTGAGCACAACTGCGCCGCGCAACTAAAAACCCTAAAAATAGCACAAACCTTGCCAGAAACGCTTGATTATAATCAGTTATTACAATTGTTAAAGCCGCAAAAAACCACGCGCTTTGAGCAGCGTGATATTGTCATGATTGAAATTCTTTATTCGTGCGGCCTGCGCGTTTCCGAATTGGTTAATTTAAACGTTGAAGATGTGGATTTAACGCAAGGGTTTTTGAACGTTAAAGGTAAGGGCGGAAAAACTCGGCACACGCCGCTGGGCGCTTTTGCGCAAAAGGCCATTCGCCTATATCTAGCTGCGCATCAATTTACGCCGTTATTTGTTAATAAAAATAGCACGCGAATTGGCGTCAGATCGGTGCAAAATATCATCAAAAATCGGGCGCTAGCTGCGGGTATTAAATTTAATGTGCATCCGCATATGCTGCGCCATGCAGCAGCAACACACTTTTTACAATCAAGTCACGATCTTCGCTCTGTGCAAGAATTTTTAGGGCATGAAAGCATTAAATCTACCCAAGTTTATACGCATTTGGATTTTTTGGAGCTTTCTAAGGTGTATGACAAATGCCATCCTCGAGCAAAAAAAGTATGAATATTAAAACGCAATTAGCTGCTAATATTTTAACCAACGGCGGAATTATTAGCCTGCCAACAGACACCATTCAAGGTTTAAGTTGCCTGCCTTTTGAGGCTTCATTGCAGCGCCTGATTGAACTAAAACAACGACCCATTAACAAAGGTTTGATATTAATATCAAATAATATTGCTGATTTTGAAGATTATGTACAAGACCCCGCTCTTTTGCAAAAAATAAAACCTAATAATAACCCAACGACGTATCTTGTTAAAGCCAATGAAAGTACTTCTAAATGGTTATTAGGTGCGCATGACACTATTGCCATTAGGCTTACCAACAATGCTTTAATCAAGGATTTATGCGCAGCCACCAATAGTGCATTGGTTACAACCAGTGCTAATCTTTGTGCTCACCCAGTGGCTAAAAGCACACTAAAGTTACGGGTTTATTTTCAAGACCAATTAGACTATATAATAACCCCCATTGCAACGACTAATAAGCCGTCAGCTATTATTAATTTACAGACCGGAGAAAGCCTTAGATGATTGAAAAAATTAAAGATTACTTGCTGGCATTGCAAGAAGATATTTGCACCCAGCTTGAGCAAGTAGATGGCCAAGCGGCGTTTATTAAAGATGAATGGAAAAAGCCAAATGGCAATGGCAATGGGCTTACTAGAGTACTAACAGCAGGCAAGGTTTTTGAGCAAGCTGGGGTGAATTTTTCAATTGTTAAGGGTGATAATATGCCCGCTTCAGCCACAGCGCTCAGGCCCGAGTTAACAGGGCGCAACTTTACCGCGCTTGGCGTTTCATTAGTGGTGCATCCAAACAATCCTTATGCGCCAACCTCGCATGCAAATGTTCGATTTTTTATTGCAGAAAAAGACGGCGAAGCGCCCATTTGGTGGTTCGGCGGCGGGTTTGATTTAACCCCTTATTACGGCTTTGACGAAGACGCTGTTTTTTGGCACAAAAGCGCTAAAAAATCTTGCGACGCTTTTGGCGTAGAAGTTTATCCAAAATACAAAAAATGGTGTGATGATTATTTTTATCTAAAACATCGTGATGAACAGCGCGGTATTGGTGGTTTATTTTTTGATGATTTAAACGCCGGCAGTTTTGAAGAATGTTTTGCTTTTATGCGCAGTGTGGGCGATGGTTATATTAAAGCTTACAGGCCGATTGTTGAAAAACGTAAAGATACGCCATTCGGCGATCATGAAAGGCAATTTCAATTGTATCGCCGGGGTCGTTATGTTGAGTTTAATTTGGTGTATGACCGCGGCACTTTATTTGGCTTGCAAACGCTCGGACGCACCGAATCAATTTTAATGTCATTGCCACCGTTGGTGCGCTGGGAATACCAATACACGCCAAAAGCAAACACGCCAGAAGCGCTATTATATGAAAAATACTTAAAACCACAGGATTGGATTAATGCAACATAATATTGATGTTAAGCGCTTATTATGCCCCATGCCGGTTATTAGGCTGGGCGAGATGATTAACAAGGCGGCTGTTGGTGATACCATTGAAATGCTGGCAACTGATCCGGGCGTCTTGCATGATATTCCTGCCTGGTGCAAGGTTCATGGTCATAATGTATTGGAAATTCAAGAAAATTCAGATGATATTACCATTTTAGTAGAAAAAATAGGGTAGAATAATTTGCTGTTTTTGCTATGAAAATAGCTCAATACACATGAGAATTATGCTTGTAACGGCGCAAGCTACTTGGCAAAGTCAGTCAGTTAATATAACAAGTTAAATTAAAGGAGAAAATATGTCTGCACAAGATGTAATGAAGATGATTGAAGATAACGAAGTTAAATTCGTTGATTTTCGTTTTACCGATACCCATGGCAAAGAGCACCACGTTAGCGTTCCAGCACATACAGTTAATGAAGATAAATTTGAAGAAGGTCAAATGTTTGATGGCTCTTCAATCGCAGGCTGGAAAGAAATTAACGAATCTGACATGATTTTAAAGCCGGACACAACTGCCTGTGTTATGGACCCGTTTACACAAGAGTCAACGTTAATTGTACGTTGTGATATTGTTGAGCCAAGTGATATGCAAGGTTATGAAAAAGATCCTAGATCTCTTGCTAAGCGCGCTGAACAGTATATGCAAGACTCAGGTGTTGGTGATACCGCTTACTTTGGCAATGAAAACGAATTTTTTGTATTTGACAGTGTTAAATGGGATACAGGATTTGGCATGGGTAAGGCATTTTACGAAATTCGCTCTGAAGAAGCAGACTGGGAATCTGGCTCTGATTTAGAAGGCGGCAATAAAGGCCATCGTCCAAACGTTAAAGGCGGTTATTTTCCAGTTCCTCCCGTAGATTCATTACACGACCTTAGATCAGCTATGTGTCTTGCAATTGAAGAAATGGGTGTTGAAACTGAAGTGCATCACCATGAAGTAGGTACAGCAGGGCAATGTGAAATTGGCGCTAAATTTAATACATTAGTAAGAAAAGCTGATGAGACTCAAATTCTTAAATATTGTATTCATAACGTTGCGCATATGTATAACAAAACTGCTACCTTTATGCCTAAGCCAATTGCGGTTGATAATGGCAATGGTATGCACGTTCACCAGTCAATTGCAAAAGATGGCGTTAACTTATTTGATGGTGACGGATATGGCAATTTAAGTCAAATGGCGCTTTATTATATTGGCGGTATTATTAAACACGCTAAAGCGTTAAATGCCTTTACTAATGCATCAACTAACTCTTACAAGCGCTTAGTACCGGGCTATGAAGCGCCAGAAATGCTGGCTTATTCTGCTAAGAACCGTAGTGCTGCAATTCGCATCCCTTATGTGGGCAACCCGTTGGGTCGTCGTATCGAGGTGCGTTTTCCAGACAATACAGCTAACCCATACCTAGCATTCTCAGCAATGCTGATGGCGGGTCTTGACGGTATTAAAAATAAAATTGATCCTGGTAAGCCTGAAGATGGTGATTTGTATGAATTGTCTAAAGAAGAAAAAGCAAAAATTCCTAAAGTTTGTAATTCTTTAGAGCAAGCGCTTGATTCACTTGATCAAGATCGCGACTTTTTAAAAGAGGGCGGCGTGTTTACTGATAACGTGATTGACTCTTTCATTGATCTTAAAATGAAAGAAGTGAATGCTATGCGTTCAGCGCCTCATCCAGTTGAATTTGATATGTACTACAGTTTGTAGTCGCTTAATCTAAATTTAAAAAAAAGCCGTGCTTTTGTGCGGCTTTTTTGCGTCTAAAATGTATGTAAAATAAGCAAAATAATAATCTTTAATAACACTTATGAGCGCATTAAAATACGACTGGACACAAGAACAAGTAAATCAATTATTTGCCTTACCCTTTAACGACTTGCTTTTTAAAGCGCATACCATTCATAGAGATAACTTTGATCCAAATTATGTGCAAGTTAGCTCTTTATTGAATATTAAAACGGGTGCTTGCCCTGAAGATTGCTCTTATTGCTCTCAAAGTTCAAAGTACGATACAGGCCTTGAACGTGAAAAATTAATGGAAATTGATTTGGTCTTAAAGCAAGCAAAAACTGCAAAAGAACAGGGCGCTACGCGTTTTTGCATGGGCGCTGCTTGGCGAAATCCAACGGATAAGAGTCTTGATAAGGTTATTCCCATGATTAAAGGCGTAAAGGCCATGGGTATGGAAACTTGCGTTACTTTGGGCATGTTAACGCAAGAGCAAGCATTTACTTTAAAAGAGGCGGGGTTGGATTATTACAATCATAACCTTGATACTTCAAAAGAAAACTATGCTAACGTGATTACCACGCGCAACTTTCAGGACCGATTAGATACCCTTGAATCAGTCCAAAATGCTGATATCAATGTGTGTAGTGGCGGGATTTTAGGTTTGGGCGAAAAGCAAACCGATAGAGCCTCGATGTTAATATCTTTGGCAAATTTAGACAAACATCCAGGCAGTGTGCCAATTAATCTGCTGGTACCAATTCCAGGCACGCCGTTTGAAAAGGTGGCGCCGCCAAGTGAAAGTGAATTTGTCAGAACCATTGCTGTTGCTCGCATTATGATGCCAAAATCAGTGGTGCGATTATCAGCAGGGCGCACAGATATGGGTGAAGCCATGCAAGCGTTATGTTTTTTTGCTGGCGCCAACTCCATATTCTATGGCGAGCAACTGCTAACAACTGACAATCCTGATACAGGTAGTGATAAAGCTTTATTTGAGACACTTGGCTTAAACATGAAATGCTAATTTTTTTTTAACAACAACCAAAAAAATACTATGAAAAAACAAATACTCAGTGCATTTATTTTTGCAACCATTTCTTTTAACGTGGCAGCCGAGTCTGAAAACTGTTCTGCTGGTTATGACAATCTTGAGCATTTAGGCAGTTGTTTGGGCGGCGTGGCAGATGTTAGTATTGGCGCTTTGGCTCAGCTGCCAAGTAATGCAACAAAATGGACT
The DNA here is from genome assembly GCA_965222625.1 of Gammaproteobacteria bacterium. Classification (GTDB taxonomy): domain Bacteria; phylum Pseudomonadota; class Gammaproteobacteria; order PS1; family Pseudothioglobaceae; genus Thioglobus_A. The sequence goes on along the minus strand of OZ244962.1, from coordinate 637,797 downwards.
GACAAACAGCAAATAAAAGCTAAGGAAAGGTTAGAAACCATTAAAAATAACATTTGTGATAAAGTCGATATTGCTGCAGAAGTTATTGTTGAAAAAATCGTATATGTTGATCGCATCGTTGAAGTGCCTGCCAAAGAGAAGATTGTGCACGTTGACCGTATCGTTGAAGTAAAAGTGCCCGTCAAGGCGTTTGAAAGACGTTGCACCACTAAAAAACGTTCAGATCGATTTGGTAATAGTAATGAGGTGATTACTTGCACTGAGTGGAAGTAACAACTTAAATTAGACCAGCCTTAAGGCCGCATTTTGTGCGGTTTTTTACACTTTGAGTAAAGTATCAACGATGTCTATTGCTGCATTTGGTTTGGACAGTTGTTTTGCGTTATTGGCCATTTTGCTCAATGTATCATCATTTAAATTTAGCAAAGTTTGCTCAAGTATTTGAATGCTGAAATCTTTTTGTTCAATCAAAATTCCGGCGTTATTGTCAGTCAAAATTTTAGCATTATAAAATTGGTGATTATCAATTGCATGAGGCAACGGGATTAAAATGCTAGGCGTGGCGCTGAGCATAAGCTCTGATACTGTCATCGCGCCAGCTCGGCACAATACCACATCCGCCCAAGCATAAGCCTTAGACATATCATCAATAAAAGCCGTTACTTTGGCGGATTTTTTTTGATATTGAGATTTAACACTTTGCAGGTGCAAGTTGCCTGTTTGATGCCAAATGTTAATGTTAATTTTCAATTGAGTGGTGATGTCATTAATTGGCTTAGAGCCCAAGCTTCCGCCAACAATAAGCAAATTTAGTTTTTTATTTTGAGCGTTTGGCGGGCTGGCTTTAAAAGCGATAGGATTGCCAACAGTTAGAGCGTTGATATTAGCATCAAAGGCGCCATCAAAGGCTTGAAAAACTTGCGTGGCAATTTTTGAAAGCAGTTTGTTGGTGGTGCCAGGAATGGCGTTTTGCTCATGGATAAATACAGGCACTCTATAAATCCAAGCCATAAATCCGCCAATACCTGAGGCAAAGCCGCCCATGCCTAAAACAATATCGGGGCGCACTTGGGCAAACACTTTTTTCGCTTCTAGGCTGGCTATGATAAGTTTAAAAGGCGCTTTTATTAAGTCGATTAGGCTTTTTCCGCGCAGACCAACCGAGTTAATACTGTGCAGATTAATATTGTGTTTTGGCACGATGGTGTTTTCCATGCCTTGGTTAGAGCCAAGCCATTCAACGCTAACGCCGCGTTTTTTTAGCTCGCTAGCAATGGCAAGCGCTGGAAAAATGTGCCCACCTGTGCCGCCCGCCATGATTAAGATTTTTTTGTTATTATCAGACATAGTTTCTTTGTTTGAAATGCTCACAACGATTTTCCATATCAATTCTAAGTAAAATTCCCAGTGCAATTAAAACAAAAATCATACTAGAGCCGCCGTAGCTAATAAGCGGTAAAGGAAAGCCTTTTGGCGGCATAAGGCCAAGGTTCATAGCCACATTAACGCTAAATTGCAACGATAGCCAAGTGCAAATCCCAAAGCCCACATAAGAGCTATATTTGCGTTTTTGCCTGAGCGCATCTTTGGCAATTTTAAAACCTTTAAGCATGATAAAGCCAAAGGTAAAAATAACAAATAACATGCCGATAATGCCAATTTCTTCACCAATAACAGAAAAAATCATATCGGTATGTGGCTCGGGCAATTTGTTGTATTTTTGAATACCATTACCCAAGCCAACGCCGCCCCAATCGCCCCTAGCGATGCCAATTAAAGCTTGCTTGGTTTGATGGACTTTTTCACTTTGATTGGCCCATAATTCAATTTGCCAGAATTCTGTCATCCGCACCCAGCGTACCCCGCCATTTAGACCGTCTATGTAAAGACCAATGCCAGCCATGCTAAACAAGCCAACGCCAACGACAGTAAGCTGCTTGAGATAGGCGCCTGCGGCAAAAAGCATAATAAGCGCTGTTAAGGAAATGATTGCGGTAGCGCCTAAATCGGTTTCTAACATTAGCAAAATGCCAGCTGAAGAAATAATAATAAGGGTTTTTATAAGACCCATCCACGGTTTTTTAACATCTTTTTCATGGCGGATAAGAAAATCTGCCATGTATAAAATCATGGCAATTTTCATCATTTCAGAAGGCTGAAAGGTAAACCATACCAGGTTAATCCAGCGCGTTGATCCATTAACTGTTCTGCCAATAGGCTCGGGCAGAAACACCAAAGCCAAGCAAAAAAGGGTAAAGATAAAAAACAATTTAGCCTGTTTTTTGTAAAAATACATCGGAATTTTTAAACAGGTAAAGGCCAGAATCAAGCCAAATGAGATAAAGATACTTTGCTTGATAAAAAAACCATAACTACCAGAATAGCCTAAAGAGGCAGAAAAAGACAGTATCCAACCAAAAATTAGCAGCATTAAAATAGCAATGGTTAGATTTTTGTCTGGTAATTGACCAGTTTTTTCAAACATTTGTTGACGATTAATTATGATATAAAGTTCTATTATTTTAACCTTCAAAAGCGTTTTTATTGGTTCTAATCAGTATGATATTTATCTTGGTTTATGGGATAATAGTTTCTTTAAAAAAACATCCCAACACTTATGATTTCTACTGCTAATATCACCATGCAATTTGGGGAAAAACCTCTTTTTGAAAATATTTCTATTAAGTTTCAAGGCGGTAATCGCTACGGACTAATTGGCGCAAATGGCTGCGGAAAATCAACTTTTATGCGGATTTTAACCGGTGAGTTAAAACCTTCAAACGGCACAATTAGCATTAGCGAAGGCGAAAGATTGGGGGTTTTGCGTCAAGACCAGTTTGCTTATGAAGAATTTCGCGTGGTTGATACGGTTATCATGGGTCATGAAAAACTTTGGGAAATAAAAAAAGAAAGAGATCGAATCTATGCCTTGCCAGAAATGAGCGAAGCAGATGGCACTAAAGTTGCCCATCTGGAAATGGAATTTGCTGAAATGGATGGTTATATGGCTGAATCCTCTGCCAGTGAGCTGCTACTTGGATTAGATATTCCTGAAGACCAGCATTACGGGCTGATGAGTGAAATCGCCCCAGGTTGGAAATTGCGTATTTTGCTGGCTCAGGCGCTGTTTTCAGATCCAGAAATTTTATTATTAGACGAGCCAACCAACAACTTGGATATTAACTCAATTAATTGGCTGGTAAACGTGCTTAACGATCGTAAAGCCACGATGGTTATTATCTCGCATGATCGGCATTTTTTAAACGGCGTTTGCACGCATATGTCTGACTTGGATTATGGTGCGCTCAATACTTTCCCCGGAAACTACGATCAGTTTATGATTGCTGCAACTGCGATTCAAGAGAAAATGCAGTCTGATAACGCTAAAAAGGAAGTAAAAATTAAAGAGCTTAAACACTTTGTTTCGCGTTTTTCTTCAAACGCCTCTAAAGCCAAACAAGCCACTTCACGACAAAAACAGCTTGAAAAAATTGAACTTGATGACATTAAACCTTCTTCAAGAGTCAGTCCTTACATCTTTTTTAATCAAGAAAACAGATTGCATAGAAACGTACTTGAAGTAACAGCTTTAAATAAAAACTTTGGCGATCTGCATGTGCTTAAAGATATTGAGTTTTTATTTGAAGTGGGTGAGCGCGTAGCCATTATTGGCCAAAATGGTATCGGTAAAACCACGTTATTACGCACACTGGTTGGCGAACTTAAGGCTGACAAAGGCAAGGTTAAATGGAGTGAAAACATCAACATCGGCTATTATGCTCAAGACAATAGTAGCGATTTTGAAGAAGATATGAGTGTGCTTGATTGGATGGCGCAATTTAAACAACCTAAGCAAGATATGCAAGATATGCGCGGCGTATTGGGCAAAATGCTATTTGGCAAAAATGACATCATTAAAAGCGTGAAATCACTCTCGGGCGGTGAAAAAGGTAGAATGTTATTTGGCAAGCTAATGCTCCAGCAGCCCAATGTACTGGTGATGGACGAGCCTACCAATCACTTGGACATGGAATCAATCGAGGCACTTAATCTTGCACTGGATAATTATGAGGGTACACTGATTTTTGTGAGTCACGATAGGGAGTTTGTTTCTTCACTATCTACAAAAGTGGTGGAGCTTAAAGAAGACGGTATGCATTATTATTCGGGTAATTATGAGGATTATTTAGCCAGCCAGAAATAAATTTAACCCCTTGAATTGTTATGTAAAAAAAAGCCTTAAAAAATACAAAATCCTATTTAGGGCGTAAAAATGTTAAGTAAAGGGGTTATGTTGAAATATTTTGATGAAAATGTGAGCAGAACTTTAAAAGCTAAAAAAAATGTCAGAGCGCTGCTTAATGACGTATATTAAAGCAGAATTACTAAAGCGTACTTACAAGGATAACGATTAATGTCAATTTTAAAACCAGCCTTTGGCCGTCTAAAAGAAAAAAGCGGTTTTGATTCGGCGGCAGTTTTAGCATTTTCGACGTTATTTGCCATTGTGCCAACCTTAACCTTGATTTTTAGCGTGTTTTCTTTATCGCCATATTTTGCTGATTTACAGCAATATTTAGAAAAATTTCTATTTGAACAATTGTTGCCAAAAAATTATGAGTTGGTTAATCAATATATTCATCAATTCATTCTTAGTGCGCAAAAACTCAAAGGCGTTAGTATTGTATTTTTGCTGGTAGCGGCAATTTTCTTGTTCCGCGAGGTTGATTGCCGTATTAATTCAATATGGGGGACGAAAAAATCGCGCCATTTTGGGTTGGGTTTACTGATTTATTTGCTGGTGTTAATATTAGGTCCGCTGTTTTTGGCAGGGTCTTTGTTTGTCAGTTCATACTTGAGCGCTTCAAAACTTTTTGTGTTTGTTCCCATGGGCGGAATTCTGGTTTCCAGCTTGCCGATTATTCTTTCAGCCATTGGACTAAGCCTGTTGTATTATTTTATTCCGAGCGAAAAAATTAAGTTTAAAAATGCCATAAAAGCAGGGTTTATCGCTGCATTTTTCTTAGAAGTTTTAAAATCTATTTTGCTTATTTATATTAATTATTTCCCGCTGTATGAGTTGATTTATGGTGCATTATCAATGCTGCTTTTGTTTATGCTTTGGGTTTATTTTTCTTGGGCATTGGTGTTATTTGGCGTCAGCATTAGCTTTTGCTTACATCAAGAGGAGAATCCGTAAATGTTTACAGGCATTATTCAAGCGCTTGGCGTTATTCAGTCAAAACAGGTTTTTGAAAAAGGCGCAAGGCTTGAATTTAAAACCCATGATTTAGATTTATCTAACGTTGCTATTGGCGATAGCATCGCGGTTAATGGGGTTTGTTTAACGGCAATTGAAATCACCAGCCACAGCTTTAAGGCAGACTTGTCTCAAGAGACGCTTGATTGCACTGTTTTTGACAAACTTAATGAAAACAGCGCCGTCAACCTCGAAAAAGCCTTAAGAATCAACCAAGGCATTGATGGGCATTTAGTCAGCGGCCACGTGGACGGGGTGGCGATTGTTGTGGATAAATTTAACGAAGGAGAATCAACACGTTTTAAAATTAAAGCGCCAAAGAATTTGGTAAAATACATTGCTAAAAAGGGTTCTGCGTGTATTAATGGCGTGAGTTTGACAGTTAATAGCATTGAAAATGATGTGTTTGATCTTAATATTGTGCCGCACACATTAACAAAAACCACGCTAGGCCAGCTAAATATCGGCGACGGGGTTAATTTGGAAGTGGACATCATTGCTCGCCACCTTGAGCAGCTAATTGCAAATAAATAAATTTAAATAATAATAATAATAATTATGAAAGCTACCATTGAAGAGATTTTAAAAGACTATAAACAAGGCAAGATGATTATCCTGATGGACGATGAGGATCGTGAAAATGAAGGTGATTTGATTATTCCTGCAGCGACTTGCACCAAAGAAGACATTAACTTTATGGCCACTCATGGTCGCGGCCTAATTTGCCTAACGCTTACCCAAGAACGCTGTAAGCAGCTTAATTTGCCACTAATGGTGGCGCAAAATAATGATGTTAATGGCACCAATTTTACCGTCTCAATTGAAGCAGTTGAGGGCGTAACAACAGGCATTTCAGCAGCAGACAGAGCTAAAACCGTATTAGACGCCGTGGCAAAAGATGCCAAGCCTAGTGATATTGTTCAGCCAGGGCATATTTTCCCGTTAATGGCGCAGCCTGGCGGCGTGCTAATTCGTGCTGGACATACAGAAGCAGGCTGTGATTTAGCCCGACTTTCAGGCTTTGAGCCAGCTTCTGTGATTGTGGAAATTTTAAATGAAGACGGCTCTATGGCGCGGCGAGACGATTTGGAAATTTTCGCACAAAAACACAATATTAAATGGGGCACCATTGAAGATTTGATTTCTTATCGGATTGAAAATGAAAAAACCATTGAACGTATTAATGAGCGTGAATTTAAAACCGAATATGGCTCATTTAGGCTCATTTCTTTTTTAGACAGTATTTACAACGAAACGCATTTAGCCCTAGTTAAAGGCACAATTGGTGATGATAAAGATACCTACGTGCGTGTGCACATGGAAGACACCTTTAAAGATGTTCTGCAAGAAAATTCTACCAGCTTTAGTGTTGATGACGCCTTAAAGCATATCTCCAAGTCTGATAGCGGCGTGTTCTTACTACTGAGAAAACAAAGCGATCAATCTATTTTACAAAATATTGACAACAGCCTGCGTGACAACACCGGCGATGATATTAAAACTTATGGGGTTGGCGCGCAAATTTTATCTGACTTAGGGGTGAAAAAAATGAAAATCCTTGGATCTCCGAGAAAACTGCATGGCTTAAAAGGTTTTGGCTTGGAAGTTAGTGGGTATGTAGAAATGAAAAAAATAAAGGCTTCTAATGAAATTTAAATTTGATAAAAACACAAATGGTAATTTTTTAAAAGACCATAAAGTCGCCATTATTGTGGGTTATTTTTACCAAGATATTGGCGACAAACTATTGGCTGGCGCTGAAGAAACTTTAGCAAAATACGGCATTAACGCCAATAATGTTAATGTGTTTTATGCACCCGGTGCATTTGAAATTCCGCTATTAGCTAAGCGCCTAGCTCAGCAAAAATTAGACAATAAAAATCTATATGACGGCATTGTTACCTTGGGCGCTGTGATTAATGGCGAAACCCCGCACTTTGAGTTTGTTTGCAGCGAATGTGCTCGCGGCGTAGCAGATGTTTCGTATCAGTATGAAGTGCCAACAGCATTTGGCGTTTTAACCACTTCAAACATGGATCAAACCATTGGCAGGGCAGGTGGATACAAAGGCAATAAGGGCGAAGAGGCCACCATGGCCATGATTGAAATGCTTTATTTAATGCAGCAAGCAGATTCTCAGGAGTTTTGAATTATGCCGTTTAAAACCCCAAAGCGGCGCACGCGAGAACGCGTCGTTCAAGCACTTTACCAATACTTAGTTTCAGGCGGCGAAGTATTGCAAATCGAGCAACAATTCCTAAACCAAAAAGAAGGCAAAATCTCTAAAGCTTTTTTTTCTAATTTGTTTATTAACATTTTAAAAAATAGAACTGAGCTGGATGAATTAATAATGCCAACCATCTCCAGAGAAATTGATGAACTGGGCTCAGTTGAGCACGCCGTGCTTTACTTGGGTGTTTATGAGCTTAAAAACAGCATCGAAGTGCCTTATAAAGTTGTTATTAATGAGGCGCTTGAAATCGCTAAATTGTATGGCGCTGAAGGCGCTTTTAAACTGATTAATGCTTCATTGGATCAACTGGCTAAACAACTGCGTAGCATTGAAGTTGGCGCCTAATATTGTTGCAAACCCTTTAGAAAAACTGCCAGAAATTCTTAAAAAGAATTTAAAACGAAATTTATGCGTTTGCAATGAAGTGGCAAAAATGGATGTTATTAATGCCATTGCTAATGGCGCTACAACGGTTACCGAAGTCAAAAAACAAACTTATGCGACTGGCGGCAATGGCTGCTGCACGCGGCAAGTCGAGCGTCTAATTGAATGCATTCACTCAATAAGCGCTGACAAATAGCGCTTAATACTGAGCTTTAATTTTTAGGCATCAATGTTGTAGTTACATTATTAACGCCTTGGTTGTTAGCTTTATCAATATTATTCTAATTTGATAAAACCGGCACTTTACAGTTGAAAGTGTGAAGAAAAATTCTAAACAATCAAACCCAGGTGAAATTTTTAAAAAAAAGCCTAGGCGAGTTATGGCTAGATTAACAAGCGTGGTTTTATAAAGTTAAGATTTAGCCTTTTGATACAAATGCAATACTCTATTGCTATAATCCTCTAAATCAGCAATACGCGACTCATTAGAAGGGTGCGTGCTGAGCATTTCAATACCTTTGGTTTTCTTTTGCTTTGACATTTTGCGCCAAACGTTAGCGCCGTATCTAGGGTCATAACCTGCTCTGGCAGCGAGCTCCACGCCCATTCTGTCAGCTTCGGTTTCATGTGTGCGACTATTAGGCAACAAAACCGTAGTTTTGAGTACCAAATTAGTCAAATCAAGCCCGCTGCCTTTAACCCCAGTTAATGAACTGAATAAATCAATGCCGATCTTGCTGAGTAATTGTTGTGAGGCGCGTTCGCGTCCATGTTCACGCAGTGCATGGGCGATTTCATGCCCCATAATGGCAGCGATTTCATCATCATTTAACTCGAGTTTTGTAATAATGCCGCTATAAAACATGATTTTTCCGCCGGGCATACACCAAGCGTTGATTTTGTCAGATTCGATTACATTGGCTTCCCACGCCCAATCTTTAGCGTCCGCTCGAAATACGCCAACTTGGGCGATCAAACGATTGGCAATGGTGCGAACGCGCCTTAACATGACTTTGTTAGTGTTTAGATTTTTTTCTTCTTTGGCATCACTGATAACTTCGCTATAAGCCTGCTTGGCGCCTTGCGTCATTTGTTGGTCTGAAACTAATAACAATTGCTTGCGCTCAATACCCACTTGCCCTTGTTTGGTGCTTTGGGTTAAGCAGCCACTCAAACTTACTAATAAAGCACTGAGTAATAAATAATGTTGGATTTTTTTCATAAGTTTTTAAATAAAATACTAAGTTTAATAGCTGTTTAAAAAAAATTGGAGGCCGGGTTACTCTAGGTTGGGTGAGAGTAATCGCTCTGCTTGCTCGACTGAACCCCCTTTTCTGCTGGCATAATTTTCCACTTGTTCTTGATTGATTTTAGCCACGCCAAAATATCTTGATTCAGGATGCGCAAAATACCAACCGCTAACCGAAGCCGTTGGCAGCATGGCGTGCGAACTGGTCAAGGTCATACCAATGTTTTTTTCCACATCGAGTAGTTCCCACAGCTTATCTTTTTCGCTATGTTCAGGGCAAGCAGGATAACCAGGGGCAGGGCGGATGCCGCGGTATTTTTCATCGATAAATTCTTCATTGTTAAAACCTTCATCGCTGTAACCCCAAAGCTGCGTGCGCAATTTATAGTGCATCATTTCAGCAAAAGCCTCGGCCAAACGATCGGCCACCGCTTTAATCATAATAGCATTGTAGTCGTCATGATCCGCTTCATAAGCCTGTACCAGCGGATCGATATTAATACCTGCTGTGACTGCAAATGCGCCCAAATAATCTTGCACGCCGCTGTCTTTTGGGGCGATAAAATCACTCAAACAAAAATTGGGCGTATTGCCTTTTTTGTCTAGCTGCTGGCGCAGATGATTAAGCGTCATTAGCGTATTGCCATGCTCATCTGTTAGCTCAATATCTTCATTGACGCTATTGGCGGCGAATATACCCACCACCGCATTGGCTTGTAATAATTTTTCATCAATGACTTTTTTAAACATGGCTTGGGCGTCTTTGTACAATTCTGAGGCAGATTCGCCTACCACTTCATCGGTCAAAATATCTGGAAATTTACCCGCCAATTCCCAAGTTCTAAAAAATACCGTCCAGTCAATAAATTCAAAAATTTTGGCCAAATCATAATCTTTAAAAACTTGTACGCCGATTTGCTTGGGCGGGGTGATTTGGTCAAATTTAAGTTTAGGTTTGTTAGCACGCGCTTTTTCCATGGAAATAAGTTTGCTTTTGCCTTTGTTGGCGCGGCGCTGGCGCACAACTTCGTAGGCCTCTTTAGTCTCGGCTAGTATTTTCGGTTTGAGCGTTTTGGAAAGTAAGCTTGATGCCACGCCAACAGATTTTGAAGCGTCTTGCACATAAAACACACCCTGATTGTATTCAGGTTCAATCTTAACGGCTGTATGCGCTTTTGAGGTTGTTGCACCGCCAATCATTAACGGAATATCAAAACCTTGGCGCGTCATTTCCTTAGCCACAAAGACCATTTCATCAAGTGAAGGGGTGATCAGCCCAGAAAGGCCGATAATATCCACTTTTTCTTTAATGGCGGTTGCTAAAATGGTTTCAGTAGGCACCATTACGCCCAAATCGATAATTTCGTAGTTGTTGCAAGAAAGTACCACGCCAACAATATTTTTACCAATGTCGTGTACGTCGCCTTTAACCGTTGCCATCAGAATTTTGCCCTGAGAGGTTGAGGCGCAATCTTCTTTTTCAGCGTCTAAAAAAGGGTCTAAATAAGCCACTGATTTTTTCATCACTCGGGCAGATTTAACCACTTGAGGCAAGAACATTTTGCCTGCGCCAAATAAATCACCCACCACATTCATACCGTCCATTAGCGGGCCTTCAATCACTAAAATAGGGCGGCCTAATTTATCAAAGGCTTCTTGAGTATCTTCATCAATAAACTTGGTAATACCTTTAACCAAAGCGTGTTGTAGGCGTTTTTCTACGCTCCAAGAGCGCCATTCTAAATCTTTTTTATTGTCTTTTTGTTCGCCCGTGCCAGAAAATTTACCTGCAATATCAACCAAGCGCTCGCCAGCTTCTGGGTCGCTATTAAGCACCACATCTTCCACTGCTTTTTTAAGTTCTGGATCGATGTCGTCATACACCACCAATTGCCCAGAATTAACAATGCCCATGGTCATGCCAGCTTTGATGGCGTGATATAAAAACACCGAGTGAATTGCTTCGCGCACAGGGTTGTTACCCCTAAAGGAAAAAGACACATTAGAAACGCCGCCCGATATTTTGGCGTAAGGCAGGTTTTGGGTAATTGTGCGCACCGCTTCAATAAAATCTACGCCGTAGTTATTGTGTTGCTCAATGCCGGTGGCAATGGCAAAAATATTTGGATCAAAAATAATATCTTCGGGCGGAAAATTAACCTCATTAACCAAGATATTATAAGCGTCTGTGCAAATTTCGATTTTGCGCGCTTGAGTATCAGCCTGACCTTGCTCGTCAAACGCCATGACAATAATCGCCGCGCCATAACGCTTGCATAAATGGGCAATTTTAACAAAGCTTTCTTTGCCTTCTTTAAGGGATATTGAGTTGACAATTGGCTTGCCTTGGGTACATTTAAGCCCAGCTTCGATAATCTCCCATTTGGATGAGTCGATCATAATCGGCACTTTGGAAATGTCCGGCTCAGAGGCGATTAAATGCATAAATCGAACCATGGCAGCTTTGCCATCAAGCATGCCTTCGTCCATATTAATATCAACGATTTGCGCGCCATCTTCTACTTGTGCGCGGCAAATATCCAAGGCTTCTTCAAATTCTTCATTAAGAATTAAACGCTTGAATTTGGCAGAGCCGGTAACGTTAGCGCGCTCGCCAATATTAACAAATAAATTATCACTGCCAATATTAAAAGCCTCTAAGCCCGATAGGCGGCACTCAGGCTTGATGGCTGGTATTTTTCTGGGCGCCAGTCCGTCAATTGCATCAGCAATGGCTTTAATATGCGCAGGCGTAGAGCCGCAACAGCCGCCCAAAATATTAACCAAACCAGAGCTTGCCCATTCTGAAACCTGCTCGCTCATGGTGATGGCGCCCAAATCGTATTCACCAAATTCATTAGGCAAACCGGCATTCGGGTGCGCTGATATATAAGTATCAGCAATGCGTGACATTTGCGCTACATATTGGCGCAATAAATCAGGTCCTAGTGCGCAGTTTAAGCCGATAGAAATCGGGTTAGCGTGACGCAGCGAGTTATAAAAAGCTTCAGTCATTTGCCCTGAAAGCGTACGCCCTGAAGCGTCAGTAATCGTACCTGAAAGCATAATCGGCAGTTCAATGTTGTCTTCTTCAAATACTTGCTGAACGGCAAAAATAGCCGCTTTAGCGTTAAGCGTATCAAAAATAGTTTCAATCAGGATAATATCTGCGCCGCCTTCAATCAGACCGCGAGTAGATTCTATATAAACCTCAACCAGCTCGTCAAAAGTCACATTTCTAAAACCAGGATCGTTGACATCAGGCGATAACGAACAAGTGCGAGAAGTCGGACCAATAACGCCAGCCACAAAACGCGGCTTGTCTTTAGTTGAAAACTGCGCGCAAGCTGTTTTTGCAAGTCGAGCACTTTCAACGTTAATTTCATATGCCAACGCCTGCATTTGGTAATCAGACATTGAAGTTTGGGTTGCATTAAAAGTATTGGTTTCAACAATATCAGCGCCAGCTTCTAAGTATGCTTGGTGAATGTCTTGAATAATTTTTGGCTGAGTTAAAGACAACAGATCATTATTGCCTTGCACTAAAACATGCCAATCTTTAAAGCGCTCACCTCGATAGTCTTCTTCGCTGAGTTTGTGTTTTTGAATCATGGTACCCATAGCACCATCTAGCACTAAAATACGCTTTTTTAAAAGAGCTTGTAATGTCTGTTTTGTACTCATGAGCGGTATTATACCCAAAGCCTACATCTGCCCATACGTCATAAATTTAGCTTTATAATAGAAACAATGTTACTTTTGAGAATGCTGATGAAATACATATTATTAATTGGATTATTTTCCAGTAGCCTTACAGCGCAGGCCTTTTTAGATTTTAATAGTTATGGGTCTGATTATAAAAATAACGATTGGCCTGTGTGGACGCCCATGTTTTGGATGGATAAAGTAAACGATAACAACACATTTAGCAGTAATCGTAACAACAACTATCCTTACAATACCCAACCTTATAACGCAGGCGCTGCTAAATTTAACATGGCGCAAATGCCAACGCCTGATCAAGCGTATCAGGCCGAATCACAAAAAACACCAACGCCAACTTACATGACGCCAGCTGCCATGTCATTTGCCAATCCGATTGATAGAGATGCCAAACCTCTAAATTCATTAAATCACAACGCTGCTAAATCTGAAAGTGCTTATAGAGGCAACTTTTAAGGGTAAAAATTTTGCACACAAGCGTTTATATAAAATAAAACTTGCAAAACTATATTATGATGTTATAATATATTTTCTTAAAATAAATTTATAATATGGAGATAATACAATGAAAAAAATTTTTGCAATAGTATTGGTAGCTGTTTCTTTAAGCGCAAACGCATTTTTTAGTAGTAGCGATATGCCGTGGAATAGTGGCAGCAATAACAATGGTTATCAGAAAGATAACGGCATGTTTGGTTACAACCCATACAATTACTGGGATCCACGTTGGTACATGGAAGAAATGTCAAACATGGTAGATGAGTTTGATGATAACCTTAGCAGCAATGATAATAACAACAATGGTTATAATCCATACAATAACGCTAGTAACGCTTGGAATACTCAAGCGCCAACAATGCCTAACATGCAGACGCCAACTAGATAAGTTTTAGTTCGATTCAAAAAAAACCAGTACAAGTTGCTGGTTTTTTTTCGTCCATAGAAAAAATAAGGGGTTTATAATTGTGACTTATTATGTAACAAAAAGTGAAAGGTAAAAAATATGAAAAAAATCATAACAGCAGCGCTAATGATTGTAGCGTTAAACGTATCAGCATTTTTTAACAATGGACCATGGACCAACAATGGTTGGAATAATACCAATAATGGCTTCATTGAGCACAATCCATATTCCATGTTTACCCCCGATTGGTTTAGCGAAGAAATGGATGACATGGTAAATGAGTTTGATAACAACAATACGCCGTGGAGCAATAATAATTTTAATAATCGCAGAGCTTGGAATAATCCAGGCAATAACGCCAACAATCGCAATTCTTGGCGCGGTAATAATCCTTGGCAAAATCGCAATCAAAACCAAGTGCCATGGCAAAACCCGCAACCTTTGAATATGCGCAATAATTCATTTGGCGCTATGAATAACGGCCCATGGAATCATGTAAATAGAGCAACCAACCCAGCAACACAATTTAAATAATCATTTAAGGAAAATATGAAAAAAATAATCACAATCACATTAATGACCGTAGCACTTAGTGCAGGCGCTTTTAGCAATAGTTGGAATAGCAATAATCCAACAAATTTTGGCAATAACACGCCATGGAACAATAATAACAATTTTGGTAATTTTAACAACGGTCCATGGAACAATAATTCTATGGGTAATTCGCCTTGGAACGGTCAAAAATTTAACAATGTTTCGTGGTCAAATACGCACAATAACGCCCCTTGGCCAAACGCTGGAAATTGGAGTAAAAATATACCAATGAATAAGGGTAATTTTAACAACGGGCCTTGGTCAAATACGGGCAATATGGGCAATAACGCCCCTTGGAATAACGGCAATAATTTTGGCCCAATGAAGGCAAATCCAAACTTCAGCCCGTTTAACAATGGCGCTAATAATCAGCCTTTTAATATGAACACAGGTTCAAACTCATTTGGCCCCATGAACATGAATACCACACCTTGGAATTACGGCTACAATCAAGCCATTCCAACAACCGCTGAAACAGCCGTTATGCCAGCTGCCCAGATTCCAGCTGCCGCATCTGCAGCGCCAGCCGCGCCAACGGCGCCAGAAGCAGCTGAGTAAACCTGCGTTGTTTTTTGTAAAAGAGCCGGCTAATTGCCGGCTTTTTTTTGTTTAAAGTTGCAATAATAGCAAAGCTTAATCCAAAGATATTTGCTTGGGGTAAAATGTTTACTCGAGTTATTTATCTTTAATACAGGGCAGCAGTATGACTACAAAATGTTTATTTTGTGAATTAAAAAATCAAGAACGAATTATTGGCGAATGCGATTTAACCCTTTCTTTTATTGACAATTTTCCCGCTTCTGCTGGGCATACTCTAATCATCCCTAAGCGTCATTTTGCAACCTATTTTGAGGCCACAAAAGACGAATTATTAGCAATTGGTGTTGCCGTGCAAAAAGCAAAACTTGTGCTTGATGAAGAGTTTAAACCCGATGCTTACAACATTGGCATCAACAACGGCGAGGCGGCAGGGCAGAGTGTTCAGCACTTACATGTGCATCTAATTCCAAGATATCAGGGTGATGTTGAAGACCCAAAAGGCGGCGTACGCTGGATATTAAAAAATAAAGCCAACTATTGGGATGACAAAAATAAAGCCAAAAAAAAATGCTAAAATTTAATACAGCAGGCCTTAATAAAAATTATCATGAAAACCCCTAACACAATTTATCACAAAGCCTCAGTCACGCGAAAAAGGCACAATTTACTCAATCAGCACAAATCAATGATTATATTGCAATTACTGATATAGCTGAAAGCGCTATTGGTGTACTGGCTGCAGCCAATGAGGCAAGTATTGTTATGGTGGACACTGCTAATGAGAAGCAAATTCGTACAGCGGTTTCTTTGGCAGGTTTTACCAGTGCTTGGAAGCGTTTGAATGAAGTAAATAATCGTTAAAAAAAACGCAAGTTTTTCTGGCTTGATTTTTTACAATGGTGCGCAATAGCTTTTTTAATTGAAACCAAGCTAAGCCAAACCAAACCAAACAATCATTCAATCACAATGTTGTAATTTGGTAGGGCATTTAGCAGTTGTTTGCCATAAAACTTAGTAGTCAGTCGATTGTCAAAAATGGTGATTTTTCCTGTGTCAGTTTCGCTGCGAATTAGCCGGCCGCAAGCCTGAATCAGTCTAAGAGAGGCATCAGGCAGAGAGATTTCCATAAAAGGATTACGATTTTTAGATTGTAAATAATCAGCTAAAGTTTTGTCAATCGGCGAAGTGGGCACGCTAAAGCGCAATTTAACGATAATGACATGAGTTAAATGATCGCCTTTAAGATCAACGCCTTCAGAAAAACTATCCAAGCCAAAAATAACACTACTTTTTTCTTGTTTTCGCAAAGCCATATGTTTTTCTAAAATGGTTTTTTTGGGGTATTCACCCTGTATGAATAATTTACAATCCAGTTTATTTTCAACCAAATCAGCGACCAGCTGCATTTGCTTATTAGAAGCAAATAATACTAATGAGCTTTGCTCAGTATCGATGCGTTTTAATAGCTGAACTGCCACTTCTTGCGTGTGTTCGTACACTTGAGTTGGATTGGCTTTAAACTTGGCGATAATAAAATCAACCTGATCGAATTTAAAGGGTGAGGGTAGGCGTAAGTATTGGTTATCTGATTTTTTTAAGCCTAGCTGCTGATTGAGCCTGTCAAAACTGCCTAAAGACGACAACGTGGCTGACGTTAGTACAACGCCCGAGGCTTTTGACCAGATTAATGCATTGAGATTGTTGGAAACATCTGTTTGGGCGCTACACAAGCTGTAGCTAGTTTTTTTGTTGGCAAGAATATTTTTTTCAATCCATCTGGAATGGGGCGATTGAGCGCCAGTATCGCTTTGCAAAAAAGAAGCTAATAGTTCAGTAATGCCCGATAAATGCTGCTCACATTCGCCGCCGGCATTGTTAATGGGGCTAGTAATGGTTTTATCGAGTACTTTAATTTTTAAATAATCGGACCAAGATTCTCGCAATGTGGCAAATTTGTTGTGGATGCTGGTCATTGATATAAACAGATTTTTACCAAGAGTCTTAATTGATTCATCAACCTGACCTTGATTAAACAAATAAGTGTTTTCGTCAAAGTCTAGGGTTTTAAGCGCATGACTTAAATCACTCAAATAACCATCAACCTGTTTAATATTTATGTCAGGCGCATCTTGCCCAGTAATTTTGCATATTTGCTCACTAATGCCTTTAGCTTGACGAATGCTGGTTTTGATAAATTCAGTGCTGGTACTTAAGGAAAAATGCGATAGCGCTTTTGCATTTAAATGGTGCGCCTCATCAAAAATAAAAATAGACTCATTTACATCGGGCAAAACGGTATTGCCTGTTGCTAAGTCGGCTAATACCAAATCATGATTGGCAATGATGACATCCGCCTTAGAAATTTGTTTTCGAGCTTTGAAAAAAGCACAATCTTGATAAAATTCACAGCTTTTTGCCGTGCAAGTAAAACGATTACAATTGATTTTTTGCCAAATATCATAATCAGGCGTGCGCATTAAATCATCAATTTCACCATTCCATTTTTTGGCTGAATAATCTGATAAAAGCCCGCTCATTTCTTCTAGCTGGTATTTTCCAGGAGGCTCATCAAACAGTAAATCTGAATCAAACAAGGTGCTATCTGTTGATTTTTCTTCACACAATCCAATTAAATTTCTAATGCAAACATAACGCGACCGACCTTTAACCAAGGTATATTCAAAGTCAATTTGGCAATATTTTTGCGCTTCAGGAATATCTTTGAGCAGCAACTGTTCTTGCAGGGCGACGTTAGCGCTAGAGATGATGAGTTTTTTATTGTTGGCTTTGGCAATTGGAATGGCGCTTAACAAGTAAGCGAAGGTTTTACCTGTGCCAGTAGGCGCTTCTACGCAGATGATTGGGTTTGAATTTTGATATTCGCCCGCCAAGGTTTTGGAGATTTCAGCGATCATTTTATTTTGCGATGGACGAACTTTAAAGTCAGGCATAGCGGACTTTAATGCAATAAAAGAATCTTTAATTTGAGCTTTTAGCTCGCTCGATAACACTACGATGTTCGCACAAGAGACAAGTCGCACAATAAAATTAGTGCGTCTTTATAGACAGACGGTTTGATGCCCGCTAGAGAGTCTTTGGCTAAATCTGCAGATTTTTTGGCTTGCTGCCGTGTGTATTCAAATGCATCAACTGCTTGTAGTATTTGCACGACTTCGGCAATTTTGCTATTATCAGCTTGGTTGATGGCAGTTGTTAATAATTGTTTGTCAGCACCCGAGGTATTGGCCAAGGCATAAATCATTGGTAGAGTGGTCTTGCCTTCGCTTAAATCATCACCCACTTCTTTACCCATGGTTGCGCTGTCAGACTCGTAATCTAGCACGTCATCAATAATTTGAAAAGCATTGCCCAAATGTAGGCCGTAGTTTTTAAGTGCCAATTCTTGCACCTTATCTACGTTAGCAAGAATGCCGCCAATTTGAGTGGCTGCTTGAAATAAAACCGCAGTTTTGCGCTCGATGACTTGGTAGTATTGTGCTTGCGTTAATTCTGAATTTTGACAATTGAGCAATTGCAATACCTCGCCTTGGGCTATTTCATTGGTGGCTTTAGAAAGGATTTTCATAATAATCATTGAATCGGGTTCAACCATCATTTCAAAGGCGCGTGAATAAAGAAAATCACCTACTAAAACGCTAGCAGAATTACCCCAAACCTCATTAGCGGTGTCTTTGCCTCGGCGCGTTGCGGATTCATCAACAATATCATCATGCAGCAAAGTGGCGGTATGAATAAGCTCAATAACCACAGCCATGAGCTGGTGATGTTTGCCTTGGTAGTTGCTGGCGCGCGCGCATAATAATAATAATAATGGGCGCAGACGCTTGCCGCCAGCACCGATAATATAGCCACTCATTTGGTTAATGAGTGCAACATTTGAACTCAGACGACTTTGCAATAAAAGATCGGTTTGCGCCAAATCATCTTTTAGTAAATTGTGAATATCATCAAAATTTTGCATGAAAACTATTTTATACCATTTATAAAAATAACAAACCTAAAGCGTGCTGATAATTATTTGCTTTATATGACCCAAAACGGACAAAAGTTGGCGCTATTTGCTAGGGTTATTTTAAGCCACTTGCCAAAAGATAAACCTCTTTAGAGCGGGATCTTGAAGCTTTTGGCTTGCGAATAATAACCTTGGAAAAAGCCGCTCTACAAGATTTAACGTATTCGTCAAACCCCACACCTTGAAAAACTTTGATAAAAAAACTGCCCGATGGCGTTAACGTTTTGATCGCCATATCCAGTGCTAATTCACATAAATACATTGATTTTGGAATGTCAACGGATAATTGGCCGCTCATATTTGGCGCCATGTCACTGAGCAGCACATCGACTTTTTTACCTTTTGTCAGATTGAGTAATTCTTCATAAACTGAGTTTTGAGTAAAATCTCCACATAAAAAATCAACCCCATCAATCGGCTCAATATCAAGAATATCACTGGCAATCACCTGACCTTTATTGCCAACAATTTTAATGGCTACTTGGCTCCAGCCGCCAGGCGCTGCGCCTAAATCAAGTACCCGATTGCCAGCTTTGATAAACTTATCTTTGTCGATAATCTCAGTTAGCTTGTAAACAGCGCGCGAGCGGTAGCCTTCTTTTTGTGCGCGCTTTACATATTCATCGCTGAGATGTTCGCTCATCCAGCGACCTGAGGAGTTGTTTTTAGCCATAAGTCTTAAAAGGTTTCTTACATTAATAAATCATAATATTATAGGAGACTTAGGGGATAATAGTGTCTTTTTCGAATTATCCCCAAGCGCATGAATACTAAACTTAGAAATATCGCCATTATTGCCCACGTTGACCACGGTAAGACCACTTTGGTTGACAAATTATTGGAGCAATCAGAAACCTTTGAAGAGCGCTTTGAATCAACCGACCGAATGATGGATTCGAATGATCTTGAAAAAGAGCGCGGCATTACTATTTCTTCTAAGAATACGGCGATTAAATACAAAGATTATCATATTAATATTGTTGACACCCCAGGACACGCGGATTTTGGCGGCGAGGTTGAGCGAGTTTTATCGATGGTTGATTCGGTTTTATTATTAGTAGATGCACAAGAAGGGCCGATGCCGCAAACCCGTTTTGTGACCAAAAAAGCCTTTGACCAAGGTCTGAATCCTATTGTTGTGATTAATAAAATTGACAAAGATGCAGCGCGCCCTGACTGGGTGATCGACCAAGTTTTTGAATTATTTGATCAACTGGGCGCAACCGATGAACAGCTTGATTTCCCGGTTATTTACGCCTCAAGTATTAATGGCTATGCCTCACTTGAAGATAACGTGCGCGAAGGCAATATGACGCCGATGTTTGAAACTATTATTAATAAAGTAAGCGCGCCAGAAGTTGACGTTAATGCGCCTTTGCAAATGCAAATTACCGCGCTTGATTATTCGTCATTTGTTGGCGCAATTGGTATTGGACGTATTACTCGCGGCACCATTAAAAAGAATCAACAAGTGGTGGTGGTTGGTGAAGATGGCGTTGAAAGAAAAGCCAAAATTGCCAATTTGCAAGGCTTTTTAGGGCTGGAAAAAATAGATACTGCCTCGTCTGAAGCGGGCAATATTGTTTGTATTACGGGCATTGAAGGGCTTTCAATTTCAGATACCATTTGTGATCCAGAAACAATTGAAGCATTGCCGCCACTGAGCGTTGATGAACCCACTGTTTCAATGGCCTTTAGAGTGAATGATTCACCATTTGCTGGTCAAGATGGCAAGTACATTACTTCAAGAAATATCCGCGATCGTTTAGACAAAGAGCTTATTTACAATGTTGCACTTCGGGTTGAAGACACCCCAGATCCATCAGAATTTTTAGTTTCAGGTCGCGGCGAATTACACTTATCAATCTTAATTGAAACCATGCGCCGTGAAGGTTTTGAGTTAGCCGTAGGTCGTCCGCAAGTCATCTTAAAAGAAATTGACGGGGTTACTTGTGAGCCTTTTGAAGATCTCAGTGTTGATGTTGAATCGCAACATCAAGGCACTGTGATGGAAAAATTGGGCGAGCGTAAGGCGGAATTGACTAACATGCAGCCAGACGGCAATGGCCGAGTCAAACTTGACTTTAACATTCCGGCGCGCGGACTGATTGGTTTTAGAACAGAGTTTTTAACCGCAACAACAGGCACCGGCTTAATGAATTCTACCTTTGATGCTTACAAGCCGCAAAAAACAGGCGAAATTGGCCAGCGTTCAAATGGCTCATTAATTTCAATGAATCAAGGTAAGGCGGTCGCTTACGCAATTTTCAACCTACAAAAAAGTGGAAAATTCTTTGTTGAACACAACACAGATATCTATGAAGGTATGGTTGTTGGTATTCATGCACGTGATAAAGATCTTGTGATTAATGTCATGAAAGGTAAGCAGCTCACCAACGTGCGCGCTTCAGGTACAGACGAAGCAGTATCGTTAACCCCGGCAATCAAGCTAGATCTTGAGCAAGCCCTTGAATTCATTGATGATGATGAGTTAGTAGAAGTAACGCCAAATGCTACGCGCATTCGCAAGCGTAAACTTAAAGAGGTTGAGCGTAAGCGCTCGCGCGGTTAAAAATTCATCAAGACTTAAATCTTGGTATACACTAGCGCTTTATGAGTAGCATTATTGAGTTTTTAGTTCATCAAAAAAAATTAGCACTAGTATTTACCATTAGCGTTATTGCGCTCGGTCTATTAAGTCTTAATCACATACAACGTGACCAATTTCCTGTGGTGGATTTTGAAGTTGTCTCCGTTGTAACGGCTTATCCTGGCGCCTCTCCTGAAGATGTTGAGCAAAATATCACTAATGTTATTGAAGATGAGCTGAGCAATATTTCGGGTATTGATAAATTTACCTCAACCTCTAGAGCTGGCGCTTCTTCAATTATCATAACGCTTTCTCAAGATGTTGACAACATTTCTGAGCTTAAACAAGAAATTCGCAACGCAGTTAATCGCATTAAATCCTTGCCAGAAGAAGTGCTTGACTTGCCTCGGGTGACCGATCGAAAAACTTCAGAAAAAAGTATTTTAAAAATCAGCGTGAGCAGTGAATACTTAGAATATTCGCAGCTTAGAGCGGTGGTGGACAATCTGGCCAAATCAATTGCGCTGCTTGAAGGCGTGTCCGAGGTTAACAAACAAGGTTATTTGGATAAAGAAATTCAAATACGCATCAACCCAGAAAAACTCTACCAATTTGAATTATCACTGCCGCAAGTTATGAGCGCGATTACCCAGCGTAATCAGCGTTATACCGTTGGCAGTAACAACCAAAATAAACAGGAAAAAACCATTGTTGTTTTGTCAAAATTTGACGGCGCTGATGATGTTGGCGAGGTTATTATTAAATCGACCTTTGAAGGTTTGGTGGTTCGGCTCAAAGACATTGCCAGCATTCAAAGCGGCAATGTGGAGGAAAAAACCATTGTTCGCGTAAATGGTAAAAAAGGCTTTATTTTGCGCGTTAAAAAACAAGCACAAGCAGACGTCATTAACACGGTTGATTTAGTTAAAAAGTATATGAGTTCTGCGGTTAAAAAACACGACAATCAGATTGATATTTTTTATTCTTCAGATCAGTCTAAATATGTGCGTAATCGCTTAAAAATTGTAACCAATAACGGCCTAATTGGCTTGTTATTGGTGCTGGTGGTTTTGGGCGCATTTTTGTCGTTTAAAACCGCTTTTTGGGTGGCGGTTAGCTTGCCAGTTAGCTTGCTGGGTACGGTGGCATTATTAGGTGCTACTGGCGAAACCATTAATTTGGTGTCATTAGCGGCGATGATTTTGGTACTTGGCATTGTGGTGGATGATTCAATCATTGTGGCAGAAAGCATTCACCACTATAAGCAAACAGGGGTTGATAAATTCAGTGCAACTGTGCACGGCTTTAAGCGCGTTATCATGCCGGTGATTACCACCATCTTGACCACTATTTTGGCTTTTTCGTCGATGTTTTTGATGGGTGGAACCATGGGTAAATTTATTTATGTGATCCCAATGGTAGTTATGTTTGCGCTGCTATTATCTTTTTTAGAGGTGTCTCTTGCACTTCCTGCGCATTTAGCCAGTGCAAACGAAAAGCAAAAACAGCATAATTGGTTTGAATATTTTGAAAATAAATTTGAACTGCTATTAACCAAAGTTTTAAAATTGCGCTACTGGATTGTGATTATTTTTAGCTTGGTGCTGGCGTTTTCATTGTATTTTGCCTTTACGCAGATGAAGTTTTCGTTATTTCCTGCTGTTGGTGTTGACACCATTAGCGCACGCATGACCATGCCTATTGGCTCTTCATTGTCCAATACTGAAGCCAAAGCTAAAGAGGTTGAGGCGCTGATTAATAATGCTGTAGGCGACGAGCTTATTTCAGTGACGACCGATGTGGGTAAATATTTTACCCATAAAGCAAAATTTACCATTGAGCTAACCCCAGCAGCGCATCGAGATATAGACTCTAAAGCCATTATTAAAACTTTAAAAGCTCAAGCTAGCCAAATTAAAAACATCGAAAAATTAAAATTTTCTGTTCACCGTCCAGGTCCGCCGCAGGGTGAGGATATTGAAATTAATTTAATTAGTCAAATGAGTATTGAAAACAAACGCGGCGCTGATCGTTTGGAGCAAATTTTATTAACGCTACCGGGCGTAGAAAACATCAATCGAGATGATGACGCTGGCAAAGATCGTATTGAGGTCAAGCTTGATTTTGAGAAAATGGCAAGACTTAATGTTGATTTTTTAACGGTTAATCGTTATTTAAGAGCGGCTTTTACGGGCATTGATGTGACCAATATTCGAGAAGGTCAAAACGATGTTAATTTCCGTATTTACTTAGGCGATTTGCAGCAATCTGAAAGTTTTATAAAAACCTTAAAAGTGGTTAATAGGGCGGGGCGGGTTGTTCCGCTGGCAAACTTTTCAAGCATTCGCCAGATTGTTGGTGAGCCTGATTTTAATCACTATAACGGCCTTAGGTCAATTTTGCTGAGCGCCAGTATCGATGATGAAAAAACCTCAACAAGCGAGGTTATGAAGCAAGCTTTAATGCAGCTTAATTTAGACGAAGATTTTGCCTCAGTGCGCGCTATATCTGAAGGCGGCGCAAAAGAAACTGCAAAGTCGATGGACAGCTTTAAGCAGGCTTTTGTTATGGCAATATTTGGCATATTTTTGCTTCTGGTATTGTTATTTAACTCATACACCCAGCCATTGTTAATTTTAAGCGCCATTCCTTTTTCTGTTATTGGGGTTATTTGGGCGTTTTTTCTACACGGGGAAAGCTTAAGCTTTTTTGCTATATTAGGCGTTTTAGCGTTGGTAGGTGTGATTGTTAATGATTCTTTAGTATTGGTTTCTCATTTAAATCATCTTAAAGATGAAACATTAGAACGCTTGTCAATTCATCAGTGGATTGCTAAAGGCACCAGAGACAGATTGCGAGCCGTGGTTTTAACCAGTTTAACCACGTTGGCTGGGATTATTCCGCTGGCTTACGGACTTGGCGGCACAGATTATATTTTGCAACCCATGGCATTAGCACTAGGCTACGGGTTATTATTTGGAACGCTGATGACGCTGATATTATTACCCTGCTTGTATTTGATGAATTATGAATTTGTAAGTTGGATTAGTCGGTTCAAAAAAACTGGTTAAATATTGCTTGCCATCTTTTTTTTGAAAAATGTTTGTCACGTTTGTTTGTGTCAGAGCGTTAAGGTTTATTTATTTTGTAAAGCTTGGCGAATCATCTGCTCAGTAGATAGTTCAGCGTCTGTAATAACGCTGAGCATTTTTTCAGCTTCTTTAGCTTTAAAGCCAAGTGATTGCAAAGCCTGAGAGGCTTTTTGACTGTCTGGATTGGCGCTTGTGCCAGCGCTAATAATTTGATCATCTAACCCATGAAGTTGCAATTTAGGCAAACGGTCTTTAAGCTCAACAATGAGTTTTTGCGCAGTTTTTTTGCCAATACCTGGAGTTTTGGCAAGCAATACGTCGTCTTCATTGGCGACCGCGTTCATTAGTGATGAAACATTTAGATGCGAGAGAATGGCAAGCGCCACTTTAGGGCCAACGCCATTAACGCGAATTAGTTCTCTAAATAGAGTTTTTTCATTTTTAGAAACAAAGCCGTATAAAGTTTGTGCATCTTCTTTGACGTGAAAATGAGTATGTAATGAAATTTCAACGCCGTCTTTCATTTCATAAAAGCTTGACATTGGGCATAAAATTTCATAACCAATACCGCCAACTTCAAGTAATATTTCAGGTGGGTTTTTTTCTAGAATTTTTCCGTTAAGTCGTCCAATCATAAGTCAAAATTATAGCCAAGAATACGTCTTAAAATAGCTTTTTTCGAAGGCTTTAATGGTATCTGTATATTGCAAAGTTAGGCCGATATCATCTAAGCCATTTAGCAGCCTACGCTTGCGTTCAACATCAACTTCAAATTTATAGGTATTATTATTAGCATTAACGGTTTGCGCTTCAAGGTCAATGGTTATTTCGCCTTGAGTTGCAAACAAAGCGTCCATCACCGCGTTACTTTGAACAATTGGCAGTAAGCCATTTTTAAAACAATTGTTGTAAAAAATATCGGCAAAACTGGGCGCAATAATCGCCTTAAAACCGTAATCTTCTAGCGCCCAAGGCGCATGTTCGCGGCTTGAACCACAACCAAAGTTTTCACGAGTTAGCAGTATTTTTGCGCCTTGATATTCAGGCTTATTAAGCACAAAATCTTGGTTAACAGGGCGCTTAGAATTGTCCATACCCACCTCACCATGATCTTCATAGCGCCACTGGTCAAACAAGTTAGGCCCAAAACCCGAGCGTTTAATTGATTTTAAAAATTGCTTAGGAATGATGGCGTCAGTATCAACATTAGCACGATCAAGTGGCGCTGCGATTGATGTAATAAGGGTAAATTTATTCATAGAGGTCTTTGCATAAATAGGGGTGATTATCAAAATTTAATTTTTGTCGAATTGGTGGTTTTATTAAACTTTGTCCTAGCAGGGTTGGCGCTACACAGCAATCCTCTGGGAGGGTTAAGGCTGGGTTTAAAAAATTTCCAAGTAGGTGAAAAGTGGATTTTTTATGATTATTCATATTTATACAAAGGTCTCTCATATTTTAACCTCTGATAAACGGCCTGCAATCGCGCTCGCCGCCGCTATTGCAGGGCTAACCAAATGCGTGAATGAGCCTTGACCTTGGCGACCTTCAAAGTTGCGGTTGGAAGTTGATGCGCAGCGTTCGCCAGCTTCAAGTTTATCGGCGTTCATAGCAAGGCACATTGAGCAGCCCGCTTCGCGCCATTCAAACCCGCTAGCAATAAAAATTTTATCCAAACCTTCAGCTTCAGCTTGGGCTTTAATTAGCCCTGAGCCAGGTACAACTAAAGCCAGCTTAATGTTGTTGGCAATTTTTTTGCCTGTTAAGACGCCGGCTGCTGCGCGCAAATCTTCAATACGCGAATTGGTACAAGAACCAATGAATACTTTGTCAATTTTAATGTCTGATATTTTGGTATCGGCTTTTAAATGCGTATAGGCCAAGGCATTTTCCCAGCTGGTTTTTTGCACTGCGCTTTGCGCATTTTTAGGATTGGGTACATATCCATCAATCGCAACGACCATCTCTGGAGAAGTACCCCAAGTGACTTGAGGTTTGATATTTTTTGCCTCAAAGCTAACAACCTTATCAAACTTGGCATTTTGGTCAGAATGCAGGGTCTTCCAATAGCTAACTGCTTTATCCCACTGTTCGCCTGTTGGCGCCATTGGACGGCCTTTGACGTACGCTAAGGTTTTTTCATCAACGGCCACCATGCCTACGCGAGCGCCTGCTTCAATCGCCATATTGCATAGGGTCATTCTAGCTTCAATGCTTAAATTTTGAATGGCCGTACCGGTAAATTCAATTGCAAATCCGGTGCCGCCCGCTGTGCCAATTTGGCCAATAATATACAGCGCTACATCTTTAGCACTGACAAATTCATTCAGCTCGCCGGTTACTTCAATTTTTAAATTTTTAGATTTAGCCTGCCATAAGCAGCCTGTTGCCAGCACGTGCTCTACTTCTGAGGTGCCAATACCAAATGCCAAAGCGCCCAGAGCGCCGTGCGTTGAGGTGTGCGAATCGCCGCAAACAATGCTCATTCCAGGTAGGGTGGCGCCTTGTTCTGGGCCAATTACATGTACGATACCTTGGCGAACATCATTCATCTGAATTTCATTAATGCCGTAAGTTTCGCAGTTTTTATCTAAGGTTTGAATTTGCAATTTTGAAATGGCATCCTCAATGCCGCTAACGCCGCTTGAACGGTCCGTAGTTGGAACGTTATGATCGGGTACAGCAATACTGGCCTTTAAACGCCAAGGTTTTCTACCAGCGAGTTGTAAGCCTTCAAATGCCTGAGGCGAAGTGACTTCGTGGATTAGCTGCCTGTCGATATAAATCAGAGCAGTGGTGGCTTCTTCACGCACCACATGCGCACTTATTAATTTGTCGTAAAGTGTTTGCGCCATATCTTGATTGTATTACTTGATAAAATAGGTTATTTTACACTTTATAGACGCCAAGGACTTTTAAAAATATGTGTGGTATTTGTGGACAACTAAGATTTGATCAGCAAGTGGTCAACCCCGAAGATTTAAATAAGATGATGCAAAAGATAGCGCGCCGCGGCCCGGATAGCTCTGGACAATGGGATGATCAGCAAATTGGTTTTGGACATCAGCGTTTAAGTATTATTGATTTATCTAATTTTGCTGATCAGCCAATGGTGGATTCAGCTTTAGATTTGGTATTGGTATTTAACGGCACCATTTATAACTACAAAACCTTGCGAGCGCAATTAATTAAACAAGGTTATGAGTTTTCCTCCCATTCAGATACTGAAGTTATTATCAAGGCTTATCATTTTTGGGGTGAAGATTGCGTTAATCATCTGGACGGCATGTTTGCATTTTGTATTTGGGATAAAAAACACCAGCATTTGTTTGTCGCCAGAGATCGCATGGGCATTAAGCCACTTTATTTTAATCTGACTAATAAAGCATTTAGTTTTGCATCAAACACCCAGTCATTGGTTGCGATTGGTGCTGATACTCAAATTAACAGTGTTGCATTGCAACAGCAGCTTTCATTGCACGGCGTAGTGCCTGCGCCTAATACGATTTTAGAGGGCGTTAAAAAAATCAAACCTGCAACAACGCTGATTATTAAAGCCAATGGTGATATTACGCAAAAAACTTATTGGCAACCTAAAGCGCAGCGTCCTGAGATTGAATTATCCAGCCATGAGTATATTGAAAAAACCCATGAATTATTAACCAAGGCGGTGCTTAAAAGAATGGACGCCGCTGATGTGCCGATTGGCGTATTGTTGTCTGGCGGGCTTGATTCTTCATTGCTGGTGGCTTTATTACACGAGTCAGGGCACAAAGACATTCGCACTTTTTCAATTGGTTTTGAAGATATTGGCGATGAAGCTGGATCTGAATTTGAGTACTCAGATCAGATTGTTAAAAGGTTTAATACTAAACACGAAAAATACGTGGTGAGCAATTCCCAAGTATTGCCGCGCCTGGGCGATGCAGTGGCAAATATGAATGAGCCGATGGTTGGGCAAGATGCGGTGGCTTTTTATTTGCTCTCTGAGCAAGTCTCAAAACACATTAAAGTAGTATTATCTGGCCAAGGTGCAGACGAAGCATTTGCCGGGTATTTTTGGTATGCGCGTATGCAGGCTGAAGTGGGTTCTGAAGTTGAGCGCTTTTCCAAGCATTATGTGGATAGGCCGTATGAGGAATATCTGCAAACGGTTAACAAGCAATATCATTCAGGCAATCATACAAAAACTTGGCTTGATAAAGAGTTTGCAAAGGCGCATGCTGATGAATTTATGGACAAGGTATTTCGCACCGATATTACTCGGCTGATTGTTGATGATCCAGTTAAACGGGTGGATAATATGACCATGGCTTGGGGGCTTGAAGCAAGAGTGCCGTTTATGGATGCTCAATTAGTAGAACACGCTCTAAGCATGCCGCCCAGTTTGAAAATGAGCGAGCAGGGCAAGTATCCCCTTAAACAAATTTCTCGCTCGTTACTACCTGCCAGCGTGATTGATCGCAAAAAAGGCTATTTTCCAATGCCGGCGCTTAAATATGTGCGCGGGGAATTTTTAGAATTTATGTCTGACATACTCACTTCAAGTCAATGTATTAATCGCGGCGTGTTTGATCAGCAATTCGTACAAAAAGTTATCAATAAGCCAGATCAATACATGACAGCCCTGAATGGTTCACGCTTATGGCATTTAGCCTTACTTGAATATTGGCTGCAAATTAACGTGGATAGCAATCAATAAAATGCAAAAAATTATTATTTATACCGATGGTGGCTGTCGAGGTAATCCGGGTATTGGCGGCTGGGGCGTGTGGCTGCGTTATGGCGATTATGATAAAAAATTAAACGGCAATGAAAAGGACACAACCAACAATCGCATGGAATTAACCGCTGCTATCAAAGCCTTAGAGGCGATTAAAACTAAAGATATTGCGATTGATTTGTATACAGATTCTAAGTACGTTATGAACGGTATTAACGACTGGATTAAAGGCTGGAAAGCTAAAGGCTGGAAAACGGCCAATAAAAAACCAGTTAAAAATGTTGATTTATGGCAACGCCTTGATGTGCTTAATGCGGCGCACAGCGTGCATTGGCATTGGGTTAAAGGTCATAGTGGTAATGAGGGCAATGAAATGGCGGACGAACTGGCCAACCAAGCTATGGATAAAATGGCTTAATAGAGCTATTTTTAGTAAGGTTATTTTGTTTTTATTATTATGGTAATTATATATAAATTTACACTAAAGCAGTAAAACTAAACGATACTTTAACATTGAATAGACCCTGTAAACCAGATTGTGTAAAGTCCTCGTCAAAAATCAGACATAATCCTTTAATCTATCCTCATGTAGGATTATAAACTGATTCATTGCTTGTGGCCAATTCCGTATTGGCATAGTCCATCTTTTACTCGCTGCTTCAATGGCTAAAAAAACAACCTTAAAGGCGGAGTTATCATGATTAAAAATCTTGCGATTCTTGATTGATTTACGAATCACTGAGTTTAAAGATTCAATCGCATTGGTTGTATAGATAGCCCTTCTAATAGCCTCAGGATAAGCAAATATTGTTGCCACATTATCCCAATGCCTACGCCATGATTTGCCAATACTTGGGAATTGCTTACCCCAGCGATGCTCAAATTCATCAAGTGCAAGTAAGGCTTCATCTTCACTAATGGATTGATAAATTTGCTTAAGACTACTGGCAACCTGTTTTTTATCCTTATAGCCAACATATTTGAGTGAATTACGCACCATGTGAACAATACATAGCTGAACATCGGCCTGTGGGAATACGGCATTAATGGCTTCAGGGAAGCCTGTTAAGCCATCCACTGAAGCAATCAGAATGTCTTTAACGCCACGATTAGCAATATCATTAAGAACGCCTAGCCAAAACTTGGAAGATTCGTTTTTAGACAGCCATAGACCCAAGCATTCCTTTTTGCCTTCAAGGTTAACGCCGAGGGCGATATACATCGTCTTTTTAATGATTTGCTTGTCTTGCCTGACTTTAATAACAATGCCGTCTAAATAAACAATAGGATAGACCTCATCCAGTGGACGATTACGCCACTCAGTTGCTTGAGCAATAACCGCCTGTGTTACATTAGACACCAAGGTGGCTGATATGTCTGCATCGTACATTTCTTTAAAGGTTGATACGATGTCACGAGTGGACATGCCTTTAGCATACAGGCTTAATATTTGAGAATCGAAAGCACCCAATCGTGTTTGGCCTTTTTCAACGATTAAGGGCTCAAAATCGCCACTACGATCCCTTGGAATGGCGAGTTTAATTTCGCTATGATTGCTTTTAACAATCTTCGGGTAGTAGCCATTGCGAGCGTTACTATTTATATCAATTGTATTGTTATTCTGTCCATGCTTTGGATAGCCAAGATGATGTTCCATCTCGCCGCCGAGTGCTGCTTCAATGGTCATTTTAACCAGTGAGGCAGATAGGTCTGCTAAGTCATCTTGAGTGTGGATGTCTTTGGCAAGTTCATCAGCAAAAGCGCGTAGTTTTTGTTGGTTGATGCCTGTGTTGTTCAGTTGGTTCTTTTGGTTTTGTCTTAGTGTTGTGTTACTCATGTTTTTTCTCCTTTTTAGGGATTATAAAATATGAGGGTTTACACAATCTGGTTTACAAGGTCCATTGAATAGTTAATTCTTAGGGTTGTAGTTTATTGCTTGTTTTAGGGATTTATCAAAGTTTGTATCGGTCTCTTTGTTATTAGTAGTTTTAACCTCATTAGGCAACCTCCCAGTTGCTTTGATGCTTTGGGAAATATCATTAAAATCATCCTGTAATTCTATTTTTTGTATTGGTTTAAATTGATTATATTGCTCAACAGACCATTTGTCCGCAAGCTCTTTACTAATCTTTCCATAACCTTGTAATATTTCATACTCATTAAAATCAAGAAACCCATCTAATTTTATAGACCAATCTTTCATTTTCATAGGCTTGTGTTTTTTAACTAAATTTTCTATATGGTCTAAAAACATGGTGTCTACTCGATTAAGGTCATCTATTTCATTTTCAAGTAGGTAATTTTTGGCAATTCCTACGTCTGTTTTTACTACCCCCCCACCTTTCTTTTTATTTTTCCAATCAGTCAAGCCCATATGCGGTAAATTATAATCTGCTCTTTTTTTACGTATCTCAGCAGCAGTCATTCCTGATACTGCAAAAAGTAACTTATTTTGCATACTTGCATAAAACTTACCAAGAAAGGTGCTGTGTTCTTGAGAATTTTTGTCATAATCTATACTAGTTGTGTATATTTGCTTAATGCTTTCATAGAAGCGTTTTTCAGAGGATCTAATCTCTCTAATACGCTCCAACAATTCATCGAAATAATCTTTATCAAACAAAACTTTGCCTTGCTTCAGCCTTTCATCGTCTAAGGTAAAGCCTTTAACTAGATACTCTTTTAATATCTTGGTTGCCCATATTCTAAACTGAGTTGCTTTGTAGGAGTTTACGCGGTATCCAATAGATATAATCGCATCAAGGTTATAGTGATTTGTTTGGTATGACTTGTTGTCTGAGGCAGTTATTAGGAATTTCCTAATAACTGAATTTTGTTCTAATTCGTTACTTAAGAATACATTTTTTAAATGTTCGTTGATAGTGGGAATACTTACATCAAATATTTCAGCCATAGCCTTTTGTGTAACCCAAACTGTATCATCTGACACCAATATTTGCATCGATATAGTGCCATCCTCAGAGGCATAAAATAAAAACTCATTTTGCATTGGTGTAATCTCGTTCATCCTATCAATTCCTTATAAGTCAGCCTATGTTCCAAATTTTCAAGCAACAAGTTAAACCTCTCTTGCTCGTTACCATGTCTTGTATTGTATCTAAATACAAACTCATCTACATATTTTTGCAAGTGTTTAACGCTTGTAAAATGATAAATACCAACAATGCCACGTTTAAGGATAGACCAAAAGCCCTCAATAGTGTTTGTGTGGACTCTGCCATTAACATACTGCCCTTTGCCGTGCTTAATAAATTGGTGGTCGTATATGCGTTTTAAAGCATTATAGCCTAGCCATTCATCAGAGTAGATAGTAGCATCCTGTACGTGCTTTACAATCTCGGCAGTCAAGGTTCTAACCGTTACGTCTTGAACCAGTTTTGCATTTAATTTACCGCCACGCTCAACCATACCAAATACTGGTGCTTTATCTTTAGTACTTCTACCTTGAACGCCTTTAAGTCGTTTATTAGCGTGTTTATTCTTGTTCTTACCGCCTACATAGGTTTCGTCAACTTCTACAGTATTTGATAGGTCGTTGTTATTATCAAAACCGAAGCAATTACGAATGCGTTGCAACATAAACCACGCTGTTTTTTGCGTAACACCAATATCTTTTGATAATTGAATACTTGATATACCTTTTTTGTGTGATGTTACTAACCAAATGGCTAAAAACCACTTTTGTAGTTTAACTTTTGAATTATCAAACAGTGTCTGTGTCTTTACATTGAAATATTTACTGGTTTCTTTGCATTTGTATTTATTGTTAGCACACTTATAGACTTTTGAATTACTGTCAAATGGTGAGATAATATTACCGTTCCAACGCAACTGTTCTAGATGGTCAATACAAGACTGCTCATCAGGGAATGTGTTAATTAAATCAAGGATTGTGTTAAAATTTGTGTTTATCATAGTACGTATTATAGCACTGTTTTAGTAGAAGTAAACACTAATTTTAATTATTTGGTGTAAATTTATATATAATTACAATTATTATAATATTATAATATTTAGATAGTTGTGAAATAAGTTGCAATTATAAATATAGATGGTATAAATATAGTTTTAAGGGTTTTCAATAAAAAGGGGAAAAGATAGTGAAAAAGTTAGCCGTATTATTTGCAGTTTTAATCAGTACAAGTATTTTTGCACACATGGATGGTGAGAAAGTAGCGCCATTAGGTAAAAATGCAACAGAAGCACAAATGCAACTTGTTCGTGATGGTGCGCAAGATTCTTGTAGTGAAAAAGAAGACGATGAAAAAGAAGAATGCACCATGGATTTTTTCGCTAATCACAACCTAGAAGAAGAGCCTAGCTGCGATTAACACCAAAGAATTTTTAGCTTTGTTTTTTTAAGGGGCTATCAATAAAAACTCAATAGTGAGTTATTTTTATATAATAAAAAAAAGGGGAGAGGTATGAAACTTCAAACATTAGTAATAAGCGCTGCATCAGTAGCATTTTTAGCATCAACAGCTGTAACAGCTAAACCAGTAGGAATCACTAAAGGCGTTATGGAAGTTGCGGGTATTTCACGTAACCAAGATAACAAAGCAAGCATCAATCCAGCTTTTGCAAAGACATCACGTCCTTGTCCGCCGTTTTGTATTCAGCCAAGTTCACCGTTTGCACCTGCAGACGTTGAAACAATCACTGAATTAGACGTTATTCATGCAGCACGTGATGTTGCAAATGGCGATACTACAGTATTGTTGGTTGATTCGCGCACGCCAGGTTGGGTTAAGAAGGGCACAATCCCTCACGCAGTTAACGTTCCATTTACAAAAATCACTTCTAAAGCGCTTGCTAAAGATCCTTTAGCAGTAGTAGACATCTTAACAGGTACATTTGGCGTTAAAGATTTAGACGGCGTATTAGACTATGACAATGCTAAAACTTTATACATGTTCTGTAATGGTGCATGGTGTGGTCAGTCTCCAGCTTCAATTAGAGCGTTGTTGACTATGGGTTACCCTGTACACAAGATTAAATACTACCGCGGTGGTATGAATGCTTGGCAGTTACTAGGTTTAACAACTAAATAATTGTTAAATTGATTTAAAAAAGGGGGATGCTGCTAGTGTCCCTTTTTTTATGTTTTTGTCATACCAAACTCAATAAACAATAATGCAAACAGTTTTTAATACTTTATTTAATACACCTTTAAGAAATGTTTTTTTAGTATTGATGTTTATTGAGTTTGGCATGACTGCTTCTGTGCAAGCAGAAACAAAGTTAGATCGCTGGTATCAAATCGGCTACGATTACTCGCAAATGCAACGTAACGATGATGCATTTGAGTGGATGATGCGCGCTGCTGATGGCGGACATAGCGGCGCACAAAACAATATTGGACTTAGTTACTTGCATGGACTCGGTGTCAAGCAGGATGAAAAACAGGCCTTTGAATGGTTTGAAAAATCAGCCAAACAAGGCCTGCCTTATGCTCAAAGTGAACTGGCAATGCTGCACTATGAAGGTAAGGGGACTGAAAAGGATATTCAACTGGCGCAAAATTGGTGGCTGACTGCTGCCAAACAGCAAGATGAGTATGCTCAATATAACTTAGCTTCATTAATGTTAGAAAAAGATGATATTAAATCAGCGTATTATTGGTTTAATCTTGCAACTAAAAATAACCATCCAGATGCAAAAACTGCTCTGGATTTACTCAATGAAAAATATGTGGAATAAAACAATCATAACGCTGGCAATTAGTTTCTCAATGAATGTTTCAGCAGTCCTACCAAGTTTGGATGATTTACCAAACCTGCCAAATTTTCCAAGCCTGAATGACCTACCAAGCTTGCCAAGTTTTCCAAGTTTGGATGATCTACCAAAATTTCCAAATTTGCCGATCATTGGTGATTTTAATCCTAGCTTTTTGCAAAAATCTTACAACCAATTTACCGATGCCAAGCCTGATTTTGAGCGCGAAAATCGCATGATTAGTGAAATTGAAGATTCAGTCTTAGATGGCGATGTTGAATATTTATCATTGGCTGACGGTAAAGAAGTGTTTAGTATTTATATGGAAGCTGAAACTGAAAAAGTCAAAGGTGGCGTTATTATTTTGCATTCTCGTGGTTATCATGCAAATTGGGATAGCGTTATTAAACCGCTTCGAGTTGGCATGACTTCAAAAGGCTGGCACAGTTTATCAGTACAAATGCCAGTACTTGACAAGCAAGCCACTTATTATGATTATGTGCCAATTTTCCCTTATGCGCATGAGCGTATCGAAGTGGCGATTGATTTTTATAAACAGCTTGGTATTGATAATATTGTTTTAATTACGCATGGTTGTGGTGCGCATATGGCGATGAGTTATCTTGACAAATATGGCGACGGAAAAATTAGTGCTTATGTTGGCGTTGGTATGGGCGCTACTGATTACAAACAAAAAGTTGTCAAACGACTGCCACTTGATAACATGCTTAAGCCTGTACTTGATATTTATGGCGAGAAAGATTTTTCAGGCGTTAAGCGCTCTGCAGAAGATAGATGGCGACTGATGTCAGTTGCTAATAATAAGAAAAGTGCACAAAAAATTGTTAAAAAAGCAGATCATTACTACAAAGAAAAAGGTACAGCAGAAGATCTAATTGATATAGTTGATAGTTGGTTAGCTAGCCTTGGTTAATCAAAAAATAAATCAAAATCTGGATACATAAGGATAATTATCACTAATTAAGCACAAGTTTCATTAGCGCCTTGTAAGTAGGCCAACTCTTGATCGGTAAAATCAGCTGATTTACGTGCATCAAGGTTAAATGGGCCGCGTAGTGATGCACCAATATGTTTTTGTATTAAATCATCAAAAGCTTGTATTGGGTCTAAATTTCTTTGCTGGCACAGTGTGTGAAACCAAAAATTACCAATTTTTACATGATTAATTTCATCCTTAAAAATAATATCCAACAAACCAACCATAGGTTTAAAGTTAGAATTGCTAAAACGTCGTTGAATTTTTGGCGTTGCATCTAATCCTCTTGCTTCCAAAACTCTAGGCACTAACGCCATTCTGGCAAGGATGTCATAATCAGTTTCAAAAGTCATTTTCCAAAGCCCATTATGCCCATCAAAATCTCCATATTGATAACCCAGTTCAATTAAATAATTATTAAGCAATTGAAAATGTTGCGACTCTTCAAAAGCCACCTGAATCCAATCCTGATAGAAAGCATCAGGCATCCCTCTAAAGCGATACGCAGCATCCAAAGCCAGATTGATGGCGTTAAATTCAATGTGGCAAATTGCATGAATGGTTTTAATAAAGCCAAGTTCAGATTTATCACGTTTAGGCACCGACTGAAACCTAACCAAATCAGGTTTGATTGGTCTGCCAGGGTTTTTAACAGTAGTAATGTCAGCCTCTAACTGATAGTCCAGTTGGCATTTATTTTTAAGGGTGTGCAATTCTTCAACAAGTTTTATTTTGCCAGCAATGGTTGTGCACATCAGTGCGTCAAAGCTCAGTTCAAAGGGATTCATAACATCCTGGGCTAGTATTGCCTAAGCGCCAATCGCCAATTTGGGTGCGAATGAGTCTGAGTGTAGGAAAACCGATATGCGCTGTCATACGCCTTACTTGCCTGTTTTTTCCTTCAGTGATTTTTAACTCAATCCAAGAAGTAGGGCTGTTTTGACGAAATCGAATGGGCGGATTTCTATCCCAAAGCCAGCTTGGCTCACTGATAATTGAAGCTTTTGCAGGTTTGGTTAGTCCGTCTTTGAGGTTCACTCCCAAACAAAGTTTTTGAATGGCAGTAAGGGTTATTTCCCCTTCTACTTGCACGATGTAGGTTTTTTCTTTGTCAAACTTTGGGTGCGAAATCTGGTGTTGCAGTTTGCCATCATCGGTTAATAATAATAAACCTTCAGAGTCTTTATCAAGTCTGCCAGCAGGATAAATATTTTTAATATCAATATAGTTGGCTAACGTATTGCCATCGCCACTAAATTGACACAAAACCCCAAAAGGCTTGTTAAAGGCATATAACATCAATAAACCACTTTAGCTCTTGCAATAAACGCCTCTAATTGAGAATTGGCAATTTTGGTAAAAATAGGAGAAATAGCCATATCAACAATTTTAGAGGAAAAACTAAAATTTAAATTAAGCTCAACTTTACAAGCGCTATCATTAAGTTTGGTGAATATCCAAGCGCCATTGAGCTTTTTAAAAATACCTTCTTTAAGCTGCATATCAATACGTTGATTCAAAGTAAGTTCGTTAATGGTGGTAAAACTTTGATTAAAGCCAGCTTTATTAATCTCAACCGAGGCTATGATTTGGACAGTAGTTTGCTTTAAAATAGAGGCATTTGAACACCAGTTGAGAAATTTTGGATAATTGTCAACTTGGTTGACCAATTGGTACATTTGCTCAGCTGAATAAGGCACAAGAGCACTTTTAGAGAGTTGATGCATGGCGGGAAAATCCAAAAAAACTAAAATAAGTTCAAATACAATCGTGCTGAATAAAAAAGCACGTCATGACTATTTTATCGAACAAACACTTGAAGCTGGACTTTCTTTAGAGGGTTGGGAGGTAAAAAGCTTGCGTCAAAATAAGGTTCAAATTAAAGAAAGTTACGTAATTTTAAAAAATCGTGAGTTATTTTTGTTCGGCGCACACATATCAGCTTTACAAAGTGCTTCAACGCATGTCAACCCAGATCCAACCCGCACTCGAAAATTGTTATTAAATCGATTAGAAATTAATCGACTTAGAGAAAAAATAGAACAAAAAGGCGCGACAGTGGTGCCTTTGAAAATGTATTGGAAGCGTGGGCGTGTTAAGCTTGAAATTGGTGTTGCTAAAGGTAAAAAGTCTCATGATAAACGCCAAGATATTAAATCTAGGGACTGGCAAAGAGATAAACAAAGAGCTTTAAAAGAGACTAATCGCTAACTTGATTAAAATTTTTATTGCATCAGCTATTTTTTTTTCAATCGATTGATTTAACAGCCATTTTTGATTATAATAATTGAAAGCTACTGGGAAATTTTTTGCATACTTAGCAAATTGCCTTACCCAAGTAAATTTTTTATAAAATTTTTATAATACCAAGGAGAGAAGTAATGAATAAATCAGAATTAATTGATGCAATTGCATCAGCAACAAATTTATCAAAAGCAGATGCAGGTCGTGCACTTAACGCAACAACGCAGGCAATTACAGGCGCTATGGCAAGTGGTGATGGCGTACAGTTGACAGGTTTTGGCTCTTTTGTCGTTAGAGACCGCGCTGCGCGCACAGGTCGCAACCCACAAACAGGTGCAACTATCCAAATTAAAGCCTCTAAAGTGGCTGCTTTTAAAGCGGGTAAGGCACTTAAAGATGCTGTTAACGCTTAAGTTTTAATTCGTTAATTGTTAAAAAGAGCACCTTCGGGTGCTTTTTTTACGTCTCAATTTTTTAATCAGAGTAGATCTGGCTTATCTTGTAAAATAGACGCTCTATTTGATGATTGAATTAATTACGCTGTTTTTTATTGCGCAAAGCTTTTTATGAAAGAAAAACAAAATCTACTAAACCTTAACCAAAAAGCGTTAGATGCGTTTTTTAAAGAATTGGGTGAGAAATCTTTTCGCAGCAAGCAACTGATGAAATGGATTTATAAAGATCATGTATTTGATTTTGATAAAATGCTAAATCTAAGTAAAAACCTTAGAGAAACGCTAAAAGACATTGCTTGTATTGATTTTCCAACGATTGTTAGTAAAAATCATGCGCTTGATGGTGTGGTTAAGTGGATTATTGATATGGGCAATGAAAACAATATTGAAACAGTTTATATTCCTGAAAAAGACCGAGGCACCTTGTGCATTTCTTCGCAAGTAGGTTGCGCGCTGGCGTGTACTTTTTGCTCAACGGGTTATCAAGGCTTTAATCGAAATTTATCAACTGCGGAAATTATGGCCCAAGTATTAATTGCCAATTTGCATCTAAAAGCAAGTGGCAGACACGTTTCTAATGTTGTATTTATGGGCATGGGCGAGCCAATGTTAAACGAAGAGGCGGTTTATAATGTCTGTGATTTACTGCTAGATGATTGGGCTTTTGGACTTTCTCGTCGTAAGGTGACCATTTCTAGCTCTGGCGTTGTGCCTGCATTAGAACGCATGAGCGAGCGAGTACCTGTGAGTTTGGCTATTTCCCTGCATGCAGCAACGGATGATTTGCGTGATGAGTTGGTACCAATTAACAAAAAATACCCGATTAAAGAGCTCATGAGAGCTTGCAAAGTGTATTTGAATGCAGGCACCCAAGAGCGCCATATTTTGTTTGAGTATGTCATGCTCAAAGGGGTGAACGACTCTGCCAATCATGCGCAGCAGCTCGCCAGATTGTTAAAAAACATGTCAGCTAAGGTTAATTTAATTCCATTTAATTCATTTGCTGAATCAGATTATCAGGTGTCGAGCGTTAAAACCATTGAAGCCTTTCAAAATATTTTATTTTCCCAAGGCATTCGCACCATGACTCGTCGAACTCGAGGCGAAGACGTAGATGCGGCTTGCGGGCAATTGGCTGGCAAGGTTTTAGATAAAACAAAAAGGTCAGATGCTAGACGGAATTGATTATTACCCTGCAAAATCGAAAAAAAAATTCAAACTAAGCATTTGGATTTTCAGTTTTATTGTGCTGCTTTTGAGTGCCTATTTTATTTTTAAATATTTTCCAGAAGCTCAACAAAACCCAAATAAGCAAACCTTAATTATTGTTAGTAAAGCTAAAAAGCCTGTTGAAAATTTAAACACCAGTATTATAATTAAATCTAGCAATAGCTATCAGCCTGAGATTGACCAGCGGGTTAAAAGCGATAAAGGTCTTGACGAACTAATTCAAAAATTTAAACAACAATGAAACCAATACATACAATTATACGAAGAAAATCTAGACAAATTTTTGTTGGCAATGTTGCTATTGGTGGCGATGCGCCGATTTCTGTACAAACCATGACCAATACTCAAACAACAGATGTTGAGGCGACGTTGGCTCAAATTAAAGCGGTTGAAACTGCGGGCGCTGATTTGGTGCGCGTTTCTGTACCGACTATGCAGGCCGCACAAGCGTTCAAACAGATCAAACAGCAAGCTAATATTCCGCTGATTGCGGATATTCATTTTGATTATAAAATCGCCTTAAAAGTGGCAGAATATGGCGCCGATTGTTTGCGCATTAACCCGGGTAACATCGGCCGTGCAGATAGGGTTCGTGAGGTAGTGGTAAGCGCTAAAGACCACGGCATCCCAATTCGTATTGGCGTTAACGCTGGCTCTTTAGAAAAAGACTTGCAAAAAAAATACACCGAGCCAACACCAGAAGCCATGGTGGAATCTGCTTTTAGACACATTGATATTTTAGATAAGCTTAATTTTGATAATTTTAAAATATCTCTTAAAGCTTCTGAAATTTTTATGACAGTATTTGCTTACAAGCAGTTAGCTGCGCAAATTGACAATCCGCTACATTTAGGCATTACTGAGGCAGGCTCATTGCGATCAGGCACGGTAAAATCTTCAGTGGGTTTGGGTTTGTTATTAGCCGAAGGAATTGGCGATACCATTCGGATTTCGCTGGCTTCTGATCCAGTTGACGAGGTTCGCGTGGGTTTTGATATTTTAAAGTCGTTAAATTTAAGACAAAAAGGCGTCAATTTAATTGCTTGCCCATCGTGCTCACGGCAAAAGTTTGATGTGATAAAAGTGGTTAATGAGCTTGAATCGCGCCTAGAGGATATCAATGAACCGATTGATGCGGCGGTTATTGGCTGCGTGGTGAATGGCCCGGGGGAGGCAAAAGCCGTATCAGTTGGCTTGACAGGCGGAGAGCCAAATTTAATGTATGTTGATGGAAAAACTGATAAGAAAGTATCTAATGAAGATTTAGTAGATGTTTTAGAGGCAAAAATCAGAGCCCAGTTGAAGCTTAATTTAGATAATTTATAGCTTGTGAAAGCGTTTATAAGCGCGGTAGCGATAAGTCAACTGTACGCCAAAATAGCCAATGATAGCGCTGAGCGTTGAAACCAGAAGACAACCTAACAAAAATGGCTGCCAAATATCGCCAAATACCTGCCAAACATAATCAAGCGACATAACAAAGTCAGACTCTATTTGCTCGCCTAATAGCCAAGCGCCCAATTTGTAACAACCATAATATATAGGCGGCATGGTCAGCGGGTTGGTAATCCAAACCAGAGCGATTGATAAAGGCAGGTTAGCGCTCGCAATGACGGCTATTGGCGCAGCTATTAACATTTGAAAAGGCAGGGGAATAAAAGCGCAAAAAAGCCCAATGGCAAACGCTTTGGAAATAGATTTTCGGTTGAAATTCCACAAACTGGGGTTGTGCAAGTGTTTGCTTAACCAGCCTAGATGTTTGTGATTTTTAATATCACTTGGGTTTGGACTATAACGTTTTAGTATTTTTTTCACGATTTGCTAGCATGAATAATGCTTTTTGCATCTAAACCATAAAGCGCATAAAGCTGCGCTTGCGTGCCTTGTTCGGTAAATATATCTGGCAGCCCGAGTATTGTTAATTCTGTCAAGATTTTTTGCTTGTGCAAGAACTCACTAATGGCGCTGCCTGCGCCGCCATTAATCGCATTATCTTCAATTGAAATAAAGTGAGTATGATCTTTAGCAAGTTCAATCAACAAAACCTCATCAAGCGGCTTAACAAAGCGCATATCAACAACGCTTGCATTGATTGCGTCTCCAGCTTCAAGTGCGGCTGTTAGCATACTACCAAAAGCAAGAATAGCGGTTTTAACGCCTTGGCGAATAATTTTACCGCGACCTATTTTTATTTGCTCGGTGCTCATGTAATTTTCAACCTCAGAAGCGCCCCGAGGATAGCGCACACAAATAACGCCTGGACTGTTAAAAGCAGCGTTGAGCATTTCGTATAACTGCTTGGTATCACTTGGCGCCATAATGGTTAGGTTAGGAATGGCGCGTAAAAAGCTTAAATCAAAACAGCCTGCATGGGTGGCGCCATCACTGCCAACCAATCCGGCGCGATCAATGGCAAATACAACATTTAAATTTTGCAGAGCGATGTCGTGGATTAACTGGTCATAACCGCGCTGCAAGAAGGTTGAATAAATAGCAACAATTGGTTTTAAGCCTTGAGTTGCCAAACCGCCCGCAAAGGTAATAGCGTGCTGCTCAGCAATGCCAACGTCAAAATACTGATCAGGGAAATTTTTTTCAAATTCACTCATGCCTGATCCTGTGCACATAGCTGGGGTGATAGCGATTAAGTTTTTGTTGTTTTTGGCAGTATTATTAAGCCAAGAGCCAAATGCTTCACTGTAGCTAGGCAAAGTGTTCGAGTTTAATTGAGCAGGGGCAATGCCGTGAAACTTACAAGGATCTTGCTCAGCGCTTTCAAGTCCAAAGCCTTTTTTGGTGATAATATGCAATAGCCGCGGCTTGTTTTGTATTTTTAAATTTTGCAATGTTTTGACTAAAGTGGGTAGGTCGTGCCCATCAATTGGACCAAAATAGTCAAGCCCTAATTCTTCAAATAAAGTGCTGGGCAAAACCATACCTTTAAGATGCTCTTCTGACCTTCTGGCAAATTCATGAACCATCGGCATTTTTTCTAAAAAACCCATGGATTTGTTTTTCATGGTGGAATAGGTTTTTCCAGAGATGAGCTTGGTTAGATATTTATTCATAGCGCCAACATTTTTAGAAATACTCATGTCGTTATCATTCAAAACAATAAGCAAGTCTGCATCTGCATCGCCAGCGTGGTTAAGTGCTTCAAATGACATGCCGCCTGTCAAGGCGCCATCACCAATGATTGCAATTGATTTATGGCTGTTTTGTTTGATATTGTTGGCAATTGCAATGCCTAGTGCAGCGCTAATTGAGGTTGAAGAATGTCCAGCGCCAAAAGCATCATGCGCGCTTTCAGATCTTTTAGTAAAACCAGAAAGTCCATTTTTTTGACGTAACGTATGGATTTTATCTAATCGGCCTGTTAAGATTTTATGCGTATAAGCCTGATGGCCCACGTCAAATACAAAGCTGTCATTAGGCGTGTCAAAGACGTAATGCATGGCTAAAGTCATCTCCACTGTGCCAAGATTTGGCGCTAAATGTCCGCCTGTTTTTTGGATAGTATCAATTAAAAATTCTCGAATTTCGTCCGCTAAAGATTGCAGCTGAGTAAGGTCCAATTGTTTAATATCTTGCGGGGATTTAATTGAATTTAGCAATGTTGAAAAGTTTGTAAATAGGTTTTGTTATTATACGGATATTGGCCTGATTGATAATGTGCTTTAAGATATTTACTATAAATAACCTTATTTATTTAATGAAATTATGACTTTACGGTAAAATAGATTTTTTTTAAGTTGAAATTTCATGTTCACAGTTTGCGCTTTATATCAGTTTGTACGTTTGGATGATTTTGAAAAATTCAAAGATCCATTATACAATTTAATGGCTGATTTAAAAATTAAAGGCACTATTTTATTGGCATTAGAAGGCCTGAATGGCACAGTGTCTGGCGCGCAAGATTCGATTGATGCTTTGTTAAAATTTTTAGCAAAAGATGGGCATTTTGACCATTTAGAAATTAAATTTTCATACAGCGAAAGCCTGCCTTTTAAGCGTTTAAAGGTGAAACTAAAAAAAGAAATTGTCACTCTTGGGGTGCCTAATATTGATCCTAAAGAGTCGGTTGGTACTTATGTATCTCCGCAAGATTGGAACGCATTGATTAGCGATCCTGAGGTGATTTTAATCGATACCAGAAATAATTATGAGTATGAGATTGGCAGTTTTAAAGGCGCAATCAATCCGAACACTGAAAACTTTCGTGAGTTTCCAGAATATACTAAAAATAATTTAGAGCAGTATAAATCCAAAAAAGTCGCCATGTTTTGTACGGGCGGAATTCGTTGTGAAAAATCAACCGCTTATTTAAAAACGCAAGGTTTTGACGAGGTTTACCATTTGCATGGCGGCGTTCTTAAGTATCTTGAGCAAACGGCTGAAAAAGACAGTTTGTGGGAAGGTGAGTGTTTTGTATTTGACGAGCGAGTTGCGGTTAAACATAATCTTGAGCAAGGTCAATATGACCAATGTCACGCTTGTCGATACCCGATTACTGATGAGGATAAAGAGCACAAGCATTATGAAAAAGGCGTGTCATGCCCGCGTTGTCATGGGTCTAAAAATGAAGACCAAATAAGTCGTTACCGTGAAAGACAAAAACAAATGCAGTTAGCTTCAAAGCGAGGCGAGCATCATATT
This sequence comes from Gammaproteobacteria bacterium, assembly GCA_965222625.1. Taxonomy (GTDB): domain Bacteria; phylum Pseudomonadota; class Gammaproteobacteria; order PS1; family Pseudothioglobaceae; genus Thioglobus_A. The sequence goes on along the minus strand of OZ244962.1, from coordinate 593,154 downwards.
GGTGATAACGCCAGCCAAATAATTGCCGCTAAAGCAAAAAAGAAAGCTCTTAAAAAACAACAACAGACCTAATGTTTACTAAACAAGATATTCCAAAACTCAAGCAAGATTTAAGTATCAGCACCCAATTATTAGGCCACAGTCTAATTTTAAAAACTCGTTGGGGCGTATTTAGCCCTAGAGCTATTGACGATGGCACGCTTATGTTTATGAAGTATCTTGAGATTAACGCAGAGGATAAATGCTTGGATTTGGGTTGCGGCTATGGTCCGATTGGCTTGGCAGTTGCCAAATCTTGCCCTAAAGGCGAGGTACATATGGTGGATAAAGATTTTGTTGCTATTGACTTGTCTAATGCCAACGCCAAGCTTAACCATATTAACAATGCCCAAGCTTATCTTTCAGATGCATTTTCAGCCGTTGAAAAACAAAATTATTTTGATCAAATATTATCAAACGTGCCCGCAAAAGTTGGCAGAGAGCAGCTTAGTATTATTTTGCACGATGCTTATGACGCTTTAAAGCCGGGCGGAACCATTACATTTGTTACTATTAATGGCTTGCGCCACTTTATTAAAGATAATTTTAAGGCAGTTTTTGGTAATTACAAAAAACTCAAACAAGGGCAAAAGTACACCATTGCCCAAGCAACAAAACAATAAAACAACGCAACAATAATATAAGAGTAAAATACTAGGTTTTTAAACGCAGACAAAGGAAGGCAGTAAAATGGACATAATGCAAAGAATTCAAGCACAAGTTGATAGTGCGCCCGTGGTACTTTATATGAAAGGAACGCCGCAGTTTCCACAATGCGGATTTTCATCAACAGCGGCGCAAACACTTGCCTCTACTGGCGTTGAATTTGCTTATGTGAATATTTTTGAAGATCAAGAAGTGATGCAAAATTTGCCAGCTTTTCAAGATTGGCCAACTTTTCCGCAAATCTACTTCAATGCTCAGTTAGTTGGCGGCGGCGATATTATTGTTGAAATGGCTTCCATGGGAACGTTAAAAGCAGCCATGGAAGACGCAACCACTAAATTTAACAGCAAATAGGCGTTAAATTATTGCTATAAGTTTTGTAACTTATGGCCATTATCTTGAAGCCAGCGTTTGCTGGCTTTATAGTCTGGCAGCATCTGCATGACAAAATCCCAAAAATTTTGTGAGTGATTTTTATGCTTAATGTGCGCAAGCTCGTGCACAATAACATAATCAATAATCGCAATAGGCGCTCTAATTAGTAAATAATTTAGATTGATGTTATTGCTACTACTGCAAGATCCCCATAGGGTTTTTTGCGATTTAAATCTTACTTGCTGATAATTTAGCTGATTTTTTTGAGCGTAATAATTCAATCTGGGCAGGGCTATTTGTATAAATTTAGCTTTATACCAATCTAAAAATAGCTGCTTACTGGCAGCGTTTGATGCAAAAGATGCGCCATCAAAACCCAGCTTAGATGTTTTCTCAGGGTTGATATCCAATGGATAACTACTGCCTAAATATAAAAATTTTTCGTCTTGTTGGTACTTGGGTTTGTTTATTTGTTTATTTGAACAAGCACGTATTTTTGAATCAATCCAGCTGGATTTTTGCTCAATAAATTTGTTTATTTCAGCGATAGGAAGCTTGTTTGGACTGCGCACAACTAATTGCGCATCCTGATTAATTTGTAAACTTAGGGTTTTTCGCTTTGAGCGAATTAATTGATAATCCATAAGTGTATGATTTTACGCAATAGCGATTGTTTGTAAAATAAAAATCCTTATCGAGTGTTTATTTTAGTCTTCTGCTATAATCAACAAACTGATTTATAAATTACTAATTGTCTAATGAAACTTTTTCTTGCCGCTTTATCACTGGTCTTATTTTTAACTCAAGCGCAAGCTGGCGCTTTAAGTACTTTGCTAGACGATGATAAACCCAGCAGCTCTATGTCAGATGAAGATTTATCTAAAGACCCTTTTTATCAAAATTTAAGCAAAAGCAAAGAGCGGCGAAAAGGCGTTACCAAAAAAGAAGTTAAGCAAAAACTTTTAGAAGCTTATCGCGAGCTACATGATAAAAATACTGTTGCCTTTTATCAAAAAAAGATTGTTGAAACTTTGAAAGAAAATGATGCAAAAACTGGCTTTATACAAAAGCATTTTAGTGACACAACTGGAATTTTGTATCGGTGTCTTTTGGTAGAAAAAATAGACGCAGATTCAAGTGACCGATCTGAAATGTTTGATAGACATCTGGGTTATTTTACTCGCGCATTTGGGCTGGTTATTGATCAGCCAGACCTAGAGGCGCAAAACGCTAAAGAGCGTAAAGAGCTGTATGATCAAGCGCTTCTTTATGCAAAAAAAACACTGCTCGGAGACTCTAAAGAAAATAAAAAACGCTATACTGCCGAGAAGGACAGTTGCAATAAAATGGCCTCTAACCTACTTAACATTAGTGATGCCACAAGAACAATTGACGTCGATGCTGCCAAAGCATTGACCCATAAAAAACTCGATGCACTGGTTCAAAAACGCTGGCAATCTGGAAAAATGAAAGAATTTCTTATGGGTAAATAAAAAACAGCTTTAGTCAGGGTTATTAATCAACCCAAGCCCTAGCATTTTCAAACATGCGTAGCCAAGGGCTACGCTCATCCCAATCCTTAGGTCGATGTGAACACTGAACTGCTCTAAAAACGCGCTCAGGATGCGGCATCATAATTGTAACTCGCCCAGATTCGTTAGTAACGCCGGCTATTGCTTGTTCTGATCCATTTGGATTATGAGGGTAGCTTTGAGTAATGTCGCCTTGATGATCAACATATTGTAAGGCGATATTATTGATACGGGTAGGGTCTGCATCATGATTGAAAGTTGCGCGACCTTCGCCATGAGCGATGGCAATTGGTAGGGTTGAGCCCGCCATATCTTTTAAGAATATAGAGTTTGATTCTTTAATTTTAACGCTGGAAAATCGCGCTTCAAATTGCTCTGAAAGATTGCGATTAAAATTGGGCCAGTTTTGCGCGCCTGGAATAATTTGAGTTAAATTTGAAAGCATTTGGCAGCCGTTACATACGCCGAGCGCAAAACTATCTTGACGATTAAAAAACCCTTCAAATTCATCTTTGGCGCGAGCATTGTAAAGAATTGAACTGGCCCAGCCGCGACCGGCGCCCAGCACATCGCCATACGAAAATCCGCCGCAAGCAACCAAACCTTTAAAGTCAGTTAGCGTTATTCTGCCTGACAAAATATCACTCATGTGTACGTCAATTGCATCAAACTGAGCCCTGTCAAAAGCGCTGGCCATTTCCACTTGGCCATTAATACCTTGCTCTCTTAAAATGGCAATTTTTGGCTTAACGTTGGTTTTGATATAAGGGCTGATAATGGATTGGTTAAGTTCAAAGCTAAGGTCGGTTTTAATGCCTTTTGTAGACTCAGAAATATTGTCAAATTCTTGCTGGGCACACTGCGGATTATCTCTAAGTTTAGCGATCTCTAATGAAGTTGACGACCACAGCTGCTGCAAACTGATGCGAGACTGTTCAAAGACTTTTTCACCCAAAGACGTGATTTTAATAACATCTATCTGATTAATACTTGCAACTGAATGCGTGCAAGAGCCAAGTCCTGCTGAACTTAAAGCGGTAATAACAGCACGTTTATTTTCAGCTTTAACCTGAATAATACAGCCCAGCTCTTCATTAAATAGATGTTCAATACTAGCATTCAAATCAATGTTTAAGCCGCAGTGCGAAGCAAAAGCCATTTCTAATAATGTGACAATCAGACCGCCATCGCTGCGATCATGATAAGCACTGATTAAATTATCTTTATTGAGTTGATTAATGACTTCAAAAAAAGCTTTGAATACGCTGCCATCATCAAGATTTGGCGCAATGTTGCCAATTTGATTATAAACTTGCGCCAAACACGAGCCGCCCATTCTATTTTGACCAAAACCCAAATCAATTAACAATAGTTCAGAATCAGAATCGACTTCCAATAAAGGCGTTTTTTGCAACCTGACATCGCTGGTTTTTGCAAAAGCAGTAATGATTAATGACAAAGGTGAGGTGACGGATTTATCCTTACCAGCTTCATGCCAAGAGCTTTTCATGCTCATTGAATCCTTACCAACGGGAACGGTCAAGCCAAGCTGTGGGCACAAATCCATACCTACTGCTTTAACCGCAGCAAATAATTTAGCGTCTTCACCTTTATGACCGCTGGCACTCATCCAATTGGCGCTCAGGCTGATATCGTGAATGTCTGTTACGTAGCCCCCGAGCATATTGGTAAGCGCCTCACCAATCGTCATTCTAGCAGCAGAATTTGCATCACATAAAGCCAGCGGAGCGCGCTCACCCAAAGACATAATCTCGCCTGTATAGCCAGAATAATCAGCCATAGAAATGGCGCAATCGGCCACAGGCACTTGCCACGGCCCAACAAACTGATCTCTAGCAACCATGCCGGTTACGCTGCGATCGCCAATGGTGATTAAAAAGTTTTTGCTAGCAACCGTAGGCAGTTGCAGCACTCTATGAATGGCGTCACCAAGCGCAATACCGTTAACATCAAGCGGCTTAAGTTTGATATCTTGGGTTGTGGCCTCAATGTTGGTTTTTGGCGGATTGCCGAGTAAAACAGACAGGGGCATGTCGATGGGCGTATTGGCAAATAATTCATCACTCAAAACCAGTTCTTGCTGTTTGGTAGATTCGCCCAAAATTGCAAATGGTGCGCGCTCGCGTTTGCAAATATCGCTAAATAAATCTAAATTAGAGGGGCTAATGGCAAGCACATAGCGCTCTTGAGATTCATTACACCAAATTTCAAGCGGTGACATTTGATTGTCATCATTGGGAATACTGCGTAACTCGAAACGTGCGCCGCGACCTGAATCATTCACCAATTCTGGCAAGCCGTTTGATAAGCCGCCAGCGCCAATATCATGAATTGAGACAATTGGATTGTCCTCACCCAAATTAGTGCAGCGATCAATCACTTCTTGCGCTCGTCTTTGCATTTCTGGGTTGGCGCGCTGAACCGAGGCAAAGTCTAAATCTTCATTTTGTTCGCCGCTTTTAATGCTTGATGCCGCGCCGCCGCCTAGGCCGATTAGCATAGCAGGGCCGCCCAAAACAATGATTTTACTGCCAACAGGAATGTTGCCTTTCTCAATATGATTTTCTTGAATATGCCCCAATCCGCCAGCGAGCATAATAGGCTTATGATAACCGCGCACATCGCCATCAGGCGTTTTTTGTTCATAACTGCGAAAATAGCCGAGAATATTCGGACGCCCAAATTCATTGTTAAAAGCCGCCGCACCAATCGGCCCTTCAAGCATAATATCCAGCGCCGAGACGATTTGCGCGGGTTTGCCGTGTTCTTGCTCCCAAGGCTGGGTTGCGCCATTAATTTTTAAATTAGACACGCTAAAACCGCACAAACCCACTTTAGGTTTAGAGCCCCGACCCGTTGCGCCTTCGTCGCGAATTTCTCCGCCAGAGCCTGTTGCAGCGCCTGGATGCGGGGCAATGGCGGTGGGGTGGTTATGGGTTTCGACTTTCATTAAAATGGCTCTGTGCTCGGTTGAGCTGACGTATTTTCCGTTTTTATCCGCATAAAATCGCTCGCCTTGATGGCCGGCCATCACCGCTGAATTATCAGAATAAACACTGAGCAGTCCTTCAGGATGCGCATGATAAGTATTGCGAATCATGGAAAATAAGCTTTTTGCTTGCGCCACGTCATCGATTTTCCAATCAGCATTAAAAATTTTGTGGCGGCAATGTTCAGAGTTTGCTTGGGCAAACATCATCAGTTCAATATCTGTAGGATTACGCTTAAGCTTGATAAAGCTTTCAACCAGATAATCGATTTCTCCAGCAGACAAAGCCAATCCCAGCTCTATATTGGTTTTTTCAAGTGCAGATTTTCCTTGCGCTAAAATATCAACGCGTAAAAATGGTTGAGGCTCAAAAGTATCAAAAATAATATGCGCCTCTTCAATGCTGCTTAATTCTGATTGCGTCATTCTATCCATAATGCAAGCCAGTACAGCGGCTCGATTAATAATTTTGGCATCAAAATGGTAGATAATTGCACGTTCTATACGATTAATGTGCTGCATATCGCACAAGTGCATAATATCTGTAGCCTTGGAAGACCAAGGGGAGATGGTGCCTAATCTTGGAATGATAATAATTTTAGAGACAGTATTATCAATAAAAAGCGTTTCGCTATAAGAAAGAAGTTGGGTTAATTGGTTTGATTGATTGTCATCAAGGTTTGTATTGAGGTCGGAAAAATGAATAAATTCAGCACCGAGTAGCGCAAGGTTGGCTTGAGATTGGGCTATTTTAGCTTGTAAAGTTTGTTTTTTAAACGCGCTTAACGCGCTAATTCCTTGATGAATATGAATCATAATTGCGCCATAACCTCATCAGAAATATCAGCATTATGATAAACCTCTTGAGTATCATCAAGATCTTCCAAGCGCTCAATCAGGCGCATAAATTTTTCTGCATCTTGCAGGTTGAGCTCAACGCGCGTTGAAGGCTCCATGGTCACTTCTGCATGTACGCTTTCTAGGCCTGCAGCTGTTAAGGCGTCTTTAACGGTAAAGAAATCTTCTGGAGAAGTGAGCACGTCAATTGAGCCGTCATCATTAGTAATAACATCTTGCGCGCCAGAATCAAGCGCAACTTCGATGATTTGATCTTCATCAGCGCCGCTAGCAAAGCTAATAAAACCTTGTTTGGTAAATAAATAAGAAACCGAGCCATCAGTGCCGAGATTGCCGCCGTGTTTAGAAAAAGCGTGGCGCACATCAGCCACAGTGCGGTTGCGATTGTCAGTTAGCGTGTCTACCATGACTGCTGTACCTGCCAAGCCGTAACCTTCATAGCGTACTTCTTCAAAATTTTCACCATCTAAATCGCCAGAGCCGCGCTTAACTGCGCTTTCAATGGTGTCGCGCTTCATGTTGGCAGCCAAAGCTTTGTCAATGACCATTCTAAGGCTTGGATTGTTTTCAATCACGCCGCCACCTTGTTTGGCAGCAATTACAATTTCTTTGATCAGTTTGGTGAATATTTTTCCGCGTTTAGCGTCTTGTGCGCCTTTTCGGTGTTGAATATTGTGCCATTTAGAATGTCCTGCCATGTTCGATGTCCTTGATAATATGAATCATTTAGATTTTACCGTTTATGCGGTAAAGTCGAGTAATTTTTGTATGGATTTTTTTGCTTTTTGATTGATAAAAGCATCGATTTTTATTTCATTATTGCCAGTTGTTAGCGTGCTTAGGCAATTTTCTAAGGTGTTCATGGCCATCCATTCGCAATGAGCGCACGATTCACAATCAGCGCCTTGTCCTGCTGTAGGCGCTTCAATTAGGGTTTTATGGGGCGCTACGGCGCGCATTTTATGAAAAATTCCATTATCTGTTGCAATGATAAAAGTCTGTTCTTTTCGATTTTTAACTGCATTAATAAGCGCAGTGGTTGAGCCGACAACATCAGCCAAATCAACCACTGATTGAGGGGATTCTGGATGAACCAAGACAGCGGCTTGAGGATGATGTTTTTTTAAATTGGCCAGTGCATCGGCTTTAAAGCGTTCGTGCACGATGCAGGAACCTTGCCAAATGAGCATATCAGCATGGGTTTGCTGCTGGACATAATTACCCAGATGTTTATCAGGCGCCCAAAGAATTTTTTTGCCTTGATCTTTTAGGTGTTTAACCACATTTAATGCGCTGCCTGAAGTTACTACCCAGTCTGCTCGCGCTTTAACTGCGGCGCTGGTATTGGCGTACACAACAACCACGCGATCAGAATGCTGGTCGCAAAACTTTGAAAACGCATCAATCGGGCAGTCTTGGTCTAAAGAGCAAGTAGCGCCCGCATCTAAAACCAGAACGGTTTTTTCAGGAGAAAGAATTTTGGCAGTCTCGCCCATAAATTTAACCCCAGCAACCACAATAATATCAGCCTCGCAATTTTGCCCAAAGCGCGCCATTTCTAATGAATCAGAGACAATTCCGCCGCTCGCTTCAGCTAAATCTTGTAAGGCGCCATCCACGTAATAATGCGCCACTAAAACCGCATTTTTAGCTTTGAGTTGAGCTTTTATTTGATCGTTAATACGGCTCACAAAATTAGTCTTTTTTCTGCAAACTCACTTGAACACTTAGCTCACGTAATACCTTTCTAGGTACTTGGGCAGGTGCATTGGTTAATAAACAAGCAGCGGTTTGGGTTTTAGGAAAAGCGATAACATCACGAATAGAATCGCACCCAGTCATAATCATAACTAGACGGTCCAAGCCAAATGCCATACCGCCGTGCGGCGGACAGCCGTATTCTAAGGCATCGAGTAAGAAGCCAAATTTGTCTTGCGCTTGTTCATCGGTAATGCCTAAGAGTTTTAGTACGGTTTTTTGCATTTCAACTTGGTGAATACGAATCGATCCGCCGCCAACTTCAGAGCCGTTAATAACTAAATCATAAGCGCGTGATAGGGCGCTAGTTGCGGTTTTTTCTAGGGTTTGTGCGTCGACGTTTGGCGCGGTAAATGGGTGATGAATAGCGCTTAATGAGCCGTCATCATTTTCATCGAACATGGGGAAATCTATCACCCAAATTGGCGCCCATGGTTTGTCAAATAAATCCATATCTTTGGCAAGCTGTTCACGTAAATTACCCAAGGCTTCATTGACAATTTTAGTTTTATCAGCGCCAAAAAAGATAATATCACCGGTTTTTGCGCCGGTCATTTCAATCACTTGCTTGGTGACTTCATCACCTAAAAATTTTAAAATTGGAGAAGCAGGGCCGTCTTCGTTAAGTTTAATATAAGCCAAGCCTTTAGCGCCATAAATGCTGACGTATTTGGTGTATTTATCAATTTTTTTACGGCTGATAGACGCGCCGCCCGGCACGCATAAGGCAGCAACGCGGGAGCCTTCGCTACTTGCAGGGCCAGAAAATACTTTAAAGTCAACGCCTTGCATAAGCTCATCCATATCAGTCATTTGCATAGGAATACGCATATCAGGGCGATCAACGCCGTATAAATGCATCGCCTCTGCATAAGTAATAACAGGGAATTTATCGCCAAGATCTACATCAATCGCATCTTTGAACATACCGCGCGTTAATGCTTCCATTAGCGCCATAATTTCGTCTTCATTCATAAACGAAGTTTCGACATCAAGCTGGGTGAATTCTGGCTGGCGATCGGCGCGTAAGTCTTCGTCTCTAAAACATTTAACGATTTGATAGTAGCGCTCAAAACCCGACATCATTAACAATTGTTTGAACAATTGCGGTGATTGCGGTAAGGCAAAAAATTCGCCCGGATGCGTGCGTGAAGGCACTAAATAGTCACGCGCACCTTCGGGGGTTGCTTTGGTTAAAAAAGGTGTTTCAATGTCTAAAAAATCATGACTATCCATAAATTCACGCATAAAGTGAGTGACTTTTGAGCGCAGGCGTAAGCGTTTTTGCATGGCGTCGTTACGTAGGTCTAAATAGCGATATTTAAGCCGAACTTCTTCTGAAGTATCCGTTGCATCAATTTGAAAGGGCACGGGTTTAGAGGTGTTAAGAATTTCAATATGATCAGCCACAATCTCAATATCGCCAGAGGCTAGTTTTGAGTTGGCTAAGCCTTCGCCTCTAGCAATCACTTTGCCGGTAATTTTAAGCACAAATTCGTTACGAATGGCCTCGGCAATGGTGAAATCAGAATTATCAGGGTTAATGACTACCTGAGCAATACCGCGCTTATCACGCACGTCTAGAAAAATAACCCCGCCATGATCGCGGCGGCGATTAACCCAGCCGCAAATATCAACTGTTTGACCGATGTTTTCTTGGTTTAATTCGCCGCAATAATTTGTTCTCATAGTTTTTCCTTGGATGGGTCTGTTAGGTTATTTGTTTGGTTGTTTATTTGGCTCTACCACACCGGTAGAAATGATTAGTTTAAATGCTTCATCAACGCTCATTTTTAGCTCAATAACGTCCTTTTTAGGCAGCATAATAAAAAATCCAGAGGTTGGATTTGGGGTGGTTGGCACGTAAATGTTAACAAGCTCTTCGCCAATTTTATCGGCAATTTCGCCTTGATAGTTGCCTGTTTGAAAGGCAATAGTCCACATACCTTTACGCGGATATTCAACTAATAATGCTTTTTTAAAACTATCACCTGAAGGGCTTAAAACCGTGTCAGAAAGCTGCTTTAAAGCCTTATAAATACCGCGAAATCCAGGGATTTTATTCAGTATTTTTTCCCAGACTACTACTAATTTTCGGCCAATAAAATTATTAACCAGAGCGCCTGTAAAAAGAATAATCAGCAGCACCCAAATGATGCCAGATCCAGGAATGCTACTGTCTATTTTGAATAAAACCTCGGGCAAGTATTCGGGTGGCACAATGTCATTAATAAACTCTAAAAAGAACTTGATAACAACAATGCTAAGAGCGAGCGGAATCCAAAAAAGTAGACCAGCAATAAAATAGTTTCTGAGGTTTTTCAACGCTTAAATTTAGATAACAATAAAAAACGTTTATTTTAGCACAGGCAGGCGTCTGCTTAGATGTCCTCTTCAGCTCTTTGCGTGAGGATTTCATAGCCATCTTTAGTGACTAAAATAGTATGTTCCCATTGCGCTGAGAGTGATCGATCTTTGGTGGTTACTGTCCAGCCGTCAACTTTGGATGTTGCTACTTCATAGCCGCCAATATTAACCATAGGTTCAATGGTAAAAGTCATGCCTTCTTCAAGGATGGGGCTGGCATCAACGCCGCCGTCATCGTAATGTACCACTTTAGGTTCTGTGTGAAATTTTAAACCAATGCCATGACCACAATAATCATGCACAATCGAATAGTTATTGCTTTGTGCATGAGCGCCAATTGCGCGGCCAATTTCGCCTAACTTTATACCAGGTTTGACTTTTTTGATGCCAATATACAAACACTCTTGTGCAACGCGGCAAATGCGCTGAGACTTGACACTGGCTTTACCAATCACAAACATTTTTGAGGTGTCGCCATGATAACCGTCTTTAATAACGGTAATATCAATGTTGATAATGTCGCCTTTTTTAAGCAATTTATCCGCAGGAATACCGTGGCAAACAACGTTGTTAACGCTCGTGCAGATTGATTTTGGAAAGCCGTGATAATTAAGCGGCGCTGGAATGGCGTCTTGCACATTAACCATATAGTCATGGCAAATTTTATCAAGCTCATCGGTACTGATGCCAGCTTTTACGTGCGGCGCAATCATGTCTAAAACGTCCGCTGCTAGGCGTCCAGCCGTGCGCATTTTTTCTATTTCATCAGCAGATTTAATGTCAATGGCCATTTATTTTTTATTTTGGATTCTGGCAATACGATCTGCAAGTGGCGGGTGGGTAGCGAATAGTTCGCCGCCAATACCAAATATCATGGCGTGAGCGTATTCTTTAGATGAAGGATTTTCCATTTTTGTTGATTTATCTTTACCTTCTAATACTTCAAAAGCTTGCACCAAACCTTCAGGGTAGCGGGTAAATTGTACGGCAGAAGCATCGGCCAAATATTCTCTTTGCCGACTCATCGCTGCTTGTAGAATTCTGCCAAGCCATACTGTTAAAGCGCCGATAATGGCGATAATAGCGGCCATTGCAAACATAATTAATTTAGCTCGTACGTCCATTCTACGGTTCATCATGGCATTATAAAACATAAATCTTGCCAAAAAGAATAACGCAGTAAAACCAAAAACAAAGGCTGATATTTGAATGTTCAATTTGATATCTTGATTGACAATATGGCCTATTTCATGAGCAATAACGCCCGAAAGTTCAGCGCGATTAAAACCGTCTAGCGCACCTTGGGTAATTGCAACCACAGCATTTTTGCTGGTTTTTCCAGCGGCAAAAGCATTGATGCCTGGCTCTGGGATAAGATATAAAGTTGGCGTTGGCACATTTGCCGCCAAAGCCTGTTCAGCGACAATATTTAAAGCTTGTTTTTCTTCCAAAGAGTTGGCATTATCTTCGTTTAATAATTGAGCATTAAAAGCGGCGGCAACCTTGTGACCGTCTGATTTTTTGAAAAAACCAAACGCTGTTACTGAAGCTTGAACAGCAAAAGTAACGGCAGAAAAGCTCAGTAAAATTTGAATTTGTTCACTAAAAGCGCGAGAATTGCTAGCAGAAAATTTCTCCCAAAAACCGTATTGCTCATAACCTACTTGATAATATTCAGCTAAATTAAGCCCAACTACAAAAGTCCAACCAATTAAAAAAGAAGAGATTGTTAATAGCAAAATATACAAAAACCAAATAATTCTGCTATTTTTTTTGGCGCGGTCTTGGTGTTCCCTAAAATCCATATTTATACAAGTCTTTTATATGGTTTTATTTGAATAGGTCTTTTGGCGCTTCGTTAAGCTGTTCAAGGCTTTCACTAAATTCTAAATTTTGCGCATCTGTACCAAAGCCAAACAAACCTGCAAAAATAACATTTGGAAATGATTTTTTGTATTCGTTAAATTTTTGCACTAAGTCGTTATAACCCTGACGAGCGCTAGAAATTCGATTTTCTGTTGTGGTCATTTCTTCGCTTAACTGCATCATGTTTTCGCTGGCTTTAAGGTCTGGATAATCTTCCATTTTTAGATTGAAGCCGCCCATTGCACTATCTAGCGCCACTTGCGAGCTTGCTAAATTGGCCATAACATTTGCATCACCTGGGTTTTTTTCAGCTGCTTGTGTTGATTGTAAAAGTCCAGATCTTGCCTGCGTGACTGCCATGAAGGTTTCTTTTTCATGTTCCATATATTTTTTAGCGCCATCGACCAAATTTCCAATTAAATCCAAACGGCGTTTTAGCTGTACTGAAATTTGCTCAAAACCATTTTGATATTGAGTTTTGTAAGAAACTAAGTTGTTGTAAATTTTAACAATCCAGATGACAATAATTACAATAATAGCGATTGCTAACCAATTTTGCGTGATGAAATCCATTGTGTAAACCTCTAAACTTAAAAAAATTAATTATAGCATAATTTCTTGGTTTTTTGCCAATCTAAAATCTACTTCTTGTGCGTCAATAGGGCAAATAAACTTGAGTGAAATAGCTTGTAGCTGCAAATCTTTTGGGAAGTTTTTATCAGCATTGCCATGCAATCTATCACCAATAATGGGAAAATTTATCTGGCTTAAATGTTTCCTAATTTGGTGTTTTCTGCCTGTTTCAATGCGAATTTTTAACAAAGAGTTTTGCTCATTGTGCGCAAGTTTTGTAATATGACTTAAGGCGTTTTTTTCATCAATGTCAGCATCTAAGCTGATATTTTCAAACGGAAAATCGCCCTCAACAACGGCTAAATAGCTTTTTTTAATGCTGCGCTGCGCAAACAGGCGTGAAAACGCTCTGGCCATGGTTTTTGTGTGCGCTAGAATCATTAATCCGCTAGTAGCTCGATCAAGTCTGTGCACTAAAAAAGTAGGGCGGTCGGTTAATTTTTCAACCAACCTGGTTAAGGTGCAATGATCTGCCCATTTTGACCCTTGAGAATACACACCTGCAGGTTTAAACCAAATACTATAGTCTTTTTTATCAAGTAACAAGGTTGGCTGAGTAGCGGTTGATGCCAATATTTTTTCATTAAAATAAATAAAAACTTCGTCACCAATTTTTAAAGGTTTTTTAACGCGCCTAATACGGCTAACTTTTTGATTCGCTTTGAGCCAAACGCAGCCTTTATCCAGCGCCGATTTAAGCACTTGCTTTGACAGCCCTGTTGATTCAACCAAGGCATCAATTAATAATTGATGATTGGTTTTAATGGTAATTTTTCTTTCAATCACGGCCTGCATAAATTAAAATCATACCTATGAATATACAAACAAGATTTTTATTTAAGGATTTGAACGTCCGCGGCCAGCATTTATCTCTAAACGACACCTGGCAAGCGATGATTCAAGATCGCGGCTATAGTGCGCCTGTTAGAAAATTATTTGCAGAATTAACTGCGCTCACTATTTTTTTGGCCAGCGGCATGAAACACCAAGGCAAGTTAACTTTCCAAATCCAAGGCGACGGGGCGGTTAGCTTGCTACTTGTTGAGGTTACTAATGATCTTAAAATTCGCGGCATGGTTAGATCAAAGGGCGTGATTAAAGCAAACGACTGCTTGGACAAAATTTTAGGCGAAGGGCAAATTGTTGCCACGTTATATAACGCCCAAACCGATCACAGCTTTCAATCTTTAGTGCCTAAAAATTCGGCAGGCCTAATCCAAACTTTTGAAGATTATTTTTCTCAATCAGAACAGCTAGATTCCAAATTATGGATCAGCTCAACCCAAGAGAATTTATCAGCCATGTTATTGCAAAAAATGCCAGAAACTGATGGATGCAATGCTGAAGGTTGGCACACAGTAGGCGTTTTAGCAAGCACTGTAACCAATGAAGAGCTTAACGGTTTAAACGCTGAAAGTTTGCTTGGGCGCCTGTTTCATGAAGAAAATGTGCAATTATTTAGCCCCGAGAAACTGCACTACGAGTGCACGCAAAATCGTGATAAATTCGAAAAAATAATCCTTAATTTGGGCGAGCAAGATGCCCGAAAGTTGCTTGAAGAACAAGGTGAAATAGCCATTCACAATGAAATTTGTAACGAGCATTTATTTTTTGATAAAGAGGATATTAATCGCATTTTTACGATGGAAAAATAAGGATTTAATGATGAAAAATATTATTTGGACAAAACCCAACTGTTCGTATTGCACTCGAGCAAAAGGCATGTTGGATGAACAAAACATCGAATATGAAATTCGCCTGGTTGATGAAATCAAGTGGACGAATGATGATATGCTTATTATGGCGCCCAATGAGCTGACTTATCCGCAAGTATTTTTGGGCGAAAAACACATTGGCGGGTGTGATGATTTAGAGGCTTATTTAATGCTGCGAGAAATGGGCATAGAGACTTAAAAAGCCGCGTGAAAAATACTTTGTATTTAATATATTGGCTGTAAATTTGTTTTAATGATACGGTGGATGTTGTTTGGAGTGGTAAGTTTAAAAATATGAATGATTTAAGATAGCGTACATAAAAAAAGGAGCTATCTACCCAGCTTCAATTGCCCTCGTCACTATTAGCTGGCTTAGCTGGCATTATAAGCCAAAAAAACCTAAAGCTTTTTCATAGTTGTGTCTAGAATCCTTTATCTATAATAATATCCTTTCTTGACACATCTTCATTTTCTTCGAAAGGGTGGCAATATACAATCTTAATTCCATTACCTTTTATTAATCGAGCTAGCTCTTCTGCCAAGCCAAGTCCTACTATGCTAAATTCAACCCAAGGAAATTTTTCTTCTAAATCAGAGGAATCAAACCAAAACGCCCAATCACGCAGTTTACACTCGAGTGCAATAATTTTTCGAATGTTAAAATAATCTTCAAAACTATATGCAAGGCCAATATTTGTGCCATATTCATCCCAGGCGTATGCTATTCCATAATCAGCCATAATTCGAATTTTTTTTGGCACTGCTTCTTTCATTTTTAACACTCATTTTTTAATAGGAAAATATACCAGTAAATACAACTGTTTATAAAATCTTAGTTTTTGCCAATCCTTATAATATGCCCCATAAACACAACAAACTGAATAGCTTACAGACGTTGCATTACTGGTTTAATAGGCTTATAATATAAACATAAAAGGAAACAATGATTATGAACACACTACAAATATCAAATAAACTAACAGAGCTGGGCATGGACAAGCCTCAGTCTGATTTTATTGCTGAAGCTATTGATGATAAAAACAAAGAATTAGCATCTAAAAGAGATTTATATCTGCTTGGTGCTATTATGATAGTAGCATTCGGCTATGTGTTCACACTACTTAACACAATCATTAGTAAATTAGCATAAGGAGGGGCGTATGAGTTTTAATACATTTAAAAGAACAATAGACGTAGTAACCACCACTACTGAATACGCAGATACCTCTAAAGACCTTTCTGGCTTTGAAGTTATCCCTAAAATCCTTAACATCTTTAAGCAAGTTTTTAAGGCACTTTGGTGGGTTGTTAAAGCTGTATTTAAAGTGCTTGGGTGGTTTTTACAGCTTTCATTTGATGACGATATAATTAAAGCGGATGTAGCGGCTAGAAAAAGAGCGCAAAAAGAAAGTGAAAAACTTACGGATGACATACACTGGGGCTATTATGACTAATGTTTTTATTGGTGAGTAAGTCGCTAACTTTATAGTTAAGGCTCAATCTAAAAAAAACTACTCACCCTTATATTTTTTAACTGCTAAATTTTTACCTTGTGTTAGTCTGCCAGCGCCAGCCATACCAAGGCCCATATCACCCACACTTGTCATTCCATCACCAATCACTTTCATAACCTTACCACCAAACTCCATCATAAAGCCAAACCACACCTTAATTGCAATCAAATAAAACAGCAGAATTAACAGATTAATCAAAAAGAACTCAAGTCCGCCGCCTGAGCCTGCGATATGCACGGCCTGCATAAAGTCGTTGCCACTGCCACTACCGGCGCTGTAAAGCGCTAATAGCGAGTTATCAATAATAGAGATAACAGCAATAATCACGGTAACAAATTGAATTGCAAACATTGCGGCAAATATTGAGAACAAATATTCAACTTTAAAAGCCGAGAGCGGTAGTATTATTGGTAGCAGCGCCACAATTACAAACAAAAGCAGGACTGACTTATCCGCAAGTGTTTTTGGGCGAAAAACACATTGGTGGGTGTGATGATTTAGAGGCTTATTTGATGTTACGAGAAATGGGCATAGAGACTTAAAAAGCCGCGTGAAAAATACTTTGTATTTAATATAATATATTAGCTATAAAAAAAAGGCCGTAAGGCCTTTTTTAAAATATATGGGGCGAGAAACGGGGTTTGAACCCGCGACAACCGGAATCACAATCCGGGGCTCTACCAACTGAGCTATTCCCGCCATAAACTATGGGGTGGTGCGCCCAACACGATTCGAACGTGTGACCTACGGCTTAGAAGGCCGTTGCTCTATCCAGCTGAGCTATGGGCGCAAAATAGCGCTAAAACAAGTGCTATGTATAAATTTGGTCGGAGTGAAAGGATTTGAACCTTCGACCACCTGGTCCCAAACCAGATACGCTACCAAGCTGCGCTACACTCCGAAAAAAAAGAATTATACTTTGTTCGGCGCGATTGTGAATAGTTAATTCAGAATTTTTTGTAATTAATCAATCCCCAGATCTGACCAAATATCATCAATTTTTTCAATAACATTGGCGTCCATCTCAATCGGCGTACCCCATTCGCGCTCGGTCTCTCCTGGGAGTTTGCTGGTGGCATCAATGCCCATTTTTGATCCCAGTCCAGAAACAGGAGAGGCAAAATCAAGATAATCAATCGGCGTGTTGTTAATCAGCGTGGTGTCGCGAGTTGGATCCACGCGAGTGGTTAGCGCCCAAATAACTTCTTTCCAATCTTTTACGTCGATATCATCATCAACAATAATCACAAATTTGGTATACATAAATTGGCGTAAAAATGACCAAACGCCCATCATTACGCGCTTGGCATGACCCGGATATTGCTTTTTAATACTAACAACAGCCATCCGGTAAGAGCAAGCTTCGGGCGGCAGGTAAAAATCGGTTATTTCTGGATATTGCTGCTGCAATAAAGGCACAAATACCTCGTTGAGCGCCACGCCTAAAATGGCGGGCTCGTCAATCGGCTTGCCGGTATAGGTTGAGTGATAAATAGGATTTTTTCGATGAGTGATGCGCTCAACAGTAAATACGGGGAATTTTTCTACCTCGTTGTAATAACCGGTGTGATCGCCATACGGGCCTTCATCTGCCATTTCATCAGGATGAATAATGCCTTCTAAAATGAATTCTGCATTTTCAGGTACTTGCAAATCATTGCCAATACATTGGCAGACTTTGGTTTTTTTGCCGCGCAGAAGCCCTGCAAATGCGTACTCGCTTAAGCTGTCAGGGATTGGGGTCACGGCTGCAAGCGTGGTGGCAGGGTCAGCGCCAATAGCCACTGCAACTGGATAAGGCTGGCCTGGATTTTGCTCGCACCAGTCTTTAAAATCTAGCGCGCCGCCGCGATGTGATAACCAGCGCATAATCAGCTTATTTTTACCGATCACTTGCTGGCGATAAATACCTAGGTTTTGGCGTTTTTTTAAAGGCCCTTTGGTAATGGTGAGTCCCCAAGTAATCAGCGGCGCGACGTCTTTTGGCCAGCAGGTTTGAATGGGTAATTTGGATAAATCAACCTCATTGCCTTCAATAATAACTTCTTGACACTGACCTTTTTTAACCGATTTAACCGGCATATTAAGCACTTTTTTAAGCGTTGGCAGTTTCTCGATTGCATCTCTTAAGCCTTTGGGCGGCTCGGGTTGTTTTAATTCGGCCAAAAGTTTTCCAAGCTGTCTTAAGGCGACTAAATCTTCTTGGCCCATAGCGCTTGCCACGCGCCCTGTGGTGCCAAATAAATTGGCCAAAACAGGAATATTAGAGCCTTTAACGTTTTCAAATAATAACGCAGGACCTTGTGCATCTAAAGTTCGGCGGCAGATTTCAGTAATCTCTAAATTAGCATCTACCTCAGTGGTGATGCGCTTAAGTTCGCCGCGCTTTTCAAGTTCGGTTATAAATTCTCTTAAATCTTGATAAATCATAATTATTAAACCTTGGAAAAATAGTTGTTGTGAGCTTCAAGTTCTTGCACATTGGCGCGAACAACTTTGGTTTTGGAAATATCACTACTGACTCGAATAATTTTATGATGGGTATTATTTTTATTAGCAGATTGCTCGTTACTAAACAAAGTGGACTGTCCGCCGGTCATGGCTAAATAGACTTGCGCTAAAATTTGAGCGTCTAATAGGGCGCCGTGCACAGTTCTAGCGCTAGAATCAATTTCAAAACGCCGGCACAATGAATCAAGGTTGTGCAGGGTGCCAGGGCGTTGTTGTTTTGATAGCTCAAGTGAATCGATAATCGCGCAATTGTCTTTAATACGCTGCTTAGAACCCAGTAATTTTAATTCATTATCTAAAAATCCTAAATCGAATGGGGCGTTGTGAATAATTAAAGTAGCACCTTTGATATATTGCATAAATTTATCTGCAATTTCTCCAAACTTTGGCTTACCCACTAAAAATTTATTAGTAATACCGTGAATTCGAACCGAATCGCCAACATCGTGTTCTGGTTGGATGTATTGATGATACTCATTATCTTTAATAATCTCTCGATCGATAATTTCAGTGCAGCCAATTTCAATAATTCTATGACCTTCAGAAGGCTCAATGCCTGTGGTCTCAGTATCTAAAACAATGAGTCTTTCCATCAAATATTCCTTGAACTTATTTTCATGTAAAATAGATTGATTTTATCATAACTAAAAGTTAGAGAACCTTATGGCTAGAGTAACTGTTGAAGAGTGTTTGGATTTTGTAGATAATCGTTTTGAGTTGGTTTTGGTCGCTGCAAAGCGCGCTCACCAGTTGAGTTCAGGCGGTTATAGATCAACTTTGGATGTGGGTAAAGACAAGCCAACGGTTGTTGCTCTTAGAGAAATTGAAGCAGGGCTTATTAATGCCTCAATTCTAACCGAAGAATATGCCATGGAAGAAGAATTAACAGCGCAACAAAAGGTTCAAGATGCGCAAACAACTCAAGAAATTGAGGCAGAATTATCAACCTCTAAAGTTGACGAAGGTGTTGACGAAGTCACTGAGGTCGTTCAAGAAGCCGAATAATACAAAATTATTTAAATTTAAAAAAAATGACGCTAATGCGTCATTTTTTTTTGCCCTTAACTTTGTAAATGTTTCAATTAATTGGTATGATTTACAGCTTAATTTACTCAAATGCAAACTTATGAAAATCTATCCAATCACGCAGTCAAATAAAAACCCTATCTGTGATGAAGCTAAATATGAGTCCATGTATGCGGACTCTATAAATGATTCAGATAAATTTTGGGCCGAGCAAGCAAAGGATTTTTTAAGCTGGAATAAGCCGTGGCAGCAAGTTTCAGATGTAGATTTCTCCAAAGGCAAAATACAGTGGTTTAAAGGCGGCGAGTTAAATGTTGCTTATAATTGTATTGACAGACACTTGCCTGAGCGCGCCAATCAAACAGCGATTATTTGGGAGGGCGATAACCCAGAGTTGAGTAAAAAAGTTAGTTATCAGCAGCTGCATGATGAAGTAGCAAAACTTGCCAATGGGCTTAAAAAAATAGGCATTAAAAAAGGCGACCGCGTCTGTATTTATATGCCAATGATTTTAGAGGCAAGCTACGCCATGCTGGCTTGCGCACGTATTGGCGCGATTCATTCGGTGGTGTTTGGCGGATTTTCGCCTGAGGCATTAAAAGACAGAATTTTAGATTCACAATGCAAAATTGTGATTACTGCTGATGAAGGCAGGCGCGGCGGGCGAGCAACAGCGCTTAAAGCCAATGTTGATCAAGCCATTAAAGAGTGTGATTGTATTAGCAAGGTTGTTGTCGTGCAAAATACGCAAGGCGCTGTGGTTTGGGGTGATAAAGATATTTGGTATCATGATTTGATAGCTGACGTGCCTAGCGAATGTCCATGCGAGCCATTTGACGCTGAGACCCCGCTTTTTATTTTGTATACATCTGGCTCAACTGGCAAACCTAAAGGCGTGCTGCACACTTCTGGCGGTTATTTGCTTTATGCAGCAATGACGCACAAATACACCTTTGATTACCAGCAAGGCGATGTATATTGGTGCACGGCAGATGTTGGCTGGGTTACCGGACACTCTTATATCGTTTACGGTCCGCTGGCTAATGGCGCAACCACGCTGATGTTTGAAGGCATTCCGACTTATCCAGATGCTTCACGTTTTTGGCAAGTAATTGATAAACATCAGGTTAATACATTTTATACAGCGCCAACTGCGATTCGCGCACTGATGGGTGCAGGCGATGAATTTGTTAAAACCACAAAACGTACTAGTTTGCGCGTTTTAGGCACAGTTGGCGAGCCGATTAATCCAGAAGCTTGGGAATGGTATTATCATACAATTGGACAGGCAAAATGCCCGATAGTAGATACCTGGTGGCAAACTGAAACGGGCGGGCATATAATTACGCCTCTGCCTTATGCAACGGCGTTAAAACCTGGTTCAGCCTCAAAACCATTTTTTGGCATTGAGCCGCAAATTGTTAACGAACAAGGCGAAGTGTTAGAAGGCGAAGCGCAAGGGATTTTGGTTTTGGCCAGGTCTTGGCCAGGGCAAATGCGCACCCTTTACAACAATCATGAGCGTTTTATGCAGGCTTATTTTTCAACCTTCCCAGGTAAATATTTTGCTGGAGACGGCGCTAAGCGTGACAAACAGGGTTATTACTGGATTACGGGCAGAGTAGATGATGTGTTAAATGTTTCGGGGCATCGATTAGGAACCGCTGAAATTGAATCTGCCTTAGTACTGCACGCAAGCGTTTCAGAATCGGCTGTGGTTGGTTATGCACATGAAATCAAAGGCCAAGGTATTTATGCCTATGTTTCAGTTATGAACGGCGTAGAACCTACCGATGAATTAAAAACCCAACTAATCGCACTGGTTCGCTCTGAAATCGGGCCGATTGCAACAGTGGACAAAATCCAATTCGCATCAGGACTGCCAAAAACACGTTCAGGTAAGATTATGCGCAGAATTCTTAGAAAGATTGCACAGGATGATTATGATGATCTGGGTGATACTTCCACCTTGGCTGAGCCAGAAGTGATTAATGATTTAATCAGTAACAGAATCGATTGATTAAGGCTTTTCAACTTTTTAAAAAAATGTCAAATTATTTTTAATCGGTTTTCTTGGAAGTAATATTCTGAATTTTTAAACTGATAAGGGATTTATTTTAGAGCGCTCAAGCCTTTTTTAATTTTATTTTTTAAACTGTTTACACATTGATTGTGATAGCTTTTTTGCATTGCCTCATCTAAAGAAACAATCTTGCCAAATACTTTGTTTTCAAGTTCGATGGTATCTTTGATATTAGCGCAATAGTTGTCTATTTCTTCGATAGTGTATGCTGCCAACGTGGCAACGCCAATAGCTGGAATAACCAAACCGGTAACTGCAATAATGCTTGAAGTGCCTTTTAAAGATTTAATTCTAGCGATATTTTTAGCAACTCTTTGGGTGTTTTGAGCCGTAAAAACATTTTCTAGATAATTGATTTTTTCAGTAGAAAGGCCTAGGTCTTTTTTAGCAGACTGCAGGCTTTTTTCCAATGTTTTTAGGTTGCTTTTAGTGGCATTCATTTCCAAATTCAATGTTTTTACATTGTCTCTAGCGTCGTTCATTTGCGTGATTTCATCGTCCAAAACATAGGTTTTGCTGGTGACCAGTGATAGTTTATCTTGCGATTTTTTTAAGGCTGTTTGTGCTTCAATTAATTGACTATTTAATGATTCTAAAGCCGACAGTTTGCTAGATTTTTCAACCACTAAACTGGCTTGGTTAGCTTGCAAGGCTTGATTGGTTTGGTTAGCTTGCAAGGCTTGACCAGTTTGCAAGGCATCAAGCTTGTTGTTGTATTCTTGAGTGGTTGTTTGCAAGTCAGATTCAAGCTGGGTTATTTTATCAGTATAGAAAAAATAGCCAGCAACGAGTGCAAGAGCAAATACAATAGCGCTGAATAATGATTTGTTTTCCATGGTCAGTTTTTAAAATAACAATTACTTATAATAACATACTATTATATATTATTTTAAAAACTATATAATAATATTATTATATTTTAATATAAACTAATTACTTTAGCCACTGAGCCGCTTGTTTGGCGTAATAAGTCAAAATTGCATCAGCGCCAGCACGCTTAAAAGATAGCAGGGTTTCAAGTGTTACCTTCTTTTCATCAATCCAGCCGTTTTGACTGGCCGCTTTTATTTGTGCATATTCACCGCTAACATGATAAGCAAATGTTGGCATACCAAAAGTTTGTTTAATGCGATAAACAATGTCTAAATAAGGCAAGCCTGGTTTAATCATCACCATATCCGCGCCTTCGTCAATATCAAGACCCACTTCGCGAATCGCTTCATCAGAGTTGGCAGGATCCATTTGGTAAGTTTCTTTACTAGAGGCGCCAAGATTTGCTGAAGAGCCAACCGCATCTCTAAAAGGCCCGTAATAGCTAGAAGCATATTTGGCCGAATAAGCTAAAATATTAGTGTGAATGAAGCCATTTTCCTCCAAGGCATCGCGAATCGCACCAATACGCCCGTCCATCATATCTGAAGGCGCGACAATATCGCTGCCAGCTTGCGCATGAGACAAGGCTTGTTTGACTAACACTTCAATGGTTTCATCATTAAGCACGTAGCCAGAATCATCAATTAGGCCGTCTTGCCCATGCGTGGTAAAAGGATCAAGCGCCACGTCAGTAATCACTGCTAACTGACTAAATTGCGATTTTAATGCACGTACGGCGCGCTGCGCTAAACCATCTGAATTAAAGGCTTCTTGTGCATTGAGTGATTTTTTATGGCTTGGCACAACTGGAAACAATGCAACGGCGCGAATACCTAAATCGACTAATTCTTGCGCTTCGATGAGTAATTGGTCAATACTCAAACGCTCTACATCAAGCATAGAATCAATGCTTTCACGCTTATTTTCACCTTCAATAATAAAAATAGGAAGGATTAAATCATCGGTTGTTAATGTATTTTCACGTATTAATTCACGGGTATGTGCGTGTTTTCTCATACGCCGAGGTCTATGGGTTAAAATTGTCATCTTAGATTTATTTTTAAATTATTTAACCAAATTATACAACAATGAGCCAAACAAGCGAAACCTTAAAAAGCATGTCGAACGTCAAACAGGCGTTTATTCAACCTTTTCCCAACTCTCATAAGATTTATGTTGAGGGTTCTCGTGCCGATATTCAGGTGCCAATGCGAGAAATCACCCTAACGGATACCATCGGCGAACTGGCTGAAAAAAATGACCCAATTCATGTGTATGACACCTCAGGTGTTTATACCGACACCAATGTACAAATTGATTTACGCAAGGGTTTGGACAGTATTCGTGAAAATTGGATTAATGAAAGAAACGACGTGCAAACTCTAGAAGGCATGAGTTCGGTTTTTTCTAATGAACGCCTAGATAATGCAACGTTAAATGAATTGCGTTTTGAATTTTTAAAAACCCCAAAATGCGCTAAAGACGGTCAAAATGTTACTCAAATGCACTATGCTCGTCAAGGCGTTATTACCCCAGAAATGGAGTACATTGCCATTCGTGAAAATTCTAAGTGGCAAGACTACAAAGATCAAATTGGCCAGCAAAAAGGTGAATCCTTTGGAGCAAGTATTCCTGATGAAATTACGCCTGAATTTGTACGCTCTGAAGTGGCGCGTGGGCGCGCAGTAATTCCTGCTAATATCAACCATCCTGAAACCGAACCGATGATTATTGGGCGTAATTTCATGGTTAAAATTAACGGTAATATTGGCAATTCAGCGCTAGGTTCAAGCATTGAAGAAGAGGTTGATAAGATGGTTTGGGGTATTCGCTGGGGCGCTGATACCATTATGGATTTGTCAACGGGTCAAAATATTCATGAAACTCGTGAGTGGATTATTCGTAATTCGCCCGTGCCAATTGGCACTGTGCCAATTTATCAAGCACTTGAAAAAGTTAAAGGTGTGGTTGAAGATTTAACTTGGGAAGTGTTTAGAGATACGCTGATTGAGCAAGCAGAGCAGGGCGTTGATTATTTTACCATTCATGCTGGTGTACGCCTTAAATACGTACCGCTTACCATTAATCGCATTACCGGCATTGTTTCTCGCGGCGGCTCGATTATGGCCAAGTGGTGTTTGGCGCATCATCAAGAAAGTTTTATTTATACGCATTTTGAAGATATTTGCAAAATTATGAAAACCTATGACGTTACTTTTTCACTCGGTGATGGCCTGCGTCCTGGTTGTATTGCAGATGCCAATGATGCGGCGCAATTTGGCGAATTAGAGACCTTAGGCGAGCTGACTAAAGTCGCTTGGAAGCACGACGTACAAACTTTTATTGAAGGCCCAGGTCATGTGCCAATGCAGATGATTAAAGAGAATATGGACAAACAGCTCGAAGAATGCGGCGAGGCGCCGTTTTATACGCTAGGACCACTCACCACAGATATTGCGCCCGGTTATGACCATATAACCAGCGCCATTGGCGCTGCGCAAATTGGTTGGTATGGTTGCGCTATGCTTTGCTACGTAACCCCAAAAGAGCATTTAGGCTTGCCAAATCAAGACGACGTTAAAGAAGGCATTATTGCTTATAAAATTGCCGCTCATGCAGCAGACCTTGCCAAGGGTCATCCAGGTGCACAAATTCGCGATAATGCTTTATCTAAAGCGCGCTTTGAATTCAGATGGGAAGATCAGTTTAACTTGGGATTAGACCCAGATACAGCGCGTAAATACCACGACGAAACCATGCCAAAACAAGCAGCAAAAACTTCGCATTTTTGCTCAATGTGCGGGCCTAAGTTTTGCTCAATGAAAATTACTCAAGAAATCAAAACCATGGACGCGGCAGAAATTGCCAAAATTAATGCCATTCAAGTAGAAATGGATCAAAAATCGGCCGAATTTTTAGCCAATGATTCGCAAATTTATATGAAAGAAGGCTCTTAAAGTCGCGTTTATATTTTTTTGTAAATTTTTATTTTATGCAGCAAAATGCTAACTAGAGGGGTAGTAAAAATGGGTAATTTAAAAAAAATAGTATTAAGTTTGGCAGTTTTTGGACTTGTTTTTGTTAATTGGGCAAGTGCCTCTCCGCATCCTTCCAAGCCTTGGATTGATATTCAGTATCCGCAAGACAAAGAAAAACACTGGTGGAATGATGCTTGGTGGGACGAAGGCCAGCTAATAGCGCCTAAAAATTACGCCGTATCAATGGAAAATATCACTTACATGGATGGCGATGTTGAAGTTGAGGCTTATTTATTTAAACCAACCAAACCTGGTAAATATTTGCCTATTTTATTTCAACACGGACGCCGAGGTCTAGGCGCCTGGACACTGCCGCGAGTAAAACGCTTAGCGGCGCGCGGGTTTGTGGTTTTGGCGCCAGACATGTTTGGTACTTATATTATTCCGCCATTTCCAATTGAGCATAACGATATTTACGATCAACACGTCGCCAAAGGCATTGAGGTTTTATTGCAACGAGACGATATTATTGGCGATAAAACCTGCGTAGTATCACACACACGGGGTGGTTACATGACTTTAAAAGCCTTAGTAACGCATAATCAACAAGCGCAAAAAGCAGCTTGTTATGTGTCGTATTACCCCCATTGGCAAGATCCTAACGCGCCAGAAGTTAAGCAAATATATCAATATGCCCCAGAATTGAATGAGCTGAATGTGCCCACCTTGATTTTTGTAGGCGAGCACGAACAATACCAAAGAATTCGCCCAATTATGGCGGGTATAGAAGAGCTAAAAGGTCGAGGTGTGGATGCGCAGTTGATTATTTATCCAGGTGTTGGCAGGGGGTTTGATTTTAGACCAGCGCACGTTAGAACTTTTGCCGATGATTTAGCTGCTAAAGATGCCAATCAAAGAACCGCTGATTTTGTTAACCAGCACTTAAAATAAAATTTATTCTTAAAATTAAGGCTGTAAAACCAATTTAATTTGTTTGGTTATATTATCTACTGCGCCTTGTTTAGATTTAAAGTACTGATTGGCATTTTTACCTAAGGTTTTAGTTTTTTTATCATCGGTCAATAATTGGCCAATTGTTTGTAATAAATCCTCTGCATTTTGCACTTGAATACTGGCTTCTAGCGCTAATAAATCGGATGATATCTCGCTAAAATTAAAAACATTTGGGCCAAATAAGATGGGCTTTGAAAGCGCAGCAGGTTCCAGCATATTGTGCCCGCCAGTTTTAACCAAACTGCCGCCCATAAATACAATATCAGCCAAATCAAAATAAGCCATCATTTCGCCCATAGAATCACCCAATAGCATTTGGCAATCTGCATTAAGCTTATTGTGCGAGCGTTTGTAAACGCTCAGTGCATTTTTTTGGGCCAGTTCAAATACCTCATTAAAACGCTCAGGATGTCTTGGAACAATCAGCATTAACGCCGCAAAAGGATTTTTTAAATAGGCCTTCATAATTGCCTGTTCTTCATCTTTATGGGTGCTGGCAAAGACGACTACTTTGCGCTTTCCTATGAGACTTTGAATCTGTTTAACCAGTGTTTTATCAACCGCTGGATTTTGATCAAATTTAATATTTCCAGCAACGATGACTTGGTTATTATCTGCACCCAAATCAACAAAACGCTGGGCAGAATTTTGATTTTGCGCAGCAATTAGAGTTAATTTATCTAACGTTTGTTTAACCAGTTTGGGTGCAAATTTTTGATATTTTTGCATAGATTTTTGCGACATTCTGGCGTTAATTAAAATACTGGGTATGTTATTTTTTTGTAAGCTATGAATTAAATTTGGCCAAATTTCTGTTTCCATTAATAAACATAATTCAGGTTTTATTTTATTAATGTAACGCCTCACAATAAAATTTAAGTCAAAGGGAAAATACAGGTGTAATACTTCGCCGCTATAGTGCTGTTTTATGGCGCTTGAACCAGTGGGCGTTGTGCTGCTAACGAGTATTCGGTGGTTTGGATAGTTTTTAATAAGCACATCAATTAAAGCAATCGAAGCTCTAAATTCACCCACTGAAACGCAGTGGATCCAGATAATAGGTACAGGTATTGAATCAATTAAGCCCAGTCTTTCAAAGATTCTTTGGCGGTATTTAGGCGCTTTGATGGATCTAACCAATAGGCGGATAATTAAGATGGGTAAAAGTAAATATCCAACTAGGCTGTAGAGAGTTCGATTCATTTGTCGGTGGTATAATAGCTTCATTATATTTTAGCGGTTTTTTTATGAAGTTTGTTGATTCTGCCAGTATTCGTATTGAAGCTGGAAAAGGCGGCGGCGGCTGTTTAAGTTTTCGCCGAGAGAAATATATTCCTGACGGCGGCCCTGATGGCGGTGATGGCGGTGATGGTGGTCATATTTATTTTAGAGGTCAAGAGAGCTTAAACACGCTGAGCGAGTTTCGTTTCAATCGATTATTTAGAGCCAAAAATGGCCAGCCTGGGTCGGGCCAAAATAAACGCGGAAAATCTGCTGATCATTTAACCGTTGAAATCCCTCTAGGCACTAAAATTTATGATTTAGAAACCGATGAATTAATAGGTGAAATGATTACCCCAGAGCAAGTCATACTGGTTGCCAAAGGCGGGTTCCATGGCTTGGGTAATACGCGTTTCAAATCAAGTATTAACCGTGCGCCGCGCAAAACCACGCCAGGCTCTTTGGGCGAGATTCGTGAAATTGGCCTAGAGATGAGCGTGATGGCTGATGTTGGCTTATTAGGTATGCCTAATGCAGGCAAATCTAGCCTGATTCGTCAAATATCCAGCGCCCGCCCTAAGGTGGCAGACTATCCATTTACCACTTTACATCCTTCCTTGGGCGTTGTGTCTTATTATGACGAACATATTGTCATGGCGGACATCCCTGGATTGATTGAAGATGCCAGCGAAGGTGTGGGTTTGGGTTTTGAGTTTTTAAAGCATTTGTCTCGGGCTAAGGCGCTACTTCATGTGGTGGATATTTTGCCGGCAGATGGATCAGATCCAGCCAAGAATTTTTTAATCATTGAAAATGAGCTCAGAAAATACGACCCAGAATTGGCCGATAAGCCCAGAATGCTGGCGATTAATAAAATGGATTTATTACGAGAAGAAGATCGCGCCGAAGTTGCCAGCGAGTTGTTAAAAGCTATCAGCTACTCAGGCGAGTTTTATAATATTTCAGCGCTCAATGGTTTGGGTTGTAAGGATTTAGTCGGCGGTTTGTTTAACTTAGTTAAGGCTAATAATGAGTAAACAAACGTGGGTTGTTAAAATTGGATCGGCGCTGTTAACCAACGATGGCAAAGGGTTGGATGTTGATGCAATCGGCATATGGGTTGGGCAAATTGCGCAGTTGAAAAGTCAAAATATTGACGTTATTTTAGTATCAAGCGGCGCTATTGCCGAAGGCATGAGCCGCTTAGGCTGGCGCGCTCGCCCTGAAGATATTCATCAATTACAAGCCGCCGCCGCGGTTGGGCAAATGGGGCTAGTGCAAGCTTATGAGTCTTTATTTGCAACGCACAATATTCATACTGCGCAAATCTTATTAACCCACGATAATTTAGCCAATAAGCAACAAAGTGATAATATTTCAGCCACGCTAAAGGCGCTACTTGAATTGGGCACAGTACCAATTGTGAATGAAAATGATACGGTTGCCACAGAAGAAATTAAATTTGGTGATAACGACACCTTAGCCGCATTAGTTGCCAATTTAATCGGCGCGACTCAATTGGTTATTTTGACTGACCAAGGCGGCGTGTATGACGCTGATCCGCGCCAAAATGCCGATGCAAAATTAATTGACAGCATTCATGTGAATGATGAAAAACTTACTAAAGTGGCCTCTCGCTCTGGTGGCTCTTTGGGCTCTGGCGGCATGTACACCAAAGTATTAGCTGCAAAAACTGCCGCGCAATCAGGCGCCAACACCATTATCGCCTCAGGCAAACAAGAGCATGTTTTAATCAAATTAAGCGCTCAAGAGCACGTGGGAACTTTAATCCATTGTTAGCTTATATCGGGCTGGGTTCAAACCTCAACCAGCCAAAACAACAAATAAAAACAGCGGTGCTGGCGCTGCATAATGCCAAGGATATTGAGGTGGTTAATTTATCCAGCTTATATCAATCAAAGCCTATAGATGGCTCAAAACAGCCAGATTATATTAATGCTGTTTGTCAGGTTAATACGCATTTAACCGCGCTAGAGCTGCTTTACGCTTGCCAAGATATTGAAAACAAACAGCACCGCGTGCGCGAAAAAAAATGGGGCGCCAGAACCATTGATTTGGATATTATTTTATACGGCGTGCAAGTGGTTGCTTCCAAACAATTAATTATCCCGCACCCGCAGATGATGAACAGGGCGTTTGTACTGGTGCCTTTGTCCGAACTTGAAGATGATTTAAAAGTGCCAGTATTAGGCCCTCTTCAAGATTTAATTGATAAATTAGACACCTCAGAATTGATTAAATTATGAAAATTGATGCGCTAAAAGTGTTTAAAGATAAAGGCGAAAAAATTACTTGCTTAACCGCCTATGACGCTTCATTTTCTAAGCTTTTTGATGAATGCGGCATTGAGGTTATCTTGGTGGGTGATTCGCTGGGTAATGTTATTCAGGGCGCTGAAAACACGCTCGGCGTTAGTATGAATGATATGATTTATCATACCCAAGCAGCAGCTGTTGGCATTAATAGTGCACTACTGATTGCTGATATGCCTTATCAAAGTTATACCAATGCGCAGCAAGCGCTAATGAATGCGCAGTTATTAATCAAAGCCGGTGCGAAAATGGTGAAGTTTGAAGGCGGCGCGGCGCATCAAGCTTGTTTTGAAATTCTGCAGGCTAATAATATCCCAGTTTGTGGGCATTTAGGCTTGCAGCCTCAATCAGTGCTTGAAATGGGCGGTTATAAGGTGCAAGGCAAGGATAAAGATAGTGCGCAGCAAATTTTAGAGGATGCATTATTGCTAGAATCTTTAGGGGTCTTGATCATCGTACTTGAGTGCGTGCCTAGTGACTTAGCAAAGAAAATCACGCACGCTTTAACCATTCCAACCATTGGCATTGGCGCAGGGCTTAGTTGTGATGGCCAGATATTGGTGAGTTATGATATGTTGGGTATTAATACAAATCAGACGCCTAGATTTGTCAAGAATTTTTTAACCGATTCAAATAGCATAAAAGGCGCAGTTAATGGCTTTATTGATGCGGTTAAAGGCCAAAAATTCCCGACTGATAAGCACAGCTATTAATGCAAATTTGCAGCACCAATCAACAGATTTTTGACCTGGTTTCAGCTTGGAAAGTGGCAGGAAAATCAATTGCCTTTGTGCCAACTATGGGCGGCTTACATCAAGGGCATTTGTCGCTGGTTGAGCAGGCAGCTTTAAAAGCTGACAAAGTTATTGTTAGCATTTTTGTAAATCCTGCGCAGTTTGCGCAGCACGAAGATTTTGGCGAATACCCACGCGATTTAAACAAAGACTTGACGCTATTGGAAGCACTTCAAGTGGATTGCGTTTTTACCCCGAATATTGAAATGATTTATCCTGAGGGAATAAAGTCTGATGTTAAAGTAGGCGCAATGGGGCAAATCTTATGCGGCAAAACTCGGCCGCATTTTTTTGATGGCGTGGTGCAGGTTGTGCGCCGATTGTTTGATATTGTTAAACCTGATATGGCTATTTTTGGAAAAAAAGATTGTCAGCAATTGCAAATTATTAAAAAATTCACTTCAAAGGTTGAAATCATTGGCGCGCCGACTGTGCGAGAGCATGACGGCTTGGCAATGAGCACGCGTAATCAATATTTAAACAAACATGAGCGAAAAATTGCTCCGCAACTACACAAAGTTTTGCTTAGAATTGAGCAGGGCGAACTAGATTTAGAATCTGCCAGTAAAGAATTGCAACAACACTTTAAATTGGACTATTTGCAGATGCTTGATGCGAATACCCTTAAATCTGTTACTGGCAATAGCACTCAAATTGCGATATTATGTGCGGTATTTCTAGGATCAAATCGATTGATCGATAATATAATTTTTAATCAAGAGCTTTATATAAAAGTCTCTAAACAAGGATAACCATGTTTAATATTACAGATGAAGCGCAAACGTATGTTAAAGACCTATTTGCCCAACAAGATGACCGAGAATTAGGTCTCAAGGTTGATGTTGAAAGGGCAGGTACGCCAGCTGCAGTGGTGTCATTTAATTTTTGCCACCCTAAAGATTTAACCCCAGGTTATGATAAATTTGAATATGAAGGTTTTTTGGCTTATATTGATCAAGTTAATTTTCCTTATTTAAAAGAATCTGAGGTTGCATTAAAAGACAGCGGCACTGGAAAAAAACTCACCATTACTGCGCCTAATGCTAAAGGCGAAGAGCCCAAAGAAGACGCTTCTTTAGAAGAGAGAATTAAATACGTTCTAGCGGCTGATATTAGTCCAGAACTGGCTTCACATGGCGGCTTTATTGATTTGGTTGAAATTACAAAAGATAAGGATGTTATTCTTAATTTTGGCGGCGGCTGTCAGGGTTGTTCTTCGGTAAAGGCAACCTTAGAGCAAGGCGTGGAAGCGCGACTCAGAAGCCGTTTTCCTGAAATTAAATCAGTGCGTGATGTGACCGACCACACCAAAACTGACAACGCTTATATGTAATCTTTTGAGATTTAATTTGCGCCTAGATGGTGTAAACTAGCGACCATGATTATTAAAATAGATGCAACCGAACAAGCGCGAAAATCTGCTAAAGCTGCGCATGAATTATTTACCATTAATGCTATCTTAGTGCATGTTATTGGCGCATTGGGTTTGATTAAATTATTAAACACAAGCCTAAATATTGCCGTCATAAGCGCCATTTCAATCTCTGTAGTGATTATTATTTACACTTATTTTCGCACGAAAAAAGCTAAGAAAAATGATACGTATTTGGTTTATTTACATTGGCAACTGTCGTTCAATCGTTATAAAATTTTAATCATTGCTTACGGGTTTTATTTTTTAGTCACATCACTCACAGCACTTGGATTGGTCATTGGAGACAGCGGCGTTAGCAGTATGGACGGCACCAGCATTACCGATTCAATCTTAACATTATTAGGCATTGTGCCTTTATTTTTTGCCGTATTAGTATCTGCCGTGTTAGGTTCAGGATCCATGTTTAACGCAGGGCGCAGCGAGATAGAGCAAAAATTTTCGCAAAAATACCCTCAGTAAATGAATGAGTTTGATCTCATTGAAAAATATTTCAATTGGAAAAATCAAAATTTAGACGCACTGGGTATTGGCGATGACTGTGCACTGATTACCCTTGAGCAAAACTGCCAATTAGCAACCAGCGTTGATACCTTAATTGAAGGCGTGCATTTTCCTAAAAATACCTGCCCGGCGGACATTGCTTATAAAGCCTTAAGCGTTAATTTAAGTGATTTAGCTGCAATGGGCGCAAAGCCAAAATATTTTACCTTGGCGCTAACTTTGCCAAAATTTGACGAGCCGTGGCTTGAAGCATTTTCAAGCTCGCTAAAATCACTCGCAAATCAGCATCAAATAGATTTGCTAGGCGGTGACACCACTCAAGGGAAATTAAGCATTAGCATCAATGTAACGGGCACTGTTGCGACCAATCAAGCCTTATTAAGGTCATCGGCTAAAGTGGGTGATATTATATTTGTTTCTAATACGATTGGCGACGCGGCGCTGGCTTGGCAGAAAATACAGCAAAACATCAAACCCAGCCAGAATTTATTAACGCATTTTAATAGGCCAAAAGCACAAGTGGCCTTGGGTCAGCGCTTAATCGGTATTGCCAATGCTTGTATTGATATTTCAGATGGCTTGGAGCAAGATTTGGCTCATATACTTAAACGCTCGAAGGTCGGCGCGCAAATTAACCTAGCGGATATGCCGCTTAGCCCAGAAGTTGCAAATTATTTAAAAAAAACCAATGACTGGTGTTTACCCCTTGCAGGGGGTGATGATTATCAATTATGTTTTACAGCGGCGCCCAATAATCTAACAGCTGTTGAATCGTTAGCCAAACAATTAGATGTTCAGTTGACACCAATAGGCATCATTACTCAAGATTTAGGCCTTGTGCGTTTGGGCGATTTTAAGCAAAAATGTTCAGCTTATCAGCATTTTTGACATTAAAAAAGCGCCTTGTATAATAATGCAAGACGCTTAATAAAAAAAAGATGAAGGGGTTTAAATCAAACTTCTCTTTTTTCGGCAATGGTTTTACAATCGATACATTCATCAGCAGTAGGGCGAGCTTCAAGGCGTATTAAAGCAATCTCAGTACCGCAAGTTTTGCAATAGCCATAATCCCCAATTTCAATGATATGAAGCGTTTTATCAATTTTGGCAATTAATTTGCGTTCACGGTCGCGGGTTCTAAGTTCTAAAGCAAACTCTTCTTCTAAAGTAGCGCGGTCGTTAATATCCGCCACTTGGGTTGAATCTTCTTGAATGTGATTAATGGTTGATTCAGCGTCGCTAACCAGTTGATCTCTCCAAATATTCAGCTTGTTTTTAAAATGCTTGATTTGCTCTTCATTCATAAATTCTTCACCTTTTTTAAGGTGGTAATGAGCAAGATCTTGGTAGTCTGTTTGTGACATGATGTAAGTTTAATTTAAAAAAAATATGTTTATACCTAAAGTGACTTAAAATAGCAATTTTATTTTTCACTTATTTAATTATAAAACTATTATGGCGCTAGAAGTATTAATTTTTGATGTTGATGGAACCCTTGCCAATACTGAGCGAGACGGACACTTGGTGGCTTTTAATCTGGCTTTTAAAGAATTAGATTTAGATTGGTCATGGTCTCATGAACTTTACCATGAATTGCTTAATGTAACCGGAGGTCAATTACGCATCAAACATTATGTGAATAATTATAAGCCCGATTTTGCGGTTGAAGATCTAAACGCTTTTGCCGCCTCTGTTCACGGCCTTAAAACGCAGATTTATGTACGTTTGGTTAACGCAGGCAAGATACCCCTAAGACCTGGCGTAAAACGTTTGTTTATTGAAGCAAGGGCTGCAGGCTTAAGAATGGCAATTGCCACCACCACCACGCCGGCGAATGTTGATGCATTGATTACTAATACGTTAGGCAAAGAGGCGTTAGGTTGGTTTGAGGTTATTGGCGCAGGCGATGTGGTGCCAAATTTAAAACCTGCTGGCGATATTTATACTTATGTGCTTGAACAAATGAGCGTTGATGCAGACAAGTGTTTGGCGTTTGAAGATTCATACAACGGCATTATTTCTGCAACGCAAGCAGGTTTAAAAACATTAATCACCGTGAATGAATATACCAATACGCATGAATTTAAAGGCGCTTGCGCGGTGCTAAATCATTTAGGTGAGGTCAATCAGCCTTTTGAGTTAATAACGGGAAATGCCACAGATTCAACGTTTGTTGACGTTGCTTATTTACAGGAGTTACATGCAAAGTATTGTTAGCCGTATTAGACGCGATGTTGTTCGTGAAGTTGTTAAGCAAACGCCTTTAGAATTTTCTAGCCAGATTAGCGCAAGTTTAGATAATAAAATTTATTTAAAACGTGAAGATTTAACCGCTGTTCACTCTTTTAAATTACGAGGCGCTTATCACAAAATTCGCACTTTAAGTCCTGAGCAATTGGCAAAAGGGGTGGTGACTTGCTCAGCAGGAAATCATGCCCAAGGGGTTGCTTTTTCTGCAAAAAAATTAGGCATTTCTGCGACCATTGTTATGCCTAAAATCACCCCAAAAATTAAAATTGACTCGGTCAAATCTTGGGGCGCAGAAGTTATATTATTTGGCAATACTTATGATGAAGCCTATGATTTTTCACAAAATGTTGCCAAACAAAAAGGCTGTAGTTTTATTCATGCATTTGATGATTTAGATGTCATTGCTGGACAAGGAACAATCGCTTATGAGCTGTTAGAACAGCTTAATGATATTGATTATATTTTTATTCCAGTTGGCGGCGGCGGCTTAATTACCGGCATTGCTAGTGTGATTAAAACTGAACGGCCAGAAATCAAAATTATTGGTGTTGAGCCTATTGGTTCTGATGCATTAACGCAATCAATTAAAGCTAATACCCACGCTGTTTTAAGCGAAGTAGATATTTTTGCTGAAGGCGTTGCGGTCAAAAAAGTTGGCTTTGAAAACCTGCGCATTGTTAAAGATTTAGTGGACGATACAATTTTGGTTAGTAATGATGAAATGTGCGCGGCTATTAAGGATATTTATAATCAAAATCGTCAGGTTGTTGAGCCTTCTGGCGCTTTGGCATTAGCGGGCTTAAAGCGTTATGTGGCTGATAAAAAATTGCATGGAAAAAATATTATTAGCATTGTTAGCGGTGCAAATATGAATTTTGATCGCTTGCGTTATGTTGCTGAACGTGCTGATATTGGCGAACAAAATGAAGCGATTATCGCGGCAACCATTGATGAAAAACCAGGCAGTTTTTTAAAATTTTGCCAAATGCTGGAAGATCATTCAATCACCGAGTTTAATTATCGTTATGCTTCTGCTGACAAGGCGCGTATTTTTGTAGGCGTTTCACTGAGCGAAGGTTTGAGCGAGAAAAAACAATTATTAGAAAAATTATCAAATTCATTTGATGTATTAGACATGAGTGATAATTCGATTGCTAAAACCCATATTCGTTATATGGTTGGCGGGCGCAGTAATTGCAGCGATGAGGTATTGTATCGATTTGAATTTCCTGAAAGACCGCAGGCGTTATTAAATTTCCTTAAAAAAATAGGCAATCAGTGGAACATTACCTTATTTCATTACCGCAATCACGGCGCTGATTTTGGCCGCGTATTAATTGGCTTGCAAGCGCAAGACATCATCAAACTTGAGAAAAATTTTGATGATTTAGGGTATTTTTATCAAAATGAAACTGACAACAAAGCCTATCAATATTTCCTTTAGGTCAGCGTCCAGAGAAGATTTAGATCAAATTTTGGCGATCGAGGTGCGCGCCTATTCGCAGCCTTGGAGTCTGAAAAAATTTGCTGATTCATATGACAATCCATCCATCAAAATCCAATTAATTTTACTTAATGGGCAGATTAAAGGTTATTTGCTCACGCAGTTGTCAATTGAATTTATTGATATTTTAAATATTTGCATTGATCCTGAATTTCAACAGCAAGGCCTTGGTAAAAAATTGTTAGATGACTTACTTGAGCAGCAAGAAAAAACAGTGGTTAAATCAATTTTTTTAGAGGTTAGGGTGTCAAATGTAGCGGCTATTAATTTTTATCAAAATTATGGCTTTAAGTTACTTGATACGCGCAAAAAATACTACTCGAACCTTGAGGATGCTAAAATACTACGCTTACAGATAAATTAGCGATTTGCACGGGTTTTAAAGGTAGCTTTAGCGTTCAAAAAGTGATTTAACCATACAGTTGTCAACTACTTCTTAGAGGATCAAGATGTCACAAAAACCCAAAATTATTTATACGTTGACCGATGAAGCGCCAGCTTTAGCAACTTACTCCTTGCTGCCAATCGTACAAGCATTTACAAGTGCTGCGGATGTTGTGGTTCAGACTCGTGACATCTCTTTAGCGGCTCGCGTGATTGCCAGCTTTACCCAAAGGCTAACTGCCGAGCAGCAGACTAATAATGCTCTAAATGAGCTTAGTCAGATTGTAAAATCGCCAGCAGCTAATATTATTAAGTTGCCTAATATTAGCGCTTCTGTTCCGCAATTAGAAGCGGTTATTACTGAGCTTCAAGCGCATGGTTACAACATTCCAAACTATCCTTTTAATCCTCAAAATGATGAAGATAAAGCCATTAAAGCGGTTTTTTCTAAAGTGCTTGGCAGCGCGGTAAATCCGGTATTACGTGAAGGCAACTCTGATCGCCGCGCGCCAACATCAGTTAAAAGCTATGCTCAAAAAAATCCCCATTCGATGGGCGCTTGGTCGGCTGATTCCAAAACGGTTGTAGCCAGTATGTCTGCAGGTGATTTTTATGGCTCTGAAAAATCAATAACCGTAGAAACTGCAACGCAATTTAGCATTCAATTTGAAAAATTTGACGGCTCAATTGAGCAGCTAAAAGCGCCAGCACCACTGCAAGCCGGTGAAATTATTGATGCCTGCGTTATGAGTCAGTCAGCTTTAAAAGACTTTTTAATTGAGGTAATTGCCGAGGCAAAACGCCAAGATATTTTGTTTTCTGTGCATCTGAAAGCCACCATGATGAAAGTCTCTGATCCTATTATTTTTGGCCAAGTGGTCAGTGTTTTTTTTGAAGATGTATTTAAAAAACATGCGCTGGTTTTTAAACAGCTAGGCATTAATGCAAATAATGGCTTGGGCGATGTTTTAAATAAAATTGAAGCGTTAGAGGCGAGCAAAAAAGCAGAAATCCAAGCGGATATTCAAGCAGTTTATGCTGAGCAGCCCGACCTAGCCATGGTTGATTCTGATAAAGGTATTACTAATTTAAATGTGCCTAGTGACATCATTATTGATGCATCCATGCCAGCCATGATTCGAACCTCAGGACAGATGTGGAACAAAAATGGCAAACAGCAAGACACCATGGCTGTTATTCCTGATCGCTGCTATGCAGGCGTTTTTGCCGAAACCATTGATTTTTGCAAAAAGCATGGCGCGTTTGATCCCGCTACTATGGGCTCTGTTGCAAACGTTGGCTTGATGGCGCAAAAAGCGCAAGAGTACGGATCTCATGACAAAACATTTCAAATGTCAGCAGCAGGCGTGGTGCGCGTGGTCTCAATAGCTGGAGAGGTATTGCTTGAGCAATCTGTAGAGCAGGGTGATGTTTTTCGCATGTGTCAGGTTAAAGATGCGCCTATTAAAGATTGGGTTAAATTAGCGGTAAATCGCGCTAGAGCGACAAAATCGCCAACTATTTTTTGGTTAGATGGCAATCGTGCACATGACAATCAAATGATCAAAAAAGTCAATAAGTACTTATTAGATTATGACACAACAGCACTTGAAATTCAGATAATGCCGCCTAGGCAAGCTACTCAATTTACATTAAAGCATATAAAAGCAGGTAAAAATCTAATTTCAGTGACAGGAAACGTACTTCGAGATTATTTAACCGATTTATTTCCAATTATGGAATTGGGCACTTCTGCAAAAATGCTATCTATTGTGCCGCTGATGAATGGCGGTGGTTTATTTGAAACTGGCGCGGGCGGCTGTGCGCCTAAACACGTTCAGCAGTTAATATCACAAAATCACTTGCGTTGGGATTCTTTGGGTGAGTTTTTAGCTTTAGCCGTTTCACTAGAGCATTTATCTGCTGCATTCGATATGCCTAAGGCGCAAATATTAGCAACCACCTTAGATGCTGCAACGTCTAAATTTTTGGACAATGATAAATCGCCCTCACGTCAAGTGGGTGAGCTAGATAGTCGCGGTAGTCATTTTTATCTTGCAATGTATTGGGCGCAAGCATTAGCAGCTCAAACGCAAGATTTTGAATTACAAGCACAATTTACCCCTGTGGCAAAAGCCTTATCTACTAATGAGTCAATTATTATTGCTGAATTAAACGTCGTCCAAGGCGAAATTGCGCAGCTGGGCGGTTATTATCAGCCCAGTCCAGAGCTGGTAGTTAAGCTGATGCGCCCGAGTCTTACTCTAAATACAGTGATTGAATCTATATCATAGCCTTATCGATTACTGATAGTGTTGCAATGCAAATTTACTAGGGGTATTATTAGAAACAAGTAGGCGTGAATTGCTTGCTTATGGCTTGTAATTTATATATAAAAACAATAACCCTAGAGGAAAAAAATGAAAAATGTAACAAAAGTAGTGGCACTTGCCACAGTAATGGCAGCGGCTTCAGCTTCAGCTTTTTTTGGCAATAGTAATAACAACAACGGTTGGAGTAATGGCAATGGCATGAGTAATTGGGGTCCTATGAGCTCTGGTTCTAACATGGGTCCTTTTGACGGCGGTTCTAACTTTGGCCCTATGAACTCTGGTTCTAATATGGGTCCATTTACTGGCGGCCAAAAC
The DNA here is from genome assembly GCA_965222625.1 of Gammaproteobacteria bacterium. GTDB lineage: Bacteria > Pseudomonadota > Gammaproteobacteria > PS1 > Pseudothioglobaceae > Thioglobus_A. The sequence goes on along the minus strand of OZ244962.1, from coordinate 553,266 downwards.
ATGGGTCCTTTTTCTGGCGCTCAAAACATGGGTCCTTTTGCCAACAACAACGACATGAACAACGATTCTGACTGGGGTTTTCATTACAACAATAAAAACTCAACTAAGAATACTGCTAACGCAACTGCTGATGGCAACTACTCTGGTACTGCTGATGCTAATGCTAAAGGTATCGCTGATGCATATGCCAAAGGCCAAGCTGACGGTTTTGCCAAAGGTATCGCTGATGCATACGCTAAAGGTTACATGGATGGTAAAGCTAAAGGTTCTGCTGAAAAGTAGTTAACTGTTGTTATATCAGTAAAAAAGGCCAACCTTTGAGTTGGCTTTTTTTCGTCTAATAAAAAGCTATAACAACACAACAAAACAAGAGTAGCGGTTGTTATTTAGGTAAAAATGCTTAATATTTATCAATAGATTATTAATTGGTTAAAAGTTTTTTTGGCGGTATTTCAAACATAACACTACCAAAAAAAAGCGGTTATTTTGTTTGTTTATATTAAAAAAGTAGCATTTTTTTGTTAAATATCCATAGTTTTTGCAATAATTCAACTTATTTTTAATATTTTTTTTAGGCTTTAAAGTGTTGTTATGTAAGCATTTATTGGTTTTATTAAAAAACTATATAAGAATATCATTGACTTCTAATATAGTTGCTATATAATACACCCCATGCTGAAGTATAAGTTCAGCACTTAAAAACAAGCTCAACAATGAGTTTGTTAAAAAAATTTAAAACAATAATCTAGGAGATTAACATGAAAAAAATTATCGCAATCACGGTTTTGGTAGCAGCTACTTCAGCTTCAGCTTTTTTTGGTAACAATGGCAATAGCAATAGCAACGGCATGAGCAACATGGGTCCTTTCAACGGCGGACAAAACATGGGTCCTTTTAATGGCGGTTCTAACATGGGTCCTTTTAATGGCGGTTCTAACATGGGTCCTTTCAATGGCGCTCAAAACATGGGTCCTTTTGCCAACAACAACGACATGAACAACGATTCTGACTGGGGTTTTCATTACAACAACAAGAACGCAACTAAAAACGTTTCTAACGCAACAACTGATGGTAAGTTTGCGGGTGTTGCAGACGCTAACGCTAAAGGTGTAGCTGATGCATACGCTAAAGGTCAAGCTGACGCTTTTGCTAAGGCTCAAGCTGATGCATACGCTAAAGGCTTTGCAGACGCTAAAGCAACTGCTGCTGCTGATTCACAAGAGCAAGCGCCAGCAGCTGCTCAGTAATCAATTAATTTAATTAATTACTAGAAGGGTGCTTTTGCACCCTTTTTTAACGCCGATTGTAAATACATTATAAATTTATAATATAAATAGTATATAATTTATACATTAAAATATATACATGTATAGGTGGAGATGCCTACATAAACCTAATGAAAAAAATACTACTAAGTGCAATTTTATTACTATCGACAGTTGTTAGTGCTGCACCATGGATGCCGTGGGACAATAATACAAATGACAGTATGATGGGATCATGGAATCCATTTGGAAATTCTGGCGCAAATTGGAATCCAATGAATTCTGGTTCAAACTTTGGACCGTTTAATTCTGGTTCGAGTTTTAATCCTTTTGATGGCGGGTCAAATTTAGGGCCTTTTAATAAAGATCAAAATTGGGGCCCCTTAAGCAATGTTAATGAAATGGTTAATGATTCCGATTGGGGTTTTCATTACAATAATAAAAACAGTATGTCGAATAAAGGCTATTCAAGAGCGGATGGCAAATATACAACCAAGTTAGAAGCGCGCGGCGTTGGTTATTCTGATGCTTATACAAAAGGTAATGCTGATGCTTATTATAAAGGCCAATTAGATGGATATGGTAAGGCTCGCGGTTCAGGTCGTTTTGAAGGTTATGGTCAAAAAGGTCACTTAGGTTTTGCGCCCGTTTCTAGTAATGATTTTCCAGCACCAAACAATTAAAATAATTATAAAAAATAACGGCTTTTTAGATTGACTCAGTTTAAAAAGTCGTTATAATTTCACTTTTATTCCTCGATAGCTCAGTTGGTAGAGCAATGGACTGTTAATCCATTTGTCGCTGGTTCGAGCCCAGCTCGAGGAGCCAATTTCATAAACTATAGTTAAAATGTTTTTAATTATAGTTTAATCTTTGATTTTATTCATACAGATTTTTATTAATTTAAGAGTTGTATGATTAAAACTAACAAAAACTTAATAACTAAAGGCTTCTGCAATAATACTGCAGGCCTTTCTACGCTTGGCCAAAGTATTTTGTCTGTTTTGTCTGTGTTGTTTAGTGGCGATCTATTTTGACTATAAAAATACCCGCCACAATTAGAGTAGAACGAAACTTGGTCAAGCACAATAGTTTTATTTTCCCACACCCTCGCACTAAAGGACTAGATAAGCAGCGCATTGAAAGTTGGGTTGCTGATGGCGTGGATTGCTCAATAATAATTACGCCAATGCTTCATTCAACCACGCCAACATCAAAGTCTCATAAGATTTTGTTGGCAATATTTATTCATACACAGTTAGAAAAAATAGACACAACTAAGCCGATACCAATTTCACTTAGGAGAATAGCAGACATTCTAGGTAAAAAATGGAACGGAAGAGTCGCCGAAGAAATCTGTAAAGAATTAAAAATACTTAGATCAACAAACTTTGAATGGAAAGAATCTTTTAAAGAAAAAGGCAAAACTAATGGCTACATGAGCTTGTTCAGCATTCTAAACGACGTGCAATTTAAAGCCAAAGACATTAAAAAATACGAATATTTTAAAGGCGTAAAGTCAATTGTTATTGAATTTAATAGAAAAATTGCACAAAACTTGCAAGACAACTATTGCATTCCAGTTAACCTTAAAGTTTACGAGTCGTTAAATGATAAGCCGTATATCCAAATCATGTATTTAAAAATTGGATTATATATAGCATCAAATAAATACAAGCCTCAACAACTCTCAGCACTCAAAATTATCAATATTTTAAATATTGAATCTCAGCGCTATCTTGAACGACGAGGCAAGGAAAATAGAAAAGTTTTTTTAGAAGAAATTAGAAAATATTTAGATCTTCAGTCTCTAGCAAATGGCTATATTTTAAACATTAGTATTAGTGAAACCGTTGCTAAGGATGACTACAAGCTGGTTATTAGCGCAAAAAAAGAAAAAGTTAAGCCTGTACATCAGTTAGAGGTTGTTAATACAGATGAGCAGCTAGTTTTAAAGTTGTGCCATGATATAAGAATAGCTCTCAATATTGATTACAAATTACTAAATCAGGATGATAAAACGACCTTGTAAACCAGATTGTGTAAACCCTCATATTTTATAATCCCTAAAAAGGAGAAAAAACATGAGTAACACAACACTAAGACAAAACCAAAAGAACCAACTGAACAACACAGGCATCAACCAACAAAAACTACGCGCTTTTGCTGATGAACTTGCCAAAGACATCCACACTCAAGATGACTTAGCAGACCTATCTGCCTCACTGGTTAAAATGACCATTGAAGCAGCACTCGGCGGCGAGATGGAACATCATCTTGGCTATCCAAAGCATGGACAGAATAACAATACAATTGATATAAATAGTAACGCTCGCAATGGCTACTACCCGAAGATTGTTAAAAGCAATCATAGCGAAATTAAACTCGCCATTCCAAGGGATCGTAGTGGCGATTTTGAGCCCTTAATCGTTGAAAAAGGCCAAACACGATTGGGTGCTTTCGATTCTCAAATATTAAGCCTGTATGCTAAAGGCATGTCCACTCGTGACATCGTATCAACCTTTAAAGAAATGTACGATGCAGACATATCAGCCACCTTGGTGTCTAATGTAACACAGGCGGTTATTGCTCAAGCAACTGAGTGGCGTAATCGTCCACTGGATGAGGTCTATCCTATTGTTTATTTAGACGGCATTGTTATTAAAGTCAGGCAAGACAAGCAAATCATTAAAAAGACGATGTATATCGCCCTCGGCGTTAACCTTGAAGGCAAAAAGGAATGCTTGGGTCTATGGCTGTCTAAAAACGAATCTTCCAAGTTTTGGCTAGGCGTTCTTAATGATATTGCTAATCGTGGCGTTAAAGACATTCTGATTGCTTCAGTGGATGGCTTAACAGGCTTCCCTGAAGCCATTAATGCCGTATTCCCACAGGCCGATGTTCAGCTATGTATTGTTCACATGGTGCGTAATTCACTCAAATATGTTGGCTATAAGGATAAAAAACAGGTTGCCAGTAGTCTTAAGCAAATTTATCAATCCATTAGTGAAGATGAAGCCTTACTTGCACTTGATGAATTTGAGCATCGCTGGGGTAAGCAATTCCCAAGTATTGGCAAATCATGGCGTAGGCATTGGGATAATGTGGCAACAATATTTGCTTATCCTGAGGCTATTAGAAGGGCTATCTATACAACCAATGCGATTGAATCTTTAAACTCAGTGATTCGTAAATCAATCAAGAATCGCAAGATTTTTAATCATGATAACTCCGCCTTTAAGGTTGTTTTTTTAGCCATTGAAGCAGCGAGTAAAAGATGGACTATGCCAATACGGAATTGGCCACAAGCAATGAATCAGTTTATAATCCTACATGAGGATAGATTAAAGGATTATGTCTGATTTTTGACGAGGACTTTACACAATCTGGTTTACAGGGTCAATCTGGTTTACAGGGTCGTACAAGAATGGTATCATTGTTTTTTTTAAATTTCTACAATTATCAATGCTTAAAAAACTCCTATTCCCAAGCATAGCCTTTTACATAACCCTTTTCCCTTTAGCGGTTTACAGCGCCCCGTTGCAAACAGATGGCAGTACTAATACCACGCTAGACAAGGCCCGCAACAACGTACCGATTGTCAATATCGCCAATCCAAATGCGCGCGGTTTATCGCACAACAAGTTTATTCATTACAACGTGGGCAATGAAGGTTTGATTCTTAATAATTCTAATCAAACTAATATCAATACCCAGCTTGGCGGTATTATTTTTGGTAATGCAAATCTAACCAATCAAGCAAGCGCCATCCTGAATGAAGTGACTAGTAGCAATCGCACTGTTTTAAATGGCTGGACTGAGGTAGCCGGTCAAAGGGCAGATTTAATCATTGCCAATCCTAATGGTTTAAGTATTAATGGCGCTGGTTTTATTAATACCAACAATATTACTTTAACCACAGGCTCTTCCAGCTTTAGCAACAACCAACTCAGTGGCTTTACTGTTAATGGCGGCGATGTTTTAATCCAAGGCGTAGGTCTTGATGCTAGCAATCAAGATAGCGTTAATATTTATAGTCATTACTTGCAACTTAACGCCAAAATTAACGCCAAAAACCTTAACATCAAGCTGGGCAAAAATAGCTTTGATGCGAATGGCAACATAACTCAATCAACCAACTCAGAGCAAACTCAAAACCTATTACTTGATACCTCAAACCTAGGCGGCATGTATGCCAATCGCATCACCCTAGTCGGCACAGACCAAGGCTTGGGGGTTAACTTGCCGCCAGAAGTGCTAGCCTCTGCTGGGGATATTTTTATTAGCAATGATGGCAAGATATCCTTGCAAGCGCTCAGCGCAAAAGCCGATGTTCAAATTACTTCAACTGAAGATATAGAAGTTAATAACAACCTTTATAGTCAGCAAACTTTAACCATTCATGCAGATAATACGATTGAGGTTAAGCAGGGCATTATTGCAGCCAAAGATACGATTAATATCAGCAGTAATGAGTTTAACAATCAAGCGCAAATCATTGCAGGACTGAATGCAGATTCCACTCAAAATAGTAATGGAATATTAAATATTACCGCCAACAGTAAGCTGAGTAATGCAGGCAATCTTCAGGCCACTCAAGACCTTAATCTAGCTACTAATGAGCTTGGCAACCAAACCACTGGCAACATCATTGCAGGCAATAACTTAAGCATTAAAAAGTATTTAGATAGCAACGATAATACCAAAACCAGCTTAATCACCAACGCAGGCACGCTGCACGGTAATAACAACAATGCCATTCTAGCAGCCACACTCAATAATGCCAATGGCAACATTACTGCCAGTGAAAATCTGAACATTACTGCTAATAATATCACCACCACGGATGGTGAGTTTAGTGGCAAAAATACTTCTATTACAGCAAACAATCTAGACTCAACCGATACCAATATCCTTGCAGCCAATAACATTGATTTGGCCATTAGCAACTTATTGACTAATAAGGGCAACATTCAAGCCAATCAAACCCTAACTCTCGGCGCCAAAATTTTAGCCAATCATAAGCTTATTGTTGCTAATAACGCCGCCATAAATGCAACTACTGTTAATAACCATGTGACTGGAACGCTGCATGCTCAGGCTGATTTAACCATCATCACGGATGATTTAGCTAACAACAATCAAATTTCTAGTGACAACCAGCTAACCATTGCTGTTGCCAATACGCTTAATAATCAAAATGCTAAAATTATTGCTCTGGGCGACATGAGTATTAATGCCAACAATCTTAATAATCAAAATGCTCAACTGATTGGTTATAAGGCTAATAATATGACTGTCAGCCAAAACATCAATAATACCGATGGCGATATTAGCGCTAAAAACCTGAGCCTAAATACGCAGAGCATCGATCTTGAAAATTCTAACATTTACGCCAGTAAAGATTTAACCCTAACCCTTGGCGCGTTAGATAATACATCCAGCTCCAAGATTGGTAGTGGCGGCGATTTAAGCATTAATGCCAATGACTATATCGCCAACAGCGCCGAATTAACCGCCAATGGCAACTTAACTCTTAACACTCAAGGCGCATTAACCAATAACAACCTAATCTCTAGCAAAGGTGTATTTAATATCCAAGCAAACAGCCTAACTAATAATAATACTATTAGCGCTGGCACTGGACACAGCCATATAAACATCAATAATGACATTATTAATCATTCAAGAATCAGCAGCCAACAACACCTTAGCGCAACAGCGCAAAACATCACCAACAATGGCTTTTTTAATGCCGGCCAAGACCTCAGTTTAACCACAACTAACAATCTTACCAACAACAAAACCTTGTTCTCAGGAAATGACATGAGCTTGTACGTTACTAACGAGCTGAATAATACGCAAGATGCTAACATTTTCGCCTTTAACAATCTTACTATTGCCAAAGATGCCAGCAACAACAAAACCAATAAAGTCATTAACGACAAAGTCGCGATTCAAACCTATCAAGGCGATATTAGTATTTATGCCAAGTTATTGGAGAATAAAACGGATGCGCCTGATGTGACTGGTAGTTATGATGCAGATACTCAAGTAATAACGGGTGGCGTTGTTTTATCCAATATCGTAAGTGGTAATACCACCACTACAATAGAGGCTGTGATTTTAAATAATAGCAGCAGTCCTGCGCAGATTAATTCAGGTAAAGATATCACTCTTTTTGTTGATAATATTAACAATCAATATTCAGCAATTACAGCAGCTAACAATATACATCTATCCTCAGAAGTGGTAGACAATCAAGCCATACAAATTGTAAAACTAACCACAACAAATACTAGAAAATATCATGATTATAGACACAGACACAAATGGTACAAGAGTAAGCACAGCCATCATGACTATGTTGGTACTGATACGCAAAAAAGCGTTGAAGTTGTTGATGTTATCGCCTCAACCATCCAAGCCGGCGGCTCAATCACTGGTAATATCAACAATCTTAATAATGGCAATATCAACCAAGGCGTCGCCGTTTCTACCAATCCAAACCAAACGCAAAACACTACTACTAATGCCAACAATAGTGCCATTAATCAGCAGAATATTGATGTTAACACTCAAGTAGTCAATGCCCAAACCCAAACCCAAGCCACCACCCAAATACAAAACCCAACAACCCAAAATCTAACTCTAGACCTGCCCCAGGGCGACTACGGCTTATTCGTCCAAACCCAAGACCCACAAGCCAAATACCTAATTGAATCCAACCCAGAGTTCACCCTCTACAACAACTTTATCAGTAGTGATTACCTGCTTAAACACGTTAACTTTAATCCGGATGCAAAACTCAAACTCATTGGGGATGGCTTCTACCAACAAAAACTCATCCGCGAGCAATTGCTCGCGCAAACTGGCAGACGCTTCTTACAACCAGACATCACCACTGACAACGCCCAATACCAAACCCTAATGGACAACGCCATTAATCAGCAAGCAGATCTGGAACTGATCCCTGGCGTAAGCCTGAGCCTGGCTCAAATACAAAACCTTACCAAAGATATGGTTTGGATGGAAGCGCAAACCATTACCTTGAACAATGGCACCACCCAAACAGTACTAACCCCAGTGGTGTATATTGCCAACGCAAGCAACTACCAAATCAAAAATGGCATGATTATCGCTGGCAAAGATGTCAACTTAGAACTAACCAACCTTAAAAACGCAGGCCTACTTGAAGCCGGGCAAAGCATCAGCCTGCAAGCCTTAAATGACATCACCAACCAAGGCGGTACACTTCAAGCAGGGCAGAGCCTTAGCTTGTTGGCAAACAACAACATCAACAACATCAGCGGTAATATCCAAGCCCAAGATATTAGCCTCAACGCAGTTAATGGCAACATCAACATCAAACGCTTCGAACAAGATGTTGATTACTCAACCATGGGCGGCATCGACACCAAAAAAATCATTGGCAATCAATCCAATATCCAAGCCAGCAACAACCTAAGCCTTGCCGCCAACAACGCAGTGAACATCCAAGGCTCAAACATCCAAGCAAGTGAAGCACTCAACATCCAAGCCAATACCCTGGGCATCAACACTACCCAACAAAACACCAACTTCTTTGGGGGTGATCGCAAAAACTACGTTAAAGAGCGCTCTACCAGTCATCTAAACTCAAAGCTTAATGCCAATGACATCAACATCAACACCATAAGCCTGACCAACGTTACTGGATCTAATCTGAGTGCTGCCAACCAACTCAACATCCAAGCCAGTGGGATTGACATCAAAGCCGTTAACAACGCCACCTATCGTGAGACCAAATCCAGCTCTAAAGGGTTTATGTCCAAATCAGTCAAGATCAACAAAAAAGCCACCTCAACCAACCTTGCCGCAAACCTATCTGCAGGCAATATCAATCTAACCACCAGTAAAGATAATCTTAACCTTCAAGGCTCAAACCTGAGCGCTGAGGGTCAGCTCAATCTTAACGCCGCCAAAGACCTCAACATCCAAGCAGGCTATGATGGCTCACTGGATGAATCCTTTAGCAAAAAATCCAGATTCTCACTCGGTGCGCTTATTACCGGCGGCACCCTCTACTCAGCCAGTGAAGACCTAGAAGGTAAGCTTACCAAAACCGCAGTGAACGCCAATCTTAGTGGTAACAATATCCAGCTGAATGCCAACAATAATATTAACGCCGTTGGCGTAGACATCACCGCGCAAGACAGCATCACCGGCAGCGGGCATAACATCACCATCCAAAATGCTGTTAATGAACAAACTACCTATTCCAAACACAACAAAATAGAAGTCACCCTAGCAGATGTCATTGGCAATGCCATTAAAAACCCACTGCTCATGAAAAAAGAAGACGACGGCAAAGTCTCATTCACCCTAGCCACCGCCACCATCGACAAAGAAGCCAAACAAGAAACCAAAACCACCGCTCAAGTATCCAACCTCACCTCAGGTGCAGGCGGCATTAAACTCAAAGCCAGCGCTGTTGATAAGGCTGACATCACCCAAGGTAAGGTGAATGGCGAAGCCAGAGAGGATGCCCTGGGGTATAACATCAACATCCAAGGCTCCAACCTCATTGCCAATAATGGTGACATCAACCTAACAGCAGACAACAACGTTACCATCAAAGAAGCACTGGAGACCACCAGTACCAAATCAAAAGAGATGCACGGCAAAGCCGAACTAAGCTTTGTGGTTAAAAACGAATACGTCCAAATCAAACCTGCGCTTGAAGCCGTTAAAGACGCCAAGAAAAACATCTCCAAGGCTAAGGATGCTTACAATGATTACCAAACCAACCTGAGCCAACAACAAACCCAACTCCAAGCACTAGAAGACCAGCTCAAAGCAAATACAGGCTTCATAGAGCAAATTGACCTCGATGAAATGAACGAACTGGTTAACGACCTCAAAGACGACAAAAAATACTACCAAGCCAACATCGCCCTAGCCAAAGCCAGCCTAGTAGCCAAAACCACCGCCCTTGTTGCCCAAGTTGCCACCGCCGTAGCATCATCAGGCACCTACGGCTTTAACGCCGGCTTTGAACTAGACATCGACGCCCTAGAAACACAAATGCAAGCACACCAAACCAAAGCAGTAGCCTCCAACCTAAGTGCCAACAACATCAACATCAGCTCTGGTAATAACACCAATACCGACATAGCCAAGCTGAGTAGTACCACCATTCAAGGTAGCAATCTTAATGCCAACAACACCAACACCCCTAGTAACCCAACAAACAACAACACCGGGCAAATTAACCTTGACAGCAACAACCTCAACATCCTATCCTCACAAAACACCAACAACAGCGTTGAAGACACCGAACACAAAAACCTAAACCTCTCCTACACCGTCTATGGCCAAGGTGCAGGTAACCTAGCAGGCAACTACAGCCAAGACAACTCCACCAACAACAGCCAACAAACCACCCACAACAACACCACACTCAATGCTGCCAACATCAACATCACCACCCTTAATGACACCCTAATCAAAGGTGCCACCATTAATGCCAGCAACCAACTCAACCTCACCACTAACAACCTAGAAGTCTCCAGCGTGAGCGACAAAACCAAATCCAAAACCCGCAGCCAAGGCGCCAGCATTGGCGTAGGCGGCAGCGGCGTTAGCTCGCTAGGCTTTAACCAAGCCAAAGCCAACACCAACACAAAACAAGTAGTGCTAACTAGCCTTACAGGCAACAGCGTTAACATCAGGGTCAAAGACCACACCCAACTAACAGGCAGTACAATTGCAGCAGTAAACAAAGTAACCGATGCACAAGGCAATACAATCACCACTGACAACGCACAACTCAACCTCACCACAAACAGCCTAAGTGCCAACAGCCTAAACACCACCACCAACAACAAATCCACCTCAATAGGGCTCAACATTGCCCTAGGTAACAGCAAAGATAAAAATGGTAACAACCAAACTTCAATTGACAAAGTAGGGCTTGATTATGCCAATAGCAAAACCAACTCAAAAACCAAAGTCCTAGCCACCCTAGGACAAGGCAATATCCAAATAGCCGACATAAACCAAGACGACGCTAACTCAAGCACCACACTACTCAACAGAGACATCACCAACAACAGCGTAGACATCTACAACATCAAAAGCCATAAAGGCCTTAAAGGCGAGCTAGATACCAGACTACTTACCAAGTCAGGTAGAGTTAAGATTGCTGAGGATATTAAAAAATCAGGCATGATTGCCAGCGCTATAAAACAAATCATCAAAACTGATAGAACCGGCGTAACCGACTTCTTTAGTGAAGTTGATAAACTACATAAAACCGATGAAGCGGTTAAAAACAAAATAGCCAACGACCCAGAGCTAGCCAAAACCCTCACCGATCCTAACTTAACCCCTAAGCAAAAGCAATCCTTAACAACCCAGCTAGTTAATGGCGTTATGATTGAACTGGGTTATCAAGAAGTAGCAGAAGTCAAGGTTGTGTTTGATGCCAACGACAAGACAAGACAAGGGCATTACAGTAAAGATGGCGATATCTATCTGAATGATGCAAGCATTGACAACACCAAAGATTTAGTAACAACAGCAGGTCATGAAGCCAGCCACGTTATCGACAAACAAAACCCAAATATCAACATCAATCCAACAACCAAAGCAGATAATGAAATCTATGCAGAGAACTACGCAGAGAACTTTGGCGATTATGTTGAGTTTGCCTCAGAAAACTATGGTGACGGCAATTTAGCAAGCAGTAACAACCATACAGGCAACAATAGTAGCCAGACTCTTAAAAACAACAATCGGGATTATGCACAGGTTGATAAGAGTAAGGGGCAGGATTTTTTACATATAAACGAAGAATATGATTATGCTAATGAAATGACTAACTGTGGAAAAACTGGCTACAAATGTAAAAACGATACCAGAAAAGAATATCAAGCAATTTATGATAAAAACAAACAAGATAAAATAGCAGAAATTAATAAAGAGTTAAACAAACCAGCGTTTTTACGCAATAGATCAAACCAAGAGATTAAATCAGCTATTGATCTAGTTGAAAACAGGCCGTTTGAAGAAGAAATAACAAAAATACCAGAGCAAAGTTTAAACGGGGTTGAAGTTGTGTCTCGTGAAAAATATGTTTCGAGGGTGGAGGTTGAGACTAAAAAGGACGCTGTTGCCACTGCTAGAGCTGCTGCTAATTTTGTTCCAGTAGTTAGGGTTATAAATACAGGGGTGGCAGTTGTAGAGGGAGCTACTAAGGATTATGAGGATGGTGGTATTGATAATTCAATAAACAATGTGATAGAACTTATTGTTCCGAAAATAATTTCAAAAAAAATTGGAATATCTGAAAAAATTCCAATAGGCATTACAACTGGAATTTCTTTAGGGAATGATTTAAGTGAATAAAAAAATTCTAGTTATTAGTTTTATTGTAGCTTTTTTCACTGTTCACCCTATTAATAAATTGTGTAGCGAAACATGCCTTTCAGAAGCCTTGTTAATAGCAACTGTTTTTAGTTTATTAAATGTACAAATTTATAAATTTTTCATAGGAAAATCATTTTATGTAGCTTTACTTGTGTCGCCAATAATTAAAGATTTATCAGATTGTAAAAATGACACAGAAAGAATGTCTAGAGTATTTCACACTATTTATAATGTTGTTATTAATACTATTTTTGTTGTTTGGGCTATAAAAGTTAGCTGGATTTTCAATTAAAAATTCTCAAAAAATGACCCTGTAAACCAGATTGTGTAAAGTCCTCGTCAAAAATCAGACATAATCCTTTAATCTATCCTCATGTAGGATTATAAACTGATTCATTGCTTGTGGCCAATTCCGTATTGGCATAGTCCATCTTTTACTCGCTGCTTCAATGGCTAAAAAAACAACCTTAAAGGCGGAGTTATCATGATTAAAAATCTTGCGATTCTTGATTGATTTACGAATCACTGAGTTTAAAGATTCAATCGCATTGGTTGTATAGATAGCCCTTCTAATAGCCTCAGGATAAGCAAATATTGTTGCCACATTATCCCAATGCCTACGCCATGATTTGCCAATACTTGGGAATTGCTTACCCCAGCGATGCTCAAATTCATCAAGTGCAAGTAAGGCTTCATCTTCACTAATGGATTGATAAATTTGCTTAAGACTACTGGCAACCTGTTTTTTATCCTTATAGCCAACATATTTGAGTGAATTACGCACCATGTGAACAATACATAGCTGAACATCGGCCTGTGGGAATACGGCATTAATGGCTTCAGGGAAGCCTGTTAAGCCATCCACTGAAGCAATCAGAATGTCTTTAACGCCACGATTAGCAATATCATTAAGAACGCCTAGCCAAAACTTGGAAGATTCGTTTTTAGACAGCCATAGACCCAAGCATTCCTTTTTGCCTTCAAGGTTAACGCCGAGGGCGATATACATCGTCTTTTTAATGATTTGCTTGTCTTGCCTGACTTTAATAACAATGCCGTCTAAATAAACAATAGGATAGACCTCATCCAGTGGACGATTACGCCACTCAGTTGCTTGAGCAATAACCGCCTGTGTTACATTAGACACCAAGGTGGCTGATATGTCTGCATCGTACATTTCTTTAAAGGTTGATACGATGTCACGAGTGGACATGCCTTTAGCATACAGGCTTAATATTTGAGAATCGAAAGCACCCAATCGTGTTTGGCCTTTTTCAACGATTAAGGGCTCAAAATCGCCACTACGATCCCTTGGAATGGCGAGTTTAATTTCGCTATGATTGCTTTTAACAATCTTCGGGTAGTAGCCATTGCGAGCGTTACTATTTATATCAATTGTATTGTTATTCTGTCCATGCTTTGGATAGCCAAGATGATGTTCCATCTCGCCGCCGAGTGCTGCTTCAATGGTCATTTTAACCAGTGAGGCAGATAGGTCTGCTAAGTCATCTTGAGTGTGGATGTCTTTGGCAAGTTCATCAGCAAAAGCGCGTAGTTTTTGTTGGTTGATGCCTGTGTTGTTCAGTTGGTTCTTTTGGTTTTGTCTTAGTGTTGTGTTACTCATGTTTTTTCTCCTTTTTAGGGATTATAAAATATGAGGGTTTACACAATCTGGTTTACAAGGTCATCCCAGTATTTGATTTTTTAACTTATAAACACTTTTAACTAAAAATCTATTTCCACTTTAAAAGTATCAAACAAAATTGTTACAACTTTCATATGACTTGCACTTTGAACGGTATCAAAAATATTTTTTTGACTACAACCTAACTCTTCAAGTTTGCTAATATCATCTTTGCCCACACTATGAGTATCATTGATTGCTTTTAAAGTAAAGACCAATAAGGCTTTATTTTTTTCTTCTAATGAAGCTGTGGCTGGATCTTTTTTTATATTCTCAATTTCTTCCACACTAAAACCATATACATTTAATAACATTCCTTTATTAAATCCTGTGCAGTATTCGCAATCATTATTTTCAGCAATAAGAAATCTAAGGATTGTGTGTAACTTTTGACTATCTATGTCCATGGCCATAATAATTTTTATGCTATTCCATTGATCTTCTAGTGCTTGCGGGTTTATACTCCATAATTGCAGGGCATTTGGAACAGAGCCAAAACTTTGTGTTATTTCATCATATATCTCTTTTACCTTGCCTTCTGCCTCATCAACTTTTACTGTTTTTAATAAGCTCATATTTTTTCCTTTTTAATTTTAGACTAATTAGTACAAAATTGCACAACATAAGTTTACACCATAATTAATTTCTCTGTATTGTTTTTTTGTACTAAATAGTACAAAATAGATAAGTGAATAAGTAAAGCAGCCTTTAAAAAAAATAATTTTTAAAACTACTCTATCATTTCCTCTAAACTTTTTACCAAATCAGCCACAAGCTCGTTCGATGCGCCTGCCTGAATCGAAACAATTAAACCATTTAAAGAATTCATATACCTTCCTGAAATTACTTTTGCATCTTTTTTATTTAAGATTTCACCTTTTTGCTGGGCTTTATAAATAAATTCAGTAAACAATTTTTGCATAAAACCAAACTCTTTCGTAATTTGAGAACTTAAATTGTTATATTTTTTATAACACTCTTTACCAGAATTCATAAGTAGGCAACCTTTTACCTTTCCGGTATCTCGCAACTCGTTTACAGTTATTGTTGTAAGCATTAACATAGCTTGTTTTTCGCCAATATCTTCTCGTAATAAATTTAATTTATCGGATATTTCTTCTCTATATAAACTTAAACAATTAGAGAATAATTCCTCTTTACTTTTAAAAGTACTATAAAAACTACTTTTTTTTATCCCCATGGCTAAAAGTAAGTCGTCAAGGCTTGTGCTGTCATAACCGTAT
The DNA here is from genome assembly GCA_965222625.1 of Gammaproteobacteria bacterium. Classification (GTDB taxonomy): domain Bacteria; phylum Pseudomonadota; class Gammaproteobacteria; order PS1; family Pseudothioglobaceae; genus Thioglobus_A. The sequence continues at coordinate 537,661 of OZ244962.1, read as the reverse complement.
TCCCAAAAATGGTGCATGGCTAACTTTAAAATTTCATCTTTAACAAATGTTTTTGGTCGTCCTACATTATTTTTCATTTTAATATTATAGTACTAAGTAGTACAAAAATCAAGAGATAGCGCCTTATTGAAATCAAAGGGGTTAATATCACTTGATTCCAAACTTAATGTGATTTATCAATAATTAGCAATAATTAGGGTCACAATGAACATCCCCCAATAAACTGGACACCTCACTGAGTAGTATAAAATGCTTTTTCAAAATTATCTGGCGATTGATAATCTAAATAAGAATGCCGTCTAATCTTGTTGTAAAAAACCTCAATATAATAATTAGGGCCAGAGTGTGATTTATCAAATAATCAGCCTCAGCATGTAATTTTTTATAAAGCCTCTAGCAAAAAAAACCCATGTCAAAAAACCTAGCAAGGTAGAATACCAACTCATGCAAACCCAAATGTAAAGGGGTCAGCAAGATGGTGGTAAAAATCAAAGGGGTTAGTATCACTTGATTTAAGTGAAGAAAAAAAACGCCAATCTTTGCCCGTTTTATGGCTTAATGAGCTTAATTCAAATCATATTCGAACAATAACACTTATGGACTCTATTACTCAGTTTGTTTTAGGCGTTGGGGTTGGTTTGGCGGTTAGCCCCATTAAAACCAGGCGCATTGCACTTATTTCGGGCGCTATTGCCACGCTACCTGATTTGGATATTTTTATTCGTCAGAGTGATGTTTTGCTGAGTACGATTAAACATAGAGGGTTTTCGCATTCTTTGTTTTTTTTAGCTTTTTTGTCCTTTCCTTTGGCAGCTTTGATACAAAAATACTGCAGCAAAACCTTGCTTGATTATCGGCAATGGTTTTGGCTGTGTTTTTGGGTGCTAATTACCCATCCCTTGTTAGACTCTTTGACCATTTATGGCACTCAGCTATTTTGGCCATTGCCTGCGCCAGGGGTGATGATAGGCTCAATGTTTATTTTTGATTTGTTTTACACGTTGCCTTTGTTGATTAGTTTTATTATTTTAATGCGGCGTAAAACCATCCCCAGTTGGGCGGGAATTTCACTCAATACATTGGCATTGACCTTAAGCAGTAGTTATTTAATTTTATCGTTAGTATTGCAAAATTTTGTACAGCATGCCCATCGTCCGCCGCTTGATGCGGATAAAATCATCAATCAATATGTCACACCTACGCCAACTAATTTGCTCATTTGGCAAAGTGTTTTTATTGATAAAACCCATAGCTATGAGTCTTATTACAATTTGTTAACAGGCGGGAGTAAATGGCTAATTTTGCCGCTCAATAAAGACAAACTTAAAGCTGAAGACAGTAAATCAATTGCGCAATATGATTATTTTTCTCATGGTTTTTATCAATTATTAGAACAAGGCGACGAGCTGGTTTTGCGTGATATTCGTATGGGTAGAACCGATATGGCGATTTTTGGTTTTGTGGTGGCTAAAAAACATCAAGGCATTTGGCAGGCGGTTATACCAACCAATAAGCCGTTAAAATCCTTTAGCTTTAAGCGTATGTTTGGCTGGTAAATGTCTATTTAAAAACGTGTTTTTTGGACATTTAAAATTTTTAAGATTAGAAGTTCAAAAAATAAGATTGGTTAAATTAATAGAATCCAAGCTAGCCGAGGTTTTAGCGAGCATAAAAGTAGCATATTAAGGTAAAATACAGGCTTTTATTTTTTTGATATTTTTATCATGCCTATTATCACTTTGCCAGACGGCACGCAAAAATCTTTTGATCGAGCATTAAGCGTTTTTGAAGTTGCAAAAACCATCGGCTCTGGCCTTGCAAAAGCAACCCTTGCGGGCAAAGTTAATGGCGAAATGGTTGACGCTGCTTACATGATTAAAACGGATGCAGATGTTTCGATTATTACCGCAAAAGATCCAGAAGGACTTGAGGTAATTCGCCATTCAACGGCGCATCTTTTGGCGCAAGCTACGCAAATGCTTTATCCGGATGCGCAAGTGACTATTGGCCCGGTGATTGATAACGGTTTTTATTACGACTTTGCTTACAAAGACGGTTTTTCTGAGGCTGACTTGGCTCAGATTGAAAAAAACATGAAAAAACTGGTTAAGCAAAATCTTAAGATTGAGCGCTTTGAAATGTCGCGCGATGAAGCTATTAGGCTTTTTAAAGATAAAGGCGAGTTTTATAAAGCGCAGATTATTGAATCTATCCCAACGGATCAAATTTTGTCTTTGTATCAGCAAGGTGATTTTATTGATTTGTGCCGCGGTCCGCACGTGCCATCAACCTCAAAACTTAAAGCTTTTAAACTGATGAAACTGGCGGGTGCGTATTGGCGCGGCGATAGCAAAAATGAAATGTTGCAGCGCGTGTATGGCACGGCTTGGGCCACTAAAGAAGAACTTGAAATACATTTACAGCGCCTTGAAGAAGCGGCAAAGCGTGATCATCGCAAAATTGGCAAAACTCAAAATTTATTTCACATGCAAGAAGAAGCGCCAGGTATGGTGTTTTGGCATGAAAAAGGTTGGACTTTATATCAAATTGTTGAACAAACTATGCGCGGCGTTTTTAAAGATAATGATTATAAAGAAGTGCATACGCCGCAGCTAATTGACAAAACCCTTTGGGAGAAATCAGGCCATTGGGATAAATTTAGCGACGCGATGTTTACCACCAGTAGTGAAAATCGTGATTACGCGGTCAAACCGATGAATTGTCCGGCACATATTCAGATTTTTAACCAAGGTTTGAAGTCTTACCGCGACTTGCCTTTGCGCCTTGCTGAATTTGGCTCTTGTCATCGAAACGAGCCTTCTGGCACACTGCACGGCATTATGCGCGTGCGTAATTTTGTCCAAGATGACGGCCATATTTTTTGCACGAGCGATCAAATCCAAGCTGAAGTATCAAATTTTATTGATTTAACCTTTGATGTGTACAAACATTTCGGTTTTGATAAGGTGGAAATTAAGTTGTCTACCCGCCCTGAAAACCGAGTGGGCTCTGACGCGGTGTGGGATCGCTCGGAGGCGGCATTGGCGCAAGCATTAGACGCCAAAGGTATTAGCTGGGAATTGCAAGAAGGCGAAGGTGCTTTTTACGGCCCTAAAATTGAATTTGTTTTAAAAGATTGCTTAGATCGCGCGTGGCAATGCGGCACGTTGCAGGTTGATTTTTCTATGCCTGAGCGTCTTGATGCGTATTATATTGCAGAAGATAATTCAAAACAAACGCCCGTTATGTTGCACCGAGCAATTGTGGGTTCGTTGGAGCGATTTGTTGGTATTTTGATCGAACATTACGAAGGTGCGTTCCCTTCATGGCTTGCGCCAATTCAGGCAGTTGTGCTTAATATTTCTGAAAAACAGCTGGATTTTGTTAAAGATATTAACAAAAAGTTAAAAAAACAAGGACTTAGAGTGATTTCGGACTTGCGTAATGAGAAGATAGGCTTTAAAATACGCGAGCATTCCATGCAACGTTATCCGTATATTTTAGTAGCAGGTCAGCGTGAAATGGAAAATAACGAGATTTCAGTACGTAAGCGCGGCGGCGAAGATTTAGGCGCTATGTCTATTGAGGCGTTTGTAGAGCTAGTCAATAAAGAAACCATAGAAGGATAAAATTATTAAAAAATCAAATAATAACAAAACTCGAGTTAATGACACTATTAAAGTTTCAGAAGTTCGATTAATTGACGCCCAAGGTGGGCAAGTTGGTATTGTTGATACTAACGAAGCTAAGAAAAAAGCAAAAGAGGTTAATCTAGATCTAGTAGAAGTATCTCCTAATGCAAAGCCGCCAGTTTGTAAAATCATGGATTTTGGTAAATATGTTTATGAACTAAAGCAGCAAAAGAAAGAAGCAAAAAAGAAACAAAAGAAAACCCAAGTAAAAACCATTAAATATCGCCCAGGCACAGAAGAGGGTGATTACCAAATTAAATTTAGAAATTTGGTCAAATTTTTAGATAATGGCGACAAAGTAAAAGTAAGTATTTGGTTCCGCGGGCGTGAAATGCAGCATAAAGAACTGGGTATGGAAATGTTAGACAGAATTGAAAAAGACACAGAAGAATTTGCTAATGTAGAACAAAAAGCAAAAATGGAGGGTCGTCAGCTAGGCATGATGCTGTCACCCAAATCAAAAAAGAAGTAAAGAGACAACAAATTTAGGCTGAGTTATTTAGCTTTGCTTAAATGGTGTTTCATTATTTTTTTAAATAACAAACCGCTCATACCAGAGCGGTTAAATATGTCTAAATAAGACAAGGAGTAAATTATGCCAAAGATGAAGACCAACCGAGGCGCCGCAAAGCGTTTCAAAAAAACCGCCAGTGGTGGTTACAAGTGCAAGCACTCTCACTTGCGCCATATCCTGACTAAAAAGAGCACTTCAAGAAAGCGTAGCTTACGTTCGCCTGACTCAGTAGAGAAGGTTGATGTACCTATGGTTCGTAGAATGTTACCGTATAGTTAAAGGAGAATAGAAAAATGGCAAGAGTATCAAGAGGTGTGCAAGCGCACGCAAGACACAAGAAAATTTTAAAGAAAGCTAAAGGTTATTACGGCGCCAGATCAAAGGTTTACCGCGTTGCTAAACAAGCTGTTATTAAAGCAGGTCAATACGCCTACCGCGACCGTCGCCAAAAGCGTCGTCAGTTTCGCCGGCTTTGGATTGTACGTATTAATGCAGAAGCTCGTAATTGCGGTTTAAGCTACTCAAGATTGATTGACGGCTTAAATAAAGCAGGCATCGAGATTGACCGTAAAGTTCTATCAGACATTGCAATTTTTGATAAACCTGCATTCGCTAAGATTGCGGATCAAGCAAAAGAAGCCCTCAAGTAAGCGTAGAATTAAAGTGCGCCAGCTTGTTTTTTGGCGTATTTTTGTTTTTTAAATTTGGAGATTTTTATGTTTAAAAGTATCATTACCATTGCATCGATATTATTATTAACTTCCTGTTCATCTTTAGACCGATTCACTCAAGAAGATCAAGATTCTAAAAGCTATTCAAGCTCAGAATCAGGTCAATTTTCTCGTGTCACCGAAGGCGTTATTGTTTCTATTAAAGAAGTAAAAATTTCTGGCACAAAAGGACTTGGAACAACGTTTGGAACAGTACTTGGCGGTTTGGCAGGCTCTGCAACAACGGATAGAAAATACAATAAAGAAGCGGCCATTGCTATTGGCGCTTTAGCGGGTGCACTGTTAGGCTCAACTGTAGAAAAATTTAGCACTGAAGGTGTTGCTTATGAGTTTTTAATCAAGACCTCTTCAGGGCTTAAAGCTTTTGTTGATACTACCAAGCAAGACTTAAAATCAGGAGATGCTGTTTATATCATTCATGGCAGCGGACCTGTACGTATTAGTAAAAGATGATTGATGCCATTATCCAAAAAGCGCAAGCTGAAATTAGCAGTGCGTGCAATTTAACTGATTTAGATGAAATTCGGGTTAAATTTTTGGGTAAAAAAGGTGAGTTAACAGCGCTTCTTAAAGGCTTGGGAAAGCTTTCTAAAGAGCAGCGTCCTAAAATGGGCGAGGCAATTAATCAAGCTAAGCAAAATGTTCAAGCACAGCTGGTTGATCGAAAAAATCATTTAGAAACGATTGAATTAGAAAAGCGTTTATCAGCGGAGCAAATTGATGTTTCTTTGCCCGGTCGAAATGCCCAAATGGGCGGCTTGCATCCCGTTACTATTACCTTAAAACGCATTCAGGCATTATTTGCCAAAAATGGGTTTGAGGTGGCAACAGGCCCTGAGATAGAAGATGATTTTCATAATTTTACCGCGTTAAACATTCCCGAGCATCATCCGGCGCGAGCCATGCACGATACTTTTTATTTTAATAAAAACACCGTGTTAAGAACGCATACGTCGCCTGTACAAATTCGCACGCTTGAAAAACAATCGCCGCCGGTGCGCATTATTGCGCCAGGTCGAGTGTATCGTTGTGATTCAGATATCACGCACACGCCAATGTTTCATCAGATTGAAGGCTTGATTGTTGATAAAAATGCAAATTTTGCGCAGCTAAAAGGTTTATTGATTGACTTTTTGCGCAGCTTTTTTGAAAAAGAAGATTTGCAAGTGCGTTTTCGCCCTTCATATTTTCCTTTTACCGAGCCTTCAGCTGAAGCAGATATTGAGTGCGTCATGTGCGCAGGAGAAGGCTGCCGAGTGTGTAAAAAAACTGGCTGGCTAGAGGTGTTAGGCTGCGGCGTTGTGCACCCTAATGTTTTAAATGCTGTTGATGTTGATGCTGAAGAATTTACCGGTCTTGCCTTTGGTATGGGTGTTGAGCGTTTAGCGATGCTGCGTTACGGCGTTAATGATCTCAGGCTATTTTTTGAAAATGACGTGCGTTTTCTAAAACAATTTAAATAGATATATGAATATTTCAACATCCTGGTTGCGAGAGTGGGTTTCTCCGCTAGTTACAGACGCCGTTTTAGCTGAGCAATTGACCATGGCCGGATTAGAGGTGGACGGTATTGAGACCGCCGCCCCAATTTTTACTAACGTAGTTGTAGGTCATGTGCTTAGCTGTGAAAAGCACCCAGATGCCGACAAACTTAATTTGTGCCAGGTTGATGTTGGCAAAGACGAGCCTGTGCAAATTATTTGCGGCGCTAAAAACGTGCGCACTGGTCTTAAAGTAATCACCGCGTTAGTCGGCGCCAAACTGCCAGGCGATTTTAAAATTAAAAAAGCCAAGCTGCGCGGCGTTGAATCGTTTGGCATGATTTGCTCCGAATCAGAACTTGGTATGAGTGACAGCTCTGACGGCATTGCTGAGTTGGACTTTGAAGCGCCAATTGGGCAAGATGTTAGGCAATATTTAGACCTTGATGATCATATTATCGAGCTGGATATTACCCCCAACCGCGGCGATTGTTTTTCAGTATTAGGCGTGGCGCGTGAAGTGGGCGCTAATTACAATATGGCCTTTGTTATGCCTGAGATTAACATTGATGCAGTTGGAAAATCAAGCGTTAAAGTTCGCGTTAGCAATACCAGTGCTTGTCCTAAGTATCTCACCAGAACCATTAAAGCAATTGATAACACCGTGGTTACGCCAAAATGGATGGCTGATAAATTAACCCGTTCGGGCCAGGCGCTCCATTCGGCTGTGGTTGATATTACTAATTATGTGTTAATGGAACTCGGTCAGCCGATGCATGCGTTTGATTTGGCTAAAATTAAGGGTACGATTGAGGTTAGAAACGCACAAGCCGGTGAAAGTATTGAATTATTAAACGGCTCAACAGCCAAGTTAAAAGAAGATACTTTGGTGATTGCGGATGATGCGTCTGTATTAGCGATTGCAGGCATTATGGGCGGCGAGTTAAGTTCAACGCAACCAAGCACAACTGATATTGTTTTAGAAAGTGCATTTTTTGAGCCAGTGGCAATTGCTGGAAAAGCTAGAAATTATGGTCTGCACACTGAATCTTCATTGCGTTTTGAGCGTGGCGTAGATTTTAATATGACCGAATTAGCACTTGATCGAGCCGCACAATTGGTGGTTGAGATCTGCAGCCCTCAAAAGGCCGCTGAAAATAGCAAAGGACAGGCGAGCGAAATTAGTGCCAATATCGATGAATCTGCCTTGCCTGAGTTGACACCTATCACCATCACTAAAGCCAAAATTCAGCGCATATTGGGCTTTGAGCTGGATAATAATTGGATTGAAGAGAAATTCATTAATCTTGATTTTGAAATTAGCGATAAAACCGATGATTCGTGGACCATAATTCCGCCAAGTTTTAGATTTGATATTCGTATTGCCGCTGACCTAATTGAAGAATTGGCCAGATTGTATGGTTATGACAAATTGCCCGTTCAAAAATTATCATTAGAAGCCAATATCAATGTCATTAAAGAAGCGCAAATTGACAAATATGATATTATGCAGGCGTTGGTAAGTCGAGGTTATCAAGAGATTATTAGTTATAGTTTTATTTCTGAAAAGTACCAAGATTTAATCAACCCATCAGCGCCAAAAATTACCCTATCAAATCCAATTTCAGCAGATATGTCAACCATGCGCTCTTCGCTTTGGGCAGGTTTACTGCAAACAGTAGAATCCAATCAAAGACGAGGTCACACAGATGCCAAATTTTTTGAAATTGGTTTGTGTTTTGAGGGTGTTAAGGCCGATGAGCAAACTAACAAATTAGCGGGCATTGTGTCAGGTAATCGTTTTGAATCGCAGTGGTCAAACGCCCCTCAAGCGCTTGATTTTTTTGATGCCAAGGCAGATCTTGAATCTTTATTAAGCTTTACATCGGCAGAGTTTTCTTTTGAAGCGGCGCAGCATCCAGCCCTGCAAAAAGGCCAAAGCGCTAAAATTAGCTTAAATAATCAGACAGTTGGCTGGATTGGCGCACTAGCGCCGAATGTTCAAAAGCAGTTGTCATTGCCTAAATGTTATTTATTTGAAATTGATTTAGCGGTCGTTTTGTCTGGAAAAATTCCAAAATACAACGCTTTTTCTGCTTATCAAAAAGCGCAGCGTGATATTGCTCTGGTGGTGGATAAAACTGTTCCAGTTGCGCAATTAACAGATGCAATTAAGCATTTAAAACAAACCCATTTTGTCAGCGTTAGTCTGTTTGATGTTTACGCAGGCGACAATATTGAAACAGACAAAAAAAGTGTTGCGTTAAATTTAACTTATCAGTCGTTAGAGGTAACTCTGGCTGATGATGAAGTTAATGCTAAAGTAGATGAAGTCTTGGCTTTAATGCAAAATAAATTTGGCGCCACGCTTAGGCAGGCCTCTTAGATAATGTCTCTTAGCAAAAAAAATATCGCTGAAGAATTGGTGCGTGAGATGGGAATTACTCATGCTCAAGCGTTGCAATTAACCCATAATTTTTTCGATCAAATGCTAGCAACATTAGCCAGTGGCGAGGCAATTAAATTATCTAGTTTTGGTAATTTTGTTATTAGAGAAAAAGCAGCCAGACCAGGTAGAAACCCTCAAACAGGGGAAGTTGTAGAAGTATCGGCTCGAAAAGTGGTCAACTTTAAGCCAGGCCCAAAACTTAAAAACCTAACTAAAGAAAGTTAATTTTTTGATTTGAAATAGTCAAAAACACTCTACAAGAGGATGTTTATCCAGACGGACAAGTGATGGCTAAGCTTGCATGCAAATTACAGGCATATTATCTTAGGATATTTTTAATCCGAAATAGCCAGCACACCCCGCAAGGGTATTTATCCAGACGGACAAGTGATAGCTAAGCTTGCATGCAAATTACAGGCATATTATCTTAGGATATTTTTAATCCGAAATAGCCAGCACACCCCGCAAGGGTATTTATCCAGACGGACAAGTGATAGCTAAGCTTGCATGCAAATTACAGGCATATTATCTTAGGATATTTTTAATCCGAAATAGCCAGCACACCCCGCAAGGGGGTGCAAGTGATGTGGTAGGGTTTTTGCATCTTACAGAAAGCTTCCCTTGGGTTGTTTATTAGTCTGTTATAGCCAGCATAAAACCCTTAAGGACAGGCATGATTTTATCAACGATTTGTTGGTTTTTTTGCGCATTGTTAACATGCCCATCAATAATTTTTTGAGTTTTAAGTAACGTTACTTGGTAATCATCATCAAATTCAAAGTTGATAAAATAAAAACCTTTGGCTTTATCTCTGACAGATCTTACCGATAAAAAATCAGTTTCCCAGGCGAGTTCAGCAGTATAAACCGCGTCTGATTTTGACGATTTTTTTTGCAATAAAATAAGCGTTGAGCCAAAATGGAAAATAAAATGACTGGCGCCGCAATCAGAAGCAGGGCGCACTGGCAAATCGCCGCGCTCAAGTGCATCGGCAATTTGCTTGAGTTGTGTATTGTTTAGTTGGATGTATTTAGCATCTAGATAAGTATTAACATCGGCGTCAGGGTGGTTGTTTTCGATGTATTTAACGAGTTTATTTAACATATTAGACTGTCGTAAATTTAAAGAGTTGAATTATACCTGTTTAGCGCGATTGGCGCATTTAATAGCGTAAACATCAAAGATACTAATAGCCATGGCGGCGATAATTGGACCGATAAACAAGCCTAAAATGCCAAATTGTATAATGCCAGCTAAGGTTGATAATACGGTGATAAGTGTATGATCAAGTGCACTTTTTTGCCCAGATTGTTTGGATATTTTTTGAATAATCAGCGGCCTGATAAAATAATCCACAATAATGCCAATAAAAACAGCGCCAAAAAGTACAACAATGAAAGCGTCAATAGTTTGACCTTGTGAGTACAAATATAGGCTGAGTGGTAGCCAAATAATCAAACCGCCCAGCACGGGAATAAAACTTGCCAGTGCCATGGCAATGCCGAAATACAAAACCGGCATTCCAATGAGTATAATGCCGATTGAAAAAATCAAACCTTGCAAAATGGCAATAATAAAAACGCTGCCCACTAAGCTGATAGAAAGCCCAGTAAATTGTTTGAGTAAAATATCATTAAGATGACCTTCTAAAGGGGATAAATCCTTAAGGTGCTTGACTGTGCTTTTGCCATCGATATAAAAATAGTATAACGAGAAAATCAGCACAATTAAAAACAAGATAAAGTGTGATGATAGGCTGACAATGCTTTTTAGTAAAACCACAGAAAAGTCTTTAATGCTAATAATAATGCTGTCTAAATTGTTACCTATTGAATCTTTTAAACCATGAATAACTGAGTCAGAAAGTGGCAACGTTGTAATGATTTGATCAAGGATTTGCTTAGAATTGTTTAAGGTGAAATCCGATTTAATGGTTTGAATTAAATTGGAAATTTCAATACCGCTCACCAGCAAAACATAACTTAATGGCAAGATTAAAATAACAGTAATGAGCAGCGTCATGATGAGCGCCGACAAGCCGTCAGAAAATCGATTTTGCAATTGTTGATATTGGTTAAAACTAGCAATGGCGATTAATAATGCCAAAAATAAAGCAGGAATAAAAGGCATAAAAAGCCAAATAAGCCCGCCAATGGCTAATAATAGCAAGCTGAGCATAAAGCCGTGTTGATAAGAAGGTTGAGGGTTTGTATTCATTGGTTGTCCATTTTTATAACGCTATAAGCGACTTGTTCGTAAGGATGGGAGAATTTCAGTGCTTCGAGCGCTTGCTGTAGGTTGTTATCTACGCAAACCATCTCCACTTTATACTCTTCAATTGTTTCTAATTTGTCTAAAAATCCAACCGCAGGTCTGGCATTATTTATAGGTTTAAACTGCCCCATGCCAATGGTTTGCCAAGCACATTGCTGATAATTATCATAACGTCCAGCACCCACTTCAAACATAGCATTTTTAACGATTTCTAGATCTGTTTCAGGCACGTAAAAGCTAATTTGATACATTGAAATACTCCCTTATGAGTGGTATAGCTTTTAATCTTTCGGCACTTTTTTTGCCCATCAGTTATACTATTAAACTTTTAATACAAGAGCTTATCATACATGCAAACAGCGTATTTTGCCGCAGGATGTTTTTGGTGTGTTGAAGCAATTTTTCAGCGCATTGATGGCGTGATTGACGTTGCATCTGGTTATTGCAATGGCAGCACCCAAAATCCCAATTATAAAGATATATGCACGGGCAAAAGTGGGCACGCCGAAGTGATTGAAATTAAATTTGATGAAACGAGCGTATCCTTTGAGCAGCTACTTGAGGTGTTTTTTGCTACGCACGATGCCACCACGCTTAATCAGCAGGGTAATGATAAAGGCACGCAATATCGCTCAGAAGTGTTTTATGTGAATACTGAGCAGCAACTGCAAGCTCAACAATTTATTCAAAAATTGAATGATAATATTGTGACTCAAGTTAGCCCGTTAGAGCGGTTTTATCCCGCAGAAGATTATCATCAAAATTATTACAATAACAACTCAGACCAGCCTTATTGTGCTTTGTTAATCGCCCCGAAGCTGGATAAATACTTTAAATGAATGATCAAGATTTATTAAGATATTCGAGACAAATTATGTTGCCTGAAGTGGACATAGAAGGTCAAGAGACGTTGTTAAAATCAACCTTATTGTTGGTCGGCATGGGCGGGCTGGGCGCACCCAGTGCGTTATATTTAGCAGCTGCAGGCGTTGGTCATCTTATTATTGCTGATTTTGATCAAGTTGAGTTGTCTAATTTACAACGTCAAATAATTCATCACACAAAAGATATTGGTAAATTAAAAGTTGATTCAGCCAAAGACAAAATCCGCGCCATTAATCCTAATATTCAAATCACTTGCGTGAGTGATTTGAATGAGGATAATTTAACCCAGTGGGTAAAAAAAGCGGACGCTGTATTAGATGGCACGGATAATTTTAAAACTCGTTTTAAAATTAATCAGGCCTGCGTAGCTATAAAAACGCCGCTGATTTGTGCAGCGGTTATTCGTTTTGAAGGTCAGTTATCAGTTTTCAAAGGTTATCAAGATAATCAGCCGTGTTATCAATGTTTGTATCCAGAAGCAGGTGATACTGATGAAAACTGCACTGAAAATGGTATTTTAGCGCCAGTCGCAGGTATGCTTGGCACCATGCAAGCCTTACAAGCGATCAAAACTTTACTAAATATTGGCGAACAATTGGTAGGAAAATTAACGCTGATTGATGCGCTTGATTTCACTTTCAGAACGGTGAAAGTCAGTAAAGACCCTGGTTGTCCAGTTTGTCAAAAAGCATAAGACAACTTATAAAAAAAACTTGTAAAAAAACAAAATATTGGCAGCTATAAAGGTATAATTGCTTGGATAAATTATTTAATTAAAGTATTTTTAAGTTGCAATATCTTGTAACGGATATTTTAAAATTTTCTGGAGTAGAATATGAGCGGACAAATGCAAAGACCTAAGGTTCCAACAGGAGTCGTTGAAGTTGCGGGCCACAAAGTTACAACAACTCAAAAAACAGTAGATGGCGAAGTTCAGCCAGGTTTTCACGTTGGTTACACAACAGAGTGGAGTGCAGTTCAAACAGAAGTGCCATACGAAACACCAAAGAAGCCATAATTCATATTTAAGACTTTTGTATCAACACGAAAGTCTTAAATAAATTATTATGAAAAAAAGTCGCATTTGCGGCTTTTTTATCGTCTAAAGATTATGGCTTCGCCCGCTTTGGGTAATACTAAGCACAGCGTACTTCAAGGCTAATTTTATGAGTTCTTTTGATTGTTAGATTGGCATTTTTTATTTTATAAATGCTAAAATAAATTAGACTAAGTCTTGTACAATTTACCTTAAATAATAATTTAAAGCTAGGACAAATATGAAAGCATTGGTTAAAAAACAAGCAGAAGTAGGCATTTGGTTAGAAGAAATGCCAATGCCTGAAGTGGGCAATAATGATGTTTTGGTTAAGGTTAAAAAAACAGCAATTTGCGGCACTGATATCCACATTTATAATTGGGATGAATGGGCGCAAAAAACCATTCCTGTGCCGATGATTACCGGCCATGAGTTTGCAGGTGAAATTGTTGAATTGGGCGCCAGCGTAACGGATTTACGCGTTGGCGATATTGTCTCTGGCGAGGGGCATATTACTTGCGGGCGCTGTCGTAATTGCTTGGCAGGGCGCAAGCATCTTTGCCCAAATACTTTTGGAATTGGGGTGAATAGAACCGGTTGTTTTGCTGAATATTTAGCCATTCCAGCTGAAAATGTATTTAAGCCTTCTAAGCCAATTTCAACCGATTTACTCGCCTGTTTTGATCCTTACGGCAATGCGGTGCATACAGCGCTTTCATTTAATATGGTTGGCGAGGATGTATTAATCACGGGCGCAGGGCCGATTGGTATTATGGCAGCCATGGTGGCGATGCACGCCGGCGCACGCAATGTTGTGATTACCGATATTAATCAATACCGACTAGATTTAGCGAAAAAAATCACCCCCAAAATCACCACAATTAATGTATCTAAAACCTCTATTACTCGAGAATTTATGCAAGATTTGGGTATTTTTGAAGGCTTTGATGTGGGCATGGAAATGTCAGGCTCACCGCACGCTTTTGGCGATATGTTAAATCTGATGATTAACGGCGGCAATATTGCTATGCTTGCTATTATGCCCTCAGGTTCGGGCATTGATTGGGATCAAGTGGTGTTTAAAGGGCTAACCATTAAAGGTATTTATGGCCGTGAGATTTTTGAAACTTGGTACAAAGGTTCGATGATGGTGCAAAGCGGTCTGCCACTCGAACAAATTATTACCCACCGCTTTCATTACACCGATTTTCAAAAAGGCTTTGATGCAATGTTATCAGGTGAGTCGGGCAAAGTCATACTCAGCTGGGAGGATTAACAATGAGAGACCTTTGCGTAAATATAAATAATCATAAAAACACCGTCTTTCATCATTCTGATGACTTTTTAAAAGCACCCTTAGAGCTACTAGGAGTGAATTTAAAAAATCCCCAAGTTGATAAAATCTGTCATTTTTCTAATCATCCCTATTCATGCGAAGGTCTCTATGAGTTTTAAAAGTGCAAAAAACGGTATTACTAAAGATCTGCAAGCGATTAAAACAGCAGGATTGTGGAAAACAGAGCGCGTGATTGCAAGCGCACAAAATCATAACATTACGCTTAAAGATGGCGAGCAAGTGATTAACATGTGCGCTAATAATTATTTAGGCTTGGCCAATAATAAAGACGTTATTGAGGCGGCTAAAGACAGCTTTTCTCAGTGGGGTTTTGGTTTATCTTCAGTGCGTTTTATTTGCGGAACGCAGACCATTCATAAAACTTTAGAGCAAAAAGTCAGCGAGTTTTTAGGCATGGAAGACACCATTTTATACGCCGCTTGTTTTGATGCAAATACCGGGCTATTTGAAACCATTCTAACCCAAGAAGATGCGATTATTTCTGACGAGCTTAACCACGCTTCTATTATTGATGGCGTGCGTTTGTGTAAAGCGGCGCGTTACCGTTATAAAAATAACGATATGAATGATTTACGCAGCAAGCTTGTTGAGGCTAAAAAGGCGGGCGCAAGGCGTATTTTAATCACCACTGATGGCGTATTTTCTATGGACGGCACTATTGCGCAGCTGGATAAAATTTGCGATTTAGCCGATGAATTTGACGCCATGGTGCATCATGATGATTGCCATGCAGTCGGCTTTATGGGCAAAACCGGTCGCGGCGTACATGAATATTGCAACGTAATGGATCGAGTGGATATTATTACTGGTACTTTTGGCAAAGCGCTGGGCGGCGCGTCAGGCGGTTATACTTCGGCGCGTAAAGAAATTGTGGACATGTTACGACAGCGCTCGCGCCCGTATTTATTTTCAAATACTTTGGCACCTTCAATTTGCGCCGCTTCACTTAAAGTGCTTGATATGTTGTCAAATTCGACAAAGCTTCGTGATCGATTAGAATCCAATACGCATTATTTTAGAAAAGGTATGCAAGCTGCTGGTTTTGATGTGGATGATGGCGATCATCCGATTGTGCCGGTAATGTTGGGTGATGCCAATGTTGCACAGCAAATGAGCAAAAAATTGTTAGAGAAGGGTATTTATGCCATTGGTTTTTTCTTTCCAGTAGTGCCTAAGGGTAAGGCTAGAATTCGCACTCAAATTTCAGCGGCGCATACTCAGGATGATTTAGATAAAGCCATTAGCGCCTTTGCCAAAACCAGAGATGAATTGCTGGTTTAATGTGCGGCTATAATTTATGTTTGCAACCCGCAAGAGCGGCAAGTGCGTTAAAATAATTATCTTATTTTTTAAATCGAATTTTAACAAGGAAAATCATGTTCTATAAATCACAAACTTTGGCCAAAGTAGATACTGAAATTGCTAACGCTATCCAAGCAGAAGAGGCTCGCCAAGAGACGCATATTGAACTAATTGCCAGTGAAAACTATACTTCACCTGCAGTGATGCAGGCGCAAGGTTCTCAGCTAACCAACAAGTACGCCGAGGGTTATCCTAAAAAGCGTTATTATGGCGGCTGCGAGCACGTCGATGTGGTTGAGCAATTAGCCATTGATCGTGCTAAAGCCTTATTTAGTGCAGATTATGCCAATGTGCAGCCGCATTCTGGCTCGCAGGCGAACGCAGCTGTTTTTCAGGCATTGCTAGTGCCGGGTGATACGATTTTGGGTATGAGTCTTGCTCATGGCGGGCATTTAACTCACGGCGCAGCGCCCTCATTCTCTGGCAAAAATTTTAACGCCATTCAATACGGCTTAAATGAACAAACCGGCGAAATCGATTATGATGAGGTTGAGCGCTTGGCAAAAGAGCATCAGCCTAAAATGATTATTGCGGGTTTCTCAGCGTATTCACGCATTGTTGATTGGCAACGTTTTAGAGATATTGCTGATTCAATTGGTGCTTATTTAATGGTTGATATGGCGCACGTTGCAGGGCTTATCGCAACGGGCGAGTATCCATCACCGGTGAGCATTGCTGACGTTACCACCACCACCACGCACAAAACCTTACGCGGTCCGCGCGGTGGCCTGATTTTGGCTAAAGCCAATCCTGAAATTGAGAAAAAATTAAACTCTGCGATTTTCCCAGGCATTCAAGGCGGCCCATTGATGCACATCATTGCCGCTAAGGCGGTTTGTTTTAAAGAGGCGATGAGTGACGAATACAAGGTTTATCAAAAACAGGTAAAAGTCAACGCCCAAGCGATGGCGCAAGTTTTTATTGATCGTGGTTTTGATGTGGTTTCTGGCGGCACGGACGACCATTTGTTTTTAGTCAGTTTTATCGATCAAGGTTTAACCGGTAAAGCGGTTGACGCTGCATTGGGCGCGGCGCACATTACGGTTAATATGAACGCCGTACCCAACGATCCGCAATCGCCTTTTGTTACCAGTGGCATTCGCGTTGGAACGCCGGCGGTGACCACGCGTGATTTTAGCGAATCTGAATGTCGTGATTTAGCCAGTTGGATGTGTGACATTTGTGATGATTTAGACAATCAAGCAATTATTGAAGCGGTGAAAGAAAAAGTAACCAATCTTTGTGCTTTGCATCCGGTTTACGCTTCTTAGTACTCACTTGATGGGGTTTTTTTAGTATCCCTTTGAAGGGCGTGTAAATAGCATTATTTAAGGGAGAAAAAATGCGCTGTCCATTTTGTCAGTCTGACGATACCAAAGTATTAGATACGCGCTTAATTGATGATGGCTCACAAGTGCGTCGCCGGCGCGAATGTACTTCTTGTAATGAACGCTATTCAACCCGTGAAGTGGTTGATTTAAATCTTCCAAGACTGGTTAAAAGCGACGAATCACGAGAAGCATTTGACGAAGAAAAGCTGCGCTCAGGTTTATTAAAAGCACTGGAAAAGCGCCCCGTCAAAACCTCGCAAATCGAAACAGCTATTGCACGTATTTCGCGCAAATTAATGGCTCAAGCTGAGCGTGAAGTAGCTGCGTCAAAAATTGGCGAGTGGGTGATGGAAGAATTAAAATCACTTGATGAAGTGGCATATATTCGCTTTGCTTCGGTGTATCGTCAATTTCAAGATATTGAAGCTTTTAAACATGAGATTGAAAAACTCATGAATAAATAGCAGCTTTATAATGGCAAAAACTAAAATAGAATTTGTCTGCCGTGAATGCGGCGCATCTCATCCTCAGTGGGCAGGGCAGTGTTTAGATTGTAAGGCTTGGAACGCCTTGGAAGAAATAACACTTTCTCAAACTAACTCATCCAAGCCTGACATTCTTAAAGACTTGCCGCCTTCAAAGGTTCAAAACTTAGCAGCTATTAAACATGAAAACACAGCAAGACTGTCAACGGGTCTGAGTGAACTTGATCGTACGCTCGGCGGCGGCTTGGTGGACGGCTCAGTGGTGCTGATTGGCGGCGATCCAGGCATTGGTAAATCGACCTTAATTTTGCAAGCCATGGCAGCCATTAACAAAGATAACACCACTTTATACGTTAGCGGTGAGGAATCGGCGCAGCAAATTAGCGATCGCGCGATTCGTTTAGGTATCACAGAAGATATTTTATTACTTAGCGAAACCCACTTAGAAAAAATTATCAAACTGGCCAAGCAGTTGCAACCAAAAGTAATTGTGATTGATTCTATTCAAACCTTGGCAACAGATGGCTCGACTTCGGCGCCTGGATCGGTCACTCAAGTGCGCGACTGCGCTGCGCAGCTTACGCAATACGCCAAACAAACCAATACCATTTTGCTGATGATTGGACACGTAACCAAGGGCGGGGCTTTAGCGGGCCCAAGAATTTTGGAGCATATGGTGGATGCAGTGCTTTATTTTGAAGGCGACGCTGGCGGGCGCTATCGTATTATTCGCGCGGTCAAAAATCGGTTTGGTGCGGTGAATGAAATCAGTGTTTTTGCCATGGGCGAGCGCGGCTTGCAGCAAGTTGAAAATCCTTCGGCAATTTTTTTATCTAACCAAGCCAAGCCATCACCAGGTTCTATGGTAATGGTAACGCGCGAAGCCACTCGACCACTAATGGTTGAAGTGCAAGCTTTGGTGGATCAGGCGCTGGGCAATCCTAAGCGCGTCAGCGTGGGTTTGGAGCAAAACCGCCTGGCTTTGCAATTAGCCATATTACATAAACATGGCGGGGTAGAGACGCATGATCAAGATGTGTTTATCAATGTAGTAGGCGGCATTAAAGTCAATGAAACCGCTTCTGACTTGGTGGTAATGTTGGCGATCATGTCAAGCCTGAGAAATAAAGTCATCCCTAAAGATTGGATAGCCTTTGGCGAAGTCGGCTTAACGGGTGAAGTGCGCCCCGTTTATAATGCAGAAGAACGCCTATCAGAGGCGCAAAAACACGGCTTTAAGGTGGCAATCATACCCAAGGGCAACTCGTCTAAAAAAGTGCCTAAAGGTCTAAAAATTGTCTCAGTGGAATATTTGTATCAAGCTTTGCAGTATATGAGCGAAAATACTTAAATATCAATCTGGGGAAGGCAAGGCCTTCCCCACTTTCCCAGATTATAAATCAATGCCTTTTTGTGCTTTGATATTTGCGCTAAAGGCGTGTTTAATATCTTTGATTTCGCTCACGGTATCAGCAAGTTCAATCAAACCTTCTGAAGCAGCTCTACCGGTAATAACTACGTGTTGATTTACTGGGCGATTTTTAAGCGCAGTTAAAATTTGTTGCTGATCTAGGTACTTGTAATTAAGCATATAAGTGAGTTCGTCAAGCACCACTAAATCAATTGATTCATCTGCTAAATAGCTTTGGGCTTTTTCCCAAGTTTCAACTGCCATTTTTGTATCATAAGCCTTGTCTTGCGTGTCCCAAGTAAAGCCAGTTTTCATAAATACAGTTTGCACATTAGGCTGGCGAGCAAGAAAAACATCCTCACCAGATTCTTGTTCGCCTTTTAAAAACTTAGCAATAGCGACTTTCATGCTATAACCTAAAGCGCGGCAAACCATACCTAAAGCCGAAGAAGATTTGCCTTTGCCATTGCCGGTTAATAGGACGATGATACCTCGATCGATATTAGCCGCTTCTATGCGCGTGTCAATATGCGCTTTCTTGCGCTGCATTCTGGCTTTATATTGGTCGTCAGACACGGGCTGTTTTTAGCTTTTTTTAGCTGAAAAATAAGCAATAAATGAATAGCGATGATTTAAAGTAAAGACGATTGATACAACTGCCATCCAATAAAGCATAGGCAGAATTTCAACCATTGACCATTGGGCCATATAAGCGCCAAAGTTAGTCCAGCCAGTGTTTGCGTAAGCCGTTGTAAAAAAATAATAGCTTGAAGTAGCAATGAGCCATTGAAGACTTATAGTGGTGGCGATAATCAATGAATTTTTAATGATATTGGCATTAATGTTAAGGCTGCTGATGTATTTGCCTGTCCAAAAAACTGCGTAATAAGTCAAGGGCAAAATGCTATAAGCAGGGGTGATGCAATTGGCGCTAACGCCTTCATGCAGGATTGCGTAATTATCAATCGCAACAGCAGCGACAATAATCACAAAAGCGGTCCAAAATTTTCGCAAATAAATGCCAGCAATCAATAAGGCTGGCAGGGTGAAATCAGGCAGATGCACAATGCTTGTTAGCCAATTAATATGCCCGCGGGTGGCAATCATTAAAAGCACCATGATAAACACAGCAAATAAGGTTTTAGTTTTGTTAATTTGGTTAGTCATTTGGCATCTCATTAATATTTAGTAGGTATTTTCTATTATAGTCAATTTTGTTACCAATCGACAAAGACAAAGCCGCCATGCTTCATAGTTTAGCTTTTAGAAATTATAAGTTAAACCTATTTCAAGCGTTCTGCCAAGTTGGTTATAGTTGTTAACGACAGTATAATTTTTATCAGTGATGTTGTTAATATTCAGCGATAGCTTGGCGTTTTTTTTAATAGCGTAATTAGTTGATAAATTAATCAGCGTATAGCCGTCTAATTTAACAGAGCCAAAATCTAAGCTAGATGATTTTTTGATAATTTGAATGCTTGAGTTGAGTTTATTGTACTGTTTGCCGATTGTTAAATTAGTGATATTTTTAGGCCTTCTGAGGTCTTGCGTGGTTTCATTATTTTTTCTACTTTCATTGTAGTTGTGGCTAAAATTAATGTTGTAGTCAGAAATATTAGCATTTAATGACACTTCAATGCCTTTGATTTTTTGCTGTTGCTCGTTTACATACCCTAAAGAATCAAAAGTAATAGGGTCAAACTTACCAACAATTAAGTCAGTAATTGTATTTTTATACCATTCAATACTTATTTGCCCCCAAGCGTGTTGCTTGCTTAAAGCTAGATTGATGTTTTTTGAGGTTTCTGGCTTGATTCTAAAAGGGTTTGCAGGGTCAGATACTTGCCTGATGGTGGGCGAATTAAACCCAGTATTGTAATTTGCGGTTAATTTAAGGTTGTTGTTTAAGTATTTTCCAATACCAGTATTGTAAACAACATGAGCCCCAAATTCATCATGTTTAATATAGCGAGTGCCTACGTTAATATCCATATTTTCAATGTTATTTTGCCAATTTATAAATACATTTTTATGAGATAGTTTGTCTTTAGTTGTGGTATTTTCATCATTAACTTTTGACAAACCAACATTCAATAAGGCGGCGTCAAATTTAATATCGTTTAATAGGGTTATATGGGTGCTTTTATAGTTGTCACTAGCGCCAAAAGCAGTGGTAATAAGGCCATTTACATAAGTGTTCACAGTAGTCTTGGTTTGCGCAAGAGATAATTTTGCATCCCATATATCGCTCAGTGTTTGATGGGTGTTAATGGCTATTTTATTGAGCTTTCTATCTGCTGAACACAAATCAACAACGGCAAAAATGTTGGCATCATAACAACGATCATAGGCGTTTTTATGGCTGTTTTCTGAATAGTTAATATCATAGTGCTTGTTGCCAGCTTTGATTTGTGTGGCGCGATTATCAATGCCATCTGCGTCGTTAAGTGTATCGTCAGTGCGCACACTAATGCCATCAGTTGTGTATTGGTTATGGGTAAATCTGACAAAGCCAGCTTCACCACCAGCACTGGCTGATAGTGCGTAAGTTTTAGAATTGTGCGTGCCAAATTTGGTGTTTAGTGTTGCGCTTGAGCCATCTGCACCTTTTTTAGTGGTAATGCTAATCACCCCAGCAATAGCAGACGAGCCGTATAAAACTGAACCCGAACCTTTAATAATATCAATTTTCTCAATATCGCTTAGTGCAATATCTGCTAATCCATTTGAAATTGCGCCATTCACTGATGAGATGTCGTTAATACTAATGCCGTCAACCAAGAATAAAGTGTGCTCTGGCTTATTGCCACGCATGAATACAGCGGGCACATTACCTTGTGCATTCACCAAACCAACGCTAGGAACACTTGCTAAAAAATCTAAAAAAGTATTGGCACCTGTCGCTTGAATGTCATCGGCACTAAAGCTAAGTGTTGAAGAAATCGAACCAATTACTGGACTATTAGTACGATATTCAGTATTTAGATAAACAGCAACGGGGCCTAATGCTGCATTCGTTGCACTGGTAAATATTAGCGCTGATATACTAAAAATTAAAGAGGATTGTTTGATATTCATGATTGCTGCGTTTAATATTTAATCGGTGCGAGCAGACATGATGCGGACGTGCATTAATCTAACTCACTACCCATCGTAGTTGTTAATATTGAATTTAAATATGTATCGGACTTTACCGTTGCGAGGGCAGTGTTAGAATTTAACTAACTTCCAGGGATTCAAATTTTGAGCATATTATAAAAGTTTTTAAAGTAAAGTAAAGTAAAATAAATTTAAAAATATTTTAGGAATATAGTCAATGAGCGAGATTTATAATTTTAGCGCCGGTCCAGCCATGTTGCCAAAGCCAGTATTGAGTCAAATGCAAGCAGAATTAACTGAATATGGCAATGCCAGAGCCTCGGTAATGGAAATCTCACATCGCGGCGCTGATTTTATGCAGGTTGCGCAAAAAGCGCAGCAGGACTTGCGTGATTTGATGAATATTCCTGACAATTACAAGGTGTTATTTTTACAAGGTGGCGCCTCTAGCCAATTTTCTATGGTGCCGATTAATTTATTGCGCGGCAAAACCAGCGTTAATTATGCCAATACCGGCCATTGGTCAGTCAAAGCTATTGCTGAGGCTAAGCGTTATGCAAACGTGAACATTTGCACGGATAGCAGCGCTAATAATTTTACCGATATTGAAGATTTTTCTAATTGGAAAATTGATCAAGATGCTGCCTATCTGCATTACACCCCAAATGAAACCATTGCTGGCTTGGAGTTTGATTATATTCCAGCAGTAGATATGCCGGTTGTGGCAGATATGTCATCCAGTATTTTGTCGCGCGAAATTGACGTCTCAAAGTTTGGCGTAATTTACGCAGGGGCACAAAAAAACATCGGTATTTCCGGCTTAGCAATTGTCATTGTGCGTGAGGATTTAATTGGTAACGTACTTGCCAAGCAACCAATATTGTTTGATTACGCAACTCAAACTAATAACGATTCAATGTATAACACCCCATCAACCTTCCCTTGGTATGTGGCAGGGCGGGTTTTTGAATGGCTTAAAGATCAAGGCGGCATTAGCGCTATAGAAGTGATTAACAAGAATAAAGCGCAAAAATTATATCAAGCAATTGACGCATCTGATTTTTATTCAAACCCAGTCAATCCAAAATACCGCTCACGAATGAACATTCCGTTTAGTTTGGCTGATGAAAGTCTTGATAAATTGTTCTTAGAAACCTCTTATAATGCTAACTTATTAACATTAAAAGGTCACAAGTCTGTGGGCGGTATGCGCGCTAGTATTTACAATGCAATGCCTCAAAGCGGGGTTGACGCGCTGATTGAATTTATGGCTGATTTTGAGAAACACTATGGATAAAAAAACACTGGCAGAGCTGCGCATTGAAATCGATGCACTAGACAAAAAAATCCAAGCGCTTATTGGTGATCGTGCGGATTTGGCTGGCGCGGTGGCGCAGGTTAAAAAAATTGAGGATGTTAATAGTATTTTTTATCGGCCTGAGCGTGAGGCTCAGGTATTGCGCACCATCATTGAGCGCAATAAAAGCCAGTTAAAAGGCAAAGACATGGCGCACATTTTTCGAGAAATCATGTCTGCTTGTTTGGCGCTCGAACAGCCGCTTAATATTGCCTATTTAGGCCCTGAAGGCACTTTTACTCAAGAAGCGGCGCTTAAACATTTCGGCCACGCAGTTTGCACGCTTGATTGTGGCAGTATTGATGAAATTTTCTTACAAGTAGAAAAGGGCAATGCACATTATGGCGTCGTGCCAATTGAAAATTCCTCTAACGGCGTTGTTGGTGCGACCATTGACATGCTTTATTCGCAAGATCTTAAAATTTGCGGCGAGGTAGAAATCTCAATCCAGCATCAACTTATGAGCGCCGATCAATCCGTCCAAATAAAAACCATTTACGCACATCAGCAAGCGCTTGATCAGTGTCAGCGTTGGTTGGCTAATCATTATCCAAATGCACAACTCAAAGCGGTTTCTTCTAATGCATTAGCAGCGCGTATTGTTAAAGATGAAATTGGCGCCGGCGCCATTGCGTCCGAGGCGGCTTTAAGTTTGTACGAGCTTGAACGCGTGGCAAAAAATATTGAAGATAAAGTCGGTAATACCACTCGATTTTTAATTTTAAGCAAAGAATTTGTCAAACCTTCAGGCGTGGATAAAACCTCCATTCTGGTTACAACTAAACATGAGTCAGGCGCACTATTTGATTTGCTTGAGCCTTTTAAAAAGCAGAATATCAATATGGTGCAATTGGCCAGACATCCACTGCCTGGGGTTAAATGGGAGTATTTATTCCTGATTGATATTGAAGGTCATCAAGACGATGATAAAGTTAAATCAGCTTTATCTGCGGTGGCTCAGCGCGTGCAAAAAGTCAGTATTTTAGGCTCATACCCCGTTGCTGTTTTATGAGTGTTTGCACCAGTATAAAATCTTTAAGCCCTTATCAGGGCGGCAAACCTATTAGTGAGCTGCAGCGTGAATTAGGTCTTGAGCGGGTTGTAAAACTGGCCAGTAATGAAAACCCATTAGGACTTGGACAAAAAACTTTAGAAGCGATGACCCAAGCAGTGACGCAAGTCAATCGCTATCCAGATGGTAATGGTTTTGAGCTTAAAAAAGCCATTGGTCAGCATCTTAATGTTGCGGTAGAGTCAATTACTTTGGGCAATGGCTCAAATGATATTTTGGAATTAATTGCCAAAGCTTATGTTTGCAAACCCGAAGATGAAGTGATATTTTCAGAATACGCATTTGTGGTTTATCCGCTCGCAACAAAAGCACTTGGCGCTCAAGCGGTAATCACTAAAGCAAAAGATTTTGGCCATGATTTAGAAGCCATGCTGCTTGCAATTACGCACAATACCAAACTTATTTTTATTGCCAATCCTAACAATCCAACCGGCACTTTACTGGCAGATGGGGTGTTAAATGCTTTTTTATCTCGCGTACCAAGTTCAATTACTGTGGTTTTAGATCAGGCTTATTTTGAATATCTTAATGCTTCGGATTTAGCCCTTAATTGGCTTAAAGAATTTGACAATTTAATCATTACTCGCACATTTTCAAAGGCGTACGGTTTGGCCGGGTTAAGAGTGGGTTATGCACTTTCAAATAGCACAATTGCTGATTATCTGAATCGCATTCGCCAGCCTTTTAATGTTAACCATATTGCTCAAGTGGCTGCGGTTGCTGCGCTAAGCGATCAATCTCATTTGGTGCGCTCAGTGACTGCTAATAAAAATGGACTCAAGCAGCTTGCAGAGGGGTTTGATAAATTAGGACTAGACTATATTCCTTCTTTTGCAAATTTTATTTCAGTTAAAGTGGACGATGCGCCTAAGTTGTATCAGCAATTATTAGCACTTGGATTTATTGTGCGCCCGGTAGAAATGAAAAATTATTTAAGAGTTTCAATTGGCACTTCTAAAGAAATTTCAGGCTTTCTTCACGCCTTAAAATCGATATTATGATAAACAAAATTTGTATTATTGGCGTAGGTTTAATGGGCGGCTCTTTTGCAGCGGGCTTAAAAAAATCACGCCAGACAATAAATATTGTTGGTTTTGGCAAAAATGAAAAAAACTTAATCAAAGCCAAACAGTTAACCGTTATTGATGAATATTATTTAGACATTGAGCAAGCATTGCAAGGCATTGATTTGGTGTTGATTGCCACGCCTGTTAATAGTATTGAAGCCGTTTTAAAAATGATCAAACCGCATCTAACTGAGCAAATGATTATCTGCGATGTCGGTAGTACCAAAGCTAATGTGGTTAAAACTGCCAAGCAAGTATTTGGGCAAATGCCGAGCAAATTCATTCCTGCTCATCCGATTGCTGGAAAAGAACAAAGCGGCATCGAGGCGGCGGATGCTAGTTTGTTTCAAAATAAGCGCGTGATCATTACCCCTGAGGCGAATGCCGATACTCAAGCTGTTGATAGTGTGAGTGATTTATGGCAAAGTGTGGGCGCTCAGGTAGAAATTATGGACAAAAATAAACACGATGATTTGTTAGCAATGACCTCGCACCTGCCGCATATGTTGGCGTTTTCACTGATGGATTATCTAATGACTAATAACCCGCAGGCTTGTGATTATGCAGCGGGCGGTTTTAAGGATTTCACTCGTATTGCCTCGAGTGATGCGTTGATGTGGCGTGATATTTGCATTAATAATCCTGAGCAAATTATTAAACATATTCAGGGTTATCAGCAAAATTTAGAACAGTTGGTAAGCCTTATTAAAAACAATCAAGCAAAAGAACTAGAGCAGCTGTTCACTGACGCGAAATCTGCAAGAGATAGCTGGTTAAACAATTAGAGACAAAATATGAGTCAATTTATAGCAAGTCCAGCAACAACTTTGTCAGGTGATTTAAAAGTTCCAGGCGACAAATCCATTTCTCACAGATCTATTATACTCGGGTCTTTGGCAAATGGAATAACAAAAATTAGTGGCTTTTTAGAAGGTGAAGACGCTTTATCGACCTTAAAAGCATTTCAAGCCATGGGCGTTAAAATTGAGCGTGATGGCGATAATGTTACCATTCATGGGGTTGGCATTAACGGCTTAAAAAAACCCGAAAAAGCCTTGGATTTAGGCAACTCAGGCACTTCCATGAGACTTATGTCTGGCATTCTTGCAGCTCAAGCA
This sequence comes from Gammaproteobacteria bacterium, assembly GCA_965222625.1. GTDB lineage: Bacteria > Pseudomonadota > Gammaproteobacteria > PS1 > Pseudothioglobaceae > Thioglobus_A. Next base: position 510,940 of record OZ244962.1, on the reverse strand, counting down.
TTTGACTGTGAATTAATAGGCGATGAGTCGTTGTCAAAACGTCCGATGGGTAGGGTAATTGACCCCTTAACTTTGATGGGCGCAGTCATTAGCAGTGTTGATGGCAAGCCGCCTTTAAAAATTACCGGCGGACAAACGTTAAAAGGCATTCATTATGATCTGCCCATTGCCTCAGCTCAGGTGAAATCCTGCATTTTGTTGGCTGGTCTGTACGCCCAAGGACAAACCTGCATCAGTGAGCCTGCAACCACGCGCGATCATACCGAGCGCATGTTAAAAGGCTTGGGTTATGAGGTTCGAGTCAATCATAATCAAATCTGTCTGACTGGCGCCAGCGCTTTAACGGCCACTCAAATTCAAGTGCCCAGCGATATTTCATCGGCTGCTTTTTTTATGGTGGCAGCGTGTATTGCGCCTCAGGCGGACGTCACCTTGTTAGGGGTTAATATCAATCCAACGCGCACCGGCGTGATTAACATTTTGCAATTGATGGGCGCCAATCTCACCTTGTCAAATCAGCGCGAAATTGGCGGCGAATTATTGGCTGATATTCGAGTTGTATCTTCAAAACTCAAAGGTATTGACATTCCTCAAGCATTAGTACCGCTTGCCATTGATGAGTTTCCAGCGGTATTTATTGCTGCCAGTTGTGCGCGCGGCGAAACCGTTTTAACCGGCGCTAGCGAGCTTCGAGTCAAGGAGTCAGACCGTATTCAGGTTATGGCTGATGGATTGAGCATTTTAGGCATTGAAAACCAAGTGTTAGACGACGGCATTAAAATTCAAGGCGGCGAGTTTAAACGCCCAACAGCCATAATCGAGTCTGATCATGATCACCGCATTTCAATGGCTTTTGCAATTGCTTCTTTAAGGTGCGAGTATCCAATTACAATTAATGGGGTTGACAATGTAATGACTTCTTTTCCTAATTTTGTTGAATTAGCTAATTCAGCAGGCATGCGTATTGTTGAAGTTTAAAGCTGTTTTTTAGCTAATAAAAAAGGCGCTGATTAAGCGCCCTTTTTTTTTGCTGAGTTAAGACAATAAAATCTTAGTAACCGCCTTTACGTCTTGTTTCTGGAAGGCCTGCAATTTTGCCTGCTTGCTTGGCAGGGCCTTTAGGGAATAAGTTATACAAATCCTTTGTGCCTAATTTTCCATCCCAATCGTCTTTCAAACCTTTAACCATGTTGCGTTCATTGGGCTGATTAGCATTGTTGTTGATGTATTCAGCGCGCAGGAAGCTAATTAACTTAAAACTCGCTGGCGTTAATGTAACGCCTTCTTCTACTGCAATTTCCTCGGCAATACTTTCGTCCCAAGTGTTAAGATCAACTAAGTAACCATGCTCATCTCTTTCTAAATCTGCTAATGCCATTGTATTTCCTCCAATGTAAATATTATAAAAAGAAATTATTATATAATAAGTTCTTTTTTTATTAAGCCTTTTTTTATATGGATATTAAATTATGACACTTGAAAACGCATCACCGTTCTTTGCTTGGGATGTTTCATCTTATTTAGCTTTATTTTTAGTCACCGCTTTTTTAATCGTTAGCCTTGATCATTTGCTGTTTAACAAGCCTGTTAAAGAGGGTCAGTCAAATTCTAACAAAAAAGGCTTCTTAAAATTGATATATTTTGCTGCTTTTTTACGCTTTAATAAAAGCGAAAAATACTTAAATCGTCCAAAAATAGTGCAGTGGTCTGCTGAGTTTTTCCCGGTCTTATTATTGGTATTTGTTTTGCGCGGCTTCGTGGTAGAACCTTTTAGGATTCCCTCTAATTCAATGATGCCGACTTTGTTAACCGGTGATTTTATTTTAGTTTCTAAGTTCGATTATGGCATTAGTATTCCGATTTTAAACAAAAAAATCATTGAATTTAAAAAACCTCAAAGAGGTGACGTTATTGTATTCAGATACCCTAATTATGAAAAAAATGCCAAATATCAAGGCGCTGATTTTATCAAGCGGGTGATTGGCGTTGCCGGTGATGAAGTTATTTATCATGAGGATCAATTACAAGTGAATGGTGAAAAAATCAACCATACGGATTATGCAAATTACCAAGGCGTTGAGTCAGGTTCTGAGATGACAGGGTTTAAGCATAAACGCGAGCTATTAGAAAACAACCCGCATGATATCCTTTTAGACCCTAATCGGCACTCAAAAGGTATTAAAGTAGTGGTTCCAGCAGGGCATTATTTTGTGATGGGTGATAATCGTGCGCGTAGTAGTGATTCACGCTTCTGGGGTTTTGTGCCAGAAGAATATATCATTGGCCGGGCATTTGGGATTTGGATGCATTATGACGATTCACTCAAATTGAATCGAATTGGCGGGTTTGATTAAAGCAGTTAGACTTTAGTTAATATGATTTAAGATGTTGTTAAGCTCGTCTGCTGATTTGTAATGAATGATAATTCTACCTTTATTACCTACCGCTTTAATTTCAGTTTTTGATTCCAGTTGTTTTGATAGGTTTTGCATTAGCTTAGAAATATGCGGCTCAATGATTGTTGGCGTTTTTGATTTTGGATTTAGAATGCGCTTAACCAGCTCTTCTGTTTGACGCACTGATAACGACTTAGCAACTACCTGATTAGCAGCCAAAAGCTGATCTTCTTCGCTAAGAGACAATAGTGCACGCGCATGACCCATTTCAATCTTGCCTTGGCTGAGTAATTCTTTTGCGCCTTGTCCAAGTTGTAAAAGCCGAATTAAGTTACTAACGCTAGATCTTGAGCGGCCAACAACGCCAGAAACTTCCTCGTGAGTCATTTTAAAATCCTCAATCAGCTGTTGCAAGGCTTTAGCTTCTTCAAGCGAAGTGAGCGATTCTCGCTGAATATTTTCAATCAGGCCAATGGCCAAAGCAACCTGATCATTGATTTTTCGAATAATAACAGGCACTTCGCTAAGGCCAGCAATTTGTGCAGCATGCCAGCGCCGCTCACCGGCGATAATTTCGTATTTGTCGTAGGTTACTTTTCTAACAACCAACGGTTGAATAACGCCTTGAGAGATGATTGACGCAGCCAGTTCATTCAGCGTTTCTGGGTCTATGTCATCTCTGGGTTGAAATTTCCCGCGCTGAAGATCGCTAACTTTTAGCATTTCTAAGTTGTTTGAAGTTTCAGTTGAAGCGCCAACTTGACCTAATAAAATATCCAACCCGCGCCCTAATTTTGAAGTTTTTGCCATAATAATTTAGTTAATTGATGTTTTTCTTAGCACTTCGCTGGCTAAGGATATATAGGAAATTGCACCCTTGGAAGATCTTGCATAACTAATTGAATCTTTGCCAAAGCTGGGCGCTTCTGCTAATTTTACATTCCTAGGAACAATGGTTTTAAATACTTTGTGTGAAAAATACTGCTGCAGCTGTAAAGAAACTTCGTTTGAAAGCTTGGTGCGCGCGTCATACATGGTTCTTACTAAACCGGTAATTTCAAGTGTTGGATTGGTAGTTTGTTTAATTTTTTCAATGGTTTTCATTAGCGCACTAAGCCCTTCTAAGGCGTAATATTCACATTGCATAGGGATGATAATACCGTTAGAGGCGGTAAAAGCGTTAATGGTGAGCATATTGAGTGATGGCGGGCAATCAATAATCACATAGTCATAATCACTCGCCACTGAATTAATGGCATTTTTAAGTTTAAATTCTGAATTTTTACCGCGCAGTAGTGCAACTTCAGCGGCAATCAGATCGGTATTTGAGCCTAATACATCAATGCCAGAATCATCCACATGAATGATGGCTTTATGAATATTGCATTCGCCAAGTAGCAACTCACAAATAGAATTTTCCATTGTGTGTTTATCAACGCCGCAGCCCATTGTGGCGTTACCTTGGGGGTCGATATCAACCAATAATACGCGCTTTTTAAGCGCCTTTAAAGCCGCGCTTAAATTAACAGCTGTGGTTGTTTTGCCAACCCCGCCTTTTTGGTTGGCAATGGAAAGTGTTATCGCCATTAATTATTTATCCAAAATTGTCAGCGCTTTTAAAAGGTTAACAGCTTCGTGAACAAAGTAGTCTTTTTTGAGTTTTTCAATGGCTTCAACATCTAAAGAAGCTTGTTTTTTTTCTTGGGCATCAATAATCTCATTTGCAGATAGATTGTTTGAATTTTCTTGCTCTAAATGTCCTTCTAGATCATTTTCTTTAATATCAATAACCGACTCTTCGGCTTCATTTTCAAGGCTGATGTTTTTAAGTTTGATGTCTGGCTCAATACCCTTGGCTTGTATAGAGCGGCCATTTGGCGTGTAGTAGCGCGCGGTGGTTATCTTAAGTCCATAACCTTCGTTAAGCTCAATAATGGTTTGCACTGAACCCTTACCAAAAGAATCAGCGCCCATAATAATGGCGCGTTTATGATCTTGAAGGGCGCCAGCAACGATTTCTGATGCCGATGCCGAGCCTTCATTAATTAAAACAACCATTGGTGAGCCTAATAAAATATCGCCGCGCTCGGTTTTAAATTTTAGGTTTGAATTGGCGATTCTGCCCTCGGTATAAACCACCAAGCCGGTTTTATCAATAAACAAATTAGAAACATCAACCGCACCATTTAGAATGCCGCCTGGGTTATTACGCAAATCTAAAACTAAAGATTCTAAAAAACCGCCATTTTCTTTAACCAATTCATCAATAGTTTCTTTTAATAAAGAAGCGGTTGGCGCTTGAAAACTAGAAACGCGTACGTAACCAATATTCTCTTCTAAAAGGTAACCTTTAACAGTAATGATGGTAATAATTTCACGGGTAATATCAACCACAAAAGGTTTTTGGTTTTTTCGTGAAATTGTAATTTGAATATCTGTGCCAGGTTCGCCGCGCATAAGCTCAACCCCATCTTCAAGGCTCATTTTTTGTACCGGTTTATCGCCAATTTTTACAATTAAGTCACCCGCCTGAATGCCCGCTCTATAAGCAGGCGTATCATCAATGGGTGAAATAACTTGAATACCTTCATCTTTTTTAGCAATAACAATGCCAAGCCCGCCAAACTTGCCAGAAGTGCTTTCCATTAAATCTTTTTGCTCTTTAGGCTCTAAATAAGCTGAATGCGGATCTAAACCGCTAACCATGCCTTTAATGGCATTTTCAAATAGTTTTTTGTTATCAACATCATCAACGTATAGCTGCTTAATATCACTAAAAACAATGGTAAACGCTTCAAGGTCTTTAAAGAATTCTTCTAATTTTTGTTTTTCAGCACTGGTTTTTGCAACCGCCTGAAAAGAAAAACTTGAAAATGTAATAAAAAGCGCCAATAGCACGGGGTATTTTAAAAAATTAAAGAAAGTCATAATATAGTTATCTGCCTATACAAAGTTAAAATATAATACTGTGAAAACAGTTGTTATAGTTTTTAGATTTTACTTGGTTTTGTTTTTATTATATGGAAGAAAAAATGAGAAGATTAAATATTGGATTACTGGCTTTTTTGTTATCATTATCAGCGTTGAGCCTTGCTGAAAAAGAAGTTGGCGAAACTCAAACAGTAAAAAGTGCTGAAGTATTGCAAAAAAATATTGATTCGCCAGTAAAAATAGCCAGAGTGGTTAAAGTTAAAAAACCAAAAGGCCCTGTTGAAACGATTCAAACAGCCATTGTTAGACTAAATCAATTAACCACTATTGCCGCTTATTCTCCGCAGCTTGTTGGTCAATTAATCGAAACAGAGGTGGCGCCTTTATTTGACTTTAATCATATTGCCAGTGAGATTCTACGAGTTAATAAACTTAGATTGGGTAGAGATGAGCAGGCTTACTTTTCTGCAAAAATTAAACAAAACATTGTTACTTCACTTTTATCAAGACTCACGCAGTCGCGCTCAACATCATTCCAGTTTATTTCAGCCAGACCAATGACTGCTGGCTCGATTGCAGTTAAACTTAAAGTTAATGGCTATTATTCATATGGCGTGTTTTTAGATTTAATCTTTCATAAGAATAATTCGCAAGCATGGAAAATTGCAGATGTCGTATTAAATAATGACAGTTTGGTTAGTTATTATAAAAAAATGGTTTTAATTAAGCTAAGAAGATACGGCGTGTACGGTATGCTAGGCAGACTTTAATTCATTAGTAAAAAACGAGAAAATTATGAGTGAAATTGCACTATTAGAGAAAGACGAAGACATTGAAAAAGCAACCAAAGCATTAAAAGCGATGGCGCACCCCTTACGTCTTAAAATTTTATGCGTGCTAAAAAACAACGAAATGCCCGTTTTAGAAATTGTTAAACAAGTTGGCTCTTCGCAATCTAACATTTCCCAACATATCGACATCCTTAGAAGCAAAGGTATTGTTGAGTCAAGGCGTAATGGTAATAAAATTTTATGCAAGGTCAAAGATGCAAATATTCTTAAATTAGTCGCTAATATGCAGGCGGTATTTTGCTCTGAAGAATAACCGAACTGATACTTTTTAACTTATACAAAATATGCGCTCGTAGCTCAGCTGGATAGAGTGTTGGCCTCCGAAGCCAAATGTCGGGTGTTCGAATCACCTCGAGCGCACCATATCAATTATTTATGATTTATCCCAACATTAATCCCATTGCACTTGACCTAGGTTTTATTCAAATTTATTGGTACGGATTGATGTACCTTTGTGCTTTTTTAGCAGCTTATTTTTTAGCCAAGGCTCGCGTCAAAAATTTAGATAATTGGAATTCTCAACAAATTGAAGATTTGATTTTTTATGGCGCTATTGGTGTAATTGTTGGCGGTAGATTGGGTTATATGTTGTTTTATAATTTGCCTAATTTTTTATCAGACCCACTATCAATTTTTGCCATTCAGGGCGGCGGCATGTCGTTTCATGGCGGATTTTTAGGGGTTTTATTGGCCATGGTTTTGTTTAATAAAAAATATAATAAAACTTTTTTTATGACCATGGATTTTGTTGCGCCGTTAGTACCGCTAGGTTTGGGTTTTGGCAGGTTGGGTAATTTTATTAATGGCGAACTCTGGGGCAAGGTAACCACCAGCCCGCTAGGTATGTTTATTCAAGAACAAGGCGTTAGCCGTTTTCCATCACAGTTATATCAGGCCTTTTTAGAAGGTTTAATACTGTTTATTATTCTTTGGCTATATAGCCGTAAACCTCGCCCCTTGATGTCAGTATCTGCTTTATTTTTAATCTTTTATGGGCTCTTTAGATTTATAACAGAGTTTATTCGCGTGCCTGATGTGCAGCTTGGATATTTAGCATTTGATTGGCTAACCATGGGGCAGCTGCTCAGCTTGCCAATGGTTATTTTAGGTGTTTATTTATTATTTAAATCAACTAAAAAGCGAGTTTTTGCATAATTATGAAAGCTTATATTGACATTGGAAAGCGAATTTTAGATGAAGGTGTATGGCTAGAAAATGCGCGCACAGGTCAAAAAACACTGGCGATTATTGGCGCGACTTTTGAGCATGATTTATCTGATGGCAGCGTGCCAGTCGTCACCACTAAAAAACTTTTTTGGAAATCTGCCATTGCTGAAATGCTGGGTTATATCAGAGGTTATAGTAGCGCGGCGCAATTTAGAGCAATTGGTTGCAACACTTGGAATGCTAATGCCAACAATAATCAAGCCTGGCTTGACAATCCGCACCGCAAAGGCGAAGACGACATGGGATTGTGCTACGGCGTTATAGGGCGCGCTTTTCCGGGCATTGAAGGTGATAAGCCGTTTGACCAGTATCAAAAAATTGTTACAGATCTATCTAATGGTGTGGATGATCGGCGTGAAATCATGACTTTTAATCATCCAAATCTGACTCATCGCGCTTGTCTGCCGGCATGTATGCATACGCACCATTTTAATTTGTTGGGTGATGATTTATATTTGGAGAGTTATCAGCGCAGTAGTGATTATGCATTGGGACAGCCGTTTAATCATTTTCAAGTGGCATTTTTATTGCTTATTACTGCGCAAATTACCGGTAAAAAAGCCAAAAAAATGCGTCACCATTTATCCAATGTGCATTTGTATGAGAATCAAGTAGAAATTTTTAAAAGCCAACAACTTAATCGCCAGCCATTAGCCTTGCCAAGCTTAAAAATTAACCCAGAAATAAAAACTTTAAAAGATCTAGAAACTTGGGTAACCCTAGATGATTTTGAGTTATTAAACTATGAGCATCATGACGCGATTAAATATCCATTTACTGTTTAATTTATTACCTGAGCAGGTTCTTTTTAATGCCTCCTTGAGAGGTGCAAGGCCTGCTCAGGTAATAATAATCTAATAAAAAAAATATGAGCCTGCCAAATTGTCCAAAATGTAATTCCGAATATGTATATGAAGATGGTAATTTATTGATTTGCCCTGAATGCGCGTATGAATTTTCAATCGATGATTTAAATGAGCAAGAAACGATTGTTAAAGATGCCAATGGCAGTACATTGGTTGATGGCGATACAGTGAGCGTGATTAAAGACTTGAAAATTAAAGGCACATCGTCTGCTGTTAAAGTGGGCACCAAAGTTAAAAATATTCGCCTATGTGAAGGGGATCATAATATTGATTGTAAAATCCCAGGTCATGGCGCAATGAAACTTAAATCTGAATTTGTTAAAAAGGTTTAAGTATTAAACTCCGCTTAACAAATTAGAAATTTTATCAATATTGCTCATCGGCTTATTTCCAAATATCTACCGCTATTCCTTTTTCTCTAAGCGCGTCTGACTTATCTGTTATATAACGCTGGAAATTGGGTTGTTTTTTATAAGCGCCAGAAAGTACGTAAGTCATAATACTATGTAAGTGATATTCTTTAAAATAAGCGTCTTTACGGATGATTTCAGTGCCATTTTTATCAAAAAATACAATGGCAGGCTTATAGGTAAGTTTTAGCGATTCATACCAATCTTTAGCTGTGGTGCGCTTGGCTGACGGAGTAATGAGTTTTTCATCAGAAAGCGAATTAAAGCGTACTACTTGCATTTGTTTTAGATAATTTTGAGTTTGCTTAAGTGGCATTAAATCTGTATGGAAAAAATCACATTCCCTGCAGCTGGGCTCTTCAAAAAATACAGCTAAGTACTTTGAGGCAGGTAGGGTTTTGCTGCGCGCCAACATATGCGGTGCAGATTCAAAAATAGAATGTGGATTAAGCGCGCCCGCTTTATTTTGTTTCAAGTTGTTGATATAACTTGCATAGGTTTGATCAAGGTACTTTTTGCTGGAAATGTAATCCAACGTTGCGTGCATTTTATCGATCGATTGGTAGCCATTTAATCTTAAAACGTTTTGCCCTTTAGCATTTAGAAATAGCAGAGTAGGGGTAAATTGAATTTTCATAAAAGCAGAAAATTCTTTTTCGCTGAATTCTCTACCTTGCCAATCAACCAGCTCTCGATCGCCCCACATATTGGTTTCAATAACATCAAAGCTTTTTTGTAATTTGGCAACTAGGTCTTTATCGTGAAAATTTTCTGCAACTAATTTAGTGCAATAAGGGCAGCCATTTTGATGAAAGTAAATCATGACATGTTTATCTTCTTCGGCGGCTTCTTCTAAATCTTCAGAAAAATCCATAAAAGTGGCTTTAAACCAATTGGGCAATTCGTAAAGTACTTGTTCGCTGGCAGGCGCGCCTTGTTTTTTATGCTCATGTTCATGAGCAAATAGACTGATTGAAAATAAAAGTGACAATGTTAGTATAATGATGCGCATAACCCCTACCTAGTCGTTATTTCAGATACTAACAATTGTAGGCTTAAAACAGGATTGATGCAAGCGCATCTGGCGTCAGGTTAGTTGCTGATGGTTTCGATATCTTTTTGCGCAACAAATAGCCCGCAACCTAATAAGCGGTGCTCGCCAATACCCATTTCTTGCAGGTGCACTGATTCATCTTTATTAAGGTCAGCCAGCATTAAAGAGCGCGTATGAATGATACCATTGTCAGTTTGAATACTGCGCTCAAGCCCAGCCAGCATTTTTTTAACGTTAATATTTAAAGCGGATAACTGCTCGAAACAGTGTTGTAAAAATTCTTCTTCACTCATGTCTTTATCGTGGGCAACTTGTTTGGCAAACAAAACAGGCATAGTAGAAAGTAACTTTGAATTAATAAATTGAACCACTTTTATCTTGTAATCACCTAAATCAAGGGTTTTTCCAACCAAAGATTCTGCCTCTTTTAAATGCTCGCGGGTAATGCGCAAAGTCAGTTTTGAGCGTTTTGAAGGGTAATAGAATCCGCCTTGTTTGCTTTGCTCCCAACCATTGCCATCTGCGACGCTGATATCATGAATACCCGCATTAATATCAGCCAGCCAAGGTAAATGCTTTAGCAGCGCTTGCGCTAATAAAAAACTATGATCCATGGGTAGTATTTTTGATTGGATTTTAAAGCTAACCTCTTGAATGTTTGAGGGAAGCGTAAAATGGGCTTGTTTGGTGTCTTCTTGCCAAAACATATTAAATTAAGTATTAAATTATTATTACGTCATTATAGATGGAAAAATTACAACAAAAACTCAACTATCAATTTAAAGACTTGTCACTGCTCAAACTGGCATTAACGCATCGCAGTGTTGGCAAGAAAAACAATGAACGACTTGAGTTTTTAGGCGATAGCATTTTGGGTTTGATCATATCTAAAGAATTGTACAAACGCTTTGAGCATATTGAAGAGGGCAAATTATCACGCCTTAGGTCGCATTTAGTTAGGGGCCAAACCTTGGCAAAATTTGGCTTGGTCTTAAATTTGTCGGATATTTTGATTTTGGGCTCGGGTGAATTAAAAAGCGGCGGTTATCGGCGTGAATCTATTCAAGCGGACGCCGTTGAGGCGATTTTCGGCGCAATTTTAGTTGATTCAGATTTTGAAACAATCAACCGAGTTATCTTGGATTTATTTAAACAGTTGCTAGATAATATCAACCTTAACGATTCACTCAAAGATCCAAAAACGCAGCTGCAAGAGTACCTGCAAAAGCGTAACAATGCCCTGCCAAAATACGAATTAATCAAAACGGTGGGCAAAGATCATAATGCTGTTTTTACAATGAATTGTTTTCTTGCGGATCAAAATATCCAGACTCAGCAAAATGCAAAAAGCATCAAACGCGGCGAACAATGTTGTGCGCAAATACTTTTAGAAAAATTAAAGGAGACAAAATAATGGAATTTCAAGCAGGATTTATCGCTGTTGTTGGTCGCCCAAATGTGGGTAAATCTACGCTGGTTAATGAGCTTATCGGGCAAAAACTTTCCATTACCTCGCATCGCCCGCAAACAACGCGTCATCGTATTCATGCGATTAGCACAACCGATAATTATCAAATGGTTTTTGTAGACACGCCGGGCGTACATATTGGCAACAAAAAAGCGATTAACGCTTATATGAATAGGGCGGCAAGCTCTAGCATTAACGACGTTGATATGATTTTATGGCTGGTTGAAGCAGATAAATGGACCAAAGAAGATGCGCGCGTTTTAGAGCACGTAGCACAAGTAGATGTGCCGGTTATTATGTGTATTAATAAAATTGACAAATTATCATCACCGCAAGCTGTTCTGCCATTTTTAGAGAAAATTGCGCTTAAATATCAGCCGACTGATTTATTCCCTTTATCGGCTTTTAAAAAACGTGATACTCAGGCATTAAGAGAATTGGTGCTTAAATATCTACCAAATCAGCCCATGATTTTTGACGCCGACTACGTCACCGATCGATCAGAAAAATTTGTTGTGGCTGAATTTATTCGTGAAAAACTAATGCGCCATTTGGAAGATGAATTGCCGTATGAGCTAACCGTTGAAATTGAGCAATATGAGCTTGATGGTAATATGCAACGTATTGCCGCGCGTATTTTTGTTGAAAAAGAATCACAAAAAAATATTGTAATCGGTAACAAAGGCGCCATGTTAAAGCTTATTGGCACTGAAGCGCGCCATAGTATTGAAGGCTTCTTGGAGCGTAAAGTTTTCTTAAAGCTTTGGGTCAAAGTGTCCACGGGATGGTCCGACTCAAAACGCTCTTTGGCTTCATTGGGATATGACTAAAGTTGATCTTACGCCGGCTTTTTTAATTCATCGTAGAGCGTTTAAAGACTCTTCATTGTTGCTGGATTTTTTTACCCTTGAGCATGGCAGAATAAGACTGGTTGGGCGCGGATTGCGCAAATCTAAAACCCCAATACAAACCTTTCAACATTTAAAGATTTCTTATAGCGGTAGAGGCGAGTTAAAAAGCCTGAATAATTGGGAAGTGGACGACACGCCTAGACAGTTTAAAGGCGAAAATCTTATTTTGGGTATGTACGTTAACGAGTTGATTGCCAGATTATTGCATGAGCAAGATTCGCATAACAAATTGTTCAAAATATACAAGCAATTCATTCAAAATTTAAGCATAAATAATTCATCTTCTAGTCATTGGCTATTGCGTTTATTTGAAAATAATTTATTGCAAGAGTTGGGTTACGGCGTAGATTTGACGCATGATATAAGTGGCAATGAAATACAGGCCGACGCCCATTATGAATACCAACATCAAGGCGGATTTAATAGAAGCGTTACAGGTAAAATATCAGGAAAATTAATCAATCAACTATTGGCTAACGAGATTGATAATAGGCCAAAAACACTTGATTTAAAAGCCTGCAGAGATTTAAACCGGCTCAGATTGCAGCCATTATTGGGCAATAAACCTTTGCAAAGTCGAGCATTATTTTTTAGCAAATAAACAAGTAAGAGAGTATCACATTATGAGTATTTATTTAGGCGTTAACATTGACCACATTGCCACCATCAGGCAAGCTCGCGGCACTTCTTATCCTTGTCCTATTGAAGGCGCGCTGTTATGTGAACAGTCTGGCGCGGACAGTATTACCCTGCATTTGCGTGAAGATAGGCGTCATATTCAAGATTCAGACGTTGAAATTTTGCGAGAAAAACTCACCACTAAAATGAATTTAGAGATGGCAACAACGGATGAAATGATCGCTATTGCACAAAAAATTAAACCAGAAGACTGCTGCTTAGTACCTGAAAAACGCGAAGAACTTACGACAGAAGGTGGGTTAGACGTCGCTGCTCAAATCTCAAGAATGACTGATGTCTGCGCTAGATTAGCAGATTCTAAAGTTATTGTGTCACTTTTTATTGATGCTCAAAAACAGCAAATTGACGCAGCTTTTGAGTGCGGCGCGCCAGTCATTGAATTGCATACTGGCCACTATGCAAATGCGGCAGGCGCCGAGCAAGAAAAAGAATTTGAACGGATTAAGTCCATGGCAACTTATGCACATTCGATTGGATTGCAAGTTAATGCAGGGCATGGATTAACCTTGGAAAATACAACAGCCATTGCACAATTGCCTGAAATTGTAGAGCTTAATATTGGCCATGCTATTATTGCCAGAGCGGTGTTTGTTGGGCTTGAACGCGCTACATTTGAAATGAAAGCGTTAATGCTTGAGGCTCGAAAATGATTTACGGTATTGGCACAGATATTATTAATATTGAGCGAGTTGAGCATATATTAAGCAAAAATAAACAAGGTTTTGTGAAGCGCGTTTTATCTGAACACGAGCAATTATTGTTTGCCAACAAGGGTGATAGCGCCTCATACTGCGCCAAACGTTTTGCCGCCAAAGAGGCTTTTGCAAAAGCGCTAGGCACAGGCATTGGCAGGATTGTTAGCTTCCAAGACTTAACCATTCGAAATAATGACAGCGGCAAGCCTTATTTCATTCCCAGTGAAAAATTGCGTTTGCATTTAGTGGGTAAAAATATTAAACATGCGCATCTTAGCCTGTCTGATGAGAAATTTAATGCGGTGGCTTTTGTGGTGTTGGAACTGGGCGAACAGGATGCGCCAAAAACGGCTGAACACAATACAACTTTTTAAAGTTATCAGTCGTTAATCATGCGCGATTAGGCAAAAGTTTTAATTAATATATCCGCCATACCCAGCTTTATTGGCTTCATTTTTGGTGCCGTTACAACCAAGCTGGCTAGCTATTTGATAGCTTGAGGCAGCTAAAAAATTTTGCTCAAGTATGTAGATAGGCGTTTCATCCATATCAAAATGCCTCAGTGCTTTGTTCATTTTTTTAATACCCTGATGACTAAGACCTTGACAATTTTCATTGTAATATTTGACCGCGCCAATCACCACCAGCATGTCGTTGGGCGACAAGCTGTGAACAGGTAAGTGGATTAATAATAAGAGCGCTGAAAAAATTTTCTTCATATAAAAAATCTATAATTTAAGTGGGTTAATGTTGGTTTTTATTATAGTAGCAAAGATAGTTAACGCTCACATCATCTTCGAGTTTATAGGCTTTTGTAAAAGGGTTGTAAGTCATGCCAATCATACCTTTGAGCGATAAATTTGAAGCTCTTGACCACTGATCTATTTCGCTGGGTTTTATAAATTTATCCCAATCATGAGTACCTTGTGGCAAAAGTTTTAAGATGTATTCTGCGCCAACAATCGCAAACAAGTAAGATTTTGTATTGCGGTTAATGGTGGAGAAAAATACCTGGCCAGCAGGTTTGACCAGTTCGCTGCAAGCTTTGATAATTGAGCTTGGATCAGGCACGTGCTCCAACATTTCTAGGCAGGTAACCACGTCAAATTGCTCTGCGCGGGTCTTGGCAAATTCTTCTACGGGAATTTTTTGATAATCAACTTCCAAACCTGATTCAAGCAAATGCAGTTTTGCAACTTCTAAGCCCGCCTGCGCCATGTCAATACCGGTAACGATAGCGCCTTCTAAAACTAGAGATTCTGCCAAAATTCCGCCGCCACAACCAACATCAAGGATTTTTTTGCCTTTGAGTGAGCCGCCGCATTTTTGTTTTATGTAATCTAAGCGCAGGGGGTTAATGTCGTGCAGGGGTTTGAACTCAGAATTTTTATCCCACCAGCGCGATGCTAAAGCGGCAAATTTTTCTACTTCATCAAAATCAACGTTACTCATAATTCCTGCAGCGCTTTTAGCACCTCTTCCACATGACCTTTAACTTTAACTTTATCCCAAGATTTAAGGATATTGCCAGCGCTGTCAATGATAAAAGTAGAGCGCACAATGCCCATATATTCTTTACCCATGAATTTTTTCAATTGCCAAACCCCAAACGCCTCACACAATTGCCCATCAACATCAGCGATGAGTTCAAAGGGGAATCCTTGTTTGGCTTTGAATTTTTCATGTTTACTTAAATCGTCTTTTGAAACGCCGTAAATAACAGCGTTAGCATCAATAAAAGCTTGATGATTATCTCTAAAGTCTTGCCCTTCGGTTGTGCAGCCTGGGGTGGCGTCTTTGGGGTAAAAATACAAAACAATAGAGCGCTTTTGTGTGTCAGGAATACTGACTTCTAAATTGCTTGTGGCTTGACAGGTAGTTGGCTTAACTTTATTCATTGCTTGTATAATGTTGTGTTTAAAACGTCCATTTTATCACTGTCATGAACAACATCCGTAATTTTTCAATCATTGCTCATATTGATCATGGTAAATCGACCATTGCCGATCGTTTTATCCAATTTTGCGGGGGGCTTAGTGACCGCGAGATGTCATCGCAAGTGCTTGATTCAATGGACATTGAAAAAGAACGCGGCATTACCATTAAGTCTCAAAGCGTGTCATTGGATTATAAAGCCAAAGATGGCGAGATTTATCAACTCAATTTTATTGACACCCCTGGCCACGTGGATTTTTCTTATGAAGTCTCGCGTTCTTTATCTGCCTGCGAGGGTGCTTTATTGATTGTGGACGCCTCTCAAGGGGTTGAGGCGCAAACAGTGGCTAATTGTTATACAGCGCTTGATCAGGGGCTTGAGGTAGTCGCGGTGCTTAACAAGGTCGATTTGCCTGCAGCAGAACCTGAACGCGTGATTGAGGAAATTGAGGATGTGATTGGTATTGAAGCCATGGATGCGGTGCATGCAAGTGCCAAATCTGGCATTGGCATTCAAGACATTCTTGAGCAAATCGTGGAAAAAATACCGTCGCCAGAGGGCAAAATTGACGCGCCAATTAAGGCGCTTATTATCGATTCTTGGTTTGATAATTATCTAGGCGTGGTTTCTTTAATTCGAGTGATTGATGGCGAAATTAAAGCCAAAACAAAAATTAAAATATTTTCTAACGGCGAGAATTATACAGTTGATGAAGTCGGGGTTTTTACCCCTAAGCGGGTTAAAACTTCAAGCCTTAAAGCGGGCGAGGTTGGGTTTTTAATTGCCAACATTAAAAACATTGACGGCGCACCAGTTGGCGACACCATTACCAGCGTTAAAAACCCAGTGAGCGAACCTTTGTCCGGTTTTGAGCCAGTTCAGCCGCGCGTATTTGCAGGTATTTTTCCAATTTCTGGTGAAGACTATGAAAAATTTCGAGATGCGCTGGCTAAGTTGCGCCTGAACGATGCAGCGCTTCAATATGAGCCTGAAAGCTCAGATGCTTTAGGTTTTGGTTTTCGTATTGGTTTTTTGGGTTTGCTACACATGGAAATCGTTCAAGAGCGATTAGAGCGCGAATACGACCTAGATTTAATCACCACAGCGCCAACCGTTATTTATGAAATTTTAGACAACAAAGGCAATATTCATCATGTCGATAGTCCTTCTAAAATGCCTGAAAATCAATCAATCGCTGAGTTCAGAGAGCCAATTATTACTGCTAATATTTTAGTAACAGAGGAGTATATTGGCGCTGTTATTGGTCTTTGTGTTGAAAAACGCGGCGTGCAAAAATCCATCACTTATATGGGCAGACAAGTGAAATTAGTTTACGAATTGCCTTTAAACGAGGTGGTACTAGATTTCTTTGATCGCCTCAAATCAGTATCGCGCGGATTTGCCTCGATGGATTATCAGTTTGAGCGCTACCAAGAGTCTGATCTAATTCGTCTTGATATTATGATCAACCAAGAACCCGTTGATGCTTTGGCGCTGATTATTCATCGCGATGATTCTGTGCGCAAGGGTAGGGAATTGGCTGAGAAAATGAAAGAACTGATTCCGCGGCAAATGTTTGATGTGGCGATTCAGGCCTGTATCGGCGTTAAGATTATTTCTCGTGCAAATGTTAAAGCGCTTAGAAAAAACGTAACGGCCAAATGTTATGGCGGCGATGTCTCCCGTAAGCGTAAATTGCTTGATAAACAGAAAAAAGGCAAAAAGCGTATGCGCAGTGTTGGACGAGTAGATATTCCTCAAGAAGCGTTCTTAGCCGTCCTGCATATCGATTAAGACAATAAGCGCTCTAACACAAACTTAGAGCCAAAATAAGCCACAACCAAAATAGCAAAACCAATTTGAGTAGCAGTAATGGCTTGTTTACCGCGCCAACCAAAGGCTTTTCGCCCAATCACTAAAGTTGCAAAAATCAGCCAAGCAACCATAGATAGGGCGGTTTTATGTATTAAATGTTGCGCAAAAAAATCATCGATAAATATAAAGCCTGATATTAATGATAAAGTTAATAGATAAAAGCCAATTCTTAAACTTTGGAAAAGTAGTCTTTCCATGGTTTGCAGCGGTGGTAGTTTATTGGTGAATGCATTAACTTGATGCGCGCGTAAATGGCGCTCTTGAATCTTTAATAATACCGACTGACAAACGCCCAATGCCAATAGAGCGTAGGCAGTAATGGATAAAAAAACGTGTGAGGCAATACTCAGCGGAATGATTTTTTCACTGGTATCAGGAAATAAAATACCAAATCCGAGTGCGATTGCTGCTAAGGGATATACCAAAATCCCCAAAGCGTGAACAGGTTTGGAAACAGACGAAAGTAGCAGCAAAATGGCAACCAGCCAAGCAACAAAAGAGGCGCTATTTGCTAAGCCAAATACCACAGCTTCACCGGTCCAAAAATTAGTAAAAGTGAGCGCTTGAGTAATAATGGCAAAACTAATCAACAAAAAAGTGGTTTTTTGGTGCGGATGTTGAAGTTTATTTTTGCTAAAAAAACGCACCAATAACAAGGCCGCTATTAAATAAGCGGCAATAGAAAAATAAGATAAAAGCATAATTAATGGGTTGAATTAATACAAGTCACTATAATACGATACTTTAGTTCAATAATAGTAAAAATGTTTGATAATTTAACCGATCGTTTGTCCAACAGCTTTAAAGCCTTACAAGGCAAAAATAAGCTTTCTGAATCCAATATTAAAGAGGCAATCCGTGAAGTGCGCCGCGCCTTGTTAGAGGCAGATGTTGCGCTAGAAGTCATTAAAGTATTCTTAGACCGGGTTCAAGAAAAAGCCATTGGACTTAAAGTTGCAGAAGGTCTTAGCCCTTCTCAAGCCTTTATCAAGCTGGTTGAGGCGCAGCTAATAGATATTATCGGCGGCGAAAACAAAACCCTAGATCTTAAAGCACAGCCGCCTGCAGTAGTGATGGTAGCAGGCTTGCAAGGCGCGGGTAAAACCACCTCTATTGCCAAATTAGCCCTTTATTTAAAACAGCGAGAAAACAAAAAAGTATTGGTTGTGAGTGCGGATGTTTATCGTCCGGCTGCGATACAGCAGTTAGAAGTATTGGCCAAGCAAGTAGAAGTTGATTTTTTTGAATCAAATATCAAGCAAAAGCCAGAAGCTATTGTGGCTAATGCTAAAAAACACGCTCAGCAAAAATTTTACGATGTACTTTTGGTTGATACCGCAGGTCGTCTTCATGTAGATGAAGCGATGATGAGCGAAATTAAAGCGCTGCAGAAAAAAGTTAATCCAATTGAAACCTTGTTTGTAGTTGATTCAATGACCGGCCAAGATGCAGCGCACACCGCTAAAGCGTTTGCTGATGCTTTGCCATTAACAGGTATTATCTTAACTAAAACTGACGGCGATGCACGCGGCGGCGCGGCGCTTTCTGTTCGTCATATTACTGGCAAACCCATTAAATTTTTGGGTGTTGGCGAAAAAATTGATGCGCTTGAGCCGTTCCATCCAGACCGTATCGTATCACGCTTACTCGGCATGGGCGATGTGCTTTCTTTGGTGGAAGAAATATCGCGTAAAGTTGATCATAAAAAAGCGCAAAAATCAGTTCAAAAAATGTCTAAAGGCCGGTTTGATTTGGCCGATATGCGCGAGCAATTATTGCAAATGGAGCAAATGGGCGGCATGGAAGCCTTGATGGATAAAATGCCGGGTATGGGGCAGATTCCTCAAAATGTTAAAAACCAAATGATAGGCGGGGTTGATAGCAAACGCATGGTGGCGATTATTAATTCAATGACGCCTAAAGAGCGTTCTCACATTAAACTCATCAAGGGCTCACGAAAAAATCGTATTGCTAAGGGTTCTGGCACGCAGCCGCAAGATGTTAATAAACTGCTCAAGCAATTTGAAAAAATGCAAAAACAAATGAAAAAAATGGGCGGCGGTAAAATGCAAAAAATGATGGCAAAAATGGCAGGTATGCAAGGCGCAGGTGATTCTGGTGGCAAAATGCCTGATTTGTCAAAAATGAAGCTGCCGCCAATGGGCGGCGGTAATAAATTTCCGTTTTAAGTATTAAAGGTATACATGAGTTGTCAATGTATTAAGAAAGTTGATATTGCGGTGGAGTTTCTTGACTTAGCAGTTCAGTTGTATTTAAAAGATAAAAACTATAGTTCAGTGATACATTTGGCAGGTGCCAGTGAAGAGTTATTAGGAAAGGCATTAGAATCAAAAGGACAAAATCACATCTTAAAGGAAAAGTCTATTGAGATTATTGAAGGGGTTAAGAAGATATTCGGACTTAAGGTGGAAGAAAAAAATGCATGTGGAGAAATTAACAGAGTTAAAAACGAAATAAAGCATTGGAATAATGGCGAAGATATGTGTGCAGATCTTGAATTTTCAGCTAGTGTTATCCTGCAAAGGGCTTTTAAAAATTACCATAGCTATTTTGAAAGGCAGCATAATGAACACAGAAATTTTGTTATTAAAAAAACTAAAAATCAAAGTAACGGAGGCTTTGTTTAATTATTTTTTAATTCTGTAACGCGCCGATTGTGCGTGCGCTTGCAGACCTTCGCCATCCGCCAAAGTGGCGGCAATTTCGCCTAAAGTATTGGCGCCTGCGCTTGAAACCATAATCAAACTTGATTTTTTTTGGAAATCATACACCCCAAGCGGCGAAGAAAAACGCGCCGTACCTGAAGTTGGTAATACGTGATTAGGTCCAGCACAATAATCACCAATTGCCTCACACGTGTTTCTACCCATAAAAATAGCGCCTGCGTGTTTAATGCCGTCAAGCATGGCTTGCGGATCTGCGACTGAAAGTTCTAGATGCTCAGGGGAAATTTGGTTTGAAAGCGCAACCGCCTCATTGATGTCTTTGGTATGAATTAAAGCGCCGCGATTTTTGAGCGCCGTGGCAATAATGTCTTTTCGATCCATGCTTGGTAATAGTTTGGCAATGCTTGTTTCAACCTGCGTAATAAAGTCTGCATCTGGACATAACAAGATTGATTGCGCATCTTCATCGTGCTCTGCTTGTGAGAATAAATCCATCGCAATCCAATCAGGATTGGTTTTGCCATCGCAAATAATTAAAATCTCACTCGGACCAGCAATCATGTCAATGCCTACCTGCCCAAACACAGTGCGTTTGGCAGTAGCAACATAGATATTACCTGGGCCAACAATTTTATCAACTTTAGGGATGGTTTGCGTACCGTAGGCCAACGCTGCGATTGCTTGCGCGCCGCCAACTGTAAATACCGTGGTAACGCCTGAAATATAAGCCGCTGCCAAAACCAGCTGATTGGTAACGCCATCAGGCGTAGGCACAACCATGATTAATTCTTCAACGCCTGCCACTTGAGCAGGGGTGGCGTTCATGAGCACTGAAGAAGGGTAGGCAGCTTTACCGCCAGGCACGTATAAGCCAACCCTATCAAGCGGCGTTATTTTTTGACCGAGCAAAGTGCCGTCTTCTTCGGTGTAGGTCCAAGTTTTTTGTTTTTGTTTTTGATGATAATTACGTACGCGATCGGCTGCAGCTTTAAGAGCGGTTTTTTGTTTAACTTCTAAACTGTCAAAAGCTGTTTTTAACGCGCTAAATTCAATCGTCAACTCGCCCATACCAGATGCACTCATCCTGTCAAACTGATTGGTGTACTTAACTAAAGCCTGATCGCCTGTTAAGCGAATATTAGCAATAATATCATCAACCGTTTTAGCAACGGCTGAATTAGAAACGCTTTCCCAGGCTAAAAGTTTGCTTAGTTTTTTTTGAAAGTCAGGCTGCGCAGATGATAACTTAGTAATCATAAACTATTTTCGATAGCACTAATCCAGGTTTTAATTTGCGCATTTTTAGTTTTAAAAGAAGCGCTATTAACCACTAAGCGTGAGCTGATATCTTCAATGTGTTCCAGGGGAATAAGGCCGTTGGCTTTTAAGGTATTGCCAGTGTCAACTAAATCAACAATGCAATGTGACAATCCGACCACAGGCGCAAGTTCCATAGCGCCATACAGTTTAATAATTTCGCAAGGTTGAGATTTTTCCTGAAAATAACGCTTGGCTGAATTGACGTATTTTGTAGCAACTTTTAGCGTATTTTGCTGCAAGTGCTCTGCAGATTTTGCCGCCACCATGAGTTTGCATTTGGCAATGTTTAAATCTAATATTTCAAATAAATTACTAGCGCCGTGCTCTAATAAAACATCCTTGCCAGCAATGCCCATATCAGCAGCGCCGTGTTGTACAAATACAGGTACATCAGTTGTACGCACAATAATAACTTTAACGTCTTTTAAATTAGTGTCCAGAATTAACTTGCGAGAGTTAAGTTCTGTGTCAGCAATTTCTAATCCAGCTTTTTTTAATAAAGGCAAGGTTTGCTGCAAAATTCTACCTTTGGATAGTGCAATGGTTAACATAATATTTACCTCTAATTTTGTATGCGCTCAATCTGGGCGCCTAGTAATTTTAATTTTTCTTCAATGATTTCATAGCCGCGATCAAGATGATAGACTCGCTCAATTGTGGTAGTGCCGTGCGCGGCTAAACCGGCTAATACTAATGAAGCAGAGGCGCGCAAGTCAGTCGCCATTAAATTTGCGCCCGTTAATGATTTTACGCCTTTGCAAATCACCGTGTTACCTTCTAAATTGAGGTTTGCACCCATACGTAAAAGCTCTGGAATGTGCATAAATCGATTTTCAAAAATAGTTTCAGTAATAGCGGCTTCACCCTGCGCAATACTATTAAGTGCGCAAAATTGCGCCTGCATATCGGTTGGAAGCCCTGGGTAAACGCCGGTTCTAATGCTGACTGATTTTGGCCTTTTTCCTTGCATATCTAAAGTAATTGTTGTGGCATCATGCGTGATTTTGGCGCCTGCTTCAGTGAGTTTTTCGATCACCGCATGCATTGATTGATAATGGACATTTTTAAGCGTAACCTTGCCGCCTGTAATGGCGCCGGCAATTAAATAAGTACCCGCCTCAATACGATCTGAACAAACATTATAAGTAGTGCCAGATAAATTTTTAACGCCTTCAATGGTAATGGTAGAGCTGCCTGCACCGGTTATTTTAGCGCCCATTTTAATCAGGCAATTAGCCAAATCTACAATTTCTGGTTCTTGGGCGGCGTTATGAATGGTGGTCGTGCCTTGAGCCAGTGTGGCTGCCATTAAGATGTTTTCAGTCGCAGTAACGGTAACTTGTTCAAAATGAACATCGGCGCCAATCAGTTTTTCGGCAGTTGCATAAATGTAACCGCCTTTAACTTCAATTTTGGCGCCTAAATCTTCTAATGCTTTAAGATGCAGGTTTACAGGTCTGGTGCCAATGGCGCAACCACCAGGTAAGGAAATCTTGGCTTTTCCATATTTGGCAAGCATTGGTCCTAGGATTAAAATAGAGGCGCGCATAGTTTTAACCAAAGCATATTCGGCGGTTAATTTGCTTAAGTTCGAAGCGTCAACATGGATTGAGTTGTCTGATTCTAAAATAAATTCCCCGCCCATATCCATCAACAATCTAAGCGCTGTTGAAACATCACTTAGATGAGGGGTGTTGTTGAGTTTTATGGCGCCATCCGCCAAAATTGAAGCAAATAAAATAGGCAGAGCTGAGTTTTTAGAGCCGGCAATTTTGACCGAACCATTTAAGGCTAAGCCGCCTTTTATAACCAACTTATACATTATTTTTTATTAAGTTTTTTAAAGGTTTTTTTAATCAAACTATCCAAACCTTTGCGCTTAATATGAGAGTCAAACTGCGCACGGTAATTTTTAATAACGCTAATGCCGGCAAATACAACATCATAAATTTTCCATTGATCATTTCTAATTAATTTAAACGTTACGGGTACAGCTTTTGCTTCAGGATTTGGCTTAACTTCAAGGGTTATAATGGCTTTGTTGCCTTTTCTTTTAACTTTTCTATTCAGTGAAATTTGAACTAAATCAAGCGCCTCGTAAGAGTGAAGCATGCCAACATAATCTTTAATTAACGATTGAGAGATGTAATTAATAAATAGCTGTTTTTGCTGTAGGTTTAGCTTGCCCCAATGGTTTTTTAAAGTAATTTGAGTGCTGGTTTCTATGTCGATGAATGGCAAAATTTTAATTTTTACAAGACTGGTTGTATTTTCTAACGAATCCTCACCTGATTTTTTCAATACTTTAAATGAAGACAGCGCACTAACCATGATATTAAGCGCCGCTGTACCTGGCGGATCAAGGATTTCGATCACCGTTTGTTTGTCGATTGGAACCAAAGCATCGCCTTGTTTTGCATCTAGTTGTGCAAAAGCAAGGTTGATTTGAAAAATAAGTAATATAATTAGCAGTGTTTTAATCATTGTTTTTTTAAAGTAAAAGACATGTCATTATTTTACCTATTTTTTTATAAATGCCAGCTAAAGAAAAGTTAAAAAATTTAACCTCAAATCCAGGCGTTTATCAGATGTTAGATAAGCGCGGATTGGTGATTTATGTTGGTAAAGCCAAAAATTTAAAAAAACGTGTTTCTAGTTATTTTTCAAAAGAGCACGAAGATGGTAAAACGCGCGCTCTAGTAGCCAATATCAAAACCTTTAAAGTGATTGTTACTGTTACTGAAACTCAGGCTTTGTTATTAGAATCTGAGCTTATTAAGCAGCACCTGCCTAGATATAACATCTTACTAAAAGACTCTAAAAGTTATCCGTATATTTCAATTAGTAACGATAAACATTCGAGAGTGGGGTTTTTTAGGGGCAATAAAAAAGACAAACATCAATATTTTGGCCCTTATCCTTCGGCGCAAGTGGTGCGTGATTCTTTAAATTTACTCAAGAAAATTTTTAAAGTCAGGCAATGTACTAACGCCACTTATAGATCTAGATCCAGAGCTTGTTTAGAGTATCAAATTGGCCTGTGTAGCGCGCCTTGTGTGGGGCATATTAATGATGATGATTATCAACAAGATGTCAATATGATGGCTTTATTTTTATCAGGCAAAGGCAAACAGACTTTGGATAAAATATCTGAAAAAATGCAAAGCGCCTCAAACAATCAAGATTTTGAACTGGCTGCTAGAATGCGCGATCAATTGATTGATTTAAGAAAAATACAAGAACAGCACGCCTCAAGTTCAACCGCTGATTTAGATGTGATTGCGGTTTTTCAACAAGAGGGCGTCAACGCCATTGAAGTATTGTTTATCCGCAGCGGAAAGCAAGTCGGGCAAGAGTTTATCTTGCCTAAAAATTCAAATCATCAAACGGTTGAACGGGTATTGGCCGCTTTTCTACCGCTGTATTATTTAGGCAAAAACACACCAAAACAACTGCTTATTAGTCATAAAATTGACGATAAAAAAGTCATAGCCAGCGCTCTAAATACGCATATTATCAATACGCCAAACAAAGATAAAAAGCACTATTTGAACATTGCCAAACTTACTTTAAAAGAAAATCTCAACCAAAATTTATTAGCGCGGTTTAGAAAAAAATCAACCTTAGTGCACTTGCAAAGTATTTTAAGCCTTAAAAAATTACCTGAAACCATGGAATGCTTTGATATTAGCCATATGATGGGTGAAGCCACAAAAGCTTCGTGCGTGGTGTTTGAAAAAGGCGTGCCAAAAGTTAGTAAATATCGCCAATTTGACATCAATAACATCAAGCCTGGTGATGATTACGCCGCCATGAATCAGGTTGTTTTTAGGCGCTATTCTAAATTATTAAAAGACA
The DNA here is from genome assembly GCA_965222625.1 of Gammaproteobacteria bacterium. Classification (GTDB taxonomy): domain Bacteria; phylum Pseudomonadota; class Gammaproteobacteria; order PS1; family Pseudothioglobaceae; genus Thioglobus_A. The sequence goes on along the minus strand of OZ244962.1, from coordinate 485,756 downwards.
ACAAACCCTTGCCCGATGTGGTATTTATTGATGGCGGGCTAGGCCAGCTTAATCAGGCGATTATGGTGATGGACTCGATTGGCATTGATGAGATTCAATTGGTTGGCGTTGCCAAAGGCGAAAAACGCAAAGCTGGCTTGGAAACTTTAATTATTGTTAAAGAGGGTCAGGTGCATAAAATTAACCTACCGCCGCATGATCCAGCGCTGATGCTAATTAATCATATTCGTGATGAATCGCACCGCTTTGCGATTAAAAATCATCGGCTCAAGCGCGGCAAAAATCGCACAACTTCTACTTTAGAAGCGGTTAAAGGCGTGGGAAAGCTTAGGCGCAGCGCGCTGCTTAATTATTTTGGCGGCTTGCAAGAAATTAAAAATGCCTCGGTTGATGAAATTCAAAAAGTAAAGGGCATTAATTTAGCATTAGCGACTAAAATAGTAAAAACTCTTAATTTATCAAAATAGCCTTATGTTTCTAATTCGTCTTTTAATAATTGCTTTTGTAGTGGGTTATTGCGTCTGGTTTATTAGCAATAAGGTTTTAGGAAAAAATCTCAAAATGGCGCGGGTTATTGCGGTTACTTTAGTGGCAACAACTGCGGTGTATTTGCTTTTAGGTATTTTGTCATATGTTATAGAAGGCAATTAAAATAAAAAAATCATGAAAAAAATCATACTATTAATTAGCCTATTAATCACAACTCAAGTTTTTGCAGATGCGTATATTGCCGTTAATAAGGGCGATGCAAGCCTATGTGAAGTTATTCCTGCCCAAGCTAAAAAGGGTCACCATTACAATAAATCAGTCAACCCGCGAGAAATTTCATCTGATTTATGGCGCAGCGGCAAAAATGGCCTAGGTTTTTTTAAGTTGGGAAAATCAGAAATACAAAGTCAAACAGTGCAACTTGCATTTGTGGATAAATACTCGACTTTTTGGTATTACACCAAGCAAAATACAAAAACAAAAGGTCCTTATTTTTATGATTTTATTGCGCCTAATAATAGCGGCAAAAAATTCGTTGATATTGATTTACAACTGCCTTGTTCTTGTTTTTTGGACGTAGATAAACCGCAAAGATGCTCAAGTCAATTGAATCGCTTTCAAGACAAATTTGGCAATTGGTGGCAACAAACAGGCTCTAGCACGGCCAAAAAAATTGGCAACAACATCAGCGACAAATCAAACCAAGCAGTAGATGCAACCAAAGATTGGTGGAATACCACAGGCAGCAAGCAAGCTGCAGAAGTTGGCAGCAACATCAGCGACAAATCAAACCAAGCAGTAGATGCAACCAAAGATTGGTGGAATACTACAGGCAGCAAGCAAGCTGCAGAAGTTGGCGACAAAATCGGCGAAGGTTCACACAAAACCTGGGACGCCACCAAGCGCGGCTGGAGTAATATTAAAGAAGGCTGGAAGAACTACCAAGACCAATAAAGTGTCACATAATAAATCTATCCTTATTAAATTTAGCATTACTGAATATTTGCCGGATGATTGATTTACAAAGATTTATAATGGCTCAAAATGAGATATATCCTGCTTTTGTTGAAGAAATCAAACAAGGTAAAAAAATAACGCACTGGATGTGGTTTGTGTTCCCGCAAATCGCCGGGCTTGGAAATAGTGAAATCAATAAGCGCTATTCGATTAAAAGTTTGGATGAGGCGAGTGCCTATCTTGAAGACGACTTATTGATGCGCCGAATGTTTGAATATCTTACAATATTGCTTGATATTAAAGAAAAAAGCGCGCTAGATATTTTTGGAAAGACTGATAGTTTAAAACTTAAATCGTCAATGACTTTGTTTGCTACCATATCTGATGAGCTGATTTTTGAAAAAGTATTAAACAAATACTTTACAAATAAATGCATGAATACAACCAATATTATTCAAAAATTGATTAATAAGCAGAGCTAAATTTCGTCTTTTTGGGTAATAACCAAAGTATCAAGATGCCGAGTTTTTTGAATGATTTTGGCAGAAGGATTGACTAAAATTGCCAAATTTGACGCTTCCCAAACCGGCATATCGCGCATATGGTCGCCCATATAATCAAAGCCATTTTCTCCAAAACGCTCGATTAATTTAGCCGCTTTATTGTGTGAGGATAAATTAAAGCTTGCATTGCTAGCCATCACATCATCAAACAAAGAATTATTGCTTGATTTGCTTTTTAAAACTTCAGTTTTTTCAGCAAATAGGTCTAAATTTTGCTCATTTTTAACAACGGTTTTACTGTTTTTAGAGGTTTGAAAATGATTGGCCACTGCAAATGCATATTCTTTGTGTGAGGCGGTTGCCAGGATAATTTTCGAGCCTTGTTTTTTGCGCTCAATAATATAATCAATCGTAGCTTGAATGTAGGGCAAGGTTTGCGCGTTGATACTAAAACGTTTAACCAATTGATTTTTTAAATAACCCTTACCCTTAAAGAACCAAAATGGATACAAAAGTATTAACCACGGGCTTTTTTTTAAAACAGCCATTGAAGACTCGTACAATAAATCAGTATTGATTAGGGTGTGATCTAAATCGACAATTAAAGGTATTTTAGACATTTATTCTAACGCCCCCCATTGCTCAAAATAACGTTCTAAATCAGCTTCTAATCTGGCTAGGCGAATTAAAGCGTCTTGTGATTCGTCGGTTTGGAAAAATTCAGGATCTGATAATTGTAATTGAATTTTGGCAATTTCAGTTTCAGTAGTTTCAATTTTATTAGGCAAAGACTTAAGCTGTTGCTGCTGCTTGTAATTGAGTTTTTTAACTGCTAAATTAACGGGCTGTTGAGTTTTTTCTTGAAGCTTTTGCTTGGGTTTTTTTACCTCAGTTTTATCTTGTCTTTGAATTAAATAATCGTCATACCCACCGGCATATTGATTAATGACGCCGTCACCATCAAGTACAACGGTTGAGCCAACAACGTTGTTTAAAAAGGTTCTATCATGAGAGATTAGAATCAAGGTGCCGCTATAATCTACCAACATTTCTTCTAACAGTTCTAAGGTTTCTACATCTAAATCATTGGTTGGCTCATCTAATACCAATAAATTGGCAGGCTGGGAGAGGATTTTGGCAAGCATTAAGCGGTTTTTCTCGCCGCCAGAAAACATTCTAATCGGCGCCATAGCCTGTTTTCCAGTGAATAAAAATTGGCGTAAGTAGCCGATAATGTGTTTATCTTTGCCGCCAATATTAATATGTTCTCGACCGCCAGAGACAAAATCCATGGCCTTCATATTTAGATCAAGGTTTTCACGCATTTGGTCAAAATAGGCCAGTTGAATGGTTTTTGAGCGGCGGATGGTGCCTTTAGTGGGCTGAAGTTCGTCAAGCAATAGTTTGATAAAAGTAGATTTTCCTGTGCCATTGCCACCAATAATACCAATTTTTTCGCCCTTTAAAACCAGCATGGAAAAATCTCTAACCAGTTCTAATCCAGCAATATCATAGGATATTTTTTTAACTTCAAACACCACTTTTGAAACCCTGTTTTCATCTTCAAGTGCATGAATTTTAACGTTGCCTTTTTTAGCGCGCCTATTTACAAACGACTGACGCATTGATTCGAGCGCCCTAACTCGGCCTTCATTACGGGTGCGCCGCGCTTTAATGCCTTGCCTAATCCAGGTTTCTTCTTGAGCGAGTTTTTTGTCAAAACGCGCATTGGCAATTTCTTCTGCATGAAGCTGACTGCCTTTACGTTTAACATAATCTTTGTAATTACAATCAAAAACACTTAAATTGCCGCGATCTAAATCAAATACCTTGTTGACGATGCCAGCAATAAATGAGCGGTCATGACTGATAATCACCAAGGTTCCATGATATTCTTTGAGCATTCTTTCAAGATCAAGAATAGCGGTAATATCCATGTGGTTGGTGGGCTCGTCAAGCAGCAGAATATCGGGCTGCTGAATCAGCGCTCTGGCAAGCATAACGCGCCTGCGCCAACCGCCTGATAAAGTTGAAAGAATGGTTTCTGCATTCAAATTAAAACGATTCAGAATGGCTTCGATTTGATGCAAATATTGCCAACCATCCAACTGATCTATTTTTTGTTGGTATTGCGCTGCTTGATCCAATTTTTCGTTGCTAATCAGATGTTGATATTGGGTAAGAATATCGCCTATTTCCCCCAAGCCCTCGGCAACAATATCAAAAAGATTTTTATCATTGTCTTCAGGCGGAGTTTGCTCTAAATAACTAATTTTAATGCCATTTTTAACCTTAAGCATACCGTCATCTGGCTCAATCGTGCTGGCTAAAATGCGCATAAAAGTAGACTTGCCTTCGCCATTGCGGCCAATCAGAGCGATTTTGTCACCCTTGAGAATGGTTGAGCTGACCTGGTTTAAAATAGGCTTATCTGAGAAACTTAAGGAAATATTGTCAAGTGTAATTAATGGCATGGGTCTGTTTTTTATACCTGTTGACAGGTGTAAAATCTAAGTTTTATAATTGAAAAGTTAAGTATGCAAAATTTTACCCAAACAATGACCTTATTTAAAAGAGTTAGCTTATGCATGATGTTATTAATATTTCAAAGCGCGTTTGCTGAAAGTATTGATGCAAAAAGTTTTACAGATACGAAACAAGAGCAGCGCTATCGGAGTTTGATTGGCGAAATTCGCTGTCCGGTTTGCCAAGGCCAGAGTATTGGCGGCTCCAATGCAGGTTTGGCAAAAGATTTACGTGAAAAAGTACGTGAGCTTATTATTGACAAAAAAACTGATGATAATATTCGAAAATTTATGACTGATCGTTATGGCAATTTTGTGGTTTTTAAGCCGCCTGTGAATAAAAATACTTATTTGTTATGGTATGCGCCTTTTGCATTTTTAGTTTTAGGTTTGTTTTTCTTTATTCGCGCCATTACTAAAAAACCGGTTAAAAACTCTGAAAAAATTGACACCCAAAAAGCCAAGGATTTACTTAAGTGAGTCAACAGCAGTTAACGATTAACACCCGCGGGCGCGGCGCTATAGAGATTGGCGCACAAGTTAACGCATTGATTAACAATGCAGCGGCGCAGTTATGCCATATATTCGTCACCCACACTTCTGCAGCACTGATGATTACGGGCAATGAAGATGCTAATTTGTTGTTGGATGTTGAAGATTATCTCACTAAAACTATCACAGATGCTGATCCTGATTATCGGCATTGCACTGAGGGCGACTTTGACATGTCAGCTCATATTAGAACGATTTTGACAGGAGAGCAAAAAACCATCCCCATTATTAATGGCCAGCTGGCTTTAGGCGAATTCCAAGGTCTGTATTTATATGAGCACCGCGCCGGCAACAATACTAGAAAACTAATCATTACTTTGTCATGAACCTAAAAACGCAGCTCAGTGATTTAATGGTTAGCGCTTATACGTACCAAAAAAATGGCGAATTATCTAAGGCTATTCAGGCTTGGAATGGCCTGCTTAATCATGTATCTACAGATAATAATCTTAAAGCTAATGCGCATCTTAGTTTGGGTAATTTGCACCAAATGCAGGGCAATGATGACTTGGCAATTGAAAGCATGTCAAACGCTATTAAAGCTAATCCTAACAGTGCAGAGGCTTATTTTTGTTTGGCATATTTAGCCCAAGAAAAACAAAATTTTGATGCGGCCATTGGCTATTTTAAAAAGGCCATTAAGCTAAACAATACTGATAGTGGCGCTTTTAATAATTTGGGTAATTGTTATGATCAGCTTGATCAAAGCACTGATGCTATTAACGCCTATTCGCAAGCAATTGAGCTAGACCAGCATTACATCGCTGCTATTTACAACCGCGGCAATGCTTATATCAAAACCAACGAAGACGAATTAGCCCTAAAAGATTTGAATAAAGCCTTGGAATTGGATACAAATTTTTATCAAGCCTATTATAATCGCGGTACTTTATTCAAGCGCATGGGTAACACAGAACAATCAGAGCAGGATTTAACCAAAGCCAAAAAGCTTGCACAACAAGAATTAGAACATAAAACGCACCAATAAAACTTATGAGTAATCAAGACGACAACAAACTAATCACACAAAGAAAAGAAAAGCTAGACAAACTAAGAGAGCAGGGTAATCCATTTGTTAATAATTTTAAACCTGAGCATTTAGCAAAAAACATCATCAATGAATACGACCAATTTTCAAAAGAAGATTTAGTAGAGAAAAACATCAAGGTTTGCGTAGCAGGACGCATGATGCTAAAACGCGTTATGGGTAAAGCCAGCTTTGCCACATTGCAAGATTCAAGCGGGCAAATCCAGTTGTTTGTTACGCGCGATGAATTGGCCGAGGGTTTTTATAACGAGCAATTCAAAAAATGGGATATTGGCGATATCATTGGCGCTACAGGTACTTTGTTTAAAACCAACGTTGGCGAATTGTCAATCCGCATTAGTGATATTAAACTATTAACCAAATCATTGCGCCCATTACCTGAAAAATTCCACGGTCTTTCTGATCAAGAAATACGCTACCGTCAGCGTTATGTCGATCTCATTACCAACGAGCAAACCCGTAACACTTTTAAACGCCGCAGCGCCATTGTAAGTTACATTCGCAATTTTTTTAATGAGGCGGATTTTATCGAAGTAGAAACGCCAATGTTACAAACCATTCCTGGCGGCGCTACTGCTAAGCCGTTTGAGACGCATCATAACGCCCTAGACATGCAAATGTTTTTGCGCATCGCGCCTGAGCTTTATCTGAAGCGTTTGGTGGTTGGCGGTATGGACCGGGTATTTGAAATTAATCGTAATTTTAGAAATGAAGGCTTATCAACCCGTCATAATCCAGAATTTACCATGATTGAGTTTTATCAGGCGTATGCCACTTATCATGATTTGATGGATCTGACTGAAAAGCTATTTCGCGGTATTGCGCTTGATGTATGCGGCAGTGCGAGTATTCATTATCAAGGCGATGATTTTGATTTTTCCAAGGCGTTTAAGCGCATTAGCGTGTTTGATTCAATCCTTGCATACAACCCAAGCTTTAAAGCCGAGGATTTGAGTGAAGCTAACGCCAAGGCAACGGCTTTAAGGCTCGGTATTGAAGTTAAAGACAACTGGGGTTTAGGCAAAATTCAAATTGAAATTTTTGAAATTGCGGTAGAAGAAAAACTGATGCAGCCGACATTTATCACCCAGTATCCAACTGAAGTATCGCCACTTGCAAGGCGCAATGACGATGACCCGTTTATTACCGATCGTTTTGAGCTATTTATTGGCGGACGTGAAATCGCCAATGGGTTTTCTGAGCTGAATGATGCGCAAGATCAAAAACAACGATTTTTGGCGCAAGTCGCCGAAAAAGAGGCGGGCGATGATGAGGCTATGTTTTATGACGGCGATTACATTCGCGCCTTAGAGTACGGCATGCCGCCAACCGCTGGCGAAGGTATTGGTATTGACCGCTTGGTGATGTTATTCACCGATTCGCCCTCGATTCGCGATGTACTACTTTTTCCGCATATGCGCCCTGAGATTAAATCATGAAATGGGTTAATCAAAGAAGTACTCTTGGGGTGCGGCCCGAACTTTAAGTGTCATCTTTTCTCCTTTTACTGCGTTGGATTCTCAAAATTACTCAGTCGTTTAGCAAATCTAAACTTCTTCCGTATTTTTAAAACCCGTCTTGTAAAAGAATAAAATACTCGCTTAAAGGTATGATTAGATTTTAATATTAAAGACGATTACAGAGGTTAAAAAAAATGATTAAAAGAGTTAAAGCATGATTCCTGTTTTAACCATTGACGGTCCTAGCGGGGTGGGTAAAGGCACGGTTGCGCGAGTAATAGCGCAAAAAATGGGCTGGCATTTATTAGATTCTGGCGCTATTTATCGAGCTTTTGCCTTGGCGGTAGAGAGTAGGGGGATTGATATAACTGACGAAAGAGCCTTAGAGCAAATCGCTCAAAATCTAGATCTATCCTTTAAAACTCATAAAGATAGCGAACTGGTGAGTGTTTATTTAGATGGCGAAGATGTGTCAAAAACGCTACGCACCGAAAAAACTGGCGCAATGGCCTCTAAAATCGCTGCTATTGGCGTGGTTCGCACCGCACTTTTAAAACGTCAACAAGATTTTGCGGTAATGCCAGGATTGGTGGCTGACGGGCGCGACATGGGCACGGTGGTTTTTAAAAATGCAAGCTTTAAAGTTTACTTAACAGCAAGCAGTATGCAGCGCGCTAATAGGCGCCTAAAACAATTGCAGGCGCAAGGCCATCAGGGTATAATAGCGCAAATCTTAGCAGAGGTTGAGGCGCGAGATGCGCGAGATAGCTCGCGCAAACACGCACCACTTAAACCTGCAAAAGATGCTCTTATCATTGATACCACTGAGTTATCATTAGATGAGGTTATTGCTCAAGTGAGCAAACTGGTTAAAGCTTAAGCGGTTAAGCTTTATAAATAAACTAACCCGATATGTATTAGGCGTACACCGTAAATAGCCTAAAAAATTACCGGTCAATATCAAAAAATAAACTATGTCAGAATCATTTGCAGAACTGTTTGAAAACAGTGTAGAACAACAAAACGTAAAAGTAGGCGCCTTATTAATGGGCACAGTCGTTAGTATTAATCGCGAAAAAGCGATTGTTAACGTTGGACTAAAATCAGAGGGTTTCATCTCTCTAGACGAATTTAAAAACCCACAAGGCGAAATCGAAGTTGCAGAGGGCGATGTTGTAGAAGTTGCGCTTAAATCAATCGATGACGGCTTGGGCAATACTTTATTGTCACACGCAGATGCAAAACGCATTAAATTGTGGCAATCACTAGAAACTGCAATGAACTCTAAAGAAACGGTTACAGGTATTGTGACTGGCGCTGTTAAAGGCGGACTTACCGTTGATATTGGCGTTGTTAAAGCATTCTTACCAGGCTCATTAGTTGATGTTCGCCCGGTTAAAGATTTCTCGTACCTAACCGGTCAAGAAATTGAAGCCATCGTTATTAAAATGGACGAAGTTAGAAATAATATTGTTATTTCTAGAAAAGCGGTTATGCAAGAGGCTAACTCAGCAGATCGCGAAGCGCTACTTGAAACGCTTGAAGAAGGCAAAGAAATCGAAGGCATCGTCAAGAACCTTGCTGATTACGGCGCATTTGTTGACTTGGGCGGTGTTGATGGCTTATTACACATTACAGATATTTCTTGGACGCGTGTTAACCACCCATCTGAAAAGCTAACAATCGGTGACAAAATTACCGTTAAAGTACTTAACTACGATAAAGAGAAGATGCGCGTATCACTGGGTCTTAAGCAGTTAACTGCCAGCCCTTGGGATAACATTTCTGATCGCTTACCAATTGGCAAGAAAGTCACAGGTACGGTATCTAATCTTACTGACTACGGCGCGTTTGTACGCATCGAAGACGGCGTTGAAGGTTTGGTTCACGTATCAGAAATGGATTGGACAAATGCCAATGCACGTCCTTCTAAGATCGTTAAACTAGGTCAAGAAGTTGATGTTGTGGTATTAGATGTTCAAGAGTCTAAGCACCGCATTTCATTATCAATGAAGCAGGCGTTAGAAAATCCATGGGAAGCTTTTGAAGCGACTCAGAACAAAGGCGACAAAATCATCGTCAACGTTAAATCAATTACTGACTTTGGTTTATTTGTTGGCTTGCAAGGCGGCATTGACGGACTGATTCATTTAGCGGATATTTCTTGGGATAAGCAATCTTCTGAAGAATTAGTTGCAAACTACTCTAAAGGTCAAGAACTCGAAGTTGTTATTCTTAACATTGACGCAGAAAAAGAACGTATTTCTCTAGGTATTAAACAACTGTCTGAAGATGACTTTATGCAGTTTGCAACAGCAAACAAAAAAGGTGCTATCGTTAAAGGTACAATTTTAGAAGTTGATCCACGCGGCGCTGTGATTGGTCTTGCTGAAGATATTACGGGCTACTTAAAAGCCGGTGAAATCTCACAAGAGCGTGTTGAAGATGCAACAACAGTTCTTAAAACAGGCCAAGAAATTGAGGTTGTTATTGTGAATGTTGATAGAAGATCTCGCAATGTATCAGTAAGTATTAAAGCCAAAGATTCTGCTGAAGAGCAAACAGCTATGGCAGACTACAACAAGCAGTCTTCTGATGAAGTTGTCGGTTCAACGCTAGGCGATTTACTTAAGCAAGCTAAAGACAAGTAAAACCTTTAGTCAATAAAAAAAAGACCGCTTTGTACTTAATACAATGCGGTCTTTTTTTTAGGGTGAAATTATGAAAAAAACAGATTTAATTCAACATTTATCCGATGATTCAGATTTGTCAAAGGCAGACGTTAAAACAGCCGTTGATTTAATCCTTAAGAGGATTTCAAAATCGATTGCATTGGGTGATCGGGTTGAGATTAGAGGTTTTGGTGCTTTTTCAAGAAAACATCGAAAAGCGCGCCAAGGTATTAATCCAAAAACCAGCGAAAGAACACAAGTAAAGGAGAAATACGTGCCCTTTTTTAAACCAGGAAAAGCTTTAAAAGAAATGCTAAATAAAGGCTAATTTTTGTTTTTTTTAAATGTTAATAATGTATAATTTCACTTTTTGTACTTAGCGTGCAAAATCCAACCTAAATAATAGCATTTATTGAAGTTGAAAACCAATAGGGGGCGTTAGCTCAGTTGGTAGAGCATCGGACTTTTAATCCGCTGGTCGAGCGTTCAAATCGCTCACGCCCCACCATACACCTAAAGGGTTTCAGAGATGAAGCCTTTTTTTTCGCCTTAAAAAATAAATTTAATTAATCATGTCAAATACTACACCTAGCGATTCGTTACTACAAACAACAATAGATTGGGCAATGTTTCCAGGAGATTATATTGTATCAACCCTAGCAGGTACAGATATAGGCGCTTATTTGGGATTTGTTGAAGCTGATGTTGACGGTGCGCTTTCAATCGTTATATCGGTAATTTTAATGCCAATTATTATCTTTTTACTGATTTACCCATTTAAGAATTTTGTTGATGTGGTATTGCACTGCATGCGTCATGAACTACGCAGGGATCGTATCAAGTGCAAAACTGGCTTTTTGGTTTTGGCTTTGTTTTTATCTGCTTTAATCGTCAAACAATATCCAATTGAGCCTTGGATTCAAGATGGCTTGTTTGCGCTATTTGCAGCATCGTGGCTATGGTGGTTTGCGCAAGGCAGATGGTTGAATAAATAAGATTCATCCTTATATACTTAGTAAGCTTATTGTTAAGCACCTGTAATAATGCAGATTAATTTTTAAATCAACCTTGGCTTTGACCAATTTAGGAGAAAAAATGACCGTAAAAAAAGACGCAGTAGTTGAAATGCACTACACCCTTAAAAATGATGCCGGCGAGGTAATCGATTCATCAAAAGGCAAAGAGCCTATGCCATTTATTCAAGGTCATGGCAATATTATTCCAGGCTTAGAAAAAGCGCTTGAAGGCTTGAAAATTGGCGAATCTTGTGAGGTATCAGTTGCGCCAGAAGATGCTTATGGCACTATTCATGAAGAAGGCATTCAAGAGATTCCCATGGAAGCCTTGCAAGGTATTGATAACTTAGAAGTGGGCATGGAATTGCAATCACAAGACGAACAAGGTAATCCATTTGTTGTTCATGTTGAGAAAATTAACGAAAAAACCATTACCATTAATGCCAATCATCCATTGGCTGGTGAAACGCTGCATTTTAATGTGAGTATTGAAAACGTCAGAGAGGCAATAAAAGATGAACTTGAGCATGGCCATGTTCATTCTGGATCGTGTTCACATTAATTAATTTTAAAAGGCGTCTATGAATCAAGAACATTCTTGCATTCTATGCGCCTCTAGTCAAACTCGACCTTATTATTCAAATGAAAATTCGAGCTATTTGCGCTGTTTACAGTGTGAATTGGTTTTTTTAACTCAAAGTTTTCATTTGAATAATACGGATGAAAAATCCCGTTATGACTCGCATCAAAACAACCCTAACGATGCCGGTTATCGAAAATTTCTGTCAAATGTTTTTAAGCCTGTTGAAAAATATATCAAACCCAATGCCAAAGGTTTGGATTTTGGTAGCGGGCCAGGTCCAACACTATCCTTAATGTTTGAAGAAAAAGGCTATCAAGTTGATTTATTTGATAAATATTACGCCAATAATAAGGCTGTTTTTACTAAAACATACGATTTTATTACCGCAACAGAAGTAGCTGAGCATTTGGCTGAGCCAGGCCAAGAATTAGATCGTTTGTATGGTATGCTTAACGTTGGCGGCGTACTGGCGATAATGACATCTATGCTGCATGAGCAGATTGATTTTTCCGCCTGGTATTACAAAGATGATCCAACGCATATTTGTTTTTTTAATCAGTTTAGTATGAAACATTTGGCCAATCAGTGGGGCGCAACTGTTGAGTTTATTGGTCAAAACGTAACGCTTTTTTATAAGAGGTCTTTGTAAATGAAAAAAATATGGATTTTTATTGGATTAAGCGGCGCTCTAGCTGTTGCAGTTGGTGCAATGTCTGCACACTTATTAGCTGATGTTCTTAATGTTAAAGCGTTGGCTAGAATCCAAACAGCTGCCACTTATCAAATGTATCACACCATTGTATTAGCAGGCTTATGCGCATATTATCAATTTAAACCTTCATCCATCATCAAACTTAGCGGATTTTTGTTTGCTACGGCGATTGTGTTATTTTCTGGCAGTTTGTATTTATACACACTTACATATTATCAACCTTTGGTATTTTTAACACCAATCGGCGGATTATTGTTCATCGTAGGCTGGCTTAACTTAGCAAGAATCGCTTTTGATAAAACTTAAATTTATTAGCTAAAAAAAATAAATTCTAGTATATTACCAGCATCTATTTAATTAATTAAAACCTATGTTTAAAATCTTCCTAACCTTTGCCTTTGTACTTAGCACATTAAATGCGCAAGCTGAAACTGATATTATTGATGGCAATAATATGCTTGAATCAATCAACAAGCAAATTATTAATATCAATACGCAAGAGTTAAACAAAATCTTGGATGAAAATCCTGACGCTGTTTTAATTGATGTGCGCTCACCGTTTGAGCTTAAACAGACAGGCACCATCAAACGCGGCCAAAATGTTAATATTGTCCGCGGCTGGTTAGAGTTTCAAATTGCTGATTATGTTGATTCAAAAGACACGCCGATTATTGTTTATTGCGGGCGTAATTTACGCTCGCCATTAGCGGCTAAAACACTAGAAAACATGGGTTATACCAATGTTAAAAATTATGCTGATGGATTTATTACTTGGAAAGAAAAGCTTTTTCCCGTTAAAACCAGCGATCATGAGCCTAACAATATTTTGTATCAATTGCCTAAAGAAGTGGTCAAAAACGTTTATTCTGCGATTGGCGCCACGCAACAAGGCACTTACGAGAACTCAAATCACAACAACAATTTATCTTTCATTGTAACCACCAAGGGTGTTTTGGTATTTAATGCAGGCGGCAGTTATTTGGTCGCTAAAGCCCTGCACAAGCAAATCAAAAAAATCACTGATCAGCCAGTTAAATATGTGGTTTTAGAAAACTCTCAAGGCCATGCTATTTTAGGTTCGAATTATTGGAAAGAGCAGGGCGCTATTATCATTGCTCATGTTGAAGCTGATAAAGAAATTAAAGATAGGGGGGATGATATTTATGCGCGCGCCCTAAGTGTGCAAAAAGACAAATTAATTGGCACCGAAGTTGTGAATCCAGATTTGACTTTTAAAGAAAAACTTAGCTTGCCGATGGGCGGTACCAAAATCGAGCTGATGCATATTGGCGCTTCGCACTCACCAGATGATATTCAATTGTGGATGCCTCAGCAAAAGCTTTTAATCAGCGGTGATACTGCTTTTAACGAGCGCATGCTGCCAATTTTTCCGCATACTAATATAGCCGCTTGGATAAAAACTTGGGATAAAGTTGAAGCTTTAAATCCTAAAATTATCATTCCAGGTCATGGCAGTCCAACTGATTTGGCAACGGTTACTAAATTTACCAAAGATTATTTGTCATACATGCACACCGAGATTGAAAAAATACTAGATGAAGATGGCGGTTTGTATGAAGCCTACAAAATTGATCAATCGATGTTTAGAGATTATGGCACTTACCGCCAACTGCATAGGCAAAATGCCGAGCGTATATTCCAGCAAATGGAGTTTGAGTAAAGCGTTAAACTTTCTGCCAAACTAAAATCCGATTGTTAGCAGGCATTTCAATGTCATTTATGAGTTTTAAGTGTTGCTGTTTAGCTAACGCATCAAGCACTTCAAAATCTCGAATCGCGCTGTGCGGGTTTTGTTGTTTTAGCCATAAATCAAAATTCGCATTACTCTGACTGGTGTGTTGACCGTTGTAATTAAAAGGTCCATATAAAATAAATAACCCATCAACAGGCAGCACGGCGCTTACACCTTTAAAAAATTCCAGCACCATTTTTTGGCTCATGATATGAGCCGTGTTAGCAGAAAAAACCGCGTCATATAAAGTGTTTGGCCAACTGCCAAGTACATCAAGCTCAAATGCTTTGAGTGTGTTGGTTAGCTGAGCTTGCGCTATCCATGCATTAACACTAGGCAAGTATTGCGCTTGATCGCTGGCTTGCCAAATAAGCTGTGGCAGTTGCTTGGCAAAATAAATACAGTGCTGCCCAGTGCCGCTGCCAACTTCAAGCACTGATTTAGCGCTAGATAGCAAAGGTTTGATTACTGTTAAAATAGGCGCTTTGTTTTGATCACAAGCGCTTGCGTATTGTTTCATGATTGTTTATAAGGATTATGAGTATTAACTTGCTGCATATATTTTTTTATGTGTTGTCTTTCCATCTGGCAAAAATCTTTAATAGGCTGCTTAAAACCTTGATCTTTAATCCAATGTGTAGATTTTGTCAGCGTTGGTATAAAGCCTCGAGCTACTTTGTGCTCGCCTTGTGCGCCAGGCTCGAATACTTTAAGTTTGTGTTCAATAGCGTACTCAATGCCTTGGTAATAACAAACTTCAAAATGAAGATAATCAATTTGCTCACAGCAGCCCCAATGGCGTCCATATAAATGGGTATCACTTTTAAACATCAAAGATCCGGCAACGCATTGACCATCAACATCTGCCAAGAATAATAATATTTGCTCGGGCATGGTTTTGGCAATGGATTTAAAAAAATCTAGATTGAGCGTTGGTGTACCGCTTTTTTCTAAAAAAGTTTGACTGTAAAAATTTGAAAAGTTTTGCCAATCAATTTGCGTAGCAGTGTTTCCATCTAATTGGCGAATGTTAACGCCTAATTTTTGAATCTTTGAACGCTCTTGACGAATATTTTTTCGCTTTTTTTGCTTTAAATTGGCTAAAAAGTCATCAAAAGTAACGTAATTTTGGTTAATCCAATGAAATTGGCAATCATTTCTGATAAAAAGTTTTTGGCTTTTCATCCATTTAAATTCAGAGTCGTTTGGAAATAAGCAGTGAAAACTACTGGCATTAATTTTTTCGCAAATTTTATAAATAGTGTCCAATAGCGCGGGAAAAACACGTTTTTGGTTATCAGCGCTTGATAAAAAACGCACGCCACTAGCAGGTGTGTAGGGAATGGCGCAAGTGAGCTTGGGATAATAATTTAATCCATGAGTTTCATAAGCATTATGCCAAACATGGTCAAACACGAATTCACCATAATTATTGTATTTTTCATACAAAATCGCCGCGCCAATTAACTGATTATTTTCAGTGACAATAATATGTCTGGGAATCCAGCCGAATTGCTTGCCAACGCAGTTGTGCAGCTCTAGTGCATTTAAAAATTCATGCTTGCAAAAAGGATTGTTATCAGTAATCAACTGATTCCATTGTAAGCTATCAACTTCGGCTAAATTATTAACAATCGAAACTTGCATTTATACGCCAATTAATTGCAAATAATTATGGTAGCGTTTTGGATGGATATCGCCCATTTCTACTGCCGTTTTAATCGCGCATTTTGGCTCTTTAATATGAGCGCAATTTCTAAATTTACATCGGCCAATGAAAGGCTTGAACTCTCTAAATCCACTTAAAATTTCTTGATTGGTAAGGTCATCTAATTGGAATTCTCGAATGCCCGGAGAGTCAATCAAATCACCCCCTGAAGCAATGTGGTAAAGCGTGGTGTTAGTGGTAGTATGTTTGCCAAGTTTACTTTTAGTGGATATTTCATTAACGCGCAGATTTAAATCAGGAATTAGCTCGTTAATCAGCGAGGATTTACCCACGCCTGACTGACCTAAAAATATATGGGTTTTGTGATTAAGCTGAGTCTTAAAACTGCTTATATTGGTTTGCTCATTAACACTTAAGTAACGAACGTTATAACCGGCAGATTCATACATCGAAAAATCGTGTTTAACTTGATCAAAATTATCGCTAAGTTCGATTTTATTAACCACAATATTAATCGGTAGGTTGGCATTTTCAGCCACCACTAAATACCTATCAATTAGTTCAAATTGGTAATGCGGCTCAATTGCCACCACCAGCCAAAGCTCGTCAATATTGGCAGCAATGAGTTTTTGCGCACGAGTTAAGAAGTTATCTCTTGGCAGTAGGGCAGTGACAACGCCCTCATTATTGTCAGTAGGCTGGAAAATTACCTGATCGCCAGCCACAGATAGCTCAATGTTGCGCCGTCCTGTACATTGATAAAGTTCGCCCGATTGTGACTCAACCAGCAAACGCTGACCGTAGCGAGTAATTACCAGCCCGGTTTGCGAATTTTCATCATTTAGCTTGACATCGTCATCATTATTATCAGCAGCACGATTGGCTCTGGCAATGCGCTCAGCTTGGATTTTTTCAATGCGCCATTTTTGACGCCGCGTTAAGTCCAATTATTTTTGCAACTTGTAATAATTGTCATTCAAGAATTTAACCTCGCCAGCTTCTTCTTCGGGAAACCAGCCAACTCCAGTACTCACCATGCAAGCGCCAACTTGACGGCGTAAATCTGACAAAGATTTCACGTAAGTATTTTTACGCGTGTAAAAATCATCATCATGCTCAACAACATGGCACGCCACACAAGACATATAGTGTCGATCTTCTGCATCCTCTTCTTCTTGTATGTATTCTTCTTGCGCCAAAACAGCACCATTTGACAAGGTTAAGATTGCTGTTAATAATATAGAGTATTTCATAGTCTTTTTCCAAAGGTTGCTTATTTTTTCAAGTATACCAATTATTTGTCAAAAAAGAAAAACTCCGCGTTTAAATACTCAGTTGTATCTTTAATATCTTGCTGGTTCCATTCTAATTGAAAATGATTGCTACAAGCTTTAATCATGTGGCTTAATTCTATTTTATTGCTCATTTCTTCCCAGCCTAAAGACTGATAGGGCGCATGATGACATTTAGCGCAACTCTCTTCGTACAATAATGCACCGTCAGCGATATTAGGCGTAGCAATCGATGCAAAAGGCATAAAAAAAATAGTTAGTAACAAACTACGCACGGCGTTTTAACTCCGCAATGCGGATAGAAGCGCTTGGGTGTGAATCATGAAAAGCAGAATAAAGCCTATCTGGGGTTAAAGTTGAAGCATTATCACGATAAAGTTTTACCAGACTTGATATTAAGTCCTCTGCATGAGTGTGTTTGGCGGCAAAAGCATCTGCCTCAAATTCGTGTTTGCGTGATAATGCGTTACTAATTGGCGCAATAAAAAAGCTAAATATTGGCAAAGTCAGGGTAAATAAAATCAGCGCCGTATGATTACTCATAGTTTGCACGCCAAGCCCACTAAAAAACCAAGGTTGGTTAATCAAATAGCCAAGTAACGCCAATCCTAAAAGAGAAATTGTAAACGAAGAAATCATGTGTTTACGAATGTGCTTATGATGAAAATGTCCCAGCTCATGCGCCAAAATCGCCTCCACTTCCTGATCTTCCATGCCTTCAAGTAGCGTGTCAAAAAACACAATACGTTTGTTTTTGCCAATGCCGGTAAAATAAGCATTGCCATGGCTAGATCGTTTTGAGCCGTCCATCACGAACACGCCATCACTCTTAAAACCTGTACGATTTAGTAAATGATCGATTTTGACTTTTAATTCAAGATTATCCAGCGGCTTAAACTTATTAAAAATAGGCGCAATATAAGTCGGATAAAGCCAAAGCATTAATAGCGAAAAGCCAGTTAATACCAGCCAAACATAAACCCACCAAAACTCGCCCATCTCCACCATTAGCCATAAAATGGCGTAAATTAAAGGCAGGCCAATAATTAGCATCAATAGCAAAGCCTTAAGCAAGTCACCCATAAAAGTGGCTGCGGTCATTTTGTTAAAGCCAAATTTTTGCTCAAGCACAAAGGTGCGATAAAGGCTAAACGGCAAATCAATCAGGCTGCCAATAATCATCAAGCTAATAATAAACCCCGCACCCGTGTTAAGACTATTATAGTTTTGCACTTGCCAAATATTGTCAAGCCAATTTAAGCCGCCGCCGAGTGTCCATACTAACAACACCACAGTTGAAAATAACACTTCAAAATGATTTACTTTGAGTTTGGCTTGGGTATATTCAGCTGCTTTTTGATGTTGAGCTAAGGTAATTTTGCCGCTAAACTCATCCGGCACAGCATTAAAAGAGCTAGATAGGGCCTTATCTTGGCGCACGTTAAGCCACAATAAAGTAACAACATAAGAAAGTGTTGCGATTAAAAATATTAAAGTAAATACATTAAATTCCATAACAGCGCCTAAGAGTTCTGATAAAAATATTTAATCATTTTACCGCTATTTTAAAAAAAATCGAATATTTTATTGTTAATGATACGGGCAAAACTCGGCTAATACCATCAAAAAATTGACTATAAAAGATTCAATTTGTAAAAAAAATAGCAATTTGTAGAAAAAATGACGTAAACGTCTTAATTTAACAACTAAAAAGCGTATATTAAAGACCTTTATAACTATTCTTGGGGAATAAATATGAAGCATATCGCTTTATCGGTTGTGATTGCAACCAGTCTTGCAACAGGTGTTGCATCAGCTGTAGTATCTAAAGACCTGGCTTATCCAGCAGACAACGTTTCTGCAGCAGATGTTGCTAATCAAAACTATTTTGTCAATCATTTTTACTCTTTTGATAATTACGGAATCACTAAAAAAGGCAAAGAAATTACCGCGCTAATTTTAAGGGCTCAAGACTCCAATCCATTAACAATAACTTTAGAGCGTTATTTAAACAACAAGCCTAAAGCAGCTGGCGTTAATGCACAAGATCTAGCTGTTTTTCGTTCAGGCAAGCTTAGAGGTACAAGTATGCTAATTACTGACTTTAGTGATCAATCAAAGTCACAATCGTATGAAATCTTCATTCCATCAATTCGCAAAGTTCGCCGCTTTGCTGAGCCTGCACGTGATGACGCTTGGGGTGGTTCAGACTTTACTTTTGGTGATGTAACACTGCGCAAGCCAAAGCATGAGTCGCACGAGTTATTAGGCAAAGAAAAATTTGCTGGCTGTTTAGGTATCATGAAAGACGTCAAGCGTAATAAATACACGCAAAATGCAAAAATTGAAGCGGATTGCTCGTCTGATGGCAAGGAAGTATATAAGCTTAAATCAACTGCAAAGGATGCAAACTGGTGGTATGACAATCGCATCAGCTACATCGACACCAAAAACTTTTCTGACTACCGTACGGAATATTTCAAAGCTGGCAATCATATCAAAACCATTGACCGCTCATGGGTGTCTGCAAATCTAGATGATCCGCGTGCAAGTTACTGGGGTTACTGGTACGGTAAAACACTAACAACGGGCCATGAAACCTTAGCATTTATTCCGTCAAGTTCCACGAAAGTTAACCATAAATACAAAAAAAGAAATTTATGGTCAACCTCTACGTTAAGAAAGATGCCTAAGAAAATTAAATAAAAATTAATCTTGATATGGTTTTATCTGTATCAAGATTTTTAGCGTATTAAAACAAAAGACATTTAAAAAAAGGAAAAAAATGAAAAAACAAAACTTAATATTATCGACTGCATTAGCAGCGGTATTTTCAACATCAGCAGCATTTGCAGAAGTTGAAATCACGGGTGAAATTGTACACGAAAGTGCCAAATTTACCAGCTCTGGTACAACCATTGGCGCCACATCTGCTCAGGATAAAGATGTATTTAAAACTGAAACATTAGCGCGTATTTACGTTGATGGCGACGTGACTGAAGACGCTACTTTCCATGTGGAATTGCAAGGTTTTGTTGATGGTAAGGGTGTTGACAATTATGATGGCAATGAGTCATACACGCAGCATGATTTTTTGCGTGAGGCTTATATTGACACTGAAATTGCTGATTGGTCAGTGCGCGCTGATTGACACTGAAATTGCTGATTGGTCAGTGCGCGCTGGTAAGCAGCAAGTGGTTTGGGGCACGGCTGATGGACTTAAGCTATTAGATACCATTAATCCAACGGATTTTTCAGAACTGGCGCAAAATCAATTTGAAGATTCACGCATTCCTGTGTGGATGGTTAATGCTGAAAAAGACCTAGAAAGTGGTGGTAATTTTCAATTGATTGTTTCCCAACCTAAGGAAAATATTTTTGCAGGGTTAAATCGCGGAATTGATACAGGTGTTCGCCAAAATAATGCGTTTACTTTAGTTGATGAAACGACAAGTGATGGCACGGATCAAGATCATGCCTTTATCTTGAAAGGTGTTGATACAATTACCGGCAAAGAAAACGGATTTTTAAATGGCGTGCCTGATTTAGGCGGTATGGCGACTCGATTTTCTTATGGGTTTGGCGGTGGAACCCCAGCAAATCCACAAAATTTATATGGCAGTGGTGGCGGCTTTACGGTCGGTTTTTATGCAGGAAATAGTGCAGCTGTAAATGGAACACTTCCAATTCCGGCAGGCTTTCAAGGTGATGGCGCAGGAACAATTAATGCTATTGCCACAGGCAACTATGATTTCAATTTGAGCAATGCTACCGCTTCTACAGAATGGGACGCTACTGTTAACCCAGATTCCATGTTTGAATATATGGATAGAACTTCTTTTGCTACATTTGATGCGTTTTCTGGAGCCAAGTCTCAGTATGCTTATGATATGCCAGATGGCACTGATGCTGATTTAGCCTTTAGGTTTAAAAATACAACAGATGACGGTTTAAACTATTCACTGAACTATTCATACAACTACGACAAAAATCCAGTTATAAAGTTAGATTGGTATAACGATAGTGGTGAAAAATTAAACACAGTTTATGATACAACTTCTGCTGGCGTCGGTGCAAATGCCGCTTTTGCAAATAGTGCTGTATTAAGATTAGTTGATGGTAGTGGCAATGCTTATGGTGCTGGAGGTGCTTTTGCAGCAGGTGCTCCTGGAGTTACAGATAATGGCGGCGCTGCTACCTTAAGGTTTACTCAAACCATGGAAAGAGCAAGTAATGTTGGTGGCTCTTTCGATATGGCAGTTGACACAGAAGCACTAGGCGCAATTGTTCTGCGCGGTGAAGCTTTGTATCAAAAGGATGTTTACTCGCCTATATTTAATCGTGGCAAGCTAGCTGTTGGTGATTTAGTAGGCGCCTTGGAAATGACTAAGGGTGATCGTTTTAAATATGTCTTAGGGGTTGACGTTACAGTATTAACCAATATGTTAATCAGTACGCAGTTTATCCAAGATAGAAATTTGGATTATGTTGATAGCAATCTCGATTTTGATGGTTCTAGTTGTGCAGGAAAAGGCGTTAATTGTGGCACTTATACCGCTGATTTTGCAACCATGCATATGAGTAACAACTTTAATAAAGCAGAAGAAAATAAAAACTTCTTGTCTTTATTCTTATCTAAGCCGTTTGGTGATAGCCAACAACATCGCTGGAATAACATTATTATTTTTGAAGACCAAGGATCAGGCGGCTATTGGAACCGTTTAGACGCTGAATTTGCAATTACTGATGATATTGAAGCAACTGTCGAATGGAATAAATACTGGGGTGAGGAAAATTCACAATTTGGCCAATTAGACAAATCATCTAATGTTCAGGTTGGCTTTAAATACTCTTTCTAAGATTGTTTAAAGTTTGATACGAGCCTTGTGTTTGTATTAAGGATATATTAAGCCTACAGTGATGTAGGCTTTTTTATAGCCAGAAACAAAATTAGAACTTAATAATATAGTCATAAACTAACTAATTAATAAGATCTAAAACCAAAAGCCATTAGCATTTAAAAAATTGACTTTTGTTTTTAAATTTTAAACAAATAAAACCCATCTTTTAGGAGAGATAAAACATGAATAATTTTGCATCAAAATACGCCGCTTTTGTGATTGCCAATCGCAAGGTGATATTAGCCGTAATGGCGGTTTTTACTTTATTTATGGGTTATTTTATTCAAGATCTGGATATTCGTAATGATCCAGATACCTTATTGCCTGAAACCAATCGCTACGTAGCTACTAACGCTTATGGCGAGCAGAAGTTTGGCTTTGGTAATATTATGGTGGTTGGTTTTGTTTTAAAAGATTGCGTAGGCGGTAATAACCCTTATGGTGATGCAGATCAGATTATCAATTTTGATCCTGAAACGGGCTTAAGAATCAATGAGTCTGCACCTGCAAAAATGACTCAAAATATTTGTGAAACAGCGGGCGGCGCTTGGGAAGATAGCGCAGATGTATATCAGCCGTGGTTTATTAATATGGTGCAAAAAGCTCATAATGATATGGTGGCACTTGAGCATTCACGCGGCAATAATTTTATGGACATTGCTGCGCAAAAAATTAGATATATGGGCACGTCTGAAGACGGCGGTTTGAAGTTTGAAAGACTAATTCCCGTTGCAGGAATTAGCACCACAGACACAAAAGCGACTGTTAAACAATTAGCCCATCTTAAAAAGGGCATTGAAACCAACCCAGTGCTTGCGCCGATGTTGATGCTTAAACAAGCGAAAGATGGTACGCGCTGTGAGTTTGCACAAGAAGGCTGGTATGACGATGAAGTCTGTAAAGCAAAAGGATTTTTTATTGTTGGTGATTATGCTGATACAGTCAAAGCAGATTATTTACCTTGGGTGTCTTCAACCATTGCTTTGGTTGACGCCATTAAAGCTGAGCATGGCGATAGAGTAGAAGTGCGCATTGCGGGCGAACCGTACTTTTTGGCATACATGTTGTACGATTTAGTACAAAAATGGTGGCTATTTTTAATCTCATTTTTAATCGTAGTGGCAATGCTTTGGTATCTTAATAAGGGCTGGAGAGGGTCTTTATTTCCACTCATTGGCGTGGTTGTCACCATTGTAATTACTTTGGGATTAATGGGCTTTACCGCTTACAAGCTTACCACGATGATGGTGCTTACGCCAATGCTGTTATTAGCAATTGGCACGGGTCATGCCGTGCAGGTGGTTAGGCGCTACCAAAGCGAGCTGCATGGCGATGGGGGTAATTTTATTCAGCCAATGGATGCAGCGCAGAGCGCTATTGCGCGTACGATTGTGCCAGCAACTTTGGCAATCATAACAGATATGGTGGGTTTCTTTACTTTGTCATTTGTGGATATTTCATTTTATAAGGCTTATGCTTATTTTGGTATGTTTGGCATGATGACAATTTTAGTTACCACCACCACAATTGCGCCTATTTTAATGGCGATGTTTCCAGGTAAAAATGTTAAACATGATGCTTCAATGGTAGAGGCGTCAGCCTTTGAAAAAGGTATGGCCAAAACCTTAACCAGCGTTATTACTGGCAAGATGAAAATTATCCCAATTGGGCTGATTGTGGCGCTGGTAGCGTGGAGCACAGTGCAAACTAAAGTGTTATCGCCAACGGTTGATAGCCCGATGCCAGGTGTTGAGGTGGGTATTAACTATTCGCGCGCAGCATTTAAATATGATTCCGATGCAAACATTGATTTACGCCGTTTGGGCGAGGTTATGCCAGGCGTTATTTCGGTTAATATTCCTATTAAAGGCAAAGTTGAGAATTTTCCAATGTTGCCTGCGTGCGCCTATGATGGCTCGCAAGCACCGGGCGCTAAATGCTGGGATGAGGATGAAGACGCAGCGCAAGGTGCATTTAACGATGCTGAAGTCATGGCAGCAATTGAAAAAACCGAAGATTGGATGAGAGCGCATCCAAACATTGGTTTTACTGGTTCGTACATTCAGTTTTTAAAAATTGTAAATATGCTAATGATGACGCCAGAAGGACAAGAACCAGATCTTAAGTATTTCCACGTGCCAAATGAAGCCTTTATTGCTAAAAATATGGATGTGTATGGCGATGCTGAAGACCCTACATGGACGCCAAATGCAAATGAAATTGTAACGGGTTTTAACGGTTTGTTAGAGGCAAATACCAATGCGGGAGATTTAGATTCGTTTGTCGCTAAAGACTGGAATGAAGGCGTTATTATGGGTTTTGTAAACACCATGGACCCAGTTAAAACGCATCAAACAGTTAAAGATATTCAGCAGTTCTTTAAAGATCATGAAAATGAGAAAGGTTTTGATTTGGTTACTTGGGGCTATAAATCCGGTGATACAATTTTAATGCCTGAAAGCGGCAAGACGGTTACCATTGAAGATAGCGGCACAGACAGCGTTTCTGTCGGCGGATTTTTGGGCGCCACAGAGGCAACGTATGATGTTGCTCAAGTTGAGTATATCAAATCACCCTTAGTTACAGCCTTGGCAATTTTCATTATTGCTGCACTTATTTTTGGCTCGCCATTAGTGGCCGGTATTTTAACCTCAACCTTATTGATTACGTTATTTGGTCAGTACGGCTTAGGTGCGTACTTTACCAGCGTTGAAAACTGGTCAGGAAATCTTCACTTTGCAACACTGGTATCGCTATCAATTGCAATGGGACTTGGCGTTGATTACGGCATTTATATGATCTCGCGCTTAAGAGAAGAAATGCAAGCAACCGGCGGACAGTGGCTTGAATCTTTGCAAAATACCCTAGAAACAACTGGCGCTGCGGTATTTGCATCGATTGTGGTATTACTTGTAAGCTTCATTCCGTTATTAATGACCCAATTAGCAAACACTTGGGCGCTGGGAATATTCATTTCTCAAGCGTTAATTATTGATGTGGTGCTTGCACTTACCATTATTCCATTATTGATTTATATCTTCAAACCTAAGTATGTTTTTGGCAAGAAATAGTTTTAATACCGGCTTTTCGTCATAGGCAAGGCCTATGACGAAAAACCGGTATTATGTAAACCATGTCAATTAGAAAAATTAATTTTGTAGAAGGTGCTTATTATCATGTGTTCAATCGTGGCGTGGATAAGCGTGATATATTTGGGTCACAGAATGACTTGCTGTATTTCTTTAAAAGATTGATAGACCTTAATGTTGTGACTGTGAATGCAAAATTTAATGCGAAAAGGTATAGAAAGTCTGGAAAGGTTATTATTGATGAGACGAATAGAAATTTAGTTTCAATTGTGTCATATTGTCTTTTGCAGAATCATTTTCATTTGGTTTTAAAGCAAGAATCTGAAAATGGAATTTCTAAATTTATGCAGAGGCTAGGTACTAGCTATACCATGTATTTCAATCAAAAATATAAGCGATCTGGGTCTTTATTTCAAGGTAAATTTAAAGCGAATATGATTGACGGTGAATTTGGGCTGTCGATATTATCTGTGTATGTAAATTTAAACTATATTCATCATCGAATAAACCCTGAGTTGAATTTAGTCAAGTCTAGTATTTTTGAATATTTAGGAAATGAATTAGGCGAGTCAATTTGTGATCAACAAGAGGTTAAAGCTGTAATTAATGAAATTGGAACCTTAGATGAGTATAAAGAATTTTCGAAAAATACCTCTAAGGTCTTCGGCGAAAACAAGGGTTTGATTATCAAAGACATTGATTTGGATGTGGTTTTTGAGTAAAACATCATAGGCAAGGCCTATGATGTTTTAAATAAAATTTGTCATTTTTTTCTGTTCAATACCCCTTTGAAGGGTGATTATTATTCATATTTATGTAAAGCTCTCTAAAAAAAAGAGGATAAAGGTATAATTCTTCAACAATATTGATTGATTGATAGTTTAATGGCATTAATTGTACAAAAATATGGCGGCACATCAGTAGGCTCGGTTGAGAGGGTGCAAGCGGTCGCTAAAAAAATTAAAGCATTTGCGCGCTCTGGTGATCAATTGGTTGTGAGCGTTTCAGCCATGAGTGGCGAAACTAATCGAATGATGGCACTTGCTAAACAGCTTCAAGATAAGCCATCTTTGCGCGAAGTGGATATGCTGCTTGCAACCGGCGAGCAAGTGACAATTTCACTGTTATCGATGGCGCTTCAACAAATTGGTTGTGATGCGATTAGCTATTTAGGCTCTCAAGTACGGATTGTGACTGATTCTGAGCACGGCAAAGCGCGCATCAAATCGATTGACGATCATCGCATTCATAACAGTTTAGATGAAGGTAAAGTGGTGATTATTGCTGGTTTTCAAGGGGTAGATGAGCAGGGGCATATTACTACGCTAGGTCGCGGCGGCTCTGATACCACTGCTGTTGCCTTAGCAGCAGCACTTAAAGCAGATGAATGCCAGATTTATACAGATGTTGACGGCGTCTATACCACCGACCCGCGTATCGAACCAAACGCTCGAAAAATGAAATCTGTAAGCTACGAGGAGATGTTAGAAATGGCATCGCTTGGCTCGAAAGTTTTACAAATTCGTGCGGTTGAGTTTGCATCAAAATATCAAGTGCCTTTAAGGGTGTTATCATCAATGATCGATAACCCAGTTGGTACGTTAATTACAAGCGAGGAAAACATTGTGGAACAAGCGGTTATTTCAGGCATTGCGCATAATAAAGATGAAGCAAAGCTCAGTTTAATTGGGGTGCCAGATAAGCCCGGCATTGCCTTTAAAATTTTAAAGCCAATCAGTGAGGCGAACATAGAAGTTGATATGATTGTTCAAAGCGTTTCAGCGCGCGAAGGTTTGACGAATTTTGCCTTTACTGTGCATCGTGATGACTTTAATCAAGCCAAAAGCATCTTGCAAACCATTTGCGACAACTTGGGCGCTATGGATGTTCAAAGTGACGATAAAGTGGTTAAAGTCTCATTGGTAGGTATTGGTATGCGTTCGCACGCAGGCATTGCTACGCAAATGTTTGAAGTGCTGCACAATGAAAGGATTAACATTCAAATGATTGCTACTAGTGAAATTAAAATTTCAGTGGTAATTGATGAAAAATATTTAGAATTGGCAGTGCGCTCATTACACAGCGCTTTTGATTTAGAAAAAGGCTAAAAGTTCGGATTTAATAACAAGAACGGATGCGTTGGTTTAATGACAGATTTTTTAGAAATAAATAAAAAAACGGTATAAAGATATGAAAAGTTTTGATGATAGAGACGGATTGATTTGGTTTGATGGACAGTGGGTTGATTGGCGCGAGGCTAAAGTTCACGTATTAACGCACACATTGCATTATGGTATGGGCGTGTTTGAAGGTGTTCGCGCTTATGAAACTGTTAATGGTCCGGCAATTTTCAGGCTTGAAGAGCATACCGATCGTTTGTTCAATTCGGCCAAAATAATGAATATGGACATCGGCTTTAGTAAAGATGAAATCAATCAGGCGCAAAAAGACGCAATTGTTAAAAATAACTTAGATAGCGCTTATATTCGCCCCATGTGCTTTTATGGCTCAGAAGGTATGGGATTGCGCGCTGATGGGTTAAAAGTGCACACAATTATTGCCGCCTGGGAGTGGGGTTCGTACTTAGGCGAAGATAACATGAAAAATGGCATTCGCATCAAAACCTCAAGTTATACACGTCATCATGTTAATGTTGCTATGACTAAAGCCAAAGCCAATGGTAATTATATTAATTCTATGTTGGCATTACAAGAAGCGCTAATAGACGGCTATGATGAAGCGCTATTGTTAGATGTGGATGGTTTTGTCGCTGAAGGCAGCGGTGAAAATTTCTTTATTGTGCGTGACAAGGTTGTTTATACGCCAGATCTTACTTCAGCATTAGCAGGCATCACGCGTGATACGATTTTTAAATTGGCCACTGATTTGGGCTATAAAGTGGTTGAAAAGCGCATTACCCGTGATGAAGTTTATTGCGCTGATGAAGCATTTTTTACTGGAACGGCCGCCGAAGTTACGCCTATTCGTGAGCTTGATAACCGCACCATTGGTAACGGCTTGCGCGGCCCAATAACACAAACCTTGCAAAAACTTTATTTTGATTGCGTTTATGGGCGTAATCAGCAATATCAATCGTGGATTGCTAAAGGGATATGCAAATGAATACAATAGACGACTTTCAGAAAAAAAATGTTATTTATTCTATTGTAAAGACAAAAGATTTGCCGTTTCATTGCCCGCCCAAACAGGCGCAAAAATGGAACATGCATCCCAAAGTATTTATTCAATTTGATAACAAGGGTCAGGGCGCCTGCCCTTATTGTGGTTCAAAATATGAGCTAAGCTAAAATATGGCTAATCAGGCGTTAAATGTTGTTTTGGTTGGGCCAATGGGTTCAGGTAAAACTTCGGTAGGTCGGCGCCTTGCCTGCGTGCTTAAACGTGACTTCTTTGACTCAGATTTTGAAATTGTAGCGCGCACAGGGGTTGCTATTGATTATATTTTTGATGTTGAAGGTGAAGCAGGATTTCGCAAGCGCGAAACCAGTATGCTATCAGAGCTTTGCGAAATCTCTAACATTGTTATTGCTACTGGCGGCGGCATTGTTATTGAACAAGAAAATAGAGAATTGTTAAAACGCGACAGTTTTGTGGTGTATTTATCGTCAAGTATTGAGCAATTATTGATACGCACAGCACGCTCAAAAGCTCGGCCTTTATTAGAAAAATCTAATAACAGAAAAAAAACCATTCGAGAATTACTTGAAAAACGCGAACCTTTATACCAAGAGGTGGCTGATACCGTGATTGATGTTACGGGCAAAAAACTCTACGCCATCATTAACGAAATTAAAAAATCCATTCCCAAATGAAAATAATATTAACGCTTAGCATGAGCTTACTAATCAGTGCAAACGCTGCAGCAATAACGCAATCAGAGTTTGTTGAACGCTTAAAAAATAGCCATCCGTTTTTTACCCAGCAAGGGTTTGATGCACAAACTGATCAGTTGGATTATGTTGCCAGTACAGCGAATCGAGATTGGCTCTTAAATGCATCAATTAATTCAGCTAATAGGTTAAATACATCAAATACTCAAAGCGCTAACGCAACCATTAGTGCAACACGTTCTTTGGTTGCAACTGGCGCAGATGTAACTATTAGCAACGCTTGGAATGAGGGCGTGATAGATGATAAATTTAGTATTAATTATGCACAGCCTTTATTAAAAGGCGTGAATGGTGTTAATGATCAATTAAATAGTGACTTGTCAAAAATTAATATTGATATTGGTGCGCTTAAAATCATGCAAAGCGAAGAGCAATTTATCTTAATCCAATTATTTAAATTAATTGATTTAAGTTACGCTCAGCAGCAACTGATTTTAACCACTCGCAGGTTGGCGTTATCAGCAAAAGAACTAACCTTGGTTAAAGATAAATTTGAGCAATCGGTGGTTGATGAGGTTGAGGTTTTTTTGCAAGAAGATACCTATCAACGCGCGCTGCAAAATCAGCTTCGAGCCGAACAGGCGCTTGATCTTTTAAAGCAAGAATTGGCAGTGACTTTAAAACTGCCATCTAAAGCGATTCAAACTGATTTTGATCTGTATCAATTATATCAATCTAATTTGACCAATCTACCAGAGCAGCTGCAAAACGACACAACGCAAATGAACATCATTAAGTTGGAACAGGTGTTTTTACAACGGCAATTGCTCAGCGATAAAAACAATACTCAAGCGCAACTTGATTTAAATCTTGGCGCCAGTCATAGCGATGATAGTGATTGGAGTATCGGCTTATATTTGAGCTATCCACTGGGCGATACCAAGGCAAAATCCGACCTTGAAAAAACCAAGATTAAGCTTTCTAAGGCTAAAGAGGGCGCTGCTGAGCAATTAATGGCTTTAACTATTGATGCGCGCGTAGCTAACAAAAAAATAGTACATCTGGGTAAATTATTAAAGAGTTATCAGGCGCGTATTAAAATTGCTAAGTCTCGAGCAATGGCAGAAAAAAAGCGTTACGAGTTGGGTAATTCGCAATTAAGTTTTGTTATTTCTGCGCAAAACAATGTGCATGACGTTAATTTAGAATACGCTCAAGCTGCGGTTAATTATCAAAAATCGGTACTTGATTTCAAAGCAACGATTGACCAATTGTTATAACAAAAGTCCAATGAGCATTCAATATACAGTCAGTTTTGAAAACCTACATGCGCACTTATTTAAGGTTGAACTTAAACTTTTAAATCCAAACCCCTTAGGCCAGGTTTTTTCATTGCCAAATTGGATTCCAGGCAGTTACTTAATCAGAGATTTTGCCAAAAATATTGTCAACATTCAAGCGCAAAGCTGCGGCGAATCAATTGATGTTAAAAAGCTGGATAAGAATCACTGGATTGCTTGGCCGTGCACGAGTGAAATCACCCTAAGTTATCAGATTTACGCCTTTGATTTATCACCTCGAAGTGCTTATTTAACTAGTGAGCGCGCTTTTTTTAATGGCACAAGTGTTTTTTTATTGGCTTTGGGTCATGAGCAAGCGCCGTGTCAATTAAGCATTATCCCGCCAAATTCAGCGCTAATTTTAGGGCTTTGGTCGTGCGCTACGGGGCTTGAAAAAGTGTCTGATTTAAATTTTAAAGCAGACAATTATCAAGATTTAATCGATCACCCAGTTGAAATGTCTGATTTCACTTTGTTTGATTTTTCGGTTAAGAATGTCAAGCATCAAATGGCTATAACTGGCCTGCATACTGCAGATGTCGCCCGTCTAAAGCAAGATTTAAAAGTTATCTGTGAGCATCATATTGCTTTGTTTAATCATGAAATTCCATTCGATGATTATTTATTTCTAACCTTGGTCACTGCGCAAGCCTACGGCGGCTTGGAGCACAAAAATTCCACCAGCTTAATTTGCTCAAGAAAAGAGCTGCCTGTTGAAGGCGTTAAAGAAATTAACAAGGATTACACGCGATTTTTAGCGCTTTGTTCACATGAGTATTTTCACGCTTGGTGGATTAAAACCATCAAACCAGCAAGCTTTCATCAGCTAGATTTAAACCGTGAAAACTACACTGAGCAGCTTTGGATTTTTGAAGGATTTACCTCGTATTATGATGAATTATCGCTGCTCAGGACTAAGCTATTAAATCCTGAGCAATACTTAGATTTATTTGCGCAAACCATTACTAGGGTGCAAAAATCCAAAGGCCGATTAACCCAATCATTAGCGCAGTCAAGCTTTGATGTTTGGACGAAGTTTTATCAACAAGATGAAAACGCGCCTAACGCCATTGTTAGCTATTACACCAAAGGTGCCTTATTGGCATTTGTATTAGATATTGAGATTAGAAAACGCAGCAAAAATAAGTACGCTTTAGATGATGTATTGCGCATTGCTTGGGCTGATTATCAAACTACTGGGCTAGAGGATAATACCATTTTATTGATTGTTAACCAGCTACTTGAAGCTGATTTAACCTCGTTTTTTAATGATTATTTGTACGGCACAAAAGAGCTGCCGTTAACCGCTAGCTTTGCCTATGTTGGGGTTGGGTGTCAGTTTGTTAATTATGCCGAGGATTTGTCAGATTTTGGCGTTAATGTTAAAACTCAGGGGGAATACAGTCAAATTACCCAAGTACTTGCAAATACAAGTGCGCAAAATTCAGGGCTTTATGTGGGGGATAAAATTATTAGCGTTGATTATCAACAATTTAAAGACAAAGCCTTGATTGCAAAAATCAATAAATACACTGTTGGCGAGGTGATTAAAGTTGGCGTGTTGCGTGATAAATTATTATTAGAAATCCCTGTGTTAATTGAAAAAATTGAGCCAACTTTTTGCAAATTAAGTTTAAAGGCGCAGCTTGACGAACATACAAAAAACAACCGACAGCAATGGCTACACCCAGAATAAATCTACCAAAACTTTTAATTAAACCAGTTGGGCGCGCCATTAGCGACTTTGGCATGATAAAAGCGGGCGATAAAATTTTGCTGGCAGTTTCAGGTGGCAAAGATTCTTTGAGTTTGTTTCATTTGCTTAGGCATTTTATGCGCCATGCACCGATTAATTTTGAGCTGGGCGTGGTAACCATTGATCCGCAAGTTGAAGGTTTTGAGCCGCAAGCGTTAGATGCTTTTTTTAAAGCATTCGATACGCCTTATTTTTTTGAAGAATTTCCAATTCTAGAGCAAGCCAAAAAAAGTATGAAGGGCGATTCTTACTGCTCTTTTTGCGCACGAATTAAGCGCGGTTTGATGTATAAAGTGGCTAGGCGCGAGGGTTATAACGTACTGGCTTTGGGTCAACATCTAGATGATTTGAGCGAAAGTCTAATGATGAGTATGTGTCATAATGGCAAATTCCAAACCATGAAGGCTCATTATATTAACGATGTTAAGGATTTACGTATTATTAGGCCAATGGTCTACGTACGTGAGCGCCAGCTGGCTGATTTTGCAAAAACTGCCAATCTGCCGGTGATTGCTGATTCTTGTCCTGCGTGTTTTTCTATGCCAACCGAGCGCGATCATTTTAAGCAGTGGCTACTCACTGAAGAAAAACGCAATCCTAATTTATACAAAAATCTGCTTAGCGCCATGAAACCTATGCTGGATGAAGTCAATGCTTAAATTCATTCTTTGGTTGTTTTCAATCATGCCGTTGAGGCTTAATCATTTTATTGGTTCAATGATTGGCTATTATTTATATCTAAGTAATAGTAAAACTAAACAGGTCGTGAATAAAAATATTGCAGCTTGTTTTCCTGATTTAAGCGAGCCTGATAAGCAAAAATTGATACAAAAATCACTCATTGAAACAGGCAAAGGTTTGAGTGAATCAGGCTTTATTTGGCTAAAGTGTTTTAATGATAATCTTAAATACATTGTCAAAACAACAGGACTTGAGCAGCTTAAGAGTGATAAGCCGATTATTTTACTAGTGCCTCATTTTGGCTGCTGGGAGATTACTGGCAGAGTATTGTCTATTAATACGCCGGTAACCTTTTTATACAAACCTTTAAAAAATGCCAAACAAGAGGCAATGTTGATAAAAAATCGACAAAAACAAGGTTTGTCTATGGCTACAGCTGATAAAAAAGGCGTGATTAAATTGCAACGCGCGCTCAACAAAAAACAATTAATCGGCATTTTGCCTGATCAAGATCCAGGTGAAGAGGGTAGTATTGTAGCGCCACTTTTTAATATTAATGCCAGAAGCATGACTTTACTGGTACGTCTTGCACGCAAAAATAACGCCAAAGTATTATTAACTTGGGCCAAGCGATTACCCAAAGGCCAAGGCTTTGAATTAAACTTAAAGCCAGTTAATATTTTGTCTGAAAATGGTGATATTCAGCAAGATGTAGCACTGATGAATAAAACCATTGAAGATTTAGTTAAAACCCAGCCAGAACAATATTTGTGGAGCTACAAGCGCTTTAAGTCGGTCATTGATTACAACGCCTAGAATTTAACTGCCTGTGTTGTTTTAAGCTTATTAGTCAATTATGATATAATTTTGCCATGAGATTTATAGAAGACATTCAGAGCGTTTTTGAGCGTGATCCTGCAGCTAGGCATACTTTTGAGATTATTACTTGTTATTCAGGTGTGCAGGCAATGCTGTTTTATCGCTTGACTCACCGACTATGGCTGTTAAAGCTGAAATGGTTGGCGCGTTTTATTTCAATGTTATCACGTTGGTTTACAGGAATTGAAATTCATCCAGGCGCGGTCATTGGCAGGCGTTTTTTTATTGATCATGGCATGGGTGTGGTGATTGGAGAAACCGCTGAAATTGGTGACGATGTTACCTTGTATCATGGCGTTACATTGGGCGGAACCAGTTGGCAAAAAGGCAAGCGCCATCCTACCTTAGGCAATAATGTTGTTATTGGTGCGGGCGCTAAAATTTTAGGCCCTATTGTTTTAGGTGACAACGTCAGAGTGGGTTCAAATTCAGTGGTTGTTAAATCCATTGAGGCTGATAAAACTGTTGTTGGCGTGCCTGGCCGGGTATTAAAAGACAAGACGGTTAAAGCCGATTGTTTTGATTCTTATGCAGTGAGCAGTGAGGCTGACGATCCTACGGTCAAAGCCATTAATTCTATATTAGCGCATTTGCATGATGTTGATTCACAACTGCATGAAGTTTCTAAAGAGTTAAATTTAAAAGAAAAAGAAGACAGTTCGGTTAATGATTTAGAGATTGAAAGTAAATAAGCGCACAATAATACTTGACTAAAAGACTAGGTTAAGCGTATAATCAGTATTCGTTATTTTTAACAAAGGATTGATATGCAATTAACCACAAAAGGACGTTACGCCGTAACAGCGATGCTAGATTTAGCATCGAATGATACGGGTAAACCCATTACATTGGATATTATTTCCCAAAGGCAAAATATCTCGCTATCTTATTTAGAGCAATTATTTTCTAAATTGCGCCGCGCAGAGCTGGTTAAAAGTGTGCGCGGCCCAGGCGGCGGATATTTATTAGATGCAGCAGCAAAAGATATTAATTTAACTCAAATTATTGAAGCAGTTGATGAAAACATCGACTTGCGCCGTTGCAAGGGTATGGCTTCTTGTCATAACGGCCGTCAGTGCATTTCTCATCAATTATGGTGCGAAGTGAGCGAGCAAATTAGAAGTTTTTTACACGATAAAACCTTGCAAATGGTTATCGATGATCACAATTTAAACAAAGGACTATAACAGTTATGTCAAACCCAATTTATATGGATTATTCGGCTACAACGCCAGTAGACAAGCGTGTCGCAGAAAAAATGATGCAGTATTTAACCATGGAGGGCGATTTTGGTAATCCTGCTTCAAATTCACATTATTACGGCTGGCAAGCAGATGAAGCTGTTAAAAAAGCGCGAAAGCAGGTTGCTGATTTAGTCGGCGCTGATACTAAAGAAATTGTTTGGACTTCGGGCGCAACTGAGTCAAACAATCTAGCCATCAAAGGCATTGCACATTTTTATCACAAAAAAGGCAAACATATTGTTACCCTTAAAACCGAACATAAAGCAGTGCTTGATACCTGTCGTCAATTAGAGCGTGAAGGTTATGAAGTTGATTATCTTGACCCGATGCCAAATGGGTTGTTAGACATTGAGGTTTTAAAATCTGCCCTGCGTGAAGATACGATTTTGGTCTCAATTATGCATGTTAATAATGAAATTGGCGTTATTCAAGACATTGAAGCAATTGGCAATTTATGTCGTGAGCAGAAAGTTTTTTTCCATGTTGACGCTGCTCAATCTGTGGGCAAGGTAGAAATTGATTTAAGTCAATTACCAGTTGATTTAATGAGCTTTTCAGCACATAAAATTTACGGCCCGAAAGGCATGGGCGCTTTATACGTTCAGCGTAAGCCGCGCATTCGCCTAGAAGCGCAAATGCATGGCGGCGGTCATGAGCGCGGCATGCGCAGCGGCACGTTAGCAACTCATCAAATTGTTGGCATGGGTGAGGCATTTGCAATTGCTCAGGCGCAAATGGCGCAGGAAAACATAAAAATTAGAGGCTTGCGTGATCGTCTTCTTGCTGGTTTTGACGGCATGGAAGAGGTGGTTATTAATGGTGATATGGACAGCCGCATTCCAGGCAATCTAAACATCAGTTTTAACTATGTTGAGGGTGAATCCTTAATGATGGCAATTAGTGATGTGGCTGTGTCTTCAGGGTCAGCTTGTACTTCATCAAGTCTTGAGCCTTCTTACGTATTGCGCGCATTAGGTCTTAGCGATGAATTAGCGCATTCGTCTATTAGATTTACAATAGGTCGTTATACCACTGAGCAAGACGTTGACAAAGCCATTGATTTGGTACGTGTCAAGGTACAAAAATTACGTGATTTGTCGCCACTTTGGGATATGTTTAAAGACGGTATCGATATTAGTAAAGTTGAGTGGTCAGCGCACTAAATTACATAAAATATACAAGGGTTAATGGCCGCTAAAAGGGCTAGAATAACCAATAAAACACATAGGAGAAATAACATGGCATACGGCGAAAAGGTAATGGATCATTATGAAAACCCACGTAACGTTGGCGTTTTAGATAAAGATGCGAAAAATGTTGGTACAGGCATGGTCGGCGCGCCTGCTTGCGGCGACGTGATGCGCTTGCAAATTCAAGTTAATGATGAAGGTATTATTGAGCAAGCTAAATTTAAAACTTATGGCTGCGGTTCAGCCATTGCTTCTAGCTCGTTATTAACCGAATGGGTTAAAGGTAAAACTTTAGAAGAAGCGGCGCTAATTAAAAATACAGATATCGCGCAAGAGTTGGCCCTGCCACCGGTTAAGATTCATTGTTCGGTGCTTGCAGAAGATGCAATTAAAGCAGCAATAAGCGATATTAAAAGCAAAGCGTAAATAGTAATGGCGATCACTTTAACGGATGTAGCAGCAAAACGTGTTGCGGGTTTTTTGGAAAACCGCGGCTCAGGTATTGGCATTCGTTTAAGCGTGCAAACCACAGGCTGCTCAGGTCTTGGTTATAACATAGAATTTGTCGATACTGCAAACGAGGACGATAGCGTGTTTACAGATAATGGCGTTCAAGTGATTATTGATGCTAAAAGCCTGATTTATCTTGATGGTACGCAAGTTGATTTTGTTAAAGAGGGACTTAATGAGGGTTTTGAATTTAACAACCCTAACGCCAAAGCCGAGTGTGGTTGCGGCGAATCATTTACCGTATAAACAAAACGCCGCTGAACAACGCTTATGCAAAATTATTTCGAGTTGTTTTCATTGGCAGAGAATTTTAATGTCAATTTAACCCAGCTAGAGTCAGCTTATCAGCAGCAAGTAGCAAGGTTTCATCCTGATAATTTTGCTGTTAGTAGCAGTCAAGAAAAAAACCTTGCTTTGCAAAATACTTCATTAATTAACGCCGCTTACGACACTTTAAAATCCCCATTATTACGCGCTACTTATCTTTTAGAGCTCGAAGGCATTAATGCTTTTGACGAAAAAGACACGCAAATGGATGTTGATTTTTTAATGGCGCAAATAGAATTAAGAGAAGCATTAGAAGCCATTGAAGTCAGTAAAGATGAACTTGAATTAGATGATTTTATCGAACATATTTCTAGCAAAATTAAACAAAATGTTAGCGCCATCAGTAAAATGTTTGATTTAAATGAAGATAAAAATTTAATTAAAAATGAAGTGAGAGAATTAAAATTTTATCAACAACTTAATCTTCATGCAAAACAACTAATGGACGAGTGGATTTAAAGCGATGGCATTATTACAAATAGCTGAACCCGGCCAATCTACAACGCCGCATCAGCATAAATTAGCCATAGGCATTGATTTAGGCACAACAAATTCGCTGGTTGCGTCAGTTAAAAGTGGCCAAAGTATTATTTTGAAAGATGAAAATAATAAAGCAATTTTGCCGTCCGTTGTGCACTGCGGTAAAGACAACAAACTCACCGTTGGTTGTGAGGCTTGTCCTTATGCAAAAACAGATCCTACCAATACCATTATTTCAGTTAAGCGTTTTATGGGGCTTGGCTTTAAAGAGGTTAGCAAGTTTAAAAATTGCCCCTATCAGCTGGTTGAAAATGGCAATAACGTGTTGTTTCATACTGCCATGGGTGATCTATCTGCCGTTGAAATTTCCAGCAGCATCCTAAACTCTTTAAAACAGCGCGCTGAAAAGTCATTGGGCGGCGATTTAGTTGGCGCTGTGATTACCGTGCCTGCTTATTTTAACGATGCTCAGCGCCAAGCCACTAAAGATGCAGCAACGTTGGCAGGGCTTAATACTTTGCGCCTACTTAACGAGCCAACAGCAGCAGCCATTGCTTATGGACTTGAGTCGGGCGAAGAAGGTATTCACGCCATTTATGATTTAGGCGGCGGCACCTTTGATATTTCAATTTTGAGCTTCACCAAAGGCGTTTTTAAAGTATTAGCTACTGGCGGCGATTCAACGCTAGGCGGTGATGATTTTGATCAACTGATTATTGATGATTGTATTGAAAAAATGAATGTTGATGAGTTAACGCCAACGCAAATGCAAAAAATTAAGCAATTTTCACGAACCGCTAAAGAAACTTTAACGAATCAAGATTTTGCACAGTTTGATTGTATTGAAACGCCTTATAAAATCACTCGAGAGAAGTTTAACGAGTTATCAAACAAACTCATTAAACGCACTTTGTTATTAACAAAACGTACTTTGCGTGATGCTGAAATTGACATAAGCCAAGTTAAAGATATTATTATGGTTGGCGGCTCAACGCGTATGCCGCAAGTCAGGTCAATGGTGACAGAATTATTCAATAAACCGGTATTATGCTCAATCAATCCAGATGAAGTGGTTG
Organism: Gammaproteobacteria bacterium; assembly: GCA_965222625.1. Lineage (GTDB taxonomy): Bacteria > Pseudomonadota > Gammaproteobacteria > PS1 > Pseudothioglobaceae > Thioglobus_A. Next base: position 447,201 of record OZ244962.1, on the reverse strand, counting down.
CCAAAGGCGCCGCTATTCAGGCTAATATATTGGCAGGTAATAAATCAGCAGGCGACAGGCTATTGCTCGATGTCCTGCCGCTTTCTTTGGGCCTGGAAACCATGGGCGGCTTGGTGGAAAAAGTGGTGCATCGCAACACCACCATTCCCATTACGCGCGCGCAAGAATTTACCACCTTTAAAGACGGGCAAACAGCTATGAGTATTCATGTGCTGCAGGGCGAGCGTGAATTGGTTAGCGATTGCCGTTCTTTAGGCCGGTTTGATTTAACGGGCATACCGCCAATGGTTGCAGGCAGTGCACGCATTCAGGTAGAATTTCAAGTAGATGCAGATGGTTTGTTATCTGTGAATGCTGCAGAGAAAATTTCGGGCGTTAAGGCGCAAGTAGTGATTAAGCCGTCCTATGGATTAAGCGATGAGCAAATGGAAAAAATGCTTAAAGACTCAATTTTGTTTGCCAAATCAGACATTAAAACCAGGCAGCTAAATGAAATGCAAGTTCAGGCTAGTAGAACCTTAGAAGCTATTGATTCGGCGCTAGCAAAAGATCAAGCCATGATTGATGCTCAAATGCTTGAAAATATTATTAGCGCAAGGTCTGAACTGGAAGCTGTTGTGCAAGATACTCAAGAAGAAGTCATTAAAGAAAAAATTGACAAGCTTGAAAAAGTCTGCGAAAAATTTGTGCAAATGCGCATGGATACTTCTGTCATGAAGGCTATGCAAGGTCACAACGTCGATGAATTTTAACTTACTGAAAAATTAGGAAATTAACATGCCTCAAATTATTATTTTGCCTCATCATGAATTATGCCCAGAAGGCATTGTTATCGAAACAAAATCAGGCGAGACCGTCTGCAATGCCATGCTTGCTAATGATGTCGATATCGAGCATGCTTGTGAGATGTCAAATGCCTGTACAACGTGCCATATTTATGTGCGTGAAGGTTTTGATTCATTGCCAGAATCTGATGAAATTGAAGATGATATGTTAGATAAGGCTTGGGGTTTGGACCCAGATTCTCGGCTTTCTTGCCAGTCAGTTATTGGTGATGTAGATTTGGTAGTAGAAATTCCAAAGTACACCATTAACCAAGTCTCAGAAAACCATTAGACTTCGATTTTTTGCATTATGTATTGTTAGATTGAAAAAAAATATTCAATCATTTATATTTTATAAACTCAATCATATTTTCGTATCAACCTGCCTCACCTGTCACCTTCACCTGGTGACAAAAAACTGAGCACAATTAAGCTTAACTTTGTTAAATTTATTTTGTATCTAAGTTGTTTATTATTTATAAACGCTTGTTGATAGAAGCTGCATTTTTTACTCAATCAATCTTGCAGCCTAGACTGGCAATGATACTTTTAAAATCCAGCTTTACTGGTTGATAGTTTTAAAGTTTTAGATATTTAGAAATAAAACCCTCTGATACCTCTTTAGGGCCAAACTCAGCCACTACATCCATGGGTTTTTCTTTAGAAACGAGCCACTGCGGCATTGGCGGATTTTCGCTACTACCACAAGATTTCCCCAAATTTTTAGGATGAAAAATCTTAACAAAGGTTGGATTTTTTAAATCATCTGTGTACACAATGCCGCAATATTTTTCTTCATGCTTGTCATCGATAAGCGTTTTAATTTTCGTTATTTCATCAGTAAATTTATCAGCATTCATAACACTATTAGGCATCATCTCTAACGTATCATAAACGTACCAATTTTTTGGGTTGTCATGCAAGACTTGCAATAAATTGTGACAATCATCCCATTGCATAACGCCCATAAAACGACCTTTAAATTTTTGAAAATAATCCATGCTATCTAAGCTCGATTGTTGAATTAATAGTAATATTAACGCTAGATTCTCCAGCAGAAAACGCAGGGGCGACATCAGCAGATAAACTCATTTTCATGTTGTACGAGTTGCGACTCGGCTGTATGCGCTGTTGATCAAAATTGGTTTGTTTAAATTGGTAGGTTTTTTGAGCCAAAATTGAGCGCAATATTTTTACCGCGCTGCTGGTGCGCACTAATGGCCGCTACTAGCAATTGATTATAAGCTTGCTGACGTTTTTTTGTCGACACTAAGAATCTAACGCTTTGATAATTAGCCACTTTTTGTAGTTTTTTTAGTGCTTTAGTAACCTGTTCAAAGTTTTTTGATTCAATGCTAAAAGCGTAAATGCCGCGCCAGTTTTTGATGGCTTTTTTATGATATTGCGGGTTGGTATGGTAATTAGTGGTTTTTAGCTTGACGTTAAAATTTTGTGCAATATTTTTAATTGTATGACTTCTTTTATTAATACTATTGGTGACAGTATTAATATCTTCATCGACCACAATAATTTGCATCGTAACGCGCATAACGTCATTATCAATTTTTATGCTTTCTGTCGTTTGAAAGTCAATCTGATGATGATTACTATTGTCATCATCTGCAAATGCAACCGTACTTAATAATAACAATAATAGTATTTTTAGCATTATTCGATGGTAATGCTTGGGAATGAGCTCATTGCGCGACTTTGCAGGGTTAGCTTAGCGCTGACTTTTCTAGCAATGTCTTTATAGATTTCTGACACTCTGCTATCAGGGTTTTTGGCAACGGTTGGCGTACCTTCGTCAACATCAGTTCTAATGTCCATTTCAAGTGGTAGGGCGCCTAAGAAGTTTACTTCAGCTTCTTTAGCCATTGATTCACCGCCACCTGTGCCAAAGATGGCTTCTTCATGCCCACATTTTGAACAAATGTGCAAAGACATGTTTTCAACAATACCCAGAATTGGAATGTTTACTTTTTCAAACATTTTCAAACCTTTTCTGGCATCTAGTAAAGCAATATCTTGAGGCGTGGTAACGATTACAGAGCCGCTAACTGGAATTTTTTGTGACAAAGTAAGCTGCGTATCACCGGTGCCAGGTGGCAAGTCGATAATCATGTAGTCAATGCCGCGCCATAAAGTATCACGCAACATTTGTTCTAGCGCTTGGGTGACCATTGGGCCGCGCCAAATCATCGGATTGTCTTCGTCAACTAAATAACCAATTGACATACTTTGCATGCCGTGGCCTAAAATTGGCAATAATTTACCTTCAGCTGTTGTGTCTGGTTTAAGTTTGCTAACGCCGAGCATTCTTGGCTGTGATGGGCCATAAATATCAGCATCTAAAATAGCCACTTTTGCGCCTTCTGCTTGTAATGCAAGCGCCAGATTAACGGAGGTAGTTGATTTGCCAACGCCGCCTTTACCCGAAGCAACTGCAATAATATTTTTAACTTCTGATAAGATTTCAACGCCTTTTTGGGTTGAATATTTAACAATTTTGGTCTCAATGTTAACGCTCACATCGTTAATGCCATTTGCTGCTAAAGCATCAGTCACTTGCTTGCTTAGCTCATCATGGTAACCTTTAGCAGGGTAATTCAGCTCAAGGGTAATGGCAACTTGATCGCCTTCGATGCTAATGTCATTAATGGTGTTCGATGAAACGATATCTTGCTCGGTGTATTTGTCAACAACACTGCTTAAAATATTATTAATATTGTCAATGGTTAAATCTGCCATATTCTTGCGCCTGATTAAGTAAAATGACCTATTTTAGCGTATAACCATATCACTCAACCTTAATATTAACAAGCCTATCTTATGAGTTCAAGAAAAATTTTAGTTACCTCTGCGCTGCCTTATGCCAATGGTGAGATTCATCTGGGGCATTTATTGGAATATATCCAAACGGATATTTGGGTGCGTTTTCAAAAAATGATGGGCAATGAGTGTCATTATGTTTGTGCTGATGATGCACATGGCACACCAATTATGCTTAAAGCCGATGAATTAGGCATTACGCCTGAGCAGCTAATTGCCAGCGTAAGCGAGCGTCATCAGGCTGATTTTAAAGAATTTTCCATTGGTTTTAGTCAATATCATTCTACCCATTCTGAAGAAAACAAACAAATTTCTGCCGATATTTATAATAAATTAAATGCCAGCGGATTTATTAAAACGCGCACTATTTCCCAAGCGTTTGATCCAGAAAAGCAAATGTTCCTGCCCGATCGATTTATCAAAGGCGATTGTCCAAAATGCGGCGCTTTGGATCAATATGGCGATAATTGTGAGGTTTGCGGCGCAACTTACCTGCCAACCGAGCTAAAAAATGCCAAATCTGCTGTTTCTGGCGCCATTCCAATTACCAAAGACTCCGAGCATTATTTCTTTGATTTACCGCAATTCGAAGCTCAGCTTAAACAATGGACGCAAGCAGGGCACTTGCAAAATGAAGTTAGCAACAAACTTACTGAATGGTTTGAACAGGGTCTAAAACAGTGGGATATCTCTCGAGACGCCCCTTATTTCGGTTTTCAAATTCCAGGTGTTGAAAATAAATATTTTTACGTTTGGCTGGATGCGCCGATTGGCTACATGGCCAGTTTTAAAAAGCTTTGTAATGATACTCAAGGCTTAGATTTTGATGAGTATTTTAATAAAGATTCTGAAACTGAGCTGTATCATTTTATTGGTAAAGACATTGTTTATTTCCATGCATTATTTTGGCCAGCGATGTTGATGGGCGCTAATTACCGCACGCCAACGGCTATTTATGCACACGGATTTTTAACCGTTAATGGTCAGAAAATGAGCAAATCTCGCGGCACCTTCATCCAAGCGAGAACCTATTTGGAAAGTTTAAATCCTGAATGTTTGCGTTATTATTACGCCTATAAATTGTCTAGCAAAATCGATGATATTGATCTTAACTTGCAAGATTTTAAACAAAGGGTTAATTCAGATTTAGTCGGTAAAGTGGTCAATATCGCTTCTCGCTGCGCGGGTTTTATCGTCAAAAAATTTGACAAAACCTTATCAGCTTACGCCATTGAAGCTGATCTTTACAACGAGTTTGTATCTCAAGGTGATACTATTGCCGCGTTGTACGAAGCGCGTAATTACAATCAAGCGATGCGCGAAATCATGAAACTTGCAGACAAAGCCAACCAATATATTGATGAGCACAAACCCTGGCAAATGATCAAAGAAGAAGACAAGCAGGCGCAAGTGCATGACGTTACTTCTTTGGCGCTTAATCTGTTTAGAGTGCTAATGACTTATCTGAAACCAGTATTGCCAGAGATGGCCAAACAGGCGCAGCTTTTTTTAAATGTCGATGAATTGTTATGGAATGACATCAAACACCCACTCACCAAACACAAAATTAATGCCTTTAAACCGCTGATGTCACGCATTGAAGATACGCAAATTAACGCCGTTATTGAAGCATCAAAACAAACACTAACGAAGCAAGAGCCAGAAGAAATAGAGGACGATAACATGATTCAAATTGACGATTTTACAAAAATTGACCTGCGCATCGCTAAAATTGTTAAAGCCCAGCAGGTTGAAGGTGCGGACAAATTATTACAACTAACACTAGATATTGGCGAAGAAAAAACGCGCAATGTGTTTGCTGGCATTAAAGCGCATTATGCGCCCGAAGATTTAGAAGGGCGGTTAACGGTTATGGTGGCTAATTTAGCGCCCAGACAAATGAAATTTGGCCTTTCTGAAGGCATGGTGCTTGCAGCAACAGACGGCAAATCATTGCATATTATGTCACCTGATTCTGGCGCCAAAGCGGGCATGAAAATTAGTTAAAAGTTTTGCATATTTTTAAAATTACTAGCGCTTTTAAAGTGGCATTAACGTAAAATATCCTTATCTTTTTTGTAAAGATGTTAAAGCGGTTGTGCGGTAACGCACTAAGGGTTCAAATCCCTCTCTCCACCAAATTAATAATTAAGGATATGCGTTTTAATTGACACGCATATTAACTTTTTAGAGAATTTTTTTTTGAATATTGGTTTGATATGGTTTTTTTTGTTTATCTGCTGCCAACCATAATTTAAATTTTTTTAGTGTGTTAGCTATTGCGTAATTGATAAAAAAATACTTTCTAAAATAATTTTAGAAAACACCTTTAAATTAAAAAAAATCTAGCTTGAAAGTAATCGGCAAATTAAAAAAAATAAAAAACAGTATGAAAACTCCAAATACCATCTATTACAATGCGGCGATTACTCGAGAAAAGCGTAATCAATTAAACAAGCACAAATCAGCCGTTATTTGGTTTACTGGTTTATCAGGATCAGGTAAATCAACGCTTGCTCATTCAATTGAATGAGGCGTTGTATAAATTAAACTGTCAAACTTTCGTTTTAGATGGTGATAATGTTCGCCATGGACTTTCATCTAATTTAAGTTTTAGTGATAATGATCGCAAAGAAAATATTAGAAGAATTGGCGAAATTGCAAAGTTGATGATGGAGACGGGCGTTATTGTTATGACTGCATTCATTAGCCCATTTAGAGAAGATCGGAATAACATCAGGCAATTGTTACCACAAGGTGATTTTATTGAGATTTATTGTAAGGCCAGTTTAGAGGTTTGCGAGTCAAGAGATGTTAAGGGGTTATACAAACGTGCACGAGCTGGAGAAATTAAAAAATATACAGGGATTGATTCACCTTACGAAGCGCCTATCAACCCAGAATTGATTGTTAATACTAAAAGTGAATCATTAGATGAATCCACTACTAAAGTCATTGATTTTTTAAAATCTAAAGGGTTGTTGGCTTAATTATGCTTAATCAAATTAACATTCAAGACATTGTTGGTATTGCTAAAGCAGCTGGTAATGTCATTATGCAGATCTATAGCCAAGATTTTAAGGTTGAATATAAGCAAGACAATTCGCCATTGACACTTGCCGATAAAAAAGCCAATGATGTTATTGAAGACGGGCTAAATAAACTCTCAGTTAATTTCCCCATCCTATCCGAGGAAGGTAAAGACGTCCCTTATGAGAAAAGAAGACATTGGGAGTATTTTTGGCTGATTGATCCGTTAGATGGCACTAAAGAGTTTGTAAAGAAAAATGATGAATTTGCCGTTAACATAGCGCTTATTTACAAAGACACACCAGTGCTTGGTGTGGTGTATGCGCCAGCATTAGACGTGTGTTACTGGGCAAAGAAAGACAAGGGTGCGTTTAAGAATGGAAAAAGACTCCCAATTAAAACAGAAAATCAGCGTGACAGCTACAAGGTGGTTGTCAGTCGCTCGCATATGTCAGATGAGACGCAAGTATTCATCGATTCGATAGATACAGATAAAGAAAAAGAATTAATTTCAATTGGTAGCTCATTAAAGATTTGTTTGGTTGCAGAAGGTGAGGCTGATATTTATCCAAGGCTAGGGCCAACTATGGAATGGGATACGGGAGCTGCACATGCAGTTGTTCGAGAAGCTGGATTTAATATAAAAAGACATAATAATTTAATTTCTAATCAACACCTTTATAATAAAGATAATTTATTAAATGACTGGTTTGTAGTTCTATGATAGAAAATAAAAAACTACTAATAACCGGCGGAGCAGGCTTCATAGGCTCTGCAGTCATTCGTCATAATTGGTGGGCACAATGAGCTTCAGAATATTGTGGCTGTAAAAACCGTTTGCAGAATTTTAGATGAATTAGTGCCAACAAAATTCAATACTCATACCTATTAATCCCAAAAGGAATAGAAGAAAAAGCAAAGAACATGGATAGAGATTTATTATGAAGATAGTTCCAGTTATTCTTTCAGGTGGTTCAGGCACGCGTCTCTGGCCATTATCACGCAAACAATACCCTAAGCAATATTTACCTTTAGCTAGTGATAACACCATGCTGCAAGAAACTATTCTGCGTCTAAAAGGGTTAGATAATCTTGCAGATCCTATTATTGTTTGTAATGCCGATCATCGTTTTTTAGTAGCAGAGCAGTGTCAGCAAATTGATATTCAAAATCCAACAATACTACTTGAACCAGTTGGTAGAAACACCGCTCCTGCAATAGCAGCTGCAGCACTGCAATCATTAAAAGATTCAGATGGTTCGATACTACTAATTTTATCAGCCGATCATGTCATTCAAAATGTCGATGCTTTCCATGAAGCAATTAACATAGCAAACCAACAAGCGCAAAGTGGAAAACTGGCTACTTTTGGTATTGTGCCAACTAACGCTAATACTGGCTATGGTTATATCAAATCATCAAAAGAGAGTAGCAATGGTGCACATAAAGTTGAAGAGTTTGTTGAAAAACCAGATCTAGAAACCGCACAAGCTTATTTAGAACAGGGTAATTACCTTTGGAACTCTGGCATGTTTATGTTTAAAGCTGACATGCTAATTGATGAGCTAACTACTCATTCTTCTGATATTGTTAATTCAGTCAATAATGCGATTAATAACGCTACGCAAGATCTTGACTTTATCAGGCTAGACAAACAAGCCTTTGAATCATCTCCATCTGATTCTATTGATTACGCACTCATGGAGAAAAGTGATAATGTCGTTGTTGTGCCATTAGACGCCCAGTGGAATGATATTGGCGCTTGGCCAGCATTATATGATATCGGTACAAAAGATAGCCAAGGTAATGTTATCAAAGGTGATGTTATCACTCAAGGTACTACTAATACTTACATTAATGCTGATCATCATATGGTCGCAGCCATAGGTGTAGATAATCTAATTATTATAGACACGCCTGATGCCACCTTTATTGCCACCCAAGACAAAGCTCAAGAAGTAAAGAGTATTGTTGAATCCTTACAAGCCAGTGGCCGATGTGAGAGTAGTGCACACCGTAAAGTTTATCGGCCTTGGGGCTGGTACGATTCTATTGAATCAGGTGAGTACTTCCAAGTAAAAAGGTTACACGTTAAACCCAGCGCTAAACTCTCATTACAAATGCATCATAAACGCGCAGAGCATTGGGTAGTGGTGAGTGGCACGGCAACCGTTACTAATGGCGAGCAGACATTCAGCCTTGAAAAAGGTGAATCTACCTATATCCCACTAGGCGTTACCCATGGCCTAGAGAATGCAACCAATAAGCCACTAGAAATTATTGAAGTGCAAAGCGGTACTTATCTGGGTGAAGATGACATTATTAGGTTTGAAGATATGTATGGACGTATTAAAAGTTAAACAATAGACTAAAATTAACTAACATATAAAATTTATAGAATATTTTTTTTTGGAAATGAATTATGAGTAATAAAGTAGCATTAATCACAGGAATCACCGGCCAAGATGGTGCCTATCTAGCAGAATTTCTACTAGATAAGGGTTACGAAGTGCACGGCATCAAGCGTCGCTCTTCATCATTCAACACAGACCGTATTGATCATCTTTACCAAGATCCTCATGAAGCTAACTGTAAGCTTATACTTCACTATGGAGATCTGTCTGATTCAATGAGTTTAGTGCGTATCATTCAACAAATCCAACCTGATGAAATCTATAATTTGGGTGCGCAATCACACGTAGCCGTATCATTCGAAACCCCTGAATACACAGCAGACACAGTTGGCCTAGGCGCACTGCGCGTGCTAGAAGCTATTCGCATTTCAGGTCTTGAGAAGAAAACCCGCTACTATCAAGCCTCTACCTCAGAGCTATATGGCGAAGTTCAAGAAACCCCACAAAAAGAAACTACCCCCTTTTATCCACGCTCTCCCTACGCAGCAGCCAAGCTATATGCTTATTGGATAACCATTAACTACCGTGAAGCTTATGGTATGTATGCTTGTAACGGCATCTTGTTTAATCATGAATCTCCAGTTAGAGGAGAGACCTTCGTAACCCGAAAAATAACCAGAGCACTAGCGCGTATCTCACTAGACCTGCAAGACACAGTCTACCTAGGCAACATGGATGCCAAACGTGACTGGGGTCATGCTAAAGATTATGTTGAGATGCAATGGTTAATGCTACAACAAGATGAGCCAGATGATTTTTGTATTGCTACCGGCGTGCAGTATTCAGTACGTGACTTTGTCAACTTCGCTTGGGGTCATCTAGGTAAAACCATCCGTTGGGAAGGTGAAGGTATGGATGAAAAAGGCTTTGACACTGAAACTGGCAATTTGATTGTTGCAGTTGATAAACGCTATTTCCGACCAACAGAAGTGGAGACATTATTAGGCGATCCAACCAAGGCCAAAGAAAAACTAGGCTGGGAGCCAAAAATCACCCTAGAAGAAATGGTACATGAAATGATGGAAAATGACATTAATATAGCCAAGCGTGATTCTTTAGTCAAGAAGCATGGCTTCAAAGCGCCAGACTTTAATGAGTAAAGATAATTCTATAATTCTATTTAACCAAAAAGAAGTGCGCCGTCATTGGGATGATGAGACTGAGCTTTGGTATTTTTCTGTTGTTGATGTGATAGCTGTTTTAGCTGAAAATTCAAGACCAAGAAAATATTGGAGCGATCTAAAAAAGAAACTTGAAGATGAGAGAAGTGAACTGTCCGAAAAAATCGGACAGTTAAAAATGAAAGCTACGGACGGCAAAATGCGAATGACAGATGTGGCCGATACAGAGCAACTTTTACGCTTGATTCAGTCTATTCCCTCACCAAAAGCAGAGCCATTTAAACTCTGGCTAGCAAAAGTTGGTTATGAGCGCATAGAAGAAACAGAAGATCCAGAGCTTGCTTTTGAGCGAGCAATGCAAACTTACCTTAAAAAAGGTCATTCAAAAGAGTGGATTAGTCAGCGCTTAAAAAGCATCGAAGTCAGAAAAGAGTTAACCGATGAGTGGCAAGATAGAGGCTTGAAACAAGGCTTAGAATATGCTATTCTTACCGATGAAATCACTCAGGCTTGGTCTGATAAAAGCATTAAAGAATACAAACGTTTCAAAGGTTTAAAAAAGCAAAATCTTAGAGATAATATGACTAACCTTGAGCTAGTGCTTAATATGCTAGCTGAGGCATCAACCACTGAAATTTCTAAAAAGAAAAAACCAGAAGGATTGAGTCAAAATAAAACCATTGCCAAGCAGGGTGGTAAAGTGGCAAAGGCAGCAAGAACAGAGATAGAGTCAAAAATTGGTGAGAGCGTCATTAGCTCCAATAATATAATTAAAAAACTTGATAAATGACTAATTCAACATTAAACACTAGGCATTTAACAGAAGGTGAATTGTCAAAAGACAAGAGAGGCTGCCCTGGGGTACTACAAAAATCTGACAAGATTTATATTGCAGGCCACAGGGGTTTAGTTGGCTCTGCCATTGTTAGACAATTAGAGTCTAGAGGGTTTATCAATCTTTTAATGCGCACGCATAAAGAGCTAGATCTTACTAATCAAGCAGCAGTACAAACCTTCTTCAAACAAGAAAAGCCTGATTACGTCATTCTTGCAGCTGCTAAAGTGGGTGGAATTTACTCTAATAACACTTACCCTGCTGACTTTATTTATCAGAATATGATGATAGAGGCTAATGTTATTAATTCAGCCTATGAGAATAAAGTTAAGCGCTTATTATTTTTAGGTAGCACCTGCATCTACCCTAAGGCGGTCGAGCAGCCAATGCGTGAAGAGGCAATACTCACCGATGTACTAGAGTCAACTAATGAGCCTTATGCGCTAGCCAAAATCGCAGGTATCAAACTTTGTGAATCATACAACCGTCAATACGGAACGGATTTTAGATCAGTTATGCCAACTAACCTTTATGGGGTAAATGATAACTTTCATCCGGAAAATTCACATGTTATCCCTGCACTCATGCGTCGCTTCCATGAAGCAAAGGTCAATGGTGATACTGAAGTGGTAGTGTGGGGTACAGGCAAAGCTATGCGTGAGTTTTTGTATGTTGATGATATGGCAGAAGCATCTTTGTTTGTATTAGAGCTAGATGAAAAAACGTACCAAGCTAACACAAAGCCAATGCTATCGCATATCAATGTCGGTACAGGAAAAGATGTAACCATTAGAGAGATGGCAGAAGTTATGAAAGAAGTTGTTGGATTTAAAGGTAGCTTAACTTTTGACACTACAAAACCTGATGGCTCGCCACGCAAACTAATTGATGTATCGCGGCTATCAAACATGGGCTGGAAATACAGTATTAATTTAGAAGAGGGTCTTAAAAAAACCCATAAATGGTATTTAAATAAATAGTATGAAAACTCCCAATACCATCTACCATAATGCAACTGTCACCCGAGAAAAACACAATCAATTAAATAGCCATAAGTCTACTGTTATTTGGCTTACTGGTTTATCTGGATCTGGAAAATCAACACTTGCCCATTCAGTTGAGGAAAAATTACATAAATTAGGTTGTCAAACTTTTGTTTTAGATGGTGATAATGTTCGCCATGGACTTTCATCTAATTTAAGTTTTAGTGATAATGATCGTAGAGAAAATATCAGAAGAATTGGGGAGGTAGCCAGCCTAATGATGGAAGCTGGCGTTATTGTAATGACAGCATTCATTAGTCCATTCAGAGAAGATCGAAATAATGTTAGAAAATTATTGCCCCAAGGTGATTTTATTGAGATTTACTGCAAGTCTAGTCTAGAGGTTTGTGAGTCAAGAGATGTAAAAGGTCTGTATAAGCTTGCACGCGCTGGAGAAATTAAGAACTATACAGGCATTGATTCTCCTTATGAAGAGCCTAATAATCCAGAATTAGTTATTAACACTGAAAGTGAGTCATTAGAAGAATCTGTTGGTAAAGTAATTGACCTTCTAAAAGCCAAAGGGATTATTGAATAGTTATGATTAATCAAGTCAATATTCAGGATATTGTGGCCATTGCTAAAGAAGCTGGTAGTTGCATCATGCAAATTTATGATCAAGATTTTAAAGTTGAGTGTAAACAAGATGGTTCGCCGTTAACACTGGCTGATAAAAGAGCCAATGATATTATTGAAGATGGCTTAAATCAACTCTCAATTAACCTCCCAATCCTATCTGAAGAAGGTAAAGAGACTCCTTATGAAGATAGAAAACATTGGGAGTATTTTTGGCTAGTTGACCCACTGGATGGCACTAAGGAATTTGTAAAGAAGAACGGTGAGTTTACTGTAAACATCGCACTCATTCATAAAGACACACCAGTGCTTGGCGTAGTATATGCCCCAGCGTTAGATATATGCTATTGGGCAAAGAAAGATGAAGGTGCATTTAAAGATGGGCAAAAATTACCTCTTAAAACAGAAGGTCAACGTAACACCTATAAGATCGTTGCCAGTCGCTCGCACATGTCAGATGAGACACAAACATTTATCGATGCGATAGACACAGATAAAGAAAAAGAGTTGATCTCAATTGGCAGCTCCCTGAAAATTTGTCTGGTTGCAGAAGGCGAGGCTGATATATATCCAAGATTGGGCTCCACTATGGAATGGGATACAGGGGCTGCACATGTAATTGTTAATGAAGCCGGATTTTCTTTAAAAAAATATCATAATTTTCTTTAAAAAAATATCATAATTTGCTATATAAAAAACATCGTTATAATAAAAATAAATTATTAAATAATTGGTTTATAGTTGCATGATAATAAATAAAAAACTACTAATAACCGGTGGTGCAGGCTTCATAGGCTCTGCTGTTATTCGTCATATTATTAATAACACTAATCATTCTGTTGTTAACGTTGATAAGCTTACCTACGCAGGTAATTTAGAATCTTTAAAATCTATTGAAAATAATTCAAGATATACATTCGAGCAGGTTGATATTTGTGATGCAGCTGATATAAAACGCGTGCTTAATAAATATCAGCCGGATATCGTTATGCATCTAGCAGCTGAATCACATGTAGACAGGTCTATTGATGGGCCGGGTGAATTTATTCAAACTAATATTGTTGGTACTTACGTATTACTCGAAGAAGCTAGGGGTTATTGGTCAAATTTAGAGGGTAGTAAAAAAGAAGATTTTAGATTTCACCATGTTTCTACTGATGAAGTTTATGGTGATTTAGAAGGTACTGATGATCTATTTACTGAAGATACACCTTATGCACCTAGCTCCCCTTATTCAGCAGCAAAGGCAAGTTCTGATCATTTAGTGCGTGCATGGCAACGTACTTTTAAATTCCCAACATTGATTACCAACTGCTCTAATAATTATGGCCCTTATCAGTTCCCTGAGAAGCTTATACCTCTTATTATTCTTAATGCATTAGAAGGTAAAGATTTACCAATCTATGGCAATGGTAAACAAATACGTGATTGGCTATATGTTGATGATCATGCAAGAGCGTTATTGCATGTAGCACTAACTGGTAAGATTAGTGAAACATACAATATTGGTGGACATAATGAATTACAGAATATTGATGTTGTTAAAACTGTCTGCAGTATTTTAGATGAGCTAGTGCCAAGTAAGCTTGATGGTATTGATAAGTATGAACAGCTTATTACCTATGTAGGTGATAGAGCGGGACATGACGTTAGATATGCCATAGATGCAACTAAGATAGCTAATGAATTAAACTGGACGCCAGATGAGACATTTTCGACAGGTATTAAGAAAACTATCCAGTGGTATTTGGATCACAAAACCTGGTGTGGACATGTGCAAGATGGAAGTTACCAAGGTGAGAGATTAGGGGTGATTAAATCATGAAGGGAATAATCCTAGCAGGCGGCTCAGGCACGCGGCTTTATCCTATTACTAAAGGGGTGTCTAAACAGCTACTTCCTGTATATGACAAGCCAATGATTTACTATCCACTTTCAGTACTTATGTTAGCGGGTATTCAAGATATTTTGATTATTACAACTCCAGAAGATCAGTCGGGCTTTATCCGAATGCTTGGAGACGGAAAAGAGTTTGGCATTAACCTATCTTATGCTGTGCAGCCGAGTCCAGACGGTTTGGCGCAAGCCTTTATTATTGGCGAAGAATTTATCGCTAATGATAGTGTTTGCTTGGTGCTTGGCGATAATATATTTTGGGGTCAGGGCTTTACTCCTATTTTAAAGAGTGCCGCTAGTCGAAACAGTGGTGCATCTGTATTTGGCTACCAAGTCAAAGATCCAGAGCGTTTTGGTGTAGTCGCATTTGATAAAAATAAAAAAGCCATTAGCCTTGAAGAGAAGCCTGAAAAGCCACAATCTAACTTTGCAGTTACAGGTTTGTATTTTTACGACAATGATGTCGTAAAAATGGCTAAGCAAGTAAAACCTTCTCATAGAGGTGAGCTAGAAATCACAACGCTTAATCAAATGTATATGGAACGTGGAGATCTTAATGTTGAGTTACTAGGTAGAGGTTTTGCCTGGTTAGATACGGGTACACATGAAAGTCTATTAGAGGCCGCGATGTTTGTAGAAACCATTGAAAAGCGGCAAGGTTATAAAATTGCCTGTTTAGAAGAGATTGCATTTAATAATGGCTGGTTAACATCAGATCAAGTTATGAATACTGCAAAAGCATTAAGTAAAAACTCTTATGGGCAATATTTACTAGGCTTAATCAATGATTAATGTTACTAAAACATATTTACCTAATATAGATAAATATAAAAGTTATATTGATGAGATATATACAAATGGACAGTTAACAAATAACGGGCCATTAGTTCAAAAATTAGAAAGAAAACTGGAAGAGTATCTAGGTGTTAATAATGTTATTCTTGTGGCAAATGGAACTCTTGCACTCGATATTGCGTATAGAGTATTAAATCTCACAGGAGATGTAATAACAACCCCATTTTCTTTTGTAGCCACCACCAGTTCCATAGTTTCGAATGGTTTAAACCCTCTATTTTCTGATATTAACCCACGTACATTTAATATCAATCCAGATTTAATTGAAGAAAAGATTACAAGTAAAACAAGTGCAATTGTCCCTGTACATGTATTTGGGAGTGCGTGTGAAGTTGAAGATATGCAAAAGATTGCTAAACGACACAGCTTAAAAGTTATTTATGACGCTGCACATGCATTTGATGTGCAGTATAAAGAAGGTAGTATCCTAAATTATGGAGATATTTCCACTTTAAGTTTTCATGCAACCAAGTTGTTTCACACCATTGAGGGCGGGGCACTTATTATCAAGGATGATGAGTTGGCTAACAAGGCTAGAAGATTGATTAACTTTGGTATAAATAACACAGGGGAAATTAGAGATCTTGGCATAAATGCCAAGATGAATGAATTTGAAGCTGCAATGGGCTTGTGTGTTCTTGATGATATTAATCTAATTTTAGAAAAGAGAAAAATTAATTATAACAACTATGCTCAAGCATTGAGTGGCCTGGTTCAATTACAAGAAAAAAACAATAATTCATCTAGCAATTACGCATATTTTTCAATAGTTTTGGGTAGTGAGAGACAGTTGCTGAGTATTGTGCAAAAGTTGAATAAAATGCAGATATTTCCAAGACGTTATTTCCAGCCATCTCTTAATAAATTAAATTATGTTGAACAGGGGCAAATTTGCCCTGTTTCAGAAGATATCTCTAGCAGAGTTTTATGCTTACCATTGTCTCACTCTATAGAAGAAAAAGATCAAAATATTATAATTAATACAGTTTTGGAAACATTATGAAATTAGCCATCATGCAGCCATATTTTTTTCCTTATGTGGGCTATTTTCAGTTAATTGCTAATACTGACCACTTTATCTTTTTTGATATTGTTCAATATAATAAAAAGAGTTGGATGAATAGAAATAGAATATTACATCCAAATAAACTAGATGATTTTAGTTATATATCAGCCCTAGTTGCTAAGCACGATAAAGGGTCGTTAATTAGAGACATTAAAATTAACAATGATGGAAAATGGCAAAATAAAATATTAAGCCAACTGGATGTGTATAAGAAATTGAAAGCGCCATTTTATAATGAAGTTAAACAGGTTGTAGAAGAGGTTCTTTCTAAGGAATGTAATACGCTACTGGATTTATCCATACAGTCAACACAAGCTATATGTGATTACATGGGTATTGAGCTTAATTATGAAATCGCATCAAAAATGAATCTTGATATAGGCAATGTAAGCCAACCAGGTGATTGGGCGTTAGAAATATCAAAACACAAAAAAGCGTCGGAATATATCAACCCTCCCGGTGGTCACGATATTTTTGATGAAAAGAAATTTCTTGAAAGTAATATAAAATTAAGCTTTTTAAAGTCAAGCTTGTCACCATATAAACAATCTTGGCGTAAGAGTTTTATGCCCGGGTTATCAATATTGGATTTGATTATGTTTAACTCTCCAGAAGAGAGTTGGCAAATAATTAATAATGATTTTACTGTGATTGACGCGAAAAACATAATTAATACGGAGATACTGCAATGAGCGAATATATACACAAAGAGTTTCCAAAATCTGTTGGCAGAGATGAATTTTGGAAACAGATTAAAAGAACTGTTAATGGTAAGGAGGTAAGCGAAGAAGACATATCTAATATTGTTAAGCAAATAACGAATCATATCCTTCCCAATGAAGAAGATCATTTATTAGACTTGGGCTGTGGAAATGGAGCATTGGCTAGTAATTTTTTTTCTAGTATTGGCCAATATACTGGTGTAGATTTTTCTGAATATTTACTAGGAGTGGCACAAGAGTTCTTTAATCCAGAAAATGTCGAATATGTTGATGATAGTGCAGAAATTTTTATCAACAATTGTAAGAGTCCACAAATTTATACAAAAATTCTAATTTATGGGGTAATGTCATATTTTGGCCGAAAAGGATTAATCAACATACTTACTAAAATTAAGAATGACTTTGTAAATTCTGAATGTGTATTTATTGGCAATATCCCCAACAAGCTCAAAGCTCAAGAATTTTATGACAATGGAAGTGTGACAAATTTTGATGTAGAGGATAGTAAGTCGGCTATTGGCACGTGGTGGGATCCTGAAGAATTGATTCAAATCTGTAATGATATTGGATTCAAAGTAGAGTTGCTGTATATGCCTGACAGCTTTTATGGTTCTAAGTATAGATTTGACATTCTACTGACCAAATGACACATAAGATTCTGTCGACATCTAACCTCTATGAGCCAAAAATCGAGGGTGTTTTAAGCTTAGTTGATAATTTTTCAGATGATTCTGGGGAGTTGATAGAAGGTTTGGCTATTCAGGATCTTGAAGGCAGGCTATGTAAGTACCATAAATCAAAATATTGCGTATCTTTTAATTCTGGCTTCTGGGCGCTGGTTGCTAGTATAGTTAGTAAATCGATAGATGGGCGTGATGAAATTATAATGCCTTCATTGACTTATAGAAGATTAGCTGATGTAGTTTATTGGACCAAACATACTCCGGTATTTGTAGATATTAATACTGACAGTTTGGCTATATCTACAAATGCCGTTAGAGAGGCTATCACTAGCAATACTGCTTTGATTTTAGCGGTACATCCTATCGTAAATTGTTGCAATGTAAATGAATTGATTAATATTTCGAAAGAATATGGTATTCCAATTGTCTTTGATGCTGTGGAGTCAGTTCATGAAACTTATTCTGGAAAACGAATTGGCTCTTTTGGTGTTGGCGAAGTGTTTTCATTACATGCCTCAAAATTGATAAATGGGATAGAAGGTGGGTATGTATGTACAAATGACCAGTATTTATCTGAAAGACTGCAATCATTTCGAGGAGGTGATAGTATTGGAATAAGTTCTAAAATGAATGATATCCACGCCATAATTTCTCTATCTTCATTAGCCGAAATTAATCACAATGTGGAACATAATAAAAGCATATATGTTCAATATAAGCTTGTGTTGTCAACGATACCATATGTAAGACTATTGGAGTTTGACGAAAGTGAGCAGACATCGTATAAGAATATTGTTATCGAAATATTGGATAATTCGCCAATAAATCGCGATACTTTGGTTTCTTTGTTGAATAAAAAAGATATACTTGCTCGAGCCCATTATTTTCCGCCGTTGCATTTAAAGCACACTGATTATAAGACGATAAATACCGATATGGCGAATACAGAATTTTCAGCGACTAGATATGTAAATTTACCATGTGGTTCTAGAGTTTTTGTATCAGATGTAGAGAAAGTATGTGGTTTAATTAAAGGTCTTGCTGATAATGAGTAATCAATATAATAGACTCTTATCTAAAAATTGCAAAAAAGTCTTAATGCAAATATATAAAAATAGATATTTTACTAATCATGGGCCTTTAACTCAGCAATTTGAGGGTGAACTTGAAACGTTCTTAAATGTTAGCAATGCTGTCACGATTATGAGTAATGCTTTGGCAATATTGATTGCCATATCTGGATCTTATAGCGGGAAAAAAGTTGCTGTATTAAGCGGGTGTGAAAAAGATGTTCTTGATGCGGTCAATATATCTAATGTTGATTTTGTAAATACAACTATTGATAGTCTTGCAATTGAATCTCTTTCGAGTATCAGTATGCTAGTCGTCTCGTCAAATACATTAACTAAAGACAATTCTGTTTTTTTAAAAGGTTTGGAAGAAAAAGGAATAACAGTGATTATCTGTTATTTATCTATATCAGATTTTCATTATCATGAAAATTTTGAGAACGCTATTTCAGTATATTCTTTAGGTTCTGGGACTTTAGTACAAGGTGGAATTATTACAACGAATGATGACAATCTTGCTGAAATTTTTAGAAATATAAGAAGTAGTTATGGCGCAAGACAAGCGATTAAAGTAAAAGCAACGTGTAATGGAAGGTTCTCAGAGATACAGGCTGGAATAGGCTTAAATATCCTTAAAAAATGTATTTAAAGAACACCTCGTGGCTTTTATTTGATAGATTGGTAAGAATCTTTGGCGGACTGTTTATTGGGATTTGGATAGCTAGATATCTTGGGCCAAGTGATTTCGGGGTATTGAACTATGCATTGGCATACGTTGCCTTTTTTCAGGTTTTTGTTAGTCTGGGGTTGGATCAAATAGTAGTACGTGAGGTGGTCAAATATCCAAAACTTACTAATTATGTTTTAGGTACAGCTTTTGGATTGAAATTTTTTGGCTCTATTCTGGCGCTGATTGGTGTATTTATATCATTACTCTTTATCCAAACTGATTATATTACTAAGTTGGCTATCTTTATATTGACCATTCGAATAGTTTTTCAATCGGTAGATGTTATTGATTACTTTTTTCAAGCAAAAGTAATCTCTAAATACACAGTTATAGCAAGAAGTTCGGCATTTCTTTGCAGTAGTTTGTTAAGCATTTTCTTTATATTATATGAATATAGTGTGATTTATTTTGCATTATCTCTGTTGGTCGACTTATTATTGAGCGCCTTGTTTTTATTATTTATTTATCAGAAGAATAGTTATAAAGTTAAACAATGGAGGTTTAGTAAGAAAATAGCAATTAACTTAATGAAGTTTTCATGGCCATTGGCTTTAAGCGTATTTCTGATATCAATTCATACCAAGATTGATCAAGTAATGATTGGCAATATGCTTGATATTGAACAGGTTGGGATTTATAGTGTTGCTGTTAAATTATCAGAAGCTTGGCTGTTTTTTCCGGCAATTTTGGTTAGTACCCTTATGCCTTATTTTGTTAGTCTTAGAGAGTCAGATAATGCGCTTTATCATTACCGATTAATCCAACTTTATTCACTAATGTTCTGGATGGGCGTTTTTGTTGGACTGGCGACAATACTATTTGGAGAGAGTATTATTGGCTTCTTATTCGGTGTGGCCTATATTGATGCATACATGGCATTGGTGTTTAATATCTGGAATGGAATTTTTATTTCACAAGCCGTAGCACGAGGAATTTGGATGATTAGTGAAAATCTTCAGATATACAGACTTTATAGTAATATTATTGTAGTTGTATTAAATATTACTGTAAATATATTGCTTATTCCTAAATATGGCATTGCTGGTGCCGCGATAGCCACTTTAGCAACACAGGCTTTAGGAGCGTGGGTAGTGTCTCTTTTTTGGAAGCCTTTAAGGCCGAGTACTTTGGCTATGATCAAATCAGTAAATCCAATTTATTTAATTAATTTTAGAAGGGAAAGTAAATGAGTTTAGCGCCAATAGGTGTAAGTACATATAGTAGAGTAAATCATCTTAAACAAACTATAGAATCCTTACAAAAAAATACTTTAGCAAAAGAAAGTGAATTATATATATTTTCAGATGCTGCAAGACCTGGAGATGAAAAAAAGGTTAAAAAAGTAAGAGACTATATATATACAATAGATAGATTTAAGAAAGTTCATATTATAGAAAGAGAATCTAACAGTCGAGTCTTTAATAATCGTGACGGAATAAGGCAGTTGCTAGATGAGCATGGTAAAATTATATTTATGGAGGAGGATATTGTTACCGCTCCAGGTTATCTTCAATTTATGAATGATGCATTGGAGTTTTATAAAAACAAAGAGGGTGTGTTTAGCGTCACAGGGTACATGCCGCCAATTAATATACCTTTAGAATATAGTGCGGATGTTATTGCTATGTATAGATTTAACGGGTGGGGTTTTGGGATTTGGAAAAATCGTTATAAAGAATTAATTAACACAAATATTTTGGATATTGATTTAACAAAAATTGACAGAAAGAAAATGGATGCTCATGGCTCTGATATCTATTACATGCTTAAAAAGGTATGTTCTGGCGCGTTAGATGCTTTAGATGTACGAGCAATGTATCTAGGGTATCTAAATGATTATATTACTATACATCCAAAAAAATCTTTAGTGAGAAATATTGGTCATGATGGTAGTGGGTTGCATTGTGGAGTAAGTAATAAGTTCGATCATGATGTGTTGTGGAATAAGACAAAAGACTTTGAATTTGTTATCAGTCCACAAGTGGACAAAGAAATAATAAGCAGTAATTTTAAATTTAGAAGTCTTACTGTAAAAAGAAGAGTTGCTGACTTTGCTAGAAAGATTGGCGTCTATCCAATGCTCAAATTATTAAAAGATAAAATTAAATGAAATCTCCTATATTCCTATTCTCTTTACCTCGTTCTGGTTCAACCTTGTTACAGCGTGTATTAATGTCACACTCGAAAATAGCAAGCGTAGCTGAACCTTGGATAATGCTACCATTTAGCTATGCTTATAAATCAAATGGGGCGTTAACAGAATATAGTCATAATGTGTCATTTTCGGCGATAGAAGACTTTGTTGATAACCTGCCTAATAAGGAGAATGATTATTATGAAGCGCTTGGTGACTTTGCAAGTACTCTTTATGGAAAACAGTGCAAAAATAATGAACTTTATTTTCTAGATAAAACGCCAAGATATTATTTAATTATCCCAGAAATACTAAAAGCCTTTCCTGACGCTAAATTCATTTTTTTATTCCGTAATCCTATTCATGTAATGAGCTCAATGATGCAGACATGGAGTAATGGCACATTTCGCAAAATGTACACTTGTGAACGTGATTTAAATTTAGGGCCTAAAGCTTTATCCGAAGGGTATGAGTTACTAGGTGATAAAGCACTAGCTATTCAGTATGAGCAATTTGTATCTAATCCCTCTATGTATGTAGAGAAAATCTGCCAATATCTCGATATAGAATTTGACGTGCAGATGCTTGAATCGTTTTCAAACCAGGATACAAAAGGTCGAATGGGGGATCCAACAGGTGCACTTGACTACAGGTCAGTTAGCACGGAATCTCTTGATAAATGGAAGCTGACATTTGCTACAAAGTATAGAAAAAAAATAGCATTGAACTATCTTAAAAATATTGAAGATTCTGTTCTCGTGGCTCAAGGTTATAACAAGACAGAACTGATTGATGAGATAGAAAATATAACGGCCAAACAATCTAAATTTCTATCGGATAGGATCGATGTGCTTTATTCAGTTTTGGTACGTTATTTTAAGCTCAATATATTTTTTCGTAAGGCTACGAAGAAATGGACAAGAGGCAGGTACCTGTCATGACCCTGCACCGTGACCAGTTAGTTACACCTTGTTCCGGATTGTGAGCGTGCCATGTCAGTAGCTGATGTTAAAAAGAAGAATTTTTTGGCAGCCCATATATTTAATATCCATGGGCAGAGGGAGAACGTCTGGTTGGTTTACACTAAATATATTAGGTGATTATGAATTTAAACAACTCGTCTTAATTTTCTGAATTATTTATAAGAAAATTTCTAGAAAGCAGTTTTAGGGTGATAATATAGTTATTTGACGATGAATAAGTTCTAATATGTCGCATGTATTAACTTCCAGAGTGTAAAAATTTCCCAATTTAGAGATTAATTATGAATTTATTACTAACTATAATTACGCCTGTATTCAATGGTGCTAATTTATTAAAAGACACCCTTGAATCAATTGATAATCAATCCTATAAAAATATTGAATACATTATTGTAGACGGGGGGTCTAGTGACGGTACTCTTGAATTGATTCAAGAGTACCGTCATATTGTAACTCGAGTGATTTCGGAAAAAGATAATGGCATGTATGAAGCTTTATCAAAAGGACTTCAGATTGCAAAAGGAGATGTTATCTGTTACTTAAATGCTGGGGATAAGTTTTATGAAAAAACAGCTGAAGTAGTTGTTAATATCTTTTCAGAAAATGATTTACTTTGGCTAACAGGATATAGAAGTGTTTGTAATGAAGATAATATTGTAACGAGGATTGGACTCCCTTTTCGTTACAAATCAAATTTAATAGAGAGAGGTGTTTACGGTAAATGGCTCCCATATATACAGCAAGAATCAACCTTCTGGAAAAAAGAGTTGAATGATAGTGTTGATTTAGACAAATTAAAGTCATTGAAGCTCGCAGGAGATTATTATCTCTGGTACTGTTTTTCAAAAGATACATCTTTGGAAATTATAAAAACTCCTCTAGGTATCTTTAAGATACATGAAGGACAGTTATCTGAAAATCTCACAAATTATTGGAGCGAAATTCAAAGTTTTGTTTCCAAAAAAAATTTATTTACTGTCATTCAGATATGTTTTGAAGCATTTTTCTGGTTGTTAGATTCAGGGGTCAGAGAAAAACTTATTAAAAATGTATGGCACTTTGACTTTAAAACGCACACATGGGTTTGTGGTAAAAGAAAAGTATGAATATATCGAGTTTTACAACCATTGAAGATTCCATCAAACCTTAAACTGCAAAAAAAGGATGTAGAGTTTAAAGAAATATTAAAAGATTCTAATA
The DNA here is from genome assembly GCA_965222625.1 of Gammaproteobacteria bacterium. Lineage (GTDB taxonomy): Bacteria > Pseudomonadota > Gammaproteobacteria > PS1 > Pseudothioglobaceae > Thioglobus_A. Next base: position 423,187 of record OZ244962.1, on the reverse strand, counting down.
TTGTCATACCTGATGGATTTTAAACCTCACATTATTAATGGTAAGAAAATAGATAAGATTACTGGACTGTTTACACTAGACGTTGTATTTAATCATTACAAGGATTACGTTATACAAAATGAGTCGTATTAGAAAAACAATAAAGCTATTGGGATATGATGTGTTTTGTGGAGACTTAAACGCCTTAAATTTGTCGAATTTTTCAAACAAAAGAAAGGCGGTTGTTAATACAATAAATCCACACTCATATGTTGTTGCAAAAACAGATGTGAATTTCGAACACTCGTTAAAATCATCAGATTTTTTAATACCAGATGGCTCTGGTATAGTTTTGGCTGCACGGGTTTTGTTAAATAAAAAGATTGATAAAGTTACCGGGCCGGATTTGCATGAATATTTATTAAATGATCTTAATAAAACGAAAGGCAGTTGCTTTTATATGGGGTCATCAGATGCAACCTTGGGCTTAATTAGAGATAAGGTTAAGAAGAATTATAGCTCAATTACTGTAGGAGTATATTCGCCCCCGTATAAAGAAAAACTATCTGATTTAGACAATAAAGAAATTATAAAGCAGATTAATTTTTTCTCTCCAGATGTGTTGTTTATTGGGATGACAGCGCCAAAGCAAGAAAAGTGGCTTGAAGAAAATAAAGATAAATTGAATTTTGGAATTGCTTCTTGCGTGGGTGCAGCATTTGATTGGTATGCTGAAGTTAATAAACCCCCATCTAGAATTTCAAAAAAACTTCATCTGGCTTGGTTGGAAAGATTTTTTAAAGAGCCCATCAGGATGGCACCAAGAATAAAGTCCATGCTATATTTTTTATATGTTATTGCTATGAAAAAAATAAAAATATTGGTCCGATAAATATGGAAAGGTTTTTAATATCAGGCGCATCAGGATTTATTGGAAGCCTTCTTGTTCGGGCAATCAATGGAAGCATTAGGGTGTTGTCTCGCGCTAAACATCCTGATTTCGAGACGGTAATTTGTGACTTTCAATCTGACACAATTCCTGGTGATGCCCTATATGGTGTGAACACTGTATTTCATTTGGCTGGATTTGCGCATGACTTGCGTGATGCAAGAAAAATTGAAAGTACTTATCGAAAAGTAAATGTGGATGCTACAATTGAGCTGGCTAAATTAGCAGTGCAAAGCGGTGTAAAAAGATTTATATTTATTAGTAGCGTAAAAGCCGGCGGAAGTAGTATTCCCAACAAATGTACGACTGAAATCGATCAAGGAATTCCGGAAGGTATATATGGTGAAACTAAGCGAGAGGCGGAATTAGAATTATTAAAAATCGGCAAAGAATCTGATATGCACGTATCTATTATTCGTCCATCTTTGGTTTATGGTCCTAATGTCAAAGGTAATTTGAAGTTAATGTTATCAGGAGTCAAAAAGGGCTGGTTTCCGCCACTACCTGAGACCGGCAATAAACGCTCTATGATCCATATAGATGATTTAGTTCGTGCAATAGTGTTGATTGCTGATGATGATCGCGCCAATGGAGAAATATTTATTGCAACAGACGGTACTCCACACTCTTCTCATGATATTTATAACGCTATGTGTAGTGCGTTAGATAGGTCAATTCCAAAATGGAGTGTTCCGAAGATTTTATTCGATATGGTATCCTTGATAAATCCACGTATTAAATATAAACTTAATAAGCTGCTAGGTGATGAATGCTATTCTTCTGCTAAATTAGAAGCGCTAGGATTCAAAGCAAAAAAGACATTAAAGGAGATGAATGAAACGAGTTTTTGATTTATTTTTTGGCGTAATATTATTGTTATCGTTGGTTATTATATTGCTATTCATTACTATTGTAATTCGACTAACATCAAAAGGCCCGTCACTATATTGGTCTGACAGAGTTGGTAAAAATAATAAAATTTTTAAAATGCCTAAATTTAGATCAATGTTAATTGATACGCCTGCTGTAGCAACACATTTATTAGATAACCCTGATACCTATTTAACGCCTATTGGTGGTTTTTTACGGCGTAGTAGTCTTGATGAGTTGCCACAACTTTATTCAGTTTTAAAAGGTGATATGAGCTTTGTAGGGCCGCGCCCTGCGCTTTATAATCAGGATGATTTGATTGCGCTGCGCACTGAAAAAGGCGTGGATAAATTATTACCTGGCATTACTGGTTGGGCGCAAGTAAACGGGCGAGATGAGTTATCAATTGCTGATAAAGTAGCGCTGGATGTGGAATATTTGCAGCAACAATCGTTTTGGTTTGATATAAAAATATTATGGATGACCCTGATAAAAGTGATAAAAAAAGAGGGCGTTACGCACTGAATAGGCTGTGTTAAAATTTATGTCTATTTGTTCAAAATAAGAATAGTATGCAAATATCTATTAGAATGAAGAAAGATTTTTATCTGCTTTTTTTATTGACAACCTTGATTTTTTCAAATCCAGTAAATGCACTAACTGAACAGGAATTCATCCAAAAAGTTTTAAGTCAAGATACTTTTTTTGAAAAAGATCAGATTTTTGTCACTATTAAACAAATTGAGTTGGATGCGAGCAGAGATAGTTACGCGAACTGGAATTCTGATTTAACCATAGAGCTAAATAATAGCTATTACGACATAGATAAAGACACCACTTCAAGATCTATCTATGAGAAGCAGCGTCATAGTAATAAACAATCTATTAAACTTACCACTGAAAAACGATTTTTGTCTAATCCTTCGAGTTTGAATGTCAGTTTTTCTCGCCGAACGCCAGACAGCGACGTGCAGCGTTATAAGCAAGATGAGTTATATACAACAAAAACTTACAATGGCAGACACAGTATTAGCACTTTTGATAACGCTTATAAAATTAGTTACAAATATCCGCTGTTAAAGCATGATAGCAACGCAGCATCACTCAAAACCTATCAGCGCAATATTCTTGATTTAGCGCGTGAAAAGCTGGATTTTAAAGATGTGCAAGAAGGTTTTTTAGTTAAGCGCTTAGAGCAATATTTATTTTGGGTGTTGTATGAAAAACGCGCAGGTATTTATCAAAATTACTTACAAGCGCTACAGGCTATTAAGCCGATACCTGCCGATAAAAAAACTTTAAAAATTGCTATTTTTCGTGCCAATACAGATATTTTAGATAATGACAGTAGTTTGCAAGCACAAAAAAAATCTTTGATAGTAGGATTAGATGATGCTCAGTTATCGTTGCAAAGTCCTCAGCTAGATGAAAACAAACAGCCTGATATTATTGCCACTGGTTTAGAGCAATATTTGCGTAAAAATAATCGCCGCTTGTTAAAACAAGGTATGGATATAGAACTTAAAAATCTAGATGATAAACACGTTAAAAATCAAGCGCTGCCTAAGTTGGACCTTACAATTTCTGTTGAAAAAAATAATAATAAAGGCAATACTTTAACCACGCAATATGACAGCTCTAGTGTTGATTATGTCAGCAGTTTGGTTTTTAGTGTACCTATTGGTGAAGACGTGAATCGTGCGAAAGATATTCGTATTGCCGAATTAAACCTTAGAAAATTAGACATTGATTATACTAACGCCTTGAAAGATATTAAATCTAATGTACAAGCCTTAGCAGTAGAACTATCACTCAAGCAAAAAACCTTGCGCGCCTATAAGGACACCATAATAGATATTAATAGTAATACCAGCTTAGTGTATAAAAATTATGTAAATCAATCAATTAACCTAAAAAACTTGTTAGACACTTATGAACAAAAGCGTGACGTTGAATTGGAATATATTGCCTCTATGGTGGATTATCATCAAGACATTTTGCAATATAATGATCAACTAGACCGCGTTTTGCCCAATGACCCTATTTTTTATTTATTAAGTTCAAGTAATCAGCAATCAGCCAAGCAATGATCAAATATATTATTAAAATTTCTAGATTAAAAAAACAATTAATTATGCTGTTGATTGATGCTGCGCTGTTGGTGTCAATTTTGCTCATTTCATTTTCAATTCGTTTGGGCTATTGGTATTTTCCGCCAGCGGATTTGATTTGGGTGGTATTAGGCGCACCGCTGCTTGCCGTGCCTATTTTTGTGCGTTTTGGTTTGTATCATGCGATTATTCGTTATATTGGTTTTAAGGCTTTATGGGCTGTGATGCAGGCGGTAACTTTATATGCATTAGTATGGGGCATTGCAGGCTTTATGATTGCTGCAAGTGGCATACCGCGCTCGATTATTTTAATCAATTGGGTATTGACTTTATTGGCTATTGGCGGGGTGCGCCTTATCGCGCGCCTTGTGCTGAGCAACAATATTGAGTTTTCAATGTTTAACGTTGAATTAAATAGCAAGAGTACACATCAAAGTGATAAAAAGCGCGTATTGATTTACGGTGCGGGTGATGCAGGTATTCAGCTAATTTCGGCGTTAGAACATTCTAGTGAATATAAGCCGGTGGGTTTTATTGATGACTCGAAAGCATTGCAAGGTCATCAAATTAAAGGCTTGAAGGTTTACTCACTGGACGTTATTGAAGCGATGATTGACAAGCTTAAAATCAAAGAAGTATTGATCGCAATGCCATCAGCTTCTCGCACTAAGCGTTTGTCTATTATTAATCAGCTGGAAGCTTATCCAGTTTTGGTGCGCGTATTACCAGGTGTGGCGGAGCTGGCGCAAGGCAAGGTGAGCATTGCTGATCTGCGCAAAGTCAGCATTAAAGATTTACTGGGGCGTGATACGGCGGCGCCTAATCAGGCATTATTAGGCAAAAATATTACTGATAAAGTGATTATGGTAACAGGCGCAGGCGGCTCAATTGGATCAGAGCTTTGTAGGCAAATTGTATTTTTAAAACCTAAAGCGCTAATTTTATATGAAATGAGCGAACTGGCGCTTTACACCATTGATCAAGAATTATCTCAGTTAAAAGAATATAGGCCCGATGCAAAAGGAAAAGTTAGTGCAAATACTCCTTTAATTGTGCCAATGCTTGGCAGCGTTAATAATAAAAATCGGCTGAGTAATATATTTAAACGCTTTAGTGTGAATACAATTTATCATGCAGCGGCCTATAAGCACGTGCCAATGGTGGAGTTTAACAACACCGAAGGGGTTGATAACAACCTATTTGGCACGCTCAATTGTGCGCAAGCGGCGATTGATGCTGGCGTTGAGACCTTTGTGCTAATATCAACCGATAAAGCTGTGCGTCCAACCAACACCATGGGCGCAACTAAACGCAGCGCCGAGTTAGTATTGCAAGCTTTAGCGAATAAACAAAACGCCACTAAATTTACCATGGTGCGTTTTGGTAATGTACTGGGATCATCAGGCTCGGTGATACCGCTGTTCAAACAGCAGATTAAAGACGGCGGGCCAGTAACAGTCACTGATATCAATATTATTCGTTATTTTATGACCATCCCTGAATCGGTAGAGCTGGTTATTCAAGCGGGCGCAATGGGCACGGGCGGCGATGTATTTGTGCTGGATATGGGTAAGCCAGTGCGAATTGACGATTTGGCCAAGAAAATGATCCGCTTGAGCGGACTGAAAGTTAAAGACAAAACGCACCCTGAAGGTGATATTGAAATCCAGTACACTAGCTTAAGGCCCGGTGAAAAGCTGTATGAAGAACTTTTGATTGGCGATAATGTAAGCAAAACAGATAACCCACTAATCATGCGCGCGAAAGAAGCTGCATTGTCTTGGGATGAGCTAAAGCCAATTTTAGATGGGCTTGAAAAGGCTGTTGAGGATTGCGACCACGTTAAACTTCGAGCGCTTTTAATTCAAGCTGTGCCTGGCTTCAAGCCGCAGTGCGAAATCAGTGATATTTTGGCAACTAAAGAAGCGCGCAATTAATTTTAAAAAAAATATGACTATATAGGCACGCCTTTAATTCTTTAAAGGGGGATATTCTAAGGCAATATTAACGTAAAATTATCCCTATATTTTTTTTAGCAAAGATGCCAGAATAGCGGCATTATTCGTTTGAAAATAGTTTTTGGAGAGATGTCAGAGCGGTTTATTTTGCTCGCTTGGAAAGCGGGTGTACCTTGCGGTACCATGGGTTCAAATCCCATTCTCTCCACCATATTTTAACGCCTACTGTGCCAATGATAAAAAGATCAAAACAAACGCACAGTTTGCCTTTATTTTTACAATAGTCTTTGTAGAGTAAAAACAATCAATTAGCCTTATTATTATGAATATTACCCCAAATTTCAAACCAGAAAACATCGTTGAAACCACGCATAAGCTGACTAAAAAAGGACTAAAAGTTATCGCTTTAGCGCAAAAAGCCGCAGACTGGAATGGCGTTGTTAAACCCATTGATGAATTTGAATGTGAGCTAGGCAGATTAACCAGCGTTAACTCACACCTCAATGCGGTAATGTTTAATGATGAATTTAACCAACAATATGAGCAAACGCTGCCCATTATTACTAATTTTTATTCAGATATTTCAAGTAATAAAACGCTTTATTCGGCGTATAAAAACCTTAAAAATATCCCCCTAAACAAACAGCAAAAGCACATATTACAAGAGGCTATTGACGGCTTTGAGCTATCTGGCGTAGGGCTAGAAGGTCAAAGTGCCAAGCGTTTTAAGGCCATTAAAGAGCGCCTTAGTTTACTTAGTAATCAGTTTTCTAAAAATGCACTTAAAGCGACTAACGAATGGTCAAAAGTTGTTGATATTGACGAATTAAAAGGTTATGGTGAGGCTCAGCTGGCTAAAATTAAAACAGACACAGGTTATGAGCTAAACCTACAAATGCCTGTTTACATGGACGTGATGACTTATCTTGATAATCAAAAACTCAGGGAAGTCGTTTATCGAGCCTATGTATCGCGCGCATCCGAATTGGGCATCACTTCAACAAATTATGACAATAAAGCGATTATGGATGAGACGCTAGCGCTTAGACAAGAAATGGCAAATATTCTTGGATTTGAGCATTACGCGCAACTGTCTATTGAATCAAAAATGGTTGAAAGTACAGATCAAGTGCTAGAATTTTTAATGAGTTTGGCGACTAAATCAAAACATCAAGCCCAATCTGAATTAAATGAATTGAGTGAATTTTCAGGCATTGAACTTAAACCTTGGGATTTAGGTTTTTATAGTGAACAGCTAAAAGAGCAAAAATTCGGCTTTAAAAAATCAGATTTAACCCCATATTTTCCAGAGTATAAAGTACTCGAAGGTTTGTTTTCAACCATTGAAAAACTTTATCAAGTCAAAATACAGCAAATAGACGAGACGTCTTATCACTGCGATGTTCGAGTTTTTCAGATCACCCATAAAAATAATTTAATTGGCAAGATATATCTTGATTTGTACGCCAGAAAAGATAAACGTGGCGGCGCTTGGATGGCAGATTATCAGCCACTTCAAGGTTTGCAAAAACCCGTTGCCTTTGTTGTGTGCAATTTAAATTCTCCAACCAAAAACAAACCAGCGCTGTTTGAGTTTGATGAAATTGTAACCATTTTTCATGAATTTGGCCATGCGCTTCACCACGTATTAACCAAAGTTGAATATCCGTGCGCAGCAGGTATTGCTGGCGTTCCTTGGGATGGGGTTGAGCTCCCAAGTCAATATATGGAGTTTTTTTGTTATGAGCAAGACGTGGTCATGCAAATGTCTGAACACTTTGAAACTAAGCAAATGCTACCTGTAGCGTTATACGATAAACTCATTGCCTCTAAAAATTTCCAATCTGCTATGGGCATGTTGCGCCAGTGTGAGTTTTCACTTTGGGATTTAAAAACCCATCTAGGCTTAACGGATACTTATCAAGTACTTGCTGAAGTTCGAAAAGACACAGCCTTAATGTCGGGGATTGATGAAAATCGATTTTTAAACACGTTTGGGCATGTTTTTAGTGGCGGCTATGCGGCTGGATATTTTAGCTATAAGTGGGCTGAAGTGTTGGCAGCAGATGCTTATTATTACGTGCAAGCGTGCGGCGGTATTGGCTCTAAGGCCTCATTGGATTTTTTGCAGCACATCCTGCAAACAGGCGGCAGTCGGGATTTTATGACAAGTTATAAAGCATTTAGAGGTAAAAATCCAGATATTAATGCTTTGTTACAAGCTAATGGTATTGCCAACTAAATGCTCAAAAAAAAGTGAAGTTATTTTTTTAAATAGTACTTTTAGCGGCGCTCTATTTTCTTTTTTTCCCTTAGATTAGGGTACAATACTTTTTTATTATTTTTTAGGAAACAAAGCCATGATTAAATTTATATTAGCTGTTATTATTATTTTAGCGCTCATCGGCGGGTTGATTCAATTTGTATCTACCGAGCAAAGTTGGGCACTGATTGTTAACAAAGAAACTGCATTGTCAAGCGTTCAAAATGGCGTAATGACGGTGTATGAATTTTTTAAAAGCTTGGTTTCTGATGCAAGCCAAATTAAAGGCGTGGACCTTTCAAGCAAAAGTTAATAACCAAGTTGTACTGATGTCAAATACCCAGCCAGAAGCTGGGTATTTTTTTATACTTTAGAAAGTAAAATACTACCATTGGTGCCGCCAAAACCAAATGAATTAGAAATGGCGTGATTAATGGTCATTTCTCTGGCTTCATTGGCGCAATAATCTAAATCACAATTTTCATCTTGATTGAAGATGTTAATGGTTGGCGGCGCGATTTGATCTTGAATTGCAAGCGCTGTAAAAATCGCCTCAATACCGCCAGCTGCACCTAATAAATGACCAGTCATTGATTTGGTGGAACTCATAACCAAACTATAAGCATGATTACCTAATGCAAGTTTAGCAGCGTCTGTTTCTGCTTGATCGCCAGCAGGCGTTGAAGTGCCATGGGCGTTAATATAATCAATTTGATCAATGTTAACGTTTGCATTACGCAGGGCATTTTTCATGCAGCGAGCAGCGCCTTCACCACCTTTCGAGGGTAGCGTCATATGATAAGCATCACCACTCATGCCGTAACCTGATATTTCAGCATAAATTTTAGCGCCGCGCGCTTTGGCGTGTTCGTATTCTTCTAAAACCACAACACCCGCACCATCGCCCAATACAAAACCATCACGATCTTTATCCCAAGGGCGTGAAGCCGTTAATGGGTCATCATTACGAGTGGAAAGGGCGCGCGCCGCCGCAAAACCGCCCAAACCACAATTGGTGGTGGACATTTCAGCGCCGCCTGCAACCATCACATCAGCATCGCCGTATTCGATTAAGCGTGAGGCATCACCGATATTGTGCGTACCTGTTGTACACGCGGTAACGATAGAAAAGTTAGGCCCTTTAAGGCCATATTTAATAGATAGGTTGCCAGAAATCATGTTGATGATTGAAGAGGGAACAAAAAAAGGAGAGATGCGCCGCGCGCCTTTTTCTCTGAATAAATCGGCTGTTTTTTCAATCGTACCGAGCCCGCCAATGCCCGCACCAATTGCAACGCCAATGCGCTCAGCATTTTGCTCAGTGACTTCAAGGCCGCAATCTTCAAAGGCCTGAATGCCTGCCGCCATACCGTAACGGATAAAAGGGTCCATTTTTTTAGCGTCTTTGGGTTTTAGATAATCTGTTATTTCAAAGTTTTTAACCGAGCCGCCAAAAGTAACAGATTGGCCTTCAGTTTGGATATTCGTTAGGGTGTTAATGCCAGATTTTCCAGCTAAAATATTTTTCCAGGCTTCTTTAGGCGAATTTCCAACGGGTGAAATAATGCCCATACCAGTAATAACAACTCTTCTTTTGCTCATAATATTTCTCTGTATCGATAAAAAGGCGCTTAATTCGTCGAAAAAAGTGCCTTATTCATTTATATCACTAAACGAAAAATTACAAATTATTGTTAACGTAGTCGATTGCTTGTTGAACAGTTGTAATATTTTCTGCTTGGTCATCTGGAATTTCACAGTCAAACTCTTCTTCAAGAGACATGACTAATTCAACAGTATCTAAAGAGTCTGCACCTAAATCGTCAATAAATGAAGCATTATTATCGATATCACCACTGACGTCTAATTGTTCAGATACAACTTTTTTAACTCTTTGTTCAATGCTCATTGGTTATTTCCCATTTGATTTAATAAAGTTATTATTTTATCGATTATTAGCCATAAAACAAGCTTATTTTAAAAAAAAATGATTAATTTTGATAGCGCGTCGGATCAGCGACTTGAGCCTCAATAAAGCCTAATTTTCGATATTGACAAGCATCGCAAACGCCGCAGGCCTCGCCTTTGCTATTAGCCTGATAACAACTTGTGGTTTTTGCATAATCCACACCTAATAACAGGCCTTGCTGGATAATTTGAGCCTTGTTAAGTTTAATTAGAGGCGTGTGTATGCTGATTTTATTGCCTTCAACACTTTGTTTTGTGGCTAAATTGGCCATGGTTTCAAATGCATCAATATATTCTTGCCGGCAATCAGGGTAGCCAGAATAGTCAAGCGCATTAACGCCAATAAAAATATGTTGGCAATTGAGCACTTCGGCCCAAGCAAGCGCGTAAGACAAAAATATTGTGTTTCTCGCAGGCACATAAGTAATTGGAATTTCATCACTTTTTACAAAATCAGGGACTTCGATATTATCATCAGTTAGCGCCGATCCGCCAATATCTGAGAGTGAAATTTTCATCAATCGATGTTCAATTGCTTTAAATTGCAAAGCAATCGCAGCGGCTGATTTAAGTTCAGATTTTTGTTTTTGTCCGTAGTCGAAACTTAAAGCGAAACAGTCAAATCCTTGTTGCTGCGCAATGACCAAGGTAGTTGTAGAGTCAAGTCCGCCTGAAAGCAGTACCACCGCTTTTTTTGCTGAACTAGACATTGGCCAAATTGCCTTTTTCTTCTAGCCATTTTTTACGATCGCCGGCGCGTTTTTTACTCAGTAGCATATCCATCATTTGATTAACTTCAAGCGGATTATCAAGCGTTAACTGAATTAAGCGCCTAGTATCAGGCAACATGGTGGTCTCTCGAAGTTGAGAAGGGTTCATTTCACCCAGACCTTTAAAACGCTGTACTTGAATTTTAACGCGCTTATTGTCGCTTTCAATTTTTCGAATAATGCTATCTCGCTCGCTACTATCCAAAGCATAATGAACCTGCTTGCCAGCATCGATTCGAAATAAGGGCGGCATAGCAACATAGATATGCCCCTCTTTTACTAATTTTGGAAAGTGTTTAACAAATAGTGTGCAAATCAGCGTAGCAATATGTGCACCATCAGAATCAGCATCTGCCAAAATACAAATTTTGCCATAACGCAGGCCAGATAAATCTTCATTATTAGGCTCTAATCCAATTGCAACGCTAATATCATGAATTTCATTACTGGCAAGTACTTGATCAGAATCGACCTCCCAAGTGTTTAAAATTTTACCTCTGAGCGGTAAAATAGCTTGGTATTCTTTGTCTCTAGCTTGCTTGGCAGAACCGCCAGCTGAATCTCCTTCAACCAAAAAAACCTCAGTTTGAGATAAATCTGTACTGGTGCAATCAGAAAGCTTGCCAGGCAGGGCAGGGCCGCTAACTATTTTTTTACGGATTATTTTTTTGTTGGTTTTTAGTCGCGTTTGTGCATTTGAAATTGCCAATTGGGCGATTTTCTCAGCAACCTCGGTGTGCTGATTAAGCCATAAACTAAAAGCATCTTTGACCACATTTGTAACGAAGCTGGCACACTGCCTAGAAGACAATCTTTCTTTGGTTTGACCGGAAAACTGCGGGTCTAAAATTTTAATTGACAATACGTAAGCGATTTTTTGCCAAACATCATCAGGCGTAAGTTTGATATTTTTAGGGATTAAATCTCTAAATTCACAAAACTCTTTTAATGCGTCAGTTAGTCCTGAACGCAGGCCATTAACATGCGTACCACCATTGGTTGTCGGAATTAGATTGACGTAACTTTCAGCCACAATACCGGTGTTGTATTGGGTCCAGGCAAGCGAGCAACTAAGCTGCTGTTCGGGGGATTCAAAATTAGCAATAAAAGGTTTTTCTGGCAGACAGTCCAAGCCATCAAGCGCCATTGATAGATAATCTTTTAAGCCTTCTTGATAAATCCATTGGTCGGTGGTGTCGTCAATTTCGTTGTAAAAATTGACTTCAAGGCCAGGACATAAAATCGCCTTAGAACGCAAATTATGACGCAGTTTTGTGGCTGAAAATTTAATCGTATCAAAAAATTGAACATCTGGCGTAAACCTAACTTTAGTGCCAGTGTTGCGCTTTCCAACTTTGGCAATTACTTCTAGTTCGGTTTTTTTAAAACCGTCTGCAAAGCTAATATGGTGCTCTTTGGCATCACGTTTGATCCAAATTTCTACCAAGGTTGATAGGGCGTTAACAACCGATATCCCTACGCCGTGCAAACCGCCAGAGAATTGATATGAATCATTTGAAAATTTTCCGCCGGCGTGTAATTTGGTTAGGATTACTTCAACGCCGGATTGACCTTCACCTGCATGTATATCTACTGGCATACCGCGGCCATTATCCTCAACTGATAATGAGCCGTCTTTATAAAGTATTACGCTAATTTTGTTAGCATAGCCAGCAACGGCCTCATCAACACTATTGTCAATAACTTCTTGAGCCAAATGATTAGGTCTTTCGGTTTCAGTGTACATACCTGGGCGTTTTCGAACTGGCTCAAGCCCGGTTAAAACTTCAATCGAGGAAGCGTCGTAATCACTCATAAATTATATATCCAAGAAAGGTGTTAAAAAGAATGTCAAGTATCATACCAAAAAAAAGCCTCGTAAAAACGAGGCTTTTTTAATCAGTTTTAGCTGGCTTACATCATGCCGCCCATACCGCCCATGCCGCCCATATCTGGCGCAGCTGGTGTTGCGTCCTTAGGAGCATCTGTAACCATTGCTTCAGTGGTAATCATTAATCCAGAGATGCTTGCAGCGTGCTGCAATGCAGCGCGCGTTACTTTTGTAGGATCAAGAATACCCATTTCCAGCATATCACCATAAGTTTCGTTACCTGCGTTGTAGCCGTAGTTTCCTTCGTTGTTTGCAACGTTGTTTAAAACAACCGACGCCTCGCCGCCGCCATTACTAACAATTTGGCGTAGGGGCGCTTCCATTGCACGCTTTAAGATTTGAATACCAATATCTTGGTCGTGATTGTCACCCGAAAGGCCGTCCATCATTTTAATAGCACGAACCAGCGCAACGCCGCCGCCCGGAACAACGCCTTCTTCAACCGCAGCGCGCGTTGCATGCAATGCATCATCAACGCGATCTTTCTTTTCTTTCATTTCCACTTCAGTGGCAGCGCCAACCTGAATCACCGCAACGCCGCCTGATAATTTAGCCAAGCGCTCCAGTAGTTTTTCTTTATCATAATCAGAAGTTGTGGTTTCGATTTGCGCTTTAATTTGCATAATTCGACCATCAATATCTTCTTTAGAGCCAGCACCATCAACAATTACAGTGGCATCTTTGCCAACTTCAATACGCTTAGCAGAGCCTAATTGATCTTCAGTTACGCTTTCAAGTGACAAGCCAACCTCTTCAGAGATTACCGCGCCGCCTGTTAATACTGCCAAGTCTTGCAAAATAGCCTTGCGACGATCGCCAAATCCTGGCGATTTAACAGCCGCTACTTTAACGATGCCGCGCATACTGTTTACAACCAGTGTTGCCAAAGCTTCACCATCAATATCCTCAGCAACAATTAATAGTGGTCTACCTGATTTTTGGGCAATTTCTAGGGTTGGAATCAAGTCACGAATGTTTGAAATTTTTGAATCGTTTAATAAAATATGTGGCATTTCTAAATCAGCACTCATGGTGTCTTGATTATTAACAAAATAAGGCGACAAATAACCGCGGTCAAACTGCATACCTTCAACCACTTCTAATGCATTGTCAAAACCCGAACCTTCTTCAACGGTAATCACGCCAGCTTTACCAACGCGCTCCATAGCTTGTGCAATAATATCGCCAACTGACGAGTCAGAGTTAGCTGAAATAGTGCCCACTTGCGCAATCGCTTTTGTGTCATCACAAGGTTGTGATAATTCACGTAACACTTTAACAGCTGCCTCGGTTGCCTTATCAATACCGCGCTTAAGATCCATAGGATTCATGCCAGCAGCAACAGATTTAACGCCTTCAACAACAATTGCTTGGGCTAATACAGTAGCAGTAGTTGTGCCATCACCTGCAATATCATTGGTTTTAGAAGCAACTTCTTTAACCATTTGCGCACCCATATTTTCAAATTTGTTGTCTAATTCGATTTCTTGGGCAACCGTTACGCCGTCTTTAGTAATGTGCGGCGAGCCAAATGAGCGGTCGATTACAACATTTCTGCCTCTAGGGCCTAGCGTTACTTTTACTGCGTTAGCAAGCATATTAACGCCGTCTAACATTAGGTTTCTGGCGTCTGAGCCGAATTTAATATCTTTTGCTGACATGGTTTTATTCTCCTTTAGTCAATAATTGCCATAATGTCATCTTCACGCATAACCAGTAAAGATTCACCATTGGATTTAATTTCTGTGCCTGAAAATTGGCCAAACATAACCATATCACCAACTTTTACATCTAGCTCAATGACAGTGCCACTGTTATTTGTTTTACCTTTTCCAATAGCAAGCACTTCGCCTTGAGACGGCTTTTCAGTTGCTGAATCTGGAATAATTAAACCACTTGCAGTTGTTTTTTCTTCTTCTTTTCTACGAACGATAACGCGATCGTGAAGGGGGCGAATATTCATTTTTTCTCCTAGCTAATAAGTAAATAAAAAAAGTAAAGCTTGATGTTTGAAAAATAAACTAAAGTTAAAGGGTTGACTCTGTTAGATTTAGTTTAAGTTTTTGCATGGCTTTATTTTCAAGTTGGCGAATCCTTTCAGCAGAAACACTATACTTGTCTGCTAAAGTATGTAGGGTCGTTTTTTCTTCTTTCAAGTATCTAGATTGTAAAATATCCAAACTTCTTTCATCTAAAGAAGCTAAGGCTTTGTACAATTGCTGTTGCTGATTTTTTTGAGAATCGTCAATTAGTAAGAGTTGCTCAGGTGTTTGAGTGTCTTCACTGGTTAAGTATTGCTCTGGCGCGTTAGAATCTTCATCGTCAGAATTTTCAAAAGTAACATCATTAAACTGCAGGCGAGATTCCATTTCCAAAACATCTTTACGCCGAACCCCTAAATCTTGTGCAATTTGATCAGCTTGATCATTGTTAAGAGCACCGTAAATTTGAGCTTTAGCTTTTTTTAGTTTAAAAAACAATTTTCGCTGCGCCTTGGTGGTAGCAATTTTAACAATTTTCCAATTTTTAAAAACAAATTCGTGGATTTCTGCACGAATCCAATACACCGCAAACGAAGCCAAACGTACATTTTTATGTGGATTAAAACGCTTCACTGCTTTCATTAAGCCAATCGTGCCTTCTTGAATAAGGTCTGCTTGCTCTAGCCCGTAACCTTTATAGCCATGGGCAATAAAAGCGACAAAACGCATGTGTGATAAAACCAGCTTTCTAGCGGCGCTTAAATCATGATCTTCATATAATTTAAGGGCTAAATCACGCTCTTCTTCAGCGCTGAGTATTGGCGGATATTTTTGAACGCCTAAGGCGCCGTAGGTGCTGGTAGTAGGTAGGGCGAAATTTGAACTCATTAAATAAACAAAGATTGATTAATATTATTAAGAAGCAATATTATAGGTTAAATCAAAGTCTTAAGCAAGGGTTGATACTTCAATGATTGCGCGGATAATAATAATCGCTGCGCCTGAATAATCGTGGATAAATCATCTAACGCTAGATTAAAATCGTCATTAATAACCAAATAGTTAAATTCATCATAATGCTGCATTTCACTAACTGCGTCTTGCATGCGCCGATCAATAATGCTTTTATCATCCTGCCCTCGATCAGTTAAACGCTCGCGCAGGGCGAGCTGGGAAGGCGGTAAGATAAAAATTCCAATCGCGTCAGTAAAGCTTTTTTTAACTTGCCTGGCGCCTTGCCAGTCAATTTCCAAAATCACATCGGTGCCGTTAGCAAGCAAATCTTTAACCGTTTGCTTAGCACTGCCATAATAATAATCAAATACTTGAGCTGATTCAATAAAACCTTCATTTTTGTTAATTTCATCAAATTCTTGTTTGGAAACAAAAAAATAATTTTTACCGTGCTGTTCACCTGGGCGCGCAGCGCGCGTTGTATGTGAAACAGATACACATAAACCTTCAGTTTGCTTGATTAAAGCTTTAACTAAGGAAGTTTTTCCGCAACCTGAAGGCGCCGCAATGACAAACAAATTAGCCATTATGATGTAGGCGTATAGCCTTTAACATCATCAGCGCCAGCTTCTGAGAAGAAAAATTTATCCATCTGCTCTTTAAGATATTTCTGCGCATTCGGATCCATCATGCTTAGATTGTTTTCATTAATCACCATGGTTTGATGGTCAAGCCATTGTTGCCAACCTTGTTTTGATACGCTGGCTAAAATCTTTTTGCCAAGCTCGCCTGGATAAGGTGCACGATCTAGCGCTTCAAGGTCTTGATTGAGTTTTACGCAGTGGACGGTATTCATAATTTCCTTAGGTTAATGTTTAAAAATTTTAAACTGATAAAATAAACTGTCGCCGACAATCCAATGGTAGTACCCAGCATAGTGATGCGAGAAAGCGCATCTGCATCTAAATAAACGCTGAGGACTTGATCAAAGTTCAAAATAAAGATGGCCATTATAAGGCTTGCAACTAAAACTTTAAAAAATATTTTGATTAAATCTTTAGAAAAATGAAAAATAGCTTGTTTTTTTAAGTAAAAATACAAAATATAGGCATTAATGACTGCTGCAATTGAGGTGGCTAATGCCAGTCCAACATGTGCAAAATAATAACCAAAAATGATGTTTAAAATCACATTTGAAAGCATGGCAATAACGCCTGCTTTAACGGGTGTTTTAGTATCACCTCTGGCTAAAAATACCGAGGCTAAAATTTTGACAACAATAAAAGCCATAAGTCCAGAACCATAAGCCATAAGACTTAAAGAGGATTGATAGGCGGCAAATGGGGTAAAGGCGTCGTATTGAAATAAAGTGATAATTAAAGGCTGCGCCAGCAACACCAATCCGGCGCAAGCAGGCAGGCCCAAAATTAGACCTAATTTCAAAGCATAATCAATCGTACGGGTAAATTTTTGCTGATCATTATTAGTATAATGGCGACTAAGCTTGACTAGCGCTACCGTTGCCAGAGCAATACCAATCAGTGCTAAAGGCATTTCTAATAGGCGATCGGAATAATACAACCAAGACACACTGCCGCTGACCAAAAGTGTGGCAATCATGGTGTCGATTAACAGATTAATTTGCGAGACAGAAACGCCAAATAAAGCAGGCAGCATACGCTTTTTAAGGGTTTTTGTTGCCAGGTGATCACCTTTGACCAGTTTGGGTAATTTGCCAATTTTAAGTAAAAAAGGAATTTGGAACAATAACTGCAAAACTCCGCCAATTAACACCCCCCAAGCAAGCGCCATAATTGGCTCATCTAAGTATTGAGATAAATAAATACTTGATAAAATCATACTCATATTCAGTAACACAGGGGTGAAGGCGGGCACTGCAAATTTGTCATAAGTATTAAGAATACTGCCAGAAAAGGCCACAAGAGAAATGAGCAATAAGTAAGGGAAGGTGATTCTTAGCATGTCTGAGGCTAAATTAAACTTGGTTAAATCTTCGCTAAAATAAAACCCCCAAGCAAACATAAAAATAATAACAGGCGCTGCAATTATTGCAATCAAAGTAATAATAACAAGAATCTTTAAAAATTTGGTGCCAATATGGTTGATGACATTTTGAACTTCAGCTTCAGTTTTATGTGCTTTTACTTCTGCCAAAATGGGCACAAAGGCCTGAGAAAAAGCCCCTTCACCGAATAAACGTCTTAAAAAGTTAGGAATACGAAAGGCCACCAAAAAAGCATCTGTTAAGCCGTTTGCACCAAAATATTTGGCAATGAAGTAATCGCGTACCAAGCCTAAAATGCGCGAAATAAAAGTCATACCGGTAACAATAGCGCTTGACTTTAAAAAGGCTTTATCCATAGTTATAAAGGGTTTTGCATGAATATAAAAGATTGTATAAATTCAATTTTTTTTTGAATAACTAATTGCTTTAAATTTTTTTCTAGCAGAGTCAAGGCTAAATTTTTCCTTTTAAAGAGCTGCTTGGTACTGCTAGAAAAATGACTAAGTTGATGCCTTTTTTATAACCTCTTAAGGCTTGAAAAATGGCTGCGTTTCTGTCAAAAAAAGATTGGAAAAAAAAATGCTTATTTGTATTCATGTAAAGATTTAAAGCTTTACTCCTCGCCAGGGCCGCGCATAATGCCCACTTTTGAGCTGCGAATACAATTAACAAATTGCATTACCTCAGGGCTATCTGCTTCAGAAGCTTCCAACTCTTTAAGCATTTGGTCGAGCAGGCGTCCAGTTGATTCTCTGTACACTGCTTTAAAGGCGCGTTTAATTGAAGAAATCGCGCTAGAGGAAAATCCGCGTCTGCGCATGCCTTCAGCGTTAATACTGCGAACGCGAGTTTGAGCACCTGAAGCGACCATATAAGCGGGAATGTCTTTGTTAACTTGGCAACCCATACCAATATAGGTATGCATACCAATCATGCAAAATTGTTTAACCAGCGTAAAGCCGCCAAGAATTGCCCAATTATGAATGCGAACATGTCCAGCTAACGAGGCATTGTTGGACATAATAATATGATCGCCTATTTGACAGTCATGGGCAATATGCACATAAGCCATAAACATGTTGTTAGAGCCAACACGCGTGAGTGATTTTTCTTTTTCTGTGCCGCGATTAATGGTGCAAAATTCACGAATAAGGTTGTCGTCGCCAATCACAAGATTAGACTCTTGGCCTTCTTCGTAGGTTATATCTTGAGGATCGCCTCCAATTGAAGCGAATGAATAAATATGGTTGTTTTTGCCAATTTTGGTAGGGCCCTGAATAACTGCGTGTGACTCTATAATGGTGCCAGAACCAATCTCAACATTAGCGCCAATAATTGCATAGGCGCAAATCTGTGCATCCTTATGAACTTTTGCACTTGAATCTATAATTGCACTTGGATCTATAGCCATTGTATCTCCTCAAGATTTTTATTAATCAGTGTTAGTCAGCTGCTTTTTGGGTGCACATTAGCTCGGCTGTTGTTACCACTTTCCCATCAACCGTTGCTTGACATTTAAACTTCCATAGTCCGCGTTTAACCGTTATTACTTCTACCTCTAAGCGTAATTGGTCGCCTGGCTCAACCATACGTTTAAAACGCACTTTATCAATGCCAACGAGCATATAAATTTGACTATCAATCGGCTTACCTACTTCTGATTTAAATGCCAATATGCCTGTTGCTTGCGCCAAAGCTTCAACGATCAATACGCCCGGCATAATAGGCTGATCAGGAAAATGTCCGGTAAATTGAGGCTCGTTAAAAGTAACATTTTTCAGAGCGACCAAAGATTTGCCAACTTCTAACTCAAGAACGCGATCAACCAATAAAAATGGATAGCGATGAGGCAAGTAGTTTTTAACGTCTTGAATGTTCATTACCATGGTTAGTTTCCTTTTAAGTGATTCAATTTAATATTTAAATGTTGGGTGATTTTATCAAGTTTTGTTAA
The DNA here is from genome assembly GCA_965222625.1 of Gammaproteobacteria bacterium. Classification (GTDB taxonomy): domain Bacteria; phylum Pseudomonadota; class Gammaproteobacteria; order PS1; family Pseudothioglobaceae; genus Thioglobus_A. The sequence goes on along the minus strand of OZ244962.1, from coordinate 403,512 downwards.
CCAAACACCCACAGCCTGCCATTTTTTATGCGGCATCAGCGGCATAATTCCTGTGTATACGCCTGGCATGGTGATGTTTTTATCAACCGTGCTTTTGGCGCTGATAGTCACATCGTCACAAATGCTAAGGTGTCCAACAATGCCAACCATGCCGCCAATCATACACCTTTTTCCTAAAGTGGTAGAGCCGGCAATGCCAGTACTGGCAGCAATGGCGCTATCTTGCTTAATAATAACATTATGAGCAATGTGAATCAGATTATCCAGGCGAACGCCGTGATGAATCTGAGTGTCCTCCAAAGTGCCTCTGTCAATCGTTGTATTAGCGCCAATAGTTACGTTATCGCCAATAACAACCTTGCCCAGATGTGCGATACTGTGCCACTTATTGTGCTTATCACGGGCATTGCCAAAACCTTCTGAGCCAATCACAACACCTGGTGAAATAACAATATTGCTGCCTATTTGACAGCTTTGTAAAATACTCACGTTAGATTGGATGTTAGCATTATCACCAATCGTAACGTTATCTTCAATAACAACATTTGCACCAATTGAACTATTAATACCAATAACAACATTTTTTCCAATAATACAATTTGGCGCAATTTTGGCTTTATTTAGTTGGGCACTTGGATGAATTTGCTGGGCTAAATAAACTGTTTTTTTAAATAAATGCGAGGCTTGTGCAAAGGCTAAATAGACATTTTCAACAACCAAGGCGTTAGTAGGGCAATGCGCTAATAAAGATTGATCAATAATAACCGCGCCCGCTTTAGTTTTTTTAAGCTGATTTAGGTGTTTTTGATTAACTGCGTAAGTGAGTTGCTGTTTTTGAGCTTTATCGCAAGCAGCAAGGCCGTTAACGCAGTAAGCCGAATCCCCAGAAACACTTGCATTAATTATTTTGGCAATTTCCTTTAATGTGTGCATTGCTTAAATAAAATGACTAAAAGCTGGTGCCTAGCGTAAATTCAATGGTTTTAGTTTTATCGTTTGGTTTTTTAATTAAGGGCTTAGCAGCGTAAATGCCCAGCGGGCCAACAGGCGTTAGCCATGAAAAGGCCACACCTGCTGATATACGCATTTCGTCAAAACTTGCGTTTGAAATATCTTGTTCAACCGAGCCGGCGTCAATAAAGACGCTCATGCGCATATTTTTACTATCGTCAAGAAATGTTAACGGTGAAATAATTGAGGTTCCTGCTAATAAAGAAAATTCACCGCCTTTTGCACTTCCGTCTGCATAAGTCGCGCCCAAAGAGTTGAAATCAAAGCCTCTAACAGAAGATGAGCCACCACCGTAGTAGCGCTTAAAGAAAGGCAAATCTTTACCGCCGTAACCTTGTGCAAAGCCCAGACTGCTATTAACTTTCCAAGTTATATCATCGCTTAATGGGTAATAACTTTTGTGTGATGCATCGAATTTGTAGTACTGAAAATCAGCAATTGGCAAGGTTAAATCGAAACTTAGATTGTTTTTATTGCCTTCAGTGGGGTAGTTAAAGCTATCTAGCGTGTTATTTGACCAATTAATATTGGCTTTTACTTCGGTTTCATCTCCATTGGCACATTGCGCTTGCTCAAAACCAGCACTTGCGAAAGTAGACGAACATTCGATGTCACGGCTTGACACTCTAATGTCAGCGCCAATACGCGTCTCTTTGGTGATGGGTATGCCGTAACCTAAGCTAAATCCAGTTTCATCAATTTTGTAAGAGGAAATGTCAAGCTCATCACCATCAAGTGATTTGGAGAAAATGCCGTAGCTAATTGAATGGCCATCTTCGGTAAAGTATGGGTCTGAAAAGTAAACGCTAATTTCTTGCACCGCTGCAGAATTTGAAAAAGCAGCGTTAAGGGTGTTACCTGTACCCAAAAAATTGTTTTCTTGAATGCCAAGATTAAATGAGGGACCTGTGCTACTTGAATGAGACAAACCAATCGTAAAGCTACCCGTTTTGGTTTCTTCTACTGAGAAATGTAGGTTGATTTTATCGTCAAAGTCTTTGAGTTTTGATACCTCCATTTTTACATCAGAGAAAAATCCTAAGCGTTTAAGATTTTTAATAGACTCATCTAGCTCTGTATTTGAATATAAACCACCTTCATTAATGCCAATTTCACGGCGAATAACCTCATCTTGCGTGCGCGTATTACCAACAATACTAATGCGATTCACATAGACTTTTTTATTAAGTGTAATATCGATAGTTAAATCAATCGTGTGAGCGGTTTGATTCTCTTTAGTAATGGCATCAATTTTGGCAAAAGCATAACCTTGGTCAGTAAATATATCCGTAATTGCCTGAACACCTTCAATCACTTCTTTACGTTTAAATATGTCATCTTTTTTGACGTTAAGCAGCTCATTAAGATTTGCAATAGACTGGTTTAATAGATCGCCTTTAAAGTCAATGGTGCCAATTTTGTATTGTTCACCCTCACTGATTTGAATGTCAATATCGATACTTTTTTTGTCATCTGAAAGTTGAGTTTGAGCTTTGATCGTTTTAAAATCAAGATAACCCTCATTAACATATAAAGATTTCATTGCCTCAATGCCAGCATCTAGCGCAATTTTAGAGTAATAATCTTTTTCAGTAAAATAGTTCATAAGATAGAAATCAGCTTCGCCAATTTCAAACAAATTCAATAAGGTATCTTCATCATGAATATTACCGCCAGTAATTTTCATGCTGTTGATTTTAGCAACCTTGCCTTCATTAAAATCTAGCTCAATGCTAACTCGATTTTGCGCATCAATGTCAACCTTTTTTGAGATGTTGATGCTGTAATAACCTTTAGCAATATAAGCAGCTTCCAATTCGTCAATTAACAGGTCTAGCTGGCGTTTGTTAAAAATTTTCCCTTGAGAAAGACCCATACTTTTTAAAGTCTGATCAAGCCTTTCTTCGTCAATAACCTTATCAGAATAATTAAGCGCATCAATATATTTAATATGCGGGTTTTCTAATAAGCTAATTTTCAAAATTTGATCAACTTGCGAGACCTCAATATCTTTAAAAAATCCTGTTTTATAAAGATCTTTAATAATTTGAGTGGAAATTTGAGCGTTGTACTCATCGCCAGTTTCGACAGGAAGATAACTCAATACCGTGCCTCTGGTGATAGCGTCTAAACCGGATATTTCAATGTTTTTAATGGGCTGTGCAAATGCGCTAGCAGCGCTAAAAATGCTGGCAGAAATTAATAATTTAAGTATGGTTTTTTTCATAATTTTTTATGGGATTATAATAGGCGTATCAGGTCATTATACAGCGCAACAAATGTTAGTGACAAGATAAGCAGCAATCCTAATTTGGCAAAAGCTTGTTGAATGGGTTCGCTAACAGCAGAACCTTTGATAATTTCTATCACATAAAAAAACAAATGTCCGCCATCTAGTAGCGGAATTGGTAAAAGATTTAACAAGCCAAGTCCAATACTAATCAAGGCTAAAAAAGATAAAAAAGGTACCAAACCAACTTCAGCGCTTTTACCTGCATAATTGGCAATCGTAACCGGACCGCTAATTTGCTCAATTGAAGTCTCGCCAACAATCATCTTTTTAATCATTTTTAAATTAAGCAAAGTTAATTGATACACTTTAGTGCCAGCAGAGGATAGGGCGTCAAGCGGATCTTTTTGAGTAAACACTTGCCAATCTTTTAAATAGTCTTTAGGCACCAAAACACTAACGCCAGCTTTGGCTTGATCGTTGACCAATTTCGGTGTTAAAAAAAGCGTGAGCATTGTATTATCACGTTTAATTAAAAGCTCGATAGGTTTGATGGGTTTGGTTTGTATAACGCCAACGAAGTCTTGCCAGGTTTTTATCAACTTTCCATTGGCGTTTAATATCTGATCATCCTTTTGCAAGCCAGCCAGGCTCGCTGCAGAGTTTAATACCACTTGATTAATAACAGCGGGAATTTTTGGCAGGGCAAACTCAAAGCCCAAATAATGACCGACACCTTGCTCAGGCTTGGATAAAAAATCTTGCGCTAAATTTAGTTTGACTGTTTTTAAATTTAATTGCTCAGATCGAGCTTGAATAACCAGCGATTTGGACGCTGATGCTTGTATAAATGCCAAAGAAAATTCACTAATGCTAGGCGTTAGCACGTTATTAATGCTAAGTAATTCATCATTTGTTTGTAGTTCAGATTGAGCAAAAATCCCTAATGGCGTTATATTGCCAATCACAGGTTTAATACCGTTAACACCGATCATAAAAATAATTGCATAAAGAATAATAGCCAATAAAAAATTAGCCAATGGTCCAGCTGCAACAATAGCAAAACGCTGATAAACGGATTTTTGATTAAAAGCGCGGTGTTTTTCAGACTCAGCCACGACAGGTTCGCGCTCGTCTAACATTTTAACGTAGCCGCCTAGCGGGATTGCACATAAGGCAAATTCAGTTTCGCCGCGCTTGAAAGATTTAATTACTTTTCCAAAACCAACAGAAAACCTTAAAACCTTAACGTCGAATTTTTTTGCAACCCAATAGTGGCCATATTCATGAATAGTAACCAAAATACCAATGGTCACTATAAAAGATAATAGAGCCGTTAAAAAACCCATAGAAATTTACAACTCAGGGTGTGAATGTCCCGCTGCTTTAAGGCGTTTTAGATAAGTTGACCATAAAGCATCTTTATCAACCGCCAGCTTGTGCAGGTGCTCCCAAGAATAAATACCAGTATCATGACCATCACTAAAGGACAAATAAATGGCGTAGTTGCCAGTGGGTTCAATTCGATCAATCTTGACGTTTTGCTTGTCAAGTTGCAAAATTTCTTGACCAGGGCCATGTCCAACAACCTCTGCGGAAGGTGAATAAACTCTTAAAAATTCACTGTTTAATGGATAATCAACACCCTCAAAAGTTAACGTTAGGATATTTTTATCTTTATTTAGAGTTATGTTGCTTGGTGTTTGCATAATATAGCCTTGTGTGTAAATAGTGCCAGTATTTTATCAGAACTATTGTTTTTATTAACCTTTAGCTTTATAAGTGGATAAAATACAATTTATGATGATTCAATTTACAAAAATGCACGGACTTGGTAACGACTTTATGGTGGTTGACAATACTCGCGCAGATATTAATTTTAGCACTGAGCAAATTATCCGGCTCTCTGATCGGCATTTTGGCGTTGGTTTTGATCAATTATTAATGGTGGAAGCTACTGCCACGCCTGGGGTAGATTTTCGCTATGTTATTTTTAATGCAGATGGCTCTGAAGTAGAGCAGTGCGGCAATGGCGCTCGCTGCTTTGCCCGGTTTGCTCATGAAAAAGGTTTAACCACAAAAAACCCGATGGTTGTTGAAACCAGCGCTGGCATCATTAGTTTATTTATTAATGCTGACAATACGGTGCGCGTTGATATGGGCATTGCAAATTTTGAGCCAAACACTATTCCACTGCTTGCTCAAAAAACACAAGCTGTTTATCAAATTGCAGGATTTGAAATGGGCGCAGTTTCAATGGGAAACCCGCATTGTGTGTTAATCGTTGACAACGTTAAAGCTATGAAAATTGACAGCATTGCCAGACAAATACAAGCCAGTGAGCTATTGCCCAATCAGGCAAATATCGGCTTTATGCAAGTACTTAATCGCAGCGAAATTAGCCTGCGCGTGTATGAGCGCGGCGCTGGAGAAACGCTTGCTTGCGGCAGCGGCGCTTGCGCAGCGGTTGCGTTTGGCGCCGCGCAAGGCTTGCTTGATACCAAGGTTGTGGTACATCTAACGGGGGGCGAGGCACAAATTGAATACGAACTGGGCGGCTCTGTGTTTTTATCAGGCCCTGCACAATTTGTATTTTCAGCAGAGATTGATATTTAGAGACTTTTTTTTCATCACCCGCCGCGCCAAATTTTTTTCAAATTTACACTGATGATATTAACAGTTAACTGAAAATATTTGTTTATCTGACAAGCGAATAGCGCTCAAAGCGCCGCCCCAAACGCAGCCATGATCCATTGGATAAATGTGCGCCTGATTGATATTTTCTAAAGTTGACCAATGGCCAAAAAATATATCTGTATTTTTTAACAAACGCTTATCATGCTCAAACCAAGCCTTAAACCCATCAGGCGCTTGATCGGCGTTCATTTTATGCTCAAATTCTAAGCGTCCATCGGACTGGCAAAAACGCATACGCATCAGGGCGTTAATAGTATATTGACACTGCGCTAGTTCGCTAAGATTTTGATCCCATGTATCAGGCTTATTGTTGTACATTTGAGCTAAAAAACCGCTTAAATCTTCACCTTGTAAATGCTTTTGCACTTGCTCGGCCTGTGCTTGAGCTCTGCTGCTATCCCAATTTGGCGGGATACCTGCATGCACCATCAGCACCTCTTTGTGCTTAATTAATAGCGGCTGGCTAGCAATAAATTCAAGCAATTTAGCAGATTCTTTGGCATTAATAATGTCAACAAAAGTGTCTTTTTTATGCGGATTAATCTTTGTGAAAACGCAGGCCAGCAAATGAAAATCATGATTACCTAAAACCATTGATGCGTTATCGGTATTGTGTTTAATAAAACGTAGTGTTTCTAGTGATTTGTTGCCGCGATTAATAACGTCGCCTAAAAAAAACAATTGATCTTTATCCAAAGAAAATTTGATTTTTTTTAATAAAGATTGCAAGGCGTCATAACAACCTTGAACATCGCCAATCAAATAATCAGCCATTAATGCAGCACATAAGGTTCGCTAAGAATGAATTCAGCGATTTGCGCTTCAAAGTGTTGGCCTTCGTCATTCACCATTGTGTAAGCGCCTTGCATACTGCCAGTTGCTGTTTTGATAACCGAGCCAGATGAGTACTGAAAAGATTCACCCGGCATAAGGTGCGGCTGCTGACCTACAACGCCTTCACCAACGACTTCTTCTGCGTAGCCAGTTTCATCTTGAATGTGCCAACGCCTACTTAAAAGTTGAGCGCCAACTGCGCCGTTATTAGTTAAAGTGATGGTGTAAGAAAAAGCATATTGATTGGCATCAATACGTGAATGCGCTTCAATAAATTTTACTTGCACGTCGATTTTAATGTTGTTTTTCATAAAGATTTCTCATGGTCTATAGCTAAAGTGATAAAAGCATCAATATCGAGCATTTCTGCGCGTTGTGATAAATCGATACTGGTTTGTTCTTGAGTTAATAGTAATTTTAAACAGTTTCTAAGGGTTTTTCTTCGATGTGCAAAAGCAGCTTTGACCACTTTTTTAAAAATTTCAATATTAGCCACCTTGCAAGTTTTGAGCGGCGTTAAATAAACAATCGCAGAATCAACTTTTGGCGCAGGATCAAAAGATTCTGGCGGCACAATAAAAATTAATTCTACCTCAAAAAATGCCTGAATCATTACGCTCAGGCGGCCATAAATTTTTGACCCGTGATCTGCCGCCATTCTTTGCACGACTTCTTTTTGCAACATAAAGGTCATATCAATCACCTTGTCACGGTTTTCTAATAAATGAAACAAAATGGGTGAGGAAATATTATAAGGTAAATTGCCAACAATTCGTATTGGCGGGTTAAACAGATTTAGATCAAAATTAAGCGCATCACCTTGATGGATAGTAAGATTGGGCTTGTTGTAAGCCGTTAAAATTTCAATTAAATCTCGATCAATTTCAATCACATTGAGCGCGTCAACACATTCGAGCAAAGGTAGTGTTATTGCGCCCTGACCAGGGCCAATTTCAAGTAAATTGTCATCGCGTTTAGGCGCAATTGTTGCAACAATTTGCTCAATGATTTTTTCATCAGTTAAAAAGTTTTGACCAAAACGCTTGCGCGCTTTATGCTTTGTAGACATGATAATTTAGGTTTTATAATTAATAAAGTTTTGCGCATATTCTAACGCAGTATGCAAGCTTCCTAGGCTAATGTTTCCTGTTCCGGCCAATGACAGGGCGGTGCCATGATCAACAGAGGTGCGAATAAAAGGCAAACCTAAAGTAATGTTAACCGATTTTTTAAAACCCAACGTTTTTAAAACGGGCAAACCTTGATCGTGATACATGCTCAGTACACAATCAACGCCTTGAAGCGCATCTTTCGTAAAGGCGGTATCTGCTGGCACGCTGCCGGTTAAATTAAAGCCTTGATTGTTTAGTTTGATAATTAACGGGTTGATAATTTCAATCTCTTCTGTGCCCAAATAGCCATCTTCGCCCGCATGAGGGTTTAGGCCGCAAACAACAATATGCGGATTTTTAAGTCCGTAAGCCTTTAAGGATCGATGAATAATATCAAGCGTTTGCTCAAGAGAATCATAAGTGATGTTTGCAGCAACCTGACAAAGTGGCAAATGCGTTGTTGCTAATGCCACTCGAAGACCTTGAGTTGCAAGCATCATCACCGTTTTATCAACCTTTGACAGGCTTGCTAAATACTCTGTATGCCCCGTAAAACCTGGACTAATTTGATTAATAATGCCTTTGTGAATCGGCCCGGTAACCAGCGCTTCGCAAGTATTGTTTAAACAAAACTTGGTTGCAAGGTCTAATGTATTCAATACATAAGCGGCATTATCAACATTCAAAATACCTGCGCTTACCAAGCCTTTAGATTTAATCGGAAAAATACATAATTCTTGCTCGCCAGCTGGCTGATCTGATTCAACCAGATTAAGCGGCAGGTTGAGCAATTTTGCGCGCGCCAATAAAACATCAGGATCGGCAAATACTAATAGATTTTTATTTGATTTTTTTTGAGCGTAAATAACAGCCAAATCAGGGCCAATACCTGCAGGCTCTCCAGGGGTAAATGCAATCGTCATTTTAGCGCTTTAAATGCTGAGAATAATATCCTATATTATAGTGGCAATATATAACAATTTTTTTATATACTTAAATAAAATAATTATTTTTATTTTTAATTAAAAATCAATAACTTACACTAGAAAATTAAGGTTTAATATTTATTTAATTTAAATAACAAACACAAGTAAAATGAATCATATAAAATTTCAAATAATTAAAAATATTTTTAACACCTAAAAACAGGTTAACTATGAGTCATTCAATCACCCCTTTAGTTGCATCCATTTTACTGACCATTTCACTACCTTCGCAAGCTCAAATTATGAATCAAAACGCCAATAGTTTTGAGTCGGTTTATAACATTCAAACGGTGAGCGGCATGTCGCTTGATAAAAGAGCTTTATTGGGCGGGGTTATTGTCTCTTCTTCACAGGTTAATTTATCCGCGCAAGTTTCTGGTGACGTTTTGAGTGTTAACGGCAGAGAAGGGGATATGTTTAAAAAAGATTCAATTCTAGTTACTTTAGAGCAAGAATCTATTCAAGCACAGCGTGATTCAGCTTATGCTGAAATTGCTTCAGCCAATGAATCACTTAGAAATGCAGGCGTTCAGTACTCACAATCTATTATTTCACCTAATAGCGGCGGAATGCTAGGTAGTGTGCCAGGCATGTTTTCAATGTTCACAGACCCCATGCTAAAAATGAGCGGCCAAGGCAATCCTGAATTTGATAAATTTGCCAATAGAACCTCAAGATACACCGCCTACCAGCAAGCAAAAAACAAATTAACGCAAGCAGAAAGCAATCTAAAACAAATCGAATCGCGCCTTGAAGATGCCAATGTCAGCGCACCATTTGATGGCGTTATCGTGGAAAAATCAATTAATAAAGGTGATGTTGTTCAAACTGGGCAGGTATTGTTTAAATTTGCCAATATTAAAGAACTTCAAGTTGAGGTTAACATTCCTTCAAGATTGGTTAGAAGCTTAAAACTTAACGCCGATTACCGCATTAAACTTGATATTGCCAATATAGTTGTTGAAGCAAAATTAGCGCAAATATTTCCAATTGCAGATAACGCCAAACACAGTGTTAAAGTAAAATTTGACCTACCTAAAAATGTACCTGTATTGCCAGGCGCTTATGCAGAAGTAGAAATCTTTGAAACCGATTCAGGCGTCTTGACTCCCGTGGTTCCAGAAGTGGCAATCATGTGGCGTTCGTCACTACCCAGCGTCTTTGTTATTAACCCGCTGACAAATAAAACAGAGCTGCGTTTTGTTCGTTTAGGCGAGCAAGTAGGCGAAAACAAGAAAAGTGTTTTATCAGGCTTAAAAATTGGTGAAAAAATAGTTGCCAATCCAAATATTTTAATGATTTCAGGTATGAGTATTTAAAATGCAAGGTAACAATCCTAAAATAATGAATGATAACGAGCTTGATTTAGGTATTGCTGGCAAGCTGACAAAAGCCTTTATTACCTCGCCCTTGTCAATTATTATTTTCTTTGCTATGTTGGGCGCAGGTATTATCGGCCTTATTGCTACGCCCAGACAAGAAGACCCGCAAATTTCTGTCCCATTAATCGATCTATTTGTTGAATATCCGGGCGCCTCTTCTGAGGAAGTTTCTAATATTATCGTCAAGCCATTAGAGCGCTTAATGTCGCAAATTTTAGGCGTTAAACATGTTTACTCAGTCAGCGATAAAGGCAAAGGTATTATCACTGTTGAATTTGATGTAGGCCAAGAAATGAACGCCTCGATTCTCAAAGTAAGGGATAAAACGCTTGCTAATTTAGAATTTATGCCGCCAGGTGCAAAGCAGCCACTAATTAAACCCAAAGAGATTGATGATGTACCCATCATTAATCTAACGCTTTGGTCAAAATCGCTAGATGATGGGCAGTTACGCTCACTTGGACTGGAGCTTATTCAGCAGTTAGAAAAAGTTAAAGATACCAATAACGGTTTTATTGTTGGCGGGCGTAAGGAAATATTCCACATTGACGCTTATCCAGGCAGACTGGCTGGTTACGGCGTATCAATTCAGCAAATTGCTGGCACAATTGGCGGCGCAAATGTGCGTGAACATACGGGTAATATTGAGCTAAATGGCTTTAATATGGAAGTCTATTCTGGTGATTTTTTCAAAAAAGTTGAAGACATTGAAAACCTAGTAGTGGCGATAAGCGAAGGCAAGCCTGTTTATGTTCGCGATGTGGCTGATGTATATTACGCGCCAGAAGAAACCCAGCATATGGTTAGCTATTACACAGGTAAAGCCAATAAAAGTGGCGTTAAAGCAACAGCAGAACAGGCTGTTACCATTGCCATTGCTAAAAAATATGGCTCAAACGGCGTTGCAGTCGCCGAAAATATTTTAGCTAAAGTAGCAGAATTAAAAGGCCGGCTTATCCCTGATAACGTAGAAATAGCAGTCACCAGAAACTATGGAAAATCTGCTGAAGACAAAGTAAATTCCTTAATTAAAAAATTATTTATTGCCACTGGCGCTGTGACGCTTTTAGTTTGGTTTGCACTCGGCTGGCGTCCTGCAGTAGTAGTAACGCTGGTTATTCCAGTGGTACTACTAATGACTATTTTTTCTGCTTGGATCTTAGGCATGACCATTGACAGAGTTAGTCTGTTTGCGCTTATTTTCTCAATTGGTATTTTGGTGGATGACGCAATCGTTGTTACTGAAAATATTTATAGACGCTGGCTAATTGACCATAAAATCACCATAGCTACCGCCATTGATGCGGTGCGCGAGGTTGGAAATCCAACCATTCTTGCTACCTTTACTGTGGTTGCGGCGCTCGTACCAATGGCTGCCGTAAGCGGTATGATGGGGCCTTATATGGCGCCAATCCCTGTGCTAGGATCCGTTGCTATGATGTTTTCATTGTTTGCAGCATTTGTCTTTACGCCTTATTTTATTATGGTCTTTGTGCCGCCTTTGAATGTACTGCACAAAATGCACGAAAAAGAGCAAAAAGAATCAGAAAAAATGAGTAATTTTTTCCATAAATTAATCTTAAAATTATTTGAAACCAAGTTATTTGGAATAGGGTTTCTTGTCGGCTTAATTATATTATTTTTCCTTGCAATGTCTATGTTTTATACCACGGCAGTGCCAGTAAAAATGCTGCCTTTGGACAATAAATCTGAATTTGGCGTTATGTTAGATATGCCTGATGGAACGGCATTAGCCAATACAACATCAACCCTTCATTTAATGGCTCAAACGTTGCGCAATATGCCAGAAGTGGTTGACATTCAAGCTTATTCAGGCACGGCCAAACCGTTTGATTTTAATGGTCTGGTTAGGCATTCATATTTACGTCAATCTTCATCATTGGGCGAGCTGCAAATCCAATTGGCTGAAAAATCAGAGCGCTCCAGATCAAGCCATGAAATCGCCTTAGAAGCACGCGAATTAATAAAAACCATTGCCGAGGATGCGGGCGCTGATTATGCGGTGGTTGAAATGCCGCCTGGGCCTCCAGTGCTTAGGCCTGTGGTTGCTGAAATATACGGCCCTGACAAGCAAACTCGCCGAAAATTAGCCAATGATTTAACCGAATTATTTATTGAATCGGGCACCATGGCAGATGTTGACAACCTAATGCGTGATGAATATCCGGTAATCAATTTCCAAGTAGATACCGCCAAAGCATCAAGATTTGGCGTCAGCGTTATGACCATTAAAGAAACCCTAGCAATGGCCATGAGTAGCTTTAATGTAGGCACGATTCGTCTTAAAAATGCACTCGAGCCTTCATATATTAATTTGCAGGTGCCTTTATCAAAACGTGCGCAGCTTTCATACTTAACACAATTGCCAGTGCCATCGACGCAGGGCGGCATGATTCCCATTTCAGAATTAGGTTCATTTAGTTATAAAAAACAAGATGATTTAATTTATCATAAAGATTTAACCCCTGTTGAATATGTACTAGGTGAGCCAATTGGCCGATTAAGCGCGCCTATCTACGCCATGTTTGCAGTGGATGATTTATTATTGCGCTATCAAACCCTAGACGGCACTCAGCTGCAAGGTGAATACCTAGGCCCGCCAGAAGATCAGAATATCCCTGGCTTTACCTGGGGCGGCGAGTGGACGGTTACCTATGAAACTTTCCGCGACATGGGTACAGCATTTGCTATTGCACTGGTGGTTATTTATATGCTAGTTGTCTGGCAATTCGGCAACTTTATTATTCCAGCTGTTATTATGGCGCCGATTCCATTAACTTTATTAGGCATTGTTCCTGGTCATTGGTTATTAGGCGCTGAATTTACCGCAACCTCAATGATTGGCTGGATTGCACTTGCCGGAATTATTGTGCGAAATTCTATCTTATTGGTCGATTTCACTGTACAAGAATACGCCAAAGGCGTGCCATTTTTTGATGCAGTCATTAGCTCTTGCGCATCCAGAACACGTCCAATTATGATTACCGCTTTTGCTTTAGTAGGCGGCTCAAGCGTTATTTTGTCAGATCCTATTTTCCAAGGAATGGCCATTTCACTACTGTTTGGCGTATTGGTTTCAACCATACTAACCTTAATCGTAATTCCACTGGGCACTTTGTCAGCTGGGGAGGCGTCTTGTCGCAATATTGCGGTTAATATGGGGCTGCTTCCAGGTGACGCCGATTCAGATGCTAAATACAATATTGAGAAAAAAGAAAAACCAAAAGCTAACAAGAAAAAAAATGATTCTAACAATTGGGTTAAGGCAGCTTTAGCTAAAAAAGCTAAAAAATCAAATGATGCCAAACAAAATGAACCTGAGGCGAAAGTTGATACCAATGGTTTATTAAAGAAAGAAGATAAAAATGATCTTTAGATGAGTTAAAGCTGAAAAATTGATTTAAAAAAAAATCCCGATTAGTTATCGGGATTTTTTTTAATGATTGTAAAGGCAAAAAAAAACAGCTTGCTTAGCTGATAGATTCTCCAGCTGCCTGCAAGTCTGCATGATAAGAAGACCTTACCATTGGGCCGCTAGCTACTTGTACAAAACCCAATTCGGTGGCAATGGTTTTGTAGGCTTCAAACTGATCTGGATGAATATACTGCTCAACCGCTAAATGGTGTTTACTCGGTTGCAAGTATTGTCCCAGCGTTAACATATCAACTTTATGTGCGCGCAAATCTTCAAGGACATCGATGACTTGTTTTTGCGTTTCACCCACGCCCAACATCAGCCCTGATTTAGTGACTACTTCAGGATGCTGCTGTTTAAAAGCTTTTAATAACGTCAATGAATACTCATAACTGGCGCCTGGGCGAACTTTTGGATATAAACTTGGCACCGTCTCAAGATTATGATTAAACACGTCAGGCGGGCAAGATTCAAACACGGCTAAAGCTTTATCAATTCGGCCTCTGAAATCAGGCGTTAATATCTCTATTTTGACTTGCGGCGTAAGCGCTCTAATATGGTCAATACAGCGCTTAAAATGCTCGGCGCCACCATCGCGCAGATCATCTCGGTCAACCGAAGTAATGACAACATACTTAAGCTGCATTTTTTCGATGGTCTGAGCTAAGTGCTCTGGCTCGTTATCATCAAGCGCTTTTGGCTTGCCGTGAGCCACATCACAAAAAGGACAACGCCGAGTGCAAATCTGCCCCATAATCATAAAAGTAGCTGTGCCGTGATTAAAGCATTCAGCTAGATTGGGGCATTGCGCTTCTTCGCAGACGGTAAATAATTTTTGCCGCCTAAGTGTGGATTTTAATTTAGCTACTTTTGAGCCGCTAGGGTGCTTAATGCGTATCCAGCTAGGCTTTCGCAGTGGCTCACGCTGAGCATCTGGTTTGATTCTTAAGCGTGACACTTTGGATTCGCCTTTAAGGCTTTTAATCTCAATAGCTTGTTCGAGAGTTGTATTTTTTGTGCTCATGTAAAAATCTTTATTAATTAATATTTTTAATTAGTAGTTGGGTCAATTGTTTAGAAACGATTGGCAATGAGATTTCATTATCCACTAAGTCGCTTAATTGCGTGACTTTCAAGTCCTTATATCCGCATGGATTAATTTGTAAAAAAGGGGATAAATCCATATCAATATTAACGCTGAGTCCATGATAAGTTTTTGAATGTTTAACTTTAAGCCCAAGCGCTGCAATTTTGCATTGATTGACATACACGCCCGGCGCGCCTTTTTTAAGGTGCGCGCTAACTTGGTAAAGGTTAAGCAGCTGAATAATAGAATCTTCAATAAGTGACACCAGTTTTTTAACGCCTAAAGATTTACGTTTTAAATCAATAAGGCAATAAATAATTAATTGCCCAGGGCCGTGATAAGTTATCTGCCCACCTCGATCAGTTCTAACCACGGGAATTTGTTTGATATTAAGCTCATTTTCTGCCTTGCCAGCAATGCCTTGAGTAAAAACACAAGGGTGCTGAACAATCCACAATTCATCTTTTGTATCGGCATCACGAGTTTGCGTAAATTGCTTCATTGCCTGCCACGTTTGTAGATAATCTTGCAAACCTAGGTTGATAATATTCATACAATTTTCAATAAGATTGTGGCGCTACAATACGTAAGCAATTAGCCTACATTTTTTTAAATCTTGATCGATACAGTCTAGTTGCGCTCGACTGGTGGCAATAATTTTAAGCGTAATAGCAGTGTAACCGCCTTTTGAACTTTGTTTACTGCTGATTTTGTCAGGGTGGATTTTGTCAGTATGGCGCTCAACTATCTTACAAACAGTGGGTTTAAGCTCATCGCAAGTTTTTCCAAATGCTTTAACGGAGTATTCACAAGGAAAATTCCACAAGGCTTCAGGGTTAATATTAGTGCTAGTCATATTAAGGGATTTTAGCTACTATTACGGTAGAATATGATCAGTTTTCACTTTTTCAAGTTATTATGCGTCCACAGCAAGTTAGTAAAATTCTCACCCAAGAGTTTGAATCCGTATTTGACGGCCACCACACGCCTGTTATGTTGTGGGGTGCGCCTGGTATTGGCAAGTCTCAAATCATCTCTCAAGTAGCCAATAATCACAAAGTTAAAATTATTGATGTTCGCCTTTCACAAATGGAACCTAGCGATCTTCGAGGTATTCCTTTTAAAAATGGCGAACTGGTTGATTGGTCAGTGCCTTCATTATTGCCTGATGAAAAACGTCATGGCAAGCAGGGTATTTTATTTTTAGATGAAATCACCTCGGCGCCGCCAACGGTTTCAGCGGCAGCTTATCAGCTCATTTTAGACAGACGTCTGGGTGATTATGTTGTGCCCGATGGCTGGGTAATTTTTGCGGCTGGAAATCGCCAAGGCGATCGCGGCGTTACCTATTCGATGCCAGCGCCACTAGCCAATCGATTTTCTCACTACAATTTAGAAGTTCATTTAGACGATTGGGTGGCTTGGGCTTACGTTAATCAAATTGATGAGCGCATTATCGGCTTTTTGCGTTATCGTCCTGAACATTTATTCGAATTTGATTCGGCGCACAACCCCATTGCCTTTCCCTCGCCCAGAACTTGGGAATTTGTACACCGTGCCCTTAAAAAGTTTGATAATGATTTAACTTTATTTAGGCAAGCTGCAAGCGCTTGTGTTGGGGAAGTTGCGGGCGTTGAAATCACCACTTTTGTTGAACATATGGCTGATTTACCTGATTTAGATGCCATTATTAACGGCGATAACGTTAGTATTCCTAAACAGTTAGATCTTCAATACGCCATTTGCGCCGCTTTAGCAGGGCGCGCAATTGCTGCAAAAAATAAGCATAACGCTGAGGAAATTTGGGGAAAAATTCTAAATTTTGCCAAGGACTTCCCACAAAAAGAATTGGGCGTTATGCTGGTTTCTGATATGCAAAGAGCCCTTGGCGCAGAACTTTTTGCTGTTCCAGAATTTAAAGATTGGGCCAATAAAATTGCCGATGTCATGTTTGACTAATAAAACAGCTCTTTATATAGATATGAATAATTATCAAAAATTGATAGCTTTTAGTCTTTTTGCTTACGCAAAAAATCTTTAACAATGATTAATTTAAATAAAAATACAGAATACCAAATCAAACCATTATTAAGATTAGGCTTCAGACCTTTTTTCTTTGCCTCAGGTATTGTTGCTATTGTTTCAATGGTTTTATGGCTATTGCTGTATCAGTCAATCATAACAATTAACGTAGTTGATGCGAGTATTTGGCATGCTCATGAGATGATTTATGCCTATGCATCAGCTACAATAGTCGGGTTTTTACTAACTGCTTCACGCAACTGGACAGGCGTCCAAACAATTTATGGCAAGCCTTTATTAGCACTATTTATTGTCTGGACAGCAGGCCGGTTTTTAATCTTTATAGAGGCTGATTATTTAATTTATCAAGCCATTATTGATACTGCATTTTTACTTATAGCAACGGCAAGTATTGCTCATCCGATTATAAAGGGCAAAAACTGGAGTAACGTTTCCATTGTGATGAAAATGTTGTTATTAACTGTTGCGCACATTGCTTTTTATTTAGGCGTTTTAGGGCTGCTGGAAAATGGCATTAATATTGGCATCTACAGCGGATTTTATTTGATCATTAGCTTGTTGTTAATGATGTCTAGACGTTTGTTGCCTTTTTTTATTGAGCGCGGCTTGGATTTGCAGGTTGAGTTAAAAAATTCAAAATTCTTAGATTTGTCTTCCTTATTTTTGTTTTTGGCATTTATTATCGCTGAAGTATTCTTCCAATCCCCAATCTCTAATTTGTTAGCTGCTATTTTATTTATTACTCACGCCATAAGAATGTTCAACTGGCATCATACAAAAATTTGGACAAAGTCTTTATTGTGGAGTATTTATCTTGCTTATGGATTATTAACCTTGGGGTTTGGACTTAATGCTGCAGCTTATTTTGTGGTACTGATGCCAAATATCGATATTCATAGTTTTGCTTTTGGTATTGCATTAATGACGCTAAGTATGATGAGCAGAATATCACTAGGACACACGGGGCGTAATGTTTTTGCACCGCCAAAATCACTAAATTTAATGTTTGTTTTACTCGCCTTAGCTTTTGTTTTTAGAGTTGTGATTGCCAGCATCTTCATGCAGTATTATTCATTTTGGATGCTGCTTTCACAAATATTATGGATTTCGGCTTTTGTTTGGTTTGTTGTTATCTATTCACCGATGTTTTTTAAGTCCAGAGTTGATGGACAATTCGGCTAATGAAGATCGCTGAAGAATTATTGGCACTAACTAGGCAGCATCATACTTCGCTGTCGTTGGGTAATAAATGCGTTAACACCGCCAAAACAAATGACATCGAGAAAATCAATGAATTATGTTTAACCGTTTCAAAGAATTTTAAAATCGATTTTACTGAGCATTTTGAAACAGAAGAGCGCACTATTTTTAGTTTTTTAAGTGTCAAGTCGGCTGACTTGGCTCAATTATGTGCGCAATTAACCCTTGAACATCAACAGTTATACAAAATGGCTGAAAATTTGCCTAATAAACCTCAAACGTTAGCAGAATTTGGAACATTATTAAAAACACATACTCGAACAGAAGACCGGCAGTTATTTGTCAACATTAACTTACTTTCAACCCAGCAGCGTCAGACAATCCTTGCCGCTAGCAATCAGCATACATCAAACGCTAATGAGTAAAACAGATTACCCTTATTGGTCGAGTAAAGACCTCAAACCCGAGCCCAAAGTTAGCGTTATTGGCGAAGATGTTATTTATGAAAATAACGAAGATGATGTCGATCTTGAGGCGGTTGAGGTCAAGCTCACAAAGGCGCGTACTCAGCTTATTCTTGACAAGCCTTTTTTGGGAAATTTGGTCTTAAGATTGCCTTTAAAAGCAGCAGGGTCTTGGTGTAAAACCAGCGCTACTGATGCAAAAAGCTTTTACTATAATCCCAGTTTTATTGACAAATTAGACAATCATCAAACTAAGTTTGTGCTTATCCATGAGGCATTACACTGCGCATTAACGCACTTTTCACGGCGCGGCGCCAGAGACAAGCACAAGTGGGATCTAGCTTGCGACTTTGCCATTAATCCACTTTTGGTTAAAGAAGGTTTTAGACCGCCGCTTGATGTGCCTATTTTTAACAAATACGAAAGCATGTTTGCCGAAGAAATCTACCCAATGATTGATGATAGTATCGACACCGAACCGATGGATCAGCATCTTTATGATGACAATCCAAAAGACGATGCTGATGAATCTGATGGCGGCTTGCGTGAAGACAGTTTAACGGGTGAAAAAGAGGATACAAATGAAGCAAGCGAAAAGAGCAAAACTTCACAAGCAAATGCTGGCAATAGCGCTGATGAATTAGCGCCGCAACCACCGCCACTAAACCCTGATGAAGTGCAAGAGCTAAGCGCGCAATGGCAAAAAAACCTTGCATCATCTGCTCAGCTTGCGCAGCAGGCTGGAAAATTGAGCGAGGACCTTGCCAAACTGGTTGATTTTTTCTTGCAGCCGCAACTATCCTGGCAAGCTTTATTGGCGCATTATATGTCTAGCCTAGCCAGAGACGACTTTTCTTATGCCAGACCTTCACGCAGAAGTGGCTCTGCTATTTTGCCATCTCTCAGATCCAGTCAAATTGATATTACAGTCGCCATTGATACCTCAGGCTCTATCTCTCAAGATGAAATCAATGAGTTTATTACTGAGATAAATTCTATTAAAAGCACCATGAGAGTCTCGATTACCTTAATTGCTTGTGATGAAAAAATCAGTTCAAATTTAATCTGGCACTTTGAAGCTTGGGATGAATTGCAATTTCCTGCCACGCTGGGCGGTGGAAAAGGTACTAATTTTAATCCTGTGTTTGATTATCTAGAACAGCAAGATTCCCCCTCTAGCGTGCTTATTTACTTCACTGATGCCAAAGGTAAGTTTCCAGAATATGAGCCAAATTACCCAGTTATGTGGCTGGTAAAAGGCAAGGATCCAATTCCTTGGGGCTCTAGAATCCAGCTTAATTAATCATGTTAGATTTAACGCCGCAAGCTTTAGTAGCACATTTAAAACTCAACAAGCCTTTGCTATTAGATGTCAGAGAGCAGTGGGAGTGGGATAAATGTCATTTTGATGAAGCTAGATTATTACCCATGGGGCAGATTATGAATAGCATTGAATCACTAGATAAGACGCAAGAAATCGTGATTATTTGCCATCATGGCATTCGTTCAATGCAAGTAGCACGTTATTTTGAATCAATTGGGTTTGCTAAAATCATCAACCTGAAAGGCGGTATTGACGCTTGGGCTAAAAGCGTTGACGATACCATGGCGCTGTATTAATTTAGGCGCTGCCTGCTTGCTTCAAATAAGCTAATGCCTGTTGCCACAGAAACATTCAAACTCTCAACATTGCCCTGCATAGGGATTAATGCCAGTTGGTCACAACACTGCTTGGTTAACTGCCTAAGACCCTTGCCTTCAGTGCCCATAATCAGTGCGATTGGCGCAGTTAAATCAATTTGATAAATAGCAGTGTCGGTGGCGCCGTCTAAACCAACAACCCAAATGTTTTCTTCTTGTAAAGCTTTAATGGTTCTGGCCAAGTTGGTGACTTGAAATATTTTTAATTGGTTGAGTGCACCCGCTGAAGTTTTGTGCACTAGGGCATTAATTGGCGCGGAGCCATCTTTATTAATAACCACACAATCGACCCCTGCAGCATTAGCGCTGCGCAAACAAGCGCCCAAATTTCTAGGGTCCTGAATTGAATCTAAAATCAAGATGAGTGCGTGATGTTCAAATCTTGAGACAAAACTAATCAATTCATCCTGATTGGGCAGGGTGGGTAATAAAATTTGCGCAGCAATGCCTTGGTGAGTTTGGTTTTTAGTCAACTTATCCAGTTGCCGTTTATTAGCCTTGATAACTTGAATGTCAAGTTGTTCAAACTGTGCTGTAATTTGCGTAGCACGCTGATCGTTGCGATTATCCAAAATAAATACCCCGACAAACCCTTCAGGTGCGCAGTCAAGTTGCGCTTGAATGGCGTGAAAGCCAAATATAGTAATAGTTTTAGACATAGTTAAAGTTTGTGTTCAAAAATCTCTATATAGGCATTCTGTCTAAGTTTTTTCAGCCAATTGCTGAAATGAATATTTTTTTTCTCACGCATAAGTTTTGATTTAATGTTTTTTAAGTGGTTGTCAATTTGGCGTTTTTCAATAACCTTAACCAATCTCCAAGCGCCTCCCATTTTAAAAGGTGTAGATAACTCTTGAAGTTCTAGTGCTTCAAGCATTTTTAAAAACTCCTCAGGCAGTTGAGTTCGTATCAGCCATCCAGATTCCCCGCCATTTTTATATGATTCATCTTGTGAGTGAAGTTTAGCCAAGGCAGAAAATGATTCTCCTTGTGTAATTTTATTAGACAAATCTTCTAGAAAAGCTTTAATTAGTTGGTCTTCAGATTGCAACAATGAGGCAGATTTATCTATCGAGCTAATGGCAATTTGAGCAATGCGCATTTGTTTAATATTGTTTTTTTCAGTAGCTGGATTATTGTCTAACGCTTGATTAATTTCAACTTGGCTTAAAGAAAATTCAGCTTTACTATTAACAAACTCTTTTAAACCATTTAAAGAAAGCTTTTGCCTAATATCTTTCATTATCTGGTCAAATTCTGGATTTTCTTGGATTTGACTCAAACTTAAAGAGTTTTGCTGAGCCACACGTGCAAGCGTGCTGTTAATAACACTTGTTTTTGGCTCAAGGCCTAATTTTGCAATCCTTTCCATTTGCAAAATAATGTCAATCTGCTGATTAACTGCGGCCAGTTTGTCCGCCTTTAAACCGCTTTTGACGTTAATTTCGTCATAAGTAACAAGGCTATCATTGACAATTGCCACAATACTATTAGGCGCAGAAATCGCATTTAAAGAGAGTATTAATACTAATAAGGTCAGTTTTTTCATTTTAAAAATCATCCAGGTTGGCTAAGTAATTTGGTATTTCTTTTTCAAGACGTCTGTACAGATTTGGCGAGCTTGATGCTAGGCCTTTAAGTACCAATTCAAAGTTGGTAACATAATCAAAGTCATTAGCGCCTAAGTGCTTTTTGAAATGCGCTAAACGCAGCGCCCAACAACAAGACTCATAAGCAATACCCGTGGTTTCTTGACTGGTAATTGAATCAGTAATAGAACGATTAATGCCAGCAAACACATGGACATTTTTAGTGATTGGGTACGCACCATATAGCTCGGCAGTTTTTACCCCATTATCATCGTAATGCGCCAAGGTTAAGAATTTTCTAGGATTGGAAATATAACTGATTGAACTATCACGTTTATCAATTGTGCCGGTTTCAGGATTATATTGCAATAAGTTATTAAATTTAAAATCATCTAAGCTAAGGTCCACTGATACGGCGATATCTGAATATTTTCTACTATTAACCAATGCGCCACTACTGTTCATACTAACGTCATCAATATGGCGAGTTTGCGCTATTTTTAGTGCCAAGTAAGTCGCGCCACTTTCTTCATCAATAAAGTCCGATTCTAATCCAAAGGTAAAATTATTTGCGTTAGATATTCTGTCAATACCTGTGAATTTTTTGCCAGAAAATAAACCTTCATAGGTATCATTTTTTTCAGCTGAATCAAAATTAGGCAGTGCGCTTTGATCTTTTTTAGAAGTGTAATTGTAGGCCAGCCTTGGGGTCAAGGTTTGAATTAAATCTGTGCCAAATAAATTAACCTGCCTTTCTAAAAAGAATTTTGAATCTAAGCCAAAACTAACCATAGATCGATTTTCATTAGCGGCATTATCAAGCGCATAGTTTGTTGTTGAAACATTGACTTTAGGGGTTAATGAATAAGCGTTGGTTACAATAGGGCGGCTGAAGTTTGCCTGCGCATGGCTACGAACGCCGGTAACGCTAGAGGTTTTGTGTGTAAATTTAGTGCTCACCAAAGACAAATCTGTTTGACGATTGTCTAAACTTTTAAATGATTTGTTAATTGAGATTTCTGGTGCGCGCGCATAGGTTGCAGAGCCATTATTGATCAATTGTTCGTTTTCAGCAAATAGGTTAATGCTTAAATTTTGAGCCTGATCTGCGTATTTTAAATCAATGTGAGAATACAGCGCTGAAGTCGAAGTATCACTGTGCGCAATTTCTTTAAAATAATCAGCATCAGAGACGCGATGAGCAGCAACATTTAAACTGGTTTTGTCATTAAGCGTTAAATCAATGGTTGAATCTAACAACCAGCGTTTTTTATTGGTAATATCATCATCATTTAAGTAATGCACCTCAACCTCGGCCAATCCGCCGTCTAAATGATTAATTAACTGGCGATATTTAGCCTCAACAACACTGCCTCGAGTTGAAAGCTGATTAAGCGTTAGCAATAAGTCACGATCAGGCGCTATATTAAAATAATAGGGGATTCTTACTTGGTAACCATTACCTTGGCCAGCAACTGATTCACCATAACTACCAAGCGTAGGCGCTAAAAAACCTGATTCACGACCTTTAAGCGTCCATTCATAGTATGGCGCATAAAATATTGGAATGCCTAAAAATTCAACCACTACATCATTAGCAGTGCCTCGATTAGTGGTTGGATTAAGCGTAATTTGATCCGCTTTCATTTGCCAATCGGTATTACCCAAAGGGCATAAGGAATAACTAACCAAATCAAATACTTGCTTGACGCCGTCATTAACGATTTTATTCGCCTGGCCGTTTATCTTGGCATCAGGATAATGAAACTCCACCTGATTAAGGGTTATATGGTTAGTCTTATTGATTTTTTTAACGACTGCATTTTCACCCGTCAACATTAACTCATGGTCTTGATAATTAACATTGCCACTGGCTGTTGAGGTTTTGTCAGATTTTTTAACCTGAATTTCATCTGCCGATAAATAATGGTCACTAGAGGTCACAGAAACGTTACCTGTTAGTAAATAGGTGTCCTTTTTGCTAATTTCACTATGGTCTGCAAGAATGTCTAACATGTCATCATTTGAGAACGCCTGTTTAGGAAAAAGTAGATTAGAGTCTTGACAATTAAACGTATAACCTTGAGCGCTAACGGCGCCTGAAAATAAAGTAAGTAAACAAACGACAAGTGATTTTTTCATACGAGATTAAGGTTTTTCAAATTCAATTATTTTAACATTATATAAATGACAAATAGTTGTCATATTAATTGCATAGCCGTATCTTTATTTGGGTAAAATAACTCAGGTTTTAACAATAATGGAAGTGTATCAATGGCTTGGAACGATAACAATCAAAATCAAAATCCTTGGGGTAATAGCAACCAAACACCACCAGACTTAGATGACGTAATTAAAGATTTTAAAAATAAATTTAACGGCATGTTTGGCGCAAAAAAATCAGGCGACTCCTTAGCGCCAGCTGCGCCTAAAGGCAGTATTAAATTTGTTGTCATTATTGCCGTATTGGTGTGGATGCTTTCAGGTATTTATATTATCGATCCCGCTGAAAAAGGTGTTGTGCTACGTCTTGGCGCCTTTCAAGAAGAAACCTCTCAAGGGCCGCATTGGCACCTTCCATTTCCTTTTGAAAGCGTTACCAAGGTTAACGTAGAACAAATTAGAACAGCCGAAATTGGCTACCGTAATGTATCTCAGGGCAGTCGCGGTTTTGGCGGCAACGTTTCTTCTGAATCAATCATGCTAACCAAAGATGAAAACATGATTGATGCTAAGTTTGCGATTCAATATAAAATTAATGACGTACAAGCTTATTTGTTTAACGTTGCCAGTCCCGATTTAACCCTTCGTCAAATTTCTGAAAGCGCTATTCGTCAAGTAGTAGGCCAAAATACCATGGACTACATCCTAACTGAAGGACGCATTAATATCGCTGATAATATTAAAGAAAGATCTCAAGAGTTGCTAGACCTATACCAAACAGGTTTAATCATTACCACAGTTAATATGCAAGATGCGCAGCCACCTGAGCAAGTTCAAGCGTCATTTTCTGATGCGGTAAAAGCGCGTGAAGACAAGCAGCGCATTATTAATGAAGCCCAAACTTATTCTAATGGTATTTTGCCAAAAGCGCGCGGTTTAGCTGCTCGTATGCTTGAAGAATCAAGAGCCTATAAATCAGAAGTGGTTTCTAAATCTGAAGGTGAATCAGCTAGATTTTCGCAAATTTTAGCAGAATATGAAAAAGCACCTATTGTTACTAGAGAGCGCTTATACCGTGAAACCATGGAAAATGTACTTGCCTCTACTAGCAAGGTAGTGGTTGATTCTAAGGCCAATTCAATGATGTACTTGCCTATTGATAAGCTCATTAATGCCAAGCAAAACAACACTCAAACCACCCATCAAAAGACTCAAAGTCAAGCGCAAAACCCTGACAGTGTTAGAAATGTCTTTAGTAACAGAGGAGTAAGATAATGCAAAAATTAGGATTAATTGTTGTTGCTATAGTGATTTTTGTACTAAGTTCAGCGCTATACATTATTGACGAAACAGAAGTGGCCATTAAATTGCGCTTGGGTGAAATTGTTACTGTTGAAACGCAGCCAGGGCTTAAATTTAAAATGCCATTTGTTAATAACGTGGTAAAGTTTGATGCTCGCGTACAAACCCTAGACACACCTGCTGATCGCTTTTTAACCAGTGAAAAGAAAAATGTAATTGTTGATTCATACATAAAATGGCGCATTAGTGATGCAGAGCAATTTTACAAATCTACTGGCGGCAATTTAGCGCGAACTGATAACCGTTTAGCTCAAATTATTAAAACAGGGCTTAAAAGTGAATTTTCAAAACGCACCATTGTTGATGTTGTTGCAGGCAAACGTAGTGAAATTATGAACAACATTACCAAACTTGCCAAAAAAGACATTGCTGAGTTTGGTATTGAAGTTGTTGACGTGCGTATTAAACGTATTGATCTTTCTCAAGAAGTATCAAACTCGGTTTATCGCCGAATGCAAGCTGAACGCCAGCGTGTTGCTAAAGAATTTAGATCAAAAGGTGCAGAAGAAGGCGAAATTATTCGCGCCGCAGCCGACAAACAAAGAACCATTACGCTTGCCGACGCTTATCGTGATTCTGAAATAATTCGCGGTGAAGGCGATGCAATTTCTGCCAGTAATTACGCCAAAGCGTATAGTAAAAATGCAGATTTTTATTCATTCCACCGTTCTTTAGAATCTTATAAAAAGTCTTTTGCTGGGCAAAATGACATCTTAGTATTAAGCCCAGATACTGAGTTTTTTCGTCACTTTAATCCAACGGCCAAATAAATTTTTATGAATGCATGGCAACTGCCTGAAGGCATTGACGAATTAACCCACGATAAAGCATTAACGTTTGAAATGTTGCGCCGTTCGTTAATTGATTTATACACCAGCAAAGGCTTTGGATTGGTAATTCCGCCCATGGTAGAATATGTTGATTCATTGCTACTCACCAGCGATTCAGTTAACGAAAAAACGTTTAAGTTTTTAGACCCTGTAAGCGGCAAAATGCTAGGCGTACACGCAGATATTACCCCGCAAATTGCCAGAATTGATGCGCGCCGTGCTAATAACACTATTGAAAAATATTGTTACATTAATGCCATTTTACAAACCAGTGCAGATGATTTTTACGATTCTCGCTCGCCAATTCAGGCGGGTGCTGAGTTGTACGGCGCTGATGACATTTCAGCAGATGTTGAAATCATTGAATTAATGCTTGAGAGTTTAAAGCTATTATCGATCGATCCAATTGTCATTAGTTTGGGTAATGTGGCTATTTTTGATGCTTTAATTAATCAAGCGTCATTAACCAATCTGCAAGCCGCTGAATTACGCCAAATTTTTACGCGCCGATCGTCGCCAGATTTAGCAGTATTTATTGCCAATAACTCAGTCGCCAACGCATCAGCATTTTCCGCCTTAATGAAACTCGAAGGTAACAGTCCTATACTTGAGCAAGCGCTTGATTTATTCTCAGAATACCCGCAAGCATTAAGCGCAATTAAAGACTTACAAGCCATCGATGAAAAGCTTCAAGCCAAAGGCATTCAAGCCACTTATGATTTAGCCGAATTAAAAACCTACGAATATCACACTGGTGTGGTGTTTTCAGCTTATAACCAAAATTATTCTAAGGCTTTAGCTAAAGGCGGGCGTTATAACGGTATTGGTGAGTCTTTTGGCCGTTCAAGAGCGGCCACAGGATTTTCATTTGATTTGAAGTTTTTATCTCAATCAAAATAAATACCATTAAAAACCTTTGTAGAATAGCACCAAGGTTTTTGTCACTAAGAACACACTAAACAGTTAGGAATTAATATGTCAAAAAATGTAGTCATCATCGGCACTCAATGGGGCGATGAAGGAAAAGGTAAAATTGTTGATTTAATCACCGATAAAGTCTCAAGCGTTGTACGCTTTCAAGGTGGCCATAATGCAGGGCATACGTTAGTCATTGACGGCAAAAAAACAGTGCTGCATTTAATTCCTTCTGGTATTTTGCGTGATGATGTCGAGTGCCTAATTGGCCACGGCGTAGTGTTATCAATGTCTGCTTTAATCAAAGAGCTGGGCGAATTAGACGCATCTGGCGTGGATGCGCAATCTCGCCTCAAAATTGCCCCGGGCTGCCCGCTGATTATGCCGTATCACGTAGCGCTTGACAATGCCCGTGAAGCCAAACGCGGCAAAGCAGCTATCGGCACAACAGGTAACGGCATTGGCCCTGCTTATGAAGATAAAGTTGCACGCCGCGGTCTTCGTGTTGGCGACTTATTAAATCTTGAAACTTTTGCAGACAAACTCAAAGAAGTGATGGAATATCATAATTTCTCACTGGTCAATTATTACCAAGCACCTGCGCTTGATTTTGACGCTGTGTTATCTGAAGCGCTCAAACAAGCCAAAGTGGTCATCCCAATGATTACTGACGTTACTGAGCAAATTCACCAGCACATTAAAAACAACGAAAGCATTTTGTTTGAAGGCGCACAAGGCGCACTGCTTGATATCGATCAAGGCACTTATCCATTTGTCACTTCTTCAAATACCACCTCAGGCGGCGCAGTCACAGGTTCAGGCGTTGGCGTCACCGATATTGATTACGTTTGCGGCATTGTAAAAGCCTATACAACGCGCGTTGGTGGTGGCCCATTTCCCACTGAGCTGGTTTATGATGTGGCAATTGACAAGGGCGACGCTATTGGCAAAGTGCTGGGCACAATTGGCCATGAATTTGGCGCCACAACAGGGCGTCAGCGCCGCTGCGGCTGGTTAGATATGGTCACCCTTAATCGTTCACTTAAGCTTAATGCTGTGACCGGTATTTGTTTAACAAAATTGGACGTGCTTGATTCTTTAGACAGTATTAAAATCTGCATCAGTTATGAGCTCAACGGCAAGCAAACAACAACGCCGCCGTATGATGCGCAAGGTTATGCTGATGCAAAACCAAACTACATTGAAATGCCAGGCTGGAATACCTCAACCATAGGTACCAATTCATTTGACTCGCTGCCTATTGAAGCGCAAAACTATATTCGTAAAATTGAAGCGCTTTCAAATTTACCAGTAGATATTTTATCAACCGGGCCAGATCGCAATGAAACTCTGATCCTTAACAACCCATTTAACGAGTAACTAATATGAGCGACCCGCACCAAAAAAGAGAATCAGAAAAATACGACAACCCCATCCCTTCAAGAGAGCACATTCTTTCTTTCTTTAAGAAAAAGCCGCTGTCAAAATACGATTTATTCGACCTATTAAAAGTTGACGGATCGCAAAAAAAACCTCTAACACACCGCCTTAAAGCCATGATTCGTGACGAGCAATTAAATTGCGACGCTGATGGCAACTTTACAATTTTTGATCCTGAAGAAGGCATTAAAATCGGCATCGTTGTTGCCAACCCCAAAGGTTTTGGTTTTTTAAAACTGGAAGAGGGCGGCAAGGATTTACGCCTTAATTCAAGACAAATGCAGCTGGTATTTCATGGCGATAAAGTCAAAGCACGTTTAATCAGCAAGCGCGGCGATGCAAAAATCGTTGAAGTATTAGAAAGCGTCAAATCTGTTGTAGCGCGCCTGCATCTTACTGATGAAGGGGCTTATGTGGTGGTTGACGATAAACGCATTCGCAACAATATTAACATTCCAGTCATTAATGAAGATAACGTTAACGAACAAATTGTGGTGGTTGAAATCACCAAACCGCCAACTTTTAAAGCCCTAGCCGAAGGCAAGATTATTAAAATCCTAGGCGCTTACATGGATGAAGGCGTGGAAACTGACGCGGCGCTATATCGCAACGGCATACCAGTTGATTTTTCAAAAGAGGCGCTTGCTCAAAGTGCAAAAATCCCTGCCGAGGTTACCCAGCAAGATAAAGCAGGGCGCATTGACATTACCGACATGAAGCTGGTTACCATTGACGGCGAAGATTCTAAAGATTTTGACGACGCTGTATTTGCACAATCAACCAGCAATGGCTGGAAGTTAGTTGTGGCAATTGCCGACGTTTCTTATTACGTGGCAGAAGGCACGCCGCTTGATACAGATGCCATTGAAAGGGGTAACTCGGTTTATTTCCCGCGCCGCGTGGTGCCAATGCTGCCTGAGGCGCTGTCAAACGGACTATGTTCAATTAATCCGGGCGTAGAGCGCCTATGTATGACTTGTGAGATGAACATCGATAAATCGGGCAATTTGCTTGACTATAAATTCTATCCTGCAGTGATGTTCTCACATGCGCGCCTAACTTATACAAAAGTAAGCGACATTCTTGAGCATAATGATTCAGCACTAAAAACAGAATTCGAACCGGTTTTAGACAATCTAAACGACCTGTACGATTTATACAAAGTACTCAAAGGCGCAAGAACCGAGCGCGGCGTGATGGATTTTGACCGCATTGAATCACAAATCTTATTTAACGACAATGGCAAAATTGACAACATCATCGCCCGTTCAAGAAACGACGCGCACAAACTCATCGAAGAATGTATGCTGATGGCAAACCAAGCCACGGCAAAATTCTTGGGTGAAAATAAAGAAGATTTCCTTTACCGAGTTCATCCAAAACCAACCGCTGAAAAAGTCAAAGTAACGCGCCAGTTTTTAGCTGCTGTTGGGCTTACGCTCGCAGGCGGCGATCAGCCAGACTCTAAACATTTTGCCAAAGTACTGCAAGACGCCAAAGGCAGAGATGATGAAAACATCATTAAAACCGTCGTGCTGCGCACCATGAAACAAGCGATTTATACGCCTGCTAATGAAGGCCATTTTGGCCTAGCATTTGACGATTACACGCATTTCACCTCGCCAATCAGAAGATACCCAGATTTATTAGTGCACCGCGCCATTAACCGCGTTTTAAACAAGAAAAAACCTTCGTTTA
Organism: Gammaproteobacteria bacterium; assembly: GCA_965222625.1. Classification (GTDB taxonomy): domain Bacteria; phylum Pseudomonadota; class Gammaproteobacteria; order PS1; family Pseudothioglobaceae; genus Thioglobus_A. The sequence continues at coordinate 373,332 of OZ244962.1, read as the reverse complement.
TAAATAAGTTAGCAAGCAAGGTGCTTGGCAATAAAGACAAACAGCCTTCTAAAAAAATGCTCGAACTGGGCACTAATTTATCAGTCACAGAGCGCCGCGCTGACGAGGCTTCGCGCGATGTTGAGCAATGGCTTAAATGTGAATACATGCGCGACAAAGTTGGCGACGTCTTTAACGGCGTTATTTCTGGCGTGGCAGGTTTCGGCATCTTTATCGAACTGACCGAGGTTTTTGTCGAAGGCATGATCTCTGTGCGCGACCTAAAAGACGACTACTACAACTTTGACGACGTTCATCACCAACTCAAAGGCGAACGCAGCGGCAAAATGTTCCGCTTGGGCGACACCATTAAAATCCAAATCGCCTCGGTTAATCTGGACGATAGGCAAATGGTGTTTGTGCCTGTTGACGAATAAGGTTTTACAAGCCATTCGGCGTAATAATTAGAAACTGAGTTTCATAGTGGCGTCACCTGTTAAACAAAAAATATTAACCCGTTTTTACTGTAATACTCAATATTAGGTTTTATTAAAAAACCAAGCAAATATGCCTGATTTTGTTTTTAATACAGTGTATCAAGGCGATAGTGCCTGATACTAATAGATTAACTGGTTATTATAAGGAGAGATAAATAACAGGGCTAACGCAAGATAAATGCGGGTGACAATGGGAAATGTGTGGATTGTATGGGATGTGTTTTTAAACTTAGTTAAAAAATAAGAAACTTAGCATTAACAATAAAAAGCACAGAATTTGCACTTATTTATTTAAAGCGTATAATTAAAATTAAGTGCCGTGGAGTCTTAGTTTTTTAATATTGACTCAGACAAATAAAAAGCTTTAAGGTTGGTGTGAAACTGAGATAACGACCCTGTAAACCAGATTGTGTAAAGTCCTCGTCAAAAATCAGACATAATCCTTTAATCTATCCTCATGTAGGATTATAAACTGATTCATTGCTTGTGGCCAATTCCGTATTGGCATAGTCCATCTTTTACTCGCTGCTTCAATGGCTAAAAAAACAACCTTAAAGGCGGAGTTATCATGATTAAAAATCTTGCGATTCTTGATTGATTTACGAATCACTGAGTTTAAAGATTCAATCGCATTGGTTGTATAGATAGCCCTTCTAATAGCCTCAGGATAAGCAAATATTGTTGCCACATTATCCCAATGCCTACGCCATGATTTGCCAATACTTGGGAATTGCTTACCCCAGCGATGCTCAAATTCATCAAGTGCAAGTAAGGCTTCATCTTCACTAATGGATTGATAAATTTGCTTAAGACTACTGGCAACCTGTTTTTTATCCTTATAGCCAACATATTTGAGTGAATTACGCACCATGTGAACAATACATAGCTGAACATCGGCCTGTGGGAATACGGCATTAATGGCTTCAGGGAAGCCTGTTAAGCCATCCACTGAAGCAATCAGAATGTCTTTAACGCCACGATTAGCAATATCATTAAGAACGCCTAGCCAAAACTTGGAAGATTCGTTTTTAGACAGCCATAGACCCAAGCATTCCTTTTTGCCTTCAAGGTTAACGCCGAGGGCGATATACATCGTCTTTTTAATGATTTGCTTGTCTTGCCTGACTTTAATAACAATGCCGTCTAAATAAACAATAGGATAGACCTCATCCAGTGGACGATTACGCCACTCAGTTGCTTGAGCAATAACCGCCTGTGTTACATTAGACACCAAGGTGGCTGATATGTCTGCATCGTACATTTCTTTAAAGGTTGATACGATGTCACGAGTGGACATGCCTTTAGCATACAGGCTTAATATTTGAGAATCGAAAGCACCCAATCGTGTTTGGCCTTTTTCAACGATTAAGGGCTCAAAATCGCCACTACGATCCCTTGGAATGGCGAGTTTAATTTCGCTATGATTGCTTTTAACAATCTTCGGGTAGTAGCCATTGCGAGCGTTACTATTTATATCAATTGTATTGTTATTCTGTCCATGCTTTGGATAGCCAAGATGATGTTCCATCTCGCCGCCGAGTGCTGCTTCAATGGTCATTTTAACCAGTGAGGCAGATAGGTCTGCTAAGTCATCTTGAGTGTGGATGTCTTTGGCAAGTTCATCAGCAAAAGCGCGTAGTTTTTGTTGGTTGATGCCTGTGTTGTTCAGTTGGTTCTTTTGGTTTTGTCTTAGTGTTGTGTTACTCATGTTTTTTCTCCTTTTTAGGGATTATAAAATATGAGGGTTTACACAATCTGGTTTACAAGGTCGAGATAACACACACAACGCAAAAAACCTACACGTCACTGCCATTTTATTTTTTATAAATTAACAACCCGTTTCTATTGTTGTTTATTTTATTAGCATCAAAAAACGTAGTTAATTCAAAAATTAAACTACCATCCAAAGCCTCTCTGATTATAGTTAAAAATTCATTATCTCCTTTATATATCCCAATATAATTAGGGCGTATTTTTCCATCGCTGTATTTTGTTGCCCATATTTCATAAGGATTTTGCAAGGTTGGCAGGATGAAATTTGTATATTGTTCTCTATGCTCTCGGCGATTTTTAACAATATGTTTAATATGACTGTCGCTAATTAATAATAATCAGGGTCATAATAATTATTGCTAATTATTGAAAAAAAGTCTAACAAGGCACTATGTTTAGCCTAGAAATTTTAAAATAGAGTAGACTTTAAATAAATTTGGTAATTATATATAAATTTACACTAAAGCAGTAAAACTAAACGATACTTTAACATTGAATAGTTAATTCTTAGGGTTGTAGTTTATTGCTTGTTTTAGGGATTTATCAAAGTTTGTATCGGTCTCTTTGTTATTAGTAGTTTTAACCTCATTAGGCAACCTCCCAGTTGCTTTGATGCTTTGGGAAATATCATTAAAATCATCCTGTAATTCTATTTTTTGTATTGGTTTAAATTGATTATATTGCTCAACAGACCATTTGTCCGCAAGCTCTTTACTAATCTTTCCATAACCTTGTAATATTTCATACTCATTAAAATCAAGAAACCCATCTAATTTTATAGACCAATCTTTCATTTTCATAGGCTTGTGTTTTTTAACTAAATTTTCTATATGGTCTAAAAACATGGTGTCTACTCGATTAAGGTCATCTATTTCATTTTCAAGTAGGTAATTTTTGGCAATTCCTACGTCTGTTTTTACTACCCCCCCACCTTTCTTTTTATTTTTCCAATCAGTCAAGCCCATATGCGGTAAATTATAATCTGCTCTTTTTTTACGTATCTCAGCAGCAGTCATTCCTGATACTGCAAAAAGTAACTTATTTTGCATACTTGCATAAAACTTACCAAGAAAGGTGCTGTGTTCTTGAGAATTTTTGTCATAATCTATACTAGTTGTGTATATTTGCTTAATGCTTTCATAGAAGCGTTTTTCAGAGGATCTAATCTCTCTAATACGCTCCAACAATTCATCGAAATAATCTTTATCAAACAAAACTTTGCCTTGCTTCAGCCTTTCATCGTCTAAGGTAAAGCCTTTAACTAGATACTCTTTTAATATCTTGGTTGCCCATATTCTAAACTGAGTTGCTTTGTAGGAGTTTACGCGGTATCCAATAGATATAATCGCATCAAGGTTATAGTGATTTGTTTGGTATGACTTGTTGTCTGAGGCAGTTATTAGGAATTTCCTAATAACTGAATTTTGTTCTAATTCGTTACTTAAGAATACATTTTTTAAATGTTCGTTGATAGTGGGAATACTTACATCAAATATTTCAGCCATAGCCTTTTGTGTAACCCAAACTGTATCATCTGACACCAATATTTGCATCGATATAGTGCCATCCTCAGAGGCATAAAATAAAAACTCATTTTGCATTGGTGTAATCTCGTTCATCCTATCAATTCCTTATAAGTCAGCCTATGTTCCAAATTTTCAAGCAACAAGTTAAACCTCTCTTGCTCGTTACCATGTCTTGTATTGTATCTAAATACAAACTCATCTACATATTTTTGCAAGTGTTTAACGCTTGTAAAATGATAAATACCAACAATGCCACGTTTAAGGATAGACCAAAAGCCCTCAATAGTGTTTGTGTGGACTCTGCCATTAACATACTGCCCTTTGCCGTGCTTAATAAATTGGTGGTCGTATATGCGTTTTAAAGCATTATAGCCTAGCCATTCATCAGAGTAGATAGTAGCATCCTGTACGTGCTTTACAATCTCGGCAGTCAAGGTTCTAACCGTTACGTCTTGAACCAGTTTTGCATTTAATTTACCGCCACGCTCAACCATACCAAATACTGGTGCTTTATCTTTAGTACTTCTACCTTGAACGCCTTTAAGTCGTTTATTAGCGTGTTTATTCTTGTTCTTACCGCCTACATAGGTTTCGTCAACTTCTACAGTATTTGATAGGTCGTTGTTATTATCAAAACCGAAGCAATTACGAATGCGTTGCAACATAAACCACGCTGTTTTTTGCGTAACACCAATATCTTTTGATAATTGAATACTTGATATACCTTTTTTGTGTGATGTTACTAACCAAATGGCTAAAAACCACTTTTGTAGTTTAACTTTTGAATTATCAAACAGTGTCTGTGTCTTTACATTGAAATATTTACTGGTTTCTTTGCATTTGTATTTATTGTTAGCACACTTATAGACTTTTGAATTACTGTCAAATGGTGAGATAATATTACCGTTCCAACGCAACTGTTCTAGATGGTCAATACAAGACTGCTCATCAGGGAATGTGTTAATTAAATCAAGGATTGTGTTAAAATTTGTGTTTATCATAGTACGTATTATAGCACTGTTTTAGTAGAAGTAAACACTAATTTTAATTATTTGGTGTAAATTTATATATAATTACCATAAATTTAACCAGGTTGTCGCCACGCCACTATAGCAAAGAGAATTTAGTTTTATGCCTGAACCAGATCTAGCAAAAATCATAACCTTTGCATCGCCAAAAGATCTCAGCCGCTGGCTCGAGGTCAATCACACCATCGAAAGTGAACTGTGGGTGAAAATATTTAAAAAAAAGACTGGAATTCCGAGCGTGACTTGGGATGATGTTGTAGTTGAGGCATTGTGCTGGGGCTGGATTGACGGCATTAAGAAGTCAATCGATGAGCAGGCCTATCTCCAGCGGATTACCCCAAGAAGGGCACGAAGCAACTGGTCTAAAAGGAACACTGGGCATATCGAGCGTTTGATAAAAGAAGGCCGAATGACTGAATCTGGGCTCGTGCATGTTCGTGCAGCGAAAGTTGATGGAAGATGGGAAAACGCCTATACGCTAAGTGAAATGAAAGTGCCATCAGATTTCTTAGCGGCACTGGAAAATCAGCCGAGAGTAAAACTGTTTTTTGAAACACTTAACAAATCTAGTCACTCTACTATTGCACACGGATTAGTAAGTGCAAAGAAACCCGAAACCAGACAGCGGCGATTTGAAAAATTTATAGACATGCTTGTCAGAGAAGAAAAACCGACTTAACCTCCATGAATTAATGGGGCCGCTATCTTTTTATTTTAAAGATGTTGGCAGACCTAAAAAGAGCGACACCTTTATTGCTTATTTTTAAGTGCATAATAATAGTTATAAAAAATAAAAATAAAGGGGAGATATGATGGATAAAAAAGATAAAGCTGAAACGATGAATTGTCCAATTTGTGGAGGGGATGGAAAGCAAACTGTAAATAGCCAAGAATATGACTGTAAAAGATGTGCTGGAACTGGAAAAGTGAAAGAAAAAAAGAAAACTTGCGGACCTTGTAAGGGTACAGGTAAAGAAGTTTATTTTGGAGTTTCTAGATCATGTCCATATTGCAAAGGAAAAGGCTGGAAAGGCAACTGGTAAAGGTAAATCAAAGGGATTGGTACCATTTTATTTTTAATTTTAGTAACAAAAATAATAGCTTATGATTGTAAAATCATCTAACAAAATACTGCGCCTGGCCTAGAAATTTAAAAAGTAGCGTAAATTTTAAATAAACTTAACCAAGTTATCATCACGCCGTTAGCCTGTCTGATATTATTACTACATTAAACGAAGTTAATTAATTTAACAATTAAAACGCCCAAGGAAATCATGCAAAAACTACTCTTTATCTCGATCATTTTGTTCGGTTCTATTACTATCGCTGACACTTGTACCGACCCCTTCAAGAAAAGCTTAACAGCTTATAGTGAAGGTAGAATTTACATAGAGGAAGCTGAGGTTATAAGGCAAGACTATAAGCAAGTTGGAAAGACTCCGGTTCTATGCAAGATGCATCAAATCTCTAAAGATATGCTCAAGAAAGCTGTGCTAAAGTTTGAAAGCTGCGTTAGTAATACCTCTAGCGCCTACTATAAATGTAACGGGAAAGACTCTAAAACTGCACTTAAGAACAAGAAGCATTGTGCTTTAAATGTTAAGCTAAGCAAAAAAAGTCTGGCTAAAACTCAGAAATTCTTAGATGATTATTGCAAATATGACTATAACCTTTAAAATTATAGTTTTCTTGGATGGTGCTGCGTTATAAACCCAAGTAAAGCTATAATAAAAACAACTTGCTTCCTGATTTTTTCTAGGAAGATTCTCTTTAAATAAAATATAATCAAATGATGCGATTTTTTAATTCAGTTTTTTTGTTGTGGCTATTGGCATCGTCGGTTTCGGCTCAGGCTATTTTGGCCGGCCAGCGCGCACACCCAGTTTCAGCTCAAAATGCCGTGGTGGTTACCAGTCACAAAGTCGCCAGCGAGGTGGCGCTGCAAATTTTAAAACAAGGTGGTAATGCCGTTGATGCAGCGGTGGCAGCGGGCTTTGCACTGGCGGTAACGCAGCCTCGTTCTGGTAATATTGGCGGCGGCGGATTTATGTTGATATCGCCAGCCAAAAGCCAAAACGTGGTGGCGATTGATTACCGTGAAAAAGCGCCTGCTAAAGCGACCCAAGATATGTTTTTAGATGCGGCTGGCAATGTTGATAAAAGCCGCAGTCGGTTTTCGCATTTGTCAGCCGGCGTTCCGGGCACGGTGGCAGGTTTGTTGCTGGCCTTGGAAGAATACGGCAGCCTGTCTTTGCCGGTGATTATGGCGCCGGCAATTAAGCTGGCAGAGCAGGGCTTTGAAGTACCTAATCGTTTCGTCCAAGGCTTAGAGCAGCGCAGCGCCACCTTGCAAAAATGGCCGGCCAGTTTGAAAAAATTCTACAAAACTCAAGGGGCGTCATATCAAGTGGGAGATATCTTTAAACAGCCAAAATTAGCGCAAACCTTAAAGCGGATTGTGGCAAATGGCCGAGCAGGGTTTTACCAAGGCAAAACGGCCGATTTATTGGTGGCTGAAATGCAGCGCCATGGCGGCTTAATTAGCCATCAAGATTTAAAAAATTATCAAGCCAAAATACGAGAGCCAGCTACCGGGCAATACCGCGGCTTTGATATTTTTTCTATGTCACCGCCCAGCTCTGGCGGCGCGCATATTGTGCAAATCTTAAACCTATTAGAGCCGTATCCAATCGGTAAATACGGCCACAATAGCGCCCAAACCATTCATTTGATGAGTGAAGCGATGCGCCTGGCTTATGCTGATAGAGCTGCTTATTTGGGTGATAGTGATTTTGTAAAAGTGCCGTTGTCTGGTTTAATGTCGAAAAAATACGCGCAAGCATTAACGGCACAAATAAATCCTGATAAAGCTACGCCAAGTCAGCAGGTGCGCGCGGGTTCTCCCGAAGACTATGAAAGCAATGAAACCACGCATTTTTCTATTGTCGATTCATGGGGTAATGCAGTGTCCAACACATACACTTTAAATTTCAGCTATGGATCGGGCATTGTGGTGCCGGGCGCAGGGTTTTTGCTCAACAATGAAATGGACGATTTTAGCGCCAAACCGGGCGTAGCCAATGCGTACGGCTTATTAGGCGGCGAGGCCAATAAAATTGTCGGTAACAAACGCATGTTAAGCTCGATGTCGCCAACCATTGTTAAAAAAGATGGGGCTAATTTTTTGGTCACAGGCAGCCCGGGCGGCTCACGTATTATCAGCACAACCTTGCAAGTTATTATGAATGTAATCGACCACGATATGAATATTCAAAGCGCCGTAAATGTGCCCAGAATACATCATCAATGGTGGCCTGATGAAATTAGAATGGAACAGGGCGTCAGCGCCGATACCATAAAATTACTTGAAAAAATGGGCCACAAAGTGGTGGTTAAGTCTGCAATGGGTGGCAGTCAAAGTATCTTAATTGACCTTGAAAATGACGCTCGTTTTGGCGCAGCAGACCCCAGACAAAGCACCTCAAAGGCCTTGGGTTATTAAAGATACTTATAAATAAGATAACTTGAAAATACTTAACAAATTACCTTCGCCTAACCACTAGTGTTAATTGAATTTGGCAATTAATCCGTTACTGCGCCTTCAGAAGCAGATTTGGCAAGTTTTGCAAATTTGGCTAAAACCCCTTTGGTGTAGTTGGGTTTAGGCTGAGTCCAATGCGATAAACGCTCATCGATGATTGCTTGCTCAACGAGTAATTCTAAGACGTTGTTTTCAGCATCAATAAGAATTTCATCGCCATTTTCAACCACCGCTAAAACGCCGCCTTTAAAGGCTTCAGGCGTAATATGACCGACAACAAAACCATGTGTTCCGCCCGAAAAGCGTCCATCGGTAACCATCGCTACTTTATCGCCCAAACCCAAACCCATAACTGCTGAAGTTGGAGAGAGCATCTCGCGCATCCCCGGGCCGCCTGCAGGGCCTTCATAGCGAATTACAACCACATCGCCTGCTTTAACTTCGCCATTTAGCACTGCTGCCAGTGCATCTTCTTCACGATCATAACATTTTGCCGAGCCTTTAAAGCTCAAACCCTCTTTGCCGGTAATTTTGGCAACTGAGCCGCCTGTGGCTAAATTGCCGCGCAAAATACGTAAGTGTGAGTCTTTTTTAATGGGATTGTTAAGCGGTTTAATAATATCTTGAGAGTCAGTATAAGGCTTAACATCTTTAAGATTTTGCGCCATGGTTTTGCCGGTAACCGTCATGCAGTCGCCATGCAGCAGCCCTGCGTCTAGTAGCATTTTCATCAACGGCAGGGTGCCGCCAATCGCAACTAACTCGCTCATCATGTATTTGCCTGAGGGTTTAAGATCAGCAAGAACTGGCACGTTGGCGCCGATGCGGGTAAAGTCGTCAATGCTCAAATCAACGCCAGCTGCATTTGCCATGGCAATCATATGCAATACTGCATTGGTAGAACCGCCCAAAGTAATAATAACGGTAATGGCGTTTTCAAACGCTTTTAAAGTCATAATATCGTTTGGTTTAATGTCTTTTTCAAGCAGGTTAAGCACCGCTTCGCCAGCGCGAATGCAATCATTATTTTTATCTGCAGAAATGGCATCTTGAGCAGATGAATTTGGCAAACTCATACCCAGCGCTTCAATCGCAGAAGCCATGGTATTGGCGGTGTACATGCCGCCGCAAGAGCCTGGACCAGGGATGGCGGTTTTTTCAATATTTTCCAATTCAATGGCGTCAATCGCATTATTGGCATACTGACCCACCGCTTCAAACACACTAACAATATCGGTATGATTTTTGCCCGGCTGAATGGTGCCGCCATACACGAAAATACCGGGGCGATTCAAACGCGAAAGCCCAATAATACAGCCGGGCATATTTTTATCACAGCCACCAATCGCAACCACGCCGTCAAAACCTTGACAACCGACCACTGTTTCAATTGAATCAGCAATTACCTCGCGCGATACTAGCGAGTATTTCATACCTTCAGAGCCCATAGAAATACCGTCAGAAATGGTAATCGTATTAAAAATAACTGCCTTTCCACCCGCCGAATTAACGCCGATTAAAGCCTCATCAGCCAATTTATTAATGTGCATATTGCAAGGCGTTACCATTGACCAAGTCGAGGCAATGCCCACTTGCGGCTTGTTGAAATCTTCTTTTTTAAAGCCAACTGGATAAAGCATAGCGCGACTTGGTGCGCGCTCATAACCATCAACAACTTGAGAAGAGTATTTCCTTGAATTAGACATAATTATTTTGTATTCGCATAAAACATACTATTTTAGATTAAAATAGTGCACTTCTATCAACGTTTTAAGTAGTACTTTGAATAATTCTGAGCAAATTTTAACTTTAATTAAACCTTTTGTAGAACAAGGGAAAATTTTGCCCAGAAGCCGAGCAGAAATTGAAAAAAATATTGGCGACTTTGTATTGTTATTTGACAACGATCAATTGGTTGCTTGTGCAGGCTTAAAAGATTGCAAAGAGGGCTCTATGGGCGAAATTTACTCGCTCGCCGTGGCGAAAAGTTATCAAAACACTGGACTTTCTGAAAAGCTATTAATCCAATTACAAGCCTGCGCAAAAACCAGAAAATTTACCAAGATTTTTGCCCTGAGTAAATTTGGCACCGAATGGTTTTTAAAAAATAACTTTACTCAAATGAAAATAGCCGATCTTCCCAGTAAACGGCAAAAATACTTTAACCATGAGCGTAATTCTTCTATCTTTTTTAAACAGGTAAACTGATGCAAATTAAACAGCGTATTCGCGGCTATTTACCTGTCGTAATTGACATTGAAACAGCAGGATTTAACCACCAAACTGACGCCATGTTAGAGATTTGCGCGGTGATAATTGGCATTGATGAAGCGGGCAAGCTATTTGCAAAAGAGCCTCAGCATTTTCATGTCAACCCTTTTAAAGGCGCTAATCTAGAGCCGGCTGCTTTAAAATTTAACGGCATTGATGTTGATAATCCACTGCGCGGCGCGATTGATGAAAAACTGGCTTTAGATGAAATGTTTAAAACCATTCGCACTGAGGCAAAAGCCCAAGATTGCACCCGTTCAATCTTGGTGGGGCACAATGCTTTTTTTGATCTTAATTTTTTATATGCAGCCAGTAATCGTTCAAAACTCAAAAATCCTTTTCATCAATTTTCCACCATTGATACCGTCAGCTTATCGGCGCTTGCATTTGGAGAAACAGTGCTAGCTAAAGCAATCAATAAGGCAGGTATTGAGTTTGATAACGCACAGGCGCATTCGGCCTTATATGACACAGTTAAAACCGCCGAGTTGTTTTGTCAAATCTTTAATAACTACGAATTCGAGCAAATTCCAAAAAATTGATTAAACTTTAATCTTTGTTTTTGCGCTTGATGAACATCCATCAGTTTAAATCTAACTTTAGCATTTTGCTGTTGCTGCGCAAGCTGAGCCAAGTCTAATGAAAACACCGTGCCAATTTTCACGTAGCCGCCAATGGTTGGGCCATCTTTAAGCAAAATAATCGGCAAGCCATTTGTACTGATTTGCACGCTACCATAACTTATTGGCTCGGAAATCATTTTGTCTTTTTTAAGCGCAATTGGTGCGCCGTCTAGCCGGCAGCCGCTGCGATCATTGGCACTACTAATGTGGTAAGTTTGCTCAAAAAATAAAGATTTTTGAACTTGACTAAACATCGAATATTGATAACTTGGCAATATGTTTAAAACAAGCGCTTGATTGTAATTAGGCAGGTATTTATCCGGCATTAAATGATCAAGTTTAACTCGAGAAATTTCGCAATTTAAAATTTCCAATTCGCTGATTTTTGTGCCCATGTTTTCACGCAGATTAACTGATCTAGAGCCAAACATTAGCTGGGTTTTAAACCCGCCTTTTACCGCCAAATAAGCGCGCACGCCATGCTTGGGAAAGTGCCAACTAAGTACGTCTCCGGCTTTAATTTGAACACTGTGCCAAATAACAGCGGCCTGATGATTAATTTTAAAATCAAGATCAGCACCGCATACGCAAATCAGCATATCATCCAGTGCTTCTAATTGAACGGCGCCCAAAGTAATTTCCAAAACCGCGTCGTTGTAGTGATTATCAAGTAAACGATTAGCCCAGCAATAAGCGTGTTCGTCTAGCGCCCCAGATTGGCTCATTCCATGGCCAGTATGAGCAAACCTGCCATAATCTTGAATGGTGGACAAAAACCCTGATTTGATGACTTTAAAGCTCATAACTGGCCTTTGTTACGCACAAATTCATCGCGCGTAATGGGGTAGAATTTAACCCGGTCGCCAACTTTAAATTTATTTAAATTATCAGGATTATTTAGCGATAAATCTAGCACAGTTCGGCCAATAATATTCCACCCACCCGAAGAGTCACTAGGGTACACAGCTGTTTGACTATCAGCAATTCCCACGCTGCCTGCAGGAATTTTAATTCTTGGCGAGTCGAGCCGCGGCGCTTGAATGCGCACGTCAAGCTGGGCTAAAAAAGCAAACGCTGGGCTAAATCCAATGCCGTGGACCAAATATTCTTTGGTGCTGTGAATGTCAATAAATTCTTTAATTGTTAGATTCTTTTCAGTAAGTAATCTTTCCAAGTCAAATCCCACTTCAAAACCATAATAAACGGGGATGTGTATTAACGACGTATTTTGATGTTTTTCTGTTAATTTAAAATCAACCAGCAGCTTTTTAAGTTCAGCGGAAAATGCCAGATAATTAGTTACATTTAGATCATAACTAATCAGTAATGAAGTGTAAGCAGGGGTCAAATCAATAATTTGATCAGTGAACTGGGCTTTTACGATTTGTGCAAAATTTGCAATACTTTGTGGCAGTGAATCATCAATTTTGCTGCCAAAATAAATCAGCAATGAGTTTTCCCCTGCCAGAATTATTTTATGCATTTTTTAAACATTTAAGCGCCTCTACAGAAGCTTTATTGTCGCTATGAAAGCAAATTGTATTAATGTTCAAAGTTTTGTTGTTATAAAAATGCCAAAATTGATCAACAATGGCTTTACTATTATCCAAAACTGCATTTTTTTCACCTCTGGGAATCATCTGCAAGCCGTTATAGCCGCGATCTGCAAACACTTCACGTAAAAAAGTTAGTTTTTGATTTTTTTCAAATTTTTCAAGATGCGCCTCTTTGCCTGCTTGCACAACTAAAGCCAAACTCGGATTAATGGCTTTAATAACCTCACATAAAACCTCAAAAACATCGGTACGGCTCATCATGTCGTGATACAAGGTGCCATGCGGCTTAATGTATTCTAAAACAGTGCCTTGCTGATGGCAAAGCTGTTGAAAATGAGCTACTTGACCATGAATCAATTCATACAGTTGAGATTTTGATAGCGCCTGACTTTTTCGTCCAAAATTCGCTTGATCAGCATAACTGGGATGTACGCCGATTTTGACCTTGTTTTGTTGCGCCAGTTGAATGGCTTTAACCATGCTTTTGTCATCACCCACGTGACCTGCGCAAGCGATACTCGCCATACCAATAAGCGGCATAATCTGACTGTCTGGATTTGGGCTTAAACACTCACCCAAATCACAATTAATTAACTTATTTGAAATAGATTGTTGCATTATGGACTGCTGAGCATGGAAGCTGTCATTTAAAAAATGGTATATTTTTTGTTTAAAGATTAAAAACTTAGCTGTTTATCCAGTTTTTATACAAGAAAGATGGTTTTATGAGCCGGTAAATTATATTTTTCATACTCAACAATCCTATTATAATTATTAGTCAATTTTTAAGCACTATTATAAGGCCTTATTTATGAATCAAATTAAACAAATGTTTGAACTTCAACAAAAGCTCAATGACGCCACCAATGGGGAAATATGGACCGAAGGCGCAACCAAAGAAGGGCGGCAGATTTCATGGCTGCGCTGTATTTATATGGAAGCAGCTGAAGCGATTGATTCTTTTAATTGGAAGCATTGGAAAAACCTTGACGCTGAGCATGATCTTGATAACGCCAAAGTTGAGTTGGTCGACATATGGCATTTTTTAATGTCTGAGGCGATTCATTATGGTGATGCAGGTTTTGCCCAAATTTATAACGACATGGCGCCTGAGCGCGAAACAGATCCTGAAAAGCTCATTGAAATTTTAGAAAAAATGATCGCTGTATCGGCAAGTGCAAATGTTGACAAATCTCAAAATTCCTTGTATCAATTGTTTGCTTTATTTTTCCAAGCAATTGCACATATGCAAATGGGTATTCCGGAGTTGTACAAGCGCTATTTAGTCAAAAACCAGCTGAATACTTTCAGGCAAGAGCATGGCTATAAAGACGGCTCTTATGTGAAGATTTGGGGCGCTGTTGAAGATAATGTTGTTGCTTTTAAAATAATGGATGATAGTCCAGAACTCACACCTGAACAGCTTTATGAAAAGTTAGAAGTCGCATATAAAGCGATATAAGGCGATATAAAAATCAAAAAACCCGATTGACACCCACGAAAAAGGATATTACCAATGCCGTCAAATTTAAACGTAAAGCTAACTGAATACAGCCACGGACAAGGGTGCGGGTGCAAAATATCTCCCAAAGTTTTAGATGTTATTTTAGAGTCATCTACGGTTGAAAAAATCGATGCAAATCTACTGGTTGGCAACGCCTCTAGAGATGACGCCGCGGTTTATGACTTGGGCAATGGCGAGGCGATTATTAGCACCACAGATTTTTTTATGCCAATTGTAGATGATCCATTTACCTTTGGGCGTATTGCCGCTACCAATGCCATTAGTGATATTTATGCAATGGGCGGGGTGCCCATTATGGCGATTGCTATTTTTGGCTGGCCGCTAGATAAACTTGCGCCTGAAGTTGGCAGGCGCGTGATTGAAGGCGGGCGCAGCGTTTGCGCTGAAGCAGGAATTTCACTAGCAGGTGGGCACAGTATTGATGCGCCAGAACCTATTTTTGGTTTGGCTGTTACCGGCAGGGTTGCCATTAAACACCTTAAAGAAAATTCAAAAGCTCAAGTGGGTGACAAAATCTATTTAACCAAGCCTTTAGGTATTGGCATTTTGACCACCGCACAAAAGCAAAAGAAAATCAGCAAAGAAGATGAAACTCGCGCCATTGAAACAATGTGCAAGCTTAATAATATCGGCACTCAGCTGTCTAAAATCAGCGGCGTGAATGCCATTACTGACGTCACTGGATTTGGCCTTGGCGGACATTTAATTGAAGTTTGTCAAGGCTCTAAAGTAGCAGCAACACTTGATTACAAAAAAATACCTATTTTGCCAAACATCAAACATTATTTAGCCAACGGCTGTTCACCAGGCGGTGCGCAGCGCAATTTTGATAGTTATGGCGCACACCTAAGCCCCATGAATAGCGAAATGCAATCTATTATTTGCGACCCGCAAACCAGTGGCGGCTTACTAATCATGGTTAATGACAAAGCTCAAGCTGAGTTCGGCGCCATTATGCAATCAGCCGATTTTGAATTAGAAGCCATTGGCGAAATAGTCAAATTAGGCGCCTATCAATCAATTGTTAGCATTAATGACTAAAACTCTAACTCAAATTGAAGATTTTCACTCATTGGTAACGGCTAACGCGCCAATGTTTGATACACGCGCGCCTGTTGAGTTTGCGCAAGGCAGTTTTCCGCACACGCAAAGTTTGCCACTCATGAGCAATCAAGAGCGCGAGCTGATAGGCACTTGTTACAAAAATAAAGGCCAAGATGCAGCCATTAAATTAGGCCATGAGCTGGTACAAGGCGAGGTTAAGCAGGCTCGAATTGACAGCTGGATAGTGTTTATAAAAAACAACCCTAATGGCGCACTTTACTGTTTTAGAGGCGGACTTCGCAGTCAAATTTCTCAGCAATGGATTTATGAGGCAACCGGCATTGACTATCCGCGTTTAAAAGGCGGCTACAAAGCATTACGCCGATATTTAATTGATGAAACGCAGCGTATTATGACTCATATTACGCCAGTGATTATTGGCGGACAAACCGGCTGCGGAAAAACTCTATTGCTTAATCACATTCAGCAAATGGTTGATTTAGAAGGTCTGGCCAATCATCGCGGCTCTGCATTTGGCAATACAACAACTGTTCAGCCAACGCAAATCAGTTTTGAAAACGAACTGGCCATTGAACTGATTAAAAAACAAAATTATTCTCATTTGATTTTTGAAGATGAAGGTGCAAATATCGGCACTGTGCATATTCCTGATTGCGTTAAAAACAAAAATTCTCAAGCGGATTTGATACTACTTGATGCAACAATTAATGAGCGAATTAAGATTAGTATGGATGCATATGTGATTAATATGCATCAAGATTTTATCAGCCAAGATTTGCTAAATGGCTTTGATAATTTTTCTAATTATTGGCTAAAAAGTCTGGAAAAAATTCAAAAAAGATTGGGTCTTGAGCGTTATAAAATCATGAAATCGCAAGTGGAATTAGCGCTAAAAGCGTATCAAAATACCAGTCATTTTGACGGCTTTTTACCCGTTGTAGAGTCGCTGCTGGTTGATTATTACGATCCTATGTACAATTATCAAATTCAAAAGAAAATGGATCGCGTGGTATTCAGAGGTACTCGCTTAGAAGTGCTTGAATATTTGCCCAGTCTTTCAATTTCTTGAACCAATTTTAATGTCTGTCATTGGTTTAGCCTGACAAGCTAAAATTTCACCCACAGACAGCGGCACTAAACAATCTTGATGAATAACATCACCTTCTAAAAGTTGCAAAATACAAGAGCCGCAATGTCCTTGACGACAAGAATAATCAATCAATACATTATGCGCCTCAAGCTCCGTTAGAATCGATTGTTCGCCGTACACATAAAGCGATTCTGTTTTGCCATTGATGTTATCAACCTCGATTCTAAACATATAACTGGGTTAAAGCTCAAATTGACTAAAGTCTGAATCTGCTTCATCAAGCGTATTGTCAATGGCGCTAACCAAATAAGAAGTGATTTCAGTTTCCTGAGGCGCGACCTGCACATTATCAGAATCAAGCCAGTGATTAATCCATGGCAGAGGATTAGTGCGCTCTTCAAACAAAGGCTTAAGACCAATCGCGCTCATGCGTATATTGGTGATATATTCAAGATATTGCTTGAGTATTTCAGCGTTAAGACCAATCATTGAACCCTCTTTAAACAAGTATTCCGCCCAATTTTTCTCTTGTTCGCAAGCATCTTTAAACATTTGAATGACTTCACTTTCGCATTGCGTGGCAATAATGGTCATTTCTGGATCATCTCGCCCATCATGGATTATATTGATAATGTTCTGAGTGCCGGTTAAGTGCAAAGCCTCATCTCTGGCAATCATTTTAATAATTTTAGCATTACCTTCCATTACCTTGCGCTCAGCAAAGGCAAACGAACAAGCAAACGAGACATAAAAACGCACTGCTTCTAAAATATTAACCGACATAATGGTCAAATACAGCTTACGTTTAAGGCATTTAAGATCCAGGGTAACTTGTTCGCCATTCAGATCATGTGTGCCTTCACCATGCAATAAATAAGCCTGCGTGCATTTAATTAAATCATCATAGTGCTTGGAGACACTTTCAGCGCGTTCAATAATTTGCTCTGTTTTCATAATATCATCAAACACAACACCTGGCTCATTAACAATGGCGCGGATAATATGCGTGTAAGAACGAGAATGGATGGTTTCTGAAAAACTCCAAGTTTCAATCCAGTTTTCCAGCTCAGGCAAAGAGACAATGGGTAAAAAAGCAATATTAGGACTGCGGCCTTGCACAGAATCCAGCAAAATTTGATATTGTAGGTTAGACAAAAAAATATGCCTTTCATTGGGTAATAATTTAGCGAAATCCATTTTATCTTTAGAAACGTCAATCTCTTCTGGGCGCCAGAAAAACGACAATTGCTTTTCTGTTAATTTTTCAAATATTTCAAATTTTTGCTTATCAAAACGCGCCACATTAACACTATTGCCAAAAAACATGGGTTGATTCAGTGTATCACTAACGGTTTTGCTAAAAATACTATATGACATAATTCAAATCTCCTTACAATTTACAAACGCCATCAGCGCAAGCGTTATCATCTTCTTTTTCAATAGCGCCTTCGCCGCCGCCATCTCGCGTTGTGTGATAATAAAGCGTTTTAACGCCATATTTATAAGCCTTGAGTAAGTCCATCAAAAACAATTTCATTGGCACTCTATTGCCCTTAAACTGCGCAGGATCATAGTGTGTGTTGGTGCTGATTGATTGATCGACAAACTTTTGCATAATGGCGCACAGCTGCAAATAACCTTCATTGTCTTTAATATCCCAAAGTAGTTCGTATTTGTCCTTGAGATTTTGATAATCAGGCACAATTTGTTTAAGGATGCCATCTTTAGATTGTTTAACAGAGACAAAACCTCGAGGTGGTTCAATGCCGTTGGTAGAATTAGAAATCTGCGAGGAGCTTTCACACGGCATTAATGCTGTTAACGTTGAGTTTCTTAAACCGCTAGACTTAATATCATGGCGTAATTGTTCCCAATTCAAATCCAGCTTGCTGGTGCAAAAAGCATCAATATCTTTTTTGTAGGTGTCAATGGGTAATATGCCTTTAGCGTATTGGGTTTCGTTAAACAACGGGCAAGCGCCTTTTTCATTGGCCAAAATATTAGAGGCTTTAAGCGCGTAATACTGCAAGGCTTCAAAGGTCTGATGCACCAATCCATTGCCAGAGCCATCTGAATACTTGGCGTTATTTTTAGCCAAATAATAGGCAAGATTTGTTACCCCAATGCCCAACGTACGGCGATTCATACTGGCTATCTGCGCCGCTTTAATAGGATAATCTTGATAATCAAGTAGCGAATCTAAAGCGCGCACAATGATATCGGTAATATCTTCAAGTTCATCGAGCGATTCAAGCGCACCTAAATTAACAGCAGAAAGCGTGCACAAAGCCACTTCGCCATTTTCATCCTGAACCGATTGCAGCGGCTTAGTAGGCAAGGTAATTTCCATACAAAGGTTTGATTGGCGAATGGGCGCCACTTTAGGATCAAAAGCGCCATGGGTATTACAATGATCAACATTTTGCAAGTAAATACGCCCAGTATTAGCACGTTCTTGCATAAATTTAGCAAACAAATCTCTGGCTTTAATTGTGTGCTTGCGAATTGAATCATCTTGCTCGTATGTTTCATACAAGTGTTTAAAATCAGCTTGGTCCTCAAAAAATGCATCGTATAATCCTGGCACATCATGAGGTGAAAATAAAGTGATATCGCCGTCTGCTAAAAAGCGCTGATACATCAAACCATTAAATTGCACACCATAATCAAGATGGCGAATTCTATTTTCATCCGTCCCTGTGTTATTTTTTAATACCAATAGACTTTCAACTTCAAGATGCCACAAAGGATAAAAAAGTGTCGCCGCGCCGCCGCGAACGCCGCCTTGTGAACAAGATTTAACTGCCGTATGAAAATGCTTATAAAAAGGAATACAGCCCGTATGCGTCGCCTCACCATTTCTAATAGGGCTGCCAATGGCGCGAATCCGGCCTGCATTAATGCCAATACCAGCGCGCTGAGAGACATACTTAACAATGGCGCCCGCTGCTGCGCTAATTGAGTCTAAATCATCGTCTGCTTCAATCAGTACGCAAGATGAAAATTGCCTAGTTGGCGTACGTACGCCTGCCATAATTGGCGTAGGCAATGAAATTTTAAAATTAGAAACAGCCTCATAAAAACGCTTAACAATAGACATTCGCGCGCGCGCTTCATATTCTTGAAATAGACACATACCAACCAACATATAAAGCTGCTGAGGTGATTCATAAATATCACCTGTCACTCGATTTTGAGCCAAATATTTGCCTTCAAGCTGCTTTACCGCTGCATAGGAAAATTTCATATCACGCCAATGGTCAATGACTTCATTTAGTTCATTAATTTCAGCCTGAGTGTATTTTGCTAAAATGTCTTTGTCGTAAATACCTAAATCGGTAAATTTTTGAACATGCTCAAAAAGGGCAGGTGGGGTAAATGATTTAAAAGCTTTTTTGCGCAAATGAAAAATAGCCAGACGCGCCGCTAAATATTGATAGTCAGGCACCTGCGTGGAGATTAAATCAGCCGCTGATTTAATGATGGTTTCGTGAATATCTTCGGTTTTAATGCCGTCAAAAAATGCAAGCTGAGCATTGATCTCAACTTGGCTAACACTAACCCCATTTAAGTCCTGCGATGCCCAGTGTACAACCCGGTGGATTTTCTCCATATCAATCGGTTCTTGTTGGCCATTACGCTTGGTCACTTTAATATTTTGATTCATTTTTCCCTTTGAGTAAGAAACACTACATATAGTATTTATAAAAGACAATTACAACTAAATATAGTGTATTTCGATTTTTTTTGCAAGGGATAAAAATACCAAAATATAGCCAAATACGTCAAACATATTGACACCAAAGGGATTGCGAGAATGAAAATAAATTAAAATAAATTAAAATAAATTAAGCGTTTTTTAAGCAAAAATATAAGCAATTAATGATGTCATAATATTACATTTTAGTAATAAAAAGCGCTAGAGCTTTTAACTCAAAGGATGTAAAAAAAATAAGCAAAAAAAAATAAGCAAAAATATGTTTTTTTACAAAAAAATTAATGCTGCAATTTTCTTTTAAGAATCTTTCCAACATTAGATTTTGGCAATTCATTAATCCATTCTATTTTTTTTGGAATTTTATAGTGCGCTAAATGCTTTTTACAATACTCAATGAGTATTTTTTTTTCCAGTTTTGAGCCTGATTTTATTACTACAAAAGCTTTAACCGCCTGACCACTTGTTTTATTCTCAATGCCAATGCAAGCTGATTCAACAACCTCAGAATGTTGATTAAGCACTTGTTCCACATCACAAGGATAAACATTAAATCCAGATACAATAATCATATCTTTAATTCGATCAACAATAAAAACACGGTCTTGTTCGTCAATATAGCCAACATCACCACTGCAAAAATAACCCTCTTTAGTGAACACCTCTTTATTTAGCTCTTCTTGGTGCCAATAAGATGCCATCACCTGGGGGCCTTTGATGCAAATCTGCCCAATTTCATTTGTTTTTACTGCTTTTAATGAACTATCTAGAATTTTAATTTTAGTCCCAACTAAAGCCCGGCCAACAGAGCCGGTAAATTGGCTAGTTTGATAGTCCTCAGCACTAACCACAGGTGAGCATTCAGTCAGCCCATAACCTTGAACAATAGGCTTTCCAGCAGCTAATTGCCACTCATCTGAAACTTTTTTATTCAGAGGCATGCCACCTGAAATAGCTACTTTAAGACTTGAGAAGTTAAGCTTTTTAAAATCTCTATGTTTAATCAGCGCGACAAATAAAGAATTAACGCCTGTAATCACCTCAATTTTGTATTTTTTTAAAGGTCCTATTAATTGTTTTATTTCTCTAGGATTAAGGACCAAAATACTTCTACCTTTAATATGTATAAACAATAGGCAATTAATGGTTAGTGCGAAAATATGATAAAGCGGTAGGGCGGTTAAAACAGAGCTATTTTCATTGATATCTTTAGGCAACCACTGCTCTAATTGATAAATATTAGCCAAAATATTTTCATGTGTCAAACTAGCAGCCTTGAGTATGCCGCTAGTGCCACCGGTGTATTGTAACAAAGCCACTTTATTTTTAAATTTTGTAGGTGTTAATAGTTGCTCTTGTTTTGTTAACAAAGAGTTTAAGTTCGTATAGGTAATATTTGGCTGCTTGTGAATGGCGAATGTTTTACGTTTAATGCCCGTAATTAAATTAATAACTTGGCGTTTAATTTTTGGCTGAAGATCACCAACTTCAACAATAATTACCCATTTTATTTGTGTTTTTTTAAGGACTGACTCTAGTGTTTTATAAAAAATTTTGGCAATAATAATAGTATCTGCTTGCGCATCTAAACATTGTTTGAGCGCTTCATCACTAGTATATAGTGGATTAATAAGTGTTACTGTTTTGTCAGCATACCAAGCGCCAAACAAGCACACAGGAAAAGTCAACAGGTTAGGCAGCATAATAGCGACCACTGCAGCATTTTTATCAACATTTTCGAGTAGATAATTAGCCAAATTAATACTATTAAGATGTAGTTTTTTATAATTGATTGAACTCTCTAGCCCGATTAATGCAGGGCTTTCTGGTGCTTGGTTAAAAGCGCTATCAAGCAATTGTGTTAGATGTTTTTTTTGCTTTATCATAAGATTTTGCTGCTATTAATAAGGCTTTTTGCAAAGTTGTCTAATTTTTCTTTCTCATTGATACAGGTTTGCTTTCCTAGCTGGTGAAGAAAGTCTAAATAGTCATCTTCACTATTATCAAGACTGGCTGTATGCAATTTATCAATATTAGGATTAAGTCTTAAATAATTAGGCTTTGAGTCATAAACAGCCTTTAGCTGATAATCCACAGCAAACGATTGGGCGGTGGTTAATAAATTACTTCCAGGGTCACGCCATTCAACCGCGCCCCAATGCTCAATATCATCGCAATCAAGATAAGTATCTTGCTTTCCAGTGCCAAGTGAAAGCATCATTGTATTTTCAGAATAAAAACCAGGGTACAGGTATCTAAACTCCGCGTAGGCAGACAGCGAAGGGTTGACGGCAAATACACCGCCATCAACAAAACAACAGGATTTTTTACCATTAACGGTTGCAATTTTAGCAGGTGGAAAGTAGGTAATAGCGGAAGTAGCTGCGCGTAGAACGTCAGCTAAGTGATAATTATGACTATCACTAACAACAGCCTTATGTTGGCGAAAAAAATAATTTTTACCTAGGGTTAAATCGTAACTAGGAATTAAACAAGGTTTGAGTAATTCTTTTAACTGACAATGGCCAAAATATTGTTGATATAGAAGATTTACACCCTGAGAATTGTATTTGACATCTAATAAGCCTGAGACTGATTTGATTCCTTGTAAGAACGATGAGTTAAATATGTTTTTTGCATTTTTTAAATATAAATCAACGAGGTTGTCTGCTGTGTATTTAGGTCTTCCATTTTTTTGGTCGGGCATTAATAAGCCTGCAATGATTAAAGCGCCGGTAGAAGTGCCGGAAAATAAATCAAAATAATCAACAATTCTAGCGTTTGGATTGTCGCTAAACTGCTGTAGTTTTTTTTCTAAATAAGCAAGCATAGTTGCTGCAACAATGCCCCTGACGCCGCCGCCGTCAATACACAGTATGCGCGTTTTGATACGAGGTTTTTGACTAAAGATTTTCGAAAACACCTGCCGCCCCCATACCGCCCCCAACACACATGGTCACCATGCCAAAACGTGCATGAGTTCTATTTAAATGGTGCAGTAGTGTTGAGGTTCTAATACTGCCCGTTGCACCTAATGGATGACCTAGTGCAATCGCACCGCCTAGCGGATTAATAATTTTAGGATTTAGATCTAACTGTTGAATAACAGCAAGACTTTGCGCGGCAAAGGCCTCGTTTAATTCAATGTGATCGATTTCAGAGAGTTTAATGCCGCATTGTTTCAAGACCTTAGGAATAGCCAGCACAGGACCAATACCCATAATTTTAGGATCGACACCACTTACAGCCAGGCCAACAAATCGCGCCATGGGTTTTAAATCAAATAATTTGAGCGCTTTTTCGCTACAAAGCATTAGTACAGAAGCGCCATCACTAATTTGCGAACTATTACCAGCTGTGACCGATCCATCAGCATGAAATACAGCATTTAATGCGGACAATTGTTCGGTAGAGGTGTCAAAACGAATACCTTCATCTTGGGAAATTATTGTTGATTTTTTGTCCACTGATTTTGAATTTAAATCATAATCTTGATATTTGACTGTATATGGTCTAATTTCAGCTTCAAAATAATTATGCTTAATAGCGCTAATGGCTTTTTGATGAGATTCAAAGGCAAATTGATCTTGAGCCTCTCTACTAATTTTGTATTTTTTTACAACTTGTTCGGCGGTAGTGCCCATGCCATAAGCAATACCAAGATTATCATCTTGAAAAACTTCAATATTAAAGGCAGGCTTTACTCCCATCATTGGAATCATGCTCATTGATTCTACGCCGCCAGCAACAACAATGTCAGCCTCACCTAAACGAATTTTGTCAGCCGCATAGGCGATAGATTGCAGACCTGAAGCGCAAAAGCGATTAATGGTAATTCCAGAAACAGCATGAGGGTAGCCTGCCAGTAGGGCTGAAATACGCGCAATATTAAGCCCTTGTTCTGCCTCAGGCATAGCGCAACCTATAATTACATCATCAATCATGGCAGGATCAACACTAGGATTGTCATTTAAAAGCTGTTTCAAAATAAAGCTTAACAAGTCATCAGGACGTGCGTGTTTAAACGCACCGTTGGCTTTCCCAACTGGGGTTCTGATGGCGCTAACAATATAGGCATTATGAATCATGTTAATTCCTTAGGGCTTTATTTTTAATAAGCATGTGTTCAATTCTAGCTTGAGTTTTATCTTTTTTTAAAAGCTCGATAAAGTGTTTCTTTTCTAGCGCTAACAAGTACTGAGCGTTTACTTCAGTATCTGGCGCCAATTCGCCGCCACAAATAACATCGGCAATTTTTTGAGCAATTAAATAATCATGCTCTGATATAAACTCAGCTGTTTTCATATTAACCAGTTGTGCTAATATATTGGCTTTTGCTGTTGCGCCGCCAATCTTGAAGGTTTGATTTTGGTCTTCTGGTCGATAATTCTGATCAATTAATAGGCGTGCTTTTTGCTTGGCAAAATAAAGCAGCTCTAACCTTTGAGAAATGATTAAATCGTCTACATCTAAATAACCCATGTCTAAAGCCTGTTTTGCACTTTTTGATACTTTGGCCATGCCAATTTGTTCAAAATATTGTGCCAAAGCTGTAAATCTATCTGGGTGTTTTGCTGCGCGTCTTGCCATTTCCTTACAGCCTCCGCCAGCAGGTAATAGGCCCACGCCTATCTCAACTAATCCAATATAACTTTCTGTATGAACTACGCGCGAATCACAGTGCAATATGAGTTCACAACCACCACCCAGCACCATGCCTTCAACAGCAGCAACGGTTGGTATTTTGCTATATTTAAGTAACATTAACGCGTGTTGAAGCAGTTCAATAATTTCATTAATAGGCTTTAAGTTATCAATATCGGGTAGTTTTGGTTTTATTAATTGCCAGGCTTTTTTCTTAAAACTGGTGATTAGGTTTTTGTGTTCAATCATGCCTAATTTTGCGCCAACAATAATTTCGTATAGGTTTGCGCCTGCACAAAATGGCGCGGCGTCTTGCCAAATAATCATTGCCTTGAATTCTTTTTCAGAAATTTCGATTGCTTTTATTAGAGAATTAATAACCTCTAAATTTAAAGTGTGTAGTTTGGTTTTTAAACTAAAGATACTAATTCCATCATTCTCATGGAAAAATTTAACTGAATCGTTTTCAAAAATAACTTGAGTTTGTTTTTTAGTTTGCTCACCAATAAGGCTAGGACGATAAATCTGGCGCTTATAAATAGCATGCTTAGAATAATCTAAATAAGATTTTTCTATAGGTGAATAAGCGCCATCTTTGGTGTAAAAATGAGTCGTATCATCTAGCCAATTTGGCAGATTTGTGGATTTATCATCTGCTAAAAATAAAGCTAATGATTCTTTGATGTCATTACTTTGCCAATATTCAAAAATACCTACTTCCCAACCAAAGCCCCAATGTAACGCCCAATCAATATCTCTGACTGAGTGTCCAATACTTTGTAGATGATAAGCGCTGTATAGACAAGTATCTTTAATGACTGAAAAAATAAACTGCGCCTGAGGATGTGGGTTAATTTTGAGTAGGGCGAGCTGCTTCGAGAGGTCTTTTTTTAAAATGGCTTTAACTGATTTATCAATATCGTAATTAGCCTCAACATAGCTTTCACTCTCAGGCTCGTAAATTTTAATAATACCATCTTCTTTTTTATAAATTCCAGCCTTGGTTTTCTCTCCTAAAGCTTCGCTTTCTACTAGAGAATTGAGCCAGGTTGGGGTTTTAAAATAATGGCGCCAAGGATCATTTTCATGTTGTTGATGGAATTGTTCGAATACTTTTTTTAAAACATCCAAACCCACCAAGTCAGCCGTTCTAAAGGTGGCGCTTTTAGGTCGCTTTAATTGTATTCCAGTGAGTGCATCAACACAATCAAACCCTAGTGATAAGCGCTTAGCATGGTAAATACAGGTGGCCATTGAAAACACCCCAATTCGGTTGGCAATAAAACCAGCTTCATCCTTGGCATATAAAATATTTTTACCCAATTCAGAAGTAAAAAATCCTTCCAATAACTCTAAAATTTGACTATCTGTTTGCCTGCTAGCAATCAATTCAACAAGCGGCATATAACGAGGTGGATTAAAAAAATGAATACCACAAAAGCGAGATTTGAACTCACCTAAGTTTTCCCCAATTTGATTAATACTAAGACTTGAGGTATTGCTCGCTAATATAACTTGACTAGATAAATGGGGCAGTATGCTGTGAAATAGCTCTTGTTTAGCGTTAACATCTTCAATAATAGCCTCAATCACCAAATCACAATCTGATAGCTGCGCCAAATCATCTTCAAAGCTAACTGGCGTAATCCAAGACTTTTGATTGGCATGGTAAAACGCTTCAGGTTTAAAATTATCAATTTTTTCTAGATCTTTATAAACACAATCTTGATAACCAAATAACAAGGTTGGAATGTTTGCATTAGCAAACACAGCGGCAATTTGCGCACCCATTACGCCGCTACCTAAAATGCCAACTCGGTTAATTTTCATAGTCGTCCACCGCCAAAACCCTATGTCTTAATTTTGTTAAATTTAATAAAAGATGATGTTCATCATGACTGATTTTTTCTTGAGCCAATAATGCATCAATTTGCTCAGATGTACTAACATAGTTAACACGTTTATATACCTTTTGCGCTTTTATTGCAAGTTTATAAGTATGCTCTAATTCATCAAGTTGTGAGTTTTTGACAATCAAAACGTCATCGCTAAGCGTGTTTTTAAGTTTTTCATCATTAATAAGCTGGTTAATAATTTTATTTTGCAGCTTAATAGAAGGTTTGGTTTTACTAACTCCCCAAGGTAGTACTAACCATTTAAAAAATACAATAGATTTAAACTCATCACAGATTTCTTTAAGCAGCAATTGTGACTTGTAAATATGTTGTTGCATGGTCCAATGAAGCAACTCATCAAAACCCTTATCAAGTTTTTCTGCGTATTTAAGCGTGGTAGAAATAGCGTACATATTAATCAACAAATCAGCAAATAACCCATTTACACTTTCCTGAAATTTAATTTTTGGGCCAAATTTAATTAAAGCTATTTCAACTAAAAAAGCAAAACTAGCACTAATGCTGCTAAGTTGTCGATAATACGGCTTTGTAATGCTTTTTGTTTG
Source organism: Gammaproteobacteria bacterium (assembly GCA_965222625.1). GTDB lineage: Bacteria > Pseudomonadota > Gammaproteobacteria > PS1 > Pseudothioglobaceae > Thioglobus_A. Next base: position 346,038 of record OZ244962.1, on the reverse strand, counting down.
TTTAGGGCTGATAGCTAGCCTAGCACCACTCAGTGCAAAAATAAAGCTTTTAATCTTAACAGTGGCTGTATAAGTAAGATGTTTGCCCAAGGTTTTATTAAATAATGAAAGGTTTTGATTTTCTAGACTACTTAACTCATCTTTTAAAAAAGGGTGACAGCGCATCAAGCCTTGTCCGAATATAATCATTGATCTGGTTAAAATATTAGCCCCTTCAACTGTAATAGCAATAGGAATAGTTGTATAAATATTGGCCAAATAATTGCGTTGACCTAACATAACGGTTTTGCCGCCATGAATGTCCATAGCATGATTAATATTAGTTCTAAGTTTTTCAGTGTGGTGATATTTCAACATTGCAGAACTGATAGATGGATTTAGCCCCTGATCTAATAAATTCAAATGAAAATCACTCATAGATTTCATCACTAAAACATCTGCAGCCATGGCTACCATTTTTTCTGCCACACCTTGAAATTGGTATAAAGATTGGTTAAATTGCTTTCTAATCAAGGTGTATTCAATGGATGTTTTAAGTGCCAGTTGAGCGCCTGATAAAGATAAAGAGGGCAGCGATATACCTCTTCCTAGCGATAAAGATTCCATCAGCATTGCCCAACCTTGGCCTATCATTTTTTGCCCGCCAATAACCGCAGACATTGGTATAAAAACATCCGTGCCTTGATGCGGACCGTTACTAAATTCTGAACCAATTGGATGATGGTGCCTACCAATATTAACGCCTTTTAAGTGGGCATCGACCAAAGCGCAGGTAATTCCTAAATAGGTTTTATTGCCAACCAGACCTTCGGGGTCGTAAGTTTTAAAAGCAAGGCCAATCAAAGTGGCTATAGGTGCCAGTGTGGTATAACGCTTGTCCCAATTAAGTCGGATTCCTAGTGTGTTTTTACCCTGATAGTTTTGCTCGCAAATCACGCCTGAATCTATCATTGCACCTGCATCAGATCCCGCCTCTGTTGAAGTTAACGCAAAACAAGGAATATGCTCACCCATGGCCAATTTTGGCAATAAATTTTGCTTCTGTTCATTGGTGCCATAATGCAAGATTAACTCTGCTGGACCTAGCGAATTAGGAACCATGATAGTTACAGCTAGCGATACATTGCAACTAGAAAGTTTTGACAAAATGATCGAGTGTGCTTTTGCACAAAACCCCAATCCACCATATTCTTTTGGAATAGTTAACGCCCAAAATCTCTGTGATTTTATTTGCTTAAGTGTTTTTTCAGATAAGCCAAACTGATTAAAAGTTGTGCAAAGTTCGCTAATTTTATGATCAATAAAATTTTGCTCTTCGGCAGATAAAGACTGACTTTTAACCGATAATAAGTCATCCCAATTCAGTTGATTTGAAAATAAACTTTTTTCCCAATGTGTATCGCCACTTTCCATGGCAATTTTTTCATGTTCACTAATGAGTGATTTTTGTTTAGCGGTAAAGTTAGCAAGAATAGGCCTGATGACTATCAATCTAAAAAATGGAATAAATAAAACAAGATTAAATAACAATAAAAACAACCCTAACAGCCAAATGACCAGTGGATTTAATTCTAAAACAAATAATAAATAAAGTGTGGCTAGCAAAAATAGTAGCACAAAAGCAGCCAGAAAACGCTCTATTCTGGCAAATATAGCACTGATAAAAATAATGAATACTAAGTAATAAAGTATAAACATGCTTTTATCATAACAGTTTTTTACTAATTCTCTTTATTAAAATATTTAATTTTAAATTTAGAATTAAATATTTTAATAAACTCTTAAATGGTGCAAGATGACCAGCAAACCTACTCTTATTTTTTTAAAAAATGAGTAACATGAAAATGTTAGAGGGTGGATTATGTCTTTAAATTAAGGCATTAACTTAAATGGGTGAGGCGATTAGCTGAGATTCATTTAAGCCGTTTTTAAGCAATAATTCACCCAAATAAATCAACACTTCGCCAGGCGCGGCTATGTAAACTTCAGATTGATTAACAACAGTGAGATCTAAAGCGTTATAAATTTGTTTTGCAACTTTATGGCAATCATTTTTACTTGAACGGTCAAATTCACAAGCAATTGTCTGATAATGATAGTCATCCATTGACGCCTGCCAAGATTTTGCATGGTTATCAAGATAAGGCGTCGTTTCAGCAGCAGGGTACGCCCAATAAAAATGCACAGGGTTTGACATTGTTAATGAAAATGCATGCTCAACTAGACTCCTAATAGGCGCAAAGCCGCCGTCCCAAGCGATAAAAACCATGGGCTTGGTGGAAGTTTCTTTTAAAACAAAAATGCCCTTAGGGCCAACAAGATTCACTTTAGCCTTAGTTTTGAGTATTTGGGTAAAAATAGCATGTGAAAACTCATCCCCATCTAGCTTGCGAATATGAAACTCAAGCGCCTTACCATGACAAGGACACGAGGCAATAGGGTAGCGAGATACAACGCTTTTATAGCTCAATTCAACATCTTGCCCCGCCATAAATTGCAAAGTTTGAGACCTAGGCGTATTCAATCTAACAATTGCCATATTGTCATTAATAAAATGAATGTCTTTAATTTTGGTTTGAATTTGTTGAATTGGAATCTGACGAACATCGCCAATTAAGTCAAGTTCAAGCTCAATATCTGTACTTGGCGCATGACAACAAGTCAAAAACGCTTGATTATTCACCTCATCAGCTGAAAGCGAATAATCATGGTGTTTTATTTTCTCAATGGTGCCTGTGATCAGTTTTGCCTTGCAAACGCCGCAAGTGCCATTACTACACTCGTAATGCATTGCCAATCCATGACGAAGACCTGCTGTTAATATTGAATCTGACTCACTGCATTCAATAACTTTGTCGGCGTTAATAACACTAATTGAATGAATTTTAGTAGGTTTCATGGATTAAAAAGAATAGGGCTGATATCGACTTGATATTTTGGTTAAAAAAAACAGTAATTTAACATAATATAAATTATACGAACAAGTTACAAATAATCAGAAATAACGTCGACAAGCGCCTCAATGTGATCCTGACGAGTATTTAACGCAGGAATGTAACCAAATGATTGCCCACCAGCGTTCATAAAATAACCTCGATTCTCATCATCAATTTCCTCAAGTGTTTCCAAACAATCAGCCGAAAATCCTGGGCATACTACTTGAACATTGGCAACGCCAGATTGAGCAAAAGATTCTAATATATCTTTAGTGTAAGGCTTTGTCCATGCTTCTGTGCCAAATATAGATTGAAAACTTGCCTGCCATTGATCGCTATTCAAATTAAGCGATTTAGCCAACAAATCAGCCGTTTGCAGGCAGTGTTCGTAGTAAATATCACCATTATCAACGTAGCGCTGCGGTATGCCATGAAACGAAATTAGCAACTTATCAGGCTGTCCGTGCTTAGCCTGATACTCTTTAATTGAATTACTTAAAGCCCGAATGTAAGCTTTATTTTGGTAATAATGTTCAATAAATACAAGCTCAGGTTGCTCGTGCCAATTCTTAAGCTCTAAATTGATTGCATCTAGCGTTGAAAGCGTTGTGGTTTTTGAATATTGCGGATAAAGCGGCAGCACAATAATCCTATTACAGCCTTTATCTTTAAGTTTATTAAGTCCGCTAGAAATCGAAGGATTGGCGTACCTCATGGCCATTTCAAATTCTAAATCATGCGTAGAAAGTGCGCTTTTAACCCCTTTTAACTGGGCTTTAGTAATATTTAATAAGGGCGATCCAGGGCCGAAGCTATTCCAAATTTTAGCGTAATTAAGCGCTGATTTTTTAGGTCTTATATTGAGAATAACAATATTTAATGCCAGCCACCAAATGAGCTTATTAGGCGGATCAACCACTCTAGGATCAGACAAAAATTCGGACAAATAGCGCTTTAAAGCCGGCTTAGTAGGCTCATCAGGTGTACCTAAATTAGTTAATAAAATTCCAGTTTTCATAAAGTCTTGTCAAGGTTGGTATTAATAAAATCACGCACAAAATTTGATGTTTGCGCTGAATGAAAGCGATCAACTTCTTTACCGTCAATAAACGCTATAACCGTTGGAAACCCTCTTACAGCATAGCGTCCGGCAATTTTCATGTTCTCATCCTCGGCTTCAATTTTAGTGAGTAAAAATTCAAATTCGTCATATTCAGCAGCAACAGCAGTAATAATCGGCTCTAAAACCCTGCAAGGTCCACACCACTGCGCTGAAATATCCAAAACCACCAGACGTTTAAATGACGCTTGCAAAACTAGAGTTTCGAACGTATCAATATTAACCTCTAAAGCTTGCATATAATTAATGGTTTTAAGATGTCTGAATGGGCACTTGTAAAATATCTGATTTTCATGTTAAAAAAAAATAAAGTAACTTACTTAAAAAATCTTAAAAAGTAGCTACAGTATAAGCTGAAAATGGCAAAAATCTTAAAAATAAGCTAAAATTTAGATAAATTAGTTAAAAATCAACAACTTAGGTTTTAAAAAATATATTCTCCATATTTAAACGATTTTAAGCAAACCTATCCATTGTGTTGTTTTTTGCAAATAAACTGCTTAAATCTAAATTTTGGAGGTATTTGTATAAATACACCCAAAAATAGCATTTTTCTGAATTTATTTTTAGCTAAGCTAATTTGACGCGAATAAATTTGCCAATGACTGGGTATTTTTTTTGTTTTAAAATTTCCATCGATTAACGGCCATTTTGTTTATTTTAAAATTTTTATCGATTAATGGTTATTTTGTTTTATTTTTTGGATTTTTTTTTAAAGTGATGAATTTTTTTTTAAATAATCTACTAAAAAAAATCACCCGCTAAAATTTTTAACTACATTAATTTAGCACGGACAAATTTATCAGTTAGTCGGTATTTTTGCTTTGGACTTTTTGGCTTCTCTGGAATTGTTCTTTGAAAAAAATCACACGCCAATAAGGGATTTAAAATATCATTTTTGAATCGAGATTTATTGGTTCGTTTTAGAATTTTTATCAACGCTTCAGCGCTGCTCTCTAGTGCGCAACTTCTTAAAATTTGAACTTGGTCTGAGCTTATATCTGCCAGATTACAACTTAGTCCCTTCTTGGGACTTGATACTGTCAATGTATCTTTTGTATCAATGTTTTCATTAGAAAAGAAATCTTGCTGTTCAGCTAAATTTGATACCGCAACGTTACGCTTTAACTCTTTGTTAAAATCCGGGTTGCTGTCTGCTTTTTGATTTTTTTTTATGCTTTTACTTTTTTTAAACCAAGCCATAATAGTGTCTTTGAATTAGATAATAAACAGCTTAAAGTTTACCAAAAAATAACCCTCTAAATAAAAAAAACACCCACTTAAGGGTGCAGATTTAAACAAATTTTTTAGTTATAAAAATAACTAACCTGAACCTTATTGAACTAATATTTGATCTAAAAATAGCTGTAATCGATCAGACTCAGGGTTTTCAAAAAACATTTTTGGCGTGTTTTGCTCAACCACTTGCCCTTCATCCATAAAAATAACGCGATCAGCTACTTTTTTAGCAAATCCCATCTCGTGAGTCACACAAACCATAGTAATACCGTCTTTGGCTAGCTCAATCATGACATCTAACACCTCTGAAATCATTTCTGGATCAAGCGCTGAGGTTGGCTCGTCAAATAGCATAATTTTAGGCGAAGTGCAAAGCGCTCTGGCAATTGCCACGCGCTGCTGCTGCCCCCCTGAAAGTTGATTTGGGTACTTTTTAGCTTGGTCCTTGATACCCACCCTATCAAGTAACTTCAATGCTTTTTCTTTTGCTTCTTGCTTACTTTCATTGTGCACCCAAATAGGCGCTAAAGTTAAATTATCAAGAATGCTTAAATGTGGAAACAAGTTAAAATGTTGAAACACCATGGAAACTTCGCAGCGTACTTGTCTAATTTTTTTAACATCATCTGTTAATTGACTGCCATTAACAACAATACGGCCCTGTTGAAACCTTTCAAGAAAATTAATACAGCGGATAAGCGTTGATTTACCGCTACCTGAAGGGCCGCAAATGACAATAATCTCGCCTTCTTTAACATTTAAATCAATATTCTTAAGGGCGTGAAACTCGCCATACCACTTATTTAATCCGTTTATTTCAATAATGCTCATGCTGTTTACCTGTTAATTTTTGTGCTCTGTACTAAAGCGCACTTCAAGTTTTTTAGAATACCGACTCATTGAGTAAAGAATCACCCACATAACGATTGTTACGAAGACATACCCTTCTGTCTCTCTGCCCAGCCAATTTTCATCACTGGTGGTTAAATTAACCATTGATAAAATATCAAACAGGCCAATAATTAAAACCAATGTTGTGTCTTTAAATAAAGAAATAAATGAGCCGACAATATTAGGAATAGAAATTTTTAACGCCTGAGGCAAGATAATTAAAGTAGTTTTTTGAATAAAGTTAAGCCCTATGGCGTCTGCTGCTTCGTACTGACCTTTGGGTATGGCCTGCAAGCCGCCTCGAACGACTTCAGCAATGTAAGCGGCTTGGAACAGAGTAATGCCAATTAAGGCGCGTAATAACTTGTCAACATCCATACCCGCACTAAAAAACAGTGGCAACATGACAGAGGCCATAAACAAAATCGTAATCAAAGGTACGCCGCGGATAAACTCAATATAGATAATGGATAAAGATTTAATGATCTTCATTTCAGATTGCCTGCCAAGCGCCAGCAAAATGCCCAATGGAAATGAGGCAACAATGCCAACTGCAGCAATCACAATCGTCAGCATTAAGCCGCCCCACTTGTGGGTTTCAACCACTTCTAGCCCAAAACCACCATACAATAATATAAAAGCAATCAAGGGATAGCTGACAATTAAAGTAATGATAATTTTTGTCTTATGGGTTAATTGATGCAAACTTTTAGCCAGCCAGAAAAAAACAACAGCAAGCGCCAATACTAACTGCGGGCGCCAATACTCTTCTGGCGGATAAAACCCATAAGCAAATAGATTGATTTTTTCAAAGATATAACGCCAACAAGCGCCGCCCTCTTGTCCACACTGATCGTTCGATACTTGCGCGAAAGTTGCATCAAAAAACATCCAATCTGCCAGCGGCGGAACGCTCAAATAAAGTAAATAAACTGCAAAAATGGTTAACATGCCGCTCGCAATATCAGCAAACAAATTTTCTTTTAACCAGCGAACGGCGCCAGTTTGCCGCGAAGGCGGACGTTTGCTTGGTTGTTGTTCAAAAACAGCCATCTTAACGCCCCTTGATGCTCATTTTATGATTAACGATATTCAATATCAAGGAAATAACCAGTGAAATAGCGAGATAAACTGCCATGGTCATTAAAATAATTTCAACCGCTTGGCCTACTTGATTAAGCACGGTTCCTGCAAAAACACTAACCAGCTCAGAATAGCCAATAGCCGCAGCTAATGAGGAATTTTTAGCCAGATTTAGATATTGATTAATAATCGGCGGAATGGCTACTCTAAGCGCTTGTGGTAATACAACTAACTTAAGTGATTGCTTTTTTGTAAGACCCATCGCCATAGCTGCTTCTTTTTGACCTTTAGAAACAGACTCAATGCCCGCTCTAATAGCCTCAGCAATATAAGTTGCAGTGTAAACACTCAAAGCAAAGGTTAGCGATAAAAATTCTGGCGATAAACTCATACCGCCTTTAAAATTAAACCCTTTTAATGCAGGATAATCTAAGTATATAGGCGCCCCAAGCATAAAATAAACGGCTGTCGGCAGCGCTACAATTAACCCAAAAGAATAAACCAGTGTGTTTGTTTCAATGCCTGTTTTTTCGTGTTTTTTGTTAAAGTGGCGCTTGACTAGTATTTTTAAAACAATGCCCACGACTAGCGCAACAACAAGCCAAATAAAGCCATCTTCCACAATTGGTTTGGGCATATAAATGCCTCGAATGTTTATAAAAATAGCATCAAAAAATTCAAAACTTCTTTTAGGGTGCGGAAAAGTTGCTAAGACAATGTTGTACCAAAATAAAATCTGTAACAAAATAGGTATATTTCGAAATAATTCGATATAACCACTTGCAAGTTTAGCAATAAGCCAATTGTTGGATAACCTAGCAATACCAATAATCAGGCCAATAATAGAGGCGAAAACAATACCAATAGCCGAAACAACAAGCGTGTTAATCAGTCCAACATAAAAAACTTGTAGATTGTTAGAGGCTGAAGAATAATCAATTAAATGTTCAGCAATGTCAAAACCTGCTTCTGCTTCTAAAAATCCAAAGCCAGTTTGAATGCCGCGACTCTCAATGTTAATGAATAGGTTGTCAATTGCTGCATAGGAAAAATATACAACAACCAGCAAAATAACCAGCTGAAACAAGAATGCTCTAACTTCATTGTTGTATAAAAAAGAAAAAATTGACTTGAATTTGCTCATATTTTTTTTAAATATTTTTGGCGTAAAGCAGCAGGTTTATCGATATTTATACAAAAAATTTCAGTGCGGTAATTATATAAAAAAACCAGTCTTATGTATTGGACTGGTTTTATAAATTAAACAATGACTTATCTAAAGGGCGGGGAATACAAAAGACCGCCATCAATCCAAAGCGCATTTTGACCTCTGTCAATGTTTAAAGGCGTACTTGTGCCAATATTTCTCTCAAAACTTTGAGCATAGTTGCCGACTTGAGAAATAATATTAAAACCCCACTTTTTTTCCAGCCCTAAATATTCGTTTAATTTGCCAGATTGACCCAATAGACGCGCAATTTCAGGGTTTTTGAAGTTAGTGTGAACGTTATGAGAATTAACCCCCAACTCTTCAGCCGTAATCATGGCATTTAAAGACCATTTAACAATGTTAAACCACTGGTCGTCGCCTTGGCGAACCACTGGCCCTAGCGGCTCTTTAGAGATAATATCCTCTAAAATGATTGCAGATGAAGGGTCTTTTAAAGTGGTTCTTAAAGCGTAAAGCTGAGATTGGTCAGAGGTTAATGCATCACAACGATCCGCTTCAAAGCCGTTTTTAGACTGCGCCGAGGTATCTACCGCCAAAGTTTTAAAGCTCATGTCGTTGCTACGGAAGTAGTCTGCCAAGCTGAGTTCGGTTGTTGTACCTGCTTGAATACAAAAAGTTGCACCATCTAGCTCTTTAGCACGGGTCACGCCTAAAGATTTTTTAACCATAAATCCTTGGCCATCATAATAGTTAATGCCCGCAAAATTAAGGCCTAGTGAGCCATCACGCGTTAGCGTCCAAGTGGTGTTTCTTGAAAGGATATCAATTTCACCAGACTGCAAGGCGGTAAAGCGCTCTTTGGCAGTTAGTGGTACAAACTTGACTTTGTTAGCATCCCCTAAAGTGGCCGCCGCTACGGCGCGGCAAATATCAACATCAAGACCTTTCCAATTACCAGCAGAATCTGCCGATGAAAAGCCAACTAAGCCCGTAGAAACACCGCAACTTAAGCTGCCCTTGGCTTGTACATTGCTTAACGTATCTGCATTAACACTTAGACTAAGAGCGGCTAAGAGTGACGTAGCAGAAAGTTGCCAGCATTTATTCATAAAACTTCTCCTCAATTGGGACGAATAAAAAATGCAATATTAAAAATTAAACATTGCAAGTGAGAAGTTTAGCAAAAAAAATCCATGACAAACGCACGGTTTTGAAAAATTTAATGTCGTTTTTGATAAAACGCAACAAATCCTAGAAGAATGGTAATGGTCATAATAACGCTTAAATTCTTAGCGTCAACAATAGGCAAATAGCTACTATAGACCGAGGCTAGTGTGGTACTGGCTAACAAGGATACAGATAACGCTAATATTGGTTTAATAAAAATAGATAATTTCATAAGCTTAATGGATAACTATATCAAGTAATTGGCCAATACTAGAATGCATGGTGTTTGTATTTTTTAGCGACGCCTTGGCGTACCATTTATTAGCCAGTTGTTCATTAGCCTGGGTACCTTCACCGGTTAAATAAGCGTACCAAACATTAAACTGGGCTGGCAAGTTACCCTGCTGCGCCGCTCTTTGATACCAGTAAAAAGCATGTGTTGTATTTTTGGCAACATTCTTGCCATTTTGGAAAATTTCAGCCAACTTATATTGTGCTTCAGCATCGCCTAAATAAGCTTGCTGCTGGATCTTAATGGTTGCAATTTTTAATTCAGATTCTGCTAGTAAGTGTGCCTGCATTTGACTCATGATGTTTTCCTTATTTTGTGTTTGATTCAATTGCAATATACCGTGCTTAATATTCCTTGTAAAGACTATTTTTAAATAAAAATTAACTATTAGTTTTTTAATTAAAAATCAATTAGTTATATAGATTTTATGGTTCTTTTACCACCCCTAGTATTTTTTAACTAATATAATGGCCTTATAGGCCTAGTAAAAAATAACTATAATAGGTAAAAAATTCAAGTATAAATAGCAAAAAAAATATGCACACCAAAACCAAAGACTATCTCGCTAAAGTGCGCAAAAAGACTGGCTTTTCAGACTATAAAATCTCTCAAAAATATGGCATCAATCAGTCTAACCTAAGTAAATATAAATCAGGAAAATCCGCCCTTTCTGAAACCCATGCTTGGCTATTTGCCGATATTTTGAACCTTAACCCTGCGCAAGTCGTCGCTGATACCAAACTTGAAAGTGCAAAAATAAAAGGCGACAAGGTCAAGGCCATATTTTGGCAACAGCGCCTAGAAAATCTTTCAAATGACTCTGAGTCAATCAAAATTGATATTGCGCAAATTAACCCAGTTGTTGGAGATCTGAGCAACAATGCGCAGCAAATTATTGATTGGAGTATTAATGCGGCGCAGCAAGAAACTGATTTACTGGTATTTCCAGAGCTATCACTGGTTGGCTACCTGCCCGAGGACTTATTATTGCGCGGCGGCTTTATTGAGCAAGTTGAGCAACACATTGAACTTATTAAAAACAGCATTCCAAATAACATTTCAATTGTCTTTGGTGCGCCTTGTAAGCAAAATAACGCCCTATACAACGCCGCCTACTTGATTCAAGCTGGAAAAATTCGCCTTTACCACAAGCAGCAACTGCCCAATTACAGCGTTTTTGATGAAAAACGCTATTTCACTGCAGGTAATCAGCCTTTTGTTTTTACGATTAAAGGCCATCGATTAGGCTTGTTAATTTGCGCCGACATCTGGGATGCTGACACAGTTCGTGAAACGGTTAAATATGGCGTGCAAACTATTATTAGCATTAACGCTTCACCTTTTCATGTGGGCAAGCATCAACTGCGCATTGATGAAGTTAAAAAACGCGTATTAGAAAATCAGGTTGAATTTGTGTACGTTAATTTAGTTGGCGGGCAAGATGAAATAGTTTTTGATGGTGGTTCATTCATTATGAATGAAAAAGCGCAAATTACGCGCCAACTGCCTTTTTTTAAATCAAGCGCCACTTCGCCAGAAATGCTTGATAATACTGCTAAAGAAGCCTCTATCGAGCAAACTATTTATGCTGCTTTAGTACTTGCTACTAAAGATTATTTTGAAAAAAATGGCGTGTTTAATGGCGTGTTGATTGGATTGTCAGGCGGGATTGATTCTGCATTAACGTTGGCCATTGCTGCTGATGCAATTGGCGCTAACAAGGTTAAAGCAGTGATGATGCCTTACACCTACACTTCCAGCATGAGCCTTGAAGATGCCAAAGCCCAAGCCAGCATAATGAATATCGACTATCACGAAATTAACATTCATTCCATGGTTGCGGCTTTTAATTTACAACTTAGCGGGCTGTTTGGCGACTTAGAGGCTGATATTACCGAAGAAAACCTACAAGCGCGCGTACGCGGCACCCTGCTCATGGCTATTTCTAACAAACTTGGAAAACTGGTACTAACCACAGGCAATAAATCAGAAATGGCTGTGGGTTATGCAACGCTTTATGGTGATATGTCTGGCGGCTTTGCGCCGCTTAAGGATGTCTCTAAAACCTGGGTTTATCGATTGGCAAAATACCGCAATACGCAATCTTATATTATTCCTGGCCGCGTAATTGATCGCGAACCATCGGCAGAACTTGCGCCTAATCAAGTTGATCAAGACTCTTTGCCGCCGTATGATGAACTTGATGCAATTTTAGAATTATTTGTTGAACAAAGGCGCTCTGTTGCTTATATTGTCAAACAGGGTTTTAATAAGCCAACTGTTGAGCGTATTAGCCGTTTGGTGCTTAATAATGAATATAAACGCCGCCAGAGCGCACCTGGGCCAAAAATTACGAAAAATGCCTTTGGTAAAGAGCGCCGCTACCCCATGACTTCAAAATTCAAACCTTAAAAAATGCATTAATACGGTTTTAAGAAAAAACCTTGAGAATGCCTTGTGCCTTATGGGTTGTTTCTTCTAATTCGCGCTCAGGTTTAGAATCGAACACAATGCCGGCGCCCGCTCTAAAACTTAGCTGCTTATCTTGTTTAATCATAGTTCGAATAAGGATGTTTAAATCTATTTTTCCATTGTTACTAATATAACCCAATGAACCGGTATAAGCTTCGCGAGCGGACAATTCTAGTTCAGCGATAATTTGCATGCAACGAATTTTAGGACAGCCGGTAATCGTGCCTCCCGGGAATAAAGCACTGATCAGCTGCTTAATATCAGCACCAGGCTTTAATTTTCCCTTGATATTTGAAACAAGATGATGCACGTAAGGATAAGTCTCTAAAGTCATAACTTCATTCACCTCAACACTACCATACTGACACACCCTACCCAGATCATTACGCTCAAGATCAAGCAGCATAATATGTTCAGCTTGCTCTTTAGGATGATTCATCAAACGCTGTTTTAATAACTCATCCTCGACTCCTAAACCTCTAGGATGCGTGCCAGCAATGGGTCTGGTTTCTATATTGTCACCTTTGACGCTAAACAGGCGCTCGGGTGAAGAACAAATAATGCTAAAGTCTTGAAACTGAGCCAGCGCTGAAAAAGGCGCCGGATTTTTGAGCTTTAAAGCATTGTAAAGCTGAGCTGAAGAGCAATTATGCTCAAGTGTATATTGCCAGATACGTGACAAATTAACCTGAAAAACATCACCCGCTTGAATGTATTTTTTAATTTTTTCAACGCCAGATAAAAATTTATCGTCTGGCTCACAGCTTAATTTTCCTGAAAAATTGGGCGTCAAGTTAGGCTTGATTTTTTCAATGTCTTCAAGTGTTTGTTTAATTCTGACTTGGTTATCCTGCTCATCCAGTAAATAAGTTTTATTGAGTTTGTGATCAACAATAATTGCGCTGGGGATTTTTACCGCCACTGCAATGGGCAAATTACTGGTATGTATGTTTTTTGCCAACGTCGGCTCAATTTGCCCGATTAACTCATAAGATAAATAAACAAACCAGCCGCCGGTAAAGGGTAAATGTTGATGTTGCTTGTTATTACGCTCAACCTTTTTGCATAAATCATCCAAAAAATCAAATTCAGATAAGTTGTTTAAAACAAGCTCTTGTTCAGGATGAGCAAACAAAATAGAATAGCGATTATTGCCATTATGACTAACGCTTTCAAGCAAAAAAGGGTAACGCTGAGCGTTAAGCTGGCACAATCCGTCCAAAGCAAAGTTTGAAATCTGTAGGATTTTCATATTATTTTTTTTGTACAAATATGACTAATCAGTTGGCTTGACTAGGCTTGCTACCGGCCTCTAACTCAGGCGTTATTTTACTTAAAAGCTGTTTGGCTCGATTGGCCGCATTATGCGCAGGAAATTTATCAAGCATACTACTTAACAATGTTTGTGCTTTTTTTGTTTGCTTAAGCTGCACATAGACTCTGGCTAATTCAAACATAGAGTTAGAATATTTATAGTGCAAAGGACTGTCTTGCTGAAAAGCTACAAAAGCGTTTTTAGCCTGCTGATAATCCTCTTGCGCTAAATAAGTTTTAGCCAGCCAATAGCGCGCATCCGCAGCATGGTTGTTATCAGGATAAACCGCTAAGTATTGTTTAAATAATAAAACTGCCTGATCATGCTGGTCAGTAACCAATAAAGAGCGTGCGCTGGTATAGATTTTTTTAGCTTTTTTATTATGATCACGCACGCGATTCATTGTTTGCTCAACCACAGCGCTGGATTTTTTATAGTCCATTAAATTGAACAATTCAGTGATTTTTTTTTCGTTTTGCTTTTGCTGCTGCTCTAATTGCTCAATTTTTCCATTTAAACTTCTATTTTCTCGCACCAGTTTTTTTATTTTTTTATTGTGATCCATGATCACTTTTTCAGCATTAATGCCGGCAAAAACTGGCTGATATAAAAATATAGCCAAAAAGGCTAGCAAAGTAAAACGTCGCATTATGTTTTATTGATAAATAAATTCAACGCGTCTATTTTTCTGCCAAGCGCTCTCATTATGCAATTGCATAATAGGATTTTCCTCACCAAAGCTGATTACTTCTGTTCGCGAAGCAAGGTCGTACAAACCCAATACTTCTTTGACAGCGAGGGCGCGATTTTCACCCAAAGCAAGGTTGTACTCACGTGTACCGCGCTCATCAGCATGGCCTTCTAGGCGCAGATTAACCATTGGATTGTCACGCATAAAATTAGCATGTTTGATAATCTCTTGTGTCGCCGCTTCATTGATTTCACTACCATCATAAGAGAAATATAAAATAAACTTAACCCCAGAATTTTGAAATTCATTTACAACAGCCATTAACGCATTATTTTCAGCATTTGAACGGGTGTAATTGCCTTCATAGTGTTGCGCTTTAAAGTGAGAAGAATCTAAAGAAGCAATGCTTTCATTGGCATTATCCGTTCGATCTTCAACAATAACTACACCCGGTTTTTTTACCTCTATTTCTTGATCAGGCTTTTCAAATATTGAACAAGAAGATAAAAGAACGGCGGTGGTAATTAACGAGGTGATTTTTAACATATAAACTCCTGTATTTATTTAGAATAATGTGACCAGTTAGGCTCTCTTACTTCGCCCGACTTGCTAGCTAATTCAAAGGTTTGCTGGCCTAAAATTGAAACAACTGATAGCACGCCGCCATCAGTCTTATTAGTGGCAAAAATAATCATTCTGCCATTAGGTGAAAAAAAAGGTGATTCATCAAGTTTGTTGCTAGTCATAACGGTTAAGTCTTTAGTGGCAATGTCTAATAAAGCAATGCGATAGTCCTGACGAACTCGGTGTACCAAGGCCAAACTTTTACCATCAGGAGAAAATACCGCTTTAGCGTTATAAGAACCATCAAAAGTAGCCCTGCTAACTTTACCTGTTTTTAGCTGCTTAATATATACCTGGACTTGGCCTGATCGATTTGAAGTAAAGACAATGCTATTGCCATCTGGTGAATAACTCGCCTCGGTATCAATGCCAGAATCTTGGGTTAATCTGCTCATATTTTTACTGCTAAGGTGGTAAGAGTAAATATCTTTATTGCCTTCTTTTGACAAAGTTAGAATCAGACTTTCACCGTTTGGATGCCAAGATGGTGATGAAGCAATGCCATCAAAATAAGGCAGTTTTTGGGTTTTACGCTGCATAAATGGATGTTGAATAAATACTTCAGATCGGCCATTTTTAAAGGATACATAAGCGATTTTATTTTGATCTGGTGACCAAACTGGAGACAAAATTGGGCTGCTTGCTCTAAAAATAGTTTGCGGATTTTGAGCATCAGAATCTGAAATTTCTAAGCGATATTCGCGCTTACCATTGCCCTTATTTTCTACAGTTACATAAGCTAGGCGCGTTTCAAACGAACCTTTTTCACCCAACAAGGCAAAATGAATTTGATCAGACAAATGGTGGGCAATACGCCTAATACCGCTGTTATTTACGACAAAATTTTTGGCGTATAGGGTTTTTTTTGAATAAGTGTCAATCAGTTCAATTTCTACGTTGAAAGACTTGCTGCTAATTTGCTCAAGTTTGCCAATAACAATAGCCTCAATTTTACGGGCTTGCCATTTGTCAAAATCAATTTGATTGCTAATAATATGATCAGCATCCAAAGCTTTAAATTCACCTGATCTGTTGAGGTTATCACGCATAATATGGGCGATTATTTCGCCTTGTTTGGCGTCACCTTTAGTCAAAAATGGAGAAATAACAACTGGAAAGGCGTCCTCTGCTTTTTTGACAACGCTCACTTCTAACACAGCAAAAGCGGCGGCGCTATAAAGTGTTAAAAAAATGGCTGCAAGCTTGATCATTGTCTTTCCTCAATCCAATTCATTTGAATGGCTTCAAGAATTTTTTCGCCTGATTTTTGAGCTTCGTCATCAAACGCCTCTAAAGCCATTACTTTATCTCTAAGATCTACAAAACCAATGGTTAGCGGATCTGTATCAGGATACATTTCATCTAATGCAATGGCAATATCTAGCGAGTCTGTCCAATTCATAATAATAGTCATGTTTAAGATAAAAAATTAGCTTAATTTTAACCAAATAACGGCCAATCATGCATTATTTTGACTCAAAAAAAATTAATTAAAGTCGGCGCGCATCCTGAACCAAATTTAGCGCTTTTAATCCTTTTGTTACTGCTTGTAAATGCGCCAAATTTGTAATGCTAATTACCAAATCTAATGATTTAACTAAGTTGTCCTTTTCTTGTACTTCAATATGTTCAATATTACTTTCTAATTTAGCCACAGTATTGGCAATTGATGCCAACGTACCGAGCTGATTAGTTGCATTAATCGTAATTTTAACTTCAAACTTTTCAGTTTCATCAGGCTTCCAATCAATGGTTAACCATTGTGCATGTTTACTTTTTAGTCTAATAAAATTAGCGCAACCGGTGCGGTGCATAACCATCCCTTTTGAGGTGGTTAAAATACCAGATACCTTATCTCCAGGAATTGGATAACAACAATGTGCAAAGCTAATGGCTTTATCATGCGTGGTATTAATTTTGATATGCTGCATCTTCTGCTGATCACCATCATACTGGAGTTTATTTAACACCACAGAAACTAAAATCTCACTCAGTCCGATGCGTAAATGCAACTCTTCTAATGACTCACAGCCTAATTCACTAAGGCATACTGCCCACCTTTCAGATTTAATACTAGCCATATCAACACTTTGATAATCAAGCGCATTAGATAACAAATACTCGCCCAAACGAATAAGTTCAGAGGCAGATTGAGATTTAAGGTAAGCCTTAATGGCAGATTTAGCCTTGGCGGTGACGGCCGTTTGCAACCAAGATGGGTGCGGCTTGGCTTGCTCATCGGTAATAATTTCAACCGTTTGACCCGAATGAAGCTGAGTTGAAATAGGGGCGCTAACTTGATCAATTTTAGCTTTAACTGTTTGATGTCCAATGTTGGTATGCACCATATAAGCAAAATCAAGCACGGTGGATCGATAAGGTAATTGCATAATATCGCCATTAGGCGTAAATACAAATACCTCCGAGGCAAATAAATCATTTTTAGTTTCTTCTAAAAACTCAATTGAGGTGCCCGATTTTTGTTGAATATCAAGCAAAGAGCCTAACCAATTGCTTGCCAGTTCAGAATCGCCATCTGTATTACTTTTATAATGCCAATGCGCAGCAATGCCGTATTCAGAAACAAAATGCATATCCGTGGAGCGAATTTGTACCTCAACAAGGATTTTATTGGGGCCAAATAAAACAGTATGCAGTGATTGATAGCCGTTAGATTTTGGCAAAGCTACATAATCTTTAAACTTGCCAGGCAAGGGTTTGTATAAATTATGAATAATACCCAGCGCCTGGTAGCACTGCGTAACATCCTTAACAATCACCCTAAATGCATACATATCAAGCACTTGGGAGAATTTTAAGCGCTTGTTTTTCATTTTTTTGTAAATGCTACAAGGTTGTTTACGGCGCCCGTTAATATCAATATCAGGCAACCCTTCTTGTTTTAAACGCACGTTTAATTGCTCTTGAATGTGGGTAATCACTTTGACTCGATTGCCGCATTGCTTTTTAATTTGACTAATCAAAACCTTATGACGAAACGGATGGATAATAGCAAAACACAAATTATCCAACTCCACTCTAATACTATTAAGCCCTAATCTTCTGGCAATTGGTGCATGAATTTCAACCGTTTCTTTGGCGATTCTTAACTGCTTATTACGCTGCATAGAGCCTAGCGTGCGCATATTGTGCAAACGATCGGCCAGTTTAATCACCATGACGCGCATATCATCGCTCATGGCTAAAAACAACTTGCGAAAATTTTGCGCCTGTTTGTCAATGTCAGTATGAAATTCTAGCCCAGTCAGCTTAGAAACGCCTTCTACAATATGAGCAATTTCATGGCCAAAATCGTGCCTAATTTCATCATAAGTAACGCTCGTATCTTCAATACAATCGTGCAACATCGCTGCAACGATACAATAATAATCTAGCTGTAAATCTGCCAAAATCATTGCCACGGAAAGCGGATGAAATACATAAGCTTCACCTGATTGACGGTATTGCCCGTCATGTGCTGTAGCGGCCATAATATAGGCCTGATAAACCCCTTCTACTTGTGATTTAGACATATATTCATCAAGCACTTGGCACAAATCGCTAATTAAAATTCTTGAGTTATCTTTTTTTGGCATTTAATTTAAGTTCTATTAAGTTTTTTTTTGCATAGTCAGGCTCGCTTAAGTTAACAAAGTCATGCTTTATGGCTTATAAATTTTGCATCATTATCTGGCTTAAGTTTTAACATTATAATACTTTGGCACCCGTATAATACTTTGCATATTTATATAAATTTTATACAGACTGCCATGAAAAAAATTATTTTAATCTTACCTCTATTAACTTTACTTTTAAGCGGCTGTTTTTGGGAAAATGAGGTGAAGCGTGAATCCATCACCAAAGGCTGGTCGCCAAAAACTTTCTTCACTCAAGCGAAAGAAGAAGCGTCATCAGGCTCAACTGAAACAGCCATTGAGCTATTTGAACAACTTCAAGCAGCCTACCCAGGTTCAAAATACGCCTTACAATCCAAATTGGAAATCGCTTACGCACTTTACAAAAATGAAGATTACAACCAAGCCATTGATCGTTTAAATGGCTATATAAAGCTGTACCCTGAGCACTTTTCCACCCCTTACGCCTACTATTTACGCGGGGTTATTTCAGAAAGCAAATCTAGCTCAATCTTAGATGATTACATTACTGACAACGCTCAGCGTGATGTTAAATCAGTTAGAGATGCGTTTAATTATTATTTGGCTTTAATTGACAAATTCCCTAAAACTGAATACACCGAAGAAGCCAAAACTCGCCTGGTTATTTTAAGAAATATTTTGTCTCGTCATGAATTATTCATCGCCATTTACTATACTAAAAAAGGCGCAAACATTGCGGCTATTAATCGTTGCAAATTCATCATTGAAAAATACCCAAACACGCCTTCTGTGCCTGCAAGTCTACATTTAATAGCACACAACTACGATGTTATTAACGCGCCAATATTGGCAAAAGGTGCGCGCCGAGTGCTAGAAAAAAGCTACCCACTCTACACGCCTCATTACAGCTTAGAAAATTAAAGATTGGCTAGCAGACCTGGCTAATGACTAAATCAGAACGCAGCTTCGCACTAAAAATATCCCTCATCATGGCCACGCGCATGCTGGGGCTGTTTATGATTTTTCCTGTTTTTTCCGTCTACGCTGATAACTACGACCAAGTAACTCCTTTATACATTGGTATTGCCATTGGCGCCTACGGCTTAACGCAAGCATTCTTTCAAATTCCATTTGGATTTTTATCCGACAAATATGGTCGTAAACCATTATTAGTATTAGGCTTAATCATTTTTTTTATTGGCAGCGTTGTTGCTGCAAGTGCAACTGATATTTATCAAGTAGTTGCCGGTAGAGCATTGCAAGGCGCGGGCGCAATCTCTGCCGTGTTAATGGCATTTTTAGCAGATTACGTCAGTGAAAATGAGCGTCCTAAAGCCAATGCTTTTGTTGGCGTTCAAATTGGTGTGGCATTTATGCTAGCCTTGTTATTGGGCCCTATTATCGGGCATCAGCTAGGCATTTCTGGCTTGTTTTGGGTGATTGCTGCACTTTCTGTGGTGGCGCTGATTGTTGTTGCCAGCTTGCCAAGCGCTAAACCAAAAAAACAATACAAACTCTCAAAGGCTAATTTTAAAAAAATCCTAACCATCAATTTGCTTAGGCTTGATTTTAGTGTTTTTGCCTTGCATTTGATCTTAACCAGCACTTTTATCGTTATTCCAATGTTTCTAGTAGATAACAACATTCTTAGTATTCAAGATAATTGGAAAATGTATTTACCCGTTGTTATATTGTCTTTTTTAGGCATGATCCCCATGATTATCATTGCCACAAAATATAAAAAAACCAAAACTGTTTTTTTGTTAAGTATTTTTTTACTGGCATTAAGTCAAATTCTGTTTTACCAAAGCGCCTTAAATTTCACCACATTTTTTATTATACTCACTTTATTTTTTGTTGCTTTCAACGCGCTAGAAGCCCTATTACCTTCACTCATAGCCAAAACAGCAAGTAGCGATAAACGCGGACTGGCAATGGGTTTTTACTCTAGCTCGCAATTTTTTGGTGCATTTGTTGGCGGCATTATTGGTGGGTGGATTTACCACACGTTTGGTCTAAATAGTGTATTCTTATTCACCACATTTATTGCATTTATTTGGTGGTTAATCGCTCTGGGTATGCACACTGAAAAACATTAAAAATTAACGGGAGAAAGTACAATGGCGGGCATTAACAAAGTAATTTTAGTAGGCAATCTAGGGCAAAAACCAGAGGTTAAATTCGCATCTAATGGCAACGCAATTGCAAATATTTCGCTTGCAACAAGCGAGACTTGGACAGATAAAAACACCGGTCAAAAACAAGAAAGAACCGAATGGCATCGCGTTAGTTTGTTTGGTAAGTTGGCAGAAATTGCAGGTCAATATTTAGATAAAGGCTCTAAAGTTTACGTTGAAGGTAAAATGCAAACTCGAAAATGGCAAGACCAATCAGGCGCTGATCGTTACACCACCGAGGTGGTTGTATCAGGCTTTAATGGCACGTTGCAAATGCTAGATTCTCGTAATAATTCTGGCGCTGCGCCGCAACCAGCTGGACAGCAGCAGCCAGCACCCGCCCCTGCTGCCAAAGCCCCAATAGCAACGCAAGACCCTATTACGCCTGTTGATAACGCTGGTTTTGATGATGACATTCCATTTTAAAAAATCACACTAAAAACCATTAAAAAAGCCTGCAATAGCAGGCTTTTTTAATGGTTTTTTTAAATAACAGCAGTTTACTGCTAACGCCAAAACCAACAAGTACAACAAAATACTTTAAAAATCATCCGTTATTTATTTAGCTTAATAAGTGTATAGCCCAAATTTATATAATCATTAATTTTTGCAGGGCCGCTAGTTGCCACGCTCACCTCTTCAATATAGCTATTTTCAGGCACGTTATTCCACAATGAATTCACCCCGCACACATAAATATCAACACCATCTTTTACCAACTTGCTTAATAAGGCGGTAGAATGTTGGTTTTTCTTTGCATTTTTTACACTCAGCTGAAACTGCTCATTGCCATGAGAAATAATCGCAATATCAACCTTGGGATATTTAGCTTTAAGTTGTGCTGATAATTGGCTAATTTTTGGCGCTGCCCAACTCCAGGCATGGCGATCATACGCTACCAATTCAAAAACAATACCTTCTGGTTCGCTATTCTGGGCAATTAATCGATCAATAACAGGATGTGAAAATACTTGAGCAAAGCACAACGAATAAGCGCTCAGTAGCAGGCCGAACAACCCTATTTTTAAAATTTTTTGCATACACTTTAAACCTTGTATAAATACTCAAGCAAACCCGGCTATGAGGGATAATTATCCATTAATCAGTCTTTTAAATAATCAATGAGCAGTACAAACAAAACACAAATATGGGTTGATGCAGATGCTTGTCCAGTAGTGATTAAAGAAATTCTTTTTAAAGCTGCCAATCGAACTCAAATTCAAATAACTTTAATTGCTAATCATGCTTTGCACTTGCCACCCTCTCGTTACTTAAATTTTATACAAGTTCACAGCGGTTTTGACGTTGCTGACAATGAAATTGTTAAACGCCTAAATGTCAATGATTTGGTTATTACTAGCGACATACCCCTTGCCGATGAAGTAATCAGCAAAGGCGGGTTGGCTTTGAGTCCGCGAGGCGAGTTGTTTAATGCCGGCAATATTAAATCTAAGCTGAGTATGCGTGATTTTATGGATGTCATACGCTCAAGTGGCGTGCAAACAGGCGGGGCAGCGCCCCTTAATCAGGCAGATAGACAGACTTTTGCCAAACACTTAGATCATTGGCTTAATCGGCATAAAAGTTGAATATTAGTCTTATCATTTAAACCTCGACTTAACCATTTTGGCAGGATTGTTGTGAATTTTTGACAAAAAAAAAGAACAGCCTAAGCTGTCCTTTTTTTTAGTGCTTTTTAGATTGCTTTTAACAAATTATCAAAAGTTAATCCTAACGCCAATGCGCCCTTCATAGCCATTGTTATCGCCAATCTTGTTTAGGCTTGTATTAGCTTTGATTTCGCCATACAAAGAATAATCATCATCCCAGTTGTACGAGCCGCCAGCACCTAGCTCGCCGCTCCAATCATCAACACTACTGCTTAAGTCAAAGCCAGAGACATTCACGCTGCGCTTGTCATTAAATTCATACACAATATTAGCAATCGCATATACATGACTGCGCGTATCTTGCTCAGTTGTGTAGCTGTCTAGGCTAATGCCTAAACGCAGCTTTAAGCTTTCATCTTGTATGAGTTTTACTTGTTCAGCATTAGGGCCGATAAGCTCATCAATGCTAATTTTTGAATAACCCAGCTGCACTTGCGGCGTCATAAACAAACTGCTGCTTTGACCAATGTCAATACGCTGACCCACTTCTATTGAAGCGCTATAACCATCGCCATCAACAGCGCTGGCGCCGCCGCCAACGCCGCTGGCTGCAAGGTCTAACTCATACCAGTTTTTTTGCACCTGGCCGTCAATATATAAACCCTCATTATCATACCAAGTTGCTGACAACCCAATGCCGTAACCATCGGTATCGATATTGCTGTTGCCAGCAGTTGCTGATACATCTGTATCAGCGCTGCCAGAGTTGATATTAATGCCGCCAATTAAGCTGCCTGTGTTTGTTTGTTTTAATAATTGATCAATACCCAGTTTGATCTGTTTGTAATCGGTGTCATAACGAGCTGCGGTGCTTGAGTTATTGTTATTTTGTTTTTGACTACCGCCAACAGCTCTTACCCAAAAGCCAGTAGGTGTCTGGGCTAAGTCGCCACTAGATGCACCGCTAGATGCGCTTGCTTGTTGTGAATTACGGCCAGTAATGCGCTCTTGTAGAGTTGGCAATGTATTTAGTATAAACAGGCCGCTGGCTAGATGTTCATAAGCGGAGGCAATGGCGGTGAATGCAGGGCCGCCGCCAGCTACTTCAGTTGACAATACCCAGTCATCATTTACTTCATTCAGTGCATTGTATAAAAATACGCCATTTACAACGGGTGCATCAAGTATAAAGATTGCAGCGCCAGTAGCAGTATCATCAATAATAACAATATCATTACCTGTGGCAGCGCCGATTGCAGCAATATCATTAACGCTTACGCTGGTAGTACCGCTGCTGTTAGCACCTTGCAATACTAAAGTATCTGCGCTGTCGGTTGAAGTATCAACATCTACTAACAGTTGTCCGCCGCCAGTGTAATCGCCGCTGATGGTAGCTGGCGCGTCAATTGCGCCGTTTTGCATACTAACAATACCGCTGCTATTAACCAAATTGCCAGTTAAGGCAAAGCCATTAGTTGCATTTAAAATACCGCCGTTTTGAACCGTTAGCAAGCTGCCGGTTAGGCCGCTGGCATCAAACGCATCGCCCTCAAAACTAAGGCCCATGCCAGAGCCGTTGTCAATGGTGACTTCTTCAACATTTGTCATTAGGCTTTGGTCAAACACGCCATCAGAGCCAGAAAATATTAGGCTGTCATTAACGCCGCCCTCACCATTAAACACAGTAACGCCACTAAAGTCGCCACCAGCTAGGTTAATAGCATCGTTGCCGCCGCCTAAGAGAATATTGCCAGTTACCGATGAGCCGGTGTTGAGAATTAAGCTTGTAGCGCCGTTTGTATCAATAATTGCATCGCCAGAGGTTGCGCTTACCGCCGCGCCTGAGTTTAGGGTAATGGTGCTTGCATTGACCGTGTTGTTAAAAATGCCCGCGCCTTGGCCGCCGCCAGTCACAACGCCATTGACGGTAATACTGGTGGCGCCTGTGCCAGTGTTATGAGCAAAAATGCCACTAGCGCCGCCAGATACAGCGTTACTACCTGTGGTAATACTAAGGCTAGTGCCATGGTTGGCGGCGCGAATACCAAAACCCTGCATATTTAAGTCTGTATCACCGTCGACTATACCTGTCGCTGTGATAACTGTAGCGCCACTGCCATAATTGTAGGTAACAATAGCACCATAATTGCCAGCGCCAGATACATCTCCACTCGCCACAACTGTTAGATCTGTGGTATTGCCTGCTGCTTGATTATAAGCAAAAATACCAATGCCTCCTTTACCTGTAACAGCCGCTGTTGTGGTGATGGTTTGCGCGCCCGTACCCATGTGCCTTGTGTTGATTCCATAATTACCTGTTACCGTATTATTTGCAGTAATATCAAGCGTTGTTGTGGTGATGCCGACGTTATTAGCCCAAATACCATTGAAGTTACCGCCCGTTATCACGCCATTGGTGGTGATTGAGGTTGCTCCCGCAGAAACTGCGGCGCGATTGCGGACATAAACTGCATTGCCGCCGCCCATCACGTCGCCATTGGCGGTGACGGTAATATCCGTTGAAGGGGCTTGGTTATAAGCTTCGATTCCGTTGCCTGTCGCGAGACTAGCATCAACCATGCCGCCCGCTTGCGTAACAACGGTAACAGATCCATCGCCTTGATTGATAACCTGTAATGCAGTAGTGCGAGATGGTGTTGTCTGCGTAACGTTATTGACTGTAGCATAAACATCACCACCGTCCACATTCCTAAATGACCCGACCAAAACAGCAGACGAACTAGCAGTCGGCCCGGAAGTCAAAGTACCCGTTGATCTAAAGGTTGTATCTCCATCCAGCCCTTGGTTATCAACCCTAATTGCGCCGCGGGTAGAAGTTATATTAGCAGCGCCTAAATCAACACTTAGTCCGCCTACTGAGCCAATAGTAACAATAAAATTAGCAGCGTTAATATTGGCAGGTGTCGTATTCAAACCAAAGGTTCCGTCATTGGTGACGGTAATTGGTCCGGGGCCTGGTGATGCAACGCTAAAGCCTACCGCAGCTTCGCTAGGAACGGCAGCGCCTGTACAGGTATAAGTACCAGCAGCGCCTGTGCAGCTTCCTGCTTGTGCGCCTGTGCTAATTAGCGCTGCAGGCGCTACTACCAGCATGGCTGCGGTGAGTGCGCCGGTGGCAAGCTTGCGCGTTTGCGCGCCAATGGCATTGCCAATTTGCTGGCCAAGTTCAAGGGTTGGCGTGCAAATTGCAGTGCTAAGGCTGGGCGCAAAAGAAGCCAGCTGACCTTTGTATTTGGTAAGGCGTCCGCCGCGTAATAAGGTATCACGCAGATGTGTTATGAAATGGTTGTTATTAGTAAGGCTAGAGTTTGCTGGGTTTTTACTAGTAGTGTTAGATTTCATGGGTTTTATCCTGAGTTTGTATGATTTTTTTTTTTTGCTATAATACCGTTTTTTTTTTTTGCTATGTGCATCCAATTGTATATATCAACCTGACAACTAAAAAGATGGCCCAGAGCAATTCATAATAATAAAAACACCTAATCATGCATTTGAGCATTGCAAATGCTGTTTTTAGCATAACCCCATTCTGCTCAATACCCCCTTGAGGGGTAAAACGATTCAATGCCGTTAATATGAGCGCTACCTCTGGCAAATCTGATGCACTCTAAAATGCCTCTTATAGCCAGAATCTACTAGGCTATTAGCGCAAAGCCTACCCTTGGGGTGTGCCCTCGCCATCCATCTGAATGAATAACGCTCTCTACACCAGTCTTACCCTTGATAATCCTTTGCAGAGTAGCACTCTTGCAGTTTGGTACAATTTCAGCATTTGTACTCTGTAGGTATAGACCTTATCGCCTCGTTTTAACAGTCCAAATACGATTATTTTACCCTGGCGCCATGACCGCGTTTTTCGCGGACGCGCCGTACCCAAAGGGCAGGCCCTGCACTAAAATAACTTTCATCAATTTCAATCTGACCCACTAGTGAAGCAGATTGAAGTAAGGTTAATTCTAAAATCCTGAGCCTAATGGCGGTTAAATATTTGCTAATTATTTGCCTACTTAAGCCTGTTAAATGAGAGATTTTAGTTGCACTCAAGTCCTCAGAAAACAGCAGAATTGTTTGTTTAAATTTAGCCTTAGAAATGCGTGAACGAATTACATACTTGTTTTTTTTACTTTCATAACAGCACTTTAGCAGGTTTTTAAACATGCTTAAGTTGTCACGGCTCTTTTTTATTATTTTTTTTGACTAACTTGATGTTAATAACGCAAAAATAGTATGAATTAAAAAAAACAGGTTTTTTTTAACTTGATAACGATTAATAAAATAGTATGAATAATGGTAGTCACGGTCAGATTTGAACTGACGACTTCCAGCATGTCATGCTGGCACTCTAACCAACTGAGTTACGCGACTAAAAAAATGTTGTTAGCAGAGCGCTAATAACGAATAAAAAATTATACCCCTTCAAAGGCAGATTGAAAACTAAAAACAGGTTTTAATAATCTCTTGAATATTGCTAGCTGCCTGGTAAGGATTGTCAGCATTTTTAATAGGACGACCAACAACAATATAATCTGAACCTGACTTAAATGCTGTAGCAACATCAACCACACGCTTTTGATCGTCATCATTAGCCACCGGACGAATGCCTGGGGTAACTGCAATGAGTTTATTATCGACATATTCACGCAAAAATGGCACTTCAAGCCCTGAAGATACCACACCATCACAGCCTGCTTCAAAAGCGCGTTTGGCGCGTGAAATAACCAAATCTTGCACATCGCATTTAAACCCTAAGTCGTCCAAATCGCCCCTATCCAAACTTGTAAGCGCAGTGACTGCCAGTATTTTAAGATCGCCTTTATTTTCAGCCGCTTTTTCCATGAGTGCCTGATTGCCATGAATGGTGGCAAATGTTGCGCCCGTTTGACTTAAACGATGAATGGTTCTACCGACTGTTTCTGGCACGTCAAAAAATTTAAGATCAACAAACACTTTTTTATCTTTAGCAATGAGCCAATCCATGAGTTCAAAATATTGACCGGTCATGAGCAGCTCCATGCCAATTTTATAAAAATTAACACTTTCATCCAACTGATTAACCAAATCTTTGGCCTGGGATACCTCAGGCACATCTAAGGCAAAAATTAATCTATCTTCAAGTTTAATGTCTTTCATAATAATCCTTATTTAAAAAATACTAGTGCTAGAATAGCCGTTTTCATTGGCTTTTCTAATCCAAAATTTTGATTGTTCAATATCCTTATCAACTGATTTTGCTAAGGCGTAAAAAATGCCCAAATTATACTGTGCTTTTGCATAATCTTGATTGGCAGATTTCAAATACCAGATAAATGCAGTAGGTAAATCTTTATCCACGCCCAATCCTAAATCATAAGCCAGCGCCAACTCATATTGAGACTGCGCATCACCCTGCTCGGCCATTAATTTTACTTGCTGGTAAGTTTTTTGCATTTTTTTTTGTTTAATTATTTATTATTTCACAGAAACTGGCAGTATTACTGCTGATTTTTCATTGTTGTATATTATAAATTCAGAGACGGGAAAACTATTGTAAAATATCAATCATTTGTCTTTGTGGCTCAGCTGGATAGAGCAGCCGCCTCCTAAGCGGCAGGTCAGTGGTTCGAATCCACTCAAGGACACCAATTAAGGAGTTAGAATGCATCAAGGCGAATGCTTGTGCGGCAAAGTTAAATTCCAAATCACGCAAAAAATTACAGATATTATTATGTGTCATTGTAGTGAATGTCGGCGCGTACAAGGCAGTGCATTTGCCACTAATGGTAATGTTGAAAATCAAAACTTTACATTTTTAAGTGGCAAAGACAACCTCACTGAATTTAAAGAAAGCGATAGTAAAAGTCGGTTTTTTTGCCAATCTTGCGGCTCACCCATTATGGCAAAAATTAAAAACAGCCCCAACCACACAAGGATTAGATTAGGCACGATTACAACTGATATTAATGAAGCAATTGAAAGGCATATTTTTACCGATTCAAAAGCAAATTGGGACAATATCTGCGACGATATCGTGCAGCACAAGGAGTGGTAAATGAGTGGTAATAGTATTGGTAAATTATTCACAGTCACCACCGCAGGTGAATCTCACGGTCAGGCGCTAATTGGTATTGTTGACGGCTGCCCGCCGGGTATGGACTTGTGCGAAGCTGATCTTCAGGGTGATTTGGATTTAAGAAAACCGGGCACGTCTCGTCATACTACTCAGCGCCGAGAAGAAGATTTGGTCAAAATTTTATCTGGCACATTCGAAGGCAAAACCACTGGCATGCCAATTGCAATGATCATTCAAAATACCGATCAACGCTCAAAAGATTATAGTGACATTGCCAATACCTTTCGCCCAGGTCATGCTGATTACACCTATGATCAAAAATATGGTTTTAGAGATTATCGCGGCGGCGGACGCTCTTCGGCGCGGGAAACAGCCATGCGCGTTGCTTGCGGCGGCGTGGCCAAAAAATACCTAAAGCAAACATTTGGTATTGAAATTAAAGGTTATTTATCACAACTTGGCCCCATTACATTTGACAATTTTGACTGGGATGAGGTGCACAAAAATCCGTTTTTTTGCCCTGATACGAATAAAGTTAAAGCGTTGGAAGATTATATGGATGCGCTTAGAAAATCTGGCGATTCAATCGGCGCTCGGGTAAATGTGGTTGCTACCAATATGCCTGTTGGATTAGGCGAACCAATTTTTGATCGCTTAGAAGCTGATATTGCCCACGCAATGATGAGTATTAATGCGGTTAAAGGCGTTGAAATTGGCGCCGGCTTTGGCAGCGTTACCCAAAAAGGCAGCGAACATCGCGACGCAATTACCCCGCAAGGATTTGCCTCAAACCACGCAGGCGGCACTTTGGGCGGTATTAGCTCAGGGCAAGATGTGCTGGTTTCAATTGCGCTTAAACCCACTTCAAGCCTGCGCCTACCGATTGAAAGTATCGATACAAAAGGCAACTCGGTTGAAGTTATTACCAAAGGTCGGCACGATCCTTGTGTTGGCATTCGCGCCACCCCAATTGCGCAGGCGATGCTGGCGATAACCATTATGGACCACGTCATGCGTCACCGAGCGCAAAACTCAAACGTTAAATCTTCAACGCCGATTGTGCCAGGCTCTAACTCATAATTCTTTTTTAACCACAATTCCATCTACAAGGAAAAATATGTTGTTTTCATTGATTAATAAATACGCGCCCAGCAATAGTAAAAATGACTTTTTGTCAGGCTTAACCGTTGCTTTAGCGCTAGTACCAGAAGCGGTGGCCTTTGCACTATTAGCAGGCGTTGGTCCGTTAGTTGGTCTGTATGCTGCCTTTACCATTGGCATTGTTACTGCTATTATTGGCGGGCGCCCAGGCATGATTTCTGGCGCAACTGGCGCTATCGCTGTGGTTATTGGCACGCTTGTTGCTCAGCATGGCGTGGAGTATTTATTTGCAGCCGTCATCATGACAGGCTTAATACAAATTGTTTTCGGCGTCTTAAAAATGGGTAAGTTTATTCGCTTAGTGCCGCATCCTGTATTTTTAGGCTTTGTCAACGGCCTAGCCATGGTGATTTTCATTTCACAAATCAAACAATTTAAAATCGGTGATGATTGGATTAGTGGCTCGCCGCTCATGATTATGCTGGTTATTATTGCTGTAACTATGGCGATTATTCACTTCTTACCCCGATTCACTAAAGCCATTCCTTCAACTTTAGTCGCTATTATTGTCGGCAGTATTGCGGTTATTTGGATGGGGCTAGACACCCGAACCGTTGGTGATATTGCTTCTATTAAAGGCGGCCTACCTGTTTTTCATATTCCTGATGTTGGCGGCATTACTTGGGAGATGATTCAAATCGTATTTCCGTATGCTATTGTGATGGCGCTGGTGGGTTTGATTGAAAGTCTATTAACCCTGAATCTAATTGATGATTTAACACAAACTGTTGGAAAACCCAATAAAGAAGCAGTTGCTCAGGGCGTTGCTAACACGGTCACAGGTTTATTTGGCGGCATGGGCGGCTGCGCCATGGTGGGTCAGAGTTTGATTAACATTAAATCAGGCGGACGCGGACGACTATCAGCCGTTGTTGCCGCTATGACGCTACTGATGTTCATTTTATTTTTATCAGAATACATTGAGATGATCCCCATTGCAGTACTGATTGGGGTGATGTTTATGGTGGTTATCGGCACCTTTGAGTGGTGTTCGTTCCGCCTGTTTGGCAAAGTGCCATTACCCGATATTATCACTGGTATGTCCGTTGCGATTATTACCGTACTCACTGACAATTTAGCCTTAGCAGTCATTGTTGGCGTTATTATGTCGGCGCTTACCTTTGCTTGGGAATCGTCAAGCAAAATGCACGCTGATAAATCAATTAATGCAGATGGCAGCACCACTTACAAGCTCAATGGTTCGCTGTTTTTTGGTTCGAAAGACAGCTTTCAAAGCATCTTTAATCCGGTGAATGATACGAATGATGTTTATATTGATTTTAATAATTCAAAAGTCATGGATCATTCGGCCATTCAAGCGATTGACAAGCTCGCCGAGAAGTACAAACAAGCAGGAAAAACACTGCATTTGCAACATTTAAGTGCTGAGTGTCGATTGCTATTAAAAACTGCTAAAAACCTCGTTGAAGTTAACATTTTAGAAGACCCAAAATATCATGTTGCTGATGATAAACTGGCCTAATATAATTTTTACAAACTATTATGAATAAATTACTAACCATATTTGCTTTTATCTGCGGCCTTGCCAATGCGCAAAGCCCATTTTATGGCGGGTTTTTTGATCATAGCGCACATAACAATATCAATCATTTAAACAATCTAAGTCGCTATTTTCAAAACCAAACAGTCACGCAAAGTCAGCGATATTTTGATGCAGACAAAAACGCCTATATCTTGGAAATAGCTGTTAATAACTTAACTCAAGAAAACCTAAAAATCAGCGTTAAAAACAACCTGATTCACGTTAAAGGTACTATTCAAAAAGTTCAAAAAACAACAAACAGCTCGCATTCTTCATCGGCACAATTTGCTCAGTCTTATTCGCTGCCGAATGATGCAGACCGTGAAAACATCAAAGTAGATTTCAAAAACAACCTACTAACCCTTGTTATTGCCAAGCTTAAAAACGCTGACAAATAAAACGCCGCAGTAAGTTATTTACCTTTTTCATCACCCCAAAGCAATTTGTGCATTTGCACTTGCATGCGCACATTTAGTTGGTCATTAATAATCCAATCTGCCAGCTGAGTTGGGGTTATTTGCTCAAACACGGGCGAAAACAAAACGCCTGCTTGGGTTGGGTATTTTTTCATAATATCCACGCTCCAATCATAGTCCTGGCGCGAACCAATCACAAACTTAAGCTGGTCTTTGGCTTTTAATTTTTCGATGTTGTTATAAAGATTTTGGCCAGACTCATTCGAGCTGGGGGTTTTTACATCCATCACAATCGAGGTGCCCGGGTTGATTTCGCTAATATCAATACTACCGCTGGTTTCCAATGAAACCAAATAGCCTTGTTTGATGAGCGTGTCTAATAAAATATGGCAATTAATCTGCGCCAACGGCTCGCCGCCTGTGACGCACACGTAGCGCGTATTGTATTGCTTAATATCATCCATAATTGCTTCAATACTCACAAGATTATTGCCTTTAAAGGCGTACTCGGTATCACAATACGTGCAGCGCAGTGGGCAACCTGTTAGGCGCACAAACACCGTCGGCAAACCGACCTCACGCGCCTCGCCCTGCAGCGAATAAAAAATTTCAGTAATGTTTAAGTCAGTATTCATAAGGCAGATTTAAATTGGGAATCTTTAAGTTGTTTGATTTTATTACGCATATCAGCGGCTTTTTCAAATTCTAAATCGCCAGCAAGTTTGTACATTTGTTTTTCTAAAGATTTTATCTCTTTGGCAAATTGTACAGGCGATAGCTGGATAATCATTTTCTGCTCATTATTATCATCGATTTCTTCGCTGGTTAAATCGGTGTCTAAAATATTAATAATTGGCTTGATTACCCCGGTTGGGGTAATGTTGTTTTTTAAATTATACTGCTGTTGTTTTTTACGCCTATCTTGGGTGACGTCCATGGCTTTTTTCATCGATTTAGTGATACGGTCAGCATATAAAATTGCCCGTCCATTGATGTTTCTGGCCGCCCTGCCCATGGTTTGAATTAAGGACCTTTCTGAGCGTAAAAAACCTTCTTTATCGGCATCCAAAATTGCCACCAAAGACACCTCGGGAATGTCCAAGCCTTCTCTGAGTAAGTTAATGCCAACTAAAACATCAAACACGCCCAAACGCAAATCGCGAATAATTTCCACGCGCTCAACCGTATCAATATCTGAATGCAAATAACGCACTTTAATGCCGTGTTCATTAAGATATTCACTCAATTGTTCGGACATTTTTTTGGTTAATGTGGTGACTAAAACGCGGTCGCCAACTTTAACGCATTTGTTAATCTCGCTGAGTAAATCATCAACCTGCGTGCCCACAGGGCGCACCTGTATTTTTGGATCTAGCAGCCCGGTTGGGCGCACCACCTGATGCGCAATTGAACTAGAAACATCAAGCTCGTACTGAGCCGGTGTGGCTGAAACCAAAATGCACTGATGAATACGTGATTCAAATTCAGGATATTTTAAGGGCCGATTATCCAGCGCTGAAGGCAGACGAAAACCAAACTCAACTAAGGTTTGTTTGCGCGCCCTATCGCCTTTGTACATGGCGCCAATTTGGCTGACCGTGACGTGTGATTCATCCAAAATAATTAATGAATTTTTAGGTAAATAATCTAGCAATGTTGACGGCGGACTACCAGGTTCGCGCGCTGATAAATAACGCGAATAATTTTCAATACCTGTGCAATAACCCAGCTCTCGCATCATTTCAATATCCATGTGTACGCGCTGAGTTAGGCGCTGCTCTTCAACCAATTTGTTTAAAGATAACAGCTCTTTTCTGCGGCCTTTAAGCTCATCTTTAATATCATCAAGCATGTTCAAAATTTTGGATTTAGGCGTTACGTAATGCGTTTTTGGATAAATGGTAATGCGTTGTAATGATTTGAGCTTTTCGCCGGTTAAAGGATCAAACCAATATAAACGCTCAATTTCCTCATCAAACATCTCAACGCGTAGCGCCCGCTCTTGCGAATCTGCTGGGAAAATATCAATCACCTCACCTTTAACTCTAAAATGCCCTCTGAGCAAAGTTAAATCGTTACGGGTGTATTGCATTTGCGACAAGCGTGATAATATTTCTCTTTGGTTAGATATCTCGCCAACGCTAAGATGCAGCAGCATCGACATATAACTCTCAGGATCGCCCAAACCGTAAATCGCAGAAACGCTGGCAATAATAATAACATCATCGCGTTCTAATAAAGATTTGGTCGCCGATAGGCGCATTTGCTCAATTTGTTCGTTA
Organism: Gammaproteobacteria bacterium; assembly: GCA_965222625.1. Classification (GTDB taxonomy): domain Bacteria; phylum Pseudomonadota; class Gammaproteobacteria; order PS1; family Pseudothioglobaceae; genus Thioglobus_A. Next base: position 312,161 of record OZ244962.1, on the reverse strand, counting down.
ATTGACGAATCTTTTTCAATAAAAGTATCAGAAGCTGGCACGTACGCTTCTGGCTGATAATAATCATAATAAGAGACAAAATATTCCACCGCATTATGCGGGAAAAATTCTTTCATCTCGGCGTACAATTGCGCCGCCAAGGTTTTATTCGGCGCCATAATCAAACTGGGGCGCTGGGTTTGCTCAATGACGTTGGCTAAGGTGAAGGTTTTTCCCGATCCGGTAACGCCCAAAAGGGTTTGAAACTTCTGCCCTGCATCAATACCCTCTACCAAAGTTTTAATAGCGCTTGGCTGATCTCCGCTTGGAGAAAATTGCGATTCTAATTGAAATTTCTTGCCCACTTGTTGTGTTTTTTCATTAACATAAACAGTCAATTTTAATCTATTTTTTATCAAAAATCATGCCAGAGTTTCAATCCAAAAGAGTTCAAAAAGTTAAACCTTCTGCAACCCTTGCAGTTACTGCAAAAGCCAACGAATTAAAGGCGCAAGGCATTCAAATTGTGCCTATGGGGTCAGGCGAGCCAGATTTTGACACGCCAAAAAACATTCAACAAGCAGGTATTAACGCCATTAAAAATGGACAAACACGTTATACAGCAGTTGACGGCACGCCAGAGCTTAAAAATGCCATCATTGATAAATTCAAACGTGAAAACGGCCTAAATTACACCGATACTGAAGTTATGGTTTCATCCGGCGGCAAGCAAGTATTCTACAATCTTTGCCAGGCGGTGCTTGATAAAGGCGATGAGGTTATTATTCCTGCGCCGTATTGGGTTAGTTATCCGGATATGGTTATTTTGGCAGATGCCGTGCCCGTTATTGTTGAAACTGGTCTGGAGCAAGATTTTAAAATCACGCCTGAACAATTAGAAAATAATATTACCAATAACACCAAATTATTTGTGATTAATAGCCCTTCTAATCCTACTGGCGCGGTTTATACAAAAGAAGAATTGCAAGCTTTGGCAAACGTGCTTAAAAAACATCCAAATATTTTAATTATCACTGATGATATTTACGAGCATATCCGTTGGGATAAGGCTGATTTTGTTAATATCGTTATGGCTGATGCCTCTTTGAAAGACCGCACTATTATCCTCAATGGCGTCTCAAAAGGCTACGCCATGACTGGCTGGCGTATTGGTTATGGCGCAGGCCCAGAAGCCATTATCAAAGCCATGAAAAAAATTCAAGGTCAATCAACCTCAAACCCTTGTTCAATCGCTCAGGCGGCGGCATTAGAAGCGCTCAATGGCGATCAAAGTATTATTGGTACGATGGTTAATGCATTTGAACAACGCCACGGGTTTATTGTTAATGCGCTGAATGCCATTGACGGGGTTGAATGCCCAAGATCACAAGGCGCTTTTTATTCATTTCCAAGAATTGACGGCTTAATTAAGCGTTTGGGGCTTAAAGATGATGTTGATTTTTCAACTTATTGTTTAGAGAAGCTTAATATTGCACTGGTACCTGGTTCTGCTTTTGGCGCACCTGGCTACGTGCGTTTTTCGTTTGCAACCAGCATGGACAACATCAAACTTGCGCTTGAAAAACTTTCCAAAATATAACACTTATAGCGCTTTAGCACTCTTTTTTCAGACAGAAAAAACCCAATCCTGATTACTAAAGCATCTTATGCTACGTTTATTTTCTAGACTTCTTGATGGAAATACGGTGATGAAAGTCATTGTTTCTTACTCTTGAAGATTTTTGTTTTAAGCTGCTTCCCGCATTAGTATAAGGCACCAAACATTTCTGCTCATTACCAATTAAATCACTGCGCCCCATTCGCTTTAAGGCTTGACGCAATACCTCCCAATTTTTAGGATCATGATAGCGCAAAAAGGCTTTGTGCAGTTTGCGCTGCTTGCCACTACGCGGGGTTTTTACCGCCTCTGAACTTCGGGTAATTTTCTTCAGTGGATTGAGCTCAGCATGATACATCGCAGAAGCAATAGCCATTGGCGTGGGAATAAAAGCTTGCACTTGATCGGGTTTAAAATCATTGTCTTTTAACCAAATCGCTAGGTTTAGCATATCTTCATCACTGGTTCCAGGGTGTGATGAAATAAAATAAGGAATCAAGTATTGCTCTTTGCCCGCTTGCTTGGAATAGCGATCAAACAGTTTTTTGAATTGATGATAAGCGCCAATGCCTGGCTTCATCATTTTTGACAAAGTGTCGTCTTCGGTATGTTCAGGTGCAATTTTCAGGCGCCCGCCAACATGATGAGTGACTAATTCTTTGATATATTCAGGATCAAGCACAGCCAAGTCATAACGCAAGCCAGAGGCAATAAAAATACGCTTAACCCCTTCTAGCTTGCGCGCGCGGCGATACAGTTTAGTCAGCGGCTTATGATCGGTGCCCAAATTTGGGCAAATACCCGGATAAACACAACTAAGGCGGCGGCATGCAGCTTCTATTTTTGTATCTTTACATTGCAGGCGATACATATTAGCTGTTGGGCCACCAAGATCAGAAATATTACCTTTGAAATCCTCGTCTATATCACGGATGGTTTCAATTTCACGAATCACCGAATCTTCAGAGCGGCTTTGAATAATACGCCCTTCATGCTCGGTAATCGAACAAAAAGTACAACCGCCAAAACAGCCGCGCATAATATTAACCGAAAAACGAATCATATCATAAGCCGGGATTTTTAATTTTCCATAAACCGGATGCGGCTTGCGTGTGTAAGGCAATTCAAACACACTGTCAAACTCTTCCATTGACAACGGAATCGGCGGCGGATTGAGCCAAACATCACGCTCACCGTGGCGCTGCACCAAAGCTCTAGCATTGCCCGGATTGGTTTCTAGATGAAAAACGCGCGATGTATGTGCATACAAATATCGATCTTTTGCCACTTGTTCAAAAGAAGGCAGGCGAATAACGGTGTTTTCTCGTTTTAAGCCCTTAGTGCGCTGATCAAAATCGATTACTTGCGCGGCGCCTTGATTGGGATCGATTTTGCTCGACTGGGCTTGAGTATTTTTTTTGCTACAATTTTGATTATCTTTAGTTGATGTATCTATGTAAGGATCTGCTTGTGGATGAAGCAAACTTTTGTCGGTATCAATTTGGCTTGAATCTAACACCGTCCAGTCTGCAGGAATACCTTGGCGCATAAAAGCGGTGCCGCGAACGTCAGTAATTTTTTTAATAGCTTCGCCCGCCGCAATTCGGTGCGCCACTTCAACAATAGCGCGCTCAGCATTGCCAAAAATTAGTAAATCTGCTTTAGAATCGGGCAAAATTGAGCGGCGAATCGTTTGCGACCAATGGTCATATTGCGCAATGCGCCTTAAACTGGCCTCAATACCGCCAATAATAACAGGAATGCCTTTGTAAGCTTGTTTAGCACGCTGAGTGTAAACAGTTGTCGCGCGATCAGGGCGCTTGCCTGCCATCGCACCTGCGGTATAAGCATCATCAGAGCGCGGTTTTTTCTCAGCCGTATAATGATTTACCATCGAATCCATATTGCCCGACGCCACTGCAAAAAATAAATTAGGCTTTCCCAGTTGGCGAAAATCGTCCGCAGAGTGCCAATCAGGCTGGGAAATAATCCCCACCCGAAACCCTTGTGATTCTAACAGGCGGCCAATAATTGCCATGCCAAAACTAGGATGATCGACATAAGCATCCCCGGTAACGATAATAATATCGCAACAATCCCACTCTAAATCATCCATTTCTTTGCGAGACATAGGCAATAACGGTGCAGGAACAAGTCCTTTTTTGTGGGGCCAAAATTTTGAGTAAGCGTGAAGATTTTTAACTGGCAGTTGCATAGAAATTAATTATACAGTAACCACCCTATCGTTTAATAATCGTAAAGTTAGGGTTATAAGCTTTAGCCGTCTTATTGAACTTTTTTTTAAGCACAAAAAAGCCCATCACTTAGGATGGGCTTTTTTTAAAATTGGCTCCTCGAGCTGGGCTCGAACCAGCGACAAATGGATTAACAGTCCGATGCTCTAATTTTTTTATACACCCTTCCTAAAATACTAAATTACTTTATTTTTTCCTATTTTTAGACTGCTTATAAGTGTTGCAATACCCAGCCCTTTTTTAACTCTTTTTTATTTTTAACCTTTATAAGCCCAAATGTCAAGCTTTTTATTGAAAAAAGCTTGGTTTAATCAATTAAATCTCCATAACTAAGCCCAAGCACCTCAGTAAAAAGCTTTAGTTTTGGCAAGTCTATTTGTTGCTTATTGTTTTCAATTTTAGAAATAACAGACAGGCTAACGCCAGTTTTATCATGTAATTCTTTTGGCGTTAAAGCTCTGTATTCACGCCAAATTTTAAGACTAGAGTCGCCAGTTAATAGTTTTTTCATTACATCTAAAGGAATTAACTCGTCTTTTTTTAACTCAATTTCTTGTTTTACTTTTTCAATAGACAAAGCATCATCATAATCTTCCTTTAATAAAGACATTAATTCATAATCCGCCATTGGTATAACGGCGTATTCTTTGTTTTCACTGGTTAAAGTCATCATTTGTATGCGTCTCCTCTTTTTTCTATTTTGTAAATCGAAACCGTGTCGCTAGACATGGTAAATAAAATTCTCAAAAAACCAACTCTTAGGCGGTATTTATCGCTACATCCTTTCAATTTGACAATATCACCACTTGGTATACTTTCAATTGCTGTAAAAACATTTGATTGATAGCGCGTATCAATCTTTAATAATTGTTTTTTTGCTTTCTTGCTTATTTCAAAAATCATAACACTCATTATACTGCATATTTTCTATTTTAGAAACTATTTTTTTATTATATATAAATTTATAATTATTCCACGCCCAATAAAGGCAGTAATTTACTTAAAACTTCATTAATAACACACTTATTAGCCTTGGTAATTAATTTTGCCTTTCTGTCTTTAAAGCTAAGCGTATTAACAATGGCGCTCGCAACAACACTAGGTTTGTCTAAGTTATCAATCACAACCTCTGTCAATCCGCCGCGAACGCTGGTGCTAATTGGTGAGCAAATCACCATGCCCGTCTTTTTGGCGTATTGCTTTGATGATAAAATAAGAGTTGGGTGGTATTTGCCGATTTCCTTACCTTTCGTAGGCTCAAAATCTAGCCACACAATGTCGCCCCTGTCTGGGATATAATTATTCATATTCGCTATTTAATAGCTTAGGTACTAAATCAACATGTGCGTTGCTTGCTGTTATATCTAACAACAATTCTTGCTCGGTAAATTTTCTTTGGGTAGGTTTTATAGCACTAAAACCATTTTCATTAATTGTTATAGTGAGCAAATCACCCTCTTTAAAATTTGGAACAGTTCTCAGTGCGCCAGACATTCTAAGCGCCAACCCATTACCCCATTTTTGTACTTTACTTTCTATTTGCATTTTTGATACCTGTTTAATTGATACAAAGTATATACATAATACCACAATACTAATTCATAAGAATAAAACATGTAAATTAAACAACTGCCTCAAACCTTCTTTCTCTACCCCCGACTTTTTACCCAGGTAAAAAGCAAAACCAAAAACTAAGCAAGGCCAGGCGAGTATTATCCGCACCCGGTCACGGGCAAGCCCGCACTGCGGCTTGTGGTAATAGCCTTGCTTAGTTTTTGCTAATCCTTATAATATGCCCCATAAACACAACAAACTGAATAGCTTACAGACGTTGCATTACTTGTCCAATAGGCTTATAATATAAACAACATAGAAAAACGAACATTAACAAATTAATACAAGGAGAACATTATGAGCTTTAAAGATTTATTCAACAAACGACAAGTAATTAATCAAGCTGCTGATTTTGTTATTGGCGAAGCTAAAGAAGAAGTGCAAGAAACTTTAATCAAGCGCACTCTTAAATACACTTGGAAGTTGTTTAAAAACTTAAGCAAGCTTATTTTTAAAGTCTCTTTGTTGGCGCTTAAATCAATCTTTAATATGATGGCTGAGGATGTTAAGAACAATCCTGTAAAAGTTAACTCAGGGGGCTGGTCTAAGGAGTCTATGTATACTGAAAATTACTCTTGCAATGAAGAAAATTATATAGCTATTAATGGTTGCGACAAATCAGGCAGGACGGTAAATTTATAATATTTGGACTATTTTCCTAATCCTTTGAAGGCGGCATAAATTTTTTTATGCCTCCTGATACACTTTTATCTCCTACATCAAGATCCCCTGTTATTTCTCGGCCCATGTCGTAACCCTTGCCTGCGACCTTGTAAACCAGATTGTGTAAACCCTCATATTTTATAATCCCTAAAAAGGAGAAAAAACATGAGTAACACAACACTAAGACAAAACCAAAAGAACCAACTGAACAACACAGGCATCAACCAACAAAAACTACGCGCTTTTGCTGATGAACTTGCCAAAGACATCCACACTCAAGATGACTTAGCAGACCTATCTGCCTCACTGGTTAAAATGACCATTGAAGCAGCACTCGGCGGCGAGATGGAACATCATCTTGGCTATCCAAAGCATGGACAGAATAACAATACAATTGATATAAATAGTAACGCTCGCAATGGCTACTACCCGAAGATTGTTAAAAGCAATCATAGCGAAATTAAACTCGCCATTCCAAGGGATCGTAGTGGCGATTTTGAGCCCTTAATCGTTGAAAAAGGCCAAACACGATTGGGTGCTTTCGATTCTCAAATATTAAGCCTGTATGCTAAAGGCATGTCCACTCGTGACATCGTATCAACCTTTAAAGAAATGTACGATGCAGACATATCAGCCACCTTGGTGTCTAATGTAACACAGGCGGTTATTGCTCAAGCAACTGAGTGGCGTAATCGTCCACTGGATGAGGTCTATCCTATTGTTTATTTAGACGGCATTGTTATTAAAGTCAGGCAAGACAAGCAAATCATTAAAAAGACGATGTATATCGCCCTCGGCGTTAACCTTGAAGGCAAAAAGGAATGCTTGGGTCTATGGCTGTCTAAAAACGAATCTTCCAAGTTTTGGCTAGGCGTTCTTAATGATATTGCTAATCGTGGCGTTAAAGACATTCTGATTGCTTCAGTGGATGGCTTAACAGGCTTCCCTGAAGCCATTAATGCCGTATTCCCACAGGCCGATGTTCAGCTATGTATTGTTCACATGGTGCGTAATTCACTCAAATATGTTGGCTATAAGGATAAAAAACAGGTTGCCAGTAGTCTTAAGCAAATTTATCAATCCATTAGTGAAGATGAAGCCTTACTTGCACTTGATGAATTTGAGCATCGCTGGGGTAAGCAATTCCCAAGTATTGGCAAATCATGGCGTAGGCATTGGGATAATGTGGCAACAATATTTGCTTATCCTGAGGCTATTAGAAGGGCTATCTATACAACCAATGCGATTGAATCTTTAAACTCAGTGATTCGTAAATCAATCAAGAATCGCAAGATTTTTAATCATGATAACTCCGCCTTTAAGGTTGTTTTTTTAGCCATTGAAGCAGCGAGTAAAAGATGGACTATGCCAATACGGAATTGGCCACAAGCAATGAATCAGTTTATAATCCTACATGAGGATAGATTAAAGGATTATGTCTGATTTTTGACGAGGACTTTACACAATCTGGTTTACAGGGTCAATCGTGGCGTTAAAGACATTCTGCTTCAGTGGATGGCTTAACAGGCTTCCCTGAAGCCATTAATGCCGTATTCCCACAGGCCGATGTTCAGCTATGTATTGTTCACATGGTGCGTAATTCACTCAAATATGTTGGCTATAAGGATAAAAAACAGGTTGCCAGTAGTCTTAAGCAAATTTATCAATCCATTAGTGAAGATGAAGCCTTACTTGCACTTGATGAATTTGAGCATCGCTGGGGTAAGCAATTCCCAAGTATTGGCAAATCATGGCGTAGGCATTGGGATAATGTGGCAACAATATTTGCTTATCCTGAGGCTATTAGAAGGGCTATCTATACAACCAATGCGATTGAATCTTTAAACTCAGTGATTCGTAAATCAATCAAGAATCGCAAGATTTTTAATCATGATAACTCCGCCTTTAAGGTTGTTTTTTTAGCCATTGAAGCAGCGAGTAAAAGATGGACTATGCCAATACGGAATTGGCCACAAGCAATGAATCAGTTTATAATCCTACATGAGGATAGATTAAAGGATTATGTCTGATTTTTGACGAGGACTTTACACAATCTGGTTTACAGGGTCGATATTTATGTAATACGATAAGCAATATTACAGGCTTATCGTATTTTTAAAACGCGGTGGCTTTGAACGCTAAAACGAAAATTTTGCACCAACACCTAAAGCATCATCCTTATCATCTGCTTTATCAAGTCGGGCAACTTCTGCGTATAGTTTTAAATGTTCAAACATTTGATATTGGTAGCTTAAGGCTTTTTCTTGGCGATCTGAACTGCCTGTTTTTTCCACTTTTTGATAGGCAAAGCTAAGTTTATGTTTTTTGTTAAACTTATGCGAGACGCCAAATCCTTGGAATGTTTCGCTGTCTTTATCTTCTTTAATGTGATTTAAAATTAGCTTAGTATTGCCAATTTGATAAAACGCGTTAATGCCTTTGGTTTTATCCGTATCACTGGTATCGCCAACACCGACAGAAACGCCAAATTTATTGCCTGATACTTCGCCTTTATAATTGACCACATAAGAGATATCAGCCTTATCAGTGGCACTTGAAGTATTAGACTGTTGCGCCACGCCTAATACAACATTAAAGCCAGAAAAATCTGGGGTTTTATACTGCAATTGATTATTTCTTGAGCTGGTGGTCGCTGCTTCTGATACATCGGCAAATTTGCCTAGCCCTTCTAATCCTTCGGTGATATATTTTTCGACTGGATCGTCATTGTTTTTGCTAAAACTCACTTGCCCCCAAGCTGGATTTTTTAAGCCTAAAACAATATCATCAGTATCAATACGACCACTACTATCGGCGTCATTAAAGACGTCAGATTTTAATTCAATCTCACCAAAAACTTCAGTGTCGTCAATTTTATGCTTAAATTTAAATTCTATTTCAGTTTTTTCGCCGCCGTTACCCAGCGTTTTTGAACTGGTTGCGCCCTTGTCTGTATTAGCGTACCAAAGGTAAGCTTTAGCTTTAATTGAAAGCACAGTATCGTCAAATTCAAATTCGACTGCGCTAGCTGGCAATGCCAAAAAACTGCCACTCATCATTAAAGGTAATAACCACTTTTTATTATTCATTTTTTCAACTCCACATTATTATGTTATTTTATTATTATGTTATTATATACTGACAATGGTAATGATAATGATAATCATTATATATAATTTCAATGGTCCCTTACTATTTATTAAAGAGCTTGCATAATAATGCTGAAATGTGACAGGCACATGACATACCTATATTAAAGTTTAAATTCTTAAAATCTATCAAAAAATTACCTGAGCAGGCCTTGCCTGCTCAGGTAATTAAATAGCCTTTATTTGCTCAATCATCAGCTGTAGGCTGCTTTCACCGCGCCAAGTGTTGATGGACAATTTGTAAGCGGCTCGTGCTTGTTTGGAATCAAGTGGCGCTTGGAAAAATGCAATAGCGTCATGCACTTGGGTATCGCCGTTAAGTTTTAGGCGGCATTTTAGATGCTTTTCACCGACGATTTTTTGCTCAACAATCTCAAACTTACCATAAAAAATAGGCTCTTCAAAACCTTGACCCCAAGGCCCTGCTTGTTGAATAATTTGCGCATTAGCCAAACAAATATCAAATGCTTCAAGTTTGCCGTCAGTTAAAAGTTCAACTTTTGGCACCTCGTTGTTAAGGTGGGTTTTAATTGCCTGATTAAAAGCCTCTTTGAAAGCGGCAAAGTTCTGCGCTTCAAGGCTTAAACCTGCTGCCATCGCATGGCCGCCAAATTTTAAGATTAAATTGGGATTTTTTCGATCGACTAAATCAAGTAAATCTTTGATATGCACGCTGGGAATTGAGCGAATTGAGCCTTTTAAAAAGTTGCCTGATTGGGCGAATACTGCCACAGGGCAATGATAATCCTCTTTAAGTTTGCCAGCAACAATGCCAACAATACCTTCATGCCAAGAGGGGTCAAACAAACTTAGCGAGAATTTACCCTGGGAAAACTCTTGCGCATCAACAATGGCTTGCGCTTGCGCTTGAATGCGAGCTTGCTCTTGCTTGCGTGTTTGATTAAATTCTTCGAGCTCTTTGGCATAACGCCGTGCATCATTAATGTCCGTGGTGAGTAAACATTTTATACCAATAGAAATATCACTCAGGCGCCCTGCTGCATTCAGGCGCGGGCCCACGGCAAAACCCAAATCGCTGGCTTGTAGGGTTGCTGGCTGACGATTGGCGATTTCAAGCAAAGCTAAAATACCTGGCGTACATTTTTTGGCTTGAATACGTTTGATGCCTTGGTCAATCAAAATGCGATTATTTTGGTCAAGCCGAACCACATCAGCCACTGTGCCTAAAGCAACTAAATCAAGTACAGTGCGTAAATCTGGCAGGGGAATGGCGCGCTTGGAAAAATATTGAGTTTTGCTAAGATGGGTTTTAAGTGCTGAAAATAAATAAAAACAAACACCAACGCCGGCCAAGTTTTTACTTAAAAACTCACAACCTTTTAGGTTTGGATTAATAATTGCATCTGCCTCTGGCAAAGAGTCACTGGGCAAATGGTGGTCGGTAATAATCACTTGAATATTTGATTGTTTTGCCAGCCTTGCCCCATCAAAACTTGAGATGCCGTTATCAACGGTAATGATTAAATCGGGTTGTTTTTCTAAAATGGCTAATTGTACAATTTCGCATGATAAGCCGTAACCATGCTCAAAGCGATTAGGCACCAAAAAATCAACATATTTAGCGCCCATTAAACGCAAGGATTTAACTGCGACAACCGAGGCAGTTGCACCATCGCAGTCAAAGTCACCAATAATTAAAATACGTTTTTGCGCTAATAAAGCACTTTCAAGCAGTGTTAATGCCTGATCTAATTGATTAAATTTTGGCGTGAGTAAATTTGCCAAACCCAACTCAAGCTGGGATTCGCTCACGCTTCGAGCGGCGTATATAGGTTTTAAAAAACTGGGAATATCATCCGAATAAGTATCAAATAAAGCTTGATCAAGTTTTCTAGTTAGCATTGTTTGTTAAATACCTGTATAAATTCAGGTGCCAACATAACGCCCTGCTTGGACACTTTTAATAGCTGGGCATTCACTATGTTTGTTATTAAAGTGCTGTATTTCATTGATGGATGATTAGTTGGGTTATTCTTTTGGCGCTTTCTGGCGCCATATTAAGGCCATTGCGAAAATGACCGGTATTTAAATAAACGTTTTCAAATTTACCAAATCGACCAAGCATCACTTTACCAGAGCGGCTTGCTGGTCTAAACCCTGACCAATGGTGTTCAACTTTTGCTTTGGCCAATTGGCTAAATCTACTGACTGCAAAATCCTGCAAAGATTGGCGCGTTTGCTGGTCAGTTGAGCGATCAAAACCCACATTTTGCATGCTTGATCCAACCAGTAGCCGCCCATCTTTTCTGGGAATAATATAACGGCCTTGATCAAGCACAATATGACTAACGGCCGATGGCTCAGCTTTAAGTACAATCATCTGCCCTTTAATTGGCAATATTTCATCTTTTAGCTTTAACCATTGAGAACTCCAAGCGCCTGAACAAACAACAATATGGTCTGCTAAATAGTCTTGTTGATTGGTTTTAACGCCGATCACTTGCCCCGCTTTAATGAGTAATTGCTCAGCTTTAGTTTGCTCAATAATCACAACACCTTTATTGATAATATCCACTTTAAGCGCTTTTAATAATCTTGGATTGCGCACTTGGGCAATCTGCGTAAATAGCGCACCTCGCGGGTGATTTTCGTAATTTAAATGGTGAGTTTTTAGCCAAGCGCTGGCTTTAGGCGTGCCAAACTCATCCATCATTAATAAGCCTGATTTTAGGTACTCAGGATCAAGCCCTGTATCTTCAAATATTTGGGCGCACAATTGTCCATACACGGCTTGTGAGGCACTGCTTAATTCGTTGATTAATTTGTCATACCGCCAAGGATACAGCGGGGAAATGATGCCGCCACCTGCCCAAGAAGATTCAAGCGCACATTGCTGCTGGTCAAGCAAGGTAACTTTAGCGCCTGCTAAACTGAGCGATCTGGCGGTCATCATGCCAATAATGCCGCCGCCAATGACCAAACAATCACTCATTAGCTGGCTTTTTGTTTTGTTTAAGGTCAGCGATAATTAGCAAAATAGCGCCAATAATAATAATGCTGTCAGCGATGTTAAATACGGGCCAATAGAAATTTTGATAATGCAAATCGATAAAATCAATCACAAATCCAAACAGCGCCCGATCAATTAAATTTCCCACAGCGCCCGATAAAATAAGACTAAGCGCTGCAAGTTTAAGACTTTGCAAGCGGCTTGTTTTTGTCATCCATATGATAATTGCCAAACTGGCAATGACGGAAATTAAAACCAAAAAATACTGCTGCCAGCCATCTTGATTAGCCAAAAAACTAAAAGCGGCGCCAGGATTGTGCGCATGGGTGATGCTTAAAAAACTGGTTACTGCAAATGACTCATACAATGACATAGATACATACACCCATTGCTTGGTTAATTGATCAGCCATAATCAATAATAAAACTAAAAAATACCATTTAATGTGCTTCATGCTTTGTTTGGGTTGTATTTAATAATAGTAACAATCGGCACGACAAATCCGACAATAATCACTACCCATAATAAGCTGCCCAGTTCGGTGTAATTTTGCGCTGTGGTAATCACGCCATCAACACTGACTTCACGACTAATGGTAAAAATCTGATTTAGGTATTTAGTAAACAAACTGCCAGCAGTCAGGGCAATGTTCATTAAACTCGCCATTAAGGCAAACCAAGTACCCTTCTTGCCTTCAGGTGCATAAATCGCAACTAACGTTAGCATGAGTACCTGAGCGATATAATCAAACGGTGAGGCCATGGCGGTATTAACTAAGGCAATAGTGCGCGCATCAAAGCCCAATAGCGTGTGAATATCATAATACATAGCCATTATTGGCATCGATAACAGTGTGCCGATAATGGTTAAGAAAATAAGCACCTGCGCAATATCACGCTTAATGATAAATTTAGCCACCAGCCACATTCCGGCCAAAGCAATAGCGCCGCCAATGGCAGATAGCTTGGCAAAGAAAGATTCATCAAAACCCAAAATATCAATCTGCCACCAACTTAAACCTGCGCCTACCGAAGGCATAGCTCTGTACACAAAAATGATAATCATTGCCATTTTAATATGGCGAATGGTGCTTGCATCCAAATCACTAATCAGCCCAGACAATAGATATAAAACCACTGCCAGAAAAATAACAAAAATAATTTCTTGTGAATAAGCCACGTCGTTATAACCCATTAGCACAATAAATACCGCAAAAATTAAGCCGCCAAACAGCACCTGCTTATTAATTGGGGAAATGGCAACTGGATTAAGCCTAACCAAGGTCACGCCTAAAATAGACAAAAAAGGTATGAATAAAGCTATTTTAAATACCACTTCGCGATTATCTTTAAATACATCTGCCAGCTCGCCGCCAACCCAGCCGGTAATAAAAATAGCAAATCCTAAAGACAAACGCGCCAAAACCTGAATACTGGCAAGTTCTTGATTGATTTTTTCTGGCGATTGGTTTTTATCAATTACCTCGGTGGTCATGGTGTCAGCCACCACATCTTGCATAACAAAGCCAACCACAGCAATGACGCTGGCAAAAATATAAACAACCTTCTTAGAAAAATCTTCAACAATTGCATAATCACCCACCACCGCAATCATCATTAGTGAGCTGATGGTAATTAGCATTGCGCCAATATAAACATACGATTTTCGATTAGAACCAAAGATGTTAATGCTGTCAACCATCTGTCCAAAAATCATTTTCACCGTCCACGGAACACCAAGCCATACGGCCAATTCAGCCAGATCCAAGGCTGACATATCAAGCGTTTCCTTGACCCAAAAATTTTCGGCAATGGCAATAAAAACACTACTCCCATAGGAAAAATAAATCAATAAAAGCGGAATATAGCGCATTCTAAACGCACGAATTGGGGTTAATAAAATATCTAACATTTGCAAATTAATAATAACAAGAATAGCTGAACATTATAAAAGACCTTGGTATCAATAGTAACGATTAGTAAAATTCAATTTTCACCCTTTAAAAGAGGCGAAAAAAGTGCGGAATTGGCAATCTTGTTAAACCTTGTTGCAATAAGGCTAAGACTGAGTTTAAAAAATTATAAACTGGTAAGAGGTGAGTTTTTGAGGGCTGTTGCTATTGATACAAAGATTTCTACCAATGCTGGGTAGGTTATAATTTGTTTTTATTAAAAATACATTGGAGATTTTATGGGTTTTATGACAGGAAAAAAAGCGCTAATTGTTGGCGTTGCCTCTAACCGTTCTATTGCTTGGGGAATTGCACAGGCGATGGCGCAGCAAGGCTGCGAAATTGCGCTTACTTATCAAAATGAAAAATTAAAAAAACGGGTGGATAAATGCGCTGAAATTTGTAATTCAAGCATTGTTATTGAATGTGACGTATCTACCGATGAAGGCATTGAGCAAACTTTTACCCAGCTTAAAAAACATTGGGATAATTTTGATATTGTTGTTCATTCAGTCGCCTTTGCTGCGCGTGAAGCCTTAGATGGCAATTATGTTGAAGTCACAACCCGTGAGAATTTTGCAAGCGCTCACGAAATTAGCTCATACAGCTTTACGGCGCTGGCCAAATACGCCTCTCCAATGCTTAATGACAAGGGTGCACTATTAACGGTTAGCTACTTAGGCGCTATTCGCGCCATTCCAAACTACAATGTAATGGGCGTTGCCAAGGCTTCACTAGAGGCTAATGTTCGCTATATGGCAGCTGCAATGGGTCCTGAGCGCGGCATTCGAGTGAATGCTGTGTCCGCTGGTCCCATTAAAACTTTGGCAGCATCCGGCATTAAAGATTTTGGAAAATTATTAACCTATGCAGCCGATTCATCCGCTCTTAAGCGCACTGTGACTACGCAGGAAGTAGGTAATACGGCTGCTTTCTTGTGCTCAGATTTAGCCTCTGGCATTACCGGTGAAGTGACTTACGTTGACTCTGGTTATAACTTTTATGACAAAGGTCCAGAATAGTTAAATAACGCTAAATCAAACAAACAAAAAGCCTTGATATTTCAAGGCTTTTTGTTTGGTTTGGCGCCAGCCCTATGGATAAAAATTTCAAGCCATAAAACTTGATATTAAATCACAACTATAAATTATCATTAAACAATTCAATCTGAGCTTGAGCGCGTAATGTTTTCAAAATATTAATAAACACTTCATTTGATTCAAAATTTAACAACACGCTTTCAAGATTTGCCATAGAGGTTTGACTTTCTGAAGTTTTAATTGCAGATAAACCAATAACCACAGCACTTTGACTGTTTAAACTTTGAGCACTATATACAGAGTTAGAGTCCGGGTGAGACAAGGCAAAAGCTTTATTGACAATTGCAGCATCAACCTTTTTAGTATCGCGCTTAACCCAGCCAGCTTCAACCCAAGTTAATGAGTTTTTGTCCATTAGCTGTTTAACAGCATCAGCCTTATTAGCTACAGATAATTTAGCAATTTGAGCGGCAATATCATCAATAAAAGTTTTAGCCAGTAAGCTGGCTAAATACACATTAATTTCAGCCTTAACTTCATCAAAACTTTTTTGACGTTGCGCTAATTTTTCTTTTAAATGGACCACCACAAAACGATCATCACCCAGCTCCAATACTTCAGAGTTTTCATTGTTGTTGTAAACCACATCACTAAAAGCGGCGTTAACAAGCTTAGCATCAAGCTTGCTTGCTTGCGCATTGAAAAATTCAGTTGTTTGCAGTTCAAGATCCATTTGATTAGCGAGCTCTTCTAAATTAGATTCATAAGCCAAATTAGCCATTTGCTCGGTTAGGTTGTATAAATCTTTTTGCGCTTTAGATTGTGTGTAAAGCTGCGTTAATTCTGCTTTAACGCTATCAAACGGTTTAACAATACTCGGCTTGATTTTATTTAATTTAATAATATGATAGCCAAACTCAGATTTAACCAAGTCGCTGAGCTCATTTTCTTGCATGGCAAAAGCGCGATCTTCAAAAGCCCCCAGCATAACCCCGCGAGTGAAAAAACCTAGGTCACCTGCAGATTCTTTAGAGGCAGAATCTTGCGAATATTCAAGCGCAAGCGCCGCAAAATCGCCGCCTTGAGTTAACAGCGCTAACACTTGATTGGCAGTTT
This sequence comes from Gammaproteobacteria bacterium, assembly GCA_965222625.1. GTDB lineage: Bacteria > Pseudomonadota > Gammaproteobacteria > PS1 > Pseudothioglobaceae > Thioglobus_A. Next base: position 295,805 of record OZ244962.1, on the reverse strand, counting down.
GTTCATCTTCCAATAAAATATGCTGCGCCTGGCGCTCTTCTTCACTGCTAAAACGAGCACTTTCATCTTCGTAAAAATTAAACAACTCATCATCAGTAACGCTAATTTTTTTGGCAACTGCGGCCAATGAAAGCTCAACAAAATCAACTTTAACTTGTGCTGGTTCAAAAAATAATTTTGTTTGCTTATCAAAGTAATCTTTAACGCCTTTTTGATTAACTTCAACCTTATCCGCATAATCACTTGCATTTAATAGTACGTAAGAAAAATTACGTTGCTGATCATTTAACTGCTGCAATCTATGAAGCTGAGAAGGTAAAATAAAAGCCGACTCTAGCAAATTGTATTTAATTTGGTTTTGAGTTAGCTCATTCATTCTTACTGATTCATAGGCAGTCGGCGTATAGCCATTTAAACGCAGCAGCTGTTTATATTTTTCAATTGAAAAGCGGCCCTGATCTGCAAAAAGCTCATTGGTTTGAATCATAGCATTAAGCTCTTCAGCTGTTGTTGCAAGAGACATACGCCCAGCCAATTGACTCAACAAACGCTTATCAATCATTTGGCTCAAAACAGAACGTTTTAAAGTTGCGTCAAATTCTGCGCTATATTTTTCAGCTAGTTCTTTTTGCAAGCGTCTTTTTTGAGGGTTGAATTCAGCTAAAAATGCCTCTTTTGAAATTTCATCATCATCAATATTCGCAACAACGATGTTTGAGGTGCCAGTAAAGTACTCGCTGATGCCAAATAAAGCAAAAGGAACGGTGATTAGGCCGACAACTAAATAAGCAACCCAACCTTTGATTTTATTTTTTATTGAACTAAGCATAAGTATGGTGAATTGACACAAGCGTATCAAAAAAATCTAAACGATGAAAAACAAAGATTATAAACGAAAAAGTTTATACAGAAAAAAGGATGCTTTTAGATCGTTTGAAATAAGAATAAATTCGGGAGCCAAAACTTAAGAAAAAGTAATGGCGGAGCGGACGGGATTTGAACCCGCGACGTCCTGCGTGACAGGCAGGCACTCTAACCAGCTGAGCTACCGCTCCGAAATGTTTTTTTGGTGGGCGATACAAGACTTGAACTTGTGACATTCGCCTTGTAAGGGCGACGCTCTACCAACTGAGCTAATCGCCCAAAAAAACCATGCCTAATACTTAAATCTTAAGCACGAGGCATATTATACTTTAAAAAATCTTAAGCGTTAACTGATTCTTTAAGTAATTTACCCGCTTTAAATGCAGGCACTTTAGAAGCTTTAATTTGAATGGCTGCACCTGTTTGTGGGTTGCGGCCTGCACGCGCAGCACGATCTCTAACTAAAAAGCTACCAAAACCTGTAATTGCCACGCTGTCACCTGCTGATAATGCTGAAGTGATTGCACCTGTTGTTGCATCTAATGCGCGAGCTGCGTCTGCTTTTGTTAAACCTGATACTTCTGCGATTGCTGATACTAAATCTGACTTGTTCATACCTTTATTCTCCTATTACGTAAATCATATTTCAATATTGAAATTTGTTAAGTATATGTAAAACTACTTTGAATGAATTATCCATTAAATACTAGCGCTGTCAATGCATTTTTAAAAAAAATAGCAAACCTTACGTATTAGTTTTTGCTGATATTTTAAGCTGTTGAATTAACGGTAAAATTTGCATTTTCCAGATCTTTGGTGTGAGCTGGCCAATGCGCTTAAACTGAATAATGCCTTGACTATCTACCAAAAAAGTCTCAGGCGTGGCATATACGCCAAGCTCTAAACCCAATTTTCCATCTTGATCGAAAATAATTGTATCGTACGGATTACCCAGTCTATTTAAAAATACTTGGCCTTCTTTGCGCGTATCTTTGTAATTAATGCCTAACATTTTCACTTGTTCAATATTTGCAATTTTCATTAATGTTTGGTGTTCGGCTTGACAGGTAACGCACCATGATGCCCAAAAATTAACCAGCGTAACTTGGCCTTTTAATTGCGAGTGAATTTGGAATTTTTGAGCGGTGTTAAAATCCTCAACCTCTAAATTTGGAAATACTTTTCCAATTAAAGGTGAAGGTAATGTTTTGGTGTCTCGCCCTAGGCCGTCGTACAAAAACCAAGTGAGAACAACAAATGCAACTAAGGGTAAAAACTTACCCACAATTATTTTTCAACCTGCGCTGGCGCACTATATTGTTTGGCTTTTTCTAGCGCATCAGCCACTTCTGGCGGCATGTAGTTTTCATCATGCTTGGCAAGTACCTCTGTCGCTATAAAGGTTCCCTTAACTAATGATCCAGTAGTAATGATGCCCTGACCTTCTCTAAACAAATCTGGCAAGATGCCTGTGTATTCAATGTTAAATTTATTTTTATTATCAGTCACATCAAAATTAACCGTTAAATCTTTGCGTTTAACACTACCTGGAGCAACCAGTCCTCCTAAACGAAAACTTTTACCGACAGGCGCCTTGCCTTCTGCCACTTCAGTTGGTGAATAAAAGAAATTGGTATTGCTGCCTAAGGCTTGAAACAATAAGGTGATTGCCAGTATGGCGCCGCCTATTAGCAATGCCACTAAAACCATTCTATTTTGTCGTTTTGTCATGACTATAAACTCCTTGAATATTTAATACGTAATTGTTTAACCGTGTTTTTATGAATCATTTTGGTTCTAATAAACAGATTAACAATAACAATAAACGTTGTTAAATAGGAAAACCAAATATAAAACGCATATTTACCATAAGGTAGGAATGAAAAATATTCTGCTAAAGTCATTAATCGTTCTCCATAATTATTTTTTTAACCCAGCTGCTATTTTGCTCTTGGGTCAGCACTTCATCACGCGCGCGCATTAACATCAGAGCGCCATATAATAATTTAAAAGCAATACCCATGAGTATCAATGGTATTAGCATATCTGCATGAATGGCTGGCTGGGAGATTTTTTCTATCGAGCTAATTGAAGGACCCTGATGAAGCGTATTCCACCAAATCACTGAATAATGAATAATTGGAATATTAACCAAACCCACAATGGCCAAAATAGAACTTGCTTTGGCAGCCGTTTTAGGATTGTCAAAAGCATTGTTAAGTGACATATAAGCCAAATACAAAAATAATAAAATCAACATACTGGTGAGTCTGCCGTCCCAAACCCACCAAGTTCCCCACATCGGTTTACCCCAAACAGCGCCAGTTACAAGCGTTATAAAGGTAAATGAGGCGCCAATTGGTGCGGAAACTTTGGCCACCACGTTGGCCAGTTTTATTTGCCAAATTAGCCCTATAGCGCCAGAAATAGCCATAACCACATAAATAAACATTCCCATCCACGCCGCTGGTACGTGAATATACATAATGCGGTAACTGTCGCCTTGTTGGTAATCTGCAGGCGTAACCACCAAGCCTAAATACAAGCCAACTATAGTGATAATGATAAAAGGATATAAAAACCAAAGAATGATTTTTCCGCTGATTCGATAAAAATTTTTAGGTGAGGCAAATGCCTGTATCCATTTCCACATAAAATTTAGTTTAAAAAAATTGAATCCTATTTTAAGGATTTTTTAGCCACATTGTTACGTAAATAAGTGGGTAATGGTAAATTATCATCTAAAAATCCATACTTATTAACATAGGTTAATGATAAGTCAATTAGATTCTCAGCCATGGGGTAGAAATGTGCGTTATGTTCAACAACGCCAGAGCGATCAACCAGCTGCTGCTTATAAGCGCCCCAACCGCTGCCCACACCCATATAATCAGCATTCAAGCGCTCAACTTCACTGGGATTTTTTAAACTTTCACCCAATAGCTGACCTGCTTGATAAACGCCCCAATAAACCTCATTCATGCGCGCATCTAGTGCCACGGCTATTTTATCTGTTTGATATTTTTTACCAGCGCCATAACCCACCAACTCTAGCGTTGAAAACCCCAAAGTTGGGGTGTTAAATGCTAAAGATAAACCTTGTACAACGCTGACGCACATCCTAACGCCGGTAAAAGCACCTGGGCCTTTGGTATAAACAATTAAGTCTAAATCTTGGATTGTTAATTTAGCCTGTTCCAATACTTCATGACACAATGGCAAGATTAAAGCTGAACTTTTCGCCACATCTTTTAAAAAACGCGAGGTTTTTTTAGATTGGGTATAAAGGCTGACTGAGCAAACTTCAGTGCAAGTATCGATGGCTAAAATATTTTTCATAGGACTATTTTACAATCTTTTTATGTTTGTGATACAAGCTCAATACTAATTGCTTGCGCTTGGCAAGTCGTTCTGGGTGTTTAATCGGATGGTAATAACTCGGGCCTTTGACTAAGGCTACCAAGGTTGCCACTTCTTCCAAAGCCAGATCGTCAATTTTTTTATTAAAATAAAACTGCGCAGCTTGATCAAAGCCATTAATGCTTAGGTTGCCTTTTTGACCCAAATAAACGCTATTCATATAATAATTTAAAATAAACTGCTTATCAAAAGAAAGCTCAAGTAGTAACGCCATCAGCGCTTCGTTTAATTTACGAGACATGGTTTGCTCGCGAGTTAATAAATTGTTTTTAATCAGTTGCTGGGTTAGTGTGCTTGCGCCTCGAAGGGGTTTATCCTGTAGCCAATAATCACGAAAAACCCGAACAACTTCTTTGAAATCTACACCAAAATGATTAAAAAATGATCGGTCTTCTATTAATAACAACATATTAATAGCGACTTTATTTTGTTGATTGTATTGAATCTTAATCACATCGTTTGACTGTGAAAAATAACCAACAACCCGCGCATTAAGATAAAACAAATAAGCCAAAAATACTAATATAGCAACAATTAAAAAGGCTTTTACCAATCGATTGGGGGTAAGCTTAATTGCTAAAATGCGACTTTTCATGAGATTTATTTTAACAAAAAATTTCATGACTGTGGTTTTTACAAAAACCAATAAAAAATAGTAACCTAATAACTATAAAAAATTACCCAACTAGTATAAAATACACAGTTCCCTTGCTTGATCGCATGGCGCGGCAAGCTATTTTAATAACCATAAGGAGATAAAACTCATGAGACATTATGAGATTACACTTATTGTACACCCTGATCAATCGACTCAGGTAAGTACAATGATGGATAACTACAAAGAAATCATTACAACAAGTGGTGGACAAATTCACCGCTTCGAAGATTGGGGTCGCAAGCACCTCGCTTACCCAATTAACAAAATTTATAAAGCGCATTACTTATCAATGAATATTGAATGCGATCAAGAAACCCTTGATAAGCTTAATTATAATTTCCGTTTTAACGATGCTATTCTTAGAAACTTAATCCTTTGCGAAGATAAAGCCATCACCGAGCCTTCAATCATGATGAGCGCTAAAGATGAAGACAAAAAACCCGTTAGGAAATAGGAGATATTATGGCTAAGCAACAAAAAAGAAAACGCAGACCTCTGATTAAAGTAAACGGTTTTTGTCGTTTTACAGCGGCAGGCGTCACTAAAATTGACTATAAAGATGTTGATGTATTATTAAAGAATATTGATGAAAGTGGCAAAATCACCCCATCAAGAATGACAGGTACTAGCGCTAAATTTCAGCGCCAGTTAACCACTGCCATTAAAAGAGCTAGATTTTTAGCCCTTATTCCTTACACTGACAAGCACAAGAAATAGGAGCTACAATCATGCAAGTAATTTTATTAGAAACAACTCAAAAATTAGGCTCGTTAGGCGACCTTGCTAATGTTAAAGCAGGCTATGCACGTAACTTTTTAATCCCGCAAGGTAAAGCTAAGCCAGCCACAAAAGCTAATTTAGCAGAATTTGAAATACTTAAAGCTGATTTAGAAGCCAAAGAATCTGCATCACTTACAGCGGCGCAAGCAATTGAAGCTAAAATGGCCGGTACGGTTTGCAAAATTGCTGCAAATGCAGGCGATGAAGGTAAATTATTTGGCTCTATCACCACGGCTGATATTACTGCAAGTCTTGCTAAGGCAGGCTTTGAAGTTGAAAAACGCAACGTGAACATGTCTGAAGCGATTCGTCATACTGGCGAATACGACGTCAGCGTCACTCTGCATTCTTCAATTTCAGTTGCAATTAAAGTGATAGTTGAGGCTCAAGAAGAAGAGTAATATTTTGGCTTAAAATTAAGTTAAAATTAAGAACCCTCGCAAGAGGGTTTTTTATTTTTTAAGGTGAGAGCTTTGTATAAATATGGATGATTATCGAAATTCAATTTTTACCCCTCAAGGGGGTACAAAAAAGAGTACCAAATTGGTGATTTTATTAAACCTTGTCCTAGCAGAGCTAAGGCTGGGTTTAAAAAATTGTCAATTTGGCAAAAAGTGGATTTTTGATGATTATTCATTTTTATGCCAAGGTCTCAAATAATCCATGGATATCAAAAACGCAAAAATTCCCCCTAATTCCCTAGATTCAGAACAGTCTGTTTTGGGCGGATTGTTGCTGTACAACGATGCTTGGGATCAAGTTGCTGATATTCTCACTGGCGTTGATTTTTATAATGCGGCTCATCGTATCATCTTCGAAGCCATCTCCACCCTTTTGCAACACGACCGTCCAGCAGATATTCTAACGGTTAAAGAGCACGTTAAAAAAACCGGCAACGAACAAACCATTGGCGGTTTTGTTTACTTGGCGCAAATTGCTGAAAATACGCCCAGTATCTCCAATATTGAAGCCTACGCCAAACACGTGCGTGAGCTGAGCGTTTATCGTCAGTTAATTGTTGCCAGCCATGAAATTGCCGATACCGCTTACAATCCCAAAGAAATGGAAGTGCAAGAATTAATCGACCTGTCTGAAAAGAAAATTTTTGAAATTGCCGAGCAAGTAACTCGGGGCAAGCAAGATATTGTTAATGTTAAAGATATTATTAAAGACGTGGTTAATCGCGTGCATGAAATGCAAGAAACCGAAGGCGTTACTGGGCTTGAAACTGGCTTTTCAGAGCTGGACAAAATCACCTCAGGATTGCAAAATGGCGACTTGATTATTGTTGCAGGGCGCCCTTCTATGGGAAAAACTGCCTTGTCAATGAATATTGTTGAACATGTGGCTATTACTGCCAAAAATCCAAAACCCGTTGCTGTATTTAGCTTAGAGATGCCAACGGAATCATTGGTTATGCGCATGATTACTTCGTTTGGTCATATTAAAGGTGAAAACCTGAAAAATACCATGACTGAAACTGATTGGAACAGCTTTAACCACGCGGTTTTAGCACTGGAAAAATCCACCGTTTTGATTGACGAAACCCCTTCAATAACGCCAACAGAAATTAGAGCTAAATGCCGCCGCCTAAAACGTCAATATCCTGATTTGGCTCTAATTATGGTGGACTACTTACAACTCATGGTTGTGCATGGTAGAAGTGATAATCGTGTTCAAGAAATTTCAGAAATTTCCAGGTCTTTAAAAGCGCTAGCTAAAGAAATTAACGTGCCAGTGATTGCCTTATCTCAGCTTAATCGCGGCGTTGAATCACGCCCTAAAGCGGGTAAAGGTCGTATGCCGCAAATGTCAGACCTACGTGAATCAGGCTCCATTGAGCAAGATGCTGATATTATTGCTTTTATTTATCGTGACCAGCAATATCATGATGATAATTATTCTAATCCTGAAGAAATTGGCAAAGCAGATCTTAAAATTTCCAAACACCGTAACGGCGCAACAGGCAATATTAAACTTGCTTTTATCGGCGAGTACGCACGTTTTGAAGATTTGGCCAATGAAGATCAATTTCAAGGTATGCCAGACGAACACATGGATGCAGCTTATATCAACAACATCCCCAATTTTAATCAAGAGCCCTTTTAAAAAAAACCTGCTCTTATTATGCAAGCTGTAGCAACCATATCACAATCAGCTCTGGCTCATAACCTATCTATTGTTAAGGCGCATGCGCCAAATTCTAAGGTGGTTTGCATGGTTAAAGCCGATGCTTATGGCCATCATTTGGATTTAATTAAACCTTTATTACAAGCTGATATGCTAGCTGTTAGCGAACTGAGTGAAGCGCGAAAACTCAGGCAGATCACCCAAAAACCACTTTTATTATTATCTGGCGTTTTTAATCAAAATGAGCTTTGTGAGGCTTTGGAGTTGGAATGTCATTTAGTTTTGCATGATTTATCTCAACTGGCGGTTTTAATAAATAACAATCAAAACATTAATGTTTGGCTAAAAGTTGATACGGGTATGCACCGCCTAGGACTCTGTGAGCAAGATTTGGCAGCGTGTTTAAAGCAGATAAAAAACCATTCAAATATTCATATTGCCTGCGTTATGAGTCATTTTGCTTGCGGGGATGAAACCGGGCATATTAAAAATACCCAGCAGCTTGATGAGTTTAACCAGCTTAAAATTAACACCGCTAAATCTTCAATGGCTAACTCAGCGGCGATTATGAGCCTGCCTGAATCACATTTTGATTATGTGCGCCCAGGCATTATGCTGTATGGCGTATCGCCTTTTTCAAAGGTTAACAAAAACTTGCAACCGGTGATGCAATTATCAGCGCCCATTATTAGCATTAAACCTTTAAAAGCGGGTCAAGGTGTTGGTTACGGAGCCAGCTGGATTGCCAAAAAAACAACCCATATTGCCATTATCGGCATTGGCTACGGCGATGGTTATCCTCGCCATGCTAAAAATGGCACACCTGTACTTATTAACGATACTTTATGCGCGCTGGTTGGCCGCGTTTCAATGGATTTAATTTGTGTTGATATTGGCAATTTAAGCGTAAAAATTGGCGATAAAGCCATACTTTGGGGGCATCATAAGCTGCGCGTTGAAACCGTTGCTGCTTATAGTGACACCATCGGTTATGCGTTATTAACGGGCGTAAGCAGCCGAGTGACTTTTGTCGAACATGCCTAAACTGATTCAAATTAGCGATTGCCATATTGATGATCAAGCGCTGGCAATGGAGGCCGATACTCAAGCCAATCTAAAAAAAATCATCGCTCAAATTTCTAGCCAAAAATTCGATGCGCTGCTGATCAGTGGAGATTTAACCCATCAAGGAACAGCGCCCTCTTACAATCGATTAAAACAAATTTTAGCGCCGATTGATGCGCCGATTTACGTCATTGGCGGCAATCATGACAATATCACCCAGCTTGAAAAAACCTTTAAACAAAATACCTTTAATTCTTTTAAATTGAAAAATTGGGAAATTGTTAGTATTGATTCGGTGCAGCTTGACAAAACCAGCGGCCGGGTTACTCAAGGCGCCCTGCTCAAACTTGATCAAACCCTTGAAGCTTCTAATGCAGATCATATCATGGTTGTATTGCACCACCCTATTGTGCCGATGAACAGCACTTGGGATGACGCGTTATCATTAGAAAATCCGCAAGATTTATTTAAAGTACTCGATAAACATTCTAAAATACGCATTGTGGTGTTTGGCCATGCCCATGAAGCGGCTCATTTTTCCAACAAACAGTTTGATATTGTCTCGTGCCCTTCAACCGCTTTGCAATATAATCAAGAAACAAGAATTGGCTTTAATGAATTTAATTTGCAAAATGGCGGCAATATAAACTGGCAAACACAATGGATTTAAACTCGCAATATCTGCAAGATTTATACAACGCTCGTCAGCCTAAGCGTTATAGTGATGTTTGCGCGTTATTTGAATCAAATTATGCAAAAATATTCAAGCTTATTCCGCTATTAAAACAAACTGCGCATCACAGCATCATTCATCACCCAACATTACCAGACTTACATTTAAAGGTCGATCAGCGTTTTAAACATACGGGTATTTTTACTCTGACTCACATTCTCGATAAAGGCGCACATAAGCCCGACATTAAATTCAAAGTTTACTTTGATGCCAGTCTGCTAGAAGTGATTTCAGTTTGCAACGAAACCACGCTAAATTCAAACCATCCGCATCTGGCTCAATGTGATGATTTAAATATACAATGGGAACTTAACCTATTCATTGAAAAATGGTTAGACTATTGTTTAGATAAATATCAAAAAAAATCATGGCAGACGCTGTAGATCCAAAAGCAAAAGATAAACTGGTTGTTGCAATTTCATCAAGAGCCTTGTTTGATTTAGACGAATCTCATCAAATTTTCAAACAGCAAGGGGTTGAAGCTTACGCAAAACACCAAGAGGAAAATGAGAATGTTATTTTGCCGCCTGGCGTTGGCTTCTCATTGGTTAAAAAATTACTCGCGCTCAATACCAAAAAAAATCCCATTGATGTTATTTTGCTCTCTAGAAATAGCGCTGATACCGGCCTGCGTATTTTTAATGCCATTGAGCACTACGGCCTTAATATCTCGCGCGCAGCCTTTACCCGAGGCGAAAGCACGCACAACTTAGTCGGCGCCTTTGAGGCTGATTTATTCTTATCCAGCAACTATCAAGATGTGCAAAAAGCACTAGAATCGGGCTTTGCAGCAGCTTCTATTGTTGGCGCGGGCACTAAAGACTCTCACAAAACTCAATTGCGCATTGCTTTTGACGGCGATGCGGTTATTTTTTCTGATGAAGCTGAAAAAATTTACCAAGAAAAAGGCATTGATGCTTTCGAACAAAATGAGAAAGATTCTGCCCATGTAGAACTTAAAGCCGGGCCTTTTAAGTGTTTTTTGAAATCACTGCATAAAATTCAATCGGCCTTTCCGGTTGAAAACAACCCCATTCGCACCGCTCTGGTTACCGCCCGCTCAGCGCCTTCGCACAAACGCGTTATCCATACCATGCGCAAATGGGGTATTCGCATTGATGAATCCTTCTTTTTGGGCGGGTTAGACAAAGGTGCCTTTTTAAAAGAATTTGGCGCAGATATTTTCTTTGACGATCAACATTCTCACTGCCAATCAGCCGCTCAATATGTGCCTACAGGTCATGTTCCTAATGGCATATCTAATACATAACGCTTAACCATTTTTTTTGAGCCACAAATACTAAGCGGCAGCCATTTATCAACATCCAAAAAACGCTTTCATTTAATGCTAAAATAGTCAAAATTTATTAAATTTGTAACCAAGCTATTAGACATACCCAAAAACTACTTTTATATTTAATCAATAACATTGTTATTTTCAGCACTTTAACAACTATGCGTAAATTCAAAAAAAACAAGCGTTAATGTCTATAAAACAAAATTTAAGTAGTTTGCACCAAATTTGTTATAGTGAATCTACAGCTGAATCTGTAAGTAGAATGACAAGCTGTGCGTCGATACTTAGTGGCGCTATTCTTGGTTTTATACTTACAATTACCGTCCCTGCTGTCACTATGGCTGCAAACGAATGCGGAGCAGAAGTCGCTGGCCCTGATACCATTACTTGTGCTCCCGGCGTTTATCCAACGGGCATTGCCTATAGCAATTCCGACGGCTTAACACTAATTATCGATGATAGCACAGGAACAGTTGGAAACCCTGGAGTTCAGGTGTCATCTTCAGCGGTAGGAGTAGGTGATATTGCCATTATTGGCACAAATATAGGAACCACATCAACAACTGCGGCTGTTAGGCATGCGCTATTTTCCAATATCAATAACACCAGCAGCACTGCAACTGCGTCAGTATTACTAAGCGATGGAGCTGTTAATACCAGCGGGTTTTTCAGTCTCGGAATTTACGTACGCAATGCTGGCCTTGGCGACGCGTTGATACAAATAGACGGCGGAACAATTACAACAACAGATGACTTTGCTTACGGGGGTCTTTCCTACATCGCCAATACAAATAGCACTGCAACAGCAACAGCGGCACTAACCGGCGGTGATATTACAACTACGGGAGGCACCGGAGTCGGAATTTTTGCACTCAATTGGGGGGCTTGGTGAATCACTGGCGCAAATGGATGGTGGAACAATCAATCTATCAGGGATGGGGCACTTCGGGATTATTTCCACTATTGATAACGCTGCGAATACAGCAACAGCAACAGCGCTACTAACTGGCGGCACCATTACTTTGGGAAATGATGGACTTGGATTTGGGGCGGTTAATGTGACTCATTCTGGCCTTGGCGAATCGCTAATACAGATGGATGGCGGCACTATTAACACAACAGGTCCGAATTCTCTTGGATTGATTTCTGAAGTCCAAAATGTGGAAAATACAGCAGTGGCAACAGTAATATTAACTGGCGGTGATATTATGACTACAGGAGCTAATTCACATGGAATTTCTGTGCGGCACCAAGGTCTGGGAGCTGTTAATATTTCTACCGTTGGAACAGGAACAATCCTAACCACAGGCGCCGAAGCGCACGGCATTGCAATAATGCACGATAATGCTCTGGCAACTGGCACTACCACCATCACCCTTGGCGGCAACATTATCGCAGGCGGCGATGGTATTAATGTTAACTCATTATCTACCGGCGCGGTGCTGATTACCGGTAATGGCAACATCACCGGCGGCGCAGACGTTGGTGATGACGGTATAGATGTAACCACTCAAGGTAGCGTTACCATTGATGTAAACGGTACTATAAGCGGCGATCCAGGAATATTGGTTAGCAGCGCTAATGGCCCTATTATTATTGGCGGTGCTGGCGACGTTAGCGGCGCTGGCGGCAATGGTATTGATACCACCATCACTTCAGCTATTGCAACAGATGACATCTCCATTGCCCGAGACGGCATTATTAGCGGTAGTGTTAATGGTATTTTGGCAACTAATGATGGCATGGGTAATGTTAATATAACAGCCAATCAAGCGGTTAGCGGCGGGACAGCTTATGGCATTAATACCAATACGCTTGCAGGCAGCAATACAACCATCATTCCTAATAGCGGTGCAGCGGTTAGTTCTACTGCAGGTTTAGGCATTTTTAACAATGGCGGTGACAGCACAACAACCGTTAATACCGGCGCCAGCGTTGCAGGCACCATCTCTTTAGGTGATGGTTCAGACAACCTAACCTTTGCCGGCGGCGATTTTAGCGGCGTAACGCTGTTTGACGGCGGTGATGATACTGATACAGCTGACGGCTTTACTGATGTACTGACCTTTAGCGGTTCAAGCGCCGCGCTTGTTGGTGCTAATATTGTTAATTGGGAAAACGTTGTTATTGATGCAGGATCAATCATGTCCTTTAGTGATAACTTACTAACAGCAGGCACATTAACAACCAATGCCGGCGGCATATTAGACGCTTCAGGTAGCGCTCTGGCTATCACAGGTAATTTAAGAAATTCAGGCATACTCACCATGCAAGACGGCGTCGCGGGTGATTCTGTTATTGTCTCTGGCGATTACACTGGCGGCGGACAACTGTTAGTAGATGTTGATACTTCAACCGACAGCGCAGATACTTTAGTATTGCAAGGTGCTAACAGCAGCGGTACTACCAGCGTAAGCGTCAACGATATTGCCGCAGCTGGCAGCGCCACGGGTAATGATATTGTCGTAGTTGATGACACCGCTAGCGGCGCTGCAATTTTTAATCTAGTAAGCCCTCCGATTGTTAATGGTGCGTTTAACTATAACGCACTTAACAACGTGGGTGATGACTGGGTATTGCAAGCTGACTTTACCGCCATTGCCTCCGCTTATGAACACATAACCGCAGGCATGTTTACCCTTAATCGTTTGCCTACCTTACAAGAGCGCATAGATAATCGTAACTGGCAACAAACCGGAGCCTCAAGTGGTGATACAACCAATCCAAAAGCCGATGCCTGGTTAACTGTTGTAGGCGGCAAAGCAAAACAAGACGCTAATAACTCAACCACCTCAGCTAACTATGAAGTAGATTACCAACAGATAAAATTAGGCATCGATGTAAAATCTAAAAAAACTGATGAAGGCTACTTAATGTTAGGCGTTAATATCAATTCTTCCGCGGCTGATACAGATGTATCAACAACTGCTGGCAACAGCAATATCGATACCGATGGTTACGGCATTGGGTTGTCAGCAACTTGGTATGATAATGAGGGTTTATATATTGACGGCCAGGTGCAAAAAAACTGGTATGAGTTAGACCTTGCAGCCAGCGGCGTTGGCGGCGGCGCCAGCGCTGTTGATGGCGATGGTTACACCGCTTCAATAGAAGTGGGCCAGCGTCATAGCATTAATGATGAGAATACTTTGTTTGTTACCCCGCAAGCGCAGCTTATCTATTCAACCATTGATTTTGACAGCTTTGTTGGTCCTAATGCTGAACAAGTAGCCTTAGTAGAAAACAAGAGCTTAAGAGTCCGCTTAGGTGTTACGCTAGATAGAAACATTACCAAGAAAGATGAGCGTAGTCATACTTACTTCATTGCTAACGTCATTCATGAGTTTAACAATGATCGCAGCGTGAATGTATCAGGCTTTAACCTGGACAGCAATGCAGATGATTGGACCGGTGAAATCGGCGTTGGCGGCTCGTACAACTGGAATAATGATGAGCATTCTTTGTACGGCGAAATCAAAGCTAATACAAGCCTAAACAAGATTGGCGATAACAATGGCTATGAAGGGCGCATTGGCGTTAGGATTAACTTTTGATAATTTGTTAAAAGCAATCTAAAAAGCACTAAAAAAAGGACAGCTTAGGCTGTTCTTTTTTTTGTCTATTACAAAATAACTTAAAATTTAATACAAAATAAAGCCTTGTAATTATTGGTAAAATAGCGGCTTTAAACTTGAATCTAAATCAAGCAAATGAGTAAAAAAATCCAAGCCATTCGCGGCATGAATGATCTACTACCTAAAGACTCTGATCTTTGGACATTTGTAGAACGCACGATTGCTGATTTGTTTAACGCTTACGGTTATAAAAATATCCGTACGCCTGTGGTTGAAAAAACTGATACCTTTTGCCGCGCTATTGGCAAGGCAACTGACATTGTTGAAAAAGAAATGTATTCTTGGAAAGATTCTAATGGCGATTTACTTAGCTTGCGCCCTGAAGGCACTGCAGGTTGTGTGCGTATGATGATTGAGCACAATTTGCCTAGAGAAGGCATTCAAAAAGTCTTTTATCAGGGTGCAATGTTTAGGCGTGAACGCCCGCAAAAAGGCAGGTACCGACAATTTCATCAGGTAGGTCTTGAGGTGTTTGGTGCTAGTGATGCAAAAATCGACAGCGAATTAATCATGATTACCCATAGCCTGTGGAAAAAACTAGGCTTAAAAAATATCACCCTTGAAATTAATACATTAGGCTCAGCAGCAGCTAGAGCAAGTTATCGTCAAATTTTAATTGATTATTTTTCAATGCATAAAGATCAGCTTGATGAAGACAGCCTTAGGCGCTTAGAAATCAATCCTTTGCGCATATTAGACAGTAAAAATAACGATATGCAAGCGCTGATTAACAATGCGCCAAAATTAATCGAGCATTTAGATGGGGCATCTGCTGAGCATTTTGAACAATTTAAAAGCTACCTTAACTGCCTGAATATCGATTTTGTAATTAATACTCGATTAGTTCGCGGGCTTGATTATTACAATCGCACAGTATTTGAATGGACTACGACTGATCTTGGCGCTCAAAACACCATTTGTGCAGGCGGGCGTTATGACGATTTAGTTGAAAAAATGGGCGGAAAATCAACCGATGCGGTGGGTCTGGCTATTGGTTTAGAACGCCTTATTTTGCTATTAGAAGAGCAAAATGTGCAGATTTCTAATCATAAATTAACCGTTTATATTATGGCAATGGGTAACGAGGCTCAGTTTAAATCTATGCAAATAGCTAACGCCATTCATGATGCTGTAAGCAATATTAGCATTTATAATGACATCAGCTTAGGCAGCTTTAAGAGTCAGTTTAAAAAAGCGGATAAAGCTGGCGCTGACTTTGCTCTAATTATTGGCGAGCAAGAGTTAAATAACAACCAAGTAAGCATTAAGCCATTAAAATCACAAGATGAGCAGCAAACACTAAGCCTAGATGAGGCAATCAAATATTTAAAGGAATGCAGATGAAAAACTTTATTGAAGTTGGCAAGACGGAAGACGAACAAGAAGAGCAGGTTAAAAAGTGGATTAAAGAAAACGGGCTGCCAATTGTTGCTAGCGTTGCACTTGGACTCGGAGGAATTTGGGGCTTTGGCGCTTATAAAACCTATCAGTCTGAACAAGCTGTTGATGCTAGAGCGCTTTATTTAGATGCCAGTTCAAGTGCTTATAAACAGCTTAGCGCTAATCATGCTGATAGTAGCTATCAACAACAAGCTGTTTTAATGCAGGCTAAAATAGCTGCTAAAGCTAAAAACTACGAGTTGGCTTTACAGTATTTATCAGGCCTAGTGGATGATGAAAATACCTTAATTGCCAACATTGCAGCCTTAAGAGTCGCAAGCATACAATTAGAAACAGGCGACTTTAAAGTAGCGCTCGCCACGCTTGATAGCAAAAAATCAGGCGAATTTGATGGACTCTTCAATCAGTTAAAAGCGGATATTTATGTAGCCGATAAGCAAATCGATAAAGCCAAAGAGCATTACCAGCTTGCACTGACTCAACTCTCTAAAAACTCTGAATTGCAAAGTTTAATCAACATTAAATTAGCTGACCTTAATTAAAAAATCATTATGGTTCTACCTACAATTTCACTCGTTGGACGTCCAAATGTTGGCAAGTCCACCCTATTCAACCGGCTTAGTGGCTCTCGTCAGGCTTTAGTATCTGACTTTGAAGGGCTGACTCGTGACCGTCAATACACCGAGATTTTGTTTGATGATGACAGTCAAACCTTTGTCACCATTATTGATACTGGCGGCTTAACTAACGAAGATAATGTTGTAGATAGCGGCATCCAAGGGCAGGTATTAAACGCCCTAGAAGAATCTGATGTGATTTATTTTATTGTTAGCAGTCGAGACGGCGTTATTAGTCTTGATTTGGAAATTGCTGCTAGGCTCAGAAGGCTTAAAAAAAATATCGTACTTGTTTGTAATAAATCTGAAGGTTTAAAAGAAGTGATGGCTGCTGAGTTTTACGAATTGGGTTTAGGCGAGCCAATTTTAATTTCAGCAGAACATGGCCAAGGTATTGACAGCTTAATTGATCACACGCTACCTTTGCTGCCGCAAGTAGCCTTGGAAGAAGAAGCTGAAGAAGAAATTGAAGGCATTGCAGTTGCTGTATTAGGCAGGCCTAATGTGGGAAAATCAACCTTGATTAATCGAATTTTGGGCGAAGAGCGGGTTTTGGCCATTGACATGCCTGGCACAACGCGCGATAGTATTTACATTCCCTTTGAACGCGAAAATCAAAAATACACCCTGATTGACACGGCAGGCATTCGGCGTAAACGCTCAACCCATGAAAAAGTCGAGATTTTTTCCATCATTAAAGCCATTGATGCACTGGACAGGTCGCACGTGGTGATTTTAGTACTCGATGCTCATGAAGGCGTAACCGAGCAAGACGCAACCCTACTCGGCATGATCGCTGACAAAGGTCGCGCCCTGTTGATTGTCATCAATAAGTGGGATGGATTGGATGCTTATCAAAAATCAGAGGTTAAGCGCAAACTTGATGTAAAACTAACCTTTGTCAATTATGCCAGCGTACACACTATTTCAGCGCTACATGGTTCAGGCGTTGGCAAACTTTTTGCGCCCATTATTAAGGCTTATACCAATGCTAGCACGAAACACTCTACCTCAACTTTAAACAAAATTTTAGAAAGTGCAAATGCCGGTCATCAGCCGCCGCCGGTTAAAGGTCGGCGCTTAAAAATAAAATACGTCAATCAAACAGATATTTTTCCGCCAACGCTGACTTTTCATGGTAATCACTTACAAAACGTGCCCAATGCTTATGATCGCTACTTAAAAAACTTTTTTATCAGTGCACTTAAACTTACCAACACGCCGCTTAGAATCGAATACAAAAGTGGCGAAAATCCTTTTAAAGATAACAAAAACGAACTTAATGCGCGTCAAGTTACCAAAAAACGTCGGTTAATGCAGTTTATTAAGAAGCGTAAGAAGCGTAACTAAATTTTATTTTTGCACTCGATCGGTCGATCTGCGCCAATAACTCACAATACGAATTTTCAAGCATCTGTGCTTGAGAGGGATCATCACTACAAGCGCAGCCTGATAATACCTCGCAAAAGAAAACGCCGATTTTTAGCTTGATGGTTTTTTCATTGGCTGAACTGGATAAAATCATCACGTCGATTGAATCTTTGTCAATCATTGCGCTGTAATTGCAGCACTCTTTCAATGGTAATTGATCCAATTCAAGCGCTCGAATAGCTGCTCTAAAGTGTTTAGCAAAACTATCTTCTCCCCAGTGATCTAAAGCGGTTTTAAACACTAATAAAGTTTGATTAAGAAGATAAAATTAAATTGTGCGCTTTATTGGCGGCCTTAATAAAGCTTTCAAATAATGGATGTCCATCACGCGGGGTTGAGGTAAATTCAGGGTGAAATTGTGTGCACACAAACCAGGGGTGATTTTCAACTTCAACCATTTCAACTAAAGTGCCGTCAATCGATTGACCTGAAATAATCAATCCTGCTGCTTGTACTTTTTCAATTAACCTGTTGTTAACTTCATAACGATGACGATGACGCTCGGTGATAATAGCTTTGCCATAAATTTCTCGGGCATTTGTGCCGTCAACTAAAGCGCATTCTTGCCCGCCAAGACGCATCGTACCGCCTAAATCAGAATCTTTATCTCGAATTTGCGTGCAGCCATCTTCATCTTGCCATTCGGTAATTAGCGCTACAATTGGATACGGCGTGGCCGAATTAAACTCGGTGCTATTGGCGTCAGTCATGCCTGCCATATTGCGTGCATATTCAATCACTGCAACTTGCATACCCAAGCAAATACCCAAATAAGGTATGTTGTTTTCACGGGCAAATTGCGCGGTTGCAATTTTGCCTTCAATGCCTCGATTGCCAAAGCCGCCCGGAACCAAAATAGCGCTCATTTCGCTTAAACAATCCACCCCATTTTTCTCAATTTCTTCAGAGTCAAAATAATGGATATTAACAGTTGTACCAGTATGAATGCCGCCGTGTAATAACGCTTCAGAAAGAGATTTATAAGCCTCA
Organism: Gammaproteobacteria bacterium; assembly: GCA_965222625.1. Classification (GTDB taxonomy): domain Bacteria; phylum Pseudomonadota; class Gammaproteobacteria; order PS1; family Pseudothioglobaceae; genus Thioglobus_A. The sequence continues at coordinate 276,784 of OZ244962.1, read as the reverse complement.
GTTAGATCTGTATATTTTCCTACCATGGCAATATCAACGCTCGACTTAGGATTATTTAGCTTGCTAATAACGCTGTCCCATTCGCTTAAATCGGTTGGACCACATTGAATATTGAGTTTTTTAATGACCACTTCATCCAAGCCTTGCTCGTGCAATGCACGCGGAACCTTGTAAATGGTATCAACATCCAAAGAGGTAAAAACTGAACCTTTTGGCACGCTGGTAAATAAGGCAATTTTTTCGCGCTCAGCCTCGGGCAACGGGTACTCAGAGCGGCAAATTAGAATATCCGGCTGAATACCAATGCCTCTTAGCTCTTTAACTGAATGCTGAGTTGGTTTGGTTTTTAACTCGCCCGCCACTTTAATATAAGGCAATAACGTCAGGTGGATAAACAGCGTATTTTCACGACCAAGCTCAAGACTCATTTGCCGAATTGCTTCTAAAAATGGCAAAGATTCAATATCACCTGCCGTGCCGCCAATTTCAACCAAAGCAATATCTGCACCTTTTGCACCTGCTTGAGCTAAAGCTTTAATTTCATTGGTAATATGCGGAATAATTTGCACAGTTGCGCCCAAATAATCACCTCGGCGCTCGCGCTTGATGACATTTTCATATACGCGCCCAGCTGTAAAGTTGTTTTTCTTGCCTAATTGCTGACGAATAAAACGCTCATAGTGACCTAAATCTAGGTCGGTTTCAGCGCCGTCATTAGTTACAAAAACTTCGCCATGCTGAAGCGGACTCATGGTGCCCGGGTCCACGTTAATATAAGGGTCGAGTTTAAGCATGGTTATATTCAAACCACGAGACTCTAAAATAGAAGCTAAAGATGCAGAAGCAATGCCTTTTCCTAGGGAAGAAACCACGCCGCCAGTAATAAAGATGTATTTTGTTGCCATTGAAAAGTAACAAAGTTGAAATGGTTATGATACACAAAACTGTGTAGAATATGGCGTATTAAATGACAGTAAATATTGATGCAATACAAACAATTTGTTTCTCGCCTATTTAAGTATTTAAAACCACATGTTGGCAAACTTATCTTTACTTCGGTAATGATGATATTTGCAACCGCACTTGAAAGCGCCATTCCAGAAATCACAGGGCGTATTGTTGATGATTTATTTTCCAGCGAACGCAACACACAAACCGCACTTTTTTATGCTTTAGCTTTATTCGGCATTATTGTATTAAGCTCAATTTTTGCCTTAACATCAACAGCAGTCAGCTCTTGGGTATCTAACAAAGTTATCATGGATTTACGCTCTGATATGTTTGCTAAACTGCTCAAATTACCCAAATCTTATTTTGATCAGCACCCTACTGGAAAAACACTTTCTAAGCTCACGTTTGATGTTGAGCAAATAGCGGCGGCAGCTTCCACTATTTGGCTAAATTTTATCAAATCATCACTGACTGTTATTATCTTAATTAGCTATCTTTTTTATAAAAATTGGCAGCTAAGTTTGTCGTTAATTATTCTTTTGCCGTTGGTCTTTTTCGTTGTTAAATTTTCCTCTAATCGAATGCGCAATGCCAGCAAAAAAGTTCAAAAATCAATGGGCAATATCACCCACTTGTTAGATGAAAATATTTCTGGAAACTCTTTAATTAAGATTTACCATGCACAAGAGCAAGAAAGCAGCAAATTTAACAAGCTGATTAAAGGCATTCGTCAGCAGCGCTTTAAAGTCGATATGACGGGTGCATTTAATACTGGTTTTGTTAATATTTTAATTGGGCTATCACTCGCTAGTGTGGTGTATTTTTCTGCCACCTCATTGCAAATGAGTGCTGGCGAGTTTTTATCTTTTTTTACTGCTATGGGTATGCTTGTTAAACCTGCTAAAAGTTTAGTTAACATCAACAAACCACTACAAATTGCCATGGCAGCAGCGCAAAGCGTGTTTGCTTTGCTTGATGAAATTGAAGAAAAAAATCAAGGCAAACAGCAACTGAAAAAAACCCAAGGAGCCATTAAATTTAACAACGTTTCGTTTGGATATTCCAAAGATTCAAGTGTTCTTAATTATATTAATTTAGACATAAAATCAGGTGAAACCATTGCCTTAGTGGGCTCAACGGGCAGTGGAAAAACCACCATTATTCAGCTTATTACAAGGTTTTACTCGCCATCAAGCGGCTCTATTAGTATTGATGGCATCGATATTAACGAGCTAGAAATTGATTCATTACGCTCAAAAATTGCCTTTGTTGATCAAAACGTGCGCCTATTTAACGATACTGTCAAAGGCAATATCGCCCTAGGTCAGCTAGATACAATGACCAGTGCACAAATCGAACACGCAGCAAAAACAGCCAATGCAACTGATTTTATTACAAAAATGCCCGATCAGTTTGATACTCAAATTGGCGAAGATGGCGCTAAACTTTCAGGCGGTCAGCGTCAGCGCCTTGCGATTGCCAGAGCTATCGCCAAAGACAGTCCGATTTTGATTTTAGATGAAGCTACTTCAGCGCTTGATTCGGCCACTGAAAAACAAGTACAAGCCGCGATTGACGATATGCAAAAAGACCGAACCACTATTATTATTGCCCACCGTTTAAGCACCATTCAAAAGGCCGATAGAATTATTGTATTAAGTGCTGGAAATATTATTGAACAAGGCTCTCATCAAGAACTGCTCGATGCTAAAGGCGAGTACGCCGGTCTTTACAACCATCAATTTAAAAGTTAATCTTTAATCTTTAATCTTTAATCACCAGCATTTTATGCTCAAGCATATCTTTCATGCTATATCCAATACCGCCAATGCCGTAACCTGAATGCTTGCGTCCAGCAAATGGCATCCAATCAACTCTAAAGGTGGTGTAATCGTTAATCATTACCGCCGAAGCCTCTAGTTTTGTTGCTAGTTCCATTGCCAATGAAATATCATTGCTAAAAACAGCCGCCTGAAACGATACTTCTAAACAATTCGCAGCTTTAACTGCATCATTGATGTCTTCATAGCTATACACGCAAACAACGGGGCCAAAAATCTCATGGGTTGATACTTTCGAGTCTTTAGATGGATTAAGTAAAACCGTTGGCTCGTAACTCACTGCATTAATGCGCTTTCCACCCGTTAATAAGGTTGCGCCCTGTTCAACGGCTTCATTTACCCAAGTTTCAATTCGGTCTGTTTCTTTGGCTGAGATTAATGGACCTAAATCGCTATCTTCATTAATTGCGTCACCCACAACTTGTTTTGAAGCCATGTCGGCAATTTTTCCTGCCAATTCTTCTGCTCTATTTTTAGGTAGATAAATTCGCTGTAATGAAACACATACTTGACCAGAATGATACATGCTGGCCTTAACTGCACCATTGATAAAACCATCTTCATGCTGACAAGAATCAAAAATAAGCGGCGCTACGCCGCCGTGCTCTAGAGCGCAGCGCGTTCCTGGTGCCAGTTTTGATTTTAGATACCAGCCCACTTTAGCAGAGCCAATAAAACTAAAAAATGCTGTGCGCGAGTCGGTGACTAATTTTTCGGCATTTTCATTATTAACAATTGCTACCTGCATCCAGCCTTCTGGCAAGCCTGCTTGTATGATTAACTGCGCCAAACGCAGTGTACATAGCGGCGTTGCCGCGGCAGGTTTGATAATAACTGGGCAGCCCGTGGCAATGGCTGGAATCACCTGATGAATGGCTAAATTAAGCGGATGATTAAAAGCGCTCACCGCCACCACCACGCCAATTGGCTCCATAATAGTAAAAGCTGTTCTGCCTGCGCCGGCCGCTGTCATATCCATGGGTATTTGCTCGCCCTCCATGTTGCGTATTTGCGCAATAGCAATACCAATACCGTCAACAGCGCGCGTTACTTCAACGCGGGCATCTCGAATGGGTTTGCCACCTTCATTGGCAATCAGCTGGGCAAAATCTTCATGCTCATCAGCCACTAATTTTGACAAATTTTGTAAAATACTAATGCGTTGATAGATTGGTAGAGCGCCAGATTTGTGCAACGAATAAGCGCAATCAAGCATACGTTCAACGGCCGCTGCATCATCCATTGGCAACTCTTTTAATACTTTTCCTGTATAGGCTTGTTTAACGATTAATTGGCTCATAGATTGCTCCTATAGGTTTTGCAATTGCTCGGGGAATAGCTTTTTGTTTTCTTGATAATCAATCGGCGCGTCAATAATATGCACGCCGCCTTGCTCAAAACAAGATTGAATTAATGGCGTAAACTCATCAGCACTTTGCACTTTGTGCCCTATTGCGCCGTAACTATCGGCATATTTAACAAAGTCAGGATTGTTGTATTCTAGGCCGAAATCATCCAAACCTTGGCCTTCCTGCTTCCAGCGAATCATGCCATAAGCACTGTCAGTTACAATTAATACTACCAAATTAAGCTTTAAACGTACTGCGGTTTCAATTTCTTGGGAATTCATCATAAAACCACCATCCCCGCACACAGCCATTACTTGCTTGTCTGGATAAATTAAAGCGCACGCCATAGCGCTTGGTAAGCCTGCGCCCATGGTTGCTAAAGCGTTATCAAGTAAAACAGTGTTAGGCATATAAGTATGATAATGGCGCGCAAACCAAAGTTTATACATGCCGTTATCTAATGCGATGATTGCATCCTTGTTTAAAGCGCGGCGCACGTCTGCAACAATACGTTGCGGCAATAAAGGATAAGCATTATCGTTGTCTTTTTCGTGAATAACTTGCTTAATCTCTTTTCTAAATTTTAATAACTCTAACGAGCAATTAGTTAGCTTATTATCAAGCGCCAATGCCAAGCGATTAACGCTGGTTTCAATATCGCCAATAACCTCAAGTTGAGGAAAATATACCTCATCGACTTGAGCGGAGTTAAAGTTAATATGAATCACTTGTTGCCCATCTACATGCATAAAAAATGGCGGCTTTTCCACCACATCATGACCGATATTAATAATTAAATCTGCCATTTTAACCGCTCGGTGCAAGACGTCGCCATCAGACAATGCAGCGGTTCCTAAAAACAAAGGGTTTTCACAACTGACCACACCTTTGCCCATTTGCGTATTGAAAAATGGGATGCAGGTTTTGTCAATAAAATTTTGCATCGGTTTAAATAGCTTTTTTCGATTGGCACCTGCGCCAATCAACACCAAAGGATTTTTGGCATTTTTAATCATTTTTACAGCCATCTCTATGGCTTTTTGATCGGCATCAGGGCGGCGAATTTCATGCACAGGAAATATATGCCAATCTTTCACTTCTTCTGCTGCTACGTCTTCAGGCAATTCCAAATGTACTGCGCCAGGTCTTTCCTCTTCGGCCAAACGAAAAGCATCACGCACTAAGGATGTTATCATGCCGCCATTCACAATTTGCTTGGCAGACTTAGTTAGCGGCTCCATCATTCTAACAATATCAATAATTTGAAATTTGCCTTGCTTGCTTGAATTAATCGGCTTTTGCCCAGTAATCATTAACATCGGGAAAGCGCCGAGCTGCGCATAAGCTGCGCAGGTAACAAGATTGGTTGCACCTGGGCCTAGGGTTGCCAAACAAACCCCTGTTCTGCCTGTCATCCTGCCATAAGTGGCTGCCATAAAGCCGGCGCCCTGCTCATGTCTGGTTAAAATAAACTTAATACTTGAGTTTTTTAAAGCGTCTAAAAAATCAAGATTTTCTTCGCCAGGAACGCCAAAAACATATTCAACTCCTTCATTTTCTAATGCTTTTATAAATAAATCCGATGCTTTCATTGTTAAATCTCCTTGGGGTAAGGGTTGAGCTCGTCCATAGGTATGGACAATCCATTGTTACCAACAATTCTAACGTGACTTCTGTCTAGCTCTCTTGGCTTTTTAACCCCACAAGAGTGTGCAATAATCTCTACTGATTGTTGCATATTTTTAACATAATTTGCCACTTTAACAGCTTTATTTGCAGGGTTTAAGCCTTTTTGTAATCTTTTATTGTGCGTGGTAATGCCCGTTGGGCAGGTATTTTTATTGCATTTTAATGCTTGAATACAGCCAATTGAAAACATAAAACCTCGAGCCGAAGTGATAAAATCTGCACCGGCGCATAATGCCCATGCTACTTCAGCAGGGGTGATTAATTTTCCTGAGGCGATTACTTTTATTCTTTGTTTAAAACCAAACTCTAGCAATTTATCAATTACTAGAGGTAGCGCTTCTTTTAAAGACAATCCAACATTATCTATCAGCGCCATAGGCGCTGCGCCTGTCCCACCATTTCCGCCATCAATGGTAATAAAATCAGGCGCGTGTTCAATACCTCTGGTTTTAATTTCTTGAAGCACAGATTTTAAGAATCGGGTATGCCCAATCACGGTTTTAAAACCTACTGGTTTTTCGGTTATTCTGCGAACTTTATTAATAAAATCAATCAACTCTTGCGGATTAGAAATGTCTTTATGGCGGTTGGGTGAAATGGAATCTTGAGTCGCTTCAATCCCTCGAATTTTAGCAATTTCCTTTGTGACTTTTGCGCCTGGCAAAATTCCGCCTTTACCGGGCTTTGCGCCTTGTGATATTTTTATTTCAAACATCTTAACTTGCGGATTTTTAGCAATTTCTTTTAATTTTTCTTCATCTAAGTTGCCGTTTTCATCGCAAACGCCATATTTGGCCGTACCTATTTGAAAAACAATATCAGCGCCACCTTCCAAATGATATGAACTCAAACCGCCTTCGCCAGTGTTATACCAACAATTTGCCATTCTAGCGCCCTTAGAAAATGCCAAAACCGCAGGTTTAGAAATTGCCCCATAACTCATGCCAGAGATGTTAACAATAGAGTATGCATTATAAGGATTTTGGCAATAATGCTCGCCAATGGTCATGGCTGTGGTTTTAGCAGCCTCATCATCCAATGTTGGAAAAGGACAATTAATAAATATTGGCGTACCGACAATATTTAAATTTTTTGTAGAGCCAAATGCAACGGTATTATCCTTGTCGCTCGCTGCGCCATTTACCCACTGACGTTCAGCACGATTAAACGGCATTTCTTCTCTGTCCATCGCAAAGAAATACTGACGAAAAAATTCTCCCAAACTGTTAAATAAATAACGAAAATGCCCAACAACAGGATAATTGCGCAAGATTGCATTTTTTCTTTGGGTGATATCAAATATAAAGGTAACAAAAATAACTAAAAATACCAAACCCACGGCAAAAATAAATAAGGTAGATAACACCTCCAAAACAGGTGTCACCGTATTAACAACTTCCATTACTTCTGTTTTCATTGTTTTTTTCCTTTTTTAAGTTAAATTAACCTTGAGTATTTTTTTTACAAATAAAATAATCAAGTGCAAATTTTCCTTGTCCATAAATAACAGTTACTAACAACATAACGCCCCAAAGTTTGTGATCATAAAATCCACCTGCCCAAATCGTTGGATAAGAAATAACGGCAATAATATTAAACATAAACAATTTAACAGCCATCAATCTTGTCGCCAAACCTAAAACCAAAAGTATGGGTAGAATCAATTCAGCTGCTGTGCCTAAATAAGCTGCCAATTCCCAAGGAATAATAGGCACTTGATATTCATTTTCAAATAAATATTGTGCGCTTGAAGATAAAAAAGGCATTTGCGAATCCCAGCTGCCGAGTTTTGTTAATCCTGCACGAAAAAATGCATCTGCTACGTACAAACGCACAAACAGTTTGAAGATGTCAGTGCTATATTTGTGGATAAATGCAAAAACTGCATTATAAAAATTAATTATTTTGTTCATGGTCATACTCCTGTTTGGTTAATCTTTCTACAACTACTTTACCACCTTTTTTACTAATTTTTAGATAAATACCTGCTGCGTTAAAATCGAGTTGCTCGCTATTTTCATCCAGCTGCCAAATTTTGATAATTGGGTATTGAGATTGCATTAAAAATTTATCATTAATCGAAAAATAACAGCGCTCATAAAATCTTTCAAATTTTGCCACGTCTGCCAAATAAGGCAAACCTTGGCACTGCTCATGCTGCTCAATAAATCCACAAAATCCTTCGCCATAATCGACTAAATTGGCAGTTTTTGAGGCGTTAGCACGAATAAATTGCGTTGCCAGCATAAGAAAAAAATCATCGCCAACTAGGCGCTTAACACAAGAATAAGTGCTACTCAGTGCGCCTGTCAAATTAGAAAAATAATTATTGTGATAAATTTTAATTAAATCACTGCCACTAAAATTACCGCTAGACAGGTAGTTATGAGCTTGATCAGGATTGAGAACATCTTGATAAAATTCAGTTTGCAATTTTTTAAGCATCGAGAAACCTCTGCGCTTGTTTTGCCTCATCAAGTAGTACTGACAAATCAGGAATATTTGTATCCCACTCAATCAATGTTGGTTTGTTGCCAATTTGCTCAAGCGTGGTTTGATACAAATCCCAAACCTCGCGACTAACCCTTTCAGAATGGTCGTCAATTAATAAGTCGCCCTGCTGTAGGATTTTTTTACTATGCCCAGCTAGGTGAATCTCAAATACATCGTCTTTATCAATGGCATTTAAATAATCCTGAGGCTGATAATTATGATTAAAGCAGCTGACAAAAATATTATTAACATCGAGCAACAAGCCGCAACCACAAAGCTGCGGCAAACTGGCAAAAAACTCCCATTCGCTTATATTAGAGTCTTTAAATTGCAGATAAGAAGAAGGATTTTCTATCAAAATCTGCCGGCCAAGCGCATCTTGTACTTGCTTAACTTTGTCAGCAAAATTGTTTAAAGATTCTTGCGTATAAGGCACAGGCAATAAATCGTTCAAACTATTGCCATTGACGTTTGACCAAGAAAGATGATCAGAAATCAAATCAGGCTTAAAGCGAGCCACTGCAGCGACTAAATTTTGCAAGTGTTTTTGATCTAGCTTATCATGAGAGCCTAATGAAAGCCCGATTGTGTGCAGGCTAATTGGGTAATTTTCACTAATTTCTTCTAACTGCAGCGTAGCAACATTATCATAAAAGAAATTTTCAGAATGAACTTCAAGCCAAGCCACGTCAGGTTGCTGCTCAAGTACTTGACTTAAGTGCTGATAACGCAATCCAATGCCGGCGTTATTAAGCATCATTTACCAAAATTGATACCAAGGCGCATCAGTCCTTGATGCTATTTTTGTGGTTGCCAAACCTTTGTCAATCCAGCCATAATTAATGCCGCCGTCAAGCTCAAAGATATTTTTATAAGCGGTTTTAGTATTTAAAAAATGGCCAATGGTTTTAGTGCGATTGGCATGGGCGCAAACCAAAATAAATTCAGCATTTTTATTGGGTAGAACTTTTGCTAAATTATCCAGCCATTGCTGGGCATTGTATTGCCCTTTTGCATCAAAAAAGGTCATTTTGTGCGCACCCGAAATGATGCCGTATTTGTTATATTCGTCCTGCCTACGCACATCAATAATAGTAACGCCTTGAGTTATTTTTGCTTGTACCTGCTGGGTTGAAAGCGTTGTAAAAGCAGCAAAAATATTAAAAGGTAATAGTAATAACAAAATAACGATTTTCATTATTTTTTCTGACAGCTTGAGCATCCAATGATTGGATAAAAAGCACACCATCCTATCAGTCCTGTTGCTAATGGAATAAGGCCAATCCACGCCCATACAGCGCCACTATAAAGCGCATAAGCAACAAGCGTTGCGCCTACTGCTATTCTTAAAGCTCTATCAATTCCGCCGACATTTTTTTTCATTTTTTTCTCCAAAAAAAATCACAATCAAGTAAAAAATGGCTTGATTGTGATTAAGTTTCAACTAAAGGCTTATAAGTTGAATAAAAACTGATACATCAGTAACAGTCTAAAAAATTAAGAAGACTTCAATGAGCTTCCTACTAATTTATCACATAAACCTTTTGGCATGGCAACAAATGCATCTGACTGACCATCTGCAGTTGCAGAACCTGCGCAAGATGAAGTTTTAGTTGCACAGTCATTTTTTCCAGCTTGAACTACGCCGTAACATTTTTCCATACCTTTATCAAGCGCAACAGCTTCTAATACTAAGGCGTTTGATCCAATAATTGCCATACTAGCAATGGTTGCTTTTAAAATTGTATTCATGTCTTTCTCCAAGAGTTATATTTAAAATGTAAGCTTTAACCAGCTCACATCTAATTCTACGCAACAACTTTGAAAATAGTTGCACCAATTTAATAAAAAATTCGTAAAATAACTTTATGCAAAAAAAAATTAGCCTACTATTTTTCCCAGCCATTAAGCGATAAAAATTTTCATCACATCTATCAGTTATCTGCCACGCAACTATATGGCGTGATTTTACGTATCTTAAGACAAGAGCAATTATCACAGGACTGCCTACAAGAAGTGTTTATAAAAATATATCACAATTTATCCGACTACAATGCTGGAAAATCCCAGCCACTAACCTGGATGGTAACCATTGCCAGAAATCATGCAATTGATTTTTATCGCAAAAAAAACCTACAGATTGCTGATGATTTTGATTTAAGCGTTATTGATGACGAGCAAATTCAAACATTAAACAAACTTGAACAACAACAAACCAACCAGCACTTACATGACTGTTTACAACAACTTAAACCAGAAATCATGAATGTTTTACTGCTGTCTTATTTTAATGGTCTGACTTACGAGACTATTGCAAAAACACTCAACACGCCGTTAAACACGATTAAAACATGGGTGCGTAGAGCGATGCCAACCCTTAAAAAATGCTTGGAGAAAATTAATGACTAATCACAACTTATTGGCACTTCAATACGCACTAGGACTGCTAAACGAACAAGAAAAACAAGCCATTGAGCAAACACAAGAATTCAAACAAACACTTAAGCAGTGGCAACTACACTTAACCAAACTTAATACTCACGCACCTTTAAGCAAAGAATCTGCCGAAAAAATTTGGCAAAATATTAGTGCAGAACTATCTCAATCAGCTCAGCCAGTCGTCGAACCTGAGAAGGTTGGCATAATAGCCGCCTGCTTAAGTGCTTGGCGCTATCTATTAAGCGGTTTTGCAGGTTTAGGCTTGCTATTTAGTATTATTTTATTTAATCAAGCTGCCCATGCTCAAGCAGGCTGGGATATTGATACTGATTTATCAAAACAACAAGTATTAGTGACAGTAGTAACGCACAAGCATATTGATAAAAAAAATGCTTGTACACTATGGGTTAAAAAAGGCGATAAAGTATTACGTATTGGATTGATGCCTGAAACAGGTAAAAAAAATCTTTAAAATTACTCAAGAAGCTTTACTGATGATTCAAGATGGAGAGATTATTATTTCTATAGAAGATATAAAAAATCCAGAGATACTACCAACTTACATAGACTATCAAAATAAATGGGCAGCTTAAAAAACGATTATATTTTTTAAAATAACCCTTCTTTTGAAAAATAGTATGAACATAATCCTAAATTCAGCTTTAATTAACAAATTATCCGGCAGCGCCGTACTGATTTCAATTGAAAAAACAAGCAACATCAGCAAGCCTCATAAAATAGAATGCCAAGGTCAATGATGATGGTAATATTTTTGATTAAAATTTTTAAATAATGACGCAAATATTGCTAATATTACTTTTTTTACCTAATATTATTATGGCTCACACTAACCAAGAATTATTCGATGCTTATCAGCAAAAAAATGAAAATTACCAGCCGCGTACTAGACATATAAACAACCATCGCGCGCAGTTTGTTAATCATCTAATTTTGGCCAACTCACCTTATTTGTTACAGCATGCACACAATCCTGTTAATTGGTTTGGTTTTGACGATGAAGCCTTTAAATTAGCCAAACAACAAAATAAACTTATTTTTCTGTCCATTGGTTATGCGACTTGTCATTGGTGTCACGTGATGGAAGAAGAGAGTTTTGAGGATTTAGAGGTTGCCAAAACTTTAAATAAAAAATTCCTCTCTATCAAAGTTGACAGAGAAATTTTACCTGATGTTGATAACCATTTTATGGGCATTTCGCAACTTTTAAATGGCAATGGCGGCTGGCCGCTTAATGTCATTTTGACGCCTGATGGTGAGGGGTTTTTTGCTGGCACCTACTTCCCAAAAAATGATTTAATCAACACTTTAAACCACCTACAAAATATTTGGGAAACAGACAAAGAACGCATCGACAAAACGGTTGAAAGCATAAAAAATGCATTAATTCAGCAAAAAACCACTCAAATAAAACTGGATAACAACTTACAAACGCTGGCTGTTAATGATTTATTATTGGGCTTTGATGAGTTTTATGGGGGTTTTAGTGATGCGCCAAAATTTCCAAACGAGCCTCAGCTTTTAATGCTGATTGATGAGCAAATTCGCCAGCCCAATAATACTCAATTAAACGCCATAACCACCACATTAGATGCCATGGCCAGTGGCGGTATTTATGATGAAGTGGCAGGCGGATTTGCTCGGTACGCTACCGATCCTGCCTGGTTATTCCCACATTTTGAAAAAATGCTCTACAATCAAGCACAACTTGCTTTGGTTTATATCAAAGCGTACCAACTAACTGGCAAGTACTTATATAAACGCACCGCCGTTAGAACGCTAGATTACGTCATCAGAGAAATGCAAGATGTTGGCTTTTATTCTGCGACTGATGCAGATAGTGAGGGTGAAGAGGGTTTATTCTTTACTTGGCGTAAAAAAGAATTACAACAAGTGCTTAAAGATGATTTTTCAACATTTAAACAATATTTCGATTTAAGCAAAAACAGTGAGTTTGAAAATGGACACGTGATTCATTATCAACACATTCAAAACCTTACAAGAAAAGATTTTGATACGGTTTTGCCACTATTAAACCAACTCTATGAACATAGGCAGCGCCGAGTCAAGCCATTATTAGACAACAAAATATTGCTTTCTTGGAACAGCTTATTACTAAAAACCTTTGCACTTGCTGGTGATATTGATGATAAATATCTATTAAAAGCAAAAAACCTAGCCGAATTCTTAATGGTTAATTTTTACCAAAAAACGCTAAAACGAGTACGCATTAACAATATTACTTCACAAGAGGCAATTTTTGAGGACTATGCTTATTTTGCTGATGCCTTATTAGCACTGTTTGATGCCAGTGGACAACAAAAATACTTAATGAGCGCGCAAAAACTAATGGATGAGGCGCTTGATAATTTTTGGGATAAGCAGCATTACGGCTTTAAAATTAGCAACAATAAACGTATTAATAGCGCAACAAAAGAAATCTATGATGGTGCCATACCTGGCCCAAATGGCGTTGCTTATGGCATGCTAAATCTATTAGCAGATAGACTGCAATTAGATAAATACAGACAGCTTGGTGAGCAGCTAATAGGCACATTTTCAAGTGCTATTGCAGCTAATCCCAGTGCTTATTCAACTCTTGTTAAAAATCTCAATGAGCATAAAAATAACCGGTTGGAAAATGTGATATATGCTTATAACGGCAAAATTAAAATCAGCGTTAAGGCTGATAAAGTTATTCTAAAAATTGCTAAAGGTTGGCACATTAATGCCAATCAAGTTTTACAAAAATCGCTCATTGCCACAACGCTTAGTTCTGATAATTTTAAGTATATTAATTATCCAGCTGGGCAGAAGGTTAAACTCGGGTTTAGCAAAGAAGATTTAGCCATATATCAAAATACAATTAATATTGATTATGCCTTAAAAAATTCGCTTCAAACTACCGCGACACTAACTGTTCAAGCCTGTAGCGACAAAGTTTGCCTGCCGCCACAAAGCCTATTATTACTAATAAACCCTTAATATAAATCCAATTTTTAACTTAATAACTTACAATATTTAAAAAAACGACTAGGAGTCATATATGAAAAAAATATTAAAAACAACCCTAATAACCTTGCTAAGCGTTTTTTCTATGCAAGTATTTTCACTGGATTTTGTCTATAGTAAGCACGCTTGGTTTGGCGCAGGTAGCGAGGGTAATGAATATGCTATTGAGGGTTTTGATGCGGTTAATTATTTCACCCAAAGCCAACCTGCTAAAGGCTCAAAAGACTTTAGTTTTGAATACAGAAACAAACACTGGCATTTTAAAAATTCAGAAAATTTAGCTTTATTTACAGCCAATCCTCAAAAATATGCACCACAGTACGGCGGCCATTGCGCGTGGCGCGTGGCGCAAGATGGGGCGGGTGTGTATGGCGATCCAAAAATTTGGACAATCGTTAATAACAAGCTTTATCTTAATTATAGTCAAAAGGTTAATGACCTCTGGGTAAAGGATATACCCGGTTTTATCAAAAAGGCAGACGATTTTTGGCTAAATCAAAATCAGTTTAAATCTCTTAATTAAGCGCCAAATCTACCGATTCATATACGCCGGTAATAATTGAGATATAAATGATTGAGGTAATTGAAGTTCCAGCCACAACGCCTATTAAAATATTTTTAAGTTTGATGTCAATAATGGATAAAAAATAGACCAAAACATTGATAGAAATTCCAGGAATAAAGCACAGCGTAAAGATAATAGGAATTTCTTTGGTTTTTATTTTATGCTCATAATCTAATATTTTTTTCGGCACTTTAAAATTTAACTTATGAGCAAAATTGTAGATAATTAAACAATAACTAATGATTGCAATTTGAATGGCAAAATACACCTGTATAAAAGAAAACACGTAAATACCTGCCAGCAAAAAAGCAGTACCTGGTAACAATGTCAGGCCTCTAATGATTAAAATTAAAATATAAACAATATAAGATATTAAAAAATATTCAGTGGTTAAAAATGCTTTGAGCATTTTTGGGTCAATTTTATAGTCGCTAAAATATAAATAAACCACAGCAACAATATTAAGCGCGATAAAACCATAAAACAAATATTTTTTACTAATATTTTTCATGCTCAGTAACTTCTAGTTGGTTTAATTTATCATAAAAAAACTCTAAATTTTGAGCCTTTCCATATCTTGGATTGTCATGCATTTTTAAAAATGGACGAGAATTAAGCTCCAAAAAAATACAGGGTTGTGCCTTAAAATCAGTTTCAATGCCTTTTTTGCAAATAACGTCAATACCCAAAATATTAGCATCAAAAAAATTCAATATTTTAGCTAAATCCTGCTTGTTACTTTCACTTAGCTTGGTTTTATCAATCACTTCAATACTTGAGCCCAATTTAAGCGAAATATTGTAGTGTAGATAAACTTTTTTGCTAGCGGCAGGGATTGTAGAAAAACTCATTGCTTGCTGCTTTAAATGCCTCTTAATGGCTGAATTTTTAGGTATGGGTTGGGTTACCGGCGCCAGTTGCATTTGCTGCCTTAAATTATTTTCAGTATCAATTAGCTCACTTAAGGTTTGCACGCCGTCGCCAACTACAAAAGGTGGATAGCGCCTAAGTACAGACATAATGCCAAATTTTGTCATGACCACGCGGTAGTTTTTGCCAAGTAAATATTCTTCAATAATACTATTTGGCCACCATTTTTTAACACCAATACTGGCCCTTAATAATTGCGCTTTGTTTTTAATAGGAAAATACGCACCTCGAGAAAAGCCGCCAACATTAGGCTTGATAACCAATGGAAAGCTATGTTTTTTATAAAACTTAAACGCTGAATACGGATTAATAAAAGTTCTGCCTTTGGCGTAAGGCAATGAATTTTGCTCAAATGCTAATCTGGCTTGCGCCTTAGATCGGCAAGCACGGCGCACTTCAAGCGAATTGTAATCGCTACAGCCTGATAAAAAAAATCGTGATAAGATTCGGTGTAGCCAATATTTCATAAATTTGTTTTTGATTGGTAATGTTTAATTATTTTTTTAAAAAATACAAATCTATTAAAATATTTTTTAGGAATTTTGGCACTAAGCTTAACCAAGTGAAACATGTTATCTTTAATAAACTGATGTTTGGTTTTTTTTGAAATGCTAGTATCTAGCAAGTTAATAGGAAAAGGTGCGAACAAATTAACTTCAATAATATGAAACAAGCCTGCTAATAAATCTTGCTTAGAATTGGCTCTGAGTCCAACTCTAGCAATGCGAAAATTAGGCAATTCATGCAAATATACTTGTAGTTTTTTTATCTCATCTTTAGTAAAACTCTGCGTGCAGTCTTGATAGCTAACCTGTTCATTATTAATACTATTAATAGGATAAAGCTCATCTGATCGATTAACAGACCTGGTAATGGTTAAAGTTATGTGGTTAGCTTGATTATCGGGATCACGAATGTAGAATATTTCATACTCTTGCGCCTCAGAGGCAGCTTGCTGAACAATGTAAGGGATTTTACTTTTGCTATCATCAAAAGCTAAAAAATCATCTTTTGAGTCAGCCCTACTAATGCCGTTAGAATTTTGCCCCCATTCTGGCTTTAAAAAAACTGGAAAAGTCTTGGGCGGGTTATTTTTATCAACATAGCCCTGCTCAAGTCGCCACTTTTCAGGAATGCGAGCATCCATGTCAATTTTGGAATAAAAACCCTTTTCTTTATTGTACCACTCAGCGTTAATTTGGAAATAATACCAAGGCGGGATACCCAGCCGTATAGACCAATATATGTAATAAAAAATCAGTTTAAAGGTCAAACACCTCTCCTTTGGTTGGATCATCTGAATAAAAATGTAAACTAACGCTTTTTTCTTTAGCGTTAATTTGGTGAATGTAGTTATCTACCCTACCTTTAACACCTTTGCTGTATCGATACTCGCCTTCGCCCAGATCGCTATTACCCAACTCAGATAGCGTCTCTTTAGCAAAATTCTTGCAACTTAAACGCCCTTTTACTAAATATACAAAAGCTTGCTCTGGATGCCCATGAATTCGAGTTTTAGCGCCCTTGTCCCAATTTAATAAACCCAACCAATAATGCTGATTGTTAACCATAATACTTCTTACGTAACTGTCATCAACAAAAGGCAATGTGTTCAAATCTACCTGCTTGAGTAATGTTTTTATTTCTGACGCCGCTAAATCGTAGCTTTCATTGGCAAGCAAATCACATAAAGCTTTAAAATCAAAATCGCCCACATGTTGATAATCATAACTTTGAATACTTTTAAGCATGTTTTTGTAGTAGCCCCATTCCTGTCTTAATTAAACGTTTTAATAGTGCTGTTAGTTTCATTTTATCCATATTTATATTACTTATTAACAATCGAAACACTAGAGCTTCTTTTATATAAGCCAAAGATAGTAGCGCTTGTTCGTCTGTAAGCAGCTTGTCTCGTAATTTTTGATTAAACATATTCGGGTTTTTCGCTTTAAAGCGAAAGCACAAATTAAACGAATTACGTTCAACCAACATCTCTAATGCGTCGCTTTGATTGATAAAACCTTCAGCAAATATTGCCAATTGATAATAATTTTCAACTCGCTGAGAAAATCCAGATTTGCCATAAAATTTCCAATCTAAAAACCATTTTAAACTGTCAACACGCCGGCCACATTGCAATGACGCCACACCAAAATCTAATTCTTTTTCACGAAAAATATAACTATTGTCACCATCTGCACAAGTACAAGTTAATAAATTTTGATGATTAAGTAGTAAAAAATTACACATCAAATTACTACCCAGCATTTTATGAAAATCCATCGTGAATGAATCTAGCTGTTTAATATCTGTTAAAAATTTTACCTTTAATTTTTCATTCATAATAACCGCGCCGCCCCATGCGCCATCACCATGCAGCCAAAAATTGTGTTTTTGCTTTAACTCTAATAAGTCAGTGATATTGTCATACGCGCCGCGCACTGTTGTACCTAAGGTTGCGCAAACAAAAAATGCAATTCCACCCTCTTTTTGAATAGATTCAATTTTTTCATCAAGCGCTGAAGTATCCATTTCTCCACTATCAAGCGTTGGAACTTTAATCAAATTTTGGGTGCCAATGCCTAGAATATTGGCTGCTTTATCGAGCGAATAATGCGCATCTTCGCTAACAAAAGCAAAGAGTGGCGATTGTGCAAACAGACCTTTTTGTTTGGCTGATGTTAAGGTTTGATTGCGTGCCACCATCATTGCAATCATGTTGGCATTGCTAGAGCCAGTTGTCATCTGCCCTTCGCCATTTTTAAAGCCAACAATCTCAAGCATTTGCTCAAGCATATAACGCTCCATCAAGCTGGCTACTGGTGCAGACTCAAAAGTGCAGCTTGAGGTGTTAGTTAGTGCGGTAATAATCTCACCAACAATGGAAGGCGGATTAGCGCCAGACCACATACGATTGACAAAATTAACATGCTGAGTATTGGGAGAATATTCTAAATATTTATCCACCCAAGTGAATAACGCTTGCCAATCTCCTGGCGCTTGTTGGTTTAAATCTAGACTGTCACTTAATGCATCAGCCGATTGATAATTAATGAGCTGATTGTTGGTTTTAAGCTGTGCTTGTTGTAAGGTTTGTGCTATTTTTTGCAGTAATTCACTTTCTTGCATTTATATACGCCAAAAAACCATAATGAGATTTTAAAATTACTTTGATTGCGGTTTTTTATTAACAAAAACCATAACCAAACCTAAAACTAAAATAGACAGGGCAGCATTTGCCAAACCTGTATCTGTACATAAATTAGGCGCTATAAAAGTAGCCTGACAAGCCGCTTCATTGGCAACTTTCCAAGTCGGACTCCAACCAAGCGGGGTAAAAATATGAAAAAATACCGCACCTGTCATGACCACAAATGCCATTAAGCCGCCAATGCAGTGGAGTTTTTCTCGATGCTTCCAAACAACAACTGGCGCCAACAATACCAAGGCGGTTGCTAATTCTGCCAGACCAACTAAGATTGCGCCATATTGGGAAAATAACTCTCCTAATGTCGTGTTGATGGTGTTACTCATCCAATCGCCAATCGTGGAAAAAATGTGCTGCGGCTCTAGCGCAGTTTCGTCAAATTTATAAAACAACGAGCTAATAAAAACATTGGATGTCCATAGCGCAATTAACCAGCTAATTACCACTTTAATTGTATTATTCATGTGTTTTCTTTTATTTATAAGTTAGCTTTATTTTAAACGCTTTAAAACCTTTCCAGTGTCTAATGCTGCTCTTACCATTTGAGCGCCATCTTTCAAACTTTTGGCTTTTTTGGTATGCCAAAGCACCAAACTTCCCGCCAATACCAAGCCATCATAAAACACGCCTTTCTCACCTGAAAGAGCAGCTTTGCCAAGTTTAACGGTATATTGCGCTAATTCAGTAATATTATTATGCACATCTAAGCCATCTGGAAAAGCAATTGCGCGAGTATCCTGATGAATACCAATGGCAGATGGATCAATGTCAACACGGCCTTGTTCTTCAGCACCTTTGTATGAAATCATCAAGCCTTTTTGGCGCAAAGATGGAATCACCCCGCCTTCAACGCCGCGCACCAATAAAGCACTATCTACGCCTGCAGCGTTTACCAACTCAGCATAAATAGGCGGGTAAGGCTTGTGTACGTAACCTAATATAGCGTGCGTAGTTCTACCGCGCAATGGTGCAATTAAAGTTTCCACTGTGTTAATCACAGTGCGTTTAATGACGCGATTACGCAATGAGGTAAGGTTGTGCAAACCCTTACAATAACTGGCTTGATCAATATACGACCAGCCAATTGATGGATCTTGTATGCGCGCCTTAGCTGTCGCAGTTGAATGATCAACATCCAAACCTAAAGCTTGATTGATATGCCGATGGGTTAAGCCAAATTTTGGTGAAACGCTATCTAGCCCATGAATAACACTGGGCAGGCCTAATTCTGCTAATACTGGCGGTAAAAAAGAAGACACTGGAATAGAGCGATTATAGCCACTATAAGGGTCGCCTAAATCTACCAAATCATCAACATCAACGGTTTGCTTATCACTTTGCGCTAAAATTGCCGCTAAAATTCCTTGATTTTCTTCCATGGTCTCACGCTTCATACGTAAAGCAATGAGAAAAATAGCAGATTGTACATCATCAATTTCACCGCGTAGAACCCCTTGCATGGCGTCTCTAGCCTCTTCAAAATCAATATTTTTACTCAAGTCTGGGCCTGTTGCTACGCGCTGAATAACTGAATGCATTAGTGCTTGTGAATCCATACTAAACCTCTAAATTTGTATATAAATTTCGCCGTTCTCTTGTTTAATTGAATACGTGGTCATATCATCCACGTCAGTCTGAGAGCTGACGCCTGTTGCCAAATCAAAACTAAAACCATGCAATGAACACACCACTCGACCACTTTTTAAACAGCCGAGTGTTAATTCAATATCCTCGTGCGGACAGCGATTCTCTGCACAATATAATTTGCCCTTATTTAAAGTGACAAATATTTTTTTGCCTTGCAGTTCTACGGCTGTCATTGTGCCTTCTTTTGGCGGCTGATTAAGAATTTTTATCCACATATTTTTTATGCCTTGTTGATAATAATAAACGTTAAAACCAATGCCAAATGCGATTACTATTAAGCTCAGATTCGCATTGATTTAACTGGCTTTGGTAGCGTTTAGCATTGTTGTCAACTTTTTTGGCTATTTTCATCAGCCAAGGTTTTTGCTTGTAAGATTTTTTATTAAAACCACCATGACCTTCATGGTAAGCCAAATATTGATGATAAGCATCAGACTTAGAAACGCCTGAACGCTTTGATGTTTGGTTGATATACCAAGCAATAAAATCAGCCGAATCTGCAAAATCATTGCGATCTGCACTGTAATTTCCTGTCTTTAATTGATACCAATCCCAAGTGCCATCGACTGCCTGTGCAAAACCATAAGCGCTTGATGGCCTGAACCAAGGAACAATGCCAAATAGTTTTTCTCTGGGCGGCTTAGCATCAGACGCAAAATTGGACTCTTGATACATAATCGCCAGCGAAACATGTGCAGGTGCACCATATTTTTTTTCAGCGGCTTTAATTGCTCGATACCAACTGACTTCTTCATCCATCAGCGTGCAAATGTTATTAACGGTTATGGCTGATGTTGAAAAACAGCCGCTTAGTAACAGTGGCAATAACAGCAGTATGAGGCGTTTTTTCATTAGCCAGTCGTAAAAAATACCTTGTAAATAACAACTGCTTGAGCGATAAACAAAACACTTAGCGCAACTCTGACGCCAGTCGCAGATAAACCTGTTGAGCTCGACCCTGAAGTATTAGCTGCTTTAGAGCCGCCTTCTAATTCTACATTGACTGCCACCAAGCCTTTGTCAGACTCTTGTGCGACAAAAACTACTCGCGTATTTGCTTTTAAACGTGATTTGTTAAAGATATTTTTTTGATGTACAAAATATTTTTCATCATCATCGCCCGTAATAAATCCATAACCTTTAGTGCCAAATTGTGACACGGTGCCTTTAATTTTCTTAGCCATTTTTTTCCTCTTATTTTTTATGCAAACAATAAGTTGCTTTTTCAATAAAATCAACGTTTGCACGCTGAAACTTAGGTTCATTTTCTAGGTCATTAAAACATTGTAACAATTGACAATCGAACCCATTTTTATACAGTGACAATACCTGCGCCTGATTAACAGCAAAAGGCGGGCCACTGATTTGTGATTGCGGGTAATTTAATGTTAATAATAATACTCGGCAACCTGCTTGTATTATAGAGTATAAATGCTGCGTGTATTCCTGTCTTAAATCTGCTGGCAGCGCGATTAGCGCCGCTCTATCATACACCGCTGAGACTGCTTTTAAGTCGTGCGCGTTCAGATCAAAAAAATCACCACAGTAAATTTGAATATTGGGCGCATAATAAATAATAAATTGATCTGTTTTTTTTATCGAATATTCCAATTCATTTTCTTTAAAAAATTGCTCAGCTGCAAGCTCGCTCAGCTCCACGCCAATAATTCGATAACCCTTTTCAAGCAAATACAACATATCCACACTTTTTCCGCACAAAGGTACAAATATGGTGCTATTTTTGCACAACTTTAAACAAGTTATAAATTCAATCAATTTTGAATTTGGCAATTTTTTATGCCAGCCAATTTTCCCTTCTTGCCAACGTTTTATCCAGTCAGTCATAACACCTCTTTAAGTTATAATACAAAACATGCAAATCAAACGACCAAAACGTAAAACTGTCATGCAATTCATGATGGTTATTTTAGCCATTTTTATCATTCGCGCTTATCAACAACAAGATCTAACCATAGGCATGGTGCCCAGTTTTACCTCGCACACACTAACTGGCGAGCTAATGAACTCCAATCCACTGCCAGATCAAGCTGTGTTAATCCACTTTTGGGCGACTTGGTGCCCGGTGTGCAACCTTGAAAATGACAACATTCAATCTATTTCCAAAGATTACAAAGTGCTTAATATTGCCATTCAGTCAGGCACGGATTTAGACATTCAGACGCATGCAGAAGACAACGATATGAAATTGGACAATATTATTAACGACCAATCAGGCTCAATTTCCAGATTATTTGGCGTTAAAGGTACGCCCAGTAGTTTTTTTGTTAATACCAAAGGTCAGATTCAATTTACTGAAGTGGGTTATGTGACTACGCTAGGTTATCGTTTAAGGCTGTGGTGGGCAGGATTATAAACGTGCGCTATTTTCTAAATTTTGCTTTTTATGCTTAATAGTCCGACTAATGATTGGTCTGATTATTTAGAGGTATTATTTCAACAAGATTCTTTTCAAAGACTAACCGACTTTTTAGCTTACCAAAAAAATCGTAACATTCGCATTTTTCCGCCTCAACAGCAAATTTTCAAAGCTTTTGAACTAAGCACTTTTAAAGATACCCAAGTTATTATTGTTGGACAAGATCCTTATCATGGCGAGCATCAAGCGCATGGCCTGAGTTTTTCCGTGCCTAACGGGGTAAAAATACCGCCTTCTTTAACCAATATTTACAAAGAATTAGAACTGGATTTAAACATTAAACCCAATGCCAAAGGCAATTTAGAAAGGTGGGCCGCGCAAGGTGTTTTATTGCTAAATTCTGCACTCACTGTTGAAAAAAACACGCCCGCAGCACACGCCAAAACGCCTTGGGTTGATTTTACCGAAGCGGTTATTGGACTGCTTAGCGAGCATAAACAAAATTTGGTTTTTATATTGTGGGGCGCCCATGCTCAGCAAAAATCAGCATTAATTGATGCCAATAAACACCTGATATTAACTGCGCCGCACCCCTCGCCTTTTTCAGCTCATAAAGGTTTTTTTGGCTCTAAACATTTCTCTAAGACTAATAAATATCTTAAAATGCACAATTTACAACAAATTAATTGGTAAATAAAAAAGTGGGGAAGGCCTTGCCTTCCCCACTTTTTTTAAAACAAAATGAAACTGACTATTGACGACGCCTGTTACGCCCACCAAGAAATATTTTCTCAGTTTGGTGAAATTACGCCCGTAGCTGGGCGTGATATTAATTCAGCTTGTGTTAAAGACGCAGATATTTTAATTGTGCGCTCGCGCACTCAGGTTAACCGTGAATTGCTACAAGGCAGCGCCATTAAATTTGTAGGCTCTACCGTTGCAGGGCTTGATCATATTGATCAGCAATATCTTAAAGATAACAATATTAGGTTTTTTTCTGCTCAAGGTTGTAATTCTATGGCGGTTGCTGAGTTTGTCATTAGCAGTATCATCAACTTAGCTGATAAGCACCACTTTAATTATCAAGAAAAAACCTTAGGCATTATTGGCGTGGGTAATGTTGGTAAGCGTCTGGCAGCCAAGGCGCAGCTTTTAGGCATTAAAACTTTGCTTAATGATCCGATTCGTCAGGATGAGGAAAATCTGCCCAATTTTGTAACTCTTGATACTGCATTAAGCGCCGATATCGTTACCTTTCATACGCCGCTCACCTTTGATGGCAAATACCCCAGTTTTAAACTACTTAATCAGTCTAATTTTCACAATATTAGCGCTAAAACCATTGTTTTTAATGCAGCGCGCGGCGGCGTAGTTGATGAAAGTATTTGGCAAAAAACCCAAACACTTGAAAATATAATCGATTGCTGGGAAAACGAGCCAGCTATTAACCAAAACCTGCAAAAAACCGCCTATTTAGCCACACCTCATATTGCTGGGCATTCGATTGATGCTAAATTTATGGGCAGTTTTATGGTTTATGAGGATTTATGTGCCTTTACTGAGCAAAAACAACGAAATAGCATCAAAAACTTAATAAATCCGGGTGTTTTATCACTAAAAAGTGATAATTTACTTAATGCTTTAAATGAAGTTTACGATTTTAAACAAGACACAGTAGCGATTGAAAATATCAACAATTTTGAAACTTACCGCCGCAATTATCCAGCTCGTTACGAATGGAATCATTTTACTGGAAAAGTAAAACTGCCCATTGCGTAGCGGGCGCTTTTAGCTAAATTTTTTAACCTTTAAAGCAAGGCTGCTTAGAGTATTTATCAAGCTCTACTTCTTTATCTTTAAACAAATCGGCGTTTGTTGTGTGATGAATGGACACCATTTTAGAGTTTTTCTTTGTCATTTTATTCAGTGTTTTACTTTTGCCTGTTCTGGTCATGCCGTGCCACTGCGTTAATAGACGTGCATTATTAACCACATTGTGCTTATAAATTCTATCTATTGGGCCAATTTCTACCAATACTTCTGGAACTTTTATACGCGCCGACCAAGTTTGATCAATTGCCATTTCTTGCCAAATCTGCTCAACATTGTCAAAATCAAATCCTGGCAAGCCTAACGCTTTAGCAACCAGACAAATAATCTGCCAATCAGGTTTTGATTCACCGGCTGGCGGTAAAAATGCATTTTGCTCTAAGTACCTGCGTTCTGAATTTTTTATATGCCCACTTTTTTCTGACCACGGGCAAGCAGGCAATACAATATCGGCGTCTTTTGTGGTGAGTGTTTGCGTGAAATCTGAGACAATTAAAGTGTCAAATTTTCGGTAGTTAATCATACTATGAGCAGGATTGGTAGACATCACCCAAAGGGTTTTTATTTGGCTTGTAGAAAAAAACTCTGTTGCTGTTAAGTCTTTGGTTTTGGTGCCAATTTCACGTCCGCCCATTGCATTACATTGCCCGGTTAATGACAATACGCCGCAACCAGGTTTATTAATATTTTGCGTTAAAATATGCGCATTAATTAAAGCATTAACCTTATCGGTTGCATCGGTTGATTGAGTTAATCCTTGGGAATAAATACTGAGTACTTTTTTATTTTTAAACCACTCTTGATTAGGCAAATCATTGATAAGCGCCATGTCTCTGCCCTGCTCAACCTGAATAAACAAATCAGATTTTTTAGCCGTTGTAGTTTCATACACATCCACACAAACAACAAAGGCTTTTGATTTTTTAATATGGTTGAAGACGATTGGGTGGCAATCTGCAGTATTACTGCCAATGATAAAAATAGTTTCTGCAAGATAAATATCATCATACGAAACAGGAACAATGTCAGCGCCATACGCTCTATTATTGGCAGCCACAGTAGAGTACATACATAATCTGCTATTGCTTTCTAAATTTTTAATACCATAACTGTCGGCAAATTTTTTGGCAATATATAAATCTTCCATCAACATTTGCCCAGAAACATACAGTGCAATCCGGTCTTTTTCGGTGGCTTTAAATTTATTTGCAATGTTCTTAACCGTAACATCCCAACTGCCAATAGATGGTCGCAAAAGTCTTTGCGAATCTGTGCCAATTGTTTCTAACAAGGTTTGGCCTTTAATGCACAGCATGCCTCGATTAACAGGGGAGTCTTTATCGCCAGTTAGTTTTAAGGCTGAACCGCTTCTACTGATTTGAATGCCGCAGCCAACCCCGCAATAGGGGCATGTTGTTTTAAAACTCATATTTTTTTATTTAATAACCAATAGTAAAATTAAAATGAAATTAATCGAAAAAGAGATGGCAATCCAAGTTCTATATTGGCTTAACTTGGTCTTGGGCTGCTGCGTCTTTTGAATGTTTAAAAAATTAGAGTTCGGATGCTCTAAATCATACAAAAATTCACTAAGTGCCTCATATCTCTGCGAATAGTCTAAATGACACGCTTTTGCGATTGCGCCATCAATCCAAATAGGTAGGTGAGGATTGTGCATTAAGCTTGATTCATAGCTTAAGTTAGACAGTTTTTTAAGGTTTAAATTTTTATCTAACTTATCTTGATAAGGCAGCTTAGAAGTGAGCATTTCAAATAAAATCACCCCCAAGCTAAACTGATCAGAAGCCTGAGAAGCGCGCTCATCTAAAAGAATCTCTGGCGCAGTATACCCTTGCGTGCCTTGATTGCTCACAGCATTAATTGGATTATTTAATTCACTAACGCCTGCAATTCTTGCTGAGCCAAAATCAATCAACTTAACCTGGCCCATTTCATTAATCATAATGTTTTCTGGCTTAAGATCGCAGTGCAACATTTCTTGGCGATGAAATGCTCTTAGGCCTTGAATAATTTGTTTGGTAATGCTGGTCACTATTTTCATATCTGGCTGAGGATTGTCATCAATCCATTGCCTTAACGTTTGACCTTTAATGTATTCCATGGCGTAGGCTAAAAATTTAGAGTCTTCTTTAGACTTGTGGATTTTAACCACATTAGCGCTTTGAATTCTTTTTCCAACCCATTCTTCATATATAAAATGTTTCAGATATTGAGGGTCATCTTCAAAATTAATGGAAGGTGTTTTTAACGCGACCAATTGATTTGTGTGAATGTCTTTGGCTAGATATATTTGCATTTTAACGCTTGAAAGCATTAACGATTCTATCTCAAATCCATTAATTTTCATGCCTTTTTCTAAATCAGGTGGCACCGGTCTTTGGGTTAATTCATCAAACGCTTCATTGATGTTCATTTCCGGCAATTGCTCAATCTGGCAAATCATGGCTGAGAGGTTATCTTGACTTTTTGCGTAAATTGCTTTTTCAACCAATTGATCCGCAGAAGCGCCTTGATTCATTAAATCTTCTAACAGCGAATGATCTAAATAATCATGGATGCCGTCAGTCGTTAATAAGAATTGATCGCCCTCTTTAGCGTCAAATGTTTGATAGTCCACGCTAACTTTCAAATCAAAACCAATGGCTCTTGATAGGTAAGTTTTTTCTTTATTAAGACTCAAAACATGGTCTTTGGTCAATTGAGTTAAAATCTCATCTCGCAATCGATAAATACGAGAATCGCCCACATGAAACAAATGCGCCGTATTGGATTTAATAATCAGTACGCTTAAGGTAGATAACATGGATGAAATTTCATCAGCACGCATAGATTGCGAATACAGCCAGTTATTGAGCGCTGAAATTACCTTAATGGCAGAATTTTGCGTACTCCATGAATCTGGCGTTGAATAATAATCACTCAAAAAACCTCGAACACAACAAGTGCTTGCTTCTTTGGCTTTTTCACTGGCGCTCACACCATCAGCGATAACTGCGCAAATACCTTTATTTTCAAGCAAGGGGTTGCTGGGTGAATGATAACCGCAGGCGTCCTGATTTTCAGGCTTGATGCCTGCTTGAGAATTAAGATTGATATTAACTTTAAGCGTTTTCATTGAATTTTATAATGATTAACCCTAGCTTTAATTAAGTTTAATGACTTCTACGCTGCCATCGTCTAGTATTTCTGTCATATGACCTTTAGGCTCTTCTAAAAATAATACGATGAGCGCCAATACAACAGCTGCCACAATACCAATCATCATAAAAAATTCATCATATTCTACTAGCGTATTAACGGTTAAAAAAATCACCGCACCAACATTACCAAAAGCGCCCACATTGCCAGCAATCTGCCCGGTTAAGCGTCTTTGAATAAGCGGCACCATGGCAAAAACTGCGCCAGATCCAGCTTGAGAAAAAATGCCGCCTAAAATTGTCAAACCCACAACCCAAGTAATTGACCAGGTTTCTTTATCAACATTTCCCAAAGCTAAAAAACTGATTGTAACCCCAAAAAAAGTAATTATTAAAGTCAGTTTTCGGCCAATTTTATCACTGATCCAGCCGCCGCCAGGCCTGGCAATTAAATTAATAAAAGGATAGACACCTGCTAAAAGTGCTGCCGTAATTTTGGGCAATTCAAACCAATCAACATAAAACATAGCCAACACTGAAACCACCGCCAACTCAGTGCCAAAGGTGACCAAATAAGCCCAATCAAGAATAGCAACTTGCTTAAATTTATAGCGCTGCTGCTTAGGCATGGGGTTTTTAATAATTTTCGAATTAACTTGCCAAATCTTAGTCAACTGCGCAATAAACATTGCCGCAAGAGTTATATATATTGCCCAAGAAGTTTGCAGTGAAATCAGCTTCATTTGAACCCCAGAAAGCTTCCAAGTTAATAGTGCTAAAGCTAGATACAAAGGAATGTTCATCACAATGTAAAGCAGCAAACCGCCCAAACTTGAAACCTCCATAGCGCCAGATTTTTTTGGCTTAAAATAAGTAGAACCTTTAGGCGTGTTTGAGACCTTGAAATAATAAACTATGCCGTACACAATGGTTAACAAACTGACAATTGTAATGGCAATTCTCCAGCCATCATCCCCGCCAAAGCCAACTGCAATAAAAGGTAGTATTATGGCGGCGCCCGCAGAACCAAAATTGCCCCAACCGCCATAAATACCTTGTGCAATGCCTGTTTGTTTAGCTGGAAACCATTCAGAGATTATACGAATACCGACCACAAATCCTGCGCCAATAAAGCCTGATAAAAATCGCAGTAGTGCAAGCTGTTCATACGTTTGCATCCAGCTAAATGCAATGGATATAAGGCCGCCTAATATTAAAATGGATGAGAACATGATTCTCGGGCCCAATTTATCAACCAACATACCGACAATAATTCTAGCGGGAATGGTCATTGCTACATTTAAAATCAACAATACTTTTGCTTGTTGATCAGTCAGCGATAACGCTTCTTGAATAAATGGCATCATCGGCCCAAGACTAAGCCAGACCAAAAAACTCATGAAAAAAGCAAACCAAGTCAGGTGCAGTATTCGGTATTTACCTTTGAATGAAAATAAGGTTAAGTTGTTTTGCATAATAGCTTTCCTAAATTAAGCAGATTTTTTATGATTGGTGGTTTTCCATGGATTTTTAATCGTTGTTGGCAATTGACTAGCCCAAGTTTTAATTTGCTCAGGTGTTTTTAATTTGGACTGAATGTATGCCAAACCAACGCGCTCTTCAAAATGCATAATGCGCTCAAGATAGTTTGCCTCAACACGGTACAACTGTACAAAGGCTTTTAAATATTCGATAACCTGTGCTTCGGTTTCAAAAAATCGATCTTTCAAACAGGCTTTTGTGCGGATGCCGCAAGCACCTGCCACATGGATTTCATAACCTTTTTCCGTGCAAATGACGCCAAAATCTTTAATGGTTGCTTCCGCGCAATTACGCGGACAACCGCTCACACCCATTTTGAATTTATGCGGCATAAAGTGTGACCAAACGGCGTCCTCCATTTTTACAGATAGCCCCATTGAATCTTGCGTGCCCATTAAACAATGATCTCTACCAACGCAAGATTTGCAAGTTCTGGTGGCCTTGGCGTAAGCATAACCTGATTCCATGCCTGCCGCTGCAATTTCATCCCACATATCGTTTAGATTCTCTTTAGGGATGCCTAATAAATCAATACGCTGGCCGCCTGTAACTTTAACTGTAGGCACTTCATATTTCACTGCAATTTCTGCTAAAGCTTTTAATTCATTGGGTGTGGTAAGCCCGCCTTGCATTTGCGGAACAATTGAATAAGTGCCATCGTTTTGTAAGTTGGCGTGCATTTTTTCATTGTGCGGACGCTCAGCATCATTATGTTCATAAGCTTCATTAAACTGTGAAGATAAGTAATAGTTAATTGCTGGGCCGCATTTTTCACAGACTGATTTAAACCCAAGAGAGGTTCGAACCTCTTCAACCGTAGCAACTTTTTCTAAAGCTCTTACGTGCTCGCGCACTTCTTGCGTTGAATGAGTGGTGCAATCACATAAAATATCTTTAACAACCAATTGCGCACCTGACACAAAACTAAAAATTTGCTTAGCAACACTACTACAGCCGCCGCAACCTGTGGCGCAACCGGTTTGCTCTTGCAAGGCTTCAAAGGTATCACAGCCGCCAGCAACCGCGCTAACAATGTCGCCTTTAGTAACGCCTAAACAGCCGCACACTTGTTCGTCATCTGCCATGTTTTCTACGCCTGATGCGCCAGCACTTGATTCATCAATGCCAATATCGCCAAATAATAAAGTTTTACGAATATCGGTAATATCTACTTGTTTCTTGATTAAATCAAAATAGAACAATCCATCCGTAGAGTCGCCAAATAAAACTGCGCCAACTAATTTATTATCTCTAATAGAAAGTCTTTTGCGAGTATTGAGTGCGTGGTCTTTAGAGCACATCACTTCATCATCTTGATTGTCAAATTCGCCTGCTGAAAATACATCTACGCCCGACACTTTAAGCTTGGTAGAAATATCAGAGCCTGTATACATATGATGACTGACCTCGCAGATTTGCTCTGCACAAACGCGCGCTTGTTCAAATAAGGGTGCTACCAATCCGTACGACATGCCGCGATGTTTAATACATTCACCGACTGAATAAATAGTTGGATCTGAGGTCATCATGGTGTCACTCACCACAATACCTCGATCGCAATGCAAGCGCGCAGATTGAGCTAAAGAATCCTCAGGAATAATGCCCACCGACATAACCACCATATCAGCTGGTAAGCTTGAACCGTCGTCAAATTCTATAGATTCAACTTTCTCATTTCCCAAAATTTTAGTGGTAATTGCGCCTAATTTAAATTTAATATTTTTTCGCTCTAATACTTTTTGCAATAAATTTCCAGATGACGGATCAAGTTGCATATTCATAATCGAATCCATGTTGCCAATCACGGTTACCTCAAATCCCAATTCATTTAATCCATTAGCCGCTTCAAGCCCCAATAAACCCGTGCCAATAACAATTGCTTTTTGCGATTTGCCTACGCACGATTGCATATATTCAACATCATAAATATCTCTAAATGAAACCACGCCAGTTAAGTCTTTGCCCGGCAATGGCAAAATAAAAGGCCGTGAACCTGTACAAATAACCAAACGGTCATAATCTAAATGACTAGTATTTTGACCTTCTAATAGTTCAATATTTTTATTAAGTCTATCGATGCTATTAACAATAACGCCCGGCTTAAAAGTAATATTATTTTGAGAAAAATAAGCTTCATCATGGGTTTTAATATCATCAAACTTTTTTTCGCCTGCCAGTACAGGCGAAAGCATGATGCGATTGTAAGGTAATACTTTTTCCTCGCCAATAATGGTTATTTGATACATTAATGGATCAATTTTTAATACCTCATCTACCACTTTCATGGCGCTCATTCCTGATCCAATCACTACTAAATTTCTCATATATAGCCTTTTAATTTATAATCCAAAAAAAAGCCAGCTATTAAACGCACAATCAATATGCGCATCATAGCTGGCTTCAATGCCTTCATACCAATTTCACTTTTAAAATTGGCAAAAAAAAACGTTTATTTAAAATCTTTAAAAAAGAATTAAATAAACATCTATGTTTGTTGCTGTTCCCGCCTTTGGGAACTAACTGGTTTTAATTATACCTATTTTTTCTCTAATATTAGAATAAACTAATAAAAAAATGTAAACAATTACGCCGCCTAACAATATAATAAAGGCTATGAATAAAATACTAATCCAAAAACAAGATTTCGATTTAACAACAGAAGTAACGCTGGTTAGAGCAAATGATAATGCCATTGGCGCAGTGGTTGCTTTTGTCGGCACTGTGCGCGATTTGGATAATGCAAACATCAAAAAAATGACGCTTGAACATTATCCAAAGATGACCGAAAAAGCTTTAGAATCCATTGCGAATAAAGCGCAAAAACGCTGGCCACTTGGTAAGACAACCATTATTCATCGAATAGGCGATTTGAATATTGATGAACAAATTGTGCTGGTAATTACCACCAGTAAACACCGAAAAGCAGCTTTTGAGGCTTGTGAATTTATCATGGATTATTTAAAAACCCAAGCGCCTTTTTGGAAAAAAGAACACACCGCGTCTGCCAGTCGATGGGTTGAAGCCAAGGACGCTGACAACAATGCGACTAATCGCTGGCAATAGTATTATTTATAAAATCCTCAGGTGAATTCAAATTAATAAACAGCTGCGGTTTATCTGAAAAATCCACTTCAATGGCGCCGCACTCTTTAAAAAATTTCCCCAGTTTTCTTTCGCCAGCTGCTAAATATTGATCAAGCACAGGTTTAATAGCAACATCAATCAGTGCAAAGGTTGGATGCAGGTGCTTATTTTCACTAACAACGCATAATTTCGTATTGTTTTCAATCATAGCTTGCGAAAGCCTTTCAAGCAGGCTGCGATCAATATAAGGACTGTCACACGGAACAATAAACAAATACTGGCTATTGGTTTGAGTCAGCGCTGCGCAAATACCTGCAAGTGGACCTTGGTAATTTGATAAATTATCACTCACAACCTTGCCAAATTGTTGGTACAAATCAAGATTTCTATTGGCGCTTACCAATATACTACTAACAGATTTATCGATAATATCCACCGTATGGCCAATGAGCGGCTTATTGTCTAATAAAATCAAACCCTTATCCTGGCCATTCATGCGCAAGCCCTGCCCGCCTGCAAGGATAACCGCAGTAATGTTGTTTTTATCAATCATTTTTTATTGTTTATTAGGTATTTATGGTTTTAATTTTAGCAGATACAATTTTCAAGTTAGTTTAATACAAGGTTTGTTAGGCTCTGCGTGGTTATTTTTTTAAAAGTAACATAAGTTGTTTTAAATTAGAAAGCTGATTTATATAATTAAATTTCGAATTTAACTATATAAAAATAATTTAGATGGCAGAAAAAAATCATATTGATATTTGCGGGATGTTGGTGCAAGTGCTTAAAAATAAAGCCCAACAGGTAGAGGATAATCTTAATGCTATAGCTGGTGTTGAGGTTCACGGTTTGTCTGCAGACAATCAACTTGTGGTAATAATTGAACAAGACACGCAAGCGAAAATTATCGACACAATAGATGGCTTTAATGCTATTTCTGGCGTGATTTCTACTCAATTAGTTTATCAACATTCAGAGTCAATCTAAAATTTAAAATAACGCTTTAGTACGAGCGCTGTTAAATTTTGCTTGCTTAGTAACTGGCGCTAAATTTATCATCGAAAAATTGGCTGGTTATGCTTTATTCGCAACTGTCATATACTCATCAACCACTTTATTTGAAAATAAATTTGGTTAAAATTATCAATAAGAAAGGCTGCCCTACTAATCATTGATTGGTGTTTTTAATTATTCTAAAAATATAATCAAATGAAAAATAACCTATGTTAATGAAAGTTCATTAACAACCATTTAAAGTTACTCAAATGTTTCAATGAGTAAATTTAATTTATATCAATATTTTTTTAAGCGGGGTTAATTAATGAGTATTACAAGAAGAGAATTTATAAAAAACAGTGCCATTGCAGCAACTGCAGCAACTGCAGGCGTAACAATACCAACAATAGCACTTGCAAATAAAAACAAAGACGAAGACGAAGTCAGATGGGATAAGATTCCCTGTCGTTTTTGCGGTACGGGATGTTCAGTTTTAGTAGGCGTTAAGGATAACAAAGTTATCGCTTCACAAGGCGACCCAGAGTCACCCGTTAATAAAGGACTTAATTGTATCAAAGGCTATTTTTTATCAAAAATTATGTACGGTAAAGACCGCCTTACCCAGCCATTATTAAGAAAAACTAATGGAAAATACGATAAAAATGGTGAATTTGAGCCAGTATCATGGGATGAGGCTTTTGATATTATGGCCGATAAATTCAAAATTGCTATCAAGCAATCTAATAAAGAAAACGAAGGCAAACCTGTTGAGCAAATGACCTCGCGCGTTGGCATGTTTGGCTCTGGTCAATGGACAGTATGGGAAGGTTATGCCGCTTCTAAATTATTCAAAGCAGGGTTTCGTTCTAATAACCTTGATTGTAATGCCCGCCATTGTATGGCATCAGCAGTAGGTGCGTTTATACGCGCCTTTGGCTCGGATGAGCCAATGGGTTGTTATGATGATTTTGAACATGGCGATGCGTTTGTATTATGGGGCTCAAACATGGCTGAAATGCATCCTATTTTGTGGTCTCGTATTGCTGACACGCGCCTAACCAAGCCAGACACCCAAGTGCATGTGTTATCTACTTTTGAACACCGCTCTTTTGAATTGGCTGATAACGGCATGATTATGCACCCGCAGTCAGATTTAGCCATTCTTAATTATATTGCTAATTACATTATTGAAACCGAATCCTACAACAAAGAATTTATTGAAAAACATGTTAATTTCAAAAAGACGCCAACAGATATTGGCTATGGTTTGCGCCCTGAGCACGCTTTACAACAAAAAGCAAAAAACCCCAACAAAGGTAAATTAACCTCTATCACTTTTGAACAATATAAAGAATCTGTTAAACCTTATACCTTGGAAAAAGCAGTCGAAATCTCAGGCATTCCAGCAGAAAAACTAGAGCGTTTAGCTAAACTATACGCAGATCCAAGCAAAAAAATAGTTTCCTTATGGACCATGGGCTTTAACCAGCACACTCGCGGCGTTTGGGTTAATGGACTTATGTACAACGTACATTTACTAACTGGCAAGATTTCTGAGCCTGGCAACGGTCCTTTTTCATTAACAGGCCAACCTTCTGCTTGTGGAACAGCAAGAGAAACTGGCACTTTTGCACACCGCCTGCCTGCAGATTACGTGGTTATGAAAAAACCTCATCGTCAATTAGCTGAAAAAATTTGGAAATTACCTGCTGACACTATTCCAGGCAAAAAAGGCTATCACGCCGTCTTACAAAGCAGAATGCTAAAAGACGGAAAACTTAATGTCTATTGGCAACAATGCACCAACAATGTACATGGCGGGCCTAATATTAATGATGAAATATTACCCGGCTGGCGCAATCCTGACAATTTTGTCATTGTTTCAGACCCCTACCCAACCGTCTCCGCGCAAGCAGCTGATTTGATTTTGCCAACCGCCATGTGGGCAGAAAAAGAAGGCGCTTATGGCAACGCTGAAAGACGCACTCAATTTTGGCGTCAGCAAGTTGATGCACCCGGTGAATCAAAATCAGATTTATGGCAAATGGTTGAATTTTCAAAACGTTTTACAACCGATGAGGTTTGGAGTAAGGATTTATTGGCGAAAAATCCGCAATATAAAGGCAAAACTTTGTACGAAGTTTTATACGCCAATGAGCAAGTTGATAAATTCAAAAAAACAACCATTACCGACAGTGATGGCAATACTTATAAAAATCAAGAAATGCAAGATTTTGGTTTTTACTTGCAAAAAGGTTTGTTTGAAGAGTATCGCCGTTTCCAACAAGAAGGCCCTAAAAAAGGCCATGAGCAAACTAAGTTTGATACCTATCATAAGGTTAGAGGTTTGCGTTGGCCAGTGATTGATGGCAAAGAAACTTTATGGCGCTATCGTGAAGGTTACGACCCTTATGTTAAAAAAGGCGAAGGTGTTAATTTTTATGGCAATAAAGACGGCAGAGCCAACATTATTACCGCACCTTATGAGCCGCCAGCAGAAGTGCCCAATGAAGAATTTGACTTATGGATGTCAACAGGTCGCGTATTAGAGCATTGGCACTCAGGCACAATGACGCGCCGAGTACCAGAACTTTATCGTGCAGTGCCTGACGCTGTTGTATACATGCACCCAGAAGATGCCAAGAAGCGAGGTTTAGCACAAGGCAAAAATGCAAAAATTCAATCGCCTCGTGGGGAAATTATTGCTGCTGTAGAAACCAGAGGGCGCAATAAACCACCTAAAGGTTTGGTCTTTGTGCCTTGGTTTGATGCCTCTAGATTGGTTAATAAACTAATTCTAGATGCAACCGATCCGTTGTCAAAAGAAACTGATTATAAAAAATGCCCTGTCAAAATATCAAAAGCATAATTTAGGAGTCTATTATGAAAATTAAACTATTAAGTACAATTATTATTTGTATATTTTCTTTAACTGTTAAAGCGCAATCTTTTGATCAGGCACATAATCAAAACCTTGACTCTAAGGCTTTTATGCTAGCTAATGTACCCATAACCTCAGAAGATATTGCCTCGTTGCGAGGTGTTCACAGCCTTAGAAATTTGTCTGCCACTCCATCAAAGAATAAAGTAATCAAAAATGGTGACTATGATGTTAGTTTTGATTCACAACCACCACTTGTTCCCCATAAATCGGAGTATATGCGCATTACATTAACAGATAATAGATGTTTGAGTTGTCACAGTAATGCAAACTATAAAGAGGAAGAATCCGCTAAAATGCCTTCTTCGCATTTTAAAACGCGCACAGGAGAACGTTTGAAAAAAGTCTCCCCAAGACGTTATTTTTGTAAGCAATGTCATGTTTCTCAAGTTGATGCCGAGCCTTTAATAGAAAACACTTATGAAAACACTGATGAGTAGCCGTTGATTACCAGAAGGCAATTGTTTCGTGGTAATTTTGACAAAAATACTCAACTTGAAATAAGGCCACCTTGGGCTAAAGCAGAAGAACAGTTTACTGATTTATGTAGTCGCTGTAATGACTGTATAAAAGCTTGTCCAGAGGAAATAATTGTTACAGGGTCTGGAAAATTTCCAGTTGTTGATTTTAAAAAAGGCGGCTGTACATTTTGTCATCAATGCGTTGATGCTTGTCAAAGCAATGCATTTAACGATATTACTCAACAGCCTTGGGGCATTAAAATAGCAATTCAAGATAATTGTTTGTCAAAAATTGGGGTTGTTTGCCAATCTTGTTCTGATGTTTGTGAACAAAATGTTATACAATTTAGTTTGCAAATGGGCGGCGTTCCAAGTATTAAGCTAAATACACAAAAATGCACAGGCTGCGGTTTTTGTGTGGATGTTTGCCCTAAAAACTCTATTAGCATAAAGCCAAAAGTGGGGAAGGCCTTGCCTTCCCCATCAGATGAAAAAGACATTAAATCTTTTGTTGTTTAAATTATATTAGCATTTTATGATAAAATTAAACCCTCATTTTGAGTTAGATTTATCATGAATAACCCGGTGTTAAATCACAGTTGCGAACAAATACAGCCGCCTTTATTGACAATGGATAAAGCGCTGAATTTTTTATTGGATGCAGCCAAAACCCCCACCCAAACCTGCAATACATTACTTAATGATTCACTAGATCGAGTGTTGGCGCAAAATATTTGCTCAACCATTAATGTGCCTGGATTTGACAACTCTGCCATGGATGGTTACGCCATTCATCTTAAAAATGAGCAAATCAATCGTCCAGGGGGTTTTACGTTCAAAATCACTGATCGAATTTCTGCTGGAAGTGTCGGTAATACGCTTGAGTCTGGTTGCGCAGCACGTATTTTTACTGGCGCGCCGATTCCTAAAGGTGCTAACACGGTGGTCATGCAAGAAGAATGTGAAGTCTCAGATGATGGCAATAGTGTTGAAATTTGGCGCCCATTGTCACTCAATGAAAATATTCGACCTATGGGTAATGACATTAAATCAGGCGCCATTATCTTGGAAAAAGGCTTAAAACTTAAACCTCAAGATATTGCATTGGCCGCCTCGGTAGGCATCAATACGCTTGAGGTATTTAAAAAAATTAAGGTGGGTGTATTTTTTACCGGTGATGAGTTGGTAAGCCCCACATTGGCGCTCAAACCTGGGCAAATATACAACTCTAATAGCTACGCTTTGGTGGCAATGCTTAAACATCTAAATTGTGATATTGTCAATCTTAATAATGTTGAAGATACGCTTGATGCAACGGTATCAGCACTAGAATCTCTTCAGTATCAATGTGACTTAATTATTACCACGGGCGGCGTTTCTGTCGGCGAAGAAGATCATGTAAAACCGGCGCTAGAAAAACTTGGAAAGTTATCTTTATGGCGCATTAAAATGAAACCAGGCAAGCCGCTGGCTTTTGGCCAAATTGGCAAAAGCGCGTTTATCGGCTTACCGGGCAATCCGGTTTCTGCTTTGGTGACTTTTTTCTTATTTGCACGGCCTTTTATTAAAAAGATGCAAGGCATAAATAACTATAAAAATCAAACCACCCAAGTGCAATGCAACTTTGATTGGCGCGCGCCCAAGTTACGGCGTGAATTTGTCAGGGTAAAATTAGACCATTCTACGGCTCCCGCTTCAGCCAACCTTTACCCCAAACAAGGCTCTGATGTATTAAGTTCACTGGTTTGGGCGCATGGCTTGGTAGAAATACCCGAAGATTGCAGTTTTTCCCAAGGAGCGCTGCTAAATTATTATTCATTAACTGACCCAACATTATGAGCAAACTAACGCATATTAACGATAAAGGTGACGCGCAAATGGTTGATGTATCTAACAAAACCATTACCACTCGCATAGCTGTTGCCAAGTCAGTTATCCTTATGCAGCCTTCAACCTTAGCGCTGATTATTGCTGGTCAACATAAAAAAGGTGATGTTTTTGCTGTGGCTCGTATCGCTGGCATTCAGGCTGCTAAAAAATGCGCTGATCTGATTCCGCTGTGTCATCCGCTTATGCTAACCAAAGTTAGCGTAGAGTTAACTGCCAATATCGAAAACTCTAGTGTTGAGATTATCGCTACCACTAAGCTGGATGGTAAAACTGGCGTAGAAATGGAGGCGCTCACCGCAGCTAGTGTGGCGGCGCTGACTGTATATGACATGTGTAAAGCAGTTGATAAAACCATGGTCATTAGCCAAATCCAAGTCCTGGAAAAATCAGGCGGAAAATCAGGCGATTGGAAAGTATAAACATGAATCAATTAATTGATCCTTTTAATCGCAGCATTACCTACCTTAGGGTGTCCGTTACCGACCATTGTAATTATCGCTGCCATTATTGTCGAGATGAAGATCATATCACTGGCACTACTCAAAATGAAATTTTATCCTATGAAGAAATTGCCAAAATTGTGCGATTATTTAGTCAATTAGGCGTTACCAAAGTCAGGCTAACAGGCGGCGAGCCACTGCTACGAAAAAATATTCTTAACCTGGTAACCATGCTAGGCGAAATTCCGGCTATTAATGACATTCCCATCTCAACCAATGCACATTTATTAGCGCCAATGGCCAGTCAACTTAAAGCAGCAGGCATTAACCGAGCCAATATTTCTATTGATTCACTCAAGCCCGACCGCTTCAAACAAATTACTCGCGGCGGTGATTTGGATAAAGTCATCCAAGGCATCGACGCAGCTATTGCCTCAGGCATGCATCCGCTTAAACTTAATATGGTGGTGATGCGCGGCGTAAATGATGATGAAATTGAGGCCATGGTTGATTTTGCGATTGGGCGAAAAATTGATATTCGCTTTATTGAAACCATGCCAATTGGCGCGGCAGGCATTGATGCGCTTGATCATCACTACAGTGAAGCGGATATTTTAAATAGAATGCATGCCCATTTGCCTGAACGCTTGATTGTTACCAATCCAACGCAAACTTCAGGCCCTGCAAAGTCTTATTTAATCAATGGCAGCAAAACCTCAGTTGGCATTATATCTGCTGTTTCAAATAACTTTTGTAGCAGTTGTAATCGAGTCAGACTGACGGCTAAAGGCCGATTAATACTCTGCTTGGGTCAAGAAAACTCTATTTCCCTGCGTGATTTATTAAGATCTGGCAAGCATGATGATGAGATCAAAAGCGTGATTATTAATGCCATTAACAACAAACCCGAAAAACATGAATTTGACAGCGCTATTAACAATATCGATAGCGCGCAAATGGTCGAAATTGGCGGATAATTAACGAATGCAAATTCTATATTTTGCCTCACTCAAAGAGGCGCTACAACTTTCCAATGAAACTGTGCCAGTTAGTCCTAATATGACAGTCGGTACATTAAGAGTGTTACTAGTTAACAAACATGGCGGGCAGTATTTTCCAAACAACATCCTTTGCGCCGTTAATCAAACAATTGCCAAAGATTCAACTCAATTAAACAATGGTGACGAGGTGGCTTTTTATCCGCCCGTTACCGGAGGTTAGAAAAAATTTATGAATAATACAAAAATTAAAGTAGGATTTATTACAATTTCTGATCGCGCAGCGCGCGGCGAGTATGAGGATATAGGCGGCCCTGCGATGCAAGACTGGATAAAAAATGCCATTTTATCGCCTGTTGAAATTGACAACATTATCATTGAAGACGAGCAATCTCTGATTGAAAAAACTTTGATTGATTTTGCAGACAACAGAAATTGCAATCTTATTTTAACCACTGGTGGCACAGGCCCAACCACCCGAGATGTTACGCCTGAAGCTACGCACAGCGTTTGTGAGCGAATTTTTGATGGCTTTGCAGAGCAAATGCGTAATGTGAGTTTGCGCAGTGTGCCGACAGCCATCCTTTCTCGCCAAACGGCAGGCACTCGGGGCAAGAGTTTGATTATCAACCTACCAGGCAAGCCTGCAGCCATTGCGGTGTGTTTGGGCGCAGTATTTTTGGCCGTACCCAAATGTTTAGAATTATTGGATAATTCCAATATCCAGATTGATTTGAATTTTGTTGAGCAAGAATTTGAATAACTTATCTGCTGGTTAACTTGCAATAATAAAGCAGCTGGCAGAAGGGTGAATAAAAAAACGTTAATATCATCTGTGTTAGTCAGTGTATTAACATTTCTATTTGCATATAAAAATATATTTGCGCCGCTATATGGGAGTGGTTACAACTATCACGATCCCAATGTGGGAGATACATATAAACAATTTAATAACCTGTGTGACGTCTTAGAGCTGGGCACTCATTGGCTTCCTTTAGTTGTTTCTTTGCTGATTGTTAATAGTGCGATTATATTGTTTTTCTCTGTTAAAAAAACAAAAGCAAAAATAATTTACATTGTAATTATCCTTGCTTTTGTAATCTATAGCTTTAATTACGCATTATTGCAAAAAATATTTTTATATTTATTAAGCAATTTTACTCAAAACAGCTATGATTGCATCCACGGAACGCTTAATAATTTCATAGAGTATGGTTTTTTTAATGAATATCTTAAATTAGAAATCAGCAATAATTACACACTCAACCCACCACAAGCAAAATACATTAGTTGTTTAAATAACAATAACTGTTTAAATGATGTAATGCTAAAACTAGACCAAGAAAAACAACCTTATAGTCTGATTCGTAACATCAATTTCTCTGGACATTGCAGATTATAAGCTTATAGCGGTACAAACATCACTTTTGATACGCTAACGCACCTGCAAAACTCAGGCAACGATTTTGGCGGCGACGCCGATACCAGTTCGCCAAACGCTTAAAAAATATAACTATTTAACTTTCGCAGCCAGCAAGCGCATTTTTAACCACATAGCTGTTAATAGAGACGCCTTGGCGTTTTGACTCATGTGCAATAATTGCGTGCTGACTTGGCTGCATGCGCACCATAAACTTGCCCGAATAAGGCTTGTTAGGCTCTATGCCTCGCTGCTTACAAGTCGCTAAATAAAAATCAATACTCTCATGAAACTTAGTTTTTAGCTCCTGCGTATTCAGCCCATCAAAGCCAATAATCGCCTTAATACCCTGCACTCTGCCGACAATAATTTTGTCCAGCTCATCGTATTCAATTGTTGCTGTATAACCCTTGTATTCCATCATATTACACTTCACCTATATTATTAAAAATTCACGAACAAATTTAATCCTGTAGCGCAATGACTCTTTAGACGGATGCGGACGGTGGATGCTTAATTCGTAACCTGCCTTGTAAAAGGCAACTTTAGAGCCCTCCCCTTCTATCACGTCCAATCCTTCTATCACGTCCAATCCTTCTATTTTGACTAGCATTTTTTCAACATTTGCCCAATGAATACCGGGATTAATTGGGTTTTGAAAAATCTTTGCAAGTAGTTTTTTATTGCTCATGGATATATGATACTATTTCAGTGTCAAAAGTCAAGCACTATTTAACAATTATTTCCACTTTATTTTTAGCAAATTTTTCCAACTGCTCTCTCACAATATACAGCGCCGCAGAGACGTTAGTCGCCTCTAGCTCGTTACCCACGTCCACGCACAGCGCCCTGTTCATAAAGCTGATTGCGTCACGGCTAAAATTTAAAACTGTTGCTTGGTCGTCGTAAAATACCAACAGCCTTTGGTCTTTGATTCACTCATGGCGTTTAGTTGGTTTTTAGGCATCTGAAATGTTTTTCTAAGCCATCTGTGTGGCGGTGAATTGCTTACCTGTTTAATCCTTGCATTTATAATACATCCCAAGCCAATTGCAGTGAAAACGAAAACAACAAAACAAACAGAGCGATTGTTTTTTTATGCCGAGAAGCTATAAAGCTGCAATAGGCATAAATCAACATCAAAAAACCTGCAATAGTGACAAACAAATCGTCAAAATACATTCCACTAGGCCTGCGAAAAGGCAGATGCGCAAAATATGCAAAATAAATTGTGGCAAAATAAAGCCCTAAACTAAGCACAATCAAAAGCGTTGTTTTATAAACTAATTTTGCGTCTAAACGCAATGCGCTTGATATTTGAGTAACCATACCCCCTCTTTGTTGTAAATTGCTCACTACTTCCTAAAATGCTCGTTTAGTGATTATATCACAGCCACTAAACCACTTTCCTAGCGGCTGGCTACCGTCAAAATCAAAATTATCTTTGATATAAATACTTATTTGATTAATATTGATAGTATCGTTATTAACAAAACCATAAAAAGTAGCATGCAGATTGAAAGTCCCTAATAATGCATTGGCGGCGTCTAAGCCAGCAAACCAACCTAACGCCGCTAAAAATTGTGAAAACCAGTTGTTTTCTATATTGTCTTTATTTTTTTTGCATTTGCAAATTTATACTGCCATTTTCGTAATGATTATGCAGTTGTTTTACGTTCATAAAATTGTTATCAAACCTACCCTTTGATAGTTTTTCTTATTTAATTTTATTGATTAATCTAGTTATAGATTTTTTGTAATTACATTTTCAACAAGAAAATAGAATTTTCTAAGCCACCTGTGCGGTGGTGAATAACTAATACCAGTAAAGCACCTGAAAGCTGGGGGATATTACTTAGACGTGTCAGAAAGTATTGTGTTAGCACCTTCGCAGTAACGCAAAGATGTCAAGAAATAGATAAAACAATTATGGGCAGCATGGGTGAGTTTATTGTTTTTCAACACATCACTTCGAGCGATATAGCGTACATTAAAAAAACCACGAATCATAATCCGCCGGTTAATCCTATGGAATTTGTGCAGTTTGATATTCACAATCAATGGAAAACCAGACACGGAAAGATTATTTACAAAAACGACAAACCAATGGTGGGTTATAAAAGTGATATAATTAAAACATGAAAAGCAGAAATGAAACCCAAAGTAAACATATTGCAAATAGTTTAAGAATTTTAGGCTATGGGTTGAGTGAAGTTATGGCATATAAAGTTTTAAAAACAAAAGAGGTATAATTATGACAGAGCAGGTATTATGGCAAATTGGGCTGGTTTTTGGCACTTTGATAATGGTGTATAGTATTCCGTTTATCATTAATGATAAAGAAGTCAAAAAAGACA
Source organism: Gammaproteobacteria bacterium (assembly GCA_965222625.1). Lineage (GTDB taxonomy): Bacteria > Pseudomonadota > Gammaproteobacteria > PS1 > Pseudothioglobaceae > Thioglobus_A. The sequence goes on along the minus strand of OZ244962.1, from coordinate 233,148 downwards.
AACATGCACATTAAAAAATGAATACTTTTTTAAGATTAGTACCTTTATTAGCGTCTTTGGGTGTCATATCTATTGTAATTTATTATGCAAACAATATAGAAGGTAGAGACAAAAAAAACAAGGAAAAAACATTCATAAATTTTTTTTAAAATAAACCGCTTAAATGCGGTTTTTTTTACGCCCATAAAAAATAAAAAACTATAAAAAAACTACGTTTTAAAAAAAAATTTTAGACCCTGTAAACCAGATTGTGTAAAGTCCTCGTCAAAAATCAGACATAATCGACCCTGTAAACCAGATTGTGTAAAGTCCTCGTCAAAAATCAGACATAATCCTTTAATCTATCCTCATGTAGGATTATAAACTGATTCATTGCTTGTGGCCAATTCCGTATTGGCATAGTCCATCTTTTACTCGCTGCTTCAATGGCTAAAAAAACAACCTTAAAGGCGGAGTTATCATGATTAAAAATCTTGCGATTCTTGATTGATTTACGAATCACTGAGTTTAAAGATTCAATCGCATTGGTTGTATAGATAGCCCTTCTAATAGCCTCAGGATAAGCAAATATTGTTGCCACATTATCCCAATGCCTACGCCATGATTTGCCAATACTTGGGAATTGCTTACCCCAGCGATGCTCAAATTCATCAAGTGCAAGTAAGGCTTCATCTTCACTAATGGATTGATAAATTTGCTTAAGACTACTGGCAACCTGTTTTTTATCCTTATAGCCAACATATTTGAGTGAATTACGCACCATGTGAACAATACATAGCTGAACATCGGCCTGTGGGAATACGGCATTAATGGCTTCAGGGAAGCCTGTTAAGCCATCCACTGAAGCAATCAGAATGTCTTTAACGCCACGATTAGCAATATCATTAAGAACGCCTAGCCAAAACTTGGAAGATTCGTTTTTAGACAGCCATAGACCCAAGCATTCCTTTTTGCCTTCAAGGTTAACGCCGAGGGCGATATACATCGTCTTTTTAATGATTTGCTTGTCTTGCCTGACTTTAATAACAATGCCGTCTAAATAAACAATAGGATAGACCTCATCCAGTGGACGATTACGCCACTCAGTTGCTTGAGCAATAACCGCCTGTGTTACATTAGACACCAAGGTGGCTGATATGTCTGCATCGTACATTTCTTTAAAGGTTGATACGATGTCACGAGTGGACATGCCTTTAGCATACAGGCTTAATATTTGAGAATCGAAAGCACCCAATCGTGTTTGGCCTTTTTCAACGATTAAGGGCTCAAAATCGCCACTACGATCCCTTGGAATGGCGAGTTTAATTTCGCTATGATTGCTTTTAACAATCTTCGGGTAGTAGCCATTGCGAGCGTTACTATTTATATCAATTGTATTGTTATTCTGTCCATGCTTTGGATAGCCAAGATGATGTTCCATCTCGCCGCCGAGTGCTGCTTCAATGGTCATTTTAACCAGTGAGGCAGATAGGTCTGCTAAGTCATCTTGAGTGTGGATGTCTTTGGCAAGTTCATCAGCAAAAGCGCGTAGTTTTTGTTGGTTGATGCCTGTGTTGTTCAGTTGGTTCTTTTGGTTTTGTCTTAGTGTTGTGTTACTCATGTTTTTTCTCCTTTTTAGGGATTATAAAATATGAGGGTTTACACAATCTGGTTTACAAGGTCTTAAAAAAAACTATAAAAAAATGTTTATTTCTAAGCCACCTGTGCGGTGGTGAATTTAATGGTCTTATCAACGTGTGAAAAGCCTTTTTTCTAAGCCACCTGTGTGGTGGTGAATAAGTATATAAACCGCTTCATTGCTCGCATAAGTTTCTAAGCCACCTGTGCGGTGGTGAATCTTACAGTTCTGTTTTTGGACTTGTTCCAGAATTTCTAAGCCACCTGTGCGGTGGTGAATTGTGTTTTGTTTCAATGTCTTTTAATTTTTTAATAATTTTACTTTTCATGCTGCTAATCCTTGCCACAAAAAACTGCTTGCAACGTCTGTAAAAAATCTGCCAATATTAGGTTGGCAGCCATAATGGCAAACAAGACCAAAATGCCGATATTAAAAGACATGCTAAAAGCAATAAATAGCACAAGTCCATAGATTGTATAAAATATTAAATTTAAAAACATAATTCTATCCATTTTTTTACAATAGTCCGCAGGCAGCTCGCTTTAAAATTTACACTCACTTTAATCAAAATAAACTAACGCCAATTGCTACCAAAATAAGGCTAGTCAAGCTAAAACAAGGCTCTTGTTTTAGCTGTTTAAGCTCTTGCTGGAGTTGGTAATATTCTTGCATTTCAGTCTCTAATATTTGCTCATTTTTATTTTTTGAGTTGTAATTATTTTTCATGTGTTTGCCTGTAAATAAGTTAAAAAAATCTATTTATTTTTGTAAATATAGGGTTATTTTTACTTGATTATATTGCTCGCTATAAAGCCTTAAAACGCTAACTTTTGCGATCAAATTGACGTTTGCAATTAATAATTTTGCTAGGTATTGATTATCATTTCTTGGTACAAACCCTAGTTTGTAATTTTGATGATAAATCTCAATCGCGTTATCATCATATTTATTATCTGGTTGAGGTTTTAAAGTGACGTTGTCGCCAATTTTAAGCTCGTTCAGAACCCAAGGCAATTGGTAGTATTTTGCACCAGCAATGTAAAAATCATCTAAATATTCTATGTTCATGTTCACGCCTTTAAAGTAATAATGCATCCATTAAAACATAGCAAAGGGTCAAAACATGAACTATACCATTAAATAAATTTAAGTATTGTTTTTTAGTAGTGTTGTCGCTTGATTAACTAAAGACTGGCGTAGTGATTTTGGGGATATTATTTTGACATGAGTGGCGTATCTCAAAATATCAGCAAGTAATTCTTGCTCTTTGTTGTAAGGAATTTTTAGTTCTAAAATATCATTTTTAAGCCATTTACTTTGCTGCTTTGGATGCCATTTTTCTTTGGCTATCCAAAAAGCAACAGGTGGATAAAAATTAAGAACTGCGATTTTTTTGGCTGTGCCTGAAAAAATCCCATAACTACTTTGTACAACAGTATTAATTTGTTCTGTTGGGATAATTTTTGCAGGCTCATCTAAGGTCTTAACTTGACTAATGCCGTCAATTGAAAAAATTCTAAGATCTTTTCTTAAATGGCAAAATGCATCTAAATACCAGTTGTTTTTGTAATGAACAATGCGTTGCGGCGATACAACTCGGCTAGATTTTTTATTATTTTTGGCGTAATAATCAATGGTGATTTTTGCCTCATTGAATGCTGCTTTGGCAATAGTTTGAAAAATATCTTTATTGTATGTACGATGAAAAATGCTAATAAATCGCAACTTATCCGTTATTTTTATATCTGTTTTTAATTTGCTAGCTAATAGGCGATTAATCTTCTCTTTAGCGACAAATAACTGCTCGGAAACCAAGCCTTCATCCATGTTTTCTAACAATTGCTCTAATACCAAAAAAGCATATAATTCATTATCGCTAAAAAACAAGCCGGGCATTGTATAGCTTTTATCACTACGCCAGCCGTGATTTTGTCGATCATATTTAAGCGGCACAAGAAATTTATTTCTAAGGTTGTTAATCGTGCGTTTAAGGGTTGATTCAGAGCAGTTATCAAGCTGCGCCAATAAATAAGATTTTTGCACTAACATGCCGCGGCTACTGGCAAAAACCTGTTGTAGCTTCATCTCTCTATCAGTCATTTCACCTTTTTTTGTAGTGCGCCGTAAGATTGCAAAAATCTAGATAATAAATCAACAATTAAGGCGCTCATGATCGATATTCGGCGTTAATCTTAATATAGTCATAAGATAAATCCGTGGTCCATACACTTTCAACTGCGCTATGCTTTCCAATTTCAATAGTAATAATAATATCCGTTTTTTGCATTTGGGCGCTGCCTAGTGCTTCTGTATAAGTAGGGTCTAACTCGCCGCATTTAACAATGCGCACTGCGCCCAAATAAATATTAACGTCTTCGGCTTTTAAGTTGGCAATGTTTGAACGCCCTACAGCCGCCAAAATTCGGCCCCAATTAGCATCAGAGGCAAATAGTGCAGTTTTAACTAAAGGCGAATGTGCTACGGTATAAGCCACCTCCAAACAATCTTCATTGCTAGCGCCGCCTTTAACGCAAACTTCAACAAACTTAGTGGCGCCCTCGCCGTCTTTGATAATTTGATGCGCTAAAGAGCGCATAAGTGCATTTAATGTTTGCTGAAAACCACTCGTACAATCATTAATATCAACCCCAGATGCGCCTGTAGCGCTTAGCGAGCAAGCATCATTGGTGGAGGTGTCGCCATCAACGGTAATACGATTAAACGATTGATTGGTTGCGATTGCTAAACAGTTTTGCAATTCAGATTGACTGGCCTTAACATCGGTAAAAACAAAACTAAGCATGGTTGCCATATTTGGGCGAATCATGCCAGAGCCTTTAGCAATGCCGCTAATGGTGATGATTTTGCCATTTACTGTGAATTGTTTTGAAGCGGTTTTTTCAACCAGATCAGTGGTCAAAATTGCTTGCGCTACTTGGGGTAAATTGTCACTTGTTAATTGGGTCGCTAGCTTGGCGATATTAGCTTCAAAACATTGCATTGGCAACAGCTGCCCAATCACGCCGGTGGAAAATGGCAAGACTTGCTCGGCGTTAATATTCAATGCTTGCGCCACCATTTCGCACACCTGATAGGCATTTTCAAGGCCCTTGTTGCCACTGGCAACGCCCGTGCCTGCATTGGCATTACCGCTGTTAATCACCAAAGCGCGTACATGACTATTAAGATGATTTTTTGCTACCACGACAGGCGCAGCGCAAAAAACGTTTTGGGTAAAGACCGCCGCTGTTGTGGTTTCTGGGGTGAAAGTCACAATCGATAAATCTAGCTTTTCAGCGTCCGCAGGATTTAAATTTGCGCTTGAATTTTGCGCATTTTTAATACCTGCATTAATTGCAGCAGCGCTAACGCCTTTGATATTTAATAATGTATTATTCATGGCGCTAGATGATTCCTTAATGATTAAGGTTATTTTACTGACTTAATTTGAGTCATAAGATTTTTTATCTAAGTGGTTAAAAATCATCATCAACAATGCACCAAATACCACCATAATCAGCGCTGGCACGGCTGCACGTTCAAACAAACCCTCAGCGCTGAGCTCAAAAGTTTGAATGGCTAAGGTGTCCCAGCCAAAGGGGCGCAATAAATAAGTGGCTGGCAATTCTTTCATTACATCAATTGCGACTAATAATCCGCCAGCCAAAATGCCCGGCATCATCATTGGCAAATAAACTTGCCAAATAAGCCGCATTCGCGAGGCGCCCAGCAGGCGAGCAGTTTGAGTAAACACCGGCTTAATTTGCTGTGCGCTTGCTTCAATCGAACTATAAGAAATCGCCATAAAACGTGATACGTAGGCAAATATCAATAATGAAATTGATCCATAAATAATATGATTAATACTTTGTCCACCAAAATAAATATTAACCGCAGAAATTTGATTAATGCCGTAAAGAAGACCTACAGCCATCACCGAGCCGGGTAAAGCGTAACCTAAAGTTGCCAGGCGAATCATACCCGAAAGCCAAATGCTGCTGTTTTTACAACGCCCTGGCAATGCCAGTATGGTTGCAATACTGACCGTTAAAATTGCAGCGATAATGGTTAAACTCGAGGTTGAAATGATTAAATCGATATATTTAGCGCTCCATTCATCAGCAAAAACTTCCCACGCCCAAATAACAAGCTGCAGCATTGGCATGGCGAAAGACAACATAAATACGCCAAACACAAACACAGTGATGAGCCAGCCAGTTAAGCCTTTAGCATGATACGGCCTAACATTGGCAATATTAGCAGAATAGTATTTTGCTTGACCGCGCGCTCTTTTTTCAAAATAAATTAAGAAAAATGCCACCAATACCAACAAAGAAGCTAATTGCGCCGCTACCTCAATAGATCTAAAGTCGCCCCAAGCAGAATAAATGGCGGTGGTGAATGTGTCGTAATTAAACAAGCTAACCACACCAAAATCAGCCAAAGTTTCCATCAGCGTAACTAACAGTCCTGCAGCGGCGGCTGGCCTAGCTAGAGGTAAGGCGATTTTAAAAAATACTCTAAAAGGTCCAGCGCCTAACAATTTTCCCGCTTCGATTAAGCTGATTTTTTGGCGCTTAAATGAGGCGCGCGTCATCATATAAACATAAGGATAAAACACCAGTACAAAGGTTAGAATAATCGCCCAAGAGCCGGCGCGAATGTCAAAGCCAGCAATGCCTAAATTCTCACGCATCCATACTTGCGCATAACCTGAATAATCAAACACGCCCAAATAAATAAAAGCCAACACGTAAGCGGGAATGGCAAACGGTAAAAACAGCGCCCATTCCAGCCACTTTCTACCTGGAAATTCAACCATTACCACCAAATAAGCCAGCGTGGTGCCCAATAAAATCACCCCAAAACCAACGCCCAGTAACAAAATAGCGGTAGATTTAATTAAATCGGGTAATAAATTTTGAGAAAAATGCGCCCAAAGATCTTGCTCAGGAAGTAGCCAAGATAATAGCACCACAACAATTGGCAACGCGACCAATAAAGCAAGCGCACCGATCATAATTTTTGATTTAAGGCAATTTTTTTCCAAAATATATCTCTATCTATTTTTTAAAGTAGCAAAAACCCAAGAGCTTAATAAGCCTTGGGTTTTGTCTAATTTGCACGCAGGTTTCAAACTTAACGATAGCCTTTAATTTGCATTAATTTAACCGCTTCAGCTTGCAAAATTCCTGCTTGTGACAGGTTCATTTTGTCTTGCTTAAACGCCCCCCATGCGCTGACTACTGGGTCTGAATCAACGTTTTGATTGGCTGGGTATTCTTTATTAAGCGCGCCATAAATAGTTTGCGCCTTAGCAGAAGAGAGCCACTCTAATAACGCAATTGCGCCCGTTGCATTGGATGCATGTTTAGTCACGCCAGCACCTGATATGTTCACATGAACGCCTGTTGTATCTTGATTGGCCCAGAATAATTTAAGCGCCGCATCAGGATTTTTTTCAATTAAGCGACCAAAATAATACGTATTTACCAAGCCTGCGTCACATTGTCCTGAAAGAATGGCCTGCATAACCTGAGAATCCTTGGCATTCGGTGTTGCTGCTAGATTATTTACCCAGCCGCTGATAATTTCGCCCGCCGCATCTTTGCCATGATTATAAATAACCGCAGCAACTAGCGATTTGGTGTAGATTTTTCTGCTGGTTCTAAGGCATAATCGATTCTGCCATTTTGGCAAAGACAAGTCTGCATAAGTTGATAAATCAGCCGGATCAACACGCTTTGTCGAATAAACAATAGTGCGCGCACGTACTGACAACCCTGTCCATAAACCTTGTGGATCTCTTAAATGTGCAGGAATGTTATTTTTTATAGTGTCAGTTTGAACGCTTTGAAACAAATCTTGCGATCCTGCGTACCAAAGATTGCCCGCATCAACCGTCATAAACATATCAGCTGGCGTGTTTTTTCCTTCAAGTTTTAAACGCTCAATCAGCGCATTACCCTTGCCGGTTAAATATTCAACTTTGATGCCTGTATCTTTTGTAAAAGCTTTAAATAACGGCTGAATTAAATGCTCTTTTCTAGCGCTATAAACCGTGACTGAATCCTGACTAGCCGCCTGAACTGTGGCAATACTTGAAACGGTTAATAGGCAAAATGCAACGGTTGATACGGCTAATACTTTAATCTTCATTTTTTATTGTTTCCTTTAAGGGTTGTTGTTTAATTGTCAGCTGCTTGTCTTTAATAACGCCTATTTTGTCAGCTAGGTTATTTGCCTCAAATTCATTATGAGTCACCAAAATAGCGGTTACTTTTGCCTGCTTAAGAATCTTACGTATCTGTTTAACCAATTGTTCTTTATGTTTTTTATCCAAACTAGAAAAAGGCTCGTCTAATAATAACAATTTTGGATTGGGTGCTAATGCACGTGCTAAAGCGACTCGCTGCTGCTCTCCGCCTGAAAGCTGATGCGGATATTTATGCGCCATGCCTGCCAAATCAATCAAACTTAATAACTCTTTTATGCGCTTTTTCCGCTCAGATTTAGCTAACTGGCTAATTCCAAATGCAATATTTTTTTCAATTGTCATGTGCGGGAATAGTGCATAATCTTGAAATACCATGCCTATGGCTCTTGATTCTGGGCTAATTTGATGCGTGCCGTTACTGGATAATTGCACGCCATTCAATTGAATACTGCCTGCGTTTGCATCATCAAGCCCTGCAATAAAACGCAGCGCAGAGCTCTTTCCGCTACCACTGTCACCCAATAATGCAAAAATATCGCCCTGGTCAAGGCTTAAATTAAAGTCGTTTAAAACTTGATTATCTTGATAGGCAATTGATAAATTATTAACCGTTAGCATTTGTTAATCTTAATAAGAATGATTCTCAATATTATAAAGTAAAATCACTATCTATCGCTTAAAGTTTGTAAAAATGCAACAATTGCATCCTCTTCTTCTTCGCTTAATCCCAAATCACCCAACTCTTCGATGTTTTTAGTTTTGTCCACTTCTGCAACTCGCCACGGCTTGTTGGTTTCAGGGTTAACTGCGTTCTTAACATCGCGCGTATTATAAAAATGCACCACCGTTTTTAAATCTTTAAAAACCCCGTTGTGCATATACGGTGCGCTATTTGCTATATTTCGCAGACCTGCCACACGAAATGCACCTTTTAAATTTGCGTCATTTACATTGGGATTGTTAAATAATCCATTATCAACAAAGTTTTTACCTTTGCCATTTAAACGCCGCACCTGTAAATTACTAGGTACGCCTAAATTATCGTAACTAAAATCAGTCAACAAGCTTTCGGCTGGACTGCTGGCCTGGGTGGGTACAGGATGACAAGCGGCGCAGTTGCCTTTTTTCTCGTCTTCAAAAACATCCTTACCTAACAATTCCTGTTTATTAAAAGTTGCCTTACCTGCTAGCACTTGGTCAAACTTACTATTAAATAAAGAAAAATCAGCTGTATTTTGAAATGCTACTAAACTTTGGGCAATCGCTTCAAAAGCTTTTTCTTCATTATTAAAAATCGTTTTTCCATATAAAAATTGCATTTGTTTTTGATATTTTTGCTTAATTTTAGCAACCACAGCTTTTGCTGTGGTTTGCATTTCAACTGGATTTAAAAATGGCTGCTTGGCTTGCGCCACCAAATTTTTGGCGCGACCATCTAAAAACAAGCCGCCAATAAATAGCCCTTCTTTTTTATCAAAATGAAAATCTGGTATAAATTTGGCGTAGCGAATATCAGGGGTATTAATATCACCTAATGAGCGCCCATCTTGTCCAAGTGACACAGCGCCCGGAGTTTTAGCATTAATGCTGCTGGCGTTAATACGCGTGTCGTTAGCCGCGTTGTTTGATAAATTATGGCAACTCGCACAAGACTGCGTACCATCTCTGGAAAGACTGATGTCGTTAAAAATTTGACTACCAAGACTGGCTTTGGTGGTGCTTGTTGCAGGTTTGTCAGTTTGTCGAGACTCGCAAGCACTGAGCGTGATAATGCTAAAAATAGCAGTGGTAAATAAAATTGATTTCATATTTTTTAAGGGGTGATGGTGATTAAAATTGGTAAGCCAGTTTGGCTGAAATGACAGACTTTTCAGCCTTCATTTTTTTGCTTTCTACTGTTATATTTGCCTCTTCATTAATACTGTAAGAAATGCCATAAGTATTTGTATTTGTATCATTTTTAGTGCCATTTGTTGTGGTTCCTTTATTTTGACTGACTGCAAAAATCCAATCATCCATTGTATAGTTTAGCTCTACTTGAGTTAACTGACCTTTTTTTTGAATAGCAGTATCAGCCTCAACTCTTATTTGTTCAATAATAACCGTTGTATTTGCAAAACTGGCTTGTCCGTGAATTGCCACGCCTTTATTCTTAATGGCAGTCGTTTGGGCATCTACGCCTAAAGCATCATCAATCGTGTCAACGCCAACGGCAAAGTTGTCGCCGTTATAACCAATAGAAAATCCGTTGTCGCTGCGATTAGTGCGCCATGCTAAAAGTGTAATGCCGCTTATTTCAGTTGAAAGCAGTAAAGCCTTAGCGCCACCAGTTTCACCAATATCTAAACCTGCAGGGTCAGAATTCATTGCGGTTTCATAAGCGCCAAATGGCAACGTTAATTTACCAATAGTAAAACCAACAGCCTTAATATTGCCAGTCAAAACCGCTTCATCAATAAGATCATTTGTTGGCAGCTTACCTGCATCGTCTAGCTCTGATAACAATACAAGATTCGCACTTAAATTTTCAGTAAGATTGGCAGTAACGCCCAATTCTATTGTTTCAACTTTAACCCTGCCTATCGTTCGATTTTTCTCATAGCCCAGTTCAATCAAGCCGCTGATTTCAATTTTTGGCTTATCTTGACTCTCTGCCTCTGCAGTTGCATTAACAAACATACTTGTCATTAATACACTTAACATTATCTTACTGTTTTTCATAAAATCCTTTCTTATTGTATTATTATTTATTTTTAAAAATTGTAAATGATAATCATTATCATTTGTATTGTCAAGTATAACTTTATAATAATATTTTGATGTACTCATTGTTTATAAATAAATAACATAAAATAACTAACTTATGGATTCACTAAATCGAAAAAAAGCCAGCCAAAAAATCACCATAATTGGTGCTATTATTGATTTATTCTTAGCAATCTTTAAAGTTGTTGCTGGCGTAATCGGAAATTCTGGCGCGCTAATTGCTGATGGAATTCACTCGTTTTCTGATTTATTATCTGATGGCGTGGTGTTATATGCGGCCAAACACTCGTCTGAAAAAGCAGATGAAGATCATCCTTATGGTCATCAAAAATTCGAAACAGTCGCCACCTTAGGTTTGGCTATTATTTTAGCTTTAGTCGGTTTTGGTATTATTTTTAACGGCTTTGAAAGATTCAACAATCCTGCAGTGCTGACTCAAATCAACCTATTACTGGGCGTTGCAGCTATTTCTATTATTTCCAAAGAGCTGTTATATTGGTACACATTAAAAGTTGCCAAAACTTATAACTCAGATATGCTCAAAGCCAATGCCTGGCATCACCGTTCTGACGCGCTATCTTCAGTGGTTGTTTTTGTTGGTATTTTGGGTACAACTTTTGGCTATGTATATTTAGACGCCGTTGCTGCTATTATTGTCGGCCTGATGATTGTTTATATTGCTTGGCAATTAGGCGCTGGCGCAACAAAAGAATTGGTGGACACATCAATTGACGCCGATCAAATTGAAAAACTGCGTTATGTACTCGGGCAAATTAGCGGCGTCAATAGCGTGCATTCACTGCGCACTCGTAAAATTGGTCACACCATATCTGCAGATGTGCATGTTCAAGTTGATCCGTTTTTAAGTGTCAGTGAAGGCCATATGATTAGCGTAAGCGTTGAAAGAGTTGCTAAAAAATGCCTTAAAAATCTAACCGACGTCACCGTACATATTGACCCTGAAGATGATGAAATAACTGCGCCCTATGAAAACCTGCCTGAGCGAGCGCAGGCTTTAGGTATGCTAACCAAAGCCTTGTTTAATAATAACTGTGATGGTGAAATAGACAGAATTCAGCTACACTATTTAGCCGGAAAAATTCATGTTGATTTTTACCTGCCGTTAAGCTGCCTAAAAAATGACAAAAGTCATGATGAAATTTTGACTAAATTAACTGAAACTGTTAATGAACTTTATGGCTTTGGTGATGTTAAAGCCTACTTTGGAAAAACTAAAGACAATGATAAGCATGACACATAGCGCCAGCTAGCGCATCTGCTGCATCTTCTTGCGGCGCTTTGTTAAGTTTTAAATATTCTTGCACCATATAAGACACCTGATCTTTAGTCGCATGACCCTTGCCAACTACCGCCTTTTTAATTTGATTAGGGCTATATTCCACCATCGCAATACCATTCATACCCGCTGCTGAAATAATGGCGCCGCGCGCATGTCCAAGTTTAATCGCTGCATCTGGATTAGGCCGATCAGGGCGCATAAACGCACGCTCAATAACAACAATATCTGGCTGATGCTTTTTGATAACCTGATCAATTTCTAAAAAAATTGTGGTGATGCGGTCTGTTAACTCGCCTTTGGTGCGAATACAACCACTAGCAAGATAGCTAAATTTAAGCTTTTGCGCTTCAATTAGTCCAAAGCCTGTGATTCTCGAACCTGGGTCCACGCCTAATATTTTCATAAAAAATATTTTAGCAGTTACAGCCCTACCGCATAAGCTTTTTTCTAATCTATATAAGAATTATATGTTATACTTTATAGTTATTTTTAATCATTTATAAGGAATTTCAGATGGCAGTTTTAGAACTTAATAAAGATAATTTTGACCAAACCATTCAAGACAATGATATTGTTATTTTAGACTTTTGGGCACCGTGGTGCGGCCCTTGTAAGTCATTTGCACCTACTTACGAAGCCATGAGCGATAAAATTGATGGCGTTACTTTTGCAAAGATTAACACCGAAGATGAGCAAGAGCTGGCAGGTAAATTTCAAATTCGTTCAATTCCGACGCTGATGGTTTTTAGAGATCAAATCGCTATTTTCTCGCAACCTGGCGCCATGGCAGAATCTGATTTAGAAGCGGTGCTTAATAAAGCAAAAGAGTTAGATATGGATATGGTTAGAAAGGAAATAGAAGCGCAGTAATTATTTTTTTTAATGTCTTTTTTAAAAGCTAAAAACCTAAACTAAATCCGCATAAATTTTTGCGTCAAATCCAACACTTACATTACCCTTTGTTACTAAAACTGGACGTTTAATGAGTGTTGGGTTTTTTAATGTCAGCGCTAACGTAATATTGGATTTTTGCGCATCGCTAAGATTTCGATAAGTGGTTGAACGCTTGTTAATCAATTTATCCCAACCCACTGCATCAACAAACATTTGCAGCGTTTTTTGGTCTAATGGCTGCTCACGAAAGTCAATAAATTCAACATCAAGCTGATGGATTTTTAAAAAGTTTCTGGCTTTTTTAACCGTATCGCAATTTTTAATGCCGTACATCTTCATCGTTTAAAACACCTATTGATTATAAAACTCAAGAACTTCTTTTTGCTCATTATCAACAATAATACGCAAACCTTTTTTCGGGTAATACCAATAAGATACTCCTTCAACGACAGGTTCGACTCTTTGCGGCTTGCCAAATAGATCTTCAATCACTGAATTTTCTAAATCTGCCTTCGGTATAAACGTTAATGATTTAATTTTAAGTCTTGACATGGCGCGCTCTGCCGCAGGTTTAAAGGTTGTTGTTTTAGCGCCTGATGGCATTAATATAGATTCGTCTATATTAGCGGATAAAACCTTAATAATTTCATCATCAAGCACTAAATTTAAAATAATGCTGGCGCTAATGCCGCCGACTTTAGTACTGGAAAAATAAACTTCTAATTCTGGATTTTTTACTTCATCTTCAAACAAAGAGGCCTTGACTTCACTGCCAAATACGCGCGCTGCATCAATCAAACGACTGTTATCCATAGTTAGGTTAAAAACCACCGTTTGCTGTTTTTCGTTAATATAGCTTTGCCAAGGCATGGCTTGATTTTTAGGGATTGTAACGTCGCGCGTTATTAAAAATATCGCTAAGAATATCAAAATAGCGCTTAGCAAAGTATAAGCAATTATGTGCAGTTCTTTCATCGGCTAAAAGGCGGTTTTCCAGCTTTATCACGCAGCCAATTAAGCGTCTTAAAGGTGGGATTATGGTTAATTAATTTAAGCTCTAACTGGCGTTTTTTAGGAAATTCCATTAAAAATAATCCTAATAAAATTGAAATAACGCCTTGACCTGGCGTCACCAACATAATAATGCCCGCCAACACTAGAAACAAACCCAATGTATTTTTAAAAACGGTTTTAATAAAACCAAGCAATGTTTTTGCTTTTGTTTGGCCCGTGTAATCAGCTGAAAAATAATCCACTGGAATAAGGCCTAGCAAGTACGGCGTTAATAATAGACTTAATACAAAAACAATGGCTGAAACAATACCAACCATAATCAGTAAATCTTCATATTGGGTTAATAGCGATAGTAGCTGATCTAGCATGATAGCAAGAAAGTAACTGGCCCATCGTTAGTGAGCGTTACCTGCATATCGGCGCCAAACTCGCCGCTTTGAATTTTAGTGTGCTGCTTAGATATTTGCATTAAAAAATAATCATACAACGCCTTGGCTTCAGTAGGCGCTTTGGCGGTTGAAAAACCAGGCCTTGTGCCAGAATTGGTATCTGCTGCCAAGGTAAATTGCGAGATCAGCAAAACCCCGCCATTCACATCTGCCACTGATAAATTCATTTTGTTATTTTCATCATAAAATACTCGATAAGCTAATAAACGCTTAATCATTTTATCTATTTGCGCTTTTTCATCGTTTTTTTCAATACCAATAAATACCAACAAGCCTCGGTCGATTTTGCCAATAATTTTTCCGTCCACTGCCACTTGACTGTGCGTGACGCGCTGAATTAAAGCTTTCATAAAATTTAACTTAAAAAAGACACGTCCGCAACTGACAAGAATAAAACTCTTATCCAATTGATTAAACTTAAGCGTGCTATTTTCAGCTGCTCATCATCCACGTTCACCATGACTTCATCAAAAAAAGTATCAATGCTTACTTTAAGAGAAATCAGTTGGCGCATATTGTTAATATAATCAGTTGATTCGGCAATATTTTCTGCCACCTGCTCGGTTGCCTTATACAGTGATATTTCAGCGGGTTCTAGCAAAATTGAGCGATCAATCTCAGTGGATAACTGCTGATGTTCTTTAAGCATATTGGCAATGCGCTTGTTCGCTTCAATTAAACTTGCTGAAGCTGCGTCTTTGGTAAAAATATCTAATGCTTCAATGCGCAGATGAAAATCAAAAGGCGATTCTGGCTTAACTGCCAATACGGCTTCAAATGCTTTAGGGCTGAGGTTCTGCTCTTTATAATAAGCGCGCAAACGATCCATCATAAACTTATAAATAGCTGGCGCACAATCACTATCAACTTCAATCGAGTGGGCAGATAATGAGGTAAAAATTAAAGCTTTAAGGTTTAAATCAAGCTTTCTTTCTACCATGATTCTCAACAATCCAAGCGCCATTCTGCGTAAAGCGTAGGGATCTTTAGAGCCAGTAGGTTCCTGACCAATGCCGTAAATTCCAGTAATTGTATCAAGCTTATCGGCAATGGCAACGCTCAAACCTTCAGGCGTTGAAGGTAGGTTATCGCCCGCAAATCTTGGATAATAATGCTGACTAATTGCTGTTGCCACCGCTGCACTTTCACTGTCATTGAGTGCATAATAGCCGCCCATGATGCCTTGCAAATCTGCAAACTCACCCACCATTTGCGTCACCAAATCAGTTTTACATAACAACCCTGCGCGCTTGGCATCTTGCTCATTAGCGCCAATCATGCTGGCAATAGTGCCCGCTAAGGTTTCAATGCGTTTGGCTTTATCGAGCATTGAGCCTAATGATTTCATAAACAAAACGCGCTCAAGTTTATCTAAGCGTGATGCTAAAGTTTGACTTTTGTCCTGCTCCCAAAAAAACTCTGAGTCCGCTAATCTTGGGCGAATTACTCGTTCATTGCCATCTATAATGACAGCAATATCACTAGACTCAATATTGGCAACAGAGATAAATTTAGGCAGTAGTTTATGATTTTCATCCAGCATGTGGAAATATTTTTGGTGAGATTTCATCGCTGAAATAAGCGCCTCTTCTGGCACGGCCAAAAACGATTCACTAAACTCGCCAGAAAAAGCACATGGATATTCAACCAAGCCGCACACTTCACTTAAAAGCGCTTCATCTATCACAGCTATTGCATTATTATCGCCAGCTACCTGATTGATTTGATCGCGAATAATTTGCTTTCGCACTTCAAAATCCACCTCGATTTGAGCCTGATCCAACATTGTTTGACGATAATCTTTTGCCGCTGGAATAACAAATTCTTGTTTGCCGGTAAAACGCAGTCCACGAGTAATATTACCCGCAGACAAGCCCATAATAGTGGCTTTAACAATTTGAGTATCGAGCAGCATTACCAACCAATGAACCGGTCTGGAAAATTGCATTTCAGAATCGCCCCAGCGCATGGGTTTGGCAATGGGGATATTTTTAATGGCTTTATCAGCCGCCTGCTCTAACAAGTCTTTAGTTTCTAAACCTTTTTGCGCTTTACTGAAAAAATAATAATCAGCCTTGCCAAAAGCCCGACTTTTAAGATCTGATTTTGAAACTCCGCAAGACCTAGCAAACCCTTCAATCGCTTGGTCTGGCGCACTAACTGAGGGGCCTTTACGCTCGATAACTTGATCGGCTTGCCTTAATTGAAGATCAGCCACCAAGACAGCCAAACGGCGCGGCGTAGCAAACGATTCAACCGTTGAAAAATTTAGCTTTAGCTGGTTAAGCTCGGCTGTTAAGTTGTTTTTTAGTGCGCTTAAGAGTTTTGTTAATAACTTCGGAGGCAACTCTTCTGTTCCGAGTTCTAATAAAAAATGCTGCGTTTTCATGGTTATTAATAGTCTTAAATAATTTGAAATCGAAGTCGACCATTGACCAAATCAATCATGACTGAACGTGCATAGAGTTTGGTAGGGGTAACATCGAATTTTTTATAAATGCCGGCAATAGAAATCAGCTCAGCATTAAAGGAGTGCACAAAAATGGTGGCCTTTTCATCGCCCTGAATCCCGGCAAATAAACTACCTTTAACCTCTTTGTATGCTGAAATGGAACCAAATGCCATAACATCTGCACCTGAGCTTACCTTTGATAATAAAACCAAGTCTCTATCCTCGGCGATTACCTGTTTAAACGAATAAACCTTATTGGCGATTATTTTTGGCGCTTGATAAGTTTTATTTTGATATGAATTAGCTATTTGGGAATCGACTTTCTGGATTTTGATTTTTGCCTTGCCAGTAGAAGACGAAGGTTTTTTGAATACGGCCAATCCAGAAAATTTAGCAAAATCAACCAACTCTTGTTTTTGCGTACGAACCCCCACAGCAACCATTTCATTTTGAGCAAGAACTTCAATCAAAACGGCTAAATCATTTGCTTGGAAATTTTTATTTTCAATTTCTAAAATAATCGGTGCATATTGAAATTGAGCCTTGTTATTACTAGCAAGCAAGCTGACTTCATCTGCCAAAGCATCTGTATTATTGCTTAGAATTTTGAGCGTACATAAAGTCTCAGTTTGAACAATAACTTCTATTTTATTCAACTGCGCCACCCTTGGGTGCAATCAAGAAAGTGCCAAACGCGGGTCATGCCAGCATCACCACTTAGCATCAATTCTAGGGGTGTTTTATGCTTAAATTTCTTCACATTGCGCTTCAGCCAAACACTGGCATATTCTTTATTAGTTGGAAAAGTTGTACCTAATGACTCATGAATACCCAAAATCATCTTTGAACGCTTGACCATGTTTTGATCAAATTCAAAGGCTTTGTCGCCGCGGCGATACATATATAAATGCCTAGGTTTGATTAGTTTATCAAGATTTAGAATATTAAGCTGGTCAGCATCTTCTAGCTGCCAACTTTCTAAAATTTGGCAAAGTTTAAAGGTTAGTTGGCTTTTTTCTTCATCACTCAAATTGATTTCATCATTTTGAGCATCGACTTTAGTTGTTGGCATCAATTAACCTTAAAAATAAATAATATTTCACGATCAAATACACTTTTATCAGGTGCATTTGGCAGTGGTGAGGCCTTATAAATAGCTCTTTCGATTGAATCTTTAAAGGCTCTGGATTTTGCATTACTGCTAACATTGCAAGACTGAATATTAACAATTTGCACTTTGCCATTTAAATCTTGCAGTATGCGCACATCACAACGCCAATGATCTTTAGCATCTTGGAAGCGCCACTTACCTTTAACTCTTGCAGCAATTTGATTGATATAACTGGTTTTAAGTTTGTTTAGAATGTCTTCTTGTGCAAGAACTCTTTCTTGCTGCTCTTCAGCTTGAATCTCTTTTTTAAGTGAGCGATTATCTTGCTCTTTTTCAAACTTGCTGGCCTCTAGTTTTCTAAGATCTTCAATTTTTTGTTTGTTTTGTTCAGCTGTTTTAGCTGCTTTTTCAGCTGCTTTTTTACGAGCTTCCGATGCTTTGGCTGCTTTTTCAGCTTTACGTGCTTTTTGCTCAGCTGCCTTCTTTTTATCCAAGATTTGTTTGGTTTTTTGTTCAGCTGCTTTTGTATTTTTTTCTGCTTGTTTTTTAGCTTGCTTTTCTTGTTCAACCTTAGCTTTTAATTTTTTAAGGCGCTGCTGTTCTTTATAGCGCTCGTTTTCAACGCGTTTTTCTGCACGTTGCAAATCTACCAAATGCTTTTCACGCGCTTGTCTTATGTTAATCAGTCGCTGTTTTTCTTTCTTGATTTCGGTTAAATCAACCGTGACTGATTTTATTGCTGTACTGGTTGATTTTGACTCTTTTTGAGGAATTTCCCAGCGCTGAACATTGGAAAATACGATGCCAATTAACAAAGCAACATGCAAAGCAATCGCCAGCCAAAAGGCAACGGGATGCTTTTTGGCAATCTTAGGCGGTTTAAGTTTACTAATTAACTTATTAGCTTTTATTTTCATTGATTGAGATTCTCTGATTCAGTCACAATGCCTACTTTATCAACCCCATTTTTTTGCAAAAAAGACATTAGCGCAACAACACGTCCGTAAACAACATTTTCATCGCCGCGAACAAATACCTTCATATTTGGATATATTTCCAATCGAGCGCTCACGCGTCCAGCAATAATGCCCAAAGGTAATTTTTCGCCTTGGGCAACGTCAGCATCATCTTCACTTAGTGAGTTGATAAAGTATTCACCGGCTTTATTGATACTAACAATCGTTGGCTGTTGATCAGTAAAATCGACTATTTCAGCTTCTGCTGCTGGCAGGTCTATTTCAATACCTTGCTCGATAATCGGGGTTGTCATCATAAAAATAACCAGCAATACCAGCATGACATCAATGTACGGCACAATATTAATATTGGCATCAATACCAGGTCTTCGACGTTGCGGTAATTCGATCATAGCTAAGGGTTATTTTTGTCTTTGAAGAGTCACAAACAACGCCTCTACAAACGCGGTGTATTTGTTATTAATTTCGCCCACTTGCGTCATTAATCGATTGTAAGCAATGGTGGCTGGAATTGCGGCAAATAGTCCAAATGCCGTTGCAATCAATGCTTCGGCGATACCAGGCGCCACAACTGAAATGGTTGCATGTTTGACAGAAGCTAGCCCAATAAAAGAGTGCATAATGCCCCAAACAGTACCAAACAAACCAATATACGGACTCGAAGAGGCAATCATTGCAAGTATGCTCAGGCCGTGATCTAGGCGATCAACTTGGCTATTAACAGCGGTATTCATTGAGCGATAAGCACGCTCGGAATTCAGCACTAAATCCTGATCAGAATTTGAAGCTGTATGAGTAAACTCACCATAACCTGCGCCAAAAACATGCTCCATTGGGGTTCGATTAGCTTTTACATTGGGTATTTTACTGTGCAATGAATCAAGATCAGTATTCGCTGAAAAGTTTTTATGAAAACGCTTAATGTCTTTATTGGCATCCATCAGGGTTTTTTTCTTTGACATGATAATCGTCCAAGAATAAACACTCATTAAAACCAGTACAACCATCACGATCTGCACAACAATACCTGCACTAATAATTAAACTAAAAATTGATAAACTATTATCCATTTATTTTCTCCAGAATGTTGCTTGGTATAGCGCACGGTTTAAAATTTTGTGCATTCAAACAAGCAACGGTAATTTGC
The DNA here is from genome assembly GCA_965222625.1 of Gammaproteobacteria bacterium. GTDB lineage: Bacteria > Pseudomonadota > Gammaproteobacteria > PS1 > Pseudothioglobaceae > Thioglobus_A. Next base: position 213,203 of record OZ244962.1, on the reverse strand, counting down.
GCTTTAAATAATACCTTATTTTGACTAGGATTCTTGATTTTCTGTAAAAAAATCAAGCTCGCATGGCGAATTTTTTTGACTTCAGTGTGAACACTTAATAAATCATTAAATCGAGCTGGTAATAGATAGTCTGCTTGTATTGATTTAACCGCAAAAATAATATTTTGATGCCGAATCAATTGATCCTGCTCAAAACCCAGTTCGCGCAAAAATTCACTACGTCCACGCTCAACGAATTTTAGATAATTCGCATAATAAACCACCCCGCCACTATCTGTGTCTTCATAATAAACTCGAACATTTATTTCACTCATTAAATAAATCTGATGCTTGGGATGGGCTAACTAGGCCTAAATGTGAATAAGCCAAATTGGTGGCGCTTCGGCCTCGCGGCGTGCGATGAATAAAACCTTGTTGAATCAGATAAGGCTCAACCATGTCTTCTAGCGTGCCGCGCTCTTCGCCAATCGCAGTTGCCAAAGTATCCAGCCCAACAGGTCCGCCTGAGAATTTGGTGGTGATGATGGATAAATAATCACGATCAAGCTGCTCTAGTCCTGCCTCATCGACTCGTAATGTTGTGAGCGCCTCATTGGCAATTTGCTGGTGAACAATGCCGTTGGTTTTTATATCGGCAAAATCGCGAACGCGGCGCAATAATCGATTGGCAATTCTGGGCGTACCGCGAGAGCGTTTGGCGATTTCATAAGCGCCACTTGCCTCGATTTCAATTCCTAAAATCTTGGCAGAGCGCTCAACAATGGTTTGTAAATCTTGATGGTTATAAAATTCCAAACGCTGAATAATGCCAAAACGATCGCGCAACGGCGAAGTTAACATGCCTGCGCGCGTTGTTGCGCCAATCAATGTAAAGGGCGGCAATTCAAGTTGCACCGAATGCGCCGCTACGCCCTCGCCCACCATAATATCTAGCTTAAAATCTTCCAAGGCTGGATATAAAATCTCTTCAACAATCGGATTAAGGCGGTGAATTTCGTCAATAAACAAAACGTCATAAGGCTCTAATTTGGTCAAAATAGCAGCTAAATCACCCGAACGCTCTAAAACTGGGCCTGAAGTTTGTTTAAGTCCTGCGCCCATTTGGTTGGCAATGACGTTTGCTAAGGTGGTTTTTCCCAGCCCAGGAGGCCCATAAATTAAACAATGATCCAGTGCATCTTGGCGCTTTTTAGCCGCCTCAATAAAAAGCGCCATTTGCGATTTAACATGGGTTTGGCCAATATATTCAGCCAAATTATCCGGGCGTACAGAAGTCATGACAATGTCTTCACTGCCCTGCTCTTGACCGCCTATTAAAGAATCTTCTTCTATCATGCTGATATTAAATTAATGAATTTAAAAACTATTTTAACTGATTGAGGCTTTGACATAATTATGAATGATTGCGTCAAAGTTTTTAATTAACCTCTTTAAATAACAGTTTGATTTTAATGGGTTGATGACTGTACTTTAAGCGCACAATTTTTGGATAAACGGTTTGTTTGATTTGCTGATAACTGGCCACTTTAATTTGCCAATCGGTTTTCATATTCATTGGGCGTGAAAATACAATAGCTGGCAATTTATGCAGCGGAAAATACCAGCCAAACTCTTGATTCATCCACTCTTTAAAATTTAAATTTACCGCTTTATTATTCACAAACAAGCCCTTTTCGTCAGCTTTAATCGTTACTTGCCCCAAACCCAAAGCGCCGGTTAAAAGCAGCTGATAATTCTGCTGATTAAATTTAATCTCAAAACTTAGATTATGCCGCTCATCTTCAGCCTCAACAGCTAATCTGCCGCTAGCGCTCCAAACATCTGGAATGTTATTTACCACTATTTGAGCATTGGCTTTAACATCTGAAACTTTGATATTGGCGGTTTCCGATTTTGGCGCACAAGACGCCAAGAACATAATCCACAAACCCATAAAAATAATTTTTAACATCATTTACTCGTAATAAAGAAACACGGACTTTAATAAGACTCAACAAACCACTTAAAATTCCCCAGTTGCCGGAAACCAATAAAAAATTATTTCTGATTTCCATAGAATAAGCGTTCTAATATTTGAAATTTTCCTTCCGCTTTTACAAAGAAAAATACCAACGAGCACATTAATATGAAAGTCGCCGCATAATAAGGCAACTCGCCATACGGAAGAATTAATTTCTTAGCCGCAATTATCGGCAATACATGCCACAAATATATTGGCAATGTCACTCGTCCTATTCTAGATAGTATAGAAACCTCCAGTTGACGCGAAGAAGAGACTAAATAAAACACACCATATATAAGACAGCTGTTGGATATCACGTTAAAAATCCCACGAACAACCATATTGGAATTAAAAATATAACCGAGGGGGCTTACGAAAAAAACTAACAGAACCACTTTAATAAATTTAAACGAACTGTTTAAAGCCAGGATATGGCCTAAGAAAAAATAAAAATAATAACTGTAGTATCTTTTATCGCCTAACAACATCATAACGTTTGCAACACTATCACTATTGAACAAACTAACTTTTGTCATATACAAAACACAAAACGCAAAAGAAACAATGAAAGAGATCACTTTTAACAACTGACTGCTATAGACAGATTTAATAAAAACTATGTACAGAAGCATTGCAGGAATGAACCACAGGTGGTAGTAGGGATATAACAAATAAGCAGCAATCATTGGCAGCTCATTCCGGTCTATTAAAAGATACCAATCTCCTGTGATTTTACTCATCAAAGCAATAGAGATGGAATATACGAGAAAAGCAACAATATAAGGAATTACCACCCTTATCCAGTACTTATGTGACAGTTCAACATAGGTAAAAGCCAAGGTTTTATTGCTTATAAAATAACCTGTCACAGCCAGAAACAGGGGCATATGAAAGAAATAGATAATGTCTCTCAAAGTATTACTTCCTAAGGCGCCAAGCAGGACATGCCCAATAACAACTAGTAGTATTAATGCTCCTTTTAAGGAATCAAAGTTTTTATTTCTCATTTATGAGAGGTTATACCATGCAAAAAAAACAATGAGGAGCAATGGGGACACAAGAACAATGGGGGCAGGCTACTTTTTATCATAATTTTTTCTCATTTTTTGGCCTGCCTACTGCCTTTAGTGTTGATAACAAGCCGTATTTCTGTGCTATTTTCCTTGCCCAATTACTTTCACCAAGTGGCGCCTGCCTGTTAACACTATTTCTGATTTTATCTAATTCTTTTTGATAGATTGGCGTGTTTACATAATCTACCCAATCGTCAAGCTTTAAATAAGGTGTGTGTAGTAATGTTCGGCTTTTAAAAACCCTTTCTGCTAACGATCCATATTGCCAATCTTGTGCTGTTTTACTCAAATTAGCCCTTAATGCATTCGCCTCTATATAGCGTAACAAAGTTAAATAATAACTGTCTTTTTCAACCATAAAACTTTTAAATCTACCTTGCCAAATATGCCCAGATGTTTTATTTTTCTGATGGTAATAACGCACATGAGAAGTCATCATCCATTGCATAAATTTACTTAAAGAGTTTTTACTTTGTGGCACTAATAACAAATGAAAATGATTAGGCATAAGGCAGTAGGCGTGTAATTCGATACTCTCTCTTTCTAATCCTGTTTGTAGTAGTTTTAAGAAAAACTCGTAATCTGCCTCATCATCAAAGACCTGCATGCGCATATTGCCTCTATTGATAATGTGATAGATTCCGCCCTGGGTTTCTCCTCTGGGGATACGTGGCATTTTTTATAGGTTTAATTGGTAAAATTATAGAAAATTATACTTCAAAAAGTAGCCTGTCCCCGTTAATTCCCTCAGGAGGCCCATAAATTAAACAATGATCCAGTGCATCTTGGCGCTTTTTAGCCGCCTCAATAAAAAGCGCCATTTGCGATTTAACATGGGTTTGGCCAATATACTCAGCCAAATTATCCGGGCGTACAGAAGTCATGACAATGTCTTCACTGCCCTGCTCTTGACCGCCTATTAAAGAATCTTCTTCTATCATGCTGATATTAAATTAATGAATTTAAAAACTATTTTAACTGATTGAGGCTTTGACATAATTATGAATGATTATGTTAAAGTTTTTAATTAACCTCTTTAAATAACAGTTTGATTTTAATGGGTTGATGACTGTGCTTTAAGCGCACAATTTTTGGATAAACGGTTTGTTTGATTTGCTGATAACTGGCCACTTTAATTTGCCAATCGGTTTTCATATTCATTGGGCGTGAAAATACAATAGCTGGCAATTTATGCAGCGGAAAATACCAGCCAAACTCTTGATTCATCCAACTTTTAAAATCTGAATTTACAGGTTCGTTATTCACAAGCAAGCCTTTTTCATCAGTTTTGATTGTTACTTGCCCCAAACCCAAAGCGCCGGTTAAAAGCAGCTGATAATTCTGCTGATTAAATTTAATCTCAAAACTTAGATTATGCCGCTCATCTTCAGCCTCAACAGCTAATCTGCCGCTAGCGCCCCAAACATCTGGAATGTTATTTACCACTATTTTAAAATCAGGTTTGGTGTCAACGCTAGAACAAGAAGTCAAAAAGATAAGAAAAATAAAGCTTATTAGAAACTTTTGCATAATGATAGATGATTAACCAGTGTTGATAAATATTGCTATAACCAATATTTTATCAAAACTTCCGATTTGCATTGGCTACAGTTTTATCTGAGTCAATTAATAATGACCAGAGTAACATAGATAAAATCAAGTAACACTAATCCTTTTGGTTTCCTGTTTTTATTCATTGGCCTTTTGTGCTAAACGGGAAAGATATTCTGCTGAATATTTGATAAATTGCTTTTGTTTAAACAAGCCAGGGGAGTTAAATTTAATAATTTTATTACTAGATAAGTCTGTATAAGTTAAAGCGTATTGACTGCCTGAAAAAATGCCTAAAAACACTACATCACCAACTTCAAGCAAAACACCATCTTGACTTGGAGAGCCATAATTAATGGTTAGTTTTTTAGTGCTGTCTTCACTGGCAACAATATAACACCGATATTGTTTTTTTAAAGATTTGGTGGCGTCTTCAAATTCATCACATATTCTTTTAGACCAGGATTCGCTTAGTCCGTTAGCCGTTTCAAAATTATCATGTTCAATTGCAGAACTAACATAAATGGCATTTTTACCTTTTAAGCTTTGATCAATAATTCCAAAATCGTCTTCTGAAAATGACGTGCGAATTTTATCTGCTGCTACATCAGTAAAAATAGCAGTTGCAAGCTCTCTAGTTGTTATTTGTACTATTTCTCCTACGCAGCCTTGTAGTAAAGTCATCGTTAATGCCAAGGTTGCTAGTTTTGTTGTATTTTTCATTTTAACTTTCCAAATCAAAGAAGAGAAATCAAAGAGGCCAGTATAAAACCTCTTTTAATTTGAAAATAATAATACCATTATCGCGCAACAAGCCCTTTAATTCTTTGCAGCTTCTATCTTCAGGTTAGGAAGGTATAATCAAACGATTATTTTGGTTTATTTTAACTCATGTCACGAATTTCGATTTTAAGTGTTAACCATGCAAAGGCGCCTGTTGCAGTGCGTGAGCGCGTGGCTTTTGCGCCCAACCAGTTAGCCGCTGAACTGCAAAAATTACAAGCAATAGCGGGCGTGCAGGCCTGCGTCATTTTATCCACTTGCAATCGATCTGAAATTTATGCCATTATCGAGGATCAAAATCCTGAGGAAATCCTGAGCAATTTTTTAGCGCAAACGCATCAAATTTCTCGAGAAGAGCTAGATCCTTATTTGGACTATTTTGAAGCAGACTACGCTTTAGAGCATATTTGCAATGTGGCTTGCGGGCTTGATTCTTTGGTTTTGGGCGAGCCGCAGATCTTGGGCCAGCTTAAAGATGCTTATCATGCTGCCAAGCAAGCTGGAAGCCTTAATAAAAAGTTAGAAAAAATGTTTCAACATGCTTTTTCTACGGCTAAAAAAGTGCGTACTGATACTCAAATTGGCTCATCACCGGTTTCCATTGCGTATTGCGCTGTTAAGCTTAGTGAAAAGATTTTTGCTGATTTATCCGAGCAAACTGTACTGTTGATTGGCGCGGGAGAAATGATTGAATTATGCGCTCAGCACCTCAATCAAAAAGGCGTAAAAAATATGATTGTCGCCAATAGAACACTTGAAAATGCCAAAAAAATTGCCGACCAATACGCGGCTCAATCGATTAACCTCAAGCAGTTTTCTGCTATTATTCACCAAGCTGATATTATCATTTCATCAACCGCAGCGTCGGTGCCTATTATTGGCAAAGGTTTGATTGAAAGCGCTCTCAAACAGCGCAAACACAGGCCTATTTTTATGCTTGATATCGCCGTTCCAAGAGATATTGAGCCAGAAGTTAGCCAACTAGACGACGTATATCTTTATACCATTGACGACCTCCAGCAAGTTGTCAGCGATAATATCGATTCACGGACAAAAGAAAAATCTTTGGCGCAAGAAATTATTGCTAAACAAACACAAGTTTTTAACAAATGGCTAGCACTCCTACCCAGTGAGCAGCTGATTAAAAAATACCGATCTAGCGCCAACCAAATTAAAGAAGCTGCGGTTTTAGATGCCTTAAAGCGTCTAAAAAATGGTGCTGATAGCGAGCAAATTATCAAAAAACTGGCTGACCAATTAACCAACAAAATCCTGCATACAACATTTAAAAACATTAAACAAACCGCCTCTGAAAATCTAGCTCAGTGTGACGGCTGCATTCCTAATATTAAAAAACAATGAACCAATCAATCCTTACCAAATTAGAGCAAATGTCCATGCGCCTAGAAGAAATTGGCGTGATGCTTAGCGACCCTGCCGTTGCCAGTGACGCTAAAAAATTCAGAGCATTATCTATTGAACATTCTCAGTTAACGCCGGTTAATGGGCAGTACCAAGAGTACTTAAATACCGAGCAAAATCTGGCAGATGCGCAGCTAATGCTAAGCGAAGATGATACTGAAATTAAAGCCATGGTCAAGGAAGAAATTGGCGCTGCTAAAGACAATTTAGAGCGTTTGGACCTTGAATTAAAAAAATCATTATTACCTAAAGATCCAAATGACTCACGCAATATTATTATAGAAATTCGCGCTGGAACCGGCGGCGATGAAGCCTCTATTTTTTCGGGCGATTTATTTAGAATGTATTCTCGCTATTGTGAAAAACGCAAGTGGAAAATTGAGATTATGAGCTCTAATATTGGCGATCATGGCGGCTACAAGGAAATTATTGCGCGCATTGGCGGCGTTGATGTTTACGCCAAACTCAAATTTGAATCAGGCGCGCACCGCGTACAACGCGTTCCAGAAACTGAAAGTCAAGGACGAGTTCACACCTCTGCTTGCACAGTAGCCATCATGGCAGAAGTTGAAAACATTGAAGAAGTTAACATTAATATGAGCGACGTGCGCGTGGACACATTTAGGGCCAGCGGCGCAGGTGGTCAGCATGTTAACAAAACCGACTCAGCCGTGCGCGTCACCCATATTCCAACAGGCACGGTGGTTGAATGCCAAGATGGGCGTTCGCAGCACAAAAACAAAGCCCAAGCAATGTCGGTATTGGCCTCAAGAATCCTAGATGCACAGCAGCAAACTCAGCAAAAACAGCAAGCATCGCAGCGTAAAGAATTGATTGGTAGTGGCGATCGTTCGCAGCGCATTCGTACTTATAATTATCCTCAGGGGCGCATTACTGATCACCGGATTAATCTGACTTTATATAAGTTAGCAGAAATTATGGAAGGTGACTTAGAATCGATTATTAAGCCTTTAATTATGCAGCATCAAATTAACCAACTAACGCAGCTGAATGACGCGCTAGCTTGATTTATTCGGTAATAATTGCGAAATAACAAACAAAATACCCAGCGCAATAACAATCATAGGGCCTGTTGCTAAATCATAAAACATCGAGGCGCCCAAACCTAAAAATACCGCTACAATCGAGATTCCGATTGATGCCAGCGCCATACTGGCTGGCGAGTGTGTAAACATTCTTGCCACTGCTGGCGGGATAATTAACAGTGAAGTAATCAGTAAAACGCCCACAATTTGTACAGAAACAGAAACCGTTAAGGCAATCATCAGCATAAAAAGCAGCCGATAAGCATTGCGATTAAGTCCCTGTGCAATTGCCAATTCTTCGTTTAAAGTGAGCAGTAATAGCCGTTGCCAGAAAAAAATCAACAAGCCAACTACAATCATTAAAACTGCATAAATCCAAACAATATCTTGATTGCTAACGGATAAAATATCGCCAAATAGCAAAGCAAAATAATCAGTATTCGCCCCGCCAACAATGCTTAAAACAACAATACCCAAAGATAAGGCAATGTGAGAAAATATGCCTAAAATGGCATCGTTTGATAACAATTGTCTTTGCTGTAAAACCACAATTAAACCGGCAAAAATCACACTAACAATGACCAATCCGGTGTGAATGCCCAAGCCGCTTGCCAAGCCAAGAGAAACACCTAAAAGCGCTGAATGAGAAATTGATTCAGAAAAATAACTCATACGCTTCCAAATCACAAAGCAGCCGAGCGAACCTGCAACAATGGAAATGCCAAGCGCTGCGATTAGCGTTCTAAAAATAAAATCTTCCACAATCAGCTATCCATTTATTGGCAATCTTTACACAATCCGTACAAATACAAACAGTGGTCTGTTAACTGAAAGCCATGTTTTGTGGCAATGTCATGTTGGTGTTGTTCAATAACGCCATCTGTAAATTCATCAATTTTTCCGCACTTAACACACAACAAATGATCGTGATGTTCGGCATTTGACAACTCATAAACACTTTGACCGTTGTCAAAATTAAGCTTATTAATCATGCCTGCTTCTTCAAATTGAGTCAGTACGCGATAAATGGTGGCAACGCCGACTTCTTCATTTTGCATAATCAATGCGCGATAAATATCTTCAGCGCTCATATGATGGTTTTCGCTTTTTTCTAAAATCTCTAAAATCTTAAGTCTTGGCAAAGTTACTTTAAGGCCTGCCATTTTTAAATCTTGAGCATCCATATTCGAATCCTTGAGGTAAAATCAGAAAATATTCCTTAATCATTTTAATCAATTAATCACAAATGAACAAACTAACTTTAATTACCTTATCAGTCAGTCTGCTTTTTTTATCTGCTTGCACGCCCACACCTTATAAAAATGATATTAACCAAGGCTCTTCACTAGACAGATTTCAAGTCAACCAACTTAAAATTGGCATGTCTCAAGTTCAAGTGCAAAATTTAATTGGCTCGCCGAGTATTATTGACCCATTTCATAATAATCAATGGAACTATATCAACCATTCAACCTTACATCAAAAAGAAAATCTTCGCTATCGTTTGGTTCTGACATTTGACAATAAACAATTAACACAGATCAATACCTCAGGTATTACCAGCTTGCCGGCATTAACCGATAAAGAAAAAGTGCTGGAAGAAAAGCGCATTACTACAGAAATAGCTACAGTATTAGCCGCTAAACAAGCCGAAGAAAAAGCCGCAGCTGAGGCGCTAGCTCGCCAAGTTGCTAAGCAAAAGTTAGCTAAAGAAAAAGCTGCAGCTGAAGTACTCGCTCGCCAAGTTGCCAAGCAAAAATTAGCCGCAGAAAAAATCAAAGCTGAGGCGCTTGCTCGCCAAGTTGCCAAGCAAAAATTAGCCGCAGAAAAAGTCAGGGCTGAAAAAGTAGCCAAGGCTAGAGCCTTAAAGAAAAAAATTGAAATAGAACAAGCTAAGCAGCGTGAAATTGAAGCGCAAAACCCACTAAAAATCATTGACACGCCTTAATATAAATACTGACTTAGCTAATCATGTCATCTCTTGATATTAACAATTTAGACTGTCAAAGAGGCTATAACCAGCTTTTTAGCAATCTTTCTTTTCAAATTAATACCGGCGAGGTATTGCGCATTACTGGCGCTAATGGCAGCGGAAAAACCTCATTATTAAAAATTTTAGCAGGCATTAATGCAAGCGAACAAGGTCAAATTAGCTGGAATCAACACCTGGTTAAAACGGATGAATATCAGCAAGAAATTTTCTATTTAGGTCATCAGGCGGCGTTAAGTTTTGAGCTCACCAGTCTTGAAAATTTAGAATATTTAAGTGCTTTAAATAAAACCACCGAGCAACATCAACTCATTCAAGCATTGGCCGATATTGGGCTTAAAGGTTATGAAGATGAATATTGCGCTAATCTTTCTGCAGGACAAAAGCGCCGCGTTATTTTGGCAGGTTTGTTTGTTTCTAAAGCCAAAATATGGCTACTTGACGAGCCTTTTACTGCGCTTGACCCAGCCGGCGTTAAAATTGTTGAACGTAAAATTACCCAGCATTGCAAGCATGGCGGATTATGCTTATTCACCACGCACCAAGATTCAGCGCTGGCTAATCAGCGAACATTAGCGCTATGAAACACACAAAACAGCATTTTTGGATAAAAAATACACTACTTTTTATGCACCCTAAATCGCACTGGATTAGTGCAGCGCCCTTATTATGAACATCTATCTGCAAACTTTAAAGCGAGATTTACATGTTGCCCTGCGCAACCCTTCAAGCGTGCTCAACCCTTTGTTATTTTTTATAATTTCAGTCTCGTTATTTCCGCTGGCCATTAGCCCAGAAGCCTCAACCTTGTCCCAAATTGCAGCCGGCGTTATTTGGGTAGCCAGTATGCTGGCAGTGCTTTTGTCACTCAATGCACTTTTTCATCATGATTATGAAAACGGCGTTTTGGAGCAAATGGTAGGCTCACACCATTCTTTACCGCTCTTAATTTTGGCAAAAATTACCGCTCACTGGCTACTAACTGGCATTCCAATTATTTTATTGTCACCTTTATTGGGGGTATTCTTATTTCTTGACGGTGAAGGTATTAGAGTTTTAATGATCACCCTACTACTCGCCACGCCAAGTTTAAGTCTGATTGGTAGTATTGGCGCTTCGCTAATTGTTGGGGTTAAAAATTCAGGCATGTTATTGTCTTTATTAATCCTACCACTGTACATTCCCATTTTGATTTTTGCCTCAAGCGCAGTCTCGCAAGCTCAATTTGGCATGGGTATTGATAGTCAATTATACTTTTTAGCTCTGTTTTTAGTATTAAGCCTAATGAGCGCACCTTGGATTAGCGCTATCGCTTTAAAAATAAGTTTAGAATAGTATATAATAATTTACATAAGCGCTGATTTGTCCCGATTGCTAGCGTTACTACCTCGAGTAGTTAAATTATGGGCGCCTCTAAAACTCATAATGATTTATAAGAAGTGAGTTTTTGTTTAGTTGTTGATTTTAATAAAGCCAGTTCTAGCATGGTTAATGCAGGATTTATTAAGATTAACAAATGAATGAAAATTCGCTTTTTAGAAGTTATTATGAGTTTTTAGATGCGCCCTTAGGCTAAAGCAGGCGTTGTTCTTAGTTGAAAACCCTTCTTAAATAGGGTTTTTTTACGTTCATAAGGAGAACAAAAATGATATTTACCTCTGAATCGGTGTCTGCAGGACACCCTGATAAAGTTTGCGATCAAATTTCTGATGCTATTTTAGATGCCGCACTTACCCAAGACAAAAACTCACGCGTTGCCGTAGAAACACTGGTTAAAGATAACCACGTGGTTTTAGCCGGCGAAATCACCACAGGCGCTAATATTAACTATGAAAAAATCGTGCGTGACACTATTATTAGCATTGGTTACGACAAAGAAGAATATGGTTTTAATGGCCACACTTGTGACTTAACCAATCTGCTAGGCGAACAATCTCAAGAAATTGCCATGGGGGTTGATGAATTTGAAAACCATGAGCAAGGCGCTGGCGATCAAGGCCTCATGTTTGGTTATGCTTGTAATGCGACTGATGTTTATATGCCTGCGCCGATTTTATATGCACACCGATTAGTGGCAAAACAAGCTCAACTAATGAAAAGCGGGCAACTAGCCTGGCTACGTCCTGACGCAAAGTCACAAGTCTCTTGTATTTACGAAAATCATAAAGTCGTGGGCATTGATGCGGTAGTTTTATCCACCCAACATAATCCAGATATTTCATTAGATGATTTACGCGAAGCCATTTTAGAAGAAGTTATCAAGCCAGTTTTGCCAAGCAAATGGCTAACTGCTTCAACCAAATTTCACATTAACCCAACAGGCAGCTTTGTGATTGGCGGACCTGTTGGCGACGCCGGACTTACTGGGCGAAAAATTATTGTTGATACTTATGGCGGCATGGCGCGCCATGGCGGCGGCGCTTTTTCTGGCAAAGATCCTTCAAAAGTTGATCGGTCTGCAGCCTACGCCACTCGTTATGTTGCTAAAAATATTGTGGCTAGCGGCTTGGCAGATAGATGTGAAGTTCAAGTATCTTACGCTATTGGTGTTGCTGAGCCTACCAGTATTAGCGTTGAAACCTTTGGCACTGGCAAAATCTCAAATGATGCGATTGAAATATTAGTGCGTGAGCATTTTGATTTACGTCCAAAAGGTCTAATCGCCATGCTTGATCTTAAGCGCCCAATTTATCAGCAAACAGCTAGTTATGGACACTTTGGACGCACTGAAGATGAAATCAGCTGGGAAAAAACAGATCGAACTCACTTGTTGAAATAGTTTTAAACAGACAAGATTTGGTATAATAACCAAACTGCCGAGGAGCGTTGCGTTGAAACTTGTTTTCAATCAGGCTTGGCGGTCTAGATAATCAAACGACGCTCATTTTTAAATTTCCTAAAGGAGAAAAAATGAGTAACTCAACAATTAAAAACAACGACTACAAAGTCGCCGATATGGCATTAGCCGATTACGGCCGTAAAGAAGTCGAAATGGCTGAGGCAGAAATGCCTGCACTGATGATGCTGCGTAGTAAATATCGCGATGAGCAGCCACTTAAAGACGCCCGCATCTTAGGCTGCATTCACATGACTATTCAAACTGCTGTTCTTATGGAAACCTTGGTTGACCTTGGCGCGCAGGTTCGCTGGTCAAGTTGTAATATTTTCTCAACTCAAGATCACGCTGCAGCTGCAATGGTAGCGGCCGATATTCCAACTTTTGCTTGGAAAGGTGAGACTGACGAAGAATTTTTATGGTGCATTGAGCAAACTATTTTAGACAATGGCAAGCCTTGGAATGCCAATATGGTGCTGGATGATGGCGGCGATTTAACTCAAATGTTGCACGAAAAATATCCAGCAATGTTAAAAGACATTCACGGCATTAGCGAGGAAACCACAACCGGTGTTCACCGCCTGCTTGAGATGATGGAAGCCGGCACACTCAAAGTGCCTGCCATTAATGTAAATGACTCAGTTACCAAATCAAAAAATGACAACAAATACGGCTGTAGGCATTCTTTGAACGATGCCATTAAACGCGGCACTGACATGCTTATGAGTGGCAAAAAAGCGCTGGTTATTGGCTATGGCGATGTGGGCAAAGGCTCGGCGCAATCTTTACGTCAAGAAGGTATGATTGTAAAAATTTCTGAAATTGACCCAATTTGCGCCATGCAGGCTTGTATGGACGGGTTCGAGATTGTCTCGCCTTACAACGGCGGCATTAACACTGGCACAACGGATGGCATTAATCAAACATTATTATCAACAACCGATTTGATTGTTACCACCACCGGCAATATGAACGTTTGTGATAGCGCGATACTGCAAGTCATTAAATCAGGCTGCGTGGTGTGTAATATTGGCCATTTTGACAACGAAATTGACACTCAATACATGCGTGATAATTGGCGCTGGGACGAGGTTAAACCTCAGGTTCATCGCGTCTATCGTAGTGAGGAAAAAAGTGACTACCTGATTTTATTATCCGAAGGCCGTTTGGTTAACTTAGGTAATGCAACCGGGCATCCTTCGCGCATTATGGACGGCTCATTTGCCAACCAAGTATTAGCGCAAATGCACTTATTTGCTGAAAAATTTGCAGATTTGGGCGGCGATATTTACGTTGAAGTATTGCCTAAAAAATTAGATGAAGAAGTAGCAGCAGGTATGGTTGGCGGTTTTGGCGGCGTATTAACCACCTTAACTGACTTGCAGGCAGATTATATTAATGTATCCAAAGAAGGTCCGTTTAAGCCAGACTCTTATAAATACTAAAACTCGACTTTAGCGGCTTTCATGTCATTATGATTAGTTATTTATAATTACTTAAAATCCTTTAAAAAAATAAAAAATGCGGCCTTTGAGTCGCATTTTTTATGTCATTTTTTTAAATTTAATGCCTTGTTAAATACCTTATTAGATTAAGCCTGATACGGTAAAATTTTTTTATAATTTATAAAACCCTTTCGGCTATTTTAATATGTCAATCCCAAATCTAGACGCGACCACCTCTTTTCAAGATTTAATCTTAAAATTGCAAAATTTTTGGGCATCCAAAGGCTGTACATTATTACAACCGTTTGATATGGAAATGGGCGCTGGCACGTTTCATCCAGCCACTTTCTTGCGCGCAATTGGGCCAGAGCCTTGGAAAGCGGCTTATGTACAGCCCTCACGCCGTCCAACCGATGGCCGCTATGGCGAAAACCCAAATCGCTTACAGCATTATTATCAATTTCAAGTTATTCTTAAACCATCTCCTAAAGACATTCAAGATTTGTATTTAGAATCTTTAGCTGAAATTGGCATCGATTTAAGCAAACACGATGTGCGTTTTGTTGAAGACAATTGGGAGTCTCCGACCTTAGGCGCTTGGGGTTTGGGCTGGGAGATTTGGCTAAACGGCATGGAAGTTTCTCAATTTACCTACTTTCAGCAAATTGGCGGCTTGGCTTGCAAACCCGTTGCAGGCGAGCTAACTTACGGCCTTGAGCGCCTTGCTATGTATCTTCAAGGCGTGGATAGCGTGTTTGATTTGGCTTGGACAAAAGGCGTGAGCTACGGTGACGTGTTTCATCAAAACGAAGTAGAACAATCAAAATATAATTTCGAAATTGCAGATACTGATGTTTTATTCAAACAATTTGATGAAGCTGAGTCAATGAATCAGCAGCTGATTGAAAAATCCTTACCCTATCCAGCTTATGAGCAAGTCATGAAAGCCTCGCACCTGTTTAATCTATTGGATGCGCGCCACGCCATTAGCGTGACTGACCGCGCCAGATTTATTCGCCGCGTGCGCGCTATGAGTCAAAAAGTAGCGCAAAGCTATTATGATTCGCGCGAAGCACTTGGCTTTCCAATGGTAAAAGATAGCTAAATTTAAATGCAAATTTTCTCTAAAATTTATCAAAAATCTTTAGATTGGGCACAAAGTCGATTTGCAATTTACTGGCTATCTTTGGTTAGCTTTTTAGAATCCTGCGTATTGCCCTACCCGCCGCCTGATGTTATGTTGGCGCCAATGGTTTTAAAGCGGCCTAATAAAGCTTATTATTTTGCCTTTATTACTACTATATCTTCGGTTTTAGGCGGCTTATTAGGTTATGTACTTGGCGATATTTTATTAGATTTTTTGTTAAATTATGAATTAATTAAACCAGCATCGGTCGCTTCAATAAAACTAGCTTTTGACGAGTACGGCGTTTGGGTGGTAGCGATTGCAGCCTTTAGTCCGATTCCTTACAAACTCGCCACTATTAGCGCAGGCAGTATGTCTATGGCGCTTTTGCCGTTTATATTGGTTTCATTAGTGGCGCGCGCTGCGCGTTATTACTTGGTTGCTCTGCTGGTCAAAACGTATGGCGCTGCCTGTGATCTTTGGTTGCAAAAATATATAGATCGATTGGGTTATGGGTTAATTATTATTATCATTTTTGGTGTTTGGTATGTGGGTTAAATTTTTAAGTATTGCTATTATATTATCTTTAAGTGGGTGTTATTCTAAAGAGCCAAAACCTGTCATTATTGTGGTTGAAAAATCATTCAACTTAGAAAATATCAACCAGCAAAGGTTGGCTAAAATTTCAGCTAACGAGCAAAAAACACATCAGCCGGCCAATCAGATTTTACAAAAAAACACGCTTAAAAAACAACTCGCGCAAAGCTCAAGCGAGCCATACAAGGCAGAAGTTGTAAAAAAATCAAGCAATATAAAGCAAGAAAAAGTTATAACAAAAACCATTCATCAGTTTTCAAATTGGCAATTCCCAGTTCAAGCCCAAGCCAATAAAACCTTTTCCAAAAACCATTTAGGGTTGAGTTTTAATGTACAAAGCGGCTCACCTATTCGAGCCACTCGCGTTGGCAAAATTATTCACGTTAGCAATAAAACCAAGGGCTGTGGTCAGACAATCATTATCCGCCATCCGTTCGGATTTGAAAGTGGTTACGCTCAAACTCAATCATTGCAAGTGGCCGTTAATGATTTGGTTGATAAAGGGCAAATTATTGCAAGCACCAACGATTTGCCTTTTTTCTTTGCAATGAAAAAATTTGAAACGCCGATTGATCCACTCAAATACTTAAAATAACCACTTGTTTTTATCGCGCTTACAAGACTTAAAAAACAAGCGTGACAACAAACATCTTAACCTTTTGCCTCTTGATAATTAAAAGCAATTATTGAGGCTTTTTTTCAACATGACTATTTAATTGAATTTGGTATAAAATAAATAACATGAATGAATTTTTACAAAATATGACCCCCTACCAAGCTACTGGCATCTTGTTTATTGTGGCTTTAATCGCTCATGTGGCTTTAGGTTTTATCTTAAAGCAAATAATCAAACACACAGGTAAAACCAAAACCCAGCTGGATGACCACCTAATTAAAGCCATTTCAGCGCCTTTAAAGGTGTTAATTTGGTTTGGCTGGCTGTATTTTTCTATCAGCGCTTTTAAAGAACAAATTAGCGCTTTGGCAGCGGTTGTAGAATATATTGATATCACTCCAATATTTATCATAACTTGGGGCGTGGTGCGCGTTATATCTGGCATAGAACACTATCTAGTTGAAAAAAATAACGGCGTTAATGGCGATTCAGTCAGGCTGTCTGCAAGATTGATCAAAATATTAATTGTTATCGCTATCTTGCTTGGCGTGGCTCAATTTTTAGGATTTTCAGTTTCAAGTCTGCTTACTTTTGGTGGCGTTGGTGGTATTGTCATCGGTTTTGCCGCCAAAGACATGCTTTCAAATATTTTTGGCGGGCTGATGTTACAAATGGATCGGCCGTTTTCAACCGGCGATTGGATTCGCTCTACTCAGTTTGAAGGTACAGTTGAAAAAATCGGCTGGCGCATGACGCGCATTCGCACCTTTAGCAAAAATCCTGTTTATATTCCCAATTCAATTTTTGCCTCAATTCCGATTGAAACGCCCTCGCGCATGACCAACCGCCGAATTAAAGAGGTGATTGGTATTCGTTATGACGATATCAAACAAATGCCAAATATTGTTAACGATGTTGAAACCATGCTTGAAGCGCACAAAGCTATTGATAAAACTCAGGCTTTGCGCGTGTATTTTAACTACTTTAATGCCTCATCCGTTGATTTTAATATTTATGCCTTTACCAATACTACTAGCAAAGGCGAATATCAAAGAATAAAACAAGAAATATTGCTTGATATCGCTCATATTGTTGAACTTAATAATGCACAAATTGCCTACCCGACGCAAACGTTGTATGTTCAAAATACTGCTGATTCACCCAAGTAAGTAACCCCTATCATGAATAAGGCAATGCCTTGCGCCTAATAGGGTTAGAGAAGTAAGCCAAACTTCAAACAACAATTTTGTTAAAGAAACCTAGTAAAACCTAGAAAGGCTTTGCACCCCTCAAGGGGGTATTAAAAATAACCTTTACAGAAATAAAAAAATATGAATAAATTACACATCCGCACGTTTGGATGCCCAATGAATAAGGCAATGCCTTGCGCCTAATAAGGCTAGAGAGGCAAGGTGAGCTTCAAACAACAATTTTGTTAAAGAAACCTAGTAAAATCTAGAAAGGCTTTGCCTTTACAAAAGTAAAAAATATGAATAAATTACACATCCGCACGTTTGGATGCCAAATGAACGAGTATGACTCTGACCAGATGATCAACGTACTCAAGCATTCACACGGCCTAACTCTAACTGATAAAGCCCAAGAGGCTGACGTGTTATTGCTTAACACCTGTTCTATTCGTGAAAAAGCCCAAGAAAAATTATTTCATCAGTTAGGGCGCTGGAGAAAGCTTAAAGAAAAAAATCCAAACCTAGTGATTGGGGTTGGCGGCTGCGTTGCTTCCCAAGAGGGTGCGCTGATTCTTAAACGGGCGCCTTATGTCGATATTATTTTTGGCCCGCAAACCTTGCA
Source organism: Gammaproteobacteria bacterium (assembly GCA_965222625.1). Lineage (GTDB taxonomy): Bacteria > Pseudomonadota > Gammaproteobacteria > PS1 > Pseudothioglobaceae > Thioglobus_A. The sequence continues at coordinate 194,904 of OZ244962.1, read as the reverse complement.
TCGCTTGCCAACTTTATTAAACCAAGCGCTTAATGAGAAAAAAACCAGTATCGACATTTCCTTTCCTGAAATCGAAAAATTTGACCACCTGCCTGAGCCAAAATCAAACGGCGTTAGCGCTTTTGTCTCAATTATGGAAGGCTGTAGCAAATATTGCACCTTCTGCGTTGTGCCTTACACGCGCGGAGAAGAGGTTTCACGTCCGTTTAAAGATGTTATTAAAGAAGTAACAATTTTGGCCAAACAAGGTGTTCGCGAGGTTAATTTATTAGGTCAAAATGTGAATGCTTATCAGGGCTTATTGGAAGATGACGAAACCGCTGATCTGGCGCTACTGATTAACATTGTAGCGCAAATTGATGGCATTGATCGCATTCGCTACACCACCTCTCATCCGGTTGAATTTTCAGACGCCTTAATCCAAGCTTACGCAGAAGTGCCCGAGTTAGTCTCGCACTTACACCTGCCTATTCAAAGTGGCTCAGACAAAATTTTGGGCTTAATGAAGCGCGGACACATGGCCATTGAATACAAATCAAAAATTAGGAAACTGCGGGAAATACGCCCAGATATTTCTATTTCCAGTGATTTTATTATTGGCTTTCCAGGTGAAAATGATGAGGATTTTGAGCGCACCATGACACTCATTAACGACATTGGCTTTGATAAATCTTTTAGTTTTATTTACTCTGCCCGCCCTGGCACGCCGGCAGGTAGTTTTGTTGATGATGTTGCCATGCAAGTTAAAAAAGATCGCTTGGCACGCCTGCAAAAAACCATTGACAAGTCCACTGAAACCATCTCAAAATCAATGGTTGGCAGTGTGCAAAAAGTATTGGTCGAAAACACAGCGAAAAAAAGTGATGGTTTGTTTGGGCGCACTGAAAATATGCGCAATACCCACTTTCAGGGCGACGAATCATTGATTGGTCAAATTGTTAACATAAAAATTACCCATGCACGAGGCAACTCGCTAATGGGCGAATTATGCACTTAAGTTTAGAGGTTGATGACTCGCAACAGCTGGCCAGCATTTGCGGCTCGTTTGATCGAAATTTAGAAACCATTGCCAAAAGTCTGGACGTAGAAATCAACAACAAAGGTGCAGAATTTGTAATTCGAGGACAAAGCAAACACCTGGCCGCGCGCATTTTACAAGATCTAAACGTTTTGGCCAGAACGCAAACCATCAGTGCGCACGATGTGCAAATGAGCATCAAAGCCTACACGCATGACGATCTTCCTGGCGAATCGGTTAGCATTAAAACCAAAAGTAAATTTATTCATGTGCGCTCTGCCAATCAGCAGCATTATGTTAAAGCCATTAAAAACCAAGATTGTACTTTTGGCATTGGTCCAGCAGGCACAGGAAAAACTTATTTAGCCGTAGCGCGCGCCGTTGAAGCACTGGAACGCTCAGATGTTAGACGTATTGTTTTGGTGCGCCCTGCGGTTGAAGCGGGCGAAAAATTAGGCTTTTTACCCGGCGATTTAACCGAAAAAATTGATCCTTACTTGCGCCCAATTTATGACGCCTTGTATGAAATGATGGGCTTTGATAAAGTCACCAAATTGCTCGATAAAAACATTATTGAAGTAGCGCCTTTAGCTTTTATGCGCGGACGTACTTTGAACGAATCTTTTATTATTTTAGACGAGGCGCAAAATACCACGATTGAACAAATGAAGATGTTTTTAACACGTATGGGTTTTGGCTCAAAAATGGTTATTACTGGCGATATAACTCAAATTGATTTAGCAAAACCAGCTCTATCAGGTTTGCTTCACGCGATGAAAGTGTTAGAAAGTGAGTCAAAAATTTCTTTTTGTCATTTTCACTCAAAAGATGTGGTTCGGCACAAATTGGTGCAGCGTATTGTTGTGGCTTATGAACTGTTTGAAGGTCTTTCGTAAAACAAAAAACGGATTAACAAACAGCTTTTAACGAATTTTTGTCAATCGAAAATCAATCACTTGAGCGCCCCTAGCTGAAAGCTCAAAGGTTTTAACGCTGTCTAAGCTCTCCCAAGGCAAATCTAAAGTAGACTCATCCAAAAACAAAGAATGCGGGCCTGGCTTGATTAAAGAAAAACGATAACGGCCTTGATTATCAGTTTTAACATTGTAAAAATTATCAAACACTAGGGTTTGATTTTTTGCCACTTTCTCACTTGCTTGCTTGATGCCATCATCATTTTCATCAAAAAATACCAAGCCAGAAATACTACCGCTGCCTCGAGCCTTACCGCCGCCTAAAGTTTGGTAAGGCCTGCCTTGAGAATAAAAATGATTCAAGGTGAGTTCGTATGAATTAGAATCATCATCTTCTATGTTGTTGTAATTGGCACTGAAATCCAATTGCCAATTTTTATTCAAGGAAAAGTAATTGGCAATATTCAAACCAAATGTATCAGGTTCTGTTGATAAATTATGTGTGTAATAAGTACCAATATTGATTAAATTTCCCTCACCCCAATTCTTTTCAAGCACCGTGTCAATTTCTATTTGATTCTCGCTTTGGTTATTAATTAAAGAAAAACTGGGGCTAATATGCCAGTCTTTATCTAAATCTTTACTAAAGGAAAAAGATACTTCGCTTTTACTGAGCGTCTGATTATTGATTTCTTTATATTCATTAGAAAAGCGCCAAACCGATCGATCGCTGTCAAAAATCATTAGTATGCCAACTGGTATCAAAATTTATTTGCTTTAAATTATTTTCTTCGCCTACTTCGCTATCTTTATATTGTGTTCTGATATTGGTATTTAAAAAATCTTTTCTAAAAATAGGCTGGGTGTGATTTAAATCTAGCTGATAAAGATCGATTTTTCCGCCTTTAGCAAGGCTGCGTTTTAAATAATCTTGTTCTATTTTTGTATAAAGGCGGTAGGTGCTTTTTTTATCTTTTAAAGTGGTTCTATAAAACACACCACGCTTTTCTGATGTGTTTTCGTCATCAATATAAGTAAAACCTTTTTGCTCAAAAAACCCGCCATAGCTGGAATCTTTGGCGGTCACATTTAAACTGGCTTTTGCGTTTAAATCATCGTCAATGATGCTTGCCCAATTAAAAGTGCTTGCGTCTTTAAGTGTCTGCTTGCCGCTTAATAGTAAGTTTGTTGTATTTTCACTCGCAATGGTTTGTAGTAAGTAGTCTTGCTGGTTGATGTTTTTTAACGCTGACGCTCTAACAACCAAAGTATTGTCATCTTGATACAAGCGGCCCGCATCCAGCTCAAACTTAAGTTTTGCTTGGGCATTGTAAAAGGTATTTTTTACCCCTTTAATTTTTTGATTATTTAAGTCAAACTCCCTAATGTTGCGCAAAAAAGAGGGTTTAATTAAATCAAGCGTGCCTAAAGAATGGTCACTACTCCAATCATTATTAATAGGCAGACCTCTTTGATGAACGCTATATTCATCATCTGTTGTTTGCGAAAGCTCAGATTGAAAATAAAAATCACCATAATTCAACGTTTCTTGTGAAAAATTAAAATCAACTTTGTTATCGTATAAGCCCGAATCATCCTTTAAGGCTCGATAACTAAGCCTATAAGAGCGCACACCTTCTGCAGGGCCTTTATTATCAACAATAGGCGCCACATAAACAGCGTCACTTGGTGCGCTATTGTCAATTAAATTGTCAATATAATTTGCTTGGCTCGTTGATACTAAGGCAAAAAATAGCAGTGCTATAAGTTTCATTGTTGCATTATACAAATGTATAATGTATAATAGAATTGTTTTTAAAACTAAATCAATAAAAGGGGCGTCCTATGAAAAATATAACCAAACTATCATTAGCTTTTGTACTGCTAGCAAGCTCAGCAAGTGTTTTTGCCGAATCAAAATACTCTTATCAGTCTGACGGAGTAACAGACCCAGCTGATGTAACGGCAGATTTAGATCTTGAAATCATCATTCCAAAAATCATGATTTTAAAAATTGGTACAACTGGTGCAACAGTAGATAAAATTTCATGGGATTCTTTGGGTATGAATGCTGCGGGCGCTTTAATCAGTGGTGGCACCAGTGCTGATAATGTTCTTTATACAGGCGCAGTGCCACCAGCAAGTCTCGACCCTGCTAGTGCTGATGCTGATTCTACTGTCGCAGTTGGCATTTGGGGTAATATTGGCGATATTGACTTTAGCTCCTCTGACCCTACCTTTGTAGGTGGAACTGGAACCGCGCCTGATAATGCTGACATTACAGTTGCCGATGGCGGCAACCTTACTCACCCAGATTTTGGCGCTGCTGCTGCCACTGTATCTGCCACCGCTGGTATCGTTAGTGAAACAGATACTTGGACTTACAGCTACGATCCAGCTACGATCCAGCTACTTTAGCGGGCTCTGGCGTTTGGACGGCGACAGTTACTTATACTATTTCTGCACCTTAAAAACAACAGTTTGCCGATATTATTCAGCAAAGTAAAAAAACAGCTAAGCTTCCATAAGTTAGCTGTTTTTTTTGTTTTTGCAATCCCTGCTCAAGCAATTCTGGCAGGAGTTTCTATTGGCATTAGTCCGCCAAGATTTGAGCTTCATGCTAATTCTAGCGACATTGTTAAAAAAACACTCACGGTTTATAGTGTTGCTAACAAGCCTCAATACTTTACTGTAAAAACAGCTGATTGGACGTTTGATACCAACAACCAAGTTGCCTTTAAAGATGAAATAAACGCTGATTCTTGCAGGCCTTGGGTGTTTTTAGAGCGCCATCAAATCACCGTTGCGCCTAAAAAAAACCGAAAGTTTCGATTTGAAATCCATGTGCCTGAAAACGCCCAAAGCAAAGAATGTCGCTTTGCACTTATTTTAGAAAACACGCAGCCTAATATTGCTTCTGCCAAGGGGTTTTCTTTACCTGCTAAAGCGCAAATAGGCGTGATTGTTTATCTGAAAGTTAACGGTGCCCAGTCAATATTAAGCATTGAGTCTATCGATAAATACAACAACCTGCCGCTATTAACCATCAGCAATCAAGGTAATGCCCATGGACGCTTATCAGGCATACTCAGTGCCAGCACTGCAGATAAAAAACAGATTGATTTATCGGTTCAAACCGCGCCGATTTTGCCTAATACTACCAGAAAAATTAGATTAACGCCTGCAGCAAAAGCCGCCCTAAAATACCCAATAACCCTTACAGGTGAGCTTTATTGGGAAGATCAATCGTTTATCATTAATCAAACTGTGCAATGAATAAGTTGCTATCAATCGTACTTTCAACCGTATTTGCACTACTACTAACAACCGGTTTATTTAGCGCTAAAGCTTATGCCACTTGCAGTGTTGCCAATGCAGGTAATATGACTGATGGCAATAGACGTTTTCGCACTCGAATTGGACAAACAGGCACTAGAATTAATACTGTTATCTTAAGAATTGATCCGCCTGCTGCCAGCACTGCTAACATGGCGATTGGCGCGGCGCCGCCAAGCGAGTATGTGGGTGGCGGCAGTATTGATATTGATCGGGTTGAAAGACCTAATGGCAGCTCTTTAGGTGTTGTTATTCACTCATCTCATTTTCCTAATGGCAATTTTCAAAGACGAAATATTAACGATGGATGGGGTTTTAATGAGGTATTACTTAGCCTGCAATTAGACGATTTAGCTTGCATAACGCCTTCTTGCGGTGGCACTTCGATTGATGCAACTGATATTAGCTGGTCTAGTGCTGCTGGCACGGGTTTGAACTACAATACCCCTACAGGAGCATTTTCAAACTCATTTCAGTTGGTGGCTACTGACGCGCTACCCGTCACTACAGGCGCTGTTTCAGGTTTTACTACCTATACTCGGGCTGATTTGTCAATGCAATATACCAATACCGCAATCTTGCCGCCCGGCACTTACGAGGCCACTTTAAGGCAACAGTCCGATGTTCAATAACAGTCTTCTTGCCTTATTGCTGGGGCTGTTAATCAATACCCAAGTGCTCGCTGAACAAATTTTTATAGGCTGCTCACCGGGTAGCACTGCCGGGCAAATAACCGCGCTTTCACCCATTGAGGTAGAGGCGCAAGTACAAGTCATCGTGCCAAGTTTTTTGTGGTTTCGTCTAGGCGACACATTTAACACGGTTAATACGGTTAGTTTCGAGCCGCTACCAGGCTCAACTGCTAATAGTAGTTATTCGGGCACGCCGCCCGAAATAGGCAATAGTATCCCTGTATCTGCTAGTGGCGGCAGCGGCAGTGTTTTTGTTAAATTGCAAGCTAATTGCGGGCAGATAACGCTTTCTACTACAGTTGACAATGCTAGCGGGCTTAGCAATGGAAACCCAGGTGAATTTATTAATTTTGATCAAATTACCACCACCACAGACAATGCTAATTTAGCGCCGCCTGTTTTGCAAAATAGCGCTATTGCTGATATTACCGTGCCTATTACCAATGACGTGGTGGTAACAGATTGGGAAGCAAATTGGACTTATAGCTATAAAAATGAGGAGCTTCCAGTTTCTGGAACTTACGCCGGAACAGTGACTCACACCGCTTCTTGCGCGCCATAACTTAAAAAATATCAACACTATTTCCAAACCTACAACATTTTGATAAAACAAGCGTAATGAGTAAACAAAAAATTATTGTAGGACTTTCAGGCGGCGTTGATTCATCCGTCGCCACTTTGATGCTTTTGCAGCAAGGCTATGAAGTCGAAGCCTTGTTTATGAAAAACTGGGAAGAGGATGATACAAATGATGTTTGTACGGCTGAGCAAGATTTATCTGACGCGCAAAAAGTAGCTGATAAATTAGGCGTTAAACTGCATACAGTTAATTTTTCAGCTGATTATTGGGAGGATGTATTTGCAGATTTTTTGCAGCAACATAAAAAAGGCAGGACGCCCAATCCAGATGTACTTTGCAATCAAAAAATTAAATTTAAAGTTTTTCTTGAATATGCATTGGCACTTGGCGCAGACAAAATTGCCACGGGTCACTACGCCAGAATCACCAACAATGACAACGCTTATCAGCTTAAAGTTGGCTTAGATAACAATAAAGACCAAAGCTACTTTTTGCATCTTTTAGGTCAGTATCAACTCAGTAAAAGTTTGTTTCCACTCGGTGATATTAGCAAAACGCGGGTTAGAGAAATTGCTGCCCAACACGGCTTAATTACCGCTGATAAAAAAGATTCAACTGGAATTTGTTTTATTGGTGAGCGTAATTTTTCTGAATTTTTACAAACTTATTTGCCCAAACAACCCGGCAATATGGTTGATGAAAATGGACAATTTATTAAACCTCATCAGGGTTTGGCTTTTTATACCATTGGCCAGAGAAAAGGTTTGGAAATTGGCGGCGGCTTTAGCGATTCTCCAGAGCCTTGGTTTGTTGCTGATAAGCGTATAGAGTCCAATGAATTACTGGTGGTTCAGGGCGATCATTCGCTGTTATATCATAATGCACTGACCACTTCAAAACAACACTGGATTGGCGATTTGCCAGATTTTCCGCTAAAGTGTCAGGCCAAAATTCGCTACCGACAAGCCTCGCAAACTTGCGAAATTATTAAAAACGCTGATTCAATTAAAGTCATTTTTAAACAACCTCAAAGAGCCATAACTCCAGGGCAATCGATCGTTTTTTATCAAGACGATGTATGTTTGGGCGGCGCTATTATCGAGCAAAGAAACAATGAATAAACTAAATAACCAAACCTTAGCGCTTGCGAGCATATTACAAAGCGCAACCTTAGTTAGCCAACTGGCGCAAAGTGGCTGTTGCGATAGTGCGTGCTCTAGCGCCAGCCTAAAAAGTATTGTCAATACCAGCACCCATGTTACGCAAGTTTTTAACACTCAAAATCAATTATCCGTTGGTCTGTCAAGCTTAAAAATTGCACTGGGAAAGCAAACAAAATCAATACAAAATACTGTTTTTTATGCTTTATCACTAATCAATCTTGAAAAAAAATTAATGAAAAACCCTGTTTTATTAGACACTATTAGCGCCCAAATTAGTCTGATTAATAATCAAACATTTTTTGAAATCACGCACGCCAACTCTATTGCCAGATTGGGCGAATTATACAAAACAACTTTAGGCGAGCTTAATCCAAGAATTATGGTTAAAGGCGATCAGTTATACTTGTCTAACCATCACACGGCTAGCCATATTAGAGCGTTATTGTTATCGGGCATACGCGCGGTTTCTTTGTGGAAATCTCAAGGCGGCAAGACCTGGCATTTAATTTTAAACAAACGCAAAATGCTAAATGCCATTGAAGCATTGGACAAGCCAAATAGCTAATTCAATATCTTTATATAAATATGCAAAACAGCCTTTACTTTTATTCGCTAAGACTTTATAATTACGCCTTTAATAATTTAACTCTTAGATATCAAGATGGCCAATTCAGCAGGTTCAAAAAAACGCGCAAGACAAGCAACAAAACGCAATAAGCACAATTCACAAATTCGCGCTAAAGTTCGCACTTTCATCAAGAAAGTCACTTACGCTTTAGAAGCTGGCAATAAAGAAGAAGCTCAGGGCGGTTTTAGCATCATGCAAAAAATGATGGATCAGGCGGTTAATAAAGGGCTTATGCATAAAAAACAAGTCTCAAGAAGAAAGTCTCGTCTTAATGCGCAAATCAAAGCAATGTAAAAGTTAAGCGTTAACATTGTTATAATTAAGCCCTCATTTGAGGGCTTTTTTAATAGGCGCTATTTACAAAAAAAATATGATTAACGACAGCGATAAACAATTATTTAGAGCCAGTGTTGATGCCAGCGCGCCGGTTGACAAAGACAATCCGCACAAAATAAATCAACCGAAAAAACCCGCCTTTAGTGCCTATAGTTATATTGTTGATGCCAACCTCGAAGGATCAAAGCGTGTTAGCTATTCAAAAATCGGCATTCCAGAAAAAGTGATTAAAAAAATGAAACAAGGCAATATTAACGCCGCGCCAACGCTAGATTTACATGGGCAAACCATAATAGAAGCCTGTGAATCATTATCAGTCTTCATGCATCATCACCAGCATGAAAAATTTATTCACATTATTCATGGCAAAGGTTATCACTCTGAGCATGGCATGAGCGTTTTAAAAACTCAAGTGGTAAGTTTTTTAAAACAGCACCCGCAAGTCATGGCCTTTAACTCTTGTCCTGAGAAGGATGGCGGCAGTGGTGCAATATTTGCCCTGCTTAAACAATAATTTATGTTTAATTTAGACGAAATTTATAGCGTTTCTGACTTTTTGTCGCTGTGTAATAAAACAGTTGAAGACAACATTCCTGTTTGCTGGCTTCAAGGTGAAATTTCAAATTTAGCGCGCCCTGCTTCTGGGCATTGGTACTTTTCTTTAAAAGATAAAAAGACCCAAGTGCGCTGCGCTTTGTTTAGACTCAACCAAAGAAACATTAAATTTACCCCTGAAAATGGCTTAGAGGTGTTGGTGCGCGCAGCGCCTACTTTGTATGCCGCGCGTGGTGATTTCCAGTTAATCGTTCAACAAATTGAACCTATGGGCGCAGGAAATCTCAATCTGGCCTTTGAGCAATTAAAAAACAAACTGGCTGATGAAGCTTTATTTGATCCAATTCACAAAAAACCTTTGCCTGAAATTGTCAATACTATTGGGGTTGTTTCCTCATCAACGGGCGCGGTCATACAAGACATTATTCGAATTTTAAATAAACGCTACCCTTTTGCGCAGATTTTGCTATTTGACTCAGTGGTGCAAGGCGAAGGCTCAGCGCAAAAGTTGGCACAAGCACTTGAGGCGGCTGACCGATCAAATCGCTGCGACGTTATAATTTTGGCGCGCGGCGGCGGCTCATTAGAAGATTTATGGGCCTTTAATGAAGAATCCTTAGCGCGCGTTATTTTTAATACCAATACCCCAATTATCAGCGCCATTGGACATGAAACTGATACCACTATTGCTGATTTTGTCGCTGATGTTCGCGCACCAACGCCAAGTGCAGCAGCCATGTTAGCAGCGCCAGATCGATTAGAATTGCTGTCAAATTTAAAAAAATTATCCAGTTTAATGCGTCAATACACCACTCAAAATTTACAGCGCAAACAAGCCCAATTAAACCAATTAAAATCAAACGTCACTACGCCAGAAAAAACCCTTAATTATCTATCTCAACAATTAGATTATTTAACGCGTCAATTAACGTTAGATATGACGCACAAGATTGCCAACAGCGAATCATCACTAGTAACGCTGCATGCAACGCTCAAACAGCATTCGCCTCAAGCCCATATTCGTCATGCCATTGAACTTAACAATCTGTCTGCTAATCAGCTTAATCGGCAAATAAATGATGCCATTAATCATAATACTAACGCGCTAACTTTGCTTAATACTCGACTAAAAAATGCAACAACACAATGGCTTAATCATTACAAAAATAGCCTGGCAACTCATGCTAACGCCTTAGGGCATTTATCGCCGCTTAGCACGCTTTCTAGGGGTTATAGTATTACTACAAGCGCCAAAGGCGGCGTATTAACCTCAATTGCTGGTATTAATTCCAAACAAACAATCAGCACGCGACTAATAGACGGCGTTATTTATTCTAAGGTGGAGAAAATTGAAAAAAATTAAATTACTCTTGCTGCTGGTGTTTCCACTCGGTGCATTGGCCAGCCTAAATATTATCAATACGCCCGTTCCAGGCGGCGTTGCAGTGGTTGATTTTTATACCGATCATAGCAATCCCGAGGCTTATTATCGCCAAGCAAGAGTTTATGTTCAACAGCTTGAAGGCCAACATTGGCAGGCGCTGATTGGCATTCCTCTATTAGAAAAAATAGGCGAAAAACACCTTACTATTAAAGATTTTTCTAATAAGAAGATTGCCTTTAAGGTTAAAAATCATAACTACAAAGAGCAGCACATCACCCTAACAGGAAAGAAGAAAAAATACCTCAATCCAAATCTTGCGCATTTAGACAGAATTAAGCGCGAACGCCCAATATTATCCAAAGCGCGGAAAGTTTTTTCCAATAAAAAACTTTCCAATAAAAACTTTATTCGTCCGGTTGATGGCATCACTACCAGTCCTTTTGGTTTTAAACGTTTTTTCAATGGCAAGGCGCGGCGTGCGCACAGCGGTTTGGACTACGCTGGAAAAACTGGAACACCCATTAAAGCGGCAGCAGCAGGAAAAATCATCATCAGTGACGATTTTTTCTTTAATGGAAATGCGGTTTTTATCGACCATGGTCAAGGCCTAATTAGTGTTTATATTCACTTAAATAAACGCTTGGTTGAAAGCGGGCAGATTATCAAACAAGGCGATATAATCGGCACCATTGGTCAAACAGGTAGAGCCACAGGCCCGCACCTGCATTTTGGTGTTTATCTCAACCAAACCGTTATCAACCCTAACGTCTTACTTAAATAAAGGTCTTTGATTATGAAATCTAACGTTTCCTTATTACGCCGATTTGGCGCTATTTTTTATGATGCTCTTTTAGTTTTTTCACTCATATTTGTTGTTGGCATAATTGTTAATGCTTTTTTTGGAAACATAGGCGATGCTTTTTTCTATTTAATCACCCTACCCAGTATTTATTTGTACTTTTCTTTGTCATGGGTTAAGGGTCGTCAAACACTTGGCATGAAAGCTTGGAAGTTTCAAGTAATTCAGCAAAACCAGCAAAATATCACTTACAAGCAAGCGTTTATACGCTTTTTCTTTGGACTGATTTCTTTTATTGTTTTTGGATTTGGGTTTTTCTATCAACTTTTTAATCAAAACCGATTATCTTGGCATGACAAACAATCTAAAACTTTATTAATAAAAAATTGATTGACACCAATAAAGTAAAAAAAATCTGTGATATAATATTTGCTAAATTACTTGGTAAATATGGGGAAAATCAATGAGTTCAACAGTTGATAACAGTGGCTTAAAAGGTAACATTTTAATGATTAGCACTTTAGCAGTGAGCCTGGTTGTTCCGCTTGCATTAATCATGCTTTCATATCTTGAGATTATTTCTGGCACAGCCGACTACATTGTCGCTTTTGCTGTTATCGCTTCTACAATCTATATTGTTGGCGGCTCAATTTGGATGTTTTATCAAGACTCTCAAGATGGCAAAGGCCTTACAAATGGCTGATATTTCAAGTTGTTAACTTGAACATAAAATCTCGTAGGCGCTCAGCTCAAGGCCGAAAAAAAAAGTCAAATAGTTTATTTGGCTTTTTTTATCGCTACTGGCTTAGTATTGTTTTAATCCTAGTTTTAAGTAGCCTTATCCGTCAAAATTTCATTGTCAATAATTTCCCCGTTGATATTGCGCAAAAACAAAATATTCTAAGGCAAAACAGCACTGAAAATCAAGACTTAACGCAAAAAAACCAGCAGCTTAAGCTAGAACTAAATTCTAAATCAGATCAAAAACTAGAAATTTTAGAGTCTATGGCTAGATACAAATTTGGGCTGATAAAATCAGGTGAAAAATACTACCAAATTAACAACCCTGATTAATTTTTATATTTGAATTAGCAAGACTATTATGCTATTTATAAAAAATAGCATAATTTTATATACTTCATGGGTTGCGCTAGATTGATGCGGCTACCTCATGAGGTATAATAAAATAAATCCATCAAATTGCCCAGCCTTATGTCGATTGACCATTGTTATCTTGTTGTACCTGCTAGCGGCACTGGATCGCGCATGAATGCAAAAATTGCCAAGCAATATTTAATGCTTGATAATGGTTTGAGCATTCTTGATCAAACTCTAAAAACACTCCTCAACATAAGCCAAATAAAAGGCTGCGTCATTGCTCTTTCCAAGCAAGACGTACACTTTAAGGATTCAAAATTTCATAACCACCCGAAACTATTGTCTTTGGCCGTCGGCGGGAAGCAGCGCTACCACTCTGTGCTTAATGCGTTAAACGCATTAAAGCCTTACGCAAAAACAACTGACTGGGTTTTGGTGCATGATGCTGCGCGCCCTTGCGTTCAAGCTGCTGATGTTACGCGCCTTATTGAGCGACTTAAAAATAGCCCAACTGGCGGCTTGCTTGCTACCAAAGTTGTAGATACCATTAAACAAGCTGTTAACAATCTAACAACACATACCATTGATAGAAGCAACCTTTGGCGTGCGCAAACGCCGCAAATGTATCGATTTGGCGTTTTACTGGATGCTTTATTGTTAGCTGACGACAACAACATAGGCATAACCGACGAGGCCAGCGCGATTGAATATGTTGGCTTGCAATCCATGCTAATTGAAGGCTCTACGCGTAACCTTAAAATCACCAAGCCAGAAGATTTGGCCTTGGCTAATTTTTATCTAAACACTCAATCAACCTTATGAAATTTAAAATTAGTCTAAGCTAAGACCTGCATTTAGACAAGTTAATTCGTCAGTTTAATAGCCTAAAATCAGTAGTAATATTAATTAAGGCGGAGAATAGGCTGGCTAAAATTTTGACAAAGCACTTGTCTAGCTAAAATAACGAAATGGATCTTTAATTAAATTAATATCAAAATTTCCAATTTTAGAAAGCTCTTTTTCATCGATGACTTTGAGTTTTTTATACCCGCAAGCTATCAATCCTTGCTGCTTAAAAGCAACAATAACACGATTAACATGCACTTTAGTAATACCTAATAATCTGCCATATCGGACTGATTCAGTGGGAAAAACGTCTCTCCCGTTGCCTGGTTAAATTCACTAGGTGACTGTACTCTAATACGTGAGTAAAGTTCCATAATTAGATATGCCAGAGCTTCTGTTGAATCTTTTTGCCCTAAACTAAGCATGCGTTGCTGGCATAAGACCGCATCATTAAGCTGTAAATTGATTAATTGTTTGGAAATATCATGATTTTCTTGAATCATTTTTGACCTTGTAAACCAGATTGTGTAAACCCTCATATTTTATAATCCCTAAAAAGGAGAAAAAACATGAGTAACACAACACTAAGACAAAACCAAAAGAACCAACTGAACAACACAGGCATCAACCAACAAAAACTACGCGCTTTTGCTGATGAACTTGCCAAAGACATCCACACTCAAGATGACTTAGCAGACCTATCTGCCTCACTGGTTAAAATGACCATTGAAGCAGCACTCGGCGGCGAGATGGAACATCATCTTGGCTATCCAAAGCATGGACAGAATAACAATACAATTGATATAAATAGTAACGCTCGCAATGGCTACTACCCGAAGATTGTTAAAAGCAATCATAGCGAAATTAAACTCGCCATTCCAAGGGATCGTAGTGGCGATTTTGAGCCCTTAATCGTTGAAAAAGGCCAAACACGATTGGGTGCTTTCGATTCTCAAATATTAAGCCTGTATGCTAAAGGCATGTCCACTCGTGACATCGTATCAACCTTTAAAGAAATGTACGATGCAGACATATCAGCCACCTTGGTGTCTAATGTAACACAGGCGGTTATTGCTCAAGCAACTGAGTGGCGTAATCGTCCACTGGATGAGGTCTATCCTATTGTTTATTTAGACGGCATTGTTATTAAAGTCAGGCAAGACAAGCAAATCATTAAAAAGACGATGTATATCGCCCTCGGCGTTAACCTTGAAGGCAAAAAGGAATGCTTGGGTCTATGGCTGTCTAAAAACGAATCTTCCAAGTTTTGGCTAGGCGTTCTTAATGATATTGCTAATCGTGGCGTTAAAGACATTCTGATTGCTTCAGTGGATGGCTTAACAGGCTTCCCTGAAGCCATTAATGCCGTATTCCCACAGGCCGATGTTCAGCTATGTATTGTTCACATGGTGCGTAATTCACTCAAATATGTTGGCTATAAGGATAAAAAACAGGTTGCCAGTAGTCTTAAGCAAATTTATCAATCCATTAGTGAAGATGAAGCCTTACTTGCACTTGATGAATTTGAGCATCGCTGGGGTAAGCAATTCCCAAGTATTGGCAAATCATGGCGTAGGCATTGGGATAATGTGGCAACAATATTTGCTTATCCTGAGGCTATTAGAAGGGCTATCTATACAACCAATGCGATTGAATCTTTAAACTCAGTGATTCGTAAATCAATCAAGAATCGCAAGATTTTTAATCATGATAACTCCGCCTTTAAGGTTGTTTTTTTAGCCATTGAAGCAGCGAGTAAAAGATGGACTATGCCAATACGGAATTGGCCACAAGCAATGAATCAGTTTATAATCCTACATGAGGATAGATTAAAGGATTATGTCTGATTTTTGACGAGGACTTTACACAATCTGGTTTACAGGGTCCAATCTGGTTTACAGGGTCAAAAAAACAGTAAAGTCATTACCTAGTTCTAACTGTAAATCCGTAGCAATAGCCCTACCATAGCAATGCCACAAAATTAAATTTATATTTAAACTTTCAATATCTTTTAGGTTATAAGAGTTAATCCAAGCGCACCAGTACTTCATTCGATCAAACAAGGGTTTAGATATTTTATAATTCATAGGATTTGCGTATGTCCATTGGTTGCCTTCGGAATTTTTAACCCACAAAGGGTAATTACCAAAATTCCATTCAATTTTTACTTGGTAATAATTATATTTATCAATGTTTTCAGTAGTGAATGACACCATGTCATCATCTGCACAATAATTTGTTCTTGAAAAATATTTGAAAAATCCTTTTACATGCGCTTGATCTTCTTTAGTGGCTGCATCGGTACTAATATAACCCGGTAAACCTTTAAATGTTTCAGGTTTTGCGAGCGCTCTAACCATTGCTTTAAATTTATTCATTCCATCATAGAATGGCACTTTTCTTGGTTTCGTTGCAAAGAAAGGTTGCTCCTTTAGCTGTCCTTTATATTTTTCTTTATAAGCTTGCATTGCCGAAGACTTGCTAAAGTCTTCAAAAAACTTATCTATACCGCTTCTTGTAGCAGGGTAAGGCTCTGGCTTCCCCTCTTCTCGAGCAATTCGATTAGAGCGCTCAATAAGAAAATTAGTTACTTTAAATTGTTTATCGTTACTACTCATGGTTTTTTCTCGAAAAATAATCTTATGGTGCTTTATAATAAATTATAAGCAATCAAAAAATATTATTAGCAAAATAAAACTCAAAAAAGTAAAATATATATAATAAAGTGAGTAGAAATGTGAGTAGATATATTAACTACATTTATTTAAAACTACTTATACCAATACATATAGAAGATAATTTGATTCCGGCCCCGGCACCATCTTTATTAAAACCCCAATTTAGCCTTAAAGCTTAATTGGGGTTTTTTATTACCATTTATGTAAAGACCTACTCGAATATTTCGTATAATTATTTCATTTTAACCATTTATATTATTTTATTATGCAAAAACACATTATCTCAACAGACCAAGCACCTCAAGCCATTGGCACCTACTCTCAAGCGATTTGCGTCAGCGGCGGATCAACGGTTTATTTATCAGGTCAAATTCCACTCATTGCTGAAACTATGCAAATGGTTGAAGGTGATATTAGCGCGCAAATCAACCAAGTATTTAAAAATCTGAGCGCGGTATGCAAAGCATCTGGCGGCAGTTTAAATGACATAGTTAAGCTTAATATTTTTTTAACAGATTTAAGTAATTTCCCGATTGTTAATGAAATTATGGCGCAATATTTTGACCAGCCGTATCCAGCGCGCGCCGCAGTTGGCATCAAAGAATTGCCCAAAAATTCGCAAGTGGAAATGGACGGCGTTATGTTGATAGAGTCCTGCAACAATTACGACTAATGATAAAATTTTGCCGGCTATTATTTACTTTTAAAAATGCAGCATTTATCTGATCCGATAATATCGCTGCATGGGTTAGGGCCTAAGGCTCAAGAAAAACTCAATGCGATTGGCATTTATAATTTAGAGCACCTACTCTTTCATTTACCCAATCGTTATCAAAATAAAACTCACTTCACGCCTTTAGCTCAAGCGCAAGTGGGCAGTGAAGTTTTGCTTGAGCTGACCCTTGATCGCATTGAGGTGTTAAATACTCGCCAACGCCAGCTCACATGCCATCTTACGGATGATAATAATCGCAGTTTGCTATTGCGCTTTTTTCATTTCAATCAATACCAAAAACAACAGCTCACCCGCGGTGAGCTGATTCAATGCTTTGGCGAGGTAAAAATTGGGCGCAGCGGGCTGGAAATGCACCATCCAGAGTACCGATTGATTTCTAAAGGCCAATCCAGTTTAATTGAAAAAACCCTCAGCCCCATTTACCCTTTAACCGCAGGTATTCATCAGCCGCAAATTAAAAAATGGGTTGATTTTGCTTTGGAAGTATTAGAAAAATCGACCGTTGCGGACAATTTACAACCTTTAACACCCAGCTCGATGCCAACGCTCAAACAAGCATTAAATACACTACATCACCCTAAAGTTGATGATAATACCGACCAAATAGCCAACTTTAGACACATTTCGCAACAAAGACTGATTATTGAAGAATTGTGCGCTCAACAGCTAAGCCTGTTAAAACTTAAAAATGAACGAAAAAGTAAAAAATCTAATGTTTTCAAATTATCCAACCAGCTAACAAGCCAGCTAACAAGCCAGCTAGGCTTTGCACTAACCAATGCACAGCAGCGCAGTATCAGTGAGATTAACGCCGATTTAAGCTCCAATCACCCCATGTTAAGATTACTTCAAGGTGATGTTGGCTCTGGCAAAACCATTGTTGCTGTGTTTGCTTGCTTGCAAGCTGTGGAAAATGAATTTCAAACAGCCATCATGGCGCCCACAGAAATTTTAGCGCATCAACACATACGCAGTTTTAATGACTATCTTGCGCCATTAGGCATTTGCACCGCGTTTTTAACCGGCTCACAAAACGCCGCGCAGCGTAATGAGCAGCTCGCCTTAATTCGCTCAGGCGCAGCGCAAGTTGTGATTGGCACTCACGCTTTATTTCAAGCCGCCGTTGAATTTAAAAAATTGGGTTTGGTGATTATCGATGAACAACATAAATTTGGCGTTCATCAGCGCTTGTCACTGGCGCAAAAAGCACATAATACTCCGCACCAACTAGTGATGACAGCTACCCCGATTCCCAGATCACTGACCATGAGTGCTTATGCTGACCTTGATTCATCCATTATTGATGAATTGCCGCCGGGCAGAAAACCGATTGAAACCATTGCTCTGGCAAGTGACAAAAAAGCCAAAGTGCTTGAAAAAATTAAACAAGTTTGTGCGCAGGGTAATCAAGTTTATTGGGTTTGTACACTGATCGAAGAGTCAGAGGTTTTGCGCGCTCAATCTGCTATTGATACGCAGCAATATTTACAAGAAAATTTGACTGATTTAGTAGTCGTGCTGATTCATGGAAAAATGAACAAACACGAAAAAAACGATATTATGCTGCGTTTTAGCGCCGGAGAAATTCACCTGCTAGTTGCAACGACCGTGATTGAGGTAGGGGTTAATGTGCCAAATGCCTCACTCATGGTGATTGAAAATTCTGAAAGACTAGGCTTGGCCCAATTACACCAATTGCGCGGACGTGTTGGGCGCGGATCTATTGTTAGTATTTGTATTTTAATGTATCAGCCGCCGCTTAGCAATAATGCCATTCAGCGCTTGGATATTTTAAGGCAAACCAATGATGGTTTTAAAATTGCCAATAAAGATTTAGAATTACGCGGCCCTGGAGAGATTTTAGGTACTCAACAAACTGGCATCGCCAATATGAAAATTGCCAATATTGTGCGTGACGGCTACCTACTCAAACAAGTCAATGATTACGCAGCTGAATTTTTGCAATTTGATGAAGCTATACAACAAGCGCTCATTAATCGCTGGATTACGCATGATAAAGCGCAATATGCCAATACCTAGCTTAACCAGCTGTACTGCAAAAAAAATAACACTTTTAAGCAAAAATTTTGTATAAAAAATAGAGGATTATCCATATTGATACAAAAGCCTCTATGCATTGAATTTAGTATTAAAATAGCCAGATGATCGATACTCACAATCTCATTTGGCAAGACTTGTCTATGGTTAAAAGTGCGCCTATTAATGTGCAGCTTTGGCTACATGACGAGCACTCTTTAACCGCTAAACTTAAACAGCAATTTGATGATTTTTCACTTAATGTTTTATCTCAACAACAAGCCCAGCCTCACGCCCATGAAGCCGCTATTATTGGCACTAACGCGTCTTGCGTTATTCGTGAAGTAGCGCTATTAGGCAACAATAACGTGGTTGTTTTTGCTCGCTCAGTAATACCGCTAACAAATGACACTCAAGAAATTTTAAATATTGGCGCCAAACCTCTGGGTGAAGTTTTGTTTAATAACGCCGATATTAAACGCAGTCCCATGCAAATTACTCAAATAGACGGCATTTGGGGGCGAAGATCAATTTTCACATTGGGCAATACTAAGCTACTTGTGAGTGAATTTTTTATGCAGGCGTTATATGCGTGATCAGATTTTTAGTCAAGAAAATGACTTAGTTGATTTTACCTTTGACGCTCAGGTTGCCGATGTATTTGACGACATGGTCAGGCGCAGTGTGCCCGGCTATCAATCAATGATTGAAATGATCGGTTTATGCGTTAAGTCATATGGTCAAGATAATGCTAATTATTACGATTTGGGTGCTTCGACTGGCGCTACCTCTATTGCATTAAGCGTTAACAATCCGCATAACAATAACCGCATTATTGCGATAGATAACTCGCCCAGCATGGTCAAAAAATGCCAACATAATTTAGCCAAAAAAATCGATAATGCCAACGTTATTTGCGCTGATATTAATACCATCGAAATAACCAACGCTGCCATTGTGGTTTTAAATCTTACCCTGCAATTTATTGCGCCCAAAGCCAGACAAGCTTTAATTAATAGCATTTACCAAGGGCTTAATCAAGGCGGCATTTTAATAGTCTCTGAAAAAATTCATTTTAATAACGCGCATAAACAACAATTAATGACCGATTTACACTTAGATTTCAAACGCGCCAACGGTTACAGCGAATTAGAAATTGCTGCCAAGCGCCAATCGATTGAAAATATCTTAATTACCGATGACAAAAAAAACCATTTTGAGCGTTTTAAAAAAGCAGGATTTAATGCCAGTAGCTGTCATTTTCAGTGTCTTAACTTTGCATCCTTTTTAGCGGTAAAATAGGTCTCATTATGCTACTTATGATTGACAATTACGACTCATTTACCTACAACCTGGTGCAGTATTTTGGCGAGCTCGGGCAAACGGTTGAAGTGCATCGTAACGATGAAATAAGCTTACAAGAAATTGAAAGATTAAAGCCTGAATTCATAGTCATTTCACCAGGCCCTTGCACGCCGAATGAAGCAGGTATTTCTATTGATGCCATTAAACACTTTAGTGGCAAGATACCAATTCTGGGTGTTTGCTTAGGCTTTCAGGCGATGGTTCAAGCATTTGGCGGAGACATTATTGGCGCCAAAAAAATTATGCATGGTAAAGTATCCAAAATACAACACACCAATAAAGCCATGTTTAGCGAGCTAAAAAATCCACTCAATGCCACCAGGTACCATTCTTTGGTGGCTGATCAATCAACCCTGCCTAGTTGTTTTGAAATTACCGCTTGGACTGAAAACAAAAGCCAAAGTATTGACGAAATCATGGGTATTCGTCATAAGGACTTCGCGCTAGAAGGGGTACAATTTCATCCAGAATCTATTCTAACTGAACAAGGTCACGAAATGCTAAATAACTTTTTACAAGGAGAAACATAGTCATGGAAATTATTGATTTTTTATATGCTGATGAGCAGCTATTCACAACCATCACTTTATTTATTTTGATTGCCCTATTAATTGGCAATATTGTTACTGATAAACTCAAAAAATATACCGACATTGATGCCAATGCTGCCACCTCGCTGATGGATGATGACAACTTAATCATTCTAGATGTGAGAGAAGATAAGGAGAGAAAATCAGGCTATATTGATAACGATTTACACATTCCGCTCAGTGACGTTAAAAACCAATTAAGCCAACTAGATAAAAATAAATCTATTTTAGTTTATTGTGCCAGCGGCTCTCGTTCTGCACATATTGCAGGATTACTAACGCGTAATGCGTATGAAAACGTGTACAGCCTTAAAGGTGGATTTAAAGCCTGGAAGCGCGCAAAATTACCAATTACAACTCAATCCAAAAAGACAAAAAAATGAAAAAAAACAAAATTTACTGTTCTGATACCTGCCCTTTTTGCCAACGCGCTTATCAACTGCTTGAAAAACGCGGCATTGCTTTTAAAAAGCATTACGTTAAAAGCGCAAACGATTGGGATGAAGTTATGGCACTAACAGGTAGAAATACCGTGCCTCAAGTGTTTGTTAATGATGTGTATATAGGCGGGTTTGATGACCTTAGCGCTGCCGACCAATCAGGCAAATTAGACGAAATACTAGCCCAGTAATAAACCATGAGTGATAATCTTAGTATTGTAGGTGCTGGCGCTTGGGGTAGTGCTTTGGCAATTGCCCTAAGTGATAAATTTGAGCACATTTATTTGCATGCGCACACCGAAACTGAAGCAAAATCCCTAAGGCCTCAACACCCCGCTCTACCCAAGCCTTATACTGACAATATTAATATTGTTTATGGTTATGATGCCTTAAACCGCTGTGATGATATTTTAATCGCTACGCCCAGTTATGCATTTAGTGAAGTTTTACAAAATCTCAAACCTTTACTTAATTCGCAACATCAGATTGCTTGGGCAACTAAAGGTTTTGACACCAGCGCTGATTGTTTTTTATATCAAAGTTTTGAGCGAATTTTGCCCAATTATCATGGCTGCGTCTTATCCGGCCCCAGTTTTGCTTTTGAAGTTGCCAACCAAAAGCCAACTGCTTTGGTGGTAGCCTCTAAAGACAAAAACACCCGTCAGCATTGGGCTAATTTAGTTTACACCAAGACATTACGCGCTTATACCAATGAAGATGTCATTGGCGTTGAAGTTGGCGGCAGTATTAAAAATATTTTAGCCATTGCTGCTGGCATTGCCGCAGGCCTAGGTTACGGCATCAATACGCAAGCGGCGCTTATTACTCGCGGCTTGGCAGAAATGACGCGGCTTGGCAAAAGCTTAGGCGCCAATCAATCTACTTTTGTTGGCCTATCTGGATTGGGTGATTTGGTGCTTACCTGCTCTGATGACTTATCTAGAAACAGACGTTTTGGCAGGCAACTTGCTAAAAATCATAGTGTTAAAGACGCCCTGATCAATGTTGGCGCAACCGTTGAAGGCTTAAACACGCTAGAATTAATTATTAACATTGCTGCCGAGCAGAAAATTGAAATGCCAATTTGCCAACAAGTTTATTACGTTACCCAAGCTAAAGTAAGTCCAACACAGGCCGTTAATCACTTAATGTCTCGTGATCAGATTGATGAATGAAACTTAGTCTTTTACGTCACGGAGAATCTGTTGGCGGACGAATATACCGCGGCAATCAAGACGATAAATTAACCGCCAAAGGCTGGCAACAAATGCTTGATTCTACGCAAAACCAATCGTGGGATTTAATTGTCAGCTCGCCTTTATTACGCTGCCAAATTTTTGCCCAACATCTTAAAGACCAGCAACAATCCAAATTAGCGCTTGATGATGGTTTTATCGAACTGGGTTTTGGCGACTGGCAAGGTTTGAGCGCCGCGCAAATTGGGCAAAATTTGGTTGATGACTTTAAGCGTAATCCCATTAAAAACCAGCCGCCAAATGCACAAAATTTATATGATTTTCAGCGCTGCGTCATGAGCGCTTTTAATGCTGTCATTGCCAAACAGTCTAACGCCACACTCATTATTGCCCATGCTGGCGTGATACGCGTCATTAAATCACACCTTCTTAATCTGCCCATTGAAAATATGTTTACAATAGAAGTTATTAATGCCTCTTGTGAAAATTTTGAAATTTAAATCTGCCATACTGGCTATTATGCTAGCTTTAAGTACGCTCCACGCACAAGGATCTTGGAGTTTTGAATCGTGGATAAATTCATTAAAAAAACCTGATTTTGAAAAAATAACAAATTCAGCTGAGCGTAAAACTGCTTTTTTTGATTACTTACTGCCAATGGTAAAGGCGGAAAATAATAAAATTAGACTGGCGCGTTCACTCATTAAAACCAATCAATTTAATCCTCTACAAATTCAAAAACTGGCTAAAAAATACCGCCTTAAGAGCGTCAATAAGCGCTCATTATTAAACGCGGTAGACACCATTCCTGTCTCTTTAGTGTTGGCGCAGGCAGCAGTTGAATCGAATTGGGGGCGTTCTAGATTTTCCACGCGTAACAATAATTATTTTGGTATATGGTGTTTTAAACCCGGCTGCGGGGTTGTGCCTAAAGCGCGCATAAAAGGTGCTAAACACGAAGTAATGAATTTTTATTCAAGCAATAAATCCATTGAATACTACCTGCTCAACCTTAATCGGCATCATGCTTACAAGCTGCTCAGACAAATTAGAGCCTATAAGCGCGAACATGATCTCAAATTGACAGGCAATAGTCTGTCTGAAGGGTTAGACAAATACTCAGCGATTGGTTACGAATATATAGAATTAATACAGAGCATCATTAGGCAAAATAAATTGTCTCGATTCGATTAACCTATAATCTAAAAAACCTATCAAAGCCTTAAAGGTTAAGCCTTAAAAACCAAGCATTAAAAAACCCGCAAGTAGCGGGTTTTTTTTAATAACAAATGAAAATTGTTTAACGTTTTGAGAACTGCTCACTCTTACGCGCCTTCTTACGGCCAACTTTTTTACGCTCAACAACTCTAGCGTCACGAGTCACAAAGCCAGCTTTACGTAAATCAGGTCTTAAATCTTCGTTATATTCCATTAGTGCACGGGTAATGCCTAAGCGAATTGCGCCAGCTTGACCGGTATCACCGCCGCCTTTAACAGTAATGTTGAAATCAAACTTATCTCTCATTTCAACCGTATCTAAAGGCTGGTTAATAATCATTGAAGAAGTTTCACGACCAAAATACTCATCCATTGGACGTTTATTTACTGTAAATACACCCTTACCTTTTTTCATGTAAACGCGTGCTACTGATGTTTTTCTTCTGCCTGTTGCGTAGAATATTTCTGTTTTTGCCATAATATTTTTTACTCTTTAAATATCTAAAATCAAATGTCTAAAAGCTGAGGTTGTTGCGCACCGTGAGTGTGCTCAGAACCTGCAAATACTTTCATTTTTCTAAACATATCTCTGCCTAGAGGGCCTTTTGGCAACATGCCTTTAACAGCCTTGTTGATAATTTCTTCTGGTTTTTTAGCTTGTAAATCCTTAAATGCAATTGACTTCAAGTGACCTACGTAGCCTGTATGGTGATGATACATTTTATTGTCAAACTTTTTACCTGTTACTTTAACCTTTTCAGCATTAATAATAACAATGTAATCACCTGTATCTGTGTGCGGCGTGTACTCAGCCTTGTGCTTGCCACGAAGACGAGAAGCAATTTGCGTTGCTAGGCGGCCTAATGTCTTGCCATCGGCGTCTACCAAAAACCAATCTCTCTTTACTTCGTGTGCTTTAGCGCTAAATGTTTTCATAATAAATTTCGTGTCTATCTTCAATCAGAATAATCGGACCATTATAATCACTTTTAAGTCTGGATGTTGGCTTATCGACTAATATTCTTATTAAAAAAATATCCTCAATTCAAAGACTAAAAAGATATAAATGATTATAGATATAATATTGACTATATTAACGAAGTTTTTTAATTAATGATTAATTCTCATGCACATTTAGATTTTGAAACCATGGATGCTATTGAGCAAAATGCGGTTGCTGTTGTTCCTAGTATTGGCAAACAAAACTGGACTGATGTGCAAATGTACCCTTATTTCGCTTTTGGTATTCATCCTTGGACGGTTGAATCTCACACCGTGCAAGACCTTGAACATCTTGAATATTTAATTAAATGCAATAATCCGATAGCCATTGGCGAGTGCGGTTTAGATTTTTATAAAGACATCGACCGATTGCGCCAATTATTTTTCTTTGATGCGCAAGTAAAATTAGCTCTCACCTACGATTTGCCTTTGATTATTCACGGCGTTAAAGCGACCGAGGAAATCATCTTAACTTTGAAAAAAAATCCTAAATTGTCAGGCGAAATTCACGATTTTTCAGGCAGTGAATCTCAGGCTATGCAATTAACAAAACTGGGTTTTTACCTAGGATTTGGCTTAAAAATTACCAACAAAGAGGCTCATAAAGCTCGTCAAATCGTTCAAAACTGTCCGTTGGAATTTATACTGATTGAGACGGATGACCATAAAAATCCAAACGACTTACGATTGGTCGCTGAAGAAATTGCGCTTCTTAAAAAAATATCCTTGGACGCTGTGATTAGTCAATGTGATAATAATGCCATTTCACTTTTTAAGCTTAAATAATGTCAGCAAGTTGCGCTCGTACTGAAATATTATTAGGCCAACAAGGCCTAGCCAAGCTAGCTGAGTCTCATGTGGTGGTGGCAGGGGTTGGTGGCGTTGGCGGTGCTTGCGCTGAAAGTTTATGTCGCGCTGGCGTTGGCACATTGACGCTGATAGACTTTGATTTTATAGAAACAACCGATTTAAACCGTCAAATTATTGCATTGCATTCCACTTTGGGGCTTAAAAAAATCGATGTACTGGCCGCCAGGCTCAATGACATCAACCCAAATACCGTTATTATTAAACGTGATGAATTTATCAATCAAGCCAAAGCGCAGTTAATTGCTCTAAATCAAGATTACCATTTTATGGCTGATTGTATCGATGCAATCGCTTGTAAAACAGCATTAATAGACTGTTGCAATAAATCTGGCCTGGCGATTATCTCCAGTATGGGTGCGGGTGGAAGGCTGGACCCAACGCAAATCAAAATTACGCGCATGGACAAAACTCAAAATTGCGCTTTGGCTCGTGAAATGCGCAAACAGCTTAGAAATATTGGCGCTTGTATGAAATTTCCAGTGGTGCATTCCACAGAATTACCCATTAAAGCACTGCCGCACAAAGCGGTCAATATAATTGGCGCCGCGCCAAGAGCTGTGAATGGTGCGATTTCTTATATGCCTAATATTTTTGGGCTGATGATGGCAGGCCATATTATCCAAACCCTATTAAAATCATAAATGTGGGGAAGGCAAGGCCTTCCCCACATCTTCACAATCAAGGAAAAAATCATGGTAAGCACACAAACCCCAATTTGCGACTTTAACGCGCCTGCAATTAATTTTGAATTACAAGGTGTTGATGGAAAATTGCACACTTTAGAAAGCTGTCGAGCAGAAAAAGGCCTGTTGATAATGTTTATTTGTAATCATTGTCCTTATGTTAAATCGATTATTGATCGCATTATTCGTGACACTAAAGCACTTCAAGACATAGGGCTTAACACGGTTGCTATCATGTCTAACAATCCAGATGAGTACGCGGCTGATTCTTTTGAAAATATGGCAAAAATTTCCCAGCAAATGAATTTCCCTTTTCCTTACTTAATTGACGAAACTCAAGCGGTGGCTAAAGCTTATGGCGCAGTTTGTACGCCAGATTTTTTTGGCTATAACGGCGATTTAAAATTACAATATCGAGGTCGGTTTGACGCCTCTCGCAAAGAGTCAGCAGCAGTAGATGTCAAACCAGATTTGCTTGATGCCATGAGTCAAATTGCGCGCACAGCTCAAGGCCCAGAAAACCAAATCCCATCAATGGGCTGCTCTATTAAATGGTTATCATAAAATTTATAAGTCGTAACAACTTAAGTGAAATTTTCTAAGCGCTTTTAAAATTTAATGCCCAATATTGCCGTAAAGCGAAACAGCCGTGTGTTTACTTTTTTTGAAACTGAGCGATAACATTCTTTTTTATTTGGGTAGATGAGGTTCTTGGGTTATACCGAATTTGCACGACCTTTTTTCCTTGCGCATTAAAATAATTCTCTACATCTTGATTATGCGGTTTTCTACCCCAGTCTTCGCCAATCACAAAAATATCTGCTTTAACTTGCTTACAAACAGTAAGGTAGTCCAACTCATGATAGGGAAGAATAATATCCACGCAGCGAAGCGCTTGAAGCATTTCTATGCGCTGTTCCAGTGGAATTACAGGTGCTCTAGGTTTGTATAATCTAACAACTTCGTCCGAAGCCACACCAACAGCCACAGTGCTCCCTAATGATGCGCAATATTCTAACAATGCAAGGTGTCCAACATGTAATAAATCAAAAGTGCCTGCTGTATATACTACCATTGTGTTATTTTGCTCCTAAATTAAAGTGGTTTTTGTTATTGCGCTTTTTTATAAAAGTCTCCAACCATAGATAAACGTCATGCCTAATGTATAAAAAGAAATAATATAAACAAAAGCAGGGTTGCCCGACAGTTTTGGCGTTTTGATTTCTGCAACATTTAAAACGGCCAGCGCTAAAAGACTGATGTATAAAATGATAGAAAACATTCCTACGCTAAACAATCCTTCAAATAAAAATATAAAGACTAAGATTATGTTGTTGTTATCAAGCGCCAACCCGGTGTATTTAGATCCGCCAGAAAGCCCGTAAGTATTAAAATAACTTAGGCGAATCGCGCTAGCAGAAATAATAATAAACGCGCCAAATAGGAAAATCGGTTCGAATTTACCAACACTCAAAAGCAGGATGGCCGGCGATACGCCGTAGTTGACAATATCTATTAATGAATCAAGCTGTCCGCCAAAAAAACCTTGCTTGCTGCTGCGCCCTTTCATTCGCCTAGCAACTAGGCCATCTGCCCAGTCAAAGGCAACGGCCCAAATCATGCCAATCATTGCAGCATGGTAAACACCCAAAACACTAAAATAGATGGCTAATATTGTACAAGCTAATCCAGTAAGTGAAAGCAGATTGGGAAGATCCTTTACAAAGGAAATAATGGTCGGTTGTTGTTCTTGAGGTTTTGCTTTTTGCGTATCCACTGTAACCTTAAAATTTAACGATTATACATCCTAACAGAATTATGAATAATTTTACTTTGACGTAGCGATAATCTTGTTTGGTTAAATTTATTTGAGTTTGCTGTATTTTGAAAAAAAATATCAATTGAAGTGATAGAGTTCAAGTTTAATAAAAAAACCATAAATATAATAAAAAACTAATATAGCTTAGTTAGCGTATAATTGCGATCTTTGTTTGCCTTATAAAAGCCACATGTCTGAAAACCAACCCGAAAATAAACCCGAAAATAAACCTCAAGTCAAATTTAGCGACTTTGGCTTATCTGATTCAATTTTAAGCGTATTGGATTCAATTGGTTATGAAACCCCTTCTCCGATTCAAGAGCAATGCATCACTCATCTTTTAAATGGTGAAGACATTATTGGTCAAGCGCAAACAGGAACTGGCAAAACAGCCGCCTTTGCTTTGCCATTATTGGACAACATCGATCTAAGTCTAAATGCACCTCAGTTGTTAATTTTAGCGCCTACGCGCGAATTAGCCATTCAAGTATCTGAAGCTGTGCAAGTTTATGCTCGCGGTTTAAAAGGCTTTCACGTATTGCCAATTTATGGCGGACAATCATACGACATTCAGCTACGCCCATTAAAACGCGGCGTTCATTGTGTTGTTGGTACGCCTGGCCGAGTCATGGACCATATTAAAAAAGGCACGCTAAAACTTGATAATATCAAATTTTTTGTGCTTGATGAAGCCGATGAAATGTTAAAAATGGGCTTTATTGATGACATTAAATGGGTTATGGAGCGCATTCCTGAGCAACGTCAAATTGCCCTTTTTTCTGCCACCATGCCAACTGTTATTAAACGCGTTGCCGAGCAGTTTTTAAACTCGCCTAAAGTCGTTAAAGTAAAAACCAAAACAGAAACAGCACCAACCATCACTCAAAAATACTGCTTGGTTGGGGGGTTAAGTCAAAAATTAGATGCGCTCACTAGAATTTTAGAAGTGACTGAATTTGATGCAATGATTATTTTTGCAAGAACCAAATCACTCACCGTAGAATTGGCTGAAAAACTCTTAGCTCGCGGGTTTTCTGCTGAAGCAATCAATGGCGATATTCAGCAAAGTCAGCGCGAAAGAATTATTAACAAATTTAAAAAAGGCGGCATTGATATTCTGGTTGCTACCGATGTTGCAGCTCGCGGACTAGATGTGCCGCGCATTTCACACGTGGTTAACTATGACATTCCTCAAGATGCAGAAACTTACGTACACCGCATCGGCCGTACTGGAAGAGCAGGACGTGAGGGTGAAGCGATTTTATTTGTATCCCACCGAGAAAGACGTATGCTTAATAATATTGAGCGCGTAACACGTCAAAAAATCGAACCTATTGAACTTCCAACTGCAAAAATAATCAACGAAAAACGGGTTGATACATTTAAAAAGAAAATAACAGAAACAATTAATAATCAAACCTTAACTGACTTTGAAAAACTTGTCAGTGAATTTCAAGCAGCTAACGAAGAAACGTCTCACCTTAAAATTGCCGCTGCACTTGCGTATATTGCGCAAGGTGGCGAGCCTTTATTGCTGTCTGAAAAAGAGCCTAGTTTTGGTAGAAATCAAAAACCCGGTGAGGAAAAAATTATTTCCATTCAGCCGAATCCACTTAAAAATAATCCACAAATTCCAATGTGTCGATACAAACTTGAAGTGGGCAACAACAATAACATCAAACCTGGCAATATATTAGGCGCCATTGCCAATGAAGCTGATATGGATAGTGAGTATATCGGCTCTATTCAAATATTTGATAATTTTTCAACGGTAGATTTGCCCGATGAAATGCCAAAAGAGACACTTACGCTTTTACAAAAAACCATGGTGAATGGTAAGCGCCTAAATATTGAAAAATTAACAGAAAAAAACAATAAAGCAACCGTTGGTGGTGAGCAAAAAGGCAAACGTAATTTTGGCCGTAAAAAATTCACCAAAGATTCTAGAGATGGCGGCCGCGGCTCCAGAGATGGCGGCAAAGGCAGAGGTAGTCGAGATGACAAAGGCAATCGCAAACCAAAGTTCTCACGCTCTAAGCCTAAAAAATAAATCTTAAAATTAACCCACTAAGCACCAAAAATACGTTAAAATACGCTTGCTGGTAAAGTATACAGCTGCTATTTATATTGTTTTGACTGATGGTTTCATCCTCTCTAAGTTATAAATGTGGTCTATTTTTTCGGTATTTTTTTTTAAACTTATAGGAGACATTATGTCTACAACAGGAAAAGTAAAGTGGTTTGACGCTAAAAAAGGTTTTGGTTTTATTGAGCAAGAAAGTGGCGACGACGTATTCGTTCATTTCCGCGCTATTCAAGGCGACGGTTACAAGCAACTAGAAGAAGGTCAAGAAGTAGTATTTGATCTAGAAGACGGTGCTAAAGGTCCACAAGCGGCTAACGTACACCCGCAATAGTTTTACTCAAATTATTGTTAAAAAAAACCCAGCCTAACCGCTGGGTTTTTTATTGCCTAAAATTTGTTAAAAAATAAAAGACAAAGTCTAACGCCTTTTTTACAAAAACTATCAAATAAAATCTTGCCAAGTTACAATATAATACGATTGATATTAGCAAAATTTAAACGCATCAACTTCATTAAACAAAACCTCATTAAAAATTGAAAACATTCTACTGGTACGACTACGAAACTTTTGGCATTAGCCCAAAAACTGATCGAATCTCACAATTCGCTGGCATTCGAACGGATGAAAATCTTAACATTCTTGATGAGCATATGTTTTATTGTAAGCCAACCAACGATTGCCTGCCGTCACCTGAAGCTTGCAATGTAACAGGCATTACCCCGCAATTATGTAGTCAAAAAGGCCTTGTTGAGCACGAATTTATCAAAAAAATACTCGCTGAATTTGCCGTGCCAAATACTTGTATTACTGGTTACAATTCAATTCGCTTTGATGATGAATTTACCCGTTATACGCTTTATCGTAATTTTCTTGACCCATACGCTTGGCATTGGAAAAATGGCAATACCCGCTGGGATATCTTGGATGTAGTGCGCCTATGTTATGCGCTAAAAAAAGAGGCGAGCCTTAAATGGGTTTACGCACCCCTCAAGGGAGTACTAGAAAAATCCCCTCAAGAGGCCGTTAAAAAAAGTAATGAAAACGGCAAGCCAATTTTCAGACTCGACCAGCTTTCCATTGCTAATGGCATTGAGCACACAGATGCACATGATGCGCTAGCAGATGTTCGCGCCACCATTGCGATTGCAAAAATCATCAAACAATCTCAACCAAAACTATTCGATTATGCTTTTAGCCTGCGCCAGAAAAAAACTGTAGAAAGCAAGTTAAAATTATTTGAACCTATGCTGCATACTTCGGGCATGTACTCTGCCAAAAAATCTTGCACGCGCTTGGCAGTTGCACTGGCTTATCACCCGCAGTACACTGATCGCGCCATTGTGTTTAATTTAGATCAAGATCCTAGAATTTTGCTAGAACTCGAAATTAATGAGCTAAAAACTTTAATGTTTACCAAGCAATCTGAATTGCCAGAAGGCGTTGAACGTTTGCAAATCAAAGATTTAATTTTTAATAAAAGTCCAATGTTTGTGCCCAATATTCATAAACTCGATCCAAAACTAATAACGCAGCTGCAAATAAACTGGGATCAATGCATGCAGCATTTAGCTTTTATTAAAGACAATTATTTGGCAATTGAAGCCGTTGTTCAAAACCTTTATCGTAATGAGCAAGACTTTGAGGCTAATGGTGATGTTGATCAATCCTTGTATGGCGGCTTTATGGACAACGCCGATAAACGCCTTTCAGAGCAATTACAAACTCTAAATAAGGAAGATTTAAAAAACTTCCACCCGCAATTTAAAGACAAAAAGCTGGCCACTTTGCTAATGCATTTTAAAGCTCGAAACTACCCGCAAAGCCTCACTGATGACGAAGCAGAAGACTGGTTTGAAACCATTCAAGGCCGGATTCAGGCGGGTGAAAATGGTTATTTATCAATCAATGATTATCTCCAGCGTATCAACACTATGCGCCAGCAGCATCCTGAAAAAGAAACGCTTTGGCGACAGCTTGAAAGCTACGGTGAGTCTTTTATTTAGTATTTTTATTGGCCGGTTTTGCTATTAAGCAAGATTTCAGGTATAATCTTCGTCTATTGAGAAATTAAGCAAAAAATAAGAATGAACGCTGAGACTCGCTTTGAAATGTTTGAAAGGTTATTGAAAAAAATACCTAATCCAACAACAGAACTAAATTATACAACTGCGTTTGAACTATTAGTTGCGGTTACTTTGTCCGCACAGGCGACAGATAAAAGTGTTAATAAGGTTACTGAAAAATTATTCCCAGTTGCTAATACACCTGAAGCTATTTTTGAGCTGGGCGAAGATGCGCTTAGAGATACCATTAAAACCATTGGCTTGTTTAATTCAAAAGCTAAACACATTATTCAAGCTTGCAAGATTCTAATTGACAAGTATGCTTCATGCGTACCTGAAACCCGTAAAGAATTAGAAGCGCTACCAGGTGTTGGCCGAAAAACAGCCAACGTTGTTCTTAACACTGCCTTTGGGCACCCGACCATTGCTGTTGATACTCACATTTATCGCGTCGCTAATCGTACGGCAATTGCCAGCGGCAAAACAGTGCTTGAAGTTGAAAAGAAACTGGTTAAGTTTATTCCCGACGAATACAGGGTGCCTGCGCATCATTTAATGATCTTACACGGCCGCTATACTTGCAAGGCTCGCTCGCCATTATGCACAGAATGTATTTTGCTTGACTTGTGCGAATACGAAGAAAAAAACCTATAGCTTAAATCGGTGCTTTACACCCAAGATAGAACTCAGCAAAGAAAATTTCTCGCCAATGCTTGGCAAAAATTTCTAAACAAACAGCCGCTTGATCCGCTAGAAGCGCAATTAACTCAAATTATTAAAATCCATCCAGAGTACCACTCTTTGATCCAAAATATTGAGTCTGATTTTTTTCCTGAAAGCGGTGAAGTTAACCCTTTTTTACACATCAATTTGCATTTATCATTAACAGAGCAGTTGTCGATTAACCAACCGCAAGGCATTAATGAATATTATCAGAAAATTCTAGAAAAAGTTAAAGACCCACATAAGGTTGAACACTTTATGATGGATTGTATTGCGCAAATGATTTTCTCTTCGCAAAAAAATAACGCGCCAATGGATCATCAAGCGTACGTTAATTGTCTAAAAGAAGCTTCTAAATAAAACGCTTGTTTGTCGGGCGTTAAACCCCTTGCAGCAGTAAATTTTTATAGCATTGTTTTATTAAGACTGCAAACCTTTATCTACACCGCCAAACCAAAAAAATATCTAACTTTAAAAGCGCTTACAAATTTTCCAAAGCGATTTGAGACCTTGTAAACCAGATTGTGTAAACCCTCATATTTTATAATCCCTAAAAAGGAGAAAAAACATGAGTAACACAACACTAAGACAAAACCAAAAGAACCAACTGAACAACACAGGCATCAACCAACAAAAACTACGCGCTTTTGCTGATGAACTTGCCAAAGACATCCACACTCAAGATGACTTAGCAGACCTATCTGCCTCACTGGTTAAAATGACCATTGAAGCAGCACTCGGCGGCGAGATGGAACATCATCTTGGCTATCCAAAGCATGGACAGAATAACAATACAATTGATATAAATAGTAACGCTCGCAATGGCTACTACCCGAAGATTGTTAAAAGCAATCATAGCGAAATTAAACTCGCCATTCCAAGGGATCGTAGTGGCGATTTTGAGCCCTTAATCGTTGAAAAAGGCCAAACACGATTGGGTGCTTTCGATTCTCAAATATTAAGCCTGTATGCTAAAGGCATGTCCACTCGTGACATCGTATCAACCTTTAAAGAAATGTACGATGCAGACATATCAGCCACCTTGGTGTCTAATGTAACACAGGCGGTTATTGCTCAAGCAACTGAGTGGCGTAATCGTCCACTGGATGAGGTCTATCCTATTGTTTATTTAGACGGCATTGTTATTAAAGTCAGGCAAGACAAGCAAATCATTAAAAAGACGATGTATATCGCCCTCGGCGTTAACCTTGAAGGCAAAAAGGAATGCTTGGGTCTATGGCTGTCTAAAAACGAATCTTCCAAGTTTTGGCTAGGCGTTCTTAATGATATTGCTAATCGTGGCGTTAAAGACATTCTGATTGCTTCAGTGGATGGCTTAACAGGCTTCCCTGAAGCCATTAATGCCGTATTCCCACAGGCCGATGTTCAGCTATGTATTGTTCACATGGTGCGTAATTCACTCAAATATGTTGGCTATAAGGATAAAAAACAGGTTGCCAGTAGTCTTAAGCAAATTTATCAATCCATTAGTGAAGATGAAGCCTTACTTGCACTTGATGAATTTGAGCATCGCTGGGGTAAGCAATTCCCAAGTATTGGCAAATCATGGCGTAGGCATTGGGATAATGTGGCAACAATATTTGCTTATCCTGAGGCTATTAGAAGGGCTATCTATACAACCAATGCGATTGAATCTTTAAACTCAGTGATTCGTAAATCAATCAAGAATCGCAAGATTTTTAATCATGATAACTCCGCCTTTAAGGTTGTTTTTTTAGCCATTGAAGCAGCGAGTAAAAGATGGACTATGCCAATACGGAATTGGCCACAAGCAATGAATCAGTTTATAATCCTACATGAGGATAGATTAAAGGATTATGTCTGATTTTTGACGAGGACTTTACACAATCTGGTTTACAGGGTCGCTTAAGTTTTTAAACAACTTCCAAGTGTATTTAAGAGTGCGCTTGATTAAAGTTTCTTGCACTTCTTCTTTAGCTTCGCCAATAACAAAATCAGCAGCTTGATTAATTACTTGTCGTTTGTTGAATAAATCTTTAAAGCTCATAATGTTCTCCTTATGCTAATTTACTAATGATTGTGTTTAAAATACTGACCACATAACCAAATCCAACACCTGTAACGGTAAAACCTACTACGGTCAACCAACGTAAATCTTTAATGTCTTTTCTTGTCGCAAGCTCTTGATTTTTTTCGTCAATGGTTTGAGCAATAAAATCAGACTGAGGTTTGTCCATACCCAGCTCTGTTAGTTTATTTGATATTTGTAGTGTGTTCATAATCATTATTTCCTTAACTGTGTTTATATTATAAGCCTATTGGCTAGGTAATGCAACATCTATAGGTGTTTAGCTTGTGTTTACAAAATATAATTATTATATTAAATGATCTTTTTTATAACCTAGAAACGCCGCTTAAAACCGCAGCGTCAAAAACCGCTTTTGGTACGACATCGATTAGCCTTTTATCAAAAGGTTTAGGAATAATATAATCTTTTCCAAAGCTGATCGAATCAACATGATAGGCATCTAACACCGCTTGAGGAACTTCAAGTTTTGCTAAATCTTTGAGCGCATGAACTGCGGCAATTTTCATTTCAATATTGATTTCACTGGCCTTGGCGTCAAGCGCCCCTCTAAAAATAAACGGAAAGCCTAAAACATTATTAACTTGATTTGAATAATCGCTGCGCCCTGTTGCCATAATCAAATCATCGCGCACTGCGTTGGCATCAGCCGGCGAAATTTCAGGATCAGGATTTGACAAAGCAAATACAATAGGATTAAGCGCCATAGATTTAACCATGGCTTGAGTGACCAAATTAGCCGCCGCCACGCCAATAAATATATCAGCATCTTGCATGGCATCTGCCAGTGTTTTTTTATGGGTTTTAGCGGCATATTGTGCCTTAACAGCGCTGATATTTTTAAGTGCTGTTGAAATAACACCCTCTCGGTCAACCAGTAAAATATTTTCTTTTTTCAAGCCTAGCTCGCACAAAAGATTGAGCGTGGCAATACCTGCCGACCCTGCGCCCAAACAGACCAGCTTGACCGTTTCAATGTTTTTTTGTTGAATTTCAATGGCGTTTAAAAGCCCAGCTGCAATAATAATTGCTGTGCCATGTTGGTCATCATGAAAAACGGGAATATCTAATGCTTCAATCAGTCTTTTTTCAATTTCAAAACAGCGCGGCGCTGAAATATCTTCCAAGTTAATGCCGCCAAAAGTCGGTGCAATATTTTTAACCGTTTGTACGAATTCATCTACATCTTGGGTATCAACTTCAATATCAAATACGTCAATATCAGCAAATTTTTTAAATAAAACCGCCTTACCTTCCATGACTGGTTTTGAAGCAAGCGGGCCCACATTGCCAAGCCCTAATACCGCAGAACCGTCGGTAATAACAGCAACTAAATTACCTTTAATGGTGTAATTATTAACCAACTCTGGATTTTTGGCAATCTCTCTAACTGGCGCTGCCACACCTGGCGTGTAGGCCAATGATAAATCTTCTTTGGTGTCTAGCGGCTTGTGCGATGAAACAAATATTTTTCCAGGGCGCTCGCCTTGGTGATAATCAAGTGCTGCTTGGTGGTGTTCTGAACTCATAATGGTGGTTTATTTTTATGGATGTATTTGCTATTATCCAAGAATTTTATTCATTCTTGTAATATTCTGAATTGAAATTCCTTTGGGACAAACTTTTTCGCAATGCCGATGATTAGAGCAACTACCAAAGCCTTCAATTTGCATTTGCTGACTCATGTTTTGCGCGCGTTCTAAAGCGGCAATATCACCTTGTGGCAACAGCGCTAAGTGCGCTATTTTTGCCGCAATAAACAAACTCGCACTGGCATTAGGACACACCGCCACGCAGGCGCCGCAGCCAATACAAGTGGCTGAATTAAAGGCTTCATCTGCTGCATTTTTTTCCACTAACAAAGTATTCGCTTCAGGTGCAGATCCTGTATGCACAGGAATAAAACCGCCCGCTTGAATTAAACGATCAAATGCAGATCTGTCAACGCTCAAATCTTTAATAACAGGAAAACTATTCGCACGCCAAGGCTCAATCCACAATTGCGTTTGCTTTTTATATTCGCGCATATACAACTGACACGTGGTGGTGGCTACTTTTTCGCCATGCGGATAACCATTAATAACCAATGAACAAGCGCCGCAAATACCTTCTCGGCAATCATAATCAAACACAATGCAATCTTCATTGCGGCTAATGAGTTGCTCATTAAGCTGATCCAGCATTTCTAAAAATGAAGTGTCATCATGGATATTCTCAATTTTATAAGTTGCAAACTCACCCTGAGTATGCTGATTTTTTTGACGCCAAATATGCAGGGTAAACGTCATTTGTAGTTCCTGGTTGTAGGTTTGATAAATTCAAAATTTAGATGCTCTTCATGTCTTAAGTCATCTTGATCTTGATATTCCCAAGCGCTCACATAAGAAAAGTTTTCGTCGTCACGCTTAGCCTCGCCAGCAGCTGATAAATACTCCTCTCTGGCGTGTGCGCCGCAAGACTCTTCTCGGCCTAATGCATCTTTGCACATTAAAATGCCGAGTTCTAAAAAATCTGCCACCCTGCCCGCGCGCTCCAAAGTTTGATTAAAATCTTGATCAATGCCGGTGATTTTAATTTGCTGCCAAAATTGATCTTTTAAATGCTCAATGTCTTCAATTGCCTGCTCAAGCTTTGACGCCTCTCTAGACATGCCGCAAGCGTCCCATAGAATTTTGCCTAGCCTTTGATGAAAATACTCTGGAGAATGCTGCGCATCAGGTGCATTCATAAGTTGATTAATCCTTTGCTCAACTTTTTCAAATGATTGCTTGACTTGCGGATGATTAACGTCAACTTCATCAAAGGTATTCCTGGCTAAATAATTGGCAATGGTATGCGGCAAAATAAAATAACCATCAGCCAGTCCTTGCATAAGCGCTGATGCGCCAAGCCGGTTTGCGCCGTGATCTGAAAAGTTAGCCTCGCCGCCGGCAAATAAACCGTCCAAAGTTGTCATTAAATTATAATCAACCCACAAACCGCCCATCGAATAATGCGGCGCCGGGTATATTTTCATGGGCGTTTCGCAAGGATTTTCATCGGTAATGCGCTGGTACATTTCAAACAAGTTGCCGTATTTTTCTTCAACTGCTTCCAGTCCAGTTTTATCAATAATATTGGAAAAATCTAAATAAACACCCAAACGCTTGCCATGAATTTTACTGCCAACGCCCCTGCCTTCATCACAAATATGCTTAACCGCTCGCGAGGCCACATCTCGAGGAACCAGATTTGCAAACGCTGGATACAACCTTTCTAAAAAATAATCTCGATCCTGTTCTTTAATTTCGCTGGGTTTTTTGGTGCAATCAGCCTTATTTTTGGGCGCCCAAATGCGGCCATCGTTTCTCAAAGATTCGCTCATTAATGTTAATTTTGATTGATCTTCAAAGGTTGGCGGAATACAAGTTGGATGAATTTGGGTAAAACTTGGGTTGGCAAAATACGCGCCTTTTTTATAAGCGCGCCAAATGGCTGAAGTATTGCAACCTTTGGCGTTGGTGGATAAATAATAAGCGTTCGAATAGCCGCCTGTGCATAATACAACGCAATCGGCCAAATACACGTCTAATTTGCCGCTAACCAAATTACGCACAATCACGCCGCGCGCTTTGCCGTCAATGGTGATAACTTCAAGCATTTCAGATCGTGAATGATGCGTGACTTGGCCGTTTTGAATTTGCCGACTCATCGCGCCATAAGCACCTAATAACAACTGCTGACCGGTTTGACCGCGCGCATAAAACGTGCGAGAAACCTGAGTTCCGCCAAATGATCGATTGGCCAAATAGCCGCTATATTCACGTGCAAATGGCACGCCTTGCGCGACCGCTTGATCGATAATATTTGCGCTGAGCTGCGCCAATCGATAAACATTAGATTCGCGCGCTCTAAAATCACCGCCTTTAATAGTGTCGTAAAACAGACGCCAGATGCTGTCACCATCATTTTGATAATTTTTGGTGGCATTAATTCCGCCTTGCGCGGCAATAGAATGCGCACGTCTGGGTGAATCTTGAAAACAAAATGAATCAACTTGGTAGCCAGCTTCGCCCAAAGTTGCACACAATGAAGCGCCTGCTAACCCTGTACCAATCACAATAATTTTGTGTTTGTTGCGATTTTGCGGGGCAACCAAGGCTAAATCAAACAGGTGTTTTTTCCAGCGTTTTTCTAATGGCCCAATCGGCTCTTTTGCATTTAACACACTCATAGGATAGCGCCCACCAACACAGATAAAAAACCAACAAAAATCATTAAAACAATGATAATAACTAAATAATGGTAAGGTTTATGGGTAACGCCAAGTGTTTGCAAAACATTACTCAGCCCATGATGCAAATGCACGCTTAGCGTCAACAAACCCACCACATAAAAAGCCAACATGAATGGCGCAGATGACGCTGCAATAATCGCCTCATACCACTGCTTATCAATGAGCACTTTCATTTGTACAAAATGAATAACAATAAACGCAAATAGCGTGCTTGCACCAATCCACGCCACTACTCTGGAGATTTCGTGAGGATAGGGTTTTTTATAACCAGCACCCTTACTCTTGCGATTAGCCAATTGCCGAACAATTGCCGTATAAACATGAAAAGCCAATAGCGCTATTAAAACAACAAGCAATAAATAGTAAAGACTAAGCTGGTTAAGCTGCTGATAAAAATCATTAAACGACTCTGCGCCCTGATGAAAAACCAGCAGACTTAACATATGAAAAATAACGTAAGCAAACCATATCAAGCCAGCAAGTGCCATGCATTTTTTGCCCACTGTTGAATTAGTAAAGCTCATCAAACTCTGATCTGGGTTGTAAATGCTGCTTTTCAATGGTTCTTAAACAACTGTTGTAGCGCAAAATAGGGTCCGAACAATGTGCAGGTGCAATTTTTTGCGCCGCCTCATATTGGGCAGCGGCCTCCATTAAGCCTTCATAAGCAAAAGACTGAGACATTGGATTTTTAAGTAGTGCTCTGGCCTTGCGCTCAAGAAAAATACCTGCGTAATAAGTTCGGTGGAATTTTGAGGTTAAGCGTGCAATGGCTTCAGTAATTTTTTTAGGCTGCAGTTTTGCATGCTGATGAGAGTATTGATCAGTCAAGGCTAAAATATAAATCACCAACGCCTGTTGATTTTCAAAATCAACAGCAAACACGTCAATACAAATGCTGATGGCCAAATCTGGCTCACGCAAAGAGCGATATTGCCGCGCTTTATCCAAAACAGTGGTAATTGAATCTTTATGAATTGAGCGATATTTCATTTTTAAAAAGTCATTAATGTCTGGTTATTTTTTTTAAATATTCTACCCCATTTCAGCGCTTTAAAAAGCCATAACAACTTTTTTAACTCGGTTAAATTTTATATTTTTTACACGCTTATTTATTAATTTTTTAGCTTTTTAATATTTTGCAAAATTAAGCCTTAAACCGGGCAATTACTTCATTTGAACAAATTTAAAATAAAGTGTTTAAAAGTGGTATAAAGTGGTATAAAATATTTATTTATAGCTATTTGAGGAGAGTTATAAATTATGAAAATTAATCAACTTTAGGGGCAAAAAAAACATGAACATTTTACTTCACACAATTATCTACACATCAGCGGCAATTATCCTTTCACTAGGTTTTGCAACCATTATTTAGCGTTATACGGCTATGTTTAGAGGGGTTCACAATTTAAGTATCGATGCCAAGGGGCGCGTTAAAGTTCCTACGCGCCACCAAACGCAAATTGATGAGGCTTGCGGCGGTAAAATGGTGCTGAGCATTCACCCTGATGACAAGTGCTTGTTGTTGTACCCATTAGAAAACTGGCAAGTATTAGAAAAAAAAATTAACGCCCTACCTTCTTTAAATATCCACACTAAACGTTTAAAGCGTAAATTAATTGGCCATGCAACTGATTGCGAACTTGACAAAACGGCTCGCATTTTAATTCCTAGCACGCTAAGAGATTATGCAAAAATCGGTAAAAAAATTATCATGAGTGGTCAGGGCCATAATTTTGAGCTGTGGGACGAAGACATCTGGAATAAGCAACTTGATAATTTAGATGCGCTCAGTAAAAAAGAAGCAATTCCGCCTGAGGTTGTGCAGCTGTCATTATGATTTCTAATCATCACCAGTCTGTGATGTTTGAAGAGTCGATTGATGCACTAAATTTAATCAAAGATGGTATTTACATTGATGCCACTTTTGGCCGCGGCGGACACGCTCAGGGTATTTTAGATCGCCTTGGAGATCAAGCGCAACTCATCGCTTTTGACCAAGATCTGAGCGCCATTGAGCATGCTAAAAATACATTTTCTGATGCGCGCTTAAACTTAATTCACGCCCCTTTTTCGCAAATGCACAAAGTCATTGACGAATTGGGTTTAGACGGAAAAATCAATGGCATACTAATGGATTTAGGCGTTTCTTCACCGCAATTAGACAATGCTGATCGAGGTTTTAGTTTTCAAGCCCAAGGTCCTTTAGATATGCGCATGAATCAAACTGCAGGGCTTAGTGCGGCGCAATGGCTGGCGCAAGCAAATGAAGTAGAAATTGCCAATGTGATTTATGAGTTTGGTGATGAAAAAAAATCACGCCACATTGCCGCTAAAATCAAAAAATTTCAACTTTTACAACCTTTAGAAACCACTTTGCAATTGGCCAATATTGTAAGTGAAGTGGTTAGAGGGCAAAAAAATAAACATCCAGCAACTCGCACTTTTCAAGCCATACGCATTTTTATCAACCAAGAGCTCAAACAACTGAGCGAAACACTGGAACAATCAAAGCAATTGTTGGCAACTGATGGGCGCTTGTCAATCATCAGTTTCCATTCAATTGAAGATCGTATTGTTAAACGCTTTATCCAGACAAATTCTCGGCAAAAACCCTTGCCTAAGGGTTTGCCAATATTCGACCAAGCAATGACAAAAATGCCCTTTAAAGATTTGGGTAAAATTTTTGCCAGTAAAGATGAAGTTAAACACAACAAACGCTCACGTAGTGCTATTTTACGAGTCGCAAGCAAAAATTAACCATGCGCTTACCTATAAGCAATTTCAAACTTAATTTAATCCTGTTAATCAGTATTATTGGCTTGAGTATCTTAAGTATTTCATGGCATCATCAAACCTATCTTTTGTACAAAGAAATCAAACGTGAAAATGCTAAAAATCATCAAATAGTTGCGCTTAATAAACAGCTTTTAAGTGAGCGCTCAAAAATGATGAGCGGCGCAGAAATTAAACAAACCACGTTAATAAATCTTAATCTTAAAGAAGTTGAAATAAAAGACACTGGCAAATGGTACAAAGGCAGGATTTCTTTATGAAAAATCGCTTATTTAACCAACTAAAAAAGAAATTTACCATAGCCAAAGTACAAGGATATTGGCGTCGCCAGGGTTTTGTTAAATTTGTGTTTGTGGCTATATTTTCAATATTCGCCTATCAGGCGGTTTCAATTTCAACGGTTAATCAACAAACGCAATCCATCCAAGATAGAGCCCATAAACAAGCGAGTAATACTCAAACCCATGTTGCCAGAAGAGGGGATATTTTAGACAGAAATGGCAACATTTTAGCAAGCTCTAGATTACTAAAACGCGTCATACTTGACCCTAGTAATATTCATGTAGATTTTATCCCCAAGCTCGCCCAAGCGCTAGACATGGATGAGCAAGTGTTAAGTGAACTGCTTAGTAAAAAAAGAAAAATAGGCTCGCGCTATTTGCCCATTAAAAAAAACCTGACTTTAACCAGTCCAATTTTAAGCAAGCTCAAAGC
Source organism: Gammaproteobacteria bacterium (assembly GCA_965222625.1). Lineage (GTDB taxonomy): Bacteria > Pseudomonadota > Gammaproteobacteria > PS1 > Pseudothioglobaceae > Thioglobus_A. The sequence goes on along the minus strand of OZ244962.1, from coordinate 152,194 downwards.
CTTAAAAAAATTAAGAGTTAAAATTTGTAGAGATAAAGAAATTACCAGCAAAATTAGCCTTGTTGATAGAGCGCTTAATATGATCAAATACCAAGCTGTTGTCGGGCAAAAAACAATGATCAAAAAATGTCGAAAAGAGCGCATCGGTCAGGCATTAACATTACGACAAGATACCCAGCGCTACTATCCAAAATCAGCTTCAATGGCACCATTGCTTGGGCGCGTTAATGCTAAAAATAAAGGCGGATCTGGCATTGAAAGTGAGTTTGAAAATGTCTTGGCAGGTAAAAATGGCAAAGCCACTTTAAATTTTGGCGAACACAACAACAAAACCTACTTCAACCCAAAAATAGAAGAAAAATTGCGCCATGGCAGTGCGATTGAACTAACCATCGATACCGACATTCAATACCATGCTTATGCGGCTATTAAAAAATCAGTCTTAAAACATGAGGCAGATTCTGGCTCTGCCATTGTGTTGGCACCAAATGGCGAGGTTTTGGCGATGGTCAACTACCCTGCTGACGATCCGAATGATAGAAGTCTTTACAATCCAAGTCATTATCGCAATCGGGTACTGTCTGATAGAGTTGAGCCTGGCTCAACCATGAAACCTTTCACCATGTTATTGGCTTTAGATCAGGGCAAGATTAGCGCGCAAGAAGATGAATTAATTGACGTAACTAAGCGCATTGGGCATATTAGGCCTGATCGCAAATACAAGCAGATGACGGTTAAGAAAATATTGCAAAAATCTCACAATCTTGGCACTGTGAATGTCTCTGAGCGCCTTAGCAAAGAATCCATGTATGACACGTGGTATAAACTTGGATTTAGCCAGCCGCTCGGACTCATTCCTAGCCTTGAAAATTCAGGCTCTTTAAAGCATTACAGTTCTTGGAGCTTGGCAGATAAACGCACATTGGCTTTTGGTCACGGCCCCATGGAAACCAATTTAGCGCAGTTGGCGCGCGCTTATTTGGTGTTTGCCAACGAAGGCGCCGTTCCTAGCTTAAAATTGGTTAAAAATATGGCGGGATATCAGCAAAATACGCAAGTATTTGGTAAGGCAGCAACCGCTAAAATCGCCACCCTACTAGATGCAGTTGCCTCATGGAAAGGCTCCGGGTATCGCGCTCGAATTAAAGGTTATAACGTTGCTGGAAAAACGGGAACAGCAGAAATGGTGGTTAATGGAAAGTACAATAAAGACGGCGCCAAACGAACTTTTTTTACCGGTTTTGTTCCGGTTAAAAAGCCAAAATATATCATGGCCGTGAGATTGGATTATCCTAAAAAATGTCATGTTTACACAAGGCCTGATCTTAAGCGTAGCTGTGAAGGTTCAAACTCTGCAGCAATCGTATTTAATGAAACCATGAAACACGTCTTAACCAATGATGACTCAATCAAACTGAGTCTAAAATAGCAAATAATTCTTAGCTGGGCTTATGCTTAGCGTCAAAAATACCTTGCATAATTTTTTGCTGCTCTTCAAGGGTGTGTGCATGATGAATATCGGCTTTTATTTGTGCACCGCTGCGCTGTTTTTCTAAGGTATTTAAAATAGATAAAAATTCTATTTTGGCCTGATTTTCGCTTAAATGCGGCTCCAACGTGCACAACTGATTAAGTCTATTAAAAATTCCAACTTTACTTTTAAATGGCTTGATAAGATCTAATTGGGTGATATTATCGTCTATTTGCGCCGATCTAATCAATTCTAATAATACTTGAGAATTCTCAACTGCACCGACTCGAAGCTCGACCGTTGAATCCGCTAAAACTGGATAATTGAGTATCAATGTAATCATTTTAGACATGAGTATTTTCATACTTGCAGACTTGGCAATGGGGGTAGGTCTTAATTCAGGCTCAGATTGGTAGTGCTGTGAAAATTCTTGCAAGTCTATTTCAGTTGGTGCTTCATCATGATTAAACTCATCAAAATAAACTGGCGGCACCGCTTGAGATTGAGACTGAGATTGAGATTTTTGCTGATCAAAAACCAACAAAACTTGCTCGATACTTTGCCCAACCACTTGCGCCACACCTTCAATCAACTGCTGCTGATAAAGTTCGTAATTAACCGATTTAATCAATGTTGATACTTTTTCTAAAAACTGCGTTTTACCTTCAATGGTATCAAAATCAACCTGCGCTTTAACATGGTCAAACAAAAACTTAGACAACGGCTGCGCTTTACTAATACGCTGCTCAAAGGTTTTAATAGATTCTTTTTTAACTAACGTATCGGGATCTTCACCCTCTGGCAAAAATAAAAATTTAAAAGTTATGCCAGTTTTAATCATTGGCAAGGTGTTTTTTAAGGCTTTCCAAGCTGCAGATCGGCCTGCATTATCGCCATCAAAACAAAATACAACCACATTAGTGGTGCGCATCAAAATTTGCAAATGCTCCTGTGTAGTTGCTGTGCCCAAGGTTGCTACCACTTTAGTCAATCCTGCTTGATGTAATGCCACCACATCCATATAACCTTCAACCACCAAAACATAATCCATTGATTGTGAGTATTTTCGAGCGTGGTGTAAGCCGTATAATTCCCTAGATTTAGAGAAAATAGCACTTTCAGAAGAATTGAGGTATTTTGCCTTAGCATCTTGGTCAAATGCCCGGCCGCCAAAAGCGATAATGCTGCCTTTGCTGTTGTGTATTGGAAACATTAAGCGATCCCGAAAAAAATCATAATCGCCATATTGACCTTCTTTTATCAATCCTAATGCTTTTAAATCAGTCAAATCTTGCGGGTTTTTTTCAAAATTCAGCATTAAATCTTTATTGCTTGGCGGCGCAAAACCCAATTCAAAGCGCTTGGCAATTTGCCCGCTAATACCTCTGTTTTTGGCATAACCCACTGCTTTTTCTTTAGCCGGCGAAGCGCGCAACTGCGAACTATAAAACTCACCTACTTTTTTTGATAAAACTCGATAACGCTCAAGTCTTGGATCAACCGGTTTAGATTTAGAATCGTATTCAATCACCAACCCAGATTCACTGGCAATGGTCTCGATAGCTTCAACAAAATTCAGGTTATCAAATTTTTGAATAAAACTAATTGCGCCGCCGCTCTCACCGCACTTAAAACAATGATAAAATTGCTTGTGCGCATTGACAGCGAAATTGCTATTTTTGCCGCCATGAAAAGGGCAAGGTGCCCGATAATCACTGCCAGATTTTTTAAGTGGCAAGCGCTTTCCAATCAAATCAACAAGATCGATTTTGTTGGGAAGATCATCAATAAAGCTCTGACTAATATAAGGCATAAACTGTATTTTAATGAAAAAACAAAATTTTTATCATCCTAAATTTATACCTACTTGGATTCTGATTGGGCTAATGAAATTAGGCACAAAATTACCCTTTAAGGTTCAAGTGGCAATTGGCAATACCATGGGGATAGCATTCTACCCAATACTTAGGCGTTTTAGAAAAATTGCTTTTGTTAATATTTCTGCCTGCTTTCCAAACAAAACACACGTTGAAGTTGAAGCTTTAGTTAGGCAAAACTTTAAAGCGCTGGGTATTTCTATTTTTGAAACAGCAAACACTTATTTTGCAACTGACAAAAAAATTAAATCCATGCTGAGTATTAATAATGAACATTATTTGACTGATGCAATTAATAAAGACCAAAGCGTTATCTTGCTTGCTGCACATTTTATGCCGCTGATGCTTGGCGTTAGAATGCTTTTATCAAGACGCAATATTGCCAGCATATACCGCCCACAAAACAATGCTTTATTTGACAAAATGATGCGCAAAAGCTCCACGAGCCGCGGTGCGTTAATTATTAAAACCAAAGACACGCGCGCTATACTTAAAGCCCTTAAAAACAAAATACCCATTTGGTATGCGCCTGATCAAGATCTTGGCAAAAAAAATTGTGTATTTGCACCTTTTTTTAACATTCAAACAGCCACGGTTGCTGCGACTGCAAAACTTGCGAATAAAGACAATACTGTGGTGATTCCTTATTTTTTTATTCGGACGAAATCAGGCTACAGTATGAATTTTGAAGCGCCAATTGCAAATTACCCTGATAATGACGCCGTTATTAGCGCCAGTATGACCAATAAAATATTAGAGGCGCAAATCTTAAAAAACCCTGAGCAATATTTATGGGTACATCGACGCTTTAAAACGCGCCCTGATGGTGAGCCTGGATTTTACTAAAAACATTTGAATTAAGTAAGTTACTAATTAGCTAAGTTAGCGTATAATTATGTCTTTTATTATTTTATATCTTACGAATTATTTATTATGTCAATTGATACACAAACAATTATCAAAGAGTACCAAACTGCACAAGGCGACACAGGCTCTACTAACGTACAAGTTGCTTTATTAACAGCTCGCATTAAGCATTTAACTGAGCATTTTCAAACACATAAAAAAGATCATCACTCAAGAAGAGGTCTTTTACGTTTGGTTTCTCAACGTAAAAAATTACTGACTTACCTTCGAGGTACAAACGTGAGCGCCTATTCTGATTTAATTTCACGCTTAGGTCTTAGAAAATAATCTCAACTATTTTCATGAAAGCCCCGTTTTGGGGCTTTTTTTATGCCCACTCAATCGTATTTTTTTTAACTTCCGAGTTTATAAAGACCTTTGTATAATTAACCTTATGGAACTTTCACCCACTTACCAAAAAATTGACGACCTATTAGATCGTTCAAAAATATTGGCCGCTCATTTGCAGCTCGAGGAAAAACAAGGCCGTCTGGAAGAGGTGTTATTAGAAATGCAAAACCCAGACATTTGGTCAAACCCTAGTGAAGCGCAAGCATTTGGCCAAGAAAAAATAATGCTGGAAAATATTTGTCAAACTTTCGAACAAGCTGACAATATTTTGTCTGATGCTAAAGAATTGCTTGATATGGCGCAAAGTGAAGACGATGAGCAAACAGCGAATGGCGTCAAAGAGGATCTTGATATCATTGAGACGTCAATTGCAAAACTCGAATTTGAGCGTATGTTCAATGGTGATTTGGATGCCAACTCAGCCTATTTAGACATTCAATCAGGCTCAGGCGGAACAGAGGCGCAAGATTGGGCGGAGATGGTTTTGCGCATGTATTTGCGCTGGGGAGATAAGCATAATTTTAAAGTGACCTTGATGGAAGCCTCTGCGGGCGAAGTGGCAGGTATTAAATCTGCAACCGTGCATTTGCAAGGCGAATATGCTTATGGTTGGCTTCGAAGTGAAATCGGCATTCATCGATTGGTTAGAAAATCTCCTTTTAATGCTAATGGTAAACGTCACACCTCTTTTTGCTCGGTATTCGTCTCGCCCGAGGTTGATGATGACATCGACATTGAAATTAATAAAGCTGACATTCGCATCGATACTTATCGCGCCAGTGGTGCTGGCGGACAGCACGTTAACAAAACCGATTCTGCTGTGCGCATTACCCACCTGCCCACCAATACCGTTGTACAGTGTCAAGATGGGCGTAGCCAACACGCCAATAAAGATCAGGCCATGAAACAGCTTAAATCAAAACTGTATGAGTTGGAAATGCAAAAACGTAATAGTGAAAATCAACAGCTTGAAGATGGTAAATCAGACATTGGCTGGGGACATCAAATTCGCTCATACGTGCTTGACCAATCACGTATTAAAGATCTGCGCACAGGGGTTGAGTCAACTAATACTGGCGATGTGCTTGATGGCAATTTAGATAAATTTATTGAAGCCAGCCTTAAAGCTGGGTTATAAAAAACCAGTTAATTTTAAAAAATTATTTTTATTTGGATTATTTTTGCGATAAATAATGCCAATATCACGAGATAATTTTTGCTGTTCTTTGTCAATAACCAACGCCGGATACTTATCTAAAATACCGCTATCTATTGCAATTTTTGGTAAAAAACTGACGCCAATTTCCATATTGACCATGGTTACTAAAGTTTCTAAACTGGTACATGCATAGGGTGATATTTTGCTTTTATCGATACTGCCACTGTTTAAAACATGGCTGCGCAAACAATGCCCTTGTTCTAATAATAAGAAATCGTCATTTTGAGTATCTTTGCGCTTAACCAAATATAAATCATCTGTAAAAACAGTGACTTGAGCAATATTTTCTTTTTCTTCGAACGGAAAGGCAAAAATTGCAAAATCCAGCTTTAAATGCTCAACTTTTAACAACAAATTTTGACTGGTATCTTCAATAATAACAAACTTAAGTTTGGGGTATTCTTGCTGAACTTTAGCAAAAAAATTTGATAATAAATAAGATGAAATCGTTGGAATGACGCCAATTTTAACAGTAGATTCAAAAAAGTTTAAATGGGTTATTGCTACTAAATCTTGCATTTCAAATATCACTTTTTCTGCTTTTTTGGCAATGCTTTCACCCACAAGGGTCAACAAAACGGACTTGTTTGTCCTTTCAAACAATCTAACATTCAAATCTTGCTCTAACTTATTAATGCCTGCGCTCAAGGTTGATTGACTGACAAAACAATCTTTTGCAGCCTTAGAAAAATTTAAGTGTTGTTTTAGTGATAATAAATATTTTAAATTTTTAATAGATGGCATCATAAAATTAATAATCGTTTTTATCGATAATTATAACCTATATTATTCGCTTTACTTAATAGATAAACACCAGTAACATGGTCATTTTTAATCAAGGAATAAGCTATGTTGGTCAATAAAACTGGGGAAAATATCCCATCAATTACTTTTAAAACTCAAAAAGACAATCAATGGCATGATGTAAATACAGATGACATTTTTAACAATAAAACGGTTATTGTATTTTCACTTCCAGGTGCTTACACACCGACTTGCTCTTCTTCTCACCTGCCAAGATTTAACGAACTTGCCCCGGTTTTTAAAGACAACGGCGTTGATGAAATTGTTTGTATATCGGTGAATGATACCTTCGTAATGAACGAATGGAAAAAAGACCAAGAAGCAGAAAACATCACCATGCTGCCTGATGGCAATGGAGAATTTACCGACGGCATGGGTATGCTTGTTAATAAAAGTGATATAGGCTTTGGTAACCGCTCATGGCGTTATTCAATGCTGGTTAAAAATGGCAAAATTGAAAAAATGTTTATTGAGCCAGAAGTTGATGGCGACCCATTTGAAGTTTCTGATGCTGACACCATGCTCAATTATATTAATACAAAGGCCACTGCGCCAAAATCAGCCACAATGTTTAGTCGTAAAGGTTGTCCGCATTGCCAAAGAGCCTTAGATTTATTAAACAAACAAGGTATTTATGTAGAAGTTGTTGAGTTAGGATCAAATGTTACCTCTCGCTCACTACGAGCAGTTAGCGGCAAAAGTAGCACGCCGCAAATTTTTGTTGGTGGTGATTATATTGGCGGTGCTGACGAACTAGAGCAATTTTTTAAATAAAAAAAATAGGGAGATAAAAATGAATAAAAAAACCTTAACCAATGCAACCGGATCTCCAATTGCAGACGACAATAATAGTATTACAGTCGGGCAAAGAGGCGCGTTAACATTTGACAACCATTATACGTTTGAAAAATTAGCACACTTTAATCGTGGAAGAATTAGAGGCGATTGATTGGTATAATCAGCGCATTGATGCTTGCCAAGACAGCGATTTATCTGCTATTTTGGTGCATAATCGCGATGAAGAAAAAAAACATGCGGCAATGGTATTAGAGTGGATTAGACGCAAAGACCCCGCTTTTGGCAAAGAGCTTAAAGACTATCTTTTTACTGATAAACCTATTGCGCATTAAGTTTCAAATTTTATAAGGGAAAAATGAATAAAAAATACGATATGATTGCCATTGGCGCAGGCTCTGGCGGTCTTTCTGCGGTTGAGCGTGCTAGCGAATATGGTAAAAAATGCTTGATTATTGAAGCCAAAACCATTGGCGGCACTTGCGTTAATGTGGGCTGTGTGCCTAAAAAAGTTATGTGGTTTGCTGCTAACGCCGCAACACAAATCAACAGCGCCAAAGGTTTTGGTTTTGAGATTGACTTCAAAGGTTTTTCATTTAAAACCCTTAAAGAAGGACGTGACAATTATATTAATGGTATCACCAGTTGGTACGATGGTTATTTGGAAAAATTGGGCATTGATTATATTCACGGTTTTGGGCAATTGCTTGATAAAAATACCGTCTCTGTCAATGGTCAAACCTATACAGCTGAGTACATTGTACTTTCACCAGGCGGAGAGCCTGCCGTGCCAAATATTGAAGGCGCACAGCGCGGCATTACTTCAGATGGTTTTTTCGAACTGGAAGTCTTGCCCAAAAAAGTGGCCATTATTGGCGGCGGTTATATTGGCGTAGAGCTTGCCGGCGTGCTAAATGCACTTGGCTCAAAGGTGGAAATATTTGGCAGAGCAAGCACCCTATTATCATCATTTGATCCAATGATTCAAACCGCGCTTGAAAAAGATTACAGCAATCATGGTATTATTCTGCACCACCAAACTCAAATCGACAAAGTCTTAGCAGACAAAACGCTTGTAACCAATAAGGGCGAATTCTCTGGATTTGACACTATTATTTGGGCTGTTGGCCGCAATCCAATGACGCAAAATCTTGGTCTGGAAAATGCAGGCGTTAAATCTGATCAACGTGGGTTTATTCCAACTGACAAATTTCAAATGACTAATATTGAGAATATTTTTGCCTTGGGCGATGCAACCGGCAGAGCGCCGCTCACGCCCGTGGCAATCGCTGCTGGAAGAAGGCTGTCTGATAGACTTTATAACGGCATGAGTGATCGTTATCTTAATTATGACAATATTGCCACCGTGGTATTTTCTCATCCGCCGATTGGCACCATTGGTTTAACAGAAGCACAAGCCCAAGAAAAATTTGACCTCGTTAAAATCTACAAATCAGAATTCACGCCAATGGCAGATGCCCTGCTTGAACACAAAACCACCACCGCGCTTAAACTTGTCTGCGCAGGCGTAGATGAAAAAGTTGTGGGCTGTCATATTATGGGTCACGGCGCGGATGAAATGCTGCAAGGTTTTGCTGTTGCTATTAAAATGGGGGCGACTAAAAAGCAGTTTGATGATACTGTGGCGATTCATCCGACTAGCGCAGAGGAATTGGTCACCTTACGTTAAGCTTCGTCTTTTTATTTATTACTGTGTTGTGCTAATCGCTCATTCAGTCATATAGCTTTACTATATTCCTTTATTCGCCCTGTCGTACGCCTTGTAATAAATAAAAATACTTGCTTAGCAAGCTATTTATTTGTTCTTTTTACTTTCTACTACGTTAGATTTAAAAAAAACACTCAATCGTATTTTTTTTAAATCTTCCTTGTATAGGGCAAAAATAACGGCGTAATATAAGTTATTCACTCGAAAAAATACGCGCTTAGGATTCTTTAAAACTGCATTGCGCTTATTTCTTATTCGGTTATATGATTAACGTCATTATTAACGATGCTGCTTACGCCATTTATACGGCCTAATCGGCGGCGTATCAAAGCTCCAAAAACCGAGTTTTTCAGCTTTGGCTGTTTGTTCCTCCAGCTTGTAAGTATCTTTATAAGAAAAAGCCATGCCTACTTCAACCATGCGTTTACCAACATTAACATCTCCTTTATAAACGCGAACCAAAATACGCTGATAACCATCAATAGCAATTGGCGTTATGGTTATCTCACCTGGCAATTTTTTGAGTAATTTTTTTAAATAATGCTTAGATAACTGGCCGCAATCCACCATTTTATCGGCACGTTTACGGCATTTTTGTTTGATTTCTGGCGTATCAATACCTGCTAGTCGCATCTGCAAACTAACGCTATCGCCGTCAATGATATACAACGATCGATCGCTAGGAAATGAAAAACTTTCAAAGTTTGCAGCCGCGTTAAGCACTAGTAGAAAGCTAAAAATAAATAATTTCATTGTTTGTGATAGTGGCGGTAAAATTAATCATTTTATAAGACTATAACACAACGTGAACGCTTTAAAACAAATACAATTTGATGACAACGGCCTGGTTCCGGCAATTACTCAAGATTACAAAACTGGCGAAGTTTTAATGTTTGCTTGGATGAATCAAGAAGCGTTGTCGCTGACTATCGAAAAACAGCAAGCTGTTTATTATTCGCGTTCAAGAAAAAAACTCTGGTTTAAAGGTGAAGAGTCTGGACACACGCAAATAATTAAAGCCATTTACAGCGATTGTGATCAAGACGTTATCTTGCTTAAAATTGAGCAAATTGGCGCTATTGCTTGTCATACAGGTAGAGCTTCTTGCTTTTTTCACAAGTTAGACGCCGGTAGTTGGCAAACAACCAGCAAAGTCATTAAAGACCCAAAGGACATCTATGGATAATATTTTCAAACAATTAGAAAGTATTTTAGAGCAGCGTAAAAATGCCAGTGCAGATGATTCTTACGTCTCATCTTTGTACCAAAAAGGCACCGATGAAATTTTAAAAAAAATTGGCGAAGAGTCTGCTGAAGTGATTATGGCTGCTAAAGATGACATTGACAGCAAAATTATTTATGAAGTGGCAGATTTATGGTTTCATACTTTAGTATTACTACGACACAAAGACATAGAAGTCGCTAAAATAGAGCAAGAATTATCAAAACGCTTTGGCTTATCAGGGTTAGTAGAAAAAGCCAATAGACACAAACAAACATAGGAGAGAATGATGATGCCCGGACCTTTTGAACTGATTATTATTTTAGTAATTGTATTGCTAATTTTTGGTGGAAAACGCCTCAAAAACATTGGTGGCGACTTAGGTGGCGCTATCAAAGGTTTTAAAAAATCCATGAAAGATAAAGATACGGATACAGCCGTGCAAAGCGAAAAACTTGATGACAAAGATGAAATCATCGAGGCAAAAGTCGTTCAAGAAGAAAGCCAAAAAGAAAAATAAACCATGTTTGATGTTGGCTTTTGGGAGTTTGCTTTAATTGGCGTTATTGCCCTAATTATTGTTGGACCTGAGCGTATGCCTGGCATTGCCAGATCTGCGGGAAGATACGTTGGAAAAGCCAAACGTTTTATTGCCAAGATTCAAGATGAGGTTAGCGAGGAATTGGATGTTGATGACCTTAAAAAACAGCTGAGCGAAATGGATAAAGAATCCAATATTGTTGAAATTTTTGACGAAACCAAGACTGCAATCAATGACATTAAAAAGGATGCCAGCAAGCAAAAATCATGACATCTAAAGAAATGACTTTTGTTCAGCATTTGGTTGAACTGCGCGACATCCTACTGAAATCTGTCATTGCCATATTGGTTATTTTTATTAGCTTATTTCCATTTGCTAATGAGGTTTACAGTTTTATTGCCGCGCCTATCATTAATGTATTACCTCAAGGTAGTAATATTATTGCCATTGGAGTCATATCACCTTTTTTAACGCCGCTTAAAATGGCGCTCATCATGGCAGTTTATTTAGCCATGCCTTACCTTTTGTATCAAATCTGGAAGTTTGTTGCACCTGCACTCTACAAACACGAAAAACAAATGATTATGCCTTTGGTGGTTTCTTCAACCCTCTTGTTTTATGCTGGGATTTTGTTTTCTTTTTATGTTGTTTTTCCTGTTATTTTTGGATTTTTATCAAGCGTTGGACCCAGCATTGTTGATTTTACGCCCGATATTCAATACTACTTAGATTTTGTTCTTAAGGTCTCTTTTGCTTTTGGCGTAGCCTTTGAAGTGCCAATTGCCACCATCTTACTAATTATGTTTGGCATTACCACCGCTGAAAAGTTAAGAAAAAATAGGCCTTATGTAATTATTGGTGCATTTGTTTTAGGCATGTTGCTAACGCCGCCAGATATTATTTCTCAAACGCTGATTGCCATCCCAATGTGGCTGCTATTTGAAGCAGGACTAATCTTTGCGCCGCTCTTTACTCAAAAAGAAGATAATTCTATAGCTGATAATACAGATCCAGACAACAACCCGCCCCAACCTGAAAACAAAATAAAAGCTGAAGATGATGAATGGAATGATGAAGAATTTGACGCTGAAATGGACAAAATTGACCAAGAGTTTGAAAAAATGGACAATGAATCAGCTAATGATAAGGCTGATAAAAAATCTTAATTTGTTAGGTTTTTATACCCTTGCAAAAAGCCAGTATAAAACCTAAGCTAACAACTCAAAGGCATTAATCACGCTTTCAGCCACGTCAACAATGCGTTTGTTTTTATCCATTGCCATCTTACGCAGCGATTGATAAGCCTCATCTTCATTGACGTTTTTATGTTTCATTAATAAACCCTTAGCCCTTTCAACTGCCTTGCGTTCTGACAGTTGATTGCGCGTTGCATCTAACTCATCTTTAAGTGCTTGAAACTCTCTAAAACGCGCCATAGCAACATCAATAATAGGCTGCACGCGACCTTCTTCAAGGCCGTCAACAATATAGGCATTAACCCCTGATTTAATAGCACTGTTTGCCATTTCAGAGTTTGACTCTTGCGTAAACATAACGATTGGCTTGGGTTTGGTTTTATTAATATCTGTCAAATTAGCAAATACGGCTTCATCCGGTATATCAGCATTAACAATCACCACATCAGCATGCGTCATTTCATTGCTGTTTTGCAAACTAGAGCTGTTACTCATACGGCAAATAACTTCATGGCCTTCGTCTTGCAAAGCTCTGCGCAACATGGCAGATCGTCCTGTGTTTTCGTCAACTAAAATAATTTTAAGTGCTGCATTCATAGGCCGCTATTTTAGCTTATGAAGTCATGCAAGATTTAAAAATCGCCCGATGTACATCGCCAATGCTAATAATGCCAATCACTTTGCCTTCTTTAGTAACTGGAATCCTTCGGTAATTTCTAAGCCACATATTACTTGCTGCTTTTAGACAAGGCATATCAACATCAATACTGTCCACGCTCACTGTCATAATGTCGCCAATTTTCACATTCATAGCATCTTTGTAATTGGTTTCCATGTTTTCAAAATCAAAATGCGTATCACTCATAACTTCTTCAAGTTTTGGAAACATCCGCTGCAAAATGTCTTTTTCGGAAATGATGCCTACTAATTTATTGTCAGCATCCACGACTGGCGCACCACTAATATGATCCATAATCATCATCAGTGCAATATCTTTAACAGGTTGATCAGGGGTTACGGTTTTGACATCGGTTGTCATAATATCTTGAACAATCATATTTTCTCCATTTTTTTTTCGTTAACAAATAGTTAATCTATTCTACATAATTTTTACTGAATAATGGCCCATAAAAAAAGCAAAACACACGGTGTTTTGCTTTTTTTATGGACAAACTCTTAGTAGCGCATAAAGCGCTACAGAGTCTTTAGAACGATTTACTCATACTAAAAACAGTGTTACTTTCACCGCTAGAACCATTGTCAGGGTCTGTATTGGTGTAGTTTAAAGCGAAGTCTAAGCCGCCATATGATTTTCCAATACCTACGCCATATAAATCATAAGAATCTTCATAGTCACCAACCATAATTGAAAGATCAACGCCTTCTACTGTGATACCATAAGAAGCTTCAACATAATCATTGGCATCATCTAAACCTTTGTAATAAGTCAAGCCAACATTTGCATAAGAGCCGCCAACATAAACCTCTTCAAAATCAATTGCAGATTCGCTTGGGTAATTATAAGAAATATAACCTACTTCATAACCAAAACCGTCCACTTCACCTGCGTACGAACCGTATAAGTCAAACTCTGCTGAAGCATCTGAGCCAAAATCAACATTTGAACCCCAAACGCCTAGTGCAAAACCGCTTTCATGCGCGTAATCAAAGCCGCCTTGAATCGCAGGCTCGCCGTCAGTTTGGGTCAGTCCGCGCCATACATAATCACTAGCGATAGTAACGTTACCGCTAATTGGTAATGGCGCCTCTTCTTGTGCAAATGAAGCTGAGCTAAGTGCTGTAGTCAAACAAAGTGCTGATAATAGTTTTGTTGTTTTGTTTTTCATGTTTTTTTTCCTTTATTTTAATTTTTTTAATTTTTTTTAAAAGCAGGCAATTAGTTTGCCTGCAAGCGTTTTATTATTTTGTAAATTCTGGATAAGCTTCCAAACCACATTCAGCAATATCTGAACCTTCGTATTCCTCTTCTTCTGAAATTCTAATACCCATCACTGCTTTTAATACTAACCATAAGACTAATGATGTACCGAATACCCAAACGAAGATTGTTCCTGCACCTGCTAATTGGCCTGTAAACGAAACCTCTGGGTTGGTTAATGGCACGGCTAATAAGCCCCATAAACCAACAACGCCGTGAACCGAAATCGCGCCAACAGGATCGTCAATCTTGAACACTTTGTCAAGCGTAGAGATAGAAAATACCACTAAAATACCACCGACAGCGCCAATCAAAGTCGCCTCTAAGGCGGTTGGCGTATCAGGCCCTGCAGTAATTGCAACCAAACCTGCTAATGCACCATTTAATGCCATGGTTAAATCAGCCTTACCCCAGCGCAGCTTAACCAATAATAATGCTGCAATTACGCCGCCAGCCGCCGCCGCATTAGTATTTAAAAATACCATTGCCACTGCGTTAGCGCTTTCTTTACTTGCCATTGCTAATACCGAGCCGCCATTAAAGCCGAACCAGCCTAACCATAGAATAAATGTGCCTAAAGTTGCTAGGGGCATATTTGCACCTGGAATCGCATTTGATGAACCGTCTTTGTTGTATTTACCCTTGCGAGCACCTAAAACAATCACGCCAGCTAAAGCAGCAGCAGCGCCAGCCATATGCACAATACCTGATCCTGCAAAGTCTGAGAAACCTAAGTCGCTAAGTACAAATAAACCAAATACTGCTTCGCCGTTCCATGTCCATGCGCCTTCCATCGGATAAATAACGCCCGTGAAAACAACTGCAAAAGCAAAGAATGCAAATAACTTCATACGCTCAGCAACCGCACCTGAAACAATCGACATTGCGGTTGCTACAAATACCACTTGAAAGAAGAAGTCAGAAGGTTTTGCGTAGGTAGCCTCCTTAGCAGCCACTTCAATTCCCTCTAGCATAACGCCGCCGCCATACATTAAGTCATAACCATAAATCATATAAGTAGTACAAGCAATGGCAAATAGGCCGATATTCTTAGTTAGAATTTCTGCTGTATTTTTGCTACGTACCATACCCGCTTCAAGCATTGAAAATCCTGCTGCCATCCACATAACTAATGCACCCATCATCAAGAAATAAAAAGTATCCAGTGCAAATTGCATTTCTAAAATTGTATTTTCCATGTCGCCTCCTTTATAGTGCTACCAAGCCAGTCTCACCCGTACGAATACGCATAACTTGCTCCAATGAAGTAACGAAAATTTTTCCATCACCAATTTTTCCATCATCAGATCTAGCTGACGAACTGATTGCAGTAACCACACTGTCTACTTGGTCGGCCGCTATTGCAATTTCTAATTTAACTTTAGGTAGGAAATCTACCGTATATTCAGCACCGCGATAAAGCTCTGTATGGCCTTTTTGACGGCCAAAACCTTTGACTTCTGTTGCTGTAATACCTGAAACGCCAATTTCAGAAAGCGCTTCTCTTACATCGTCAAGCTTAAAAGGCTTGATGATTGCTGTTATCATTTTCATTTAATTTTTCCTTTATTCAAAACCAAAAAAAAGCCAGCTAATTCGATCTACATAAAAAATGTAAATAAAATTAGCTGACTTCTGCGTCATAATTTGCAAAACTCCCTCTTTGAAGTGTGCAAAAAAAACGCTTATTTAAGTCCTTGTTAAAAAGGATTTAAATAAACGTCTATGTTTGTTGTCAAATCCCGCCATTGGGCTCTAACTGAGGTAAATTATAACCACTTTAAAAAATAAATGTAAGCTTTTTTTAAAGTTTAATTTAAAATTGTGCGCATATTGGCGCTGTTCAAGCAATAATATTTATATAGTCAGCTTCTTTTATAATCTTAATATTAAAGTTTTGCGCAGTTTCAATTTTATTTTGACCAACATTCTCACCCACAATTAAATAATCCGTTTTGCTGGTGACGCTTGATAAAATTTGTATGCCCATTGCTTTAGCCTGTTTTTTCATTTGCGCCCTAGGGTTTGACATTTTCCCAGTAAATACGATTTTTTTGCCAAATAACTCATGAGATAATGCTGCTGAATTTTTTTGTAACGAAGTCATTTCTAAATTAAACCCGTACCCAAAAATTTGATCAAACTCGTTTTGAATATCTTTTAGCCCGTCAACAACCAATTGTGCACTAAGCTGTGCAAAGCCGTTAATACTTGCCACTTGATCTTTATTAAGCGAAAAAATAGCAGTAATAGAATGAGATTTTAATAAATTTTCACAATTGCCCATGCCCATTCTATTAATACCGAAAGCTGCTAAAAAGCGCCAATCTTCAATTTGTTCTTGGATTGAACGTTGCAACTGATTAACTAAATTGGCACTGGTCTTATCGCCAAACCCCATGGCGCTAAAATCACTTTCATTTAATGCGTAAATTTGCGAAATTTGACGAATGCCTTGCTCGTACAATTTTTCTATTGTTGCAATACCAAAGCCATCATTATTGGCCAAGATTTTAAAGAAATATTCCATTTTTCCAACAACCTGAGCAGGACAATTAACCCGATTAACGCAGATCAAAAAATCAGCCTGCCACACCAGTTTTGAATCGCAACTGGGGCAATGCTCAGGGATGTCAATCGGCGCTGACTTGAGTACTCGATTTATTTTTGGAATCACCAAACCAGAACGCGTCAGTTCAATAATACTACCCGCGCCCAAGCCCTGTTCTTTAACAAGTCCATAATGATGTCCGCTGGCTCTCATGATGGTAGCGCCACTTAATTGTGTTGGCTCAAGTTCAGCAACAGGGGTAATTTTTCCGGTGCGCCCGACTTGCGCGGTTACGCCCAAAACCCTGACTTGAGCCTTGTCTTTGTTTTCTTTAAAAGCAATTTGCCATTTGTGAAATTTTCGATTTGCGCCCATATGCGCTTTTAATGCTTGATGCGTTAATTCAAACACCACGCCATCAACATCAAAGTCAACCATGGCTAAAACATCCTGCGTTATTTTTTCAAAATCACCTTTTAACTCATCAATGCTGCCTGACCACACGGGCAATTGTAAAAAAGGCACAAACAATGCCGCTTTATCAACAATGGCTTGTTTGGCTGGCTGATCTAGCGCCTTTTCTTTGATTAAACTGGCTTGAAAATTTCTAGGATGTTCAAAATTATCTGCTAGGTGCTGCTCAAAATAGCTTTTTTTAACCACGATTTCACCAGCACCTTGTCCGCGTGAAGAATCATTAAAAACTTGCAGTCCTCGCTCAAAAACGCGGGTAATGTCGCTGCCTTTTTTGCCGTCACCGCGTGTGTATAAATGCAATCCATCATCATATCCAGCAAACCCATCTAATTTTGGCGTGGCCTTAATTTGAACCTCTTTAATGCTTAAATTAATTTCAATGCAAGATTTTTGTATGCGCTCTATCCACTTTAGCATTTCCTGCCAAGAATAAGCTTTATCTGTTGATAGCATGACTTCTGGTAGTAGCACTTTTTCTTCGGAAAAAGCCTTTCCTTCAGGTTCTATAGATTGCAATAAAGCGTGTTGAGGTTGTCTTTTTTTTAGTTCAGCAAGATAGATAAAATCATAATCTTGATCACTAATAAGCGGCGCTCCCGAGCGATAAGCTAAGTTTGCAGCTTGGCAAAAATCCGCTAACGCTTGATCAGATAAATCATCCAACAAAATATTCTGCTGGATGATTTTTTGGATAACTAGTGGTAACAATACCGCGCTCAAAATGGCTTAGAACTGCTTAGCAATACTTCCTAAAAATTCATAACTAAAGTCAACCGTTGCTTGTTCATTTTCTTCTGACAAGTCATTAAAATATACTTCGGTTGTATTGCTGCCAATTTGTTTCACCATAATCTGAAATGACTTTTTAATGGCATCATCACCAAATATTCTAGACAAAACACCCTTGTCTTCAGATCTGGCCATATTGATATAGAAGCTACCTTCTTTTACATCTTTATCTTCAACATCGGCGTTAAGCTGATCCAGCGCCCAACCTATATTTTCCCAAGTGTCGTATTGATTTAGTGCAAAGACCAGCTTAGCATAGCCGCCTAAGCCTTTTTCAACTGAAACTGCGAATGTTTTATCGATTTTTGCTGCAATAATTTTTTCTCTAGCGGCTGCATCGTCACTGCCTAAGAATGTCATCAAACGGTACAACATTTCAACCTCTAATTCTGGGTCTTTTGGACGAGTCTGCCAAATAGTATTCTCGCTCTGTGTACTTTGATTGCTAGTTGCAACCTCTTCCATCGAGGTTAGCGATAAATGCACGCTGGTTTTTTCACCATTTTGACTTGGTTCAATACGAATGCGATATTTATCTATAATCGGCAATGTGTATGAGGTGCTAATGGCTTTTTTGAGCATAGAGCGAATCATGCCTAAAGATTGATCTGGAATGTCTGGACGATTTTCCAAAAAGTCTGTTTCGATTAGGCCGATTTTTTTATTAGCTTCTTTAATTGCAAAGCCGTGTGATTTTAAAAATCTTTTAGATAAATTCCAGACAATTTCTGGTCTTTTATCAACGATTAACCAGCGGCGTTCACCCGATTTCTTCACTTCAACATTCGCAGCTGCTGTTAGGATGCCTGAGGCTTTAATGACGTTATCTTTATCAGAAAAACTGATAGTTTCTTGATGAATATCAGCCACGTAGTTGTCTAATTTAAAGGCGTTTTGAGAGCTTGGTTTGGTTAAATCTGGCGGCACCTCCAAAGAGCTTACGGTTTTATTGGCGTAATATTTAATGTTTCGCTCGCCAAGGGTTGTTTTATTCTCTTCTGCTTTTTCGTTAGCTGAAAAACACCCAGTTAAAGTTATTGTTAGTATCGCTAATGCTGCTGTTTTAATCATATTATATAACCCCTAAATTAGATAAATCTTGCTCTAGTAACGTTCTGGCTTGTGGTGATAATTGCGTTAGCGGCAAACGAATACCGCGCTTACACTTGCCCATTTTGTGCATCGCCCATTTAATAGGAATCGGATTGGACTCAATAAATAGACTTTGATGTAAATCGATTAATGGCTTATTATACTTCTGCGCCAGACCTTCATCTTCATTAAATGCAGCTTCGTAAGCTTTAGATAATTCTTCTGGCACGACATTTGCAGTAACAGAAATGCCGCCATGCCCACCCATTAAAATAAATTCAACGGCTGTTGCATCATCGCCACTATAAAGCAAAAAATCTTCTGGGCAGCTATTAATCAATGTTTGCGCAACGCTTAAATCACCCGTTGCATCTTTAACCCCAATAATGTTGTCAATTTTTGCTAAACGTACAACGGTTTCAGGTAGTAAATCTACTGCTGTCCTGCCTGGAACGTTGTACAAAATTTGATCAATATCAACGCTTGCAGCGATTAACTTGTAATGTTGGTACAAACCCTCTTGTGTTGGTTTGTTGTAATAAGGCGTGACTAGTAAACAAGCGCTGGCACCAATATTTTTAGCAGCTTGAGTTAGCTCAATAGCCTCAGCAGTTGAATTAGCGCCTGTGCCTGCAATAATTGCAATGCGTTGATTGGCAAATTCAATGGTTTTACGCATCACTTCGATATGTTCTTTTTGGTTGAGCGTTGCGCTTTCGCCAGTTGTTCCCATAGAAACAATTGCCTTGGTGCCGGATTTAATATGAAATTCAACCAACAACTCAAGCGCGTCAAAATCCACCGATCCATCTTCAAACATCGGGGTAATTAAGGCAACCATAGAGCCGGTTAATTGGTGGTTTATACGCATAACAACAAACAGTAAAAAATGATTAATTGATAATTATAATTATAATTATATACGAATGCAGTTTTTTAGGCATAAAAAAACCCGCTAAAAACAAAGTCTTGAGCGGGTTTATTTTAAAGAAAATTTAGCCTACAGATCGTAACCTCTTTCTTCATGAGAGATAATATCCAAACCTTGCTGCTCTTCTTCAGCGCTCACCCTTAAGCCAGTAATCACATCAACAACTTTTAGAATAATATAGGTTGCAATTGCCACATAAACAACGGTTGCAATAACGCCAATTGCTTGCACTTCAAGTTGCGACATAATGGTCATACCTTCTGCCAAGCCTTGGCCAGAAAATATACCTAACTCATTTGATGCAAAGACAGCTGCCATTAGCGTGCCGATAATGCCGCCCACCCCATGCACTGGAAACACATCTAAAGAATCATCAATTTTCCATTTTTGCTTAATAAGGATCACCGCATTAAAACAAACAATACCTGCAACAATACCAATCACTAAGCCGCCTGCTGGCCCAACGAAACCTGATGCTGGCGTAATTGTTCCCAAGCCAGCAACCAAACCCGTAACGGCGCCTAGTGCAGTTGGTTTGCCATATTTTATCCACTCATAAAACATCCAGGTCATTGCGCCTGCTGCTGCTGAAATATGGGTCACCAACATCGCCATTGCCGCGTCGCCATTTGCCGCAAGTGCAGAGCCGCCATTAAAGCCAAACCAGCCCACCCATAACATGGCTGCGCCAGTGATGGTCATGGTCATGTTGTGCGGCGGCATGGGCTTTGATAAAAACCCATTTCGAGGACCAATAACAATCGCTGCCACCAGCGCTGCTACGCCTGCGGTAATATGCACAACCACGCCGCCTGCAAAATCAAGCAAACCCATTTCGCCTAACCAGCCGCCGCCCCAAACCCAATGAGTAATTGGTGCATAAACCACAATCAGCCAAATTGCACTAAACAATAGTACGGCTGAAAACTTCATACGTTCAGCAAAGCCGCCGATAATTAAAGCCGGCGTAATAATTGCAAATGTCATTTGGAAAAGTGCAAATAAACTTTCAGGAATATCACCGCTTAACGAGTCTTCTGTGATGCCTGCCAGCATAAATTTAGACAGGTCGCCAAAGTATGCATTACCGTCAGCAAATGCAATCGAATAACCAACGACCAACCAAAGAATTGATACCAGTCCAGCAATGGCAAAACATTGCATTAATACGGACAAGATATTTTTACTGCGCACTAAGCCGCCATAAAACAAAGCTAGCCCTGGCAAGGTCATAAATAAAACTAACGCGGTAGAGGTGAGAATCCATGAAGTGTTCGCACCATCCAAACCTTCAGCAAAAACGCTTATTGGCAGTAAAGCTAATAGAGCTAATATTTTTTTCATTTTTTATTCCTTAAAGTGCGTCTTGATCCGTCTCGCCTGTACGAATGCGAACGACTTTATCTAAATTAGAGACAAAAATTTTGCCATCACCAACTTTACCAGAGCAAGCCGTATTACTAATTGCTTCAATAACCACGTCCAATTTTGACGCTGCAATTGCCACCTCTAACTTAATTTTTGGTAAAAAATCAATTTGATACTCTGCACCGCGATATAACTCAGTGTGGCCTTTTTGACGGCCAAAGCCTTTAACTTCAGTCACCGTAATGCCCGATATGCCTATTTCTGAAAGTGCCTCTCTAACATCGTCCAATTTGTGCGGCCTAAGAATTGCTGTTACAAATTTCATGTTTTCCTCTCCTTTAATACTTGCAAACTTAATAATTTACAAAGTAGAAATAATACCATTTATAAAAAATAACAACATTAAATATTAGGCTGTTTTTTAATAAGGTCTTGGCGTTTGATTTGCGTATTTTTAAGCGCTTGATCTTTGCGCCATGCGTCAATATTAGCCTGATGACCGCTAAGTAAAACTTCTGGAACTTGCTGTCCATCAACGATTTCAGGGCGCGTGTAGTGCGGATAATCAAGCAGTTCATTGGCAAAAGAATCATTCAAGGAGTCTTGATTGCCAAGCACGCCCGGAATTTGCCGGCTTACACTATCAATCAGCACCATAGCTGCCAACTCGCCGCCACTAATCACATAATCGCCAATTGAAATTTCCATGTCCACATCTTGCTGAATGATGCGCTCGTCCACCCCCTCATAACGACCACATAAAAGCGTTACTGAATCAAATGTTGAAATTTTTACAGCTAATTGGTGCGTTAATTTTTGCCCTTGAGGGGATAAATAAATGACTTTAGTCTGAGGGGTTTCTTGCTTTATTTTAGCAATACAATCCCGTATAGGTTTAACCTGCATCACCATACCTGCTCCGCCGCCATAAGGCTTATCGTCAATATTACGATGTTTGTTAGCAGAAAAATCTCTGAGCTGCCAAGTATGAATACTTAGCAATGATTTTTTAATAGCGCGAGCAATAACCCCTTCATCCGTAATGGCGAAAAACATATCAGGAAATAGCGTAATGACATCAAAACGCATTATTTTAGGTTAAGATATTTTTAAGAATATGATAATAAATATCACTCAAATTATCCAAATCTTGAGTTGAAACACATTCATCAACTTGGTGAATAGTGGCATTAATTGGGCCTAATTCAACCACTTGAGCATCCAGAATTGGCGCAATAAAACGTCCGTCAGAAGTGCCGCCTGAAGTAGATAATTGCGCATCAACACCCACCACTTTTTTAATAGCGTCAACACAACTACTTACCAATTCGCCTTTAGGCGTTAAAAATGGATAGCCCGAATGATTCCAGTCAATCTTATACTCAAGCTGATGTTTGTCTAAAATATTTTGCACTCGATCCTGCAACTTTTCATGCGTTGTTTGCGTTGAATAACGAAAATTAAATACCACTTCAAGCTCGCCTGGAATAACGTTAGTTACCCCGGTGCCTGATTGAATATTAGAAATCTGAAAACTGGTTGCTGGGAAATAATCATTGCCTTCGTCCCATAATTCACGCCGTAACTCATCTAATGCGGGAATAGCCAAATGAATGGGATTTTTGGCTAAATGCGGATAAGCAATATGCCCTTGTTTGCCAATAATTGTAAGCGCGCCGTTTAAGGAGCCGCGGCGCCCATTTTTAATAATATCACCCAAAACATTTGTAGCTGATGGCTCGCCTACCAAACAATAATCAACATTTTGGTTGTTGTCGTTTAAATATTCGCAAACCTTAACCGTACCGTTAATCGCAGGGCCTTCTTCATCAGAAGTAATAAGATAGCCAATCGTGCCTTTGTGATCTGGATAATCCGCTACGAATCGCTCGCTGGCACTGAGCATGGCCGCCAATGAGCCTTTCATATCTGCAGCGCCGCGCCCCTGCAACATACCGTCAACCACCTTGGCAGAAAAAGGCTCTAATTTCCATTTAGAACTATCGCCAACTGGCACAACATCAGTATGTCCAGCAAATACAAAGACGGGTGAGCCGCTGCCATGTTCGGCCCAAAAATTATCTACTTCTGAAAATTTAAGATCGGTGACTTTAAAATTAGCACGTTTTAAAACGTCAGTCATTAACGCCTGACAACCTTTGTCGTTGGGCGTAATTGAATCAATGCTAACAAGCGCTTGCGCTAATTCTAGGGTTTTACTGATCATTAATTTAATCTAGCTTTAAAGTGACGCTTGGATTATCTGCAACATTCAAAATAGCACTGGTAATTTGCACGTCACCAACTTGCTTCATAGCGCCGCCGCTGCTGCTTAAACGAGCCACCACCAAAACTTTATCATGCTCAGACAAAAGCTTTGTTGGCATTAAAGAATTCATATCGCTTAATACCACCTGACCGCTAAAATCTTTAATTTTGATTTTCTCAATGGCAATTGGCATCGGCCGACCTTGGGCAGGTTTGACGTAAATCATTAGATATTCATCCGCTGATCGACTCGCCAAAAGCTTATCTGCAATAACAACATTAACCGTAACCGTATGACTGTCCTGAGTACTTTGTGCGCGTTTCAATTCGCTTAGTATATTCAGTAAAACTTGTCGATCTGCGCTGGACTCAGGTAATGCATTCAAAGCTTTAGTCCATAAATTTTCGGCAAGTTTAAAGTCTTGCATATTCACTGCAAAAATACCTGACAAGTACAAAGCATCTGGTGCATTTGGCTCAATTTTTAGTGCTTGCTGGATAAGCTTCAATGAGCGCGGCGAAAACTGATCGTCATTTGCACTAATTAAGGTTGATGCGTATTCAGTCAAAAGTCTTGGATTTTGCGCATCAAGTTGGTAGGCTTTTTCATAAGTACTTAAAGATTTATCAACTTGATTAATTTCAAAATAACTCATTCCAAGCATTCTTAATGTTTGAACGTCTTTTGGGTTATCTTGCAAAGACTGTTCAAGCTTTGCGATGCTTTGCTCTAGGCTTAGCGGCGCCGAATTGTTCTTTGAGGTTATGACAGTCTCTTGGTTGTAATTATTCAGCTGTTGATAAACGCCCAAAGAAAAAATAGGCAAAAATACAGCCACCAGCCAAATTGAAATACCCATTTTGCGAGATTCAAATACTTTTGTGTGCTCTTGGTTAAGCTCTACTGCTAACGTTGAAGAGATATCTTCCAGCGCTGAGTCAAATTGTTGTTGATCAATCAAACCTTGGTTAAGATCATTTTGTAATTCTAATTGTCTGACCTTGCCTAAATCAATGTTTGATTGACGCAAATCAACCGCATTATCAGCCAATGGATGCTTTAAAAACCAAACAGCCCATACCAGTGAGATAACCAACATTACCCCAAACCAAATCATCATTGTCATACTTTAGTCCTCAAGCGATACCGGCGATCAAATGCAGCCAATAAAGCACCAAATGAAATAAACAAGCCGCCTAACCAAATCCACCTAATAAGCGGTTTGTAATAAATCCTTAAACTCCATGCATTGCCTTCTAAAGACTCGCCTAGAGCAATATAAATATCACGCGTTAATGATGGATCAATGGCTGCTTCGGTCATTGGCATGCCTGTTACGTATTGGCGTTTTTCTGGGCTTAAATTAGCAATTAAGGTGTCTTCATAGTAAACCTCGACCTTGCCTTTGTGGCCTTTATAATTTTCATGAGAAAAACTATCTACCCCTTTAAAGATAAAATCATAACCGCCAATATTAATGGGCTGATCAATTTCCATCTTAAGATCTTTTTCTATGCCAAGCTGCGTTGTAACTGTTGCGCCTAACAAAAATATAGCAATACCCATATGCGCCAAAATCATGCCGATAAACGCAAGACTAATCGAGCCTTTTTGGCGAATTCGATTAACTAATAATGTCAATAAATGTAGCATGATCCAAATAAATAAAAACACGGCCAATAGTACAAATTTATTTTCAACAAACCACAAACTACCAACAAACAAAACAAACACCACTAACCAGATTGGCTTTAAAGTAGCTATAACGCGAGAGACTGTGTCTTTTTTCCAGCGCAAGAAAGGGGCTATGACCATCGCCAAAACTGCTGGAATCATAATAGGCACAAATACAGCGTCAAAATAAGGCGCGCCTACTGAAATTTTTCCCAGCCCTAAAGAATCTAACAACAAGGGGTACATGGTTCCTAAAAAGACACTCAACATGGCAGCGACTAATAAAATATTATTAATTAATAATCCGCTTTCTTTGGATAGCCATGAAAATGAATTGGTGCTTTTCATGGATGATGCTCGCCAAGCATATAAAGCCAAAGAGCCGCCAACCACAAAAATCAAAAATATTAAAATAAATAAGCCGCGAGCTGGATCAGCTGCAAACGAATGAACCGATGTAAGAATGCCAGATCTGACTAAAAACGTACCTAACAAACTCAATGAAAATCCAGCAATTGCCAATAACACTGTCCAGTGTTTAAAGGCGCCGCGTTTTTCACTAACGCTGAGCGAGTGCACCAATGCAGTTGCCACGAGCCAAGGCATAAATGAAGCGTTTTCAACCGGATCCCAAAACCACCAGCCGCCCCAGCCTAGTTCGTAATAAGCCCACCAGGATCCTAATGTAATGCCAAACGTTAAAAACGCCCAAGCGATTAATGTCCACGGGCGTGACCAGCGTAGCCAAGTTGAATCTAGTTGGCCGCGAATCAGCGAAGATAAAACAAATGCAAATGGAACAGACAAACCCACATAACCCATATATAACATTGGCGGATGGATAATCAGCCCAAAATCTTGCAAGAGTGGATTTAATTCTCTGCCTTGCATGGGGATAATATCTAAGCGTTCAAAGGGGTTAGAGGTAATGAGTAAGAATAATAAAAATCCAATACTAATCAGGCCTAAAATAATCAGGATGTGGTTTAATACTTCACTCGGCAGGCGCCGAGAAAAAAGCGATACTGCAAGACTCCATCCAGATAAAATTAAAGCCCATAACAACAAAGAACCCTCATGCGCACCCCAAACAGCTGACATTTTAAACATGGCTGGCAGCTCAGTATTAGAATTACTAGCAACATATTTAACCGAAAAATCATCAACAACAAATGCATTCATCAAAACAGCGAAAGCTACCAGCGTCCAAAAAAATTGCGCCCATAACATTGGACGTGACAATTGAGCCAATGCAAAATTACCTTTAAGTAAACCTACGGTTGGCAGCGCAACCTGCAAAACAGTAAAAGCCAAGGCTAAAACTAATGCAAAATGTCCAATTTCAACAATCATTTCAAAATTCTCTAGTGATCAAATAAATCTATTATTTTATCTAATCCGCCAACACTAATGGATATATTTGCTTGTTTTGCGACAATGGGTTTTGCATGATAAGAAATTGACAAGCCAGCCACTTTCATCATTGCTAGATCGTTGGCGCCATCGCCAATAGCTATAACTTGATTTGTGCTTAATGAGTGCTTTTCACACAATTCATGAATAAAATCAGCCTTAGCTTCGGCGTTAATGACGCAGCCTTGAGTTTTTCCGGTTAATTGCTTGTTACTCACTTGCAAAACATTTGCTCTGGAATAATCCAAACCCAGATCGCGCGCCAACCGGTCTGTAAAGTAAGTAAAGCCACCAGACACCACGGCGCTTTTTATGTGTCGCGATTGTAAAAACCCAATCAGTGCCTGGCCGCCAGGATTTACTTGCAGTTTTTGTGTGTAAACTTTTTCCAGCACTGCAACATCCAAGCCTTTTAATAAGGCAACTCGCTGCACCAAAGAGGCGTTAAAATCAAGTTTTCCTTGCATCGCAAGCTCAGTAATAGCCGCCACTTGAGGTTTTAAATTAGCAAAATCTGCAATTTCATCAATACACTCAATATTAATCAGTGTCGAGTCCATATCGCTAACAAACAAAGCGGCTTGATCAAATGAAAAATGCTCGGGTGCAAAATTAAAATCGAGTTTAAACATTTGCCTTAAAACGTTCAAATTAATATTTTTGCTAACCTTAAAACGAAAATGCGTACGCCTTTGCTCAATATCAGCGCCTACTTGCCTAGCGACAAGTTGTGCAATTTCCAAATCCTGACTATGTAGAATAATCGTTTTCATGTAGCGCCTTATTTAAAAAATGGTTTCAAATTTTGCTTTAAAAACATGCCAACTTCGCCCTATTAAAACAAATAAGTGAATTATACTTAAAAAACAATTTTGTTTATCTTGGCTCATCAAAAACTTGTATAAAGCATTTTTATAAGCAACAACATTAAGTTTTATAAAAAAACATTGTGCAAGGTTAATCAGATTAAAAAATGTTTTTATTTTAAATATATTAGTATATAATAATAATCTGAACAACATTAACTCTCCCCAAGAAGATTGTTGTTCAATTGGGACTGTTTTTATTTATTTTCTCCTCAAGATTTTAATGCGCCAGTCCCAACCCAAATTCATAACAAATGCTACTACCTAAAAAGGATTAGCGCTTGTTAAATGCTTTTTTTGATTACCTTTGTCACAAGCGTAACAAACTCTAGGATTTTTTACTTTTTTAATTGGCTTTATAGCTGGCGTAAACAACGCCGCTCAGCCAATTCAAGCGAGTTAAAACTGGTTAGCCGTTCAGAATCTTTGAAAAAAACCCTTCATTGTTAATGCTGGCAATGAAGGGTTTTAAAGATTCTGAATGTTGTAGTTGGGCGGCAAAGATAAGCACTTATTTACCTTTAAGCCTTTAATGAAACACTGGATTTTTTACCTGTGTCATTAAAAAGTTTTTTTAAAAAAAACCTTAAGTAGCTTAGTTTTAAAAAAAATAATATGGTGCGGAAGGAGAGACTCGAACTCTCACGTCTTGCGACACTGGAACCTAAATCCAGCGTGTCTACCAATTCCACCACTCCCGCAATTTGTGTTGGACCCTCAAGGGGTAAAGAATTTGAAATTATACCTAATTAATGGTATAGTTGAGGCTTTCAAACATAGGAATAATTAAATGACAATTAATAATGCAGTATCCGCTACGGCCGGCGCCATAATCATGGTTTCATTATTACTAAGCAACAGCAATATGTTTGCACAAGCTAACTGGTTATGGCTGACTTTCTTTGTTGGTTTTAACTTGTTCCAATCTGCTTTCACTGGCTTTTGCCCTGCTGCTAAAATCTTTAAAGCAATCGGCCTTAAAGGTTAATTAAAAACCTAATTACTGGCATCAAACCAGTTAAGTTTTTCTCGTAATTTCACCACTTCGCCAACGATAATCAAGGTTGGTGCTTTGATAGGCTGCGTGGCAACAATATCTGGCAATCCAGCTAAAGTAGTGGTCCAAACTTTGTGATCTGGCGTTGTGCCTTTTTCTACCAAAGCCACTGGCATGTCCGCGCGTAACCCGTGTTCAATAAGTTTATTTGAAAGGTGTTGTGCGCCTTTTAAGGCCATATAAAAAACAATCGTTTGCTGCTCAACAGCTAATTCATTCCAAGGCAAATTCATACTGCCGTCTTTAAGGTGTCCGGTAACAAATCGGCAAGATTGGGAATAATCACGATGTGTGAGCGGAATGCCTGAATAAGTTGAACAACCTGATGCGGCTGTAATACCTGGTACAACTTGAAAAGGAATACCATTTTCAGCAAGGGTTTCGATTTCCTCTCCGCCGCGCCCGAAAATAAATGGATCGCCGCCTTTGAGCCGGCAAACGCGTTTGCCTTGTTTTGCCAAATCAACCAACAACTGATTGATGCCGTCTTGAGGCACACTATGATTATCGCGCTCCTTGCCCACATAAATAAGCTGTGCATCACGGCGCACAAGCTCCATAACCGCTTCTGATACCAGTCGATCGTACAAAATAACATCAGCTTGCTGCATGAGTCGCAGCGCTTTAAAGGTTAACAAATCTGGATCGCCGGGGCCGCCGCCAACTAAATACACCTCGCCAATGTCGGTAGCATTAGAATCATCCAACTGTTTTTGCATATCTGCTTTGGCTTCATCCACCTTGCCAGAAAAAACTTTTTCTGCCACAATGCCCGAAAAAATGCGTTCCCAAAAATAGCGCCGATCTTCAATTTTTGAAAATTTAGCTTTAACTTGGTCTCTAAAGTCTCCCGCTAATTCTGCTAATTTTCCGTATGCATTAGGAATACTACTTTCCAGCTTGGCGCGAATTAAGCGCGCTAAAACTGGCGCCTTTCCAGCAGATGAAATGGCAATCACAATGGGCGAGCGGTCAACAATTGAGGGCATAATAAAGGTGCACAAGTCAGGTGAATCCACCACATTAACAGGAATATTAACGCTGGCAGCTAAGCGCGATACTTGTGCATTTAACGCCGCATCATCGGTCGCTGAAATAATGAGCATCTGAGCATTAACATCAGCGCTTTCGAAGTCTCTTTTAATCAGGGTAATCTTTTTCTCATCGGCGAGCGTTTGTACGCTTTTACAAGCCAATCGATCAACGCACACAACTTGGGCATTTGCCTTAAGTAATAAGGTAATTTTTCTATAGGCAATATCGCCGCCGCCAACCACCAAACAAGGTTTTTGTTTGATATCAATAAATATAGGTAAGTAATTCATCCGCCATTTAACTGCTTAAAATAAAAGTTTATATTATAATCTCTTAACATTGTTTAAATACACAAAACCGCTATTGTTATGATTCAACCGCACTTTACCTGTCCTTTTTCTCATCTTATTCTTAGTGGTCGATGCGCCTGCCAGTTCAGCGCTAAAGATTGCGTGGCTGAAAAAGAATTTGGCTCATGTTTAAATCATGACAACTCTAGCTTGTGCCAATCTATTTATTATCATTTGCGTGACAATAGCAATTTTGCGCTAAAAACTCATCACACCAACAACCTGTCAGTAGGTCAGCAGTCTAAGATAAAAATGGGTGGATTGCTTGGTCTGCAAGAGTTAATGGGGGTTGATAATGGCGATAAAATTGACGACATTGCCAATCTATCCAAAAAAATTAGCACAACTTATGCCGACCTTAATGACATACCTTTTTCAAAACTCATGCCCAGAATTTCTAAATTTAAATTTAGAAAAAAGCCTTAAATGGTTATATCTAATACTGTTTTTGCAAATGGAATTGAAATGGCGTTTTTTTGTTGTAATGACTCTTTGTCCAGTTGATCTATGGCTAACAAAATCGTTGTCAAATCTCTGGAAAAATGCTTAAACAAATAAGTAATCACTTTTGCGTCAATATTCAAATTTTTATCTTTCATCTTGAGTTCAATCAATCTGAGCTTTTCTAGATCGTCTAATTGTTCCAAAACGAACACAACAGCCATTGAAAGTCTGGTTTTTAGATCTTTTAATAAATCCAATTCATTAGGTAATACTAACGCTGAAACAACCAATTTGGTTTTGGTGTGTTTAAGCTGATTATAAAGATCGAATAATTCTTGCTGCTGCGCTGTATTAAGCTGGTCGATATTATCAATACACACCCAATCGTACTGCGCCAATGTATTTAAAAAATTTGCTGGCAGCGCCTGCTTAACATCTAAATAAAGCGCTTTTAAATTTTGCCCTAACGCTTTAAAAGTGCAGCCTTGGAGCAGGTGCGTTTTACCACTAGAACGCCCTCCTGAAACAAACAAAATCGATGAGCTATTTTGACTAAAAAGGGTCTCAATAAAGGCCAATAATGGCTGGTTTTCTTGACCTGAAAAATTACTTAATAGCATTTTTGAATCAAATGAAATTGGCAGTCCAAGTTGTTTCATTTTTTTCGCTTATTTTTTCTCTTGCAAAATAACTTTTTCTACCCAAATCCACACATAATCAGCGCCGCTTAAGACGGTTGACGTTGCAACAATAACAAAAAACATGGTTATCCACTGTTCTTGAATTGGGTAGAGCTGAATAACCACCAAAAACAATACCAATATAATTTGCAATGCAGTATTGATTTTTGACAGCTTTGAAGGCGAAAGAAGTTCGCTTTTAGGCGCGCCTGTGCCTATAAAATGACCCACCGTACCGGATACAATCATCACGTCTCGCAAAAAAATTAATATTAATAACCATGCGGGTAACAAGCCGATAATAAATAACGCTACAAAACTACTTACTAATAGTAGTTTATCAGCGACCGGATCAAGTATAGAGCCTAGACGCGTTTGGAATGAATAGCGCTTAGCAATCCAGCCATCTAGGCCGTCGGTAATGCCTGCTGCTAAAAATAACACCATGGCTAAAAAATATTGATGATTTAATAAAGTCAATACAACGGGGACTGTTAAAATAATGCGTAAAATTGAAAGCGCATTTGGCACACTAGAAAAATTCATTTTTTCAGTTGGTTAAATTGAAATTAAAATTAATTATACGGAAAAAATCACATGTCATCATTGACTTACCAAGACTCAGGCGTAGATATCACCAAAGGCAGTGAGCTCATCGAAAAAATCAAACCGATTGCAAAATCTACAGCGAGAGAAGGTGTTTTAGCGGGGCTGGGCGGCTTTGGTGCAATGTTTGAATTGCCAATTCATAAATACAAAAACCCGGTACTTATCTCAGGCACTGACGGCGTTGGCACCAAACTAAAAGTCGCTGAAATGCTCAATAAGCACGATACCATCGGCATTGACTTAGTGGCGATGTGTGTGAATGATCTAATCGTCCAAGGCGCAGAGCCGTTATTTTTCTTAGACTATTACGCCACAGGCAAACTCAATATCGAACTGGCAACTTCGGTTATTCGCGGCATTGGCGAAGGCTGCAAGATTTCTGGCTGCGCACTTATTGGCGGCGAAACTGCTGAAATGCCAGGCATGTACCAAGGCGAAGAATACGATTTAGCGGGTTTTTGCGTAGGCATTGCTGAAAAAGATAAAGTCGTTGATGGCAAAAAAGTAGCCAGCGGCGATCACATTGTCGCACTTGCTTCATCGGGTCCACATTCAAACGGTTATTCATTAATTCGTAAGGTTTTAGAACAATCTGAACCAACTCAGGCGCAATTACAAGCACTGATTGAGCCGACAAAAATCTATGTCAAATCCGTATTATCACTGCTTGAGAAATACCCAGTACACGCCATTTCTCACATTACCGGCGGCGGCTTATTGGAAAATATTCCCCGAGTACTGCCAGACGATTTAGCGGCAAAATTAGATAGCCAGTCTTGGAAATTACCTGAAATTTTCCAGTTTTTACAAGACAACGGCAACATTGACATTATGGAGATGTATCGAGTCTTTAACTGCGGTATTGGCATGGTGCTGGTGGTTCCTGCTGAGCAAAGTGAGGCGGTAATCAAACACATGAATCAACAAGGCGAAACTGCTTGGTTGGTTGGACAAATTGTTGCCAGTGAAGGTAATCAAGTTCTCATCTAAATGAAAGCTGTTATCCTGATTTCTGGAAACGGCTCAAACCTTGCATCTATCATTGATAATGCTAGAAAAATGGATCTTGCTATTGAGGCGGTTATCAGCAATGAAACTCAGGCTTACGGGCTCAAACGCGCTCAAAAAGCCAATATTCCCACACGCGTCATTAATCACCAACAATTTTCTTCTAGAGAAGATTTTGACCAAAAACTAAGTCAAATAATCGATCAGTACAATCCTGGTATTATTATTCTAGCTGGATTTATGCGCATTCTTACAACAGGCTTTACTCAAAAATATACTGGCAAAATGCTCAATATTCACCCATCGCTATTGCCAAAATTTCAGGGCTTAAACACGCATCAGCGCGCCATTGATGCAAAAGAAAGTCAGCACGGCGCCACCGTTCACTTTGTCACCAGTGAGCTTGATAGCGGGCCAATAATTGCCCAAAGCCGCGTTAACGTTTTAGCGGATGATAGCGCTCAATCCTTAGCTGCAAGGGTGCTCATTGAAGAGCATAAACTCTTGGTAAAAGTGATTGGCTGGTTTGCCCAAGGCCGACTAAAACTACAAAAAAATAATGCCACTTTAGATGGGAAAATATTATGAAATTACTGTTTATATTGCTCACTTTAATCAGCGCAACCAGCTTGGCTTTCGAGGCGCACGTAGCCAACTATCAACTTTCGATTGGCGGCTTTAAAATCGCTGAGGAAGTCAGAACACTTAAACCATTAGAAGGTAGCTATTTTTATACAGCCAACGCCAAAACCTCGGGGCTTGCCGCACTAATCAAAGATTATTCTATTGCTGCTGAATCAACTTTTTCAATCAATAATGCGGGGGTTGACAGCTCAACCTACCAAATCATAGAACGAGAAGATAAAGAAATAAGCAAAAATCGCAGTATTAATATCGATTCAAATCTTCAGGTTGTTACTTCAGCGCTCAATACAGCGCAGCCAAAAATCAACAACTGGAAAGTCAATCAGGGTAATATTGTTGATCCACTTAGCTTGTTTTTAGCGTTATCATTTGATCTGAAAAACAAACCCGATCAGTCTTTATTTAGCTATCAAGTGGCCGATGGGAAATCGATTAAGCGATATGATTTTAAAAAGTCTGGCAATCAGCGTATCCATTTAGAAAACAAAGATTACAACGCTATCAAAATTAAGCGCATCAATCATAAAAGCGGACAGATTGAGGCCTACTTTTTGCCCGCTTATCAGTACCTACCTGCTTTAATCAAACAAACCAAAAAAGGCAGAAACTACACTTATAAAATGACCACTTTAAACATATCAACGGCTAAAGGTTTACAGGTAGTCTTTTAAATATTGACCAGTGTAAGAGCCCTTAACTGTTGCTACTTGCTCTGGCGTTCCGGTGGCAATAATATGCCCGCCTTTGTCTCCGCCTTCAGGCCCTAAATCAATAATCCAGTCAGCCGTTTTAATAACGTCTAAATTATGCTCGATAATAATAATGGTATTTTCACGCTCACGCAAACGATTAATAACCGACAATAATTGTTTGATATCATGAAAATGCAGGCCCGTGGTTGGCTCGTCCAAAATATACAACGTTTGACCTGTGTCTAGTTTAGACAGCTCTTTTGCCAGCTTGATGCGCTGCGCCTCGCCGCCTGATAAAGTCGTCGCATTTTGCCCCAAAGTAATATAAGACAAGCCAACATCCATCAGTGTTTGTAGCTTCTGATTGATTTTTGGAATCGGCTCAAAAAACTTAACCGCTGTTTCGACTGTCATATTTAAGACCTGGGAAATATTTTTTCCCTTATAGGTAATTTCTAAAGTTTCTCGGTTGTAGCGATCACCCTGACAAACGTCACAAGGCACATAAATATCTGGCAAAAAATGCATTTCCACTTTAATCAGACCATCACCTTTACACGCCTCGCAGCGCCCGCCTTTAACGTTAAAGCTAAATCGTCCCGCTTTATAACCCCTACTTCTGGCCTCAAGTGTTTGTGAAAATAAATCGCGAACCAAAGAAAAAATACCGGTATAAGTTGCTGGATTAGAGCGCGGCGTGCGCCCAATTGGACTTTGATCAATATTAACAATTTTATCAACTTGATCCAAGCCCTCAATCGAATCAAATTCAGCAGGCGTTGTTTGTGCACGATTAAGATCGCGCGCTGCCACTGCGTATAAGGTTTCATTAATTAAGGTAGATTTTCCCGATCCAGAAACGCCAGTCACGCACGTCAACACGCCTACAGGAATTGATAAATCAACGTTGTTTAGATTATTACCCCTAGCGCCTTTGATTTTAATAAAGCGGTCTGAGGTTTTTCGCGCGGCCGGCACTTCGATGCTTTGTCTGCCGCTAATATAATCACCGGTTAAAGATTTGGGATTATCAGCCACCTCTTGCGGCGTACCAACAGCAATAATCTCGCCGCCGTTCATGCCCGCGCCAGGACCAATATCAATCACATAATCAGCCTGCTTAATTGCATCTTCATCGTGCTCTACCACAATCACGGTATTGCCGATATCGCGTAAATAGCTTAATGTATTGAGTAATTTTTGATTATCGCGCTGATGCAGTCCGATAGAAGGCTCGTCCAAAACATACAAAACGCCCATCAATCCAGCACCAATTTGGCTGGCCAAACGAATACGCTGGCCTTCACCGCCTGACAAAGAGTTTGCTCGGCGGTCAAGGCTCAAGTAATCTAAACCCACGTTAATCAAAAACTCTAAACGCTGAATAATTTCCTTTAAAACTGTATCAGCAATTTTTGCTCTAGCGCCTTGCAGCTCTAAATTTTTAAGAAATTCATAAATGTTGGCAATCGATAATTGAGTAATGTATGACAAATTTTGCCCGCCAATAAACACATTTCTGGCCGATTCATTCAGTCGATCACCCTTGCATTCAACACAATTTCTACTAACCACATAGCGGGATAATTCTTCGCGAACACTACGAATTTCACTCTCTTCATAACGGCGCATCATACGCGGAATAACACCTTCAAAAGGTTTGGGTTTGTTTGACCAACCCTTTCGACCTTTTATTTTAGAAAAATCAATTTCATCTTTTCCGCTGCCGTATAAAACAATGGCTTTATGTTCATCACTTAAGTCTTCATAAGTTGTTTCGATATCAAATCCACAATGCTGACCCACCAGCATCAGCACTTGGTAAAAATAAGCGTTCGAACGGCCCCAACCATAAATAGCGCCATCTGCCAAACTAAGTCCCGGATTGGCAACTACTTTTTGCGCATCAAACATATCTTTAACGCCCAAACCGTCACAACTTGGACAGGCGCCAACGGGATTGTTAAATGAAAAAAGTCGAGGCTCAAGTTCGGTTAAAGAATAACCGCACTGCACGCAGGAAAATTTAGCCGAAAAAACCAGCTCATCCCAATCAGCCTCACCTTCCATTGATGCAATTCTGACCAAACCGCCACTTAAATTAAGCGCTGTTTCTAAAGATTCTGACAGGCGCGAAACAATATCTTTGCGAATTTTAAGTCGGTCAACAACAATTTCAATGCTGTGATTGGTTTTACCATTAAGCTCATCCATTTCATCCATATATACGATCTGACCATCCACTCGAGCGCGTAAAAAACCCTGATGAGATAACTCTTCTAATAGCTTTTTATGGCTACCTTTGCGGTTTTGTACGATGGGCGCCAAAAGCATAATTTTTTCACCCTCGGGCAAGGCGACAATCGCATCAACCATTTGTGAAACGGTTTGTGATTCAAGATTAATGCCATGCTCTGGACACTTTGGAATGCCTGCCCTGGCAAATAACAATCTTAAATAATCATAAATTTCAGTAATCGTGCCCACGGTAGAACGTGGATTGTGCGAGGTGGCTTTTTGTTCAATAGAAATAGCCGGAGATAAACCTTCAATATGGTCAACATCTGGCTTTTCCATGAGCGATAAAAACTGCCTTGCATAAGCGGATAAAGATTCAACATAACGCCTTTGACCTTCGGCATAAATCGTGTCAAAGGCTAAAGATGACTTGCCAGAACCAGACAATCCAGTAATGACAACCAGTTTATTTCTGGGAATGTCAATATCAATGTTTTTTAAGTTATGAACGCGAGCGCCGCGAATGCTGATTTGATCCATTTTATAGATTTTAAAATTATGTTAGACAAAGGGTCTATTATAACTATCAAGGCAGGTAAAATCAGTCTCTATTAATTAACCTTTACACAATCAACCATGAGCAAATACAAACGTATCTTATTAAAACTCAGCGGTGAAGCGCTAGCCAGCTCTAAAAATACAGTAGATCCAGCAACGCTGGACAAGGTTGTTGGCATTATTAAATCAGTGCAAAACTTAGGCATTGAAATAGGCATTGTGGTTGGCGGCGGCAACATTTTTCGCGGCGCAGCGCTGGAAAAAGCAGGCATGAACCGCGTAACTGGCGATCACATGGGTATGCTGGCGACCGTTATGAATGCGTTAGCCATTTCAGATTCTTGTCGTAAAAACGGCGTTGATGTTTTGGTTATGTCTGGATTCCCTATTGGCGGCGGCGTTTGCGAGCCTATGGATCATAATAAAGCCAAACAAGCTTTAAGCGCAGGCAAAGTGGTTATTTTTTCAGCAGGCACGGGAGCGCCCTGTTTTACCACGGATACTGGCGCAACCCTTAGAGCCATTGAAATTGGCGCTCAAGCGGTTTTTAAAGCCACTAAAGTAGACGGCGTTTATAGCGCTGACCCGATGAAAGATCCTAGTGCTACGCGCTACGATACACTCAGTTTTGATGAGGCAATTGAGAAAAATCTAAAAATCATGGACACCTCTGCATTTGCCATGTGCCGCGAACATGATATACAAATTTGTGTATTTAGCATGCTTGAAGATGCCAACACATTGTCTAATATTTTAAAAGGTGAAAGCCTAGGAACCATTGTAAGGAACTAACTAATTATGTTAACTGAAATCCAACAAGATGCGCAGGAGCGTATGAAGAAAACCATTAACTCTCTTGAAAATAATTTTGGAAAAATTCGTGCAGGTCGCGCCCACCCCTCCTTGCTTGAGCAAGTTCAGGTTGAATATTACGGCTCTATGGTGCCTTTATCCCAAGTTGGCAATATTGTTGCTGAAGATTCACGCACACTTAAGGTTTCAGTTTGGGAAAAAGATATGTCAGCTGCTGTTGAAAAAGCCATCATGACTTCTGATTTAGGCCTAAATCCACAATCCATGGGACAAGTGATTCGCATACCTTTGCCGCAATTAACCGAAGAGCGCAGACTTGGATTGGTAAAAGTTGTTAGAGATGAAGCGGAGCAAGCTAAAGTTGCCATTCGAAACATTCGTCGTGACGCTAATTCTGATTTTAAAGAGCTTTTAAAAGATAAAGAAATCTCAGAAGACGAAGCCAGAAAAGCTGAAGAAAATGTACAAAAATTAACCGATGCCAGTGTTAAGTCGGTTGATGAAAAATTGGCCAACAAAGAAAATTCACTCTTAGAAATCTAAAACCTTTACCCTGCATCAAAAAAGGTTTGTCAACTTCAGACCTTTTTATAATTTCAATAATATGCTTAAAGAGTTTAAAAAACACTGTGATTCAACCTCGTTATCTGCCGTTTGCACGCAGCTGACCGAGTTATCAAACCAAGCTTTTTGCGTTAATAATGGCAACATTCCCAAGTGGCAAAGTGCGCTTGATGACGTTCAAAATACCCAGCCTGGAAAATTAAGCTTCAAACCGCCTTATATTGCCATTGACACAAAAGCTGATGTTAGCGGATTAACGCGGTCTTTAAAAAAACTCATGCCTTGGCGCAAAGGCCCTTACCAAATCGGCGCCCTGCAGCTAAACAGTGAATGGCGCGGGGATATGAAGTGGGACAGAGTTAAAAACCACCTGCGCCCGCTCAATGGCAAAACCGTATTAGATGTCGGTTGCGGCAATGGTTACTTCACTTATCTGATGTCATTAGCAGGCGCCAAAATAGCGCTTGGCGTTGAGCCATTTTTATTATTCAATTACCAATTTCAGGCTATTCGTAGTCTCATTAAAGAGCCTATAAAAGCCTTTGTATTACCGCTTAAACTCGAACAATTGCCAGCTCAACCTTTGTTTGATACGGTTTTTTCTATGGGTGTGTTGTACCATCAAAAAGACCATAAACTTCACCTTCAACAGCTTATGGACGTTATGAAAAATGACGCAGAGCTTGTTTTAGAAACTTTGATTATCGACCAGCAACATGGCGATCAAATCATTCCCGAAGATCGTTATGCACGGATGCGCAATGTTTGGCGGTTGCCTTCTACTAATACATTGCAAAGCTGGCTTGAAGCCGCGGGTTTTAAGCACATAAAACTTGTTGACGTAACCAAAACCACGCCAGAAGAGCAAAGAGCCACGCACTGGATTGGTGACAATACGCAGTCTATTAAAGACTTTCTGGATCCTGAAAACAACAATCTAACCATTGAAGGTTTGCCAGCGCCCAAACGCGCTATTTTTATCTGTCAAAAATAATACTGAATTTGGGGCGGCTTTAAAAAAATCCATGGCGACTTAAAGCTGCTCTTTAGGTATAATTCTGCTGATGTTTAAATTCCTATTAATAGCGCTATTATTGTTTTCTAAAAGCGCACTATCAGCGCCCAATATTGTTGTTAGTATCGCCCCCATTCATTCGCTGGTTAGCAGCATTACCCAAGGCATTACTGAGCCAAAATTGTTATTAAAAAGCAGTCAATCTGCTCATCATGCACATCTTGTACCATCTCAACTCATTTCAATTTCCCGTGCTGACCTTATTATCACCATGCATCCAAACTTTGAACAAGGCTTGGTTAAGGCGCTAAGTCGCATTGATAACAGCAAACGTTTTACAGTTAATGCGCAGGCGAACGAACATGAAAAGCATGAAAAGCATTTTGATACTTACAATCACCATACTTGGCTTAGTGTTAAGCGCATGCGCTTATTTACCAAAAATATTACCGAGCGCTTAAGTTTAATGGATGATAAAAATAGTGGAAAATATCAGCAAAATTATCTAAAACTTGATCAAAAACTACTGACTCTTAAAGCTACTATTAAAAAAACACTGACTAATACTCAAAAACCAATTGCTGGCTATTCGAATGCTTTTGAACATTTTATTAAGGACAATCAACTAACCCAAACAACGCTGATAACCACTCAGCACGAACAAAGGCTTAGCATCTTTAAAATCATCAAGGCAAAAAAATCCATGCGCGATAATCAGGTTGAATGCCTGCTTAGTACAATAGATGCGCCGCTTAAACGTATTAAAACACTTACTGAAGGTTTGAACATTAACGCAGCTCGCATTGATATTATTGGCCGTGAATTTAATACCGGTAGCGATCAATATTTTAAATTGATGAATAATGTTGCCAACCAGGCGAGTCAATGTCTAAAGTAAGGTCTGCTTTTAACAAAGCGGCAAACAATTACAATGACTACGGTTTTTTACAAAAGGAAATCGCCTTAAGATTGGATGCCAAACTAGATGTGATTACAACCAACTCAGCCGTGGTTTTAGACCTTGGCGCAGGCACAGGTTTATTAAGTCAACACCTGCAAAAACGCTTCCCTGAATCGCAACTCATTTGCCTTGATTTTGCTCAAAATTCTTTAAAAAATAATCATTCAACTCACAAAGTGTGTGCCGATGCTAACCAACTGCCGCTGGCTGACAATAGTGTTGACATTGTTATTTCTAGTTTAATGTTGCAGTGGTGCCCTGATCTTAGTCAGATTTTTTCAGAAATCCATAGGGTGCTTAAAAATAACGGGCTAATCTTGTTTTCTACTTTTGGCCCAGACACGCTTAAAGAGCTTAAAAAAAGCTGGTCAGCGGTAGATAATGCAGCCCAC
This sequence comes from Gammaproteobacteria bacterium, assembly GCA_965222625.1. Classification (GTDB taxonomy): domain Bacteria; phylum Pseudomonadota; class Gammaproteobacteria; order PS1; family Pseudothioglobaceae; genus Thioglobus_A. The sequence continues at coordinate 111,653 of OZ244962.1, read as the reverse complement.
GTTAACACTTTTACTGATATGCATGACATTGGCGACCAAATGCTACAAAACGGTTTTCAATCGCCTGTTATGGAAATGCAAACGCTCACTTTGACTTATCAAAGTGTGATTGATTTGTTAAAAGACCTCAAGGCCATTGGCGCACAAAGCGTCAAGACTCGATCTAAATCCCTCACGGGCAAGGATAAGTTTCAATTAATGATTAAAATGTACGAATCTTATCGAACGGATGGCAAGCTGCCAGCGACTTATGAAGTGATTTATGGACATGCTTGGAATCAGTCAAACACGCTTTTAAAAGGTGAAAAGCAAAACCAACTAGGGAAAATCGAGCTAAATAATAATCTCTCTGGGGCTTAATTCTAACTCTTAAAAAAAAGCTCTTAGAATAATGAAATCGAAAGTTTCATCCAAAAGTCTGGGAATATGCCCACAACCAAAATAAGCACTGCATTAATCGATAAGATGAGTTTCATATCCATCGGCGCAGTGATTGTTATTTTGTTATCTGATTTTTCAAAATACATTGATTTAATCACTTGCAAGTAGTAATAAGCGCTGATTACTGCAAAAACAACTACAATAATTGCTAGGGTAACAAAGCCAGCAGAAATAACCTGCTGAAGAATAAAGAGCTTAGAATAAAAGCCGATAAAAGGTGGTACGCCTGCCATTGACAGCATAATAACGAGCATCATCAATGCAAACCAAGGCGAATGCTTACTCAGGCCTTTAAAGTCAGAAATTTGATCCGCCTCAAAGCCTTTTTTGTTCAGCAAGATAATCATGCCAAACGCAGCCAAACTCATGAGTACATAAACTAAAACATAAAATACAGCAGCGCCATAACCACTAATAACGCCTGTCATAAAGCCAAGCATAATAAAACCAACGTGCGAAATGGTTGAGTACGCCAACATGCGTTTGATGTTGGTTTGCATCAGCGCCACCACTGAGCCAAGCGCAATGGATAAAACTGCCAACACCATAAATAAATCAGACCAGTAGGTGTGCATAGCGCCCAAACCGTCAACTAAAATACGCACCAATAATGCAACAGCAGCGATTTTTGGCACGGTTGACAAAAATAAAGTGACTGAAGTCGGCGCACCTTGATAAACGTCTGGCACCCACATATGAAACGGCACCGCGCCTAACTTAAAGGCAATACCGATGACCAAAAATACCAGGCCAAAATTAAGGATTAGCATTTCTCTTGAAGCCAAATTTGCATTGGCAGCAAAACTGGCAATTTCACTAATGTTTAAATGCCCACTAATGCCGTAAATCATGCTGATGCCGTAGAGCAATAAGCCCGATGCGATTGCACCCAGCACAAAATATTTAAGCGCTGCTTCAATCGCAACAGCGCGCTTACGGGCAATGGCAATTAATGTGTAAAGCGATAAAGATAAAATTTCTAAGCCTAGGTATAACGTCAATAAACTATAACCCGATACCATTACCATCATGCCTAAAACGCTAAGCAATACTAAAACAAAATACTCCCCTCTAAACAGCGAATGCTGGAGCAGATAATGCCGAGTATAAACCATAGCTACCATGGTGCTGCCGAGCATAAACACTTTAAATACCGAGGCCATGTTGTCCAAAATAAATGAGCCGCTAAAAATAATAACCTGAGGCTCGTTAATTAAATTAAAGGCTAAGATTCCGGTAATTAACAGGCTTAGTTGGGTTAAATAATAAGTCGCTTGCTTGAATGTTTTGGTTAAAAATAAATCCAATAAAAGCACAACAACAATCGCACTTAGCAGAAAAATTTCTGGGACTGCAGCCGATAAAGTAGAAATGTCAAATGTGAATGTATGATTCATAAGGATTTTTATAAGGTTATAGTTTAGAGGTTAAGGCTTGATTAAGTAAGTGCTCAATTGAAACGTGAATTACTTCAATTACCGGTTGTGGGTACAAACCCATGGCAATAACAGCGACGGCCAGCACGGCTAAAACGCCAAATTCTCGAATATTAACGTCCGCCAATCCATTCACATCTGGGTTGGTAACGCTGCCCCAAAATACGCGCTTAACCATCCATAAAGTGTAGGCCGCGCCCACAATTAATGTGGTGCTTGCAAGTACGGCGTACCAAATATTAGCCTGCATGACGCCCAGTATCACCATAAATTCACCGACAAAACCAGAAGTACCTGGCAAGCCTGCATTGGCCATAGCAAATAAGACCGCAAATCCAGTAAATTTAGGCATTGAATTAACCACCCCGCCATAAGTAGATATTTCTCGTGAATGCAAACGGTCATACAAAACGCCGACCACTAAGAACATCGCCGCTGAAATAAAGCCGTGTGAAATCATTTGCACCATAGCGCCTTCAAGGCCTAATAGCGCCCCTTCAGCTGCGCCCGGTTTATAAGCTACAAACAAGGCAAACACACCTAAAGTTACAAAGCCCATGTGTGAAATCGAAGAATAAGCAATGAGTTTTTTCATATCGCGCTGCACCAATGCAACAAAGCCAATATAAACGATGGCGATTAGCGATAGGATAATAACCACTTCTGAAAACTGCCAAGAGGCGTCAGGCGTGATCGGCAGGGAAAAGCGAAAGAAACCATAACCACCCATCTTTAACATAATGGCTGCTAAAATCACCGAGCCGCCAGTTGGCGCTTGTACGTGCGCATCTGGCAGCCAAGTATGCACTGGAAACATCGGCACTTTAACGGCAAATGCCATAAAGAAGGCCCAGAAAATCCACGCTTGTTCAGTGGCAGTTAGGCTTAAATTATGCATATCTAAAATTGAAAAAGAGCCGCCCTTGTTATACATATAAACCACTGAAACCAGCATAAATACCGAACCTAAAAAGGTATATAAGAAAAACTTAATGGCCGCATAAACTCGGTTAGCACCGCCCCAAACGCCAATAATAAGCAACATTGGAATTAAGGATGCCTCCCAAAATGCATAAAATAGGATGGCATCAAGCGCTGAAAAAACGCCAATAATCAAACCTTCCATAATCAAAAAAGCAGCCATATAATGTGCAGGGCGAGTTTGGATTGCCTCCCAGCCTGCGATAATAACCAAAATAGTTGTAAAAGTTGTAAGGATGATAAGCGGCATCGAAATACCATCAACGCCCAAATGATAATAAATACCAAATTGAGAAATCCAAGCGACTTTTTCCTCAAATTGCATCAGGTGCGTTGTTGAATCAAACTCAGTATATAAACTCAGCGATATCACAAACACCAAAATAGCCACTATAACGCTTATCCAGCGCGCCGTATTGGCCCGTTCGTTGCCTAGTAATATAACCACAGCGCCGGAGAAAATTGGCAGCCAGATTAATATGTTTAATAATGCCATAATTAAAACTCAACCCGTAATAATGGGTTATCGCCTGCGAATAAAACCCAAGTTAAAATAATCAGTAAACTTACAATCATGAAAAAGGCGTAATGATAAACATAGCCTGTTTGAATAGGCCTAATAACCGAGCCAATAAAGCCAATAAACTTTGCGCTACCATTTACCAGTATTTTATCGATTAATCCAGAATCAGACACTTTGTATAAAAAGTTGCCCAGTTTTTTAACGCCGCCGACAAAAACAATATCATTGAAACGATCAAAACCATATAAAGATTCAAGCACATAATTACTGCGATGAAATTTTTTCTGAATCCAAGTAGCCCACGCCGGCTTATAAAGAGTCAACGTCCAAGCACTAGCAATGCCGCCTACCATCATCCAAAAAGGCCAGGTTTGCACGGCGTGCATAATCATACCAAAAGCACCATGGAATGTGGACTCTAGACTGGCCATAGAAGTATGACTAGCGCTAACTGTAATGGCGTCATCGAGCCAACCATTAAATAACATTGGATTAATGGTGAAATAACCAATAATTAAAGAAGGAATCGCCAGCGCCACTAGCGGCAAGGTAATACTAATGGATGATTCTTTAACGTGCGCGTGCGCCTGTTCGTCCATTCTAGATTTGCCATGAAATACCAAAAAGAACATTCTAAGCGAATAAAAAGCGGTGATAAATACGCCAGCAATCACAACCACATAAACCCAATCAGCAAAAGGCAAGCTGGAAAAATGCACCGCTTCAATAATCATGTCTTTTGAATAAAAACCAGCAAAACCTGGAAAACCAATGAGCGCCAATGTGCCAATTAATGAAGTCCAATAGGTAATTGGCATCTTTTTACGCAAGCCGCCCATTTTGCGTATGTCTTGTTGATGGTGCAGGGCAACAATCACCGAGCCTGCTGCTAAGAATAATAATGCTTTAAAAAATGCATGTGTCATTAAATGGAATATGGCTACTGAATAAGCGCTAACGCCCAGCGCAACGGTCATATAACCCAATTGCGAGAGGGTTGAATAAGCCACAACTTTTTTAATGTCGTTTTGTACAATGCCTAATAAACCCATAAATAAAGCTGTAATCGCGCCCACAACCATCACCACAATCAGCGCTGTTTCGCTAAGTTCAAACATCGGTGACATGCGCGATACCATGAAGATACCTGCCGTTACCATAGTGGCCGCATGAATCAGCGCTGAAATTGGTGTTGGGCCTTCCATCGAACCTGGCAGCCAAACATGTAGCGGCACTTGGGCCGATTTACCCATCGCACCAATAAATAGCAAAATACAAATAACTGTAATGACCGAAGCGCCGTCAAGCATGGTAGTACCTGCGATATTGCCCAAACTTGCAAACACCTCGGCGTAATCTAGTGAACCAAAATACATCAGCACCAAAGCAATACCTAGCAAAAAGCCAAAATCGCCCACACGGTTAACCAAGAAGGCTTTAAGATTGGCCTCAACTGCACTTTGCTTATGATGCCAAAAGCCAATCAATAAGTAAGAGACCAAACCAACTGCTTCCCAGCCAAAAAACAGCTGCATAAAGTTATTCGACATAATTAGCATAAACATCGAGAAAGTGAACAACGAAATATAGCTAAAAAATTTGGTATAACCCGCATCATCATGCATATAACCAATGGTGTAGATATGCACCATCAGCGAGACAAACGACACAACCACCATCATTACCGCTGTTAAATTGTCGATTAAAAAACCAACACTGATATTTAGATTGCCAATTTGCATCCAAGTATAAAGGTTTTGATTAAATGCTTGCGCGCCTTCAAGTACATGGTGATTAAACACATATAAAGACAATATTGTTGAAACTAAAATACCCAAAATAGTAACAACATTGGTTGCCATTTTGCCTAATAACGAGCCTAAAAATCCAGCAAAAATCGCGCCGACTAAAGGTGCTAAAGCAATGGTTAAATAAATTTGTTCCATTATTATCCCTTTAAACTGTTAGTGACATCGACATTGATAGAGCCGCGAACTCTAAACAGTAAAGTTAAAATTGCCAAGCCAATAGCAACTTCAGCGGCGGCCACTGTTAGAATGAAAAATACAAAAATTTGACCGGCATCATTGCCTAAAAAATGTGAAAAAGCAATAAAGTTGGTATTAACCGCTACCAAAATAAGTTCCACACACATTAGCAAGGTAATAATATTGGTTCGATTAATGAAAATACCTGCCAAACCAATACAAAAAATAATACTACTTAAAATCAAGTAATCACTCAAACTAACCATTATTTTTTCTCCTTAGAGGGCGGGGCAATAGAGACAACGCGGACTCTATCTTTGGCACGCACATTAACCTGCTTGGAAATCGATTGACTTTTGCGCTTGATCTCTTTTTTATGCACCAGCGTGATTGCAGCAATAATCGCAATGAGTAGTAGCACTGCCGCCAGTTCAAATGGATAAACATAGGTGGTATAAAGTTGCAGCGCTAATTGCGTAATGTTACTATAATCCGCGCCATGTCTTGCTGGCGAAGGCATGACTTCCAGTCCAAATTGGGCGCCGCCAAGTACTAAAGTCATTTGGGCAATAATGATTAACGCCACCACCAAACCTAACGGCAAATAACCTGCAAATTTTGCGCGCAAGGTGGATTTGTCGATATTAAGCATTTTAATCACAAATAAAAACAGCACCATAACTGCGCCAACATAAACCAGAATTAAGGTAATTGCTAAAAACTCAGCCTCTAATAAAATCCAAATACTGGCTGCAGAAAAAAAGATTAACACTAAAAATAATACCGCCTTTGCTGCATTACGCGAAAAAATCATTGCCAATGATGAGGCAATAAACCAAAATGATAAAATGTAAAAAATTATTTGTTCAGAACTCATTGATCTTATCCTTGAGGCCTTTGTGTGAATAAGGATGGTTAGCTAAATTCAATTTTTTCCAACTTGGTGATTTTCTTAAACCTTGTCCTAGTAAGTCTAAGGCTAGGTTTAAAAAATTACCAAGTTGCTGAAAAGTGGGTTTTGGCTGATTATTCATATTTACACAAAGTCCTCTATTATCGGTATTTCGAATCTTGCGCTCTTGCCTCGCTGATTGCGCTCTCGTTATCATCGCCTACTTCTAATAAGCGCTCTTTGGTCATAATACTGCCTTGTCTTGATTCAAAGGCATATTCAAATATCTGCGTTTCAACAATTGCATCCACGGGGCAAGCTTCTTCGCAAAATCCGCAAAAAATACACTTAAACAAATCAATGTCGTATTGGGTGGTGCGGCGCGTGCCATCATCGCGCATTTCTGATTCAATGGTAATGGCGTTGGCCGGGCACACGGCTTCGCAAAGTTTGCAAGCAATGCAGCGCTCTTCGCCATTCGGATAACGCCTAAGTGCGTGCAAACCTCTGAATCTGGGTGAAATTGGGGTTTTTTCTTCAGGGTATTGCACCGTTATTTTAGTATTAACCAATTCTTTGGCGGTAATTTTCATGCCTGAGCGTAATTCACTCAAGGTTAGGCTTTTTATTAGTTTTTTTAGTTTGTTCATCATTTAAATAACCCTTTATGAAAACCAAGGCCCGATTTGTAATTGCGTCATTAAAGCAACAACAAAAATCCAAACGATGGTTATTGGCAAGAATACTTTCCAGCTGAGACGCATAATTTGATCATACCTAAAGCGTGGGAATGTTGCTCTAACCCATAAATATAAAAACATAAAAAAGCTGGTTTTTGCCAGTAGCCAAATAATGCCTGGCACCCAAGCAAAGCCTGTCTCTAAATAAGCAATACCTTCAAATGGTGAGTGCCAGCCGCCAAAAAACAAAATAACAGCCAAGACAGCCATAAAAATCATATTGGCATATTCTGCCAAGAAAAACACGGCAAATGTCATACCTGAATATTCAACATGCGTGCCGCCAACAATTTCGCTTTCACCTTCTACTACGTCAAATGGTGCGCGATTTGTCTCTACCAAAGCGGAGATAAAAAAGATAATCATCATCGGAAACAAAGGAACAAAATACCAATGCATTATGCCGCCCTGCTGACCAGCAACAATGATGTTTAGATTAACGCTACCAGCAATCATCACCACAGTTACCAAGGCAAAACCAATCACAATTTCGTAAGAAACCAGCAGTGATGCACTTCGAAGTGCACCGAGTAAAGGGTATTTTGAGTTAGATGCCCAGCCAGCTAAAATAATGCCATAAACACCAATTGAGCCGATTGCTAATACATACAACAAACTCACGTCTAAATTGGTTACGTAAATACCTTCATCAAAAGGAATAACTGCCCAGACAGCGATTGCGGGTGCAATGGCTAAAATAGGCGCTAATAAAAATAGATAAATATTCGCCTTGGAAGGAAAGATAATCTCTTTGGTCATCAGCTTTAAGGCATCCGCAATCGGCTGCAACCAACCCTTAGGTCCAACGCGATTAGGGCCAATTCTAAGCTGCATATAGCCGATGACTTTACGCTCTGCATAAGTAAAGTAGGCAACGGTTAATAGCAACGGCATAATTAAAGCCATTGCCTTAATTAAAATAACAATAATTGCAGCAATGCTGCCATCAAGCCACGGTATTAATTCATGAATACCGATGACAAAAGATTGCCATAGTTGCATCATCAAAAGCCTCCTGTATTGGTTGCTTGATTACTATTAACAAACACACATTGATCTGCCATAGTATGGCTAATTTCAACTGGAACGCCTAAATAAGCATCGCCCTCACTGATTGACAATAGTTTGGCAGTGGCTGGGTTCATTGAAGCGCTGTGCATTTGCCCAATTTTGCTCATTGTTAATGACCGAGCATGCCTCAGTAAAACGTCCGTATGATAAGGCGAATGCATCCAAATAGTTTCGATTGCTGATGATTGATCGTCAATATTAATACTTGTATAGTATTCATGCGTTGGCGTTGACTGATGCTCTAACTCACTTAACACTTGTTGTGAGTTTTCAAAATGAAATCCTGGCAGATCTAATAAATCAGCCAATACTTTTAAAATTTTCCAAGCTGGCTTAGCCGCGCCAGATGCGCTAACCGCCGCGCAAAAAGATTGCATCTGCTGATTAATATTAATGTGCGTGCCCGAGGTTTCATACATTGCGGCCATCGGCAAAATAACATCAGAATATTGCGCTACTAAATCGTTTTTGAAGCTGTTGAGCGATACCACAAACACATCTTCTTTTGACAACGCTTTAAGCGCTGCGTTTAAATCGTGAAAATCGTATTCAGGATAGATGTCTAATAACAAAAATGCGCGCATTTCAGCCGCTAACATTTCATTAACATTCATACCTGCGCCATTCGGCGTAAAGTTTGTACGTTGCGCGCCTAAAACATTTGCTGTCATGCTGACGTTCAAGGTTTCACCATTTGCTTGCTTGGCAATTTGCGCGATTAAATTAGCAATACTACCGGCCTGTGCATTGTTAACAATATGCTCGCCTAATATTAATACTGGGCTTTTTGAGTCAAGCAGCTTATTAGCTATATTAACAGCGTTAGTACTGGGCTTTATTGCAGATAAATATTCTGGCAATGTTTGCTTATTTTTATCAAACAGTGTTTTTAAAACGCCTGCCAAGGTATTGGCGATTTCATTTGGCGCTGTGAGTGCGTTGTTAATTGGGTAGTTGATTTCAAAATCTTTAACGTTTATCGCATCAATGGTTGCGCCCGACAAATGCGCTTTGCGTAATCGGTGGTTAATCATTGGCTGTTCTAAGCGCAAGTTTGAGCCAACAACTAGCGCATAATCCACACGCTCAAGCTGCATTAATTTAATAGTCGATTGAAGATGAATGGTTTTATTTAGATTTTTAACATTCAAACGATAATCAAGATTCTCGCAACCTAGCTCACGTAGTAATTTTTGCATTAAATGCAGCTCTTCTGTGCTTGCAGTGCTTGAGGTTAATCCGCCTAATTTTTGCGCATTGCGACTGTTTAGAATGTTATTTTTTAACCCTTTAATGGCAAAATCTAACGCAACGTCCCAATCCACTTTTTTCCACTGACCTGCCACTTTAATTTGCGGAAAAAGCTGCCTGTTTTCATGCGTCAAGCCTTCGTAAGAAAAACGATCCCGATCTGAAATCCAGGTTTCGTTAACGTTATCATTATCACCAGACACAAGGCGTTTAACAGCGCCTTTGTAAGTCTGCACGTAAAGGTTTGAACCCACTAAATCATGTCTGGCAATACCTTCAACAGAGCCCATTTGCCAAGATCTAAGCTCGTATCTGAACGGTTTGGAGGTTAAAGCGCCGACTGGACATACGTCAATCATATTGCCAGAAAGCTCTGAAGTAATACCTTGTGCCAAGAATGGCTCAATTTTTAAATCTTCACCGCGACCGGTAGCGCCCATTTCCATAATGCCGGCAATTTCACTACCAAAACGCACGCAACGTGTGCAGTGAATACAGCGGGTCATATCGGTTTGAATTAAAGGACCAATATCGCTTGATGGCAATACGCGCTTGCCTTCGCTAAACCGTGAAACATCAGAGCCATATTCTACAGCAACGTCTTGCAACTCGCATTCGCCGCCCTGATCGCAAATTGGGCAATCTAATGGGTGGTTAATGAGTAAAAATTCCATTACTGCTTTTTGACTGGCTTTGGCTCTGTCATTTTGCGTATGAACTTTCATGCCTTCATTCACAGGCGTTGAGCACGCAGGCTGAGGCTTTGGTGCGCCCTGCACATCCACCAAACACATACGGCAAGACGCCGCAACAGAAAGTTTTTTGTGGTAGCAGAATCTTGGCACGCTAATGCCCTCTCTATCGGTAACGCTAATCAGCATTTCGCCAGCGTTAGCCTTGACCATATTGCCATCAATTTCAATTTCTATCATTATCCTTTCACCATGCTTTTGCCATGTTCAATGTAGTACTCAAATTCTTCGCGAAAATTGCGCAGAAAACTTTCAACTGGCATTGCCGCTGCATCACCCAGAGCGCAAATGGTATTACCCATAATTTTTTCCTGAACGCCAAGTAATAAGTCGATATCATCCGCCTTACCCTTACCATCCATAATACGTTTTAATACTCGATAGAGCCAGCCTGTACCTTCGCGGCACGGCGTACACTGACCGCAAGATTCATCATAATAAAAATGCGCCAAACGCGTTAAGGCTTTAACCATACAGGTTGAATCATCCATAATAATCACAGAGCCGGCGCCGAGCATAGAGCCGGCTTTTTCAATGCCGTCATAATCCATGGTCATGTTCATGGCTGCCTCGGCGGTAAGCACGGGTGTTGAAGAGCCGCCCGGAATTACTGCTTTGAGTTTTGAGCCTTTGCGCATGCCGCCCGCAAGTTCTAATAATTCTTTAAATGGCATACCCATAGACACTTCAAAATTAGCTGGATTGTTCACATGACCTGACACTGAAAATAGCTTAGTGCCGCCTGAATTTTGAACGCCTAAATCAGCGAACCATTGCCCGCCATTACGCATAATATCAGGCACTGAAGCAAAACTTTCAGTGTTGTTAATAGTGGTTGGTTTGCCAAATAAGCCAAAATTCGCAGGGAATGGCGGCTTGAATCTTGGCTGGCCTTTTTTGCCTTCGATGGATTCTAATAAGGCAGTTTCTTCTCCGCAAATATAAGCGCCTGCCCCTAAATGAGTATATAAATCAAAGTTAATATCTGAAGCGTCAATATTTTTGCCCAGCAAGCCTGCGCTGTAAGCTTCTTTAAGGGCGCCTTCAAAACGCTTAAATGGCTCCATAAATTCACCGCGGATATAATTATAACCCACCGTTGCATTCATCACAAAACCGCCAATCGCCATGCCTTCAATCACGGCGTGCGGATTAAAACGCAAAATATCGCGATCCTTACAAGTGCCTGGCTCGCCTTCGTCAGAATTGCACACCACGTATTTTTGCCCACTTGAATTACGCGGCATAAAGCTCCACTTAAGACCTGTTGGGAATCCTGCGCCGCCTCGACCTCTAAGACCTGATGTTTTTAATTCATCAATAATTTGTTCAGGCGCGAGTTCACCTTTTAAAATTTTTCGCCAAATACTGTAGCCGCCACTCGCCTCATAGGTTGCCAGCGACCAGCATTGGTCTTTATCTAAGTTCTTAAAACAAACTTCATTCATTTTAAACCGTCCACAATTTTGTCAATTTTGTCCGTGGTAAGGTTCTCATAATATTGATCACCGATTTGAAACATAGGCGCGCCTACGCAAGCACCTAAACACTCTACTTTTTTAACGCTAATTAGGCCATCTTGGGTTACTTCGCCCGTCTTAACGCCCAGTTTAGTTTCAAGATGATTAATTAAATCATCTGCACCATTCAGCATGCAAGAAATGTTATGACAAAAACGAATCGTGTATTTGCCAACACTCTGATGATTATAATTTTCATAAAAAGTAGCCACTTCTGCAGCAGCAATACCAGGCATATCTAAATAGTCAGCCACTGCTTGAATCAAATCAGGCGTTAACTGGTTGTTGTTTTCTGCCTGAACAACTCTTAAAGCCTCCATTACCGCAGAGCTTTGCTTGCCTTGTGGATATTTTCCAATCCAGGCGTCAATTTGTGTTTGTGTTTTTTTAGAGATCATAATGCTAAACCTTTCATCTTTATATCAATAAACCCGTTAAAGGCGAAACTTTTAGAAGCAAAAATTTTAGAAGCGAGTATTTTTCCCTTCTGCAAGGCATATTGTAAAAAATACGAAAGAGCGTGGTAAGAACCACGTGACTGAGTATTTTTAAAATATAACACAGCAGAAGAGGAAAAGACGAAGCTTATCATCGGTCAATCTCTCCAAAAACGATATCTTGCGTGCCGATTATGGTGACAACATCTGACAGCATATGACCTTTAACCATTTCATCCATTGCAGCTAGGTGCGGGAAACCTGGCGCTCTGATTTTAACTCGATAAGGTTTATTAGCGCCGTCTGAAATTAGGTAAATACCAAACTCGCCTTTAGGGTGTTCAACGGCTTTATAAACCTCACCTTCAGGCAAAGCGTAACCTTCGGTAAATAATTTAAAGTGATGGATTAATGATTCCATATCGTCTTTCATGTCAGTGCGTTTTGGCGGCGATACTTTTTTATCATCACTCATTACCGCGCCTGGATTAGCTTTAAGCCAAGTAACGCATTGATCGATGATTTTATTTGATTGGCGCAATTCTTCCATGCGCACCAAATAGCGATCGTAGCTATCGCCCGTTACGCCAACTGGAATATCAAATTCTAGTTGATCGTAAACCGCATAAGGCTGATTTTTTCTTAAATCCCAAGCCACGCCAGAACCTCGAAGCATTGGACCGGTAAAGCCTAATTGTTTGGCACGTTTCGCCGAGACGATACCAATATCAACCAATCTTTGCTTCCAAATACGATTTTCAGTTAACAAATCATCGTATTGTTTAATATGGCGCGGGAATTCTTTTACAAAATCATCAATAAAGTCTAATAATGAACCTTGCCTGTTTTTATTCATGACTTCCAATTCTTTATCAGAGCGAAAATCAGTTTTTAAATATTTTGGCATTTGCTCTGGCAGATCTCGATATACGCCGCCCGGCCTATAATAAGTAGCATGCATACGCGAGCCAGAAACCGCTTCATAACAATCAATAAGTTTTTCACGCTCGCGAAAAGCGTACAAGAAAATACTCATTGCGCCGACATCAAGTGCATGCGTACCAAGCCACATTAGATGGTTTAAAATACGCGTGATTTCATCAAACATAACGCGAATGTATTGCGCACGTTTGGGCACTTCTAGCGCTAGCATGGTTTCTATTGCCATCACGTAGGCGTGTTCATTGCACATCATTGAAACATAATCTAACCGGTCCATATAACCAATTGATTGATTATAAGGTTTTGATTCTATGAGTTTTTCTGTGCCGCGATGTAATAGCCCAATATGCGGATCAGCGCGCTCGATAACTTCGCCATCAATTTCAAGAATTAGGCGCAATACGCCATGCGCTGCTGGATGCTGAGGGCCAAAATTAAGGGTATAGTTGCGAATTTCTGCCATGCTTATTTCCTAATCACTCGCGGAACGTTAATATTCGGCTCAATGCTGACTTTTTCATAAACCACACGACCCAATTCTTCGTCATAACGCATTTCAACTTCACCAATCATGGGGAAATCTTTTCTAAGCGGATGCCCGACAAAACCGTAATCTGTCAAAATACGGCGTAAATCGGTATGATTTTCAAATAAGATGCCCATTAAGTCAAAGGCTTCACGTTCATACCAATCAGCTGATGCCCAAATATCAGTCACTGATTTAATCATTGGCTGCGCTTCATCAACAAAAGTCTTAACTCGAATTCGATAATTTTTACTAACGGATAATAAATGATACACCACGGCAAAACGCTGCTCGTGCCTGTCTTCATTGTTTTGATCTGATCGCGCTCTAGAAAAGCCAGAGCTACTTGCATCATGCGCCCAATCAGAATGGCCATAAGTCAGATAATCAACGCCGCATAAATCAATCAAGGTATCAAACCCAAGTTGGTCGCGCAATTTTAAACAGCTGTCAATAATATTGTTACTGTCAACCATTAAAGTGAGCTCACCAAAGGCCAATGTTAAATTATCCTTGTCGAAAATTTGCTCTAATTGTTCAATTAATATTTGCATAATCTACGTGCGGGCGATGGTGTTGGTACGGCGGATTTTATCTTGTAATTGCATAATGCCGTAAAGTAGTGCTTCTGCGGTTGGCGGACAACCTGGCACGTAAATATCCACCGGCACAATACGATCACAGCCGCGTACAACCGCATAAGAATAATGATAATAACCGCCGCCATTAGCGCACGATCCCATTGAGATTACCCATTTTGGCTCTGGCATTTGGTCATAAACCTTACGCAAAGCAGGCGCCATTTTATTGGTTAAAGTGCCGGCAACAATCATTAAATCTGATTGACGCGGCGTGGGTCTAAAGACAATACCAAACCGATCTAAATCATAACGAGAAGAGCCCGCTTCCATCATCTCTACCGCGCAACAAGCCAGACCAAAAGTCATGGGCCACAAGGAGCCCGTTCTGGCCCAGTTGATAACGCTGTCGAGCGAGGTAGTTACAAACCCCTCTTTCATTAAACCTTCAATAGCCATGCCAAATCCTCTCTAAATGAACACGTATTTTTACTTTCAACAAAGTGAACATGTTATTAGAAGAAGCAAGTATTTTTTGCATTATGCAAGGCATATTGTAAAGAATACGAATGAGCATAGTAAATCTATGTGATTGAGTATTTTGGCAATATAACGCCGTAGAATCAAAAAAGATGCAGCTTGTTATTCCCATTCGAGTGCACCCTTCTTCCATTCGTAAATAAAACCAACCACCAATAAAGATAAAAAGATGCCCATAGAGATGAAACCAAACCAGCCTAAATCAGACTGTACAACTGCCCATGGAAAAACAAAGGCTACTTCTAAGTCAAATAAAATAAACAAAATAGCCACTAAATAATAACGCACATTAAAGTACATACGTGAATCGTCAAAGGCTGGAAAGCCGCATTCAAACTGAGAATTTTTTTCCTCGCTGGGCTTGCTAGGACCTAGCAAATAGCCAATCAACATAGGTCCTGCGCCAAACCCAAGACCCAGTAGGATAAATACAATAATAGGTAGGTAGTTTTCTAACACCTAACGCTCCAACTCTTAAACTTTAATTTAAACATTATATCCATTTTAATGACATAATCCATCAATAACAACAAATACATTTAAGTCGGTACTTATATAAAAATCTCTAAGCATTTAATTGCGTGCCGCCAACGGTTAATCCATCAATTTTAAGACTAGGCTGGCCCACACCAACAGGGACAGATTGTCCGTCCTTGCCACAAACACCAATACCGCCATCAAGTTTTAAATCATTACCTACCATGGAGATTTTTTTCAAAACTTCATCGCCAGAACCAATCAATGTTGCACCTTTAACTGGGTGAGAAATTTTGCCATTTTTAATTAAATAAGCCTCATTAGCACTAAAAACAAACTTGCCCGAAGTAATATCCACCTGACCGCCGTCAAAATTCAGCGCATAAATACCGTCATCAACCGAGGCAATCATCTCATCCACATTATCCTGACCATTAAGCATGTAAGTGTTCGTCATTCTAGGCATGGGTATATGCGAATAAGACTCACGGCGCCCATTACCTGTTGATTCAAGACCCATTAATCTTGCATTCATCTTGTCAAATAAATAACCTTTAAGAATGCCATTTTCAATCAAAGTGGTGTTTTGAGTCGGCGTACCTTCATCATCCACAGTAAGACTGCCGCGCCTATTAGCCAAAGTACCGTTGTCAACAATGGTGCATTTTGAGCTGGCCACTTGCTGACCCATTTTCCCAGTAAATACTGAGGTTTCTTTGCGATTAAAATCCCCTTCTAGCCCATGACCAATGGCTTCATGCAACAACACACCCGGCCAGCCAGGGCCTAAAATAACTGGCATATTACCCGCTGGCGCAGCTTTTGCTTCGAGCGCCACTAAGGCCTGTCTAATGGCTTCAGCCACATAAATTTCATCTAAACTATGATCGATGAAGTAACGATAATCATAACGCCCGCCGCCGCCACTTGAGGCAGATTCAATGCGCCCATTGTGCTCGACAATAACGCTGACGCTAACCCTAACCATCGGCCGGTAGTCGGTTTGATAAACCCCATCATTCGAAGCAATTAACACTTCTGAGTAAGCGCCAGAAATAGAGGCGCTGACTTGCTTTACTTTAGGCTCTTTTCTGGCTAACGCATCAATGCGATTTAAAAAATCTACTTTTTCTTGTGAATTAAGACTGCCAAGTGGGTTTAGGCCGCTATATTTGGCGATTTCAGGGACTGATTGAAAGGCTTGTATGGGCACAGATTTAGCATTTAAGCCCGAGCCTTTGGCAAAATTAATGGCTTTTTCAATGGCTTCGCTATTTAAATCATCTGAGTAAGAGAACCCGGTTTGTGTACCAGCAACCGTTCGCGCGCCAACACCATGACTGATATTATAAGTGCCAGACTTTACAATACTTTCTTCTAAAAACCAAGATTCAGCCACCGAATATTGAAAATACAAATCAGCGTAATCCGGTGATTTCTCTGATAAAGAATCAAGTAATGAATGAATTTTTTCTGGGGTTAGATGGTGATCATCTAATAGCTGCTCAATCATGAAATTGTTGTGTTTTTTAATATAAGTCTTTGCATTATTATTCAATAATAGGCTCACGCCACGGACCTGTAATTTTATATTTAAACTGCGCCACTTTATCAATAATTTTATTAAACAGTTTACCATCAAACAATTGCTCATCGACCAGCCACACCCCTAAGCCAATCAGTCCGCCGCCTGCAAGATAGGCAGCAATGGGCATCACGCCACTAACTGCAGGCGTTACTACTGCTTCAATGTCATATATTTTATCAACAACATTACTCTCCCCAGACAAGGTTATTGCACTTGAACTTGCCTCTAACTGAAAATGATCAATGGTTGCCAGTGAATCTTGTAGGGTGATTTTTGCATCAATACTGTCATAAACAAAACCTTTATCAATCAAATCTGAGACATCAAGCTGCAGACGTTTTGCCACTGTTTTAACATTCAGCAAGGATAGAACCCTGCCAATATTAGGATCTTTATCAGTAAAAATACCTTTTTTAACACTCATTTGAGCAATGCCGCTGGCTTTGTCTAAACTCATATTCCACGGCGCACAATCACAAAAAATACGCACATCAAAATCAAACTCACCCCCAGTAACTTTTTCATCGATTTTTAATGTTTGTAAAAATTCACTCAAGCCTTTGCCTTTTGCTTTGGCAATCAACAGTGTTTTTCCTGCTACCCAAGCGCCGTCAAACAACAGATCTTGTTTATTAACTCCTACCCCTTCAAAGGTTAAATTTGTAATTTTTAAAATATTATTTTTAGACGCTAACTCAGCACTAAAGTTAGGAATTTGTTGTCCGTCAACGGTAATACTTTGTGTGGCCAAAAACATATTCGGTAAATCATTTGGCTGAACATCCCAGTCACCCTTCAAGCTGTCCAATGTTGAAACTTGCAAATCAATAATTCGAACACTGGGAAAATCATCACTTAAGGCTACTTCTATATTGGCTTTTAACGCCTCAGACTCAATATTAGCGTGCCAAGTTTGCTCTGATTGCTGGGTTAAATACAGCTCAAAATTATTATCCTGATTGGTCAATTCTACTGCAAAAGATACCGGCTGATCGGTTTGCCTGTCGCTAGGATTAATTCGAATGTCGAAGGGAATATTACGAATATTGCCCGTGCCTGCAGTGCTAATTTTAGAATCATGCAGCTTAATTTTAGAATCATAATCGCTAATCACAATCCCGCTTTCTAAGATTGTTAGCTGATTATTTTGAATGGTTAAATCCACGTTCAATGTTGGATCTTGAGCCTTATCAAGTGGAATAAGCAGGTCAAGCTTAGCTTTTAATGGCCCTGTTAAGCTAAATTTTTCAATCGCTTCATGTGTAACTTCGCCAACAGGCGCTTGCGCTAAAAACGCTATCAAAGCTTCACTACTGGCATTAATTTCACCCAGTAATTTTATGTTTAAATTTGGCTGGCTCACATCGGCAATTTCAAGCGTGAAATTACTAAGTGGTAAATCATACAATTTGGCATTGTTTACCAATACGTTAACATTTTTTCCATTTTTACTAATATTGGCATCTAAGTTTTTAAGCGTCTGCCAGTCTGCATCGAATAACAACTGCGCGTCAGTCAAATGTGCGGTAAAGTTAATTTCAGCTGATGAATCGGCGTCTGGCGTTGAGACTCGATCATTCAATGGAATAAGCAAATCAAGCTCAGCTTCAAGCATTCCAGTTAAGTTAAATTGCTTAATCGCCTCGTGCACTTCTTCACCCATAGGCGCTTGAGTTATAAAATCTAGCAAAGTCTTGCTATGGGTATTAATTTTTCCAAGCAGCTGCAAATCTAAATCAGGTTGGTTTATATCTGCAATTTCAAGCGAAATATTATTGAGTGGTAAATCATATAACTGGGCATTGTTTACCAATACTTTAATTTTTTTTCCATCGGTACTAATATTGGCATCTAGGTTTTTAAGCGTCTGCCAGTCTGCATCAAATAACAACTGCGCGTCAGTCAAATGCGCTGTAAAACTAACCTCGTCTGGCAGGTCTTTTGACAAATTTTGAATTATGTGAAAATTTGAATTTTTTAACACGCCAGACTTAAAGCCATTTTTTATCCAGTCGTTAGTTGACTGACCAACAACTACTGGCAAATATTTAACAAGATTTAGCACTTCTATTTGTTTAATAAATCCTGAAAATTCAGCGTAATTTTGCCCTGTTTTTTGGTAAAGTTTTAAATTAGACAATAATGAAAATTCTGCATTTTTAAGGGTTATAGGCAGCGTGATAAATTCATACGTAGCCGTTTGTTCGCTTGACAATGCGACAGTAACCTCAAGGCGCTGACCATTAATGTTTTGATCACTAATACGCATCACTAATTGACCTTGGTCATGGCTAACAACCAGCGGCGCTATTTCAATCTCTTGCTCAGCCTTAATAATGGTTTTTTTGATCTTTAAAGATTTAAAAAAGTGTGCAATTTCCAGTGTCTCTTTTGAAACCAGTTGCTTTATTTGATCAATCGAAAAAGAGGTGGGTTCTGTGTTGTTAATACTTAATACATCAATCGTGACTTGACTAGGCTGATAAACACTGCCTAAAAGGCTAGGCAATTGAACCTGCCAATGCAAATTTTTAATCAGCGCCAAGGTTTGTTTTGTTTGTTTTGAACTGACAATTAACTCGGGAATATTTAAAGAAATATCGCCCTGATCAAGTCCAAAATTGATTTCAGATAAATCAACCTTAAACCCTGTTATTGTAGATAATTGCGCTTCAATCGAGGGCTTGATAAAACTTGGAAAGGTGACAAAAAAACCAACAATTAATATAATTACTAAAGATAAAAAGACACTCAGCCAAGTGCTTATTTTTAATACTTTAATGCCATTTGATATTGATTTCTTGATCATTCTGATATAATTTGCGTCCTTTAAGAATTATAACTTACTAAAGAGGCCTTTATATGACTATGGATGAATATATAAAGGCCTTGTCAATATAAGGAAAAAACCACCATGTACTTTAAAAACTCAGTTATAGCAATTATCATTATTTTTGCCATTATTTTTGGCGCTAAAACTTTTTTTAGCAATCTTATTCACGTTGGCTACGATGACAACTTGAGTCTAGAAGAGCGCATCAAACCTTCAGGTCAGGTTTATTTAGCCGGCGATATTGACGTTAATGCTGTTAAAGCGCCAGTTAAAACAACTGCTAAAGCGCGTAGTGGCGCAGCCGTTTATACGGCGTCTTGTGCGAGTTGTCACAGTATTGGTATTTTAAATGCACCTAAATTTGGCAGTAAGGCTGATTGGGCGCCAAGAGTTAAGCGCGGCATTGCAGATTTGGTTAAAGTTGCTACTACTGGCGTAGGCGCCATGCCGCCAAAAGGCACTTGTATGGATTGTTCTGATGCTGAATTAAAAGCAGCCATTGAGCATATGATAAAATAAAATTTGCCAAGTTTTATACAAAAAACCTAGGTGCCCGTAAAGATTCCTAGGTTTTTGTCTTTTTCGACTTTGTCAAAATTAAATACTTGCCCATTCATAGCAATATACACCCCATCTTGTTTAAGTTGTGCAGCGCCTAAAGCCACGCCCAAATTAAACATTGCATCAGAATTATCAACTGAATATGGAATCATTGAGCCAAATAAAACCACGGTTTTGTGTTTAATCTTGCCTGCTAAAAATTGCGCTGTTTTAACCAAAGTATCGGTGCCATGGGTGATTAAAATTATTTTTTCATCACAAGACAAGCATTTGTCCAAAATAAACTCGCGATCTGTATCGCTTATCTCTAACGAATCTTTTAAAAACAATACTTCAGAGCTGGTTTCAGCCATGGATCTACCGCGATTCAGCATATCCACAATGTGCGTTTGAGTAAAAGCCAACTCGCCGGTGAGCGCTTTGTAATGTTTGTCAATCGTACCGCCGGTAATTAAAACTTTTATTTTCATAGTATCTATTATATCAATAAAAAATCAGCATTTTTCAAATGAATAGATTAGGCTCTGTTGCCAAAAATATCACTGCCAATTCGTACAAAAGTAGCGCCATTTTTAATAGCCAATTCAAAGTCATTACTCATACCCATAGATAAGGTATCAAAACGGAGGTATTTTTTTTGAATTTCAGCCATTTTTATAAAACTTTGCTGGGTATTATCAGGGCTGGGTATGCACATAAAACCTCTTAATACGATATTTTGTAAATTTTCAAACTGGGGAATAATTTCATCAATTTCATCCACCAAAACCCCCGATTTACTCGCTTCGTTATCGATATTAATTTGTAATAACACATTAAGTTTAGGTAGATTATTTGGGCGTTGATCGTTGAGCCTTTTGGCAATTTTAAGCCTGTCAACGCTATGAACCCAATCAAAATTTTGGGCAATTTTTGCAGTTTTATTAGATTGAATCGGGCCAATAAAATGCCAAGTAAGCGCCTGACCTTTGAGTGTTTGAATTTTTTCTAACGCCTCTTGCAAATAGTTTTCGCCAAAATGTCGTTGACCTGCGTCAATTGCGTATTGCAAATCAGCGGCAGGTTTGGTTTTACTAACGGCAATAAGGGTTGCTTGTTTTTTCGAATCAACAGCATTGATACGGTTTTGAACATTTTTTAAATTTTCAGAAATCATGGGGATTGGTTTTAGCGAACATTTCTTTATTATCCTCCTAGAGGACTGCTGTATATCGCTAGTGCAAGGTAGATTTAAAAAATACGAAGGCGCGTAGTAAATCTACGTAACTGAGTATTTTTTAAATCCAACGTGGTCAGAATGGAAAAAGAAGAAGCTAAAAGACTGTGGTTGCGTCAAATACTGGGCCGTCAACACAAACACGCTGCATGGCAGGTCCATTTTCAGTTTTTACTTCCACCACACAACCTGCGCAGCCGCCCACTGCGCAAGCCATGTTTTCTTCTAGGGAGACTTGACAAGGCAGATTGTATGCTTTGGCTAATTTGGCTACTGCTTCGAGCATAGGGTGTGGACCGCAAGCGTAAATTTCAACTTGCGAGCGCTCATCAGCTGACAAGCTGTCAAGGTATTTTTTGGCTAAATCAGTGACGTAACCTTTAAAAACGCCTTCATAGTCTTGCAAACTGGCAAGCCTACAGGCCGTACCCCATTCTTCCAATAAAGGCATGGTGTGACTGGCTTCTGGACAGGGATTGCCCATTTTACTAAGCTCTGGCGTGAATGGAAATGGCACTTCTGAGCCTAAAATTACAAAAGCATCGTAGTCACTATTTTTAATGCTTTGCGCAATGGCAATCATCGGCGGCATACCTACGCCGCCGCCAATGAGTAATGGCAGTTTTTTGTCAGTCATCTTAAAACCGTTACCAATGGGGCCGATAACGCTGAGTATTTCGCCAATTTTGCGCTGTGCTAATTGCCTAGTACCCTCGCCAACGATTTTATACAAAAGATCAAACGTGCCATTTTCAATGTCAACTGACATAATAGAAATGGGGCGCCTCATCGGCAAAATATCTGACACGCTAATATGCACAAATTGACCTGGCTTGGTTTGATTGGCAATAACCTCTGAAGCAAGCGTTAAAATATATTGATCGCCTTCAAATTGATAATGCGCCAGAACCTGGCAATCAACTACTTTAATGGTGTCGCGATGATTGCTACTCATTGCCAGTAATTAACGTACCCACACCGTTGTCTGTAAATACCTCCAAAAGCACCGCATGAGCAACGCGACCATCAATAATATGGGTGGATTTAACCCCATTTTTAACCGCTGATAATGCGCAGCCAATTTTAGGTAACATGCCGCCATGAATCGTGCCATCAGCGATTAATGCCTCGATCATTTTTGCATTTAAACCTGTTAAAAGCTCATCTTTAGCGTCGAGCAATCCTAGGGTATTGGTGAGTAGAATCAACTTTTCAGCATTTAAAGCTTCAGCGATAGCGCCTGCAACTAAATCGGCATTAATATTGTATGAAAATCCATCTTGACCCACGCCAATTGGCGCAATCACAGGAATAAAGTCACCTTTTAATAATAATTCAATCACTGAAATATCGATTTTATCGACTTCGCCCACATGGCCCAAATCAATAATTTCAGAAGTTGGCTCAATATCGCGTTGTAATTTCTTGGCCGAAATTAAACTACCATCTTTACCCGTCAGACCAATAGAATGTCCGCCGTGCTGGTGAATTAGATTAACAATTTGTTTGTTAACCAAGCCGCCTAAAACCATTTCAACCACATCCATGGTCTCAGAATCAGTCACGCGCATGCCGCCTATAAATTCACTTTGTTTGCCAATTTTTTCTAAGGTTTTACCAATTTGCGGCCCGCCGCCATGAACAACAATTGGATTCATGCCAACCGATTTCATTAATACGATATCACGTGCAAAACTTGATTTAAGCTTTTCATCGATCATGGCATTGCCGCCATATTTAATGACAATGGTTTTACCTTGAAATTTTTGAATATAGGGCAGGCTTTCGGTTAAAACGCTGGCAATATTGTGTGTGTTATCGGACATAATAATAATAAAAATAAGTTTTGTATTATTTTACTTAATGAGCGTGCAACCAAACTGATTATTTATTCGATAGCCAAAACCACAAAATAGCGCCTATATTAATAGCTTGGTTATTACTATTGGATAATAAAAATTCTATAACACAAGCTGTTCAAATCAATTAATTTAATCAAAATAAAGTTGGCAAAAACCTAGCTGATTAAGATTTTTTTTTACCAGCTTTATACCAGTTTTATACCACCACAAATTGCCCCATCATACCGCGATCTTCATGCTCTAAAATATGGCAGTGATACATATAAGGTGTTTTTGCGTCCCGAAATTCTGGAAACTTCATAATCACACTCACTCGCTCTTGAGGATGCACTAAAACCACATCTTTAAAGCCTAACTCATGGCCTTTAATCCCGCCTTTACGAGCAATTATTTTAAATTGGACATTGTGAATATGTAAAGGATGCGGCATCATTGAGGCGTTTTCTAAATGCCAGATTTCTGTACTTCCAGCCTTAACCACTTCATCAATTCGATTAATACCCATGGTTTTGCCATTAATACTAAAAGCATCACCACCAAACATCATTCTTGGCCCCATTTGCATTTGCAAGACCAGCTTTCTTTGCCTAGTTACCTCTGATTGTTGTGGGTTGTCATGTTTGCTTAAAATCTGAGGGATACTGCTCGCACTTTTAAGCGCGCTAGAAGCATCAATCTGGAAAATATTCATGTTTTTATCATTGTTACCCATGCCGCGCATCATGCCTATCATGCCCATACCTGAGGATTCTTGTATGGCGGTATGCCTTAAAATTGGGTACGCACCATCGCTTACATCTACCAAAATTTCTACGCGCTCAGCGGCGGCTAAACGGATAGTATTAGCTTTAACTGGCTTTTCTAATAAACCGCCATCACTAGCAATAATGCTAAACGCACGATTATCATTAAAACTTAACTGATAAGTTCTGGCGTTTGAGCCATTTAATAGTCGCAATCGTACTAAAGATTTTTTGGCTTTTAAAACTGGATTAATCACGCCATTAACCAATATTGTATTACCTTTCATGCCTCGCATGCTATCCATCATCGAGCTTAAATAAGCAAAAGAACCGTTACGATTAAACTGCTTATCTTGAATAATCACTGGAAAATCATCCACGCCATATTCGTCAGGCAGGTTTAATTTTTTAGATTCGTCATCGCTAATAATAAACATACCTGCTAAGCCGTGATACACCTGCGAACCCGTCTCATGCATTTGGTGTGAGTGATACCATAAAGTAGCAGCGTCTTGGATAATATCAAATTCACTTAGCCATGTGTGTTTTGGGCTAATCGACTGATGCGGCCCGCCGTCAGCCTTAGCTGGTAATTTCATTCCATGCCAATGCAATGTGGCAGTTTTATGAATATTATTTTTAACCTTGATGTGCACTCGATCGCCTTTATTAGCAAGTAACGTCACACCTAAAAAATTCTGATTTATGCCCAGAGTCGGCGTGGCCTTGTTGGGCAAAATCATGCTCATACCTGAGCGAATATCCAAATCAAAAAATACATCCTTACCCAGGCGTTTGCCTAGCTCCAATGGAGGCACGTGAAAGCTATTTGGTGATAAAAACCCTTTTGCTTGCAGTAGTTGTTTAGGCAATATAGCCAGCGTTAATATTAATTGAACAAATTGTCTTCTATTAATCATTTTTTAAACCTCGCGTTATATTTTTTTTGAATTTCTTCTGGCCAAAGATCAAAAATATAATCTAAAACAGCCTGTTTTTCAGGCTCACTCAACGCATCTTTAAACCCTGGCATCCAGCCGCCTAATTTTGCGCCGCCATCATTGATTGTTGTCATCAGTGATTTTGGAGAATGATGCCATGTGTGCGCCGTGCCATTGAGTGGCGGCGCTGGGAACATACCATTGGGTAATCTGGCCTTCCAATCTTCAGCCAAACCTTTGCCTGCTTTGGCGTGACACTGTACACAATTTTTCTCAAAAGTAGCCTTACCCAGTTGTGCACTATCTTTAGCGCTATCCTGCGAATCATCGCCATTAAAACACCCTGATAAAAATAATGCGCTTGATAAAATAATTAATACTTTCATGTTTTATTCCTTTTTTTTATTTAAATATTAAAACCAAAAACGCAGCCCTAAAACAACTTGGGTATCTTCAATATCTTCGCCTTCATTGCTTGCAAATTTTGCAGTATTGCTGTATTTTTTACCCCAATTCACCCCAATATAAGGTGCAAATTCACGCATCACCTCGTATTGCAACTTAATTCCAGCTTCAATATTTGCCAAACCTTTACCTGTTCCAACTGCTGCATCATCTTTAGCAAATATATTAAACTCTATTTCAGGCGATAAAACCAATTTTTGCGTCAACATATATTCATACTCGGCGTCTAATCGCACAGCAGCGCGGCCAGATTCCCCCACAAATAACGAAGCCTCCAGCTCAAACAAGTATGGCGTCAAACCTTGGGCAGCAACTACCAGCCAATCACGCGTAGGTGTTGGCTTAAAGTCTCTTTTTATGCCATATTGAAAATCCCAAAAAGGCGAAATGGCTTGGCTATATAATAGTTGTAACTCCGCTTCTTGAATTTTTCCTTCTTCTTTTTCACCTTCGGATTTAATCCAAATTTTTTGTAAATCTTTGCCAGCCCAAGCCGCTAAATTCCAAGTTTGTTGGCTATCATTAGAAGATTCAACTTCTACCATTACTTTGGTGACAATCGGATCATCTTCCATGCCGCTGGCATAAGCCTGCATAGAAAAAATCAGCATTAAACTGCTTATTATTTTTAAATTTTTCATTGTTTTTTTCCTTAAATTAAACCACATCCACACGGCGAAACATGCCCAACATATGATAAAGCAGATGACAGTGATACGCCCACGAGCCCATAGCATCAACTTTAACGCGATAGCTAATTTTTGCCCCTGGCTGCACAATAACCGTGTGTTTGCGCGGAATGTACATACTATCGCCCGTTTCTAAATCGCTCCACATGCCGTGCAAATGCATGGGATGATTCATCATCGTATCATTCACAAGCGTAATGCGCACCACCTCACCAAATTTGAGCTGCAAAGGCTGCGCATCAGCAAACTTAACGCCATTGATTGACCACATATAGCGGCTCATATTGCCAGTCAAGTGCAGCTGAATTTCACGGTCTGGATCCGGGTAATTATGCGTCATTTTAAGATTACGTAAATCTGCATACGTCAACACTTTTCTGCCATTATTACGCAAACCAACCCCGGGATCGTCAAGCCGATATTGCGGCGACTCAGAACGCATATCCACATGTGGACCAAATTCAGTATCAACATGCGTTACCATTGACTGCATCGTTGTCATTGGCTTATTATTCATATCCATCTTGGAATGGTCCATCTTTGAATGATCCACACCTTTCATGGGTTTTGCAGGTTTACTCATATTCATCTTAGAATGGTCCATCTTTGAATGATCCACACCTTTCATGGGTTTTGACATATCCATAGATCCATGATCCATGCCTGCCATATTCGACATATCCATGCCCATATCAGCATGGCTTAAATTGGGCACCGGATCAAGTGCTGGCACTTCTCCAATTAAAGATTCATTCGGTGTAAGCGTGCCTCGGGCATAACCAGACCTGGCAATGTCTTGCGCAAAAATAGTGTACGCCCTATCGTCTTTTGGCTCAACAATCACATCATAGGTTTCTGCCACCCCAAGTCTGAATTCATCAACAGATACTGGCTGAATATTTTGCCCATCAGCGGCAACCACAGTCATTTTTAAATCAGGAATTCGTACATCAAAAAAGCTCATCGCCGAACCATTGATAAATCTAAGTTTGATTTTTTCACCCTTATTAAATAAACCAACCCAGCCTTTATCAGGCGTTTGTCCATTGGCTAAATACGTGTAGGTATATCCAGTTACGTCAGATAAATCACGTTGACTCATGCGCATTTGGTTCCACATTTTTCGATCATTCCAGGTATTTTCAAAACCTTTTTTATCAACATCTTCCATCAAATCACCGTGAGTGCGTTCGTTGAAATTATAATAATGTGACAGTTTTTTTAACTTGTGATACACATCTGTTGGATTTTCATCGGTCCAATCTGAAAGCATAACCACATAATCTTTATCGTACGCCATAGGGTCTTTTTCTGCGGGCTCAATCACAATTGGGCCATATAAACCTGTTTGCTCTTGAAAACCAGAATGCGAGTGATACCAATAAGTGCCGCTTTGCGCCGCTTTAAAACGATACGTAAATGTTTCGCCCGGTTTAATGCCTGAAAAATCATTACTGATGTTGGGCACGCCATCCATTTGGGATGGCAAAATTAAGCCGTGCCAATGTATGGAAGTATCTTCTTTAAGATGATTGGTGACATTTAAAGTAATCATCTCACCTTCTTTAAATTTCAACAAAGGTGCTGGCAAAGAGTTGTTAACTGTTGTTGCAATGCGCGCTGTGCCGGTAAAATTGACAGCTTGCTTGCCAATGTTTAAATTAAACACATTGCCTGTTAAGGTGCTTGAAATTTTATTGCCAACATTAGCGAATAACAAACTAGGATTAATTGCAAGTGTTGCAGCTCCTACAGTTATGCCCGTGACAAATTGTCTACGTGATAATAAATGGTTATTCATTGTACTTTCCTCGATTTTATTAGCTTGATAAAAAACTAATTAACTTTTTTAAATTGACAATCAAAAGTTGTCGCCTTGATAAGATAAGTTTGCAGCTAATACTGCAAATAAGCTAAACGGCTGGAGGCGGTGTGGGGATTTTAAAAATAAAAGAGGTGTAATAAGCTTCAATAATAGGCATTGATAAGCTAAAGTTATTGGCTATTTCTTGATGCCAATTAGCCGGTATATTAATCGGCGTAAAAGCGGTGCAATTAACATGCGTACCTTCAGAGCAGCAATCCATATTACTGATAGATGCTGTATTTATTACGCCGCTTGCTGCTGTGCTTATTACTGCGCTTTGAAGATGTTTATGCTGCCCGTCAGCACTCAGGTTTTGAGCATTAGCCATGAATGCCAACATTAACAAGCAAAAAGAAAAAAATATTTTCATAATGGTAATAATTGTATCATAAAAATATTTCTTGCAAATTATTTAAGAAATTAAAGCCTTTGTCAGTTGGACGAATAAGGTTTTTACGGCGCTCTATCAGTCCCAATTTTTGCGCGTGAGCCAGTTTATCATGGATTTTATCAATACTGACGCCGCTTCTATCAAGCAATAATGACTCATTAAACCCATGCTTTAAACGTAGTGCATTTAGCATTAATTCAAATTCTGGATTGTTAATTATTTCAATGGTTTTTTTACGTTGGTTAATATAATCTTTAGGCGCTTTAGATTTTAAGGTTCGAAAAATTACCTGTTCTTTGACTGATGTAATTTTGCCGTGTGCACCCGCACCAATACCTAAATAATCGCCAAACTGCCAATAGTTAATATTGTGTTTTGATGGGATTTTCCCAAAAGCAGAAACCTCGTATCTACTAAATCCATTATCTTCTAATAAGTTAATACCCAAATCACCCATATGCCAAATATCGTCTTCTTTTGGCAAAATAGGCGGATATTTAGCAAACAAAGTATTGGGCTCAATGGTCAGTTGATAAAACGAGATATGCGCCGGATTTAAGTCAATAGCTTGGCGCACATCAGACAAGCAATTAGCAACTGATTGATTTTGCAAGCCATACATTAAATCAATATTAAAATTGTCAAAAATATCGCTGGCATAAATACAAGCTTTTTGAGCTTCTTGGGCGCTGTGAATGCGCCCTAGCGATTGCAAATGCCCATCGTCAAATGATTGCACGCCAATTGAAAGCCTGTTAATGCCAATTTTTCTAAAAGCTTTAAATTTTTCAATCTCGAACGTGCCTGGATTGGTTTCTAAGGTTATCTCAATATTCTCATTAAAATTTAAGCGCAGTTTAAGCCCTTCAAATAGCTTGAATAAATCTGCCTCACTCATTAAACTTGGGGTGCCGCCGCCGATAAAAATTGAATGAATACTGCGGCCTTGAACATAATCTAAATCTACATCTAAATCTTTGAGTAATTCTTCAATATAACCATTTTTATCGCCCTCTTCATGGGAATTAAAATCGCAATATGGACATTTTTTAACGCACCAAGGATAGTGAATATAGAGTGCTAGTGGTGGAAGTTGCAACACAATAAACCGGCCTACAGCTGCAACTCTGCTAATAGTGCTTGCAACGCCTTAGCTCGATGAGAAATATTATTTTTTTGCTCAGCTGATAATTCTGCAGAAGCCTTTTTGTGAGTGGGCACGTAAAAAATTGGATCATAACCAAAGCCGTTTTTACCCACTTTTTGGCGCAAAATCACACCTTCCCAGCCGCGCTGAATAATAATCGGCGTTGGGTCGTTTGCATGCTCAACAAAAACAATAGCGCACCAAAACCGCGCAGTGCGCTGGCCATCAGGCACGTGGGTCATTTCATCTAGAATTTTTTGGGTATTGGCCTCATCATCCCCATGATCGCCTGCATATCTGGCGGAATAAATTCCCGGCTTGCCATTAAGCGCATCAACCACAATGCCAGAATCATCGCTAAGCGCTGGCAGACCAGACTGCGCGGCTGCATTTCTAGCTTTAATCAGTGCATTTTCAACAAACGTTAGGCCGGTTTCTGGCACTTCTTTAACCTTAATATCGCCCATAGAAACCACTTCATAAACCCCTTTTAACATGGCGTTAAACTCTTTTATTTTTCCTGGGTTGTTACTAGCAAGAATGATTTTTTTCATAATGATGTATAATTGGCTGAATATATAAAAAATTTGGAGCACATTATGACTCAAGACGAAATGAAATTCGCCGTTGCACAAGAAGCACTTAAGTACGTTGTTAAGGACACTATTATAGGCGTGGGCACTGGTTCAACTGCAAACTTTTTCATTGATGCGCTGGCCACCATGAAAGATGACATTAAAGGTGCTGTTGCCAGCTCCGTTGCCACAGCAAAACGTCTTGAAGGTCATGGTATTAAGGTGTTTGATCTTAATGAAGTTGAAGCTATTTCTGTTTATATTGATGGCGCTGATGAATCTGATGATGGATTAAACCTTATCAAGGGCGGCGGCGGCGCACTCACTCGCGAAAAAATTGTCGCTGCAGTGGCAGATAAATTTGTGTGTATTGCTGATGAATCAAAATTGGTAAAAGTCATGGGCGATTTCCCATTGCCGGTTGAAGTAATTCCTATGGCTGCCAATTATGTCAAACACCAAATCACTCGCAGAATTGGCGGCACGCCTTTTGTTAGAGAAAATTTCACCACTGATAATGGTAATTTAATTTTAGACATAGAAGGTTTAAAAATCACCGATGCGAAAGCTATGGAGACGCAGATAAATAGTATTGTTGGCGTGGTAACTAACGGTTTATTTGCCAACCGCGGCGCTAACGTTTTGCTTTTAGGAACGCCAAATGGTGTTAAGGTTGTTGGCGCTTAAACTGCATAACAATAAGGCAAAATTTTTACGCTTAAAGTAGCTGCTTATAAAGATCAATCTTATCTTCTAAGCGTTCAATGTTAACGCTAATTATGTCAAATAAATCTTGTGAATGAGTAACCGCTTGGGCGCGCTGATACTGAGCAATAGCAGACTCTAATTTGCCTTGACGTATTAACGCTTTGGCATTTTCAATGTGCGCCCGGTCAATACTGCCCGCATCAACATAGACAGCAGAAAGCAATTTATGCGATAAATAATCACCTTGATTGCGCCTTAAATAACGCTTAAGTAAGCTCACGGCTTTTTGCACCTGATTATTATCCAAATAGGCTTGAGCTTCATAATAAATAGCCGCTTCATTTTTCGAAATTTTAGAAAAATACTGCTGCGCTTTTTCTATTTTTCCTAATTTTGCGTAAATCCTACCCGCTAATAAGTAGCTTGAAGCGCTGCTATTTAATACTAGCAATTGCGCCACAAACTCTTCAGCTACTGGATAATTTTGACTTTCAAAGGCATTATATGCCTGCATATACAAAGCCAAATCTTGCTCTTGGTTTTGGTCTTGTTCAAATTTAATACGTCCATTTTTAAGGTAGTACAAGCGCGCCTTGATAGTTTTGTATGCAAAAGAATCTTGCCGATAAACGCCGTCAATTCTGCTGGCTCGCTGCATTGAATCAGCAATGCGATTAATGCTTAGCGGGTGCGAGCGCAAGAATTCTTGAGCATTAGCGCTGTCTTTTAACTTCTCAAAAAAATGCCCCAAACCTTCTGGGTCAAAACCTGATTTAATCAGCGCATTGGTGCCCGCCCGATCCGCCTCCCACTCGTGTTCTCTGGTAAAGTTGATACTTTGCTGCGCCGTTGCTGCCAATGTAGAACTGACAATGGCCTGCGAAGCATTCGAGTTGCCAGTTAAAGCTGCTGCGAGCATTCCAGCCAGCATGATATAGGTTTGGTTGCTGGTTTTATCATCAAAACGCAGTAAATGGTTTTGCGTTACATGGGCAATTTCATGCGACAAAACGCCAGCAAGTTCAGCCTCAGATTCAGAGCTTAACAACATGCCTGTGTGTACGCCAATATACCCATAAGCGCCAGCGAAAGCGTTAATACTGCTATCATCCAACAAAAAAAAGCCAAAGTGTTTTTTGGGATTCTCGCTGTACTCAGCTAACTCATACCCAAGTGTTTTTAAATAAACTTGCGCTTCAATATCAGCAATAATCAATCCAGTGTCCCAAATAATTTGTAAAAATTCATTGCCGCGTTTTTGTTCTTGCAATGAGGCGGACAAAGTGGGATTAGGAATTTTTAGCGCATTAACTTGGATACTGAGTAGGAGTATTAGTAAAAACTTAATCATGGCTTTATTATATTTGACTCTTGAGCGCCGCAGGACTAAAATAGTCAAACTTATCAAATTTATAAAAGATAAGATTATTATTTAAATTCAAATACAAAGGAGTCCACAAATGGCTGACGAAACTTTAGACGCATCAGGCTTAAACTGCCCATTACCAATTTTAAAAACTAAGAAAGCATTATCAAAAATGGATGCTGGAAAAATCTTAGATGTAATTTCTACCGATGCTGGATCAGTTAAAGATATTGAAGCTTTTTGTAATCAAACCGGTAACAAACTTATTTCTACAGCTGAAGATGGCGGCAAGTACATCTTCACCATTGAAAAGGTTTAATTTATAATAAAACCAAAGGAGAACGACTATGTCAGATGATAATAAAATGACTATTATTGCCACTAAAGGTACTTTTGATTGGGCTTTCCCGCCTTTCATTATTGCCTCTACAGGCGTTGCAATGGATAAAGAGGTAACCATTTTCTTTACGTTTTATGGTTTAAATCTTTTATTAAAAGATACTTCAAAGCTCAAAGTGTCGCCATTAGGAAACCCGGCCATGCCCATGAAGCTGCCAATGGGTCCAGAGTGGTTACAAAAAATTGACTTTGGTCCTAAAATTCCTAATCTCTTTTGGTCTTTACCGTTTACAGAACACCTAGCAACTTATTTAATGAAAAAAACCATGAAAAAAAATGGTGTTGCAAAACTTGATGAATTACGTTCAATGTGTCAAGAGTTCGACGTTAAGTTTATTGCTTGTGAAATGACGGTTGATTTATTCGGCTACAACAAAGAAGATTTTATCGATGGTGTTGAGTTTGCAGGTGCTGCAACTTACTTTGAAGAAGCAGCTGGTGGTGATCATCACCTATACATGTAATTTTAGCTTTGTCTTTTTCTTTTCTTCTGCGTTGAATTAATAAAAAC
Source organism: Gammaproteobacteria bacterium (assembly GCA_965222625.1). Classification (GTDB taxonomy): domain Bacteria; phylum Pseudomonadota; class Gammaproteobacteria; order PS1; family Pseudothioglobaceae; genus Thioglobus_A. The sequence goes on along the minus strand of OZ244962.1, from coordinate 78,696 downwards.
ACTCAATCGCATAGTTTTCACTATGCTTAATCGTGTTTTTCACAATTCGCCTTGAACAAAAAGAAAAATATTTGCTAAAATGGCGCGTCATTAATAAAAAACCTCCGCAAGGAGGTTTTTTATTGCCTAATTTACGTCCAATCCAAACTCAACCAATCCCGCTGTTTTGCTATTTTTTGCAATGTTGCATCGCCATGTACAACAATAGGATTATCTACCAGTTCTAGCATGGGCAAGTCGTTATGCGAATCTGAGTAGAAGCAAGCGTCTTCTAGGCTTTCGCCAGTTTTTTCTAGCCATTTATTTAAGTGGCGAATTTTGCCCGATTGAAAACACGCCTCGCCTGCAACTTTACCTGTGTAACGCCCATTCTCAACCTCTGGTTCGGTTGCTAATAAATGATCAATGCCATATTGTTTGACAATCGGCTGAGTGACAAAGCGATTGGTGGCAGTAATTACCAACAATGTGTCGCCTTGTTTTCGATGCATATCAACCACGGCCTGTGCTTTTGGCAAAATAATAGGCGCGATTTTTAGCTGCATAAATTGCTGATGCCAAGTATTCAAGGTTGCCATTGAATGTTGCGACAAAGGCGCCAGGCAAAACTCTAAATACTCGTTAATGTTTAGTTTTCCGAGGGCATATTGATCAAAAAAATATTGATTTTTAACTTGATAGGTTTGCGCATCAACCACGCCGATTTCACTCATGAATTCACCCCAAAGAAAATCACTGTCTCCGCCAATCAGGGTTTTATCCAGATCAAAAATTGCCAATGCCATAATATTATCCCTTAATTAGACTTATAATTTTGCAAGCGCGCGGCCTGCCGCTTCAATGGTTGCTTGAATATCTTCATCTGTATGACTACTCGAAACAAAACCTGCTTCATAAGCTGAAGGCGCCATATACACGCCTTCAGCCAGCATTAAATGGTAAAACTTTTTAAAGCGCTCAACATCACATTGAGAAGTTTCATAAAAGTTGGTAACTGTGGTGGAATCGGTAAAGAAAAGGCCGAACATGCCGCCAACAACATTGGCCGTCATGCCAATATTATTTTCTTTAGCTTTTTTGACAATACCTTGGGTTAATGTTTGCACTTTAGCCGTTAGGTTTTGATAAAAATCTGGATCCGCTGATAAAGCATTTAACATGGCTAATCCTGCTGACATAGACATCGGATTGCCCGATAAAGTGCCTGCTTGATAAACTGGACCTAATGGCGCAATCGACGCCATGATTTCGCGCTTGCCGCCAAACGCGCCCACTGGCAATCCGCCGCCAATCACTTTGCCTAGCGTGGTTAAATCAGGCGTTACCCCATACAGCGCTTGGGCGCCGCCCAGTGCAACGCGAAAACCGGTCATTACTTCATCAAAAATAAGAATGACGCCGTGCTCATCGCAAACTTCACGCAAGCCTTGTAAAAATCCATCTACCGGCGGGATGCAGTTCATATTGCCTGCAACAGGTTCAACAATAATGCACGCCACCTCACTACCCACTTCATTGAGCGTCGTGCGCACTTGATCAATGTTATTGTATTCAAGGGTTAAAGTGTGTTTGGCAAAATCAGCTGGCACGCCTGGAGAGGTTGGCACGCCTAACGTAAGCGCACCTGATCCAGCTTTAACCAATAAAGAATCAGAATGGCCGTGATAACAGCCTTCAAATTTAATAATCTTATCACGGCCCGTATGCCCGCGCGCCAAACGAATAGCGCTCATGGTGGCTTCTGTTCCCGAGCTAACCATACGCACCATTTCAATAGAAGGCACCAATTCGCAGACTTTTTGCGCCAAGGTGGTTTCGATTTGCGTTGGCGCGCCAAAACCCAATCCATTCTCTAAGGTTTTCTTAACAGCAGCAATCACCGCTTGATTGGCATGGCCCAAAATCATCGGCCCCCATGAGGCAACATAATCAATATATTTTTTGTCATCCGCGTCAAATAAATAGGCGCCTTCGCCTTTGGTGAAAAAAATTGGATTGCCACCCACACCATTAAAGGCGCGTACTGGCGAATTAACGCCGCCCGGAATCACTTGCTGTGCTTGCTTAAATAAAATATCTGATTGACTCATATCTAACTCCTGGTAATTTGTGGATATTGCTTTAAATGGGTAATGTGTGACCATACAATTAAGATATTATCTAATAACAACTTAAGATTGACACTGGTTTTTGACAAATAAATAGCGCGTTGTATATCATCCAGCAGCTGAAATAAAAAATCTGCTTTAACCTCTTTAACCACCTGATTAAGCTCTACTAAACCGCCTTCTTGCTCGGTTGTTTTGAGTTTTATAGCCTCGATAATAAGATTTTGCAAGCACTTTAAAACAGCTGATTCATTGCCTTCAAATAGTTTAGTCTGATTAGCCATTAATGGATGAGTGGCGATGCTAAGTAATAAGTTTTGATATTCTTGATAAGCAATAAATCCACCATCAGATAGCTCGCTTAATACTTTAAAGGGTACGCCGTGAGTATTTTCAAGCAGCTGGACAATATCAAAATCAGCATTTTGCACTTCGCTCAACTGAGATTTAAGCCATTGATGGGTTTTTTCACTGTAGCTCGGCGCGATATGAATCGTTTGGCAGCGTGAAACAATCGTTGTAGGTAGGTTTTGAATATTATGCGCCAAAATAATAATCAAGGTGTTTTCTCTAGGCTCTTCTAGCGTTTTTAGCAAACTATTAGCAGCATTCATATTCATTTGATCGCCATAATAAAGTACGCCAATCTGCAAACCATCAGCCGTTTTATTAAGCGCCTCGCAAAAACTGCGAACCTGATCTATACGTATATATTTCGAGTGTTTTTTGGTTTTTTCCTGCATCTCCCCCGCCCGGCAATAAATCATATTAGGGTAGTTTGAGCGCCTAATTAATACTGGATGACCAAGGGTTTGTTGAATATTATCGCGCCTGATAATTTCATCATCATTGAGCAAAATTCCCACCAACTGTTGCATCAATTCAAACTTACCTATTTTCTCACTACCGGTGATTAACAACGCATGCGGCAAGTGATTTTGATCAATCATCTTTTGCAATTTTGAAAGCGCCTGATTATGCCAAGGAAGATTCATAAACTGGCTAAGATTTTCTCAATTTGAGCGCTGGTATGCATTTTAGTTTTTGAAGAATCAATCAACTTGATACGCTCTGGATATTTTTTTGATCTGGCAATATAGGCTTGCCTAACACGCTGGAAAAAATCCATCTGTTCCAATTCAATGCGATCTTTTTTTCCTCTTGATTCAACGCGCAACATACCTTGCTCTACAGGTATATCTAATAATAAAGTCATATCAGGCGTAAATGCTTGCAAAACCCATTGCTCTAATTGCTCAATACGCGCGATATCAAGACCACGGCCGCCGCCTTGATAAGCATATGAAGCATCAGTAAAACGATCGCTCAGCACCCAATCGCCACGCTCAAGCGCTGGGACAATTTTATTGTGAACATGTTCGTTTCTAGCGGCAAACATCAGCAGCAGTTCGCTATCACTATGCATTGATTGGGTTTTTGTACTGAGTAGTAACTCTCGAATTTTTTCACCTAAGTCTGTTCCGCCAGGCTCTCTGGTTAAAACAACGTTAATATCTTTTGCTTGTAGGTAGTCACAAATGAAATTTATTTGAGTGGTTTTTCCAGCACCTTCAACGCCATCAATGGTAATAAATTTTCCTGGTTTCATTTTGTAACTGTTCCTGCTTTTACAGCGCTTCTTTTTAAAGCCTTTTTGAAAAGTGCAAAGCCTTTTTTTATATTGCTTGGTTTCTGCAATATACCAATTGTTTGAAGTTGTGCAGGCTTCTTGTGCTGCATTAGGTGCAAGGCATTGCCCTGAGTGGTTTTTCCAGCACCTTCAACGCCATCAATGGTAATAAATTTTCCTGGTTTCATTTTGTAACTGTTCCTGCTTTTACAGCGCTTCTTTTTAAAGCCTTTTTACAAAGTGCAAAGCCTTTTTTTATATTGCTTGGTTTCTGCAATATACCAATTGTTTGAAGTTGTGCAGGCTTCTTGTGCTGCATTAGGTGCAAGGCATTGCCCTGAGTGGTTTTTCCAGCGCCTTCAACGCCATCAATGGTAATAAATTTTCCTGGTTTCATGGGTTTATTTTAGAGGCTTATTGATATTTATTAAGTGTTGTTTGTAAGTTTTTGCAAAAACGTGATTGCCATTTTCTTTTGCAACAAAATATAAATAATCAGACTTTAAAGGATGCATTGCTGAATTAAGGGAATTCGCGCCAACTGAGGCAATCGGTCCTGGCGGTAGGCCTTTATTTTGATAAGTATTGTAAGGGTTTTTAATTTGCAAATCTTGCTTGCTCAACTGACCTGTATAAGAATCACCTAAAGCGTAAATCACTGTTGGATCTGTTTGCAGGCGCATATTTTTTTTTAATCGATTAATAAAAACCCCAGCAATTTTAAATTTTTCAGCGTTATTTGCTGTTTCTTTTTCAATCAATGATGCCAAAATCAATGCTTGATTTGCATTTACCAAGGGCAAATCTTTAGCTCTATTTTCCCAGGCTTTCGCTAGCTTTTTTTGCAAAATAAAATGCGCCCTATCAAACACACTAACAACACTATCACCATAATTCACTTGGTAAGTATCTGGCCAAAAGGCACCATCATACGGCGCTGTGGCGCTTGATTTTTCTAGCGTTTTGGCCAATGAATAATTAACAATTAAAGCGTTATGATTGCTCAACAACTGATAATATTCAGACGCTGTTTTGCCTTCTATGAGGCTAATATCTCTGGTAGCAACGTGAGCGGCTGAAAAATTATTAAATAGGCGCCAAACGCTCATATCTGGGCTAACGTCATAAAATCCTGCTTTTAACTGCCCGCCACTTACAACAGTCAGCTTTGCCAAGCCCGCCACAAACAAACTTGAATGAATCAAACCGCGATCTTTAAGACTTTTTACAGTTGAATGAATTGTTGCACCTACAGGCACCTCATAAACAATGGTTTTTTGTGTGTTCAAGGTATTTGCCCACAATAACCAAATTAACAGTAGCCCAAATATTATTAATAGCCAAGGTCTTGTAAGACTTTTTTTTATTTCTAATAAAGTTGAATTTTCAGCTTTTAAAAGGTGTTTGTTAAAAGCTTTTGTTAATTCGTTGGTGAGCGTATGCTGAGGATAGAGTTGTTCATTAATTTGGTAAACCGGTTTAATACCAATAATACTATTACTAATAAAAACCTCGTCACAGGTTAATAATTCTGCTGCGCTAAGCGGGCAAATTTTTACCGTTATATCAAGTTTTTTGGCCAAATCAATAATAACGCGGCGTCTGGTACCTTGAATGCCGCACTCGCTCAAATCTGGCGTTAGTAATATGCCATTTTTAATCGCAAAAATATTACCCTGGCTGACTGAAATAACCTGCGCCTGTGCGTTGAGCATGATGCACTCTTGGGTTTTAAGATGGCTGCGAGCCAGAATTTGCTCCAAACGATTGCAATGCTTGATTTCTGCTAACAGATGATTACTCGAATAACCGTTGGCGCACAAACTTAAGTTATAACCATCAATTAAATCAGGCATTGCAGACACGATAATAATGCGCGTTGGCTGGATATTTTCATCATAGCCGTAACCGCGCCGAGTTTCGCCGCGAGAAAGTATAATCTTGACCACGCCATCGGATAGCTTGGCTATTGAAACCGCTTGGCTAATTTCTTTAAGCCATACTGGCGTCTCAACCATGGGAATTTGCAAGCGTTTAGCGCCTTTTTCCAATCGTTGAAAATGCTGCTGTGCCAGTATTAATTTTCCATCAATAACCAAGCAAGTTTCAAATAAACCATCGCCAAATTGCACCAAGCGATTAAACACACTCAGCTTGGCTTGTTTTTTTCCATTAATTAAGACAATGTGACCCATAAGCAAGTATTATAATTCAGCGCATCTATGAAAAAAATACTTTATCAGTTTGCCAACAATTTTGTCGACAGCGCTAAAGACTTATTACCCATTGTTTTGGTGATTGGCTTTTTTCAAGTTATCGTTCTACAGCAAAATATCCCCAACTTAAACAACATATTGATTGGCACAGGGTTTGTATTTTTAGGTTTAACCCTGTTCATGCAAGGACTCAAATTAGGTTTGTTTCCCATTGGTGAAGTTTTGGCGTTTTCTTTTGTTAAAAAAGGCTCTGTTTTTTGGTTATTATGTTTTGCCTTTGCACTTGGATTTGGCGCAACGATTGCTGAGCCTGATTTAATTGTTATGGCCAATGAAGCGGCAAAAATTGCCCAATTAGGCGACATCATTAGCACGCAAAGTCAGATCGATGACTACGCGCAAACTCTGCGCTATACCGTAGCCATTGCGGTGGGATTGTCTGTGGTGATTGGGGTGGTCAAAATTCTCAAAGGTTGGCCCATTCAATATCTCATTATTGGCGGCTATTTATTGGTCATTATTAGCACTTTTTTTGCGCCTGATTTTATCATTGGCATTGCTTATGACTCTGGCGGCGTTACTACTGGCCCTATTACCGTTCCCTTACTAACTGCATTGGGCGTGGGGCTTAGTAGCAGTATTCGCGCTAGAAACCCTTTGATTGACGGTTTTGGCCTGATCGCCATTGCCTCGTTGTTACCCATTATCGCCGTTATGCTTTTTGGTATTTTTCAATGATGCAGCTAGGCGCTGAATTTATCCATACATTTTGGGCGGTCATGCCTATTGTGGTTATTTTGTTTGGCTTTCAACTGGTTATTCTCAAGCAAAAAATTCCGCATCTTAAACGCATTATTATTGGATTTATTTTGGTTTGGATTGGTTTGACATTTTTAATTATTGGCTTAGAGCGAGCGCTTTTTCCGCTTGGAAAGCTTATGGCGATCCAGCTCACCTCAGCAGATTTTATTACTAATCCAAATGATTGGAAAAGTTATTATTGGGTTTACATTTTTGCCGCTTGTATTGGTTTTGCTACAACCATCGCCGAGCCTTCACTTTTGGCAGTTGCTATTAAGGCTAATCAAGTATCTGGCGGCTTTATCAAAGTCAATGCTTTGCGCATTACGGTAGCAATTGGTGTGGCTGTGGGTATTGCGCTTGGCAGCTTTAGGATTGTTGTCGGCTTGCCGCTGCATTATTTTATTATTAGCGGTTATGCGTTGGTTTTAATACAAACTTATTTTTCACCAAAAAGCGTTGTTGCGCTGGCCTACGACTCTGGCGGCGTTACCACTTCTATTGTGACTGTGCCCATTATTGCTGCCTTAGGCTTGGGACTTTCATCAGCCATTGAAGGACGTAACCCTCTGATTGATGGCTTTGGCCTAATTGCTTTTGCCTCGCTTTTTCCGATTATGAGCGTACTGGCTTATGTACAAATTATTCATTTTTTAAACCCTGAAAAACCCAACCATAAATAAGGAGTTATTATGCATTTTAAATTAATCATCGCTTTTGTTGACAGTGACAAAACCGACAACATTCTTGAGGCAGCCAGAACAAAAGGCGCAACAGGATCAACCATTATTTCTCAAGCTCGAGGCGAAGGCCTTGAACACGCAAAAACATTTTTAGGTTTAAGTTTAGAAGCGCCCAGAGATGTTTTATTGCTGTTAGTAGAGCAGCATCTTGCCAGAGATATTTTAGAAAGTATTGAGCGTGCAGGGGAGTTTGAAAGCAGCGCTAAAGAAGGTATTGCTTTTCAAATTGATGTTGAAGATGCGGTTGGCGTCATGCATCAAATACAAGCATTAGAACAAACTTTAGAAGAAAAAATATAATACCTTTTTTTGCGCCTTTTGGTTTTTAGATTATATTTCAGCCAAAACACAAATACTATTTGTGTTTGATGATTGGGCCTACGAATCGTACTGGGTACGCTTAACTGTTTTTAATTTAACATGCAGCGCTGCTTTGGCCATTAAATGTGCACTGACTGGCGCTGTAATAAACAAAAAAATGGTCACTAATATCTCATGCAGACTGGGCGTTTGAGTGCTAAAACTAAAATACAACATTGAAGCGATTAAAATAGCCCCAGCCCCAAGCGTAGTGGCCTTGGTTGGACCGTGCAGGCGCATATAAAAATCAGGCAGTTTATATAGCCCTATCGAACCTACCAAAGTAAAAAAAGCGCCCATTAAAACCAACGTGGCTAATATCCAATCAAGCATTCATCCTCTCCAATTCATCATTCCATTACATCGCCGCGCAGCAGATATTTACTCAGCGCGATAGTGCCGACAAAACCCATCACTGCAATGATTAACGCCGCCTCAAAATACAAAGCACTGTCAAGGTGTAAGCCTAATAAAATCACCAAAGCAATGGCGTTTATATAAAGCGTATCCAGCGCCAAAATACGATCGGGTAAATCAGGGCCTTTTAATAAGCGCATAAAACTAAGCAAGGCTGACAAACCCAGCATGGCAAACGCAATAGGCATAACTGCGGCTAATAGTGAACCTGCTAACATGCTGTAAATACCTGTTTAAGCGGCGCTTCATACCGCTGTTTTATCTGTTTAATGGCCTCTGGAATATCTTCTACGTGCAGAGCATGTACGAGTAAACGGCTGCGATCCATGCTAAGATCGCATGAAACCGTGCCAGGCGTCAAGGAAATAGTATTCGCAAGCAAGCTAATACCTAAAGGCGTTTGAATATCCAAATCGATATAAAAAAAGGCAGGCTTTAAATGATCATTGCGGCCCAATATTAATTTTGCAACCACAACATTGGCAACAACAATATCCAGCAGCACAATACTTAAAAACTTCAACAAGGTTAATGGCGACTTAATAGCAACTTTTTCAGGCCAAAATCCAGAGGTCAATAAAGGAATGAAAACTGCCAATATTAGCCCTAATAAAACATGCCCGGGCGCAATAGTATTGTTAAGAAATAACCAAATGAGCCATAACATACTGGTGAGAATGGGATGCGGTAATGTTTTAGCAAAAAATAATTTAAGCATTATAAAACCTCCTTGTTAGCTTGCTCGAAAGCAGTGACAGCCTGTTTGGATAAAACAGCCTCAATATAACTTTTGTTATCGAATTGCTGCTTGGCAGCTGATTCGGTAAAGGTAGTAATTGGCTTGGCAAATATGACCAATAATGGACTAATCGTAAACAAGCCGATAACAACAATAACTGCAATGCGATTCACTGGCTTAACATCTGCGAGCGGCTTGTTGGTTTCATTTTGCGTTTCATTATCGATTGTCTGATAAAACAGCAATGAACCACTGCGCGCCATACTAATAATCATAATAAGACCTGCTACCAATACCACTGCTAAAATTAAACCCGCCCATTGGTGATCAAGTGCTGCGCTTAGAATAAGCACCTTGCCAAAAAATCCTGAGAGCGGCGGCATACCTGTCATAGCGACAGCTGCAAACATAAATAATGAGCCAATTAAAACAGCGCTAGGCAGTGCATATCCAGACTCAAAGCGGTCTTTAAAATGGCCACGACCGCGCGTAATAATACCTGCCAACAAAAACAAACCGCCAGCAATAAGGCTAGAGTGAATCAGGTAATAAAGACTGCCGCTGAGCGCCAAAGTACTATTTAAACCCACGCCGATTAGCAAGGTTGCCACCGATGCTAATACCAAATAGGCCACTTGCTCACGTAGTCCTCGCCCGGCCATCACTCCGAACGCTGCTAATATCAGGGTTAACAATCCCAGCCCTAATATCCACGGCACGTAATAATTTGCTAAATCACCTGCACCATCACCAAAAATAGTACCGTGCACTCTAATAATGGCATAAATACCCACTTTGGTCATAATCGCAAACATTGCTGCGACTGCCGCCGAAGTGTGGGTATAGGCAATTGGCATCCATAAATATAATGGAAATAAAGCCGCCTTAATGCCAAATACAATTAGTAGTAATAAGCCTGCCGCACCAACTATACCCAAATCATCTTTTGGCAATAGGGCAATTTTGTTTGCCATATCGGCGATGTTAAGCGTACCCAAGATGCCGTACAAAGTGCCAACCGCAAACAAGAACAAGGTCGCGCCAAGCAAATTAATGATAACGTAATGCAAGCCCGCTTTTGTACGCAGTCGTCCGCCGCCATGCAATAACAAACCGTAAGAAGCCAAGAGTAATACTTCAAAAAAAACAAACAGATTAAAGACATCGCCCGTTAAAAAAGCGCCGTTTAAACCAAAAAGCAGCAACTGGAACAAGACATGAAAATGCGCGCCTTTTTTATCAGTATCTGTGGCAATGGTATACACCAACGCGGCTAGAGCCAGCAGCGAAGTAGTTGCAATCATTAGCGCTGACAATCGATCGAGCACCAGTACAATGCCAAACGGCGCTTGCCAGTTACCCAACAAATACACTTGATAATTGCCCGTTGAAGATTCTTTAATTAATAAAAAACTTAATACGACCAAGCCTAACACCGCCAGCAAATTAATCGCGCGACGCCATTGCAAGCCCCCAACTTTAGCAAGCAATATTACAAACCCTGCGATTAGCGGCAAAAATACTGGCCATGCGGCTAAGTGCATCATTGTTCGCCCGCTTGGTGATTTGACTGCAAATGCGTGTTTTGATTGTTTTTCTGCATTTTGTCATGCTGATGATTTTGCGCCATTGGCGATTCGTCTTCATCCAAATGCAAACCATCAACATGATCATTACCCAGCTCACTGCGGGCTTTAAGCGCCAATACAATTAAAAATGCAGTCATGCCAAAAGCAATCACAATTGCGGTTAATACTAATGCTTGCGGCAAGGGATCGCTATAAGTTGTTGCAGTACTATCAATAATCGCCGGCTTGCCAATGATTAGACGCCCCATGGCGAATAAAAATAAATTTACCCCATAAGCTAATAAAGTCAAACCCAGCACCACAGCAAAAGTGCGTGCGCGTAAGATTAAATACACACCTGTTGCCGTTAATACGCCAATCACTAGAGAAATCAGCCATTCCATTATGTTGCCTCCTGATTGTCATTCTGCTGCTGCTTGTGAGAGGCGTCACTGAGTTTGCCTAACTGTACTAAACTCATTACTGTTGCGCCAACAACCACTAAAAATACGCCCAAATCAAAAGCGATGGCGCTTGCCACTTCAAATTTACCAACCACAGGCCAAGTTAAATAAGTGTACGTAGTCGTAAGGAAAGGATAATCAAGCCCCATAGCCACTAAACCTGTTGTTGTTGCAATCAATAAACCTATACCTATCACCCAATGCATACCAATTTTAAGCCTTTCTTTCGTCCAAGCAATGCCATTGGCTAGATATTGTACGATAAGCGCAACGCCAGCAATCAAACCTGCGATAAAGCCGCCGCCTGGTAAGTTGTGCCCGCGAATGAAAATAAATGCCGCCACCATTAGCATTAATGGGAGCAGCAAGCGTGTTAAGGTTTGCATGATGACAGGATGTTCGTCCTGACTCCAATTCAAACCTGTTTCATCATGGGCAGGCGCATGCAATTTTAAACCTTGCAATAAGGCGTAAATCCCCAAACCTGCTAAAGCCAATACCACAATTTCACCGAGTGTATCTGTACCTCTAAAATCAACTAAGATGACATTAACAACATTAGTACCGCCGCCGCCTGGCACTGAATTGGCAATAAAAAATTCAGAAATTGGGGCAAAATCACGACTCAAAACGCCCATTGTTAAAACCATCACCCCAATGCCTGATATAACGGCAAGTAGCATATCTCGAGCAATACGCAAGCGATTAATTTCTTGCGGACTGGTTTGCGGTAAAAAGTACAACGCCAACAATAACAACACAATGGTTACGATTTCAACCGAAAGCTGCGTTAGCGCTAAATCTGGCGCAGAAAATTTAACAAAAATAAGCGCAACTATCAAACCAACAACACCAATCATCACCACAGCTAGCAGACGTTGTTGATGACCCTGCTGATGTGAGGCGCGCACCGTCATCACGCTGGCAACAATAAGCACAAAAGCTGCCAGCGCGCTTACGCCATCTATAGGTGTTAATTCTTTTGCACCTAATAAAGGTGCAGGCATCGACAGGAAACCAAAAACAATCATAACAAGCGCGCTACCAACAATCCAAGCCAATGCATTTTGCAAAGAGCCTTTGTCAAATGCGCGGCTAATAAATACCGCCAGTCGATTAATATTATTTAAAATAAAATGGTAAATAATGCGGGCATCCAAATGACCAATGTTGCGATCGTGCCAAGCAAATAAACGCTCACGGAACCTATAAACTACCGCGCCTAAAACCAATGCTAAGGCGCTCATCATTAGCGGCAAATTAAACCCATGCCAGATCGCCAAACTATATTCCGGCGGGGTAGTTTGCAGACTGCCAGCAACGGCCACCGCCAAAATGGGCGAAATCACAATCATTGGAATAATACCAACCGCCAAACAAAGTAATACCAATAAATCAACCGGGATTCTCATAAAACGAGGCGCTTCATGCGGTGTTTTAGGCAGGTCGATTGGTTCGCCATTAAAAAATACATCATGAATAAAACGCAGTGAATAAGCCACTGCAAAAATCGCCGCCACTGTCACTAAAATAGGCACAGCCCAAACCAAAGGCGTTGCATGCGTGACTGATAACGCCTGCTGAAAAAACATTTCCTTACTTAAAAAACCATTTAATAAAGGCACGCCTGCCATTGCGGCGGCGGCAATCATCGCCAATACAGCGGTATGTGGCATATATTTAAGCAGACCGTTAATCTTGCGCATATCACGCGTGCCCGTTTCATGATCGATAATACCTGCCACCATAAACAAAGAAGCTTTAAAGATCGCGTGATTGATAATATGAAAAATAGCAGCAACCACGGCCATCTGCGTGCCAAAGCCAAATAACAAAGTAATTAAACCTAGATGGCTGATGGTTGAATATGCCAACAAGCCTTTAATGTCATGCTTAAATAGCGCGACATAAGCGCCAATTAATAGCGTCATAAGGCCAGCGCCGCCCACAATCCAACTCCATTCTGGCGTGCCAGAAAGTACTGGAAAAAATCGGGCCAATAGAAAAATCCCAGCCTTTACCATGGTGGCAGAATGCAAATAAGCCGAAACCGGCGTTGGCGCTGCCATAGCATGTGGCAGCCAAAAATGAAAAGGAAACTGTGCTGATTTGGTAAAAACACCAATTAAAACAAGCATCAGAATCGGCATATATAATTCATGCGAGCGCACCACATCGCCGGCAACTAATATATCACTAAGATTATAACTACCAACAACATAACCCAACATCAGTACGCCAGCGAGCAGCGCCAAACCGCCGCCGCCAGTGATAACCAGCGCCATTAAAGCACCCGCGCGAGCGTCTTTTCGATGTTGCCAATAACTGATGAGCAAATAAGAAGACAGTGACGTTAATTCCCAAAAGAGGACCAATTGTATGACGTTTTCAGAAAGCACAATGCCCAGCATTGAGCCCATAAACATTAACAAATAGGCAAAAAATCGCCCCATACAATCTTTTGCAGATAGATAATAACGTGCATAAATAATGACCAATAGGCCAATGCCTAAAATAAGAATGGCAAACAATAACGCCAGACCATCTAGGCGAAATGCAAACTCTAGCCCAATAGCTGGTATCCACGACCAGCTTTGGATTAAAGTTTCGCCAGAAAATACGCTGGCCATTGATGGCGCTAACAAAGCCAATGCTAACACGACTGTAGCGGCTGCAATCCAGGCAGAAGCCAGCCGACTAAAAGAGCCCGTCCATGCGGCAAAAATAGCTGCTATAAAAGGCAGCAAGGCAACCATGGGTAAATTAGCGGTTAAAAGTGTCATAATTCATCTGTTTAGTAGGCGATACAAACCTTGCTGTATTTTTTTTCAAATTATACCAATATGACAAAATAAAAGCTTGTATTGGCGTTTTATACATAATTATGCAAAGGGCTTAAGATAATGATATGATATACAAAATTATTACTCAAAGGGATTACTAATCATGACAACCCCCATTCTTGTAAAAGATGTTATGTGGACTCAAGTTGATATTGTTGATGGAAAATGCACTGTTGAAAATGCACTTAAAGACATGAAGCACAAAAAAACTAAAATGCTACTGGTTGATAAATCGCACGATCATGATGAATATGGCGTAGTATTAATTGCAGATATCGCCGCCAAAGTCATCGCTAAAGATCGGGCGCTAAATCGCGTCAATATCTATGAAATCATGAATAAACCTGTGATCTCAGTTCATCCTGATATGGATATTCGTTATTGCGCTGAATTACTCTCTCACTTTAGTTTGTCTAGATGTCCGGTATTAGACAACGGTAAAATTGTTGGCGTTGTAAGTCTTACAAGCATTGTCTTTAACGGACTAAGAATTGTATAAATTAGCTGCATAAAAATATTAACAGTGATAAAATCTAACAGCCTAAATAGGGTTTTTATTCAAAAATAAGGGAGAAATATGAGCGGAATTATCAGTTTAATCAAATGGGTGTTAATCATCATCGGCCTGATTGCAACTTACTACATGGTGTCATTACAAATGCAATACGGGGTTACCTCTAAAGTAATTAGTGAAATGGTTTCACCGAAATTACATCCAGAGTCTATGGCAAAGGTTTATATGCCAATGACCAATACTTTACTGGATACTGGTGATATCACTCAAGCATCTATTATTAAAATTAAAGTTGCAAAAGATGTTACCAATGCAGATGTAGAAGAAGCGATGGAAAGCATTGCAACAGCTGAAGGTATTCGTTCTGTAGGCATGTTGCCACTATCAGACATGGTTGAAATACAAACTGGTGAAAAACAAAGATTCCTTAAGATTTTCCAATATTGCGCACCACGTACTGCCATGACTATGGTTCAGCATTCAGATGCGTTCTCAGCTTACTTGCCGTGTCGTTTAGCACTAATCGAAGATCAAAAGCACTTTGAAACAGGTGGCAAAGAAGGCGACAGATGGCTTTACACACTTGATATGAACTTCATGATTTATGGCGGCGCACCGTTGCCAGATTACTTGCTTGAAAAAGCTTTAGATGTTCAGCGCGTTATGACTGCAATTCAAACTGGTGGTGCAGAAGGCGACTTCTAAACTAACTATTTGAATCAGTTAAAAACCGTCCATTTGGGCGGTTTTTTTTGCTCTAAAATAAAGTCTATGAAACCAATTTATCATGATTTAGCGTTCGACATTACCTGCATTGACACCGAGCATATGCGCAAAGATTTTGTGGCCGCTTATTTAATTGAAAGCGAGGGCCGCGCCGGCTTTGTAGATACGGGTTGTTATTTATCTGTGCCCACTTTATTAAAGACTTTGGATGAGAAAAATATTAGCCGAAATGCTGTTGACTTTATTATTCTAACTCATATTCATTTGGATCATGCAGGCGGCGCAGGCGAGTTGATTAAACATCTACCAAATGCCAAAATTTACGTGCATGAGTATGGCGCTAATCATTTAATCGACCCCAGTAAATTACGTGCGGGCGTTATCGGTGTGTATGGGGAATTATTTTTCAAGCAGTTTTTAGGCGATTTAATCCCAGTGCCAGAAGATAAAATTGTGATCGCTAAAGATAATGATGTTATTTTTTTAGCAAATCGCACCTTAAAATTTATTAACACCCCCGGGCATGCACGCCACCACATTTGCATTTGGGATGAAAAGTCTCAAGGAATTTTTAGCGGTGATACGCTCGGGGTGAGTTATCGAGAGTTTGACACAAAATTGGGTGAGCTAATATTTCCGCCTACCACACCTATTCAATTTGATCCTGAGGTTTGGATTAATACCATTCAAAAAATAATGCAGCTCAAGCCAAAGTATGCCTACTTAACCCATTTTAACCGCATACAATTTACCCAGCATTCTGCCGATATGTTGATTCAACATATTAATGGGTTTGTTGACATTGCACAAACGCTCAAAACTAAAAATAACCGCCACCAAGCTATTAAAACAGCATTACTGGATTATTTACTGCAAATCGCCAAAGACCATGGTGTAGACTTTGAACAAGCGCAACAAATCAAACTGTTTAAAGGCGATTTAGAAATTTGCGCCCAAGGGCTTGGCGTTTGGCTGGATCGATCTTAATAATAAGAACAACAATAATCCGCTACCTCTTTAACCTTTAACCTAAAGCTTGAATTTTTTGGCACTTCAAACGAGCCGCCCTTAATAAAAGTTTGCCACTCATTCTCATTGGGCAATAACACATCCATTTCGCCCGCTTGAATTTCCATCCGTTCATTATCCTCAGTAAAAAACTCATAATCACCTGGCAGCATAATGCCTAAGGTTTTTTTTGAGCCATCAGCAAATTTCACGATACGTGAGGTCACTTTGCCGCCAAAATAAATATTAGCCGCTTTTACAATGGTTACATCTTCAAAATTTGACATATAATTTCCTTAAATTTGATCCAAAACGTATTGCGTTAATAACGGCACTGGACGCCCTGTTGCGCCTTTTTTAGCGCCGCTCACCCAAGCTGTTCCTGCAATGTCTAAATGTGCCCAACGATAATCTTGAGTGTATCTTGCTAAAAAGCAAGCCGCGGTTATACTGCCCGCTTCGCGCCCACCAATATTGCCCATATCAGCAAAATTTGATTTTAACAATTCGTCATATTCGTCATCAATTGGCAACTGCCAAGCGCTGTCTAGGGACGATTTACCTGCAGCAATCAGATCATCAGCCAAGTCTTGATCGTTGGCCATTAAGCCGCAATGATGCTTGCCTAAGGCGACTATTACTGCGCCCGTTAAGGTTGCGGTGTCAATCACTACAGCTGGATTAAATTTTTCCACATAAGTCAATGCATCGCACAAAATTAAGCGGCCTTCGGCATCGGTATTAAGGATTTCAATGGTCTGGCCTGATAGGCTGGTTACCACATCACCCGGCTTTGAAGCGTTGTGTGCTGGCATATTTTCAACTGCTGGTACGACAATGGTTAGGTTAATTTTTGGCTTAATCTGTGCAATAGCGCGCATGACGCCAAGCACTGCAGCGGCGCCGCACATATCGTATTTCATTTCATCCATACCCGCGCCTGGCTTGAGTGAAATGCCGCCACTATCAAACGTCACGCCCTTGCCTACTAACACAATAGGTTTGGCATCGCTATTGCCAACATAACTCAAACTAATGAGTTTTGGCGGCTCGATTGAACCCTTGGAAACTGATAAAAGCGAGCCCATGCCAAGCGCTGACATATCTGCTTGTTCTAATACTTCACATTCAAGATTAAATTCTTTGGCCAAATTTTGCGCAGTATCTGCCAAATAAGTTGGCGTGCAAATATTAGAAGGCAAATCGCCTAAGTGACGAGTTAGCGCCATGCCATTTGCAATAGCGCGGCCTTGTGTTAGCTCATGCGCTTTGTCACTGTTTGATTGAATGGCGATATTTTCAATGGTCTCAGTAGCTTCATCTGCGCCCACTACTTGAATTTTATAAGTCGCATTTTGCAAAACTCTAGCAGTCGTTCTGTGTGACCAATTTTCATCAAAAGCATCAATTTCAAGCGCTTCAATCATAACGCTTTTAGATTTAATGGTATTTAGTACGGCACTTGCCGAGGTTAGCGCTGTAATATAATTTTTTGCCGTATTAGCAGATTCCCCCATACCTGCCACAATCACTTGCTTGGCTTTAAATCCAGCCACCAAATTTAATAATAAGGTTGATCCGGCTTTTGATTCAAAATGATTAAGCTCAATCAACTGTTGGATATTTATGTCAGCAAAAGTAGTTGCTGAGTTAGAAAAAACCACCACACAGTCGCCATCAAAATTTTGAATTTGCGTATTAATTAATGAAAATTCCATCTCGTTTCCTCAGAAAAATATAATGCCAATATTCTACCTAAGAAAGGTAAAATTTATATTTTTTATCCACGATATTTTTATTATGATTAAATCTTTATTAGTAATTTTAGCCCTACTGTCTAACAATGTATTTGCTGATAAGGATACTGTCATTCAAAATCTAAGTCCATTTTTTGGCGTAATTGACAAACAAGACATTACACTTTCGTCTTTTAAAGGCGTTTATGAGGTTATTACTCGTGACCCAATTGATTCGATGCTTGTGTCTAAAGATGGAAAATATTTAATTGAAGGTGACGTGGTGGATTTAACCACTCGAACTTTAATCCCAAAAAACAATCAAGTTAGAAACCTTAAAATGGCTTTAATCAATACCATTCAAGATGCAGATAAAATCATTTATCCGGCGAAAAATGAGCAATACCAAATTCATGTATTTACCGATGTTGATTGTCCATTTTGCAAGCGCCTACACAACAACATGGACGCAATGAACAAGCTAGGTATTACTGTTAAATATTTAGCTGCGCCGCTTGCTTCACTGCATCCAAAAGCCTTTGGAAAAATGCAAAAAATCTGGTGCGCCGCTGATCGCAATGAAGCCATGAATGACTACAAAACCAACAACGTTATTCCAGACTCAGAACCTTGTAATAATCCTGTTGCCAATCAATTATCAATCTCTCAGCAATTGGGCGTTAATGGCACGCCTGCTATCTTCTTAGAAGGTGGAACTCACCTACCAGGCTACTTACCTGCTGATAAATTATTAGCAAGAATCCAAGCCATACTTGGAAAATAACAATTCACGCCTTGTTGCGCTAGAGGCAATTTGCTCGGTCGTTCTTGATAAAAAATCACTCTCTGCTTTTGTTTATCCCGAGCAAGAAAGCGGGTTTTCCAAATCTTTAGTTTTTGGCACAATTCGTTTTTACCATCAACTCAATGATATTGTTACCGATTTATTAAACCATTCTTTAAAAAAAGAAGATTTAGATATTCATTGTTTAATGTTGTTGGGCGCCTATCAGCTGTTATATTCTAAAATAGCGCCTCATGCCTGTATTTTTGAAACCGTTGATATTGTTAATAGCCTTGACAAATCTTGGGCGAAAGGTCTGGTAAATGCTATATTAAGACAGATTGACCGTGACAAAAATAAACTTTTAAATCAAGTTCATTATTCACATCCAACTTGGCTAGTTAAAAAAATAAAACAAAATCATGCGGATAACTTTGAGCAAATTTTAGCTCAAAATAATATTCAAGCGCCAATGACCATTCGCGTGCATCCAAGCTATTGCACCGCTACTTATCAACAAACGCTTGCGCAAATAGGCATTCAAACCAAATCTCTAGCTGTTGCGCCTCAGGCCTTAATTCTTGATGCGCCAGTCAATGTTTATGATTTAATAGATTTTGACATTGGCGCTTGTTACGTTCAAGACGCTTCAGCTCAACTGGCAGCGCACTTATTAGCGCCCGATAATCAAGACCACATTCTTGACGCTTGCAGCGCCCCAGGCGGCAAAACCACTCACTTGTGCGAACTTGCACCCAAGGCAGCAATTATTGCTTTAGATAGCAGCTTAGAGCGCCTAGAAAGAGTCAAACAAAACCTGCAGCGCTTTAACCTAAAAACCATTGAAATTATTCAAGGTGATGCGCAGCAGCAAGATTGGTGGAATGGCCAGTTATTTGACAAAATATTACTTGATGCGCCCTGCTCTGCAACCGGCGTTATTCGTCGCCACCCAGATATCAAATTACTGCGAAAACCTAAAGGCATCAACGCGCTGGTTGAACTGCAAGCTGATATTTTAGCCAACCTTTGGCAGTTATTAAAACCAGGCGGCGTAATGTTATATGCCACTTGCTCTGTTTTAAAAGCAGAAAACGAGTTTCAAATTGCCAATTTTATCAATCAGCATGATGATGCCAGCGAAATAAAAATCGATTTAGATTGGGGCATTAAAACCTCTATTGGTAGGCAACAACTACCAACGCATGAATTTGATGGTTTTTATTATGCAAAAATCTTTAAAAGTCTATAAAAATAACGCTTTTTTTATTATCAGCCTAGGTTTTTTTAAACGCCAATCAATTGCCCTAAAAATCCACCGTTATGAATTGAAGGCTTCAGCCTACTTCCATTATTCGTTCACTTAATTTATATTTTGCTCATCTTCTTTAAATCTTTGAAAATATTTTCTAACAATAGTGATAGTCGGCATACTGTCCACTTTTGAGAAAATCACATAACTAATGATCGCATGCGCAACCAAGGTAATAATTAACCCTTCAAAAATACCAACTTGAAAGACCAATAAACCGCAAACCGTAGCAAGCAGCACTGCATAAGGACCATATATAGCAACATGCAACAGACCCAGTACCATCTTAATGCCAACAAATATCATGATAATCGCCAATGAAAAGTAAGGCAGGTTGTCTAAATACTGAACGTTAAATGTGAAAAACGCAATCAATAGGCCGATTACCAATACCGATAGCTTGGTATAAGCACCTGCTAAACGGTTAGTGGATGATTTAGCCAGTCCATCAAGATTGGTCATGCCGCCAAAAAAACTAGCGCCCATATTCGATACCCAAATCGACAATAATGAATTGTTTGAATTGCAAGGACGTTTTAATGGGTCAATTTTTTCAATCGCCGCATTACTCATCACTTGTTCAATCACATCTACCACCGCCAACATCAACGAAAAGAAAATAGCATAAGCCCATAAATATAACGAATCAAATTCGGGTATAGGTAGGCGCATGCTTAAACCGACATCTTTTACTTCCAACATTCTGACATCAACCAATAAAGAAGTCACAATGCCAAATACGATCAAAGCAAAATACGGCAAGGCTGGTTTGGTTTTTTTAAACTTTTTAAACAATCCGAGAAACAAAATAGCACCAATCACAGACAATACAATAATCTGAATGCGTGGATCAGTCCAAAAATCTTCACTTACGGCCATGCCTGTTGGCAACATCCAAAGATAAGGCAGGAATTTCAATGCAATTTTTAAGCCAATACCTGCTAACAAACCTTCCACCAAATAAGAAGGCACTGCCTTTAAGAGATAACGTTGCCAGTCAAACCGCCATATTAGTGCTTGAAAGGTTGCCGTCATAAAAATAATGAAAGCCATATTCTCAAAGCCAAAAGTAGCAACGCCTATTGCAAGAATTGGCGCTAAACCTGCTGCAATACCCGGTGCTCCAATAAAGTTTCCGGGGCGAAACCAAGCAAACAGAAACCCAATAAAGGAGGCAAAAGCAACGGTTGCTAAACCCACTTGAATGGGGTAATCTGACATCAGCGCAATACCAATAGACAATGGAATTGCCATCGTTGCCGTAATAACGCCTGCTTGTATGTCTCTTGCTGCATATTTAGCAATAAATGCAGCTGAACCATAACTTATGTTTTGATCTTGCTCGGTACTTGTGTCTTTATTTTCCATTATTTATTTCCTAAACTTGTATAATTTAAGCGCCTAACCTTTGAATACAACTAAATATTCACCCTGAAATAAACAAGGTTCAAGCTCATCAAAGTCAAACTAAAAGATGTCAATAGTCACTAAACATTTAACTTGATAAAAAACATTATATCGAAGTTTCTATGAAAAGCAAAAAGATACTATCTTACATAATAACTGTTGCTTAAATAAAGGGGTTGACGGCTTTCATAAATTCTTTGATATGTTTTGCAATTAAAATTGAGAGGTTTTAGTTTACCCCCATTAAAATAAGCTTTTAGTTACTTATATACTTAAGATTTACGGGGTCTTAAAAGCAAAGAATTCATTGTTATTTTCACCCGGCAATAACCACTAAGACTAAATTTCAACACAATGAGCGGCAGATGGAAAATCAATATGGATAGCGTATCGGAATAAATCAGCCTTATAAAAATATAAATGACCTTGTAAACCAGATTGTGTAAACCCTCATATTTTATAATCCCTAAAAAGGAGAAAAAACATGAGTAACACAACACTAAGACAAAACCAAAAGAACCAACTGAACAACACAGGCATCAACCAACAAAAACTACGCGCTTTTGCTGATGAACTTGCCAAAGACATCCACACTCAAGATGACTTAGCAGACCTATCTGCCTCACTGGTTAAAATGACCATTGAAGCAGCACTCGGCGGCGAGATGGAACATCATCTTGGCTATCCAAAGCATGGACAGAATAACAATACAATTGATATAAATAGTAACGCTCGCAATGGCTACTACCCGAAGATTGTTAAAAGCAATCATAGCGAAATTAAACTCGCCATTCCAAGGGATCGTAGTGGCGATTTTGAGCCCTTAATCGTTGAAAAAGGCCAAACACGATTGGGTGCTTTCGATTCTCAAATATTAAGCCTGTATGCTAAAGGCATGTCCACTCGTGACATCGTATCAACCTTTAAAGAAATGTACGATGCAGACATATCAGCCACCTTGGTGTCTAATGTAACACAGGCGGTTATTGCTCAAGCAACTGAGTGGCGTAATCGTCCACTGGATGAGGTCTATCCTATTGTTTATTTAGACGGCATTGTTATTAAAGTCAGGCAAGACAAGCAAATCATTAAAAAGACGATGTATATCGCCCTCGGCGTTAACCTTGAAGGCAAAAAGGAATGCTTGGGTCTATGGCTGTCTAAAAACGAATCTTCCAAGTTTTGGCTAGGCGTTCTTAATGATATTGCTAATCGTGGCGTTAAAGACATTCTGATTGCTTCAGTGGATGGCTTAACAGGCTTCCCTGAAGCCATTAATGCCGTATTCCCACAGGCCGATGTTCAGCTATGTATTGTTCACATGGTGCGTAATTCACTCAAATATGTTGGCTATAAGGATAAAAAACAGGTTGCCAGTAGTCTTAAGCAAATTTATCAATCCATTAGTGAAGATGAAGCCTTACTTGCACTTGATGAATTTGAGCATCGCTGGGGTAAGCAATTCCCAAGTATTGGCAAATCATGGCGTAGGCATTGGGATAATGTGGCAACAATATTTGCTTATCCTGAGGCTATTAGAAGGGCTATCTATACAACCAATGCGATTGAATCTTTAAACTCAGTGATTCGTAAATCAATCAAGAATCGCAAGATTTTTAATCATGATAACTCCGCCTTTAAGGTTGTTTTTTTAGCCATTGAAGCAGCGAGTAAAAGATGGACTATGCCAATACGGAATTGGCCACAAGCAATGAATCAGTTTATAATCCTACATGAGGATAGATTAAAGGATTATGTCTGATTTTTGACGAGGACTTTACACAATCTGGTTTACAGGGTCATATAAATCCCAATTACCTGGCTAAAAAATCCTTATTCAAGACTGATATTTAGTCGATTCAATGGGTTTGACTACTGAAAAAGGCTTTATTTTAAAAAAAACCGGCATAGGCAAGGCCTATGCCGGTTTTTTTTTTAGAAATTATTGAAAATCAGTTTTTATTGGATTATTTTTCCAAAGCAATATCCAGCACTTCATCAATCCACTTAACTTTAATAACGTTAAGTTTGCCTTTAATTTTTTCAGGCACTTGGGAAAGTTCGCGCTCATTATCATCTGGAATAATCACGGTTTTAATGCCGCCGCGCAAAGCTGCCAACATTTTTTCTTTGAGTCCGCCAATCGGGGTAATCTCGCCGCGCAGGGTGATTTCACCGGTCATTGCCACCTCTGCTTTAACCTTACGACCTGTTAGCACTGATACTAAAGCTGTGCACATTGCCGCGCCTGCGCTAGGGCCATCTTTAGGGGTGGAGCCATCAGGTACGTGGATGTGAATGTCTAATTTTTCTTGGAAATCATTAGCAATATTCAGCTCTTTTGCGCGCGCACGCACAACGCTCATCGCCGCCTGAATAGACTCTTTCATAACGTCACCCAACTGGCCGGTGTAATTGAGCTTGCCTTTGCCTTTATAAGCTGCCGCTTCAATGGTGAGTAAATCACCGCCCACAGAAGTCCAAGCAAGCCCTGTCACTTCGCCCACTTGATTTTTTTCTTCAGCAAGGCCAAAACGAAATTTTTGCACGCCTAAATATTTTTCTAAGGTTTTACTGCTAATCGTAGCTTTGGTTTTGCGCTTTTTTAGCACCACTTCTTTGACAACTTTTCGGCAAATGGTGCTAATGGTTCTATGTAATCCGCGTACGCCCGCCTCACGTGTGTAATAACGAATAATATCTAAAATAGCAGAATCTTTAAAATCTATTTCGCTGGGCTTGACACCATTAGCTTCCATGGCTTGTTTGATTAAATGACGTTTGGCGATTTGCAATTTTTCATCTTCTGTGTAGCCAGACAGTTCGATAATTTCCATTCTGTCTAATAGTGGCTGCGGTAAATCTAGTGAATTGGCCGTTGCCACAAACATAACTTGAGATAAATCGTAATCTACTTCTAAATAGTGATCATTAAACGTATGGTTTTGCTCAGGATCTAGCACTTCAAGCATTGCACTTGAAGGGTCGCCGCGATAATCACTGGCCATTTTTTCAATTTCATCTAACAAAAACAAAGGATTTTTAACTTTAGCCTTTTGCATTTTTTGTACGATAGAGCCTGGCATAGCGCCAATGTAAGTACGCCTATGACCGCGAATTTCTGCCTCATCACGCACGCCGCCTAAAGCCATACGCACGTATTTACGATTAACCGCTTTGGCGATTGACTGACCTAAAGAGGTTTTTCCAACACCTGGAGGCCCGACCAAGCACAAAATATTAGCCTTATTATGGCTGACTCGTGTTTGCACTGCTAAATGCTCCAAAATACGTTCTTTGACTTTATTCAAGCCATAATGATCATCATCAAGAATTTTTTTAGCTTTCTTTAAATCTTTGTTGATGATGGTTTTTTTCTTCCAAGGAACGTCGCATAAATTTTCAATATAGGTGCGAATGATTGAAGCATCTGATGAATTTGATGACATTCTAGAAAGTTTTTTAAGTTCGTTTTGAGCCTTTTCCTTAACTATTTTTGGCATTTTTGCTTTGTTAATGCTTAACTGTAACTCCTCAATTTCATTTTCATCCTCAGCATTACCCAACTCTTTTTGAATGGATTTCATTTGCTCATTCAGATAATAATCACGCTGATTAGACTCCATTTGCTGGCGTACGCGTGATTGAATTTTTTGCTCAGTATCCAATACTTCGATTTCACTTTGGATCACTGTTAAAATTTTATTTAGCCTTTGCTGGGCGCTATCACCTTCTAGCAAGGCTTGCTTTTCTGAAACTTTAAGTGCCAAATTAGCAATAATAACATCGCTAAAACGCTCAACATCGCTGACATCTTTAAGCATTTTTAAAACTTCTTCAGGAATTTTTTTATTCAGCTTGATGTATTTTTCAAAACCCGCTAAAGCCAGTCTCATCATCGCTTCAACTTCAGCTTTATTATCAGTCGTCAAAATAACGTCACTGAGCTGAACTTCGCTATATTCGTCTAATTCGATAATGGCTTTAATTTTGGCACGTTTAACGCCTTCAACTAACACTTTGATGGTGCCATCTGGCAATTTTAACATTTGCAAAATAGTGGCTAAAGTTCCCACCTCGTGTAAATCGTCATATTGAGGATTTTCTACTTTGTCGTTTTTTTGAGTCACTAAAAATATGTATTTGTTACTACCCATTGCTTGAGTAATCGCATTAACTGAGGTTTTTCTACCGACGAATAACGGCATAACCGTATGCGGAAATATAACCACATCTCGAAGCGGCAATAATGGAACGTTTTCAAGATTTAAATCGATTTTTTCTATTTCGGGTTTTGTTCCCATAACAATTTAACACCTTTCTTGTTTAATAATTTAGATAGATAGTGATGAGTGACGTTAATTTCAAGTATCCAGCGGCCAAAATCATCCACCTTTTCGGTGTGGATATAGCCAATATTATGAATTTCACTACGGATATAAGCACTCATAACATCTAACTCTATCCTCGCGCGCGTCATCATGCCGCTCAATTGTTGCGCCAGTGCTTGATATAATAAATCAATACCCGCACCGGTTTTACTTGAAATCCAAACTCGATAAACCCTGCCCGATTCATCTTTATCTATACGCGGCTTGAAATTTTCAAGACAATCAATTTTATTCATCACCAAAATGCTTGGAATTTTACTAGCGCCAATTTCATTAATAATTTTTTCAACTTGACCAATTTTTTCAATATTGTATTCATCAGCCGCATCAACAATATGAAGCAGCACGTTAGCGCGCTTTGTTTCTTCTAACGTGGATTTAAATGCATCAACCAAATCATGGGGCAAGTCTTGAATAAAACCAACTGTATCAGCAATTACTGCCTCACCAGAAGCGGGCAGAATAACGCGCCGAATAGTTGCATCTAAGGTTGCAAACAATTGGTCATTCGCAAACACTTGTGCGTCGGTTAATGTATTAAATAAAGTTGATTTACCCGCATTAGTATAACCCGCTAAAGCAATCATTGGCAGTTCATTTTTAATGCGTGATTTGCGCCCTAAATCGCGCTGCTTATGCACTTTTTCTAAACGCTTAGTAATATTTTTAATACGCACTGCAATCAGGCGCTTATCAGTTTCTAACTGCGTTTCACCCGGGCCGCGCATGCCAATGCCGCCTTTTTGTCTTTCTAGGTGAGTCCAGCCGCGAACCAGACGCGTTGATAAATGACGTAATTGTGCTAATTCTACTTGCAGTTTGCCTTCAAATGAATTGGCTCTGAGTGCAAAAATATCCAAAATAAGCCCCGTGCGATCCATCACTTGACATTCTAAAGTTTTTTCTAAATTGCGCTCTTGAGAGGGAGACAGTTCAGCTGAGAAAATAACCAGATCCAGTTTAAGCGCTTGTACCATTTGCGCAATTTCATCCACTTTTCCTGTGCCAATATAATATTGAGCCAAAGTTGAGTTGCGATTAACTTGGATGGCTTCAATAATATTCAAGCCCGATGATTCTGCTAATTCTCTGAATTCTGATTTGGCATTATGGATATTGCGAACCGCAGGCGTTTGAACATATACCAATAAAGTTCTTTCGCCTTGACCTACGGCATCTTTTTGGCGATCAAATAATTCCAATGTGCGCCTTAGCTAGCTTTTTTAGCTGGTTTTGATTGACTCTTAGACTGATAAACAATAAGCGGATCTTTGTTTTTATCAACCACAGCCTTATCAATAACTACCTCGCGCACGCCTTCTAACGAAGGCAAATCGAACATGGTATCGAGTAGTAAATCTTCTAAAATTGAGCGCAATCCACGCGCGCCTGTTTTGCGCTTAATGGCTAACTTGGCAATCGCTAATAAGGACGGCTTTCTAAAGGTTAACTTAACCCCCTCTAACTTAAAAATTTCTTGAAATTGCTTAACCACTGAGTTTTTCGGCTGGGTTAAGATTTGAATTAAGGCTTCTTCATCTAACTCGCCTAATGCGGTTTGCACAGGAAGACGACCGACCAATTCTGGAATTAAGCCAAATTTAATCAAATCTTCTGGTTGAATCAGATCAAATAAATCAGTTAAGCTTTTCTTTTTATTATTATCTTTAACAACGGCAGAAAAGCCAATACCGGTTACTTTTTCAACGCGCCGATTAATAATTGCATCTAAACCATCAAAAGCACCGCCACAAATAAATAAAATCTTAGAGGTATCAACATCAATGGTATCTTGATTTGGATGCTTACGACCACCTTGTGGCGGCACTGAGGCAATGGTTCCTTCAATCAGTTTAAGCATGGCCTGTTGTACGCCTTCGCCAGATACATCGCGGGTGATTGATGGCGAATCAGAGCGGCGGGAAATTTTATCAATTTCATCAATAAAAATAATGCCGCGCTGCGCACGCTCTGGATCAAAATCACATTTTGAAAGTAGGTTTTTAATCACATTTTCAACATCATCACCAACATAACCTGCCTCGGTTAATGTGGTGGCATCAGCTACTGCAAAAGGCACATCTAAAACGCGTGCGAGCGTTTGAGCCAGCAAGGTTTTGCCTGAACCCGTAGGTCCAATCATTAAAATGTTAGACTTATCTAATTCGACATCATTTGCAATGTAGTCATTTTTCAAACGTTTGTAATGATTGTAAACCGCAACCGCAAGTACTTTTTTTGCACGATCTTGCCCAATCACGTAATCATTTAAAAAGTCGCGCAATTGCACGGGCGTGTAATCCCAATCTTGATATTGCTGGGTCACTTCTTTGGTTGCTTGCTCTTCAATCAGCTCATGGCAAGATTCAATACATTCATTACAAATGTAAACACCAGGGCCTGCGATTAAACGCTCAACTTCAGATTTTTCTTTACCACAAAATGAACAGGCAAGTTCTTTTTTATCATCTTCCATATTTTTTTTAGCGCTTATTTAGCACTTTATCAATGAGTCCATATTTTGCTGCATCGGCCGCTGACATGAAATTATCTCTGTCTGTGTCTTTTTGAATGGCCTTAAGGCTTTGACCTGTGTGCACTTTCATAATATTATTAAGTTTTTCTCTAACGGTCAATATTTCTTTTGCATGGATATCAATATCACTGGCTTGACCCGAAAACCCGCCCAATGGCTGGTGAATCATCATTCGAGCATGAGGCAATGCAAAACGCTTATCTTTAGCGCCTGCTGTTAAAAGTAGTGCGCCCATAGAAGCTGCTTGACCAATACATAAGGTAGAAATATCAGGTTTAATAAATTGCATGGTATCATAAATTGCTAGGCCTGCTGTGACCGAGCCACCTGGGGAATTAATATATAAATGAATGTCTTTATCAGGGTTTTCTGATTCTAAAAATAACAACTGCGCCACCACAACATTGGCCATATAATCTTCAACCGGACCCACTAAAAAAACAATACGTTCTTTAAGTAAGCGTGAGTAAATATCATACGCACGCTCGCCTTGGGCAGATTGCTCTACCACCATTGGCACTTGATTCAGATTATTAATATCCATTTAGCCTCGCTCAGTAATTTCTGAAAATTTCTTTTTAATGGTTTTAATTTTAGCCTTTTCCAAGATTGTGCCTTGCACCATTTTTTCAACAATCATCAGCTCAACGCTTGATTTTCTTGAAACATCTTCATTGTAGTAATTAATCA
Source organism: Gammaproteobacteria bacterium (assembly GCA_965222625.1). Lineage (GTDB taxonomy): Bacteria > Pseudomonadota > Gammaproteobacteria > PS1 > Pseudothioglobaceae > Thioglobus_A. The sequence continues at coordinate 49,703 of OZ244962.1, read as the reverse complement.
TTTGTTGTGCATCTTCACCATAAGATTGAGACATTTGCGCAATTCTTTCATCAATCTGCTCCATGGTTACTTGGATTTTATTATCTTTGGCAATCTGACCAACCATTAGCCCCAGTCTAACTCGGCGCTCGGCTTCTTCATTAAAAAGCGATACTGGCATTTCTGTTGGCTGCATTTGTCCTTGTTGCTGCATACGCTCTTGCATTTCAGTTAATAAACTTTGCGCTTCAGCATCAATGCTACTTTGCGGTACGTCAAATTCATTGGCGGCTGCTAAAGCATTAAATAAAGCATCTTTATTAAGTTGCTCAATACGTCCGTCAATTTCAACGCGCATTTGCTCTTTCATGCTGGCCAACAAATCTTCTACACTTTTCTCGTCAAATTTTTTGGCGAATTCTGCATCTAACTTAGGTTTTTTTGGCGCTTTAACTTCATTAATATTAATACTAAATTTAACCGGCTTTCCGGCTAAGTGCGTAGCTTGATAATCTTCAGGGAAGCTAACATCAAGCTCAACTGTTTTGCCTGCAGCAACATCAGTGACACACTCTTCAAAACCAGGAATCATGGTTCCTTTGCCTATAATTAACTCAAAATCTTTAGCTTCGCCACCTTCAAACTCTGCGCCTTCAATGGTGCCAACAAAATCCATTGTTACTTTGTCGCCCTCTTTTGATTTACGCTTAACGGGATTAAATTCAATAGACTGCTCTTGTAAGCCGTTTAAGGTTTTGTCTTCATCAGCTTTGGTGATGTCAACTTCGATTTTCTCAACTTCTAACTTAGAAAAATCTGCCATCTCAATGGTTGGGAATACTTCAAATTCTACTGTGTAGGTGAAATTAGTTTTTCCTTCTGAGTCAACTTTGGTAATTGTAGGTCTTGCAGCAGGCGTTATTTTGGCTTCGGTCAATGCATCATATAAAGTTTCGTTAACCACCTCATTCACAGCGTCAGATTTTGCATTACTGCCAAAACGCTTTTTAACAATAGCAACCGGAACTTTGCCTTTTCTAAAGCCGTCAATACTCACTTGAGAGGCCATTGTTTGTAAGATTTTATCAACTTTTTGATTAAAAATATCAATGGGTACATCTACTGTGAATGCTCTTTTTAAGCCCTCTAGTGTTTCTAGTGAAGTTTTCATGTGTATTAAATCCGTTTATTTACTTATAAAAACAGACAATTATACCTAAAACAGACCTTTATATAAATATGGATAGTTGGCGAAATCCACTCAAATTATGGGCAATAAAAAAGGCAGTAAATACTGCCTTTTTATAAGTTACTTGAAGCTTTAATGCAAGCCAGAGATGTATTGAGCTAAAGCATTAATTTCAACATTGGTTAAACTTTTAGTCAGTCCGATCATCATCTTACGATTATCATTGTCTCTTGCAGGCGTTGTTGATTCTGTTTGCACATTGATAGACACTTGACGAAAATCTTTTAACTGTTTGGTTATATAAGCTGCGTGCTGTGAAGCCAAGGCAGGAAAGCCAGCAGATGGAATACCTGCACCCTTAGGGCCATGACAAGCGATACAAGCAGTAACGCCTCTGTCTCTATTGCCGCCGCGGTATAGCCTTTCTCCTAGGGCGATGTCGGCTGTTTTGCTAGCAGCGCCTTGAGTGATAGTTTGCTTGGCAAAATAAGCGGCCAAGTTGGCCATATCACCTGTTGAAAGGCCAGCAACAATGCCCGCCATTAAAGCGTCTTTACGATTGCCTGCTTTAAAATCTTGCAATTGTTTAAAAGTATAACCTTCGCCTTGACCTGCTAGCTTTGGAAAGTTTGGCACCATTGAGTTGCCATTAACGCCATGACAAGCAATGCAAGTTGCAGATTTAGCCTTACCTTTAGCGGCATCACCTGCAGCAAAAGTATTAACTGAGATAAAGGCTAATGCCGTGATAAAAATTCGTGTTGACTTATTCATAATATGTTTTTTTATAAAAAAATAAGCCGATATTATACTTTAATATCGGCTTATTAAATTTACCAAATGCGCCAAAATGGCGCGGATAATTTATTGGGCTGCTAAGTAATCAGCAATCGCTTGCTCTTGACCTGCTGCCAATCCTGCCATTGCGCCCATGGTAGCGTCTTTACGAGCGCCTGATTGGAAATCTTTAAGCTGCTTAACCGTATAAGCGGCTTGTTGACCGTTTAATGATGGGTAAGTTGGAATGCTTGACTTTCCACCTGCGCCATGACAACCTGCACAGCCTAATGCATCATACGGATTTGCTTGAACTGAACCCATTGATAAAACAGTTGATGCTGCTGCTATTAATAAAATCTTCTTCATTACCCTCTCCTTATTTTTTAATAATATAAAATACAAATGACAAGTATCGCAAACGCCACTTATTTTTTCAATTATACATATATTTTTATTAATGCGCAAACACTACCATCAAGCTAAATTTTTACTCTCCTGTCCTTCTTTAAAAGGTTGCCCGCCTGATGAGGGTTTTGAAGTGATTTTTGCGGGCAGGTCTAATGCTGGAAAATCAAGTTCAATTAACACCCTTACTTTGCAAAACAAACTGGCCAAGGTATCGCGCACGCCAGGACGCACTCAGCATTTGGTTTTTTTTGAATTAGATAAAGATAGGCGTTTGGTAGATTTACCAGGTTATGGTTATGCTAAAGTACCTGAGCACGTTAAAAAGCAATGGCACATCGATATGAGTGAGTATTTTAAAAAGCGCGATTGCTTGCGCGGCGCTGTTTTAGTGATGGATAGTCGCCGCCCATTAATGCCTTTTGATGAAATGATGCTTAAGTGGTGCGTGAGTATTAATTTACCTACTCAAATCATCCTAACCAAATCTGACAAACTTAAAAAAGGCGCTGCTGCAAATACTTATCAGCAAATTAAAAAAGAAGTTGAAAATCACCCTTATATTGATGTTCAGCTTTTTTCCAGCCTTAAAAAACAAGGATTAGAAGAATTATGGGCACGCCTTGATACTTTTTTTGGTTATATGGAATAACTCAAGTTTATGGACAATCATCGCTATTTATACAAAAATTTTAAATGCATCTAACGGCTGATCTTACTCATATTAACACAACAGACCTCATTGTTGTTGCTAACAATCGTCAGGTTTTAGCCTTTAAACATAGTTTTTCTAAGCAACATCCACAGAGGCAACTGCCCAGTATTTTTTCTTGGCAACAATATCTACAGCATTATTGGCAATCAGAGCGATTGAATAGCGATTTGCGCCTGATTGATAACATAGAGCGGCATTATTTATTGGAATCTGCACTCAAATCTAATGGCCAAATTACTAATACTCAACTTATCAATGAAGTGGCTAAAAATGCTGATTATTGCGCCAATCACCTTATTAAACTTGCCGCACTAGCAAGCTCTAAAATTCAAACTTGCGAGGTATTTTCGAAGTGGATTAGCGATTACCAACAAATTAAAAAAGACTTTGGTTTAATTGATATCAATGATCTTTCAGATTTAATTCTAAACAATAAAGAGTCATTGCCAGCGCCTTATGTTTACGGCTTCAAAACACTCACTCCGCTGCAAAACAAAATTTTTAGCGCGCTGAATTATCAAATAATCGACAGCGCTTATACGAGTACAAGTCAGCAACAAAGTTTCGACAACAATCTGGATGAAATTAAAGCGGTGGCAATTTGGGCTAAAAATCAACACGCTGAAAATCCTAAGCATTCAATTGTCATTGTTTGCCCACAGCTAAGTGAGTTGCAGCATCAACTGATTTCTATTTTTGATCAAACTTTTGATGATTTACTGGTTGAAATTGGCAAAAAATCTTACAATATTTCTCTAGGTTTGCCATTATCACAATACGGACTTATTCAAGAATTACTCAATTTACTTGAGCTAACTGAACAATTAAAATCCAATAAAATTAACACTCAGTTATTTAATCAAGTGGTGCGCTGCGTTTATGTCAAAGGCTACCAATCAGAGCGTAGTGCTCGGCATTTATTGGCCAATCAGGCATCCGCTCTAGCGCTTGAAACGTTTCAACTAAGCCAATTAGATACCGCGTTTGAACATTGCCCTTTGTTGTTAGCGCTCATCAATCAAGTAAAAATAACCCCCAACATCTCTCAAACTTTAAGCGCTCATCTACTGGGTTTTAATCAAGTTTTAAACGTTTGGGGTTTTGCCACTGATCGAGCACTTAGTAGTGGCGAGTATCAACTATTTCAAAAATATCTGACCAGCGCTTTAAAGCTCAACCAGCTTGCTTTGTATCAAAAAAAATGCCCATCAAACGCCGCCCTAAACAAACTCAAAGAAATTACCAGTCAAGTGGTTTTTCAGCCGCAATCAAGCGCAGCTAATATTCAGATTATCGGCTCTCTTGAAGCTGAAGGTTTGTGCTTTGACAAAGCTTGGGTAATGGGCATGACTCACGATTTTTTACCTGCCAAGTTAAATTCGCCGCGTTTTATTAGCCACGGTATTGCCACTGCTCATCAAATTCCTTATAGCAGCTACGATCTGATTCAAACGGATGCGCAAAATACCTTAAAAAATCTAACCTCATTAGCTCAAAAAATGATTTTTTCTTATGCAAAATCAAGCGCTGGAGCGGAGCAATTGCCCTCGCCTTTGCTTGATTTTCCCAGCCAATCACAAATCTTAGAAGACCCTTGTTTAAAAGCAATTAAGACAGAATTTATTGACGATAATGCCACAACCAAATTTACAAAAACTGAAGTTAAATCTGGCGTATCCCTACTTAAAGATCAAATGGCTTGCGCCTTTAAAGGTTTTGCACATCGGCTTAATGTAGCGCGCTTTGATGAGCCGCATATCGGCTTAGATAGGCGTGAACAAGGTAATATTACGCACACTGCTTTACAATATATTTATCAAGAAATAGAGTCCAAAGAAGCCTTGTTAAAACTCGACAAAGCTGAGTTAAACACGCTGATTAGTCAAAAAATTTATAGCGCACTGAAGCACTACCCTGAGTCTAAATTTAGCACGATTGAAAAAACCAGGCTCATGCAACTGCTACTAAAATTTATTGAAACTGACAAACTTAGACAGAATTTTCGAGTGCTGGCAACCGAGCGCAGCGTGTGCGTTGATATTGGCGGACTTAACTTTAACACTCGACTTGACAGGCTTGATCAAATGGACAATGGTGATCAAATTGTATTTGATTATAAAACAGGGTCCGCCTCAACGGCAAAATGGTGCGCCGCAGATATCGCTGAGCCGCAACTGCCTATTTACAGCGTTACTAACCCGGTTCAAGGCGCAGCTTTTATTGAATTAAATTCAAGCGTGATTAGCTTTAAAGGCTTGTCAAAAGATCCAGATTCACTGCCCAAACAATCCACTCGAAAAGGTAAGTGTCAAGATTGGGATGAACAACTCATTATTTGGCAACGCAGGCTTGACCAAGCCGCTCAAGATTTTAGCTCGGGTCAAGCTCAAGTTTCTCCAAACAAAACCGCTTGTGATTATTGCGAATTTGACCTACTGTGCAGAATCCAAAAATAACTGAATAACTGCTTTTTTCTCGTCAGCAAGCGCCTGGGCAATGTTTGCCTGGTCAAGTGCGCTAATATCAATACTGCCAAGTTTTTGCGCAAGCTGCGCAATGGGGCCGGTATTAATTGATAAACATTGATACACTTGCAGTAAATCTGCAAAACGTTCTTTACGTCTAAGCGCGTCTGTTTTAGCAAAAAATAGATAAATTGCTTCAACCGTTTGCACATTAAAAGTTTGCACGAAATCATAAAATTGCGCGCTTAAATCAGCTAATTGCTGGTATTGTTTTGGCGCTTTTAGGCGCTGGCATACTTGCCTAACCTTTTCAATATTTTCATTAATCAGCCAAATGCAAAATTTAAAGTGCGCTTGGTCTGTTTTTAAATCATCTAAAAATTCAAATTGATTATTATGATTTTGATGCACTTCAAGGGATAAAGGCAAGAATACTCGCTGATAAGCGCCGCAAGCAGATAACACCTTAAAAAAAGCAGAAGGCGTTTGGTAAGACAGCGCTTTTTCCAATTCTTTAAAAACACGCTCAGGCGTGAGCGTATCTACTTCACCCAAACTTACCATTGTTTTCATTTTTTGATGGGTCGTATGCGCCACTTTAAAGCCAAATAGTTTAAAGCGTGCGGCAAATCTCGCAACGCGCAATATACGCACAGGATCCTCGCTAAAAGCTTCAGATACATGTTTAAGTAGGCCATTGTTTAAGTCTTCTTGACCCTTAAATGGATCAAACAATTCGCCATTTTGCTCGGCCATGGCGTTAATGGTTAAATCACGGCGTGATAAATCTTGTTCAAGCGTGACTGACTTTGCGGTGTCAAATTCAAAACCTTGATAGCCTTTGCCAACTTTTCGCTCTAATCTGGCTAAGGCATATTCTTCTTGCGTACCAGGATGCAAAAAAACCGGAAATTCTTTACCAACTTGGCGATAACCCAAATCCAGCATTTCATCAACGGATGAGCCCACCACCACCCAATCTTTCTCGGTATTTTCATCTGCAATGCCTAATAAACGATCGCGAACCGCGCCGCCAACTAAATACTTTTTCATGGTTGTGAAGAAAAATGGTTTGAATGCCCATATAATACACGAATGGATTTATCTAAATTAACGCCGCAACAGTTTAAGGTTACTCAGCAAGGCGGCACCGAAGCGCCGTTTACTGGAAAATACACCAACCATCACGAAACTGGCCATTACACTTGTATTTGCTGTGATCAAATGCTGTTTTCATCGGCGACCAAATTTGATTCAGGCACGGGCTGGCCCAGTTTTTCTGATATTGCCAAGACTGATAGCGTTACCTTAATCAAAGACAATGCGCACGGTATGACGCGCGTAAAGGTTAGGTGTAAAAATTGTGATGCACATTTGGGTCATGTATTTTCCGATGGTCCTGCGCCAACGCGGCAGCGCTATTGTATTAATTCTGCTTCATTAGAATTTAAAAAAAACTAATGCATATTCATATTCTTGGTATTGCGGGTACGTTTATGGGCTCGCTTGCGCTGATTGCCAAACAACTAGGACATACAGTTAGCGGCCAAGATCAAGGCGTGTATCCGCCAATGAGCACGCAACTTGATGAGCAAAACATAAACCACGCCCATGGCTATGATGCGGTCGATATGCCTGAGGCTGATATTTTTATCATTGGCAATGCTTTATCTCGCGGCAATGCCTGCGTTGAAGAAATCCTCACTAAACAATATGCTTATACTTCAGGCGCGCAGTGGCTGAGTGAAAACGTACTGCAAGATAAATGGGTGCTGGCCGTCTCTGGCACTCACGGAAAAACCACCACAGCAAGTATGTTGGCCTATATTTTAGAATACGCAGGCTGCAATCCTAGCTTTCTAATTGGCGGCGTGGTTGAAGATTTTGGCGTTTCATCCCGGCTCACCGACTCTATTTTTTTTGTGATTGAGGCAGACGAATACGATACCGCTTTTTTTGACAAACGCTCAAAATTCATTCATTATCATCCAAAAACGCTGGTGATTAACAATCTTGAATTTGACCATGCTGATATTTTTGATTCGCTCAAAGACATCCAAAAACAATTCCATCACCTGCTGCGCACCGTGCCTAGTGATGGTTTAATTATTCACCCAAAAGCCAATCAAGCTATCGATGAAGTGCTGGCGCAAGGCCTTTGGTCTTCTGAGCAGGCCTTGCCTGCTCAGCAATTAGCCACGACAAATAAGGGTTCAAAATTTAATGTTGAAGGTTATAGCATTAACTGGCATTTACTGGGCGAACATAACATGCACAATGCACTGGGCGCCATTTACGCCGCTCACCATGTCGGCGTGACATTTGATGTTGCCTGTGAAGCGCTTGAACAGTTTAAAGGGGTTAAACGCCGATTAGAAATCAAATATCAAACCGCCAATATCACCTTGTACGATGATTTTGCCCATCACCCCAGCGCCATCAAAACCACACTTGAAGGTTTGCGCGCCAAAGTTGGCGATGAAAATATCATTGCGATTGTAGAGTTAAGATCTAACACCATGAAATCTGGCGTTCACCAGCAAAGTTTGGTTAATGCGTTAAATACTGCTGATCAAACGCTCATCTTAAGACCTGACAATAATGCTTGGGACATTACTACTTTATTTGATAACAACAGCTTGTTTGATTCTGTTGAATCAATCGTTCGTGCGCTAAGTCAAATTCAGCAAGGGCATTTGGTGGTGATGTCAAATGGTAGTTTTGATGATATTTTTACAAAAATAATTAGTAAATTACACTCCAAGGACTCTTTGTGAAACCGATTGCAATCGCTCTAACTGGCGCTTCAGGTATGCCTTACGCCATTACCTTACTTAAAGAGTTGATCAAAACTCAAGAAAAAATCTACGTAATGATTTCTCAGGCAGCCAGTATCGTTATCGCCATGGAGACTGATTTAAATCTGGGTAGCGACACCAAAATCATTGAAAAAAATCTAAGCGAATATTTAGACGCTAAAGACGGTCAAATTGAAGTATTTTCTAAAAATCAATGGACTGCGCCTGTCGCTTCAGGCTCAAATCCACCGCGCGCAATGGTAGTTTGCCCTTGCACCATGAGCACTTTATCTGCGATTGCTAATGGCCATGGTGATAATCTGATGCACCGCGCTGCTGACGTGGTCATTAAAGAGCAAAAAAAGCTTATTTTAGTACCCAGAGAAACGCCCTATTCTGCCATTCACCTTGAAAACATGCTTAAGCTTGCGCGTCTAGGTGTGGTGATTATGGATGCCAATCCAGCGTTTTATCAAAACCCAAAAACCATCGATGATTTAGTCAGTTTTGTGGTGGCTAGAATTCTTGACCACTTAGACGTAGAACATAACATTCTACCGCCTTGGCAAGGTTAAATACCATTTCATCATAGGCAAGGCCTATGATGAAATCTTTAAAAAAGCGATAGCAGTTAAGGCTAAAACAGCAATACTAAACCGCCTAAAAAAGCCAAAAATAAGGCAAAGAATTTTTTAAGCTTTTTACCATCAGTGCGGTGCGCCACTTTAGCACCCAATGGCGCGAATATCATACTCATAATTACAATACTAATAAACGCCTGAGTATGAATAAAACTTGTTGCAAATTCAACCTGCCAGCCAGCAATCACAAAACCCAATACGCCAGCAACAGCAATTGGCATACCAATCGCCGCTGAAGTGGCAATGGCATGTTTAATGTCCACCTTGTTGTAAGTTAAAAATGGTGTGGTCATGGTGCCGCCGCCAATGCCAACAACGGCTGAAATCAGCCCGATAATAAATCCAGCTACGTGCCATACCCAGTGAGTAAGATGATTAATATGGGCGCCACTACTAAGACTAAAGTACATAATTAAAGCTGCGCTAATCTCAAACATGGCAAAGAAAATGCGCATGAAATCAAAACTCATGAATGTGGTTAACAGCGCCCCACTAAAAGCGCCGATTAAAATCGTTGGCATTAGTTTTTTAAAATACTGCCAGTGAATGGCTTTTTGCTGTTGATGCGCCCAAACGCTAGAAATCGAGGTAAAAACAATCACCGACAAAGCTGTACCAACTGCTGTATGCATAAGTTGCGCTTGATTGATGTCGCCCGCCAATAAATACAACAAAGCCGGCACAATAATCAAACCGCCGCCAATGCCCAATAAACCAGCCATAAAACCTGAAAATACGCCGAGCAATAATAGCGGCGCTATTTCAACCAAGCACCGACCTTATTGATTAATAAAGCATCTTTTTCATCAAAAAAATGATCTGCATCCACTTGCATTTGCAAATAATCAGCATTAAGCTTAGCCGCCTTAGCGCGACCCTTGACGCTATGCAAAACTGACTGAATGTCTTTAGTGCCATGCAAATCAAGCATTGGAATATTTATTTTAGCCAAATATTTAACCGTCATATCTGGCATACCTACGCCAACAAAGCGTTTAAACGCCTGCGGATTGTTGGCTAAATAATGTACCGACATAACGCTGCCCAAACTATGAGCAATAAGCGCATCTGGCTCTAAATCTTGAGACTGAAGATATTCAACAGCAGCAGCAATGCGCTTATCTACGGCGTTAAATAATGGCGCATAACCTTCTGATTCAACACCATTTTTTAGCACTGGCATTTGTATTGAAAGTGTATTAAAGCCTTGCTGAGTGAGTGCGGTGCGAAGCGGCTGAACCACTTGAGACCAATCAGCATGAACCCCTAAACCGTGCACAATAATGGCTGTTTTTTGGGTGTTAGATTCACTGGGCGTAAAAATAGACATGAATTCGTGATTATTAGCCTTTAACCAGACCACATCACCCTCCATAATCCCTTCTTCAACTTGCTCTGCCCAGCGTATTTCTTTGGCGTAATCTGGCACAGTTTGCGCCCAAGTTAGCTGACTAACTAGCAATAAAATCAATAAAATCTTCATCATACTCTCAGGAAAAATAAACCAATTATAAAGCAAAAATTATTTAGCTTTTGTGCTATTACTTACCTGCGGTTATCAAACAATTCTCATCCTTGCCACATTGGTAAGCAATAAAAACACCAGCAATAAAAATCACAGTAATTAACGTTTGTAAGAAAAATTCCATTTTTAAACCTCTAAATTATGTTTCTATAATTAGAAACTATATAAGTATATTATACTATAGTTATATAGATAAGATGCTTTATTAGCTCATTTAAAAAGTGAGGCTATAAAAACCACCGCTTAAAGTTGTTTTTATTTATAGGATGATTTGGGTTTTTAGTTGCCTTATACATGCAACTAAAAAGACAATACAACTGGAATTAAAACCATTAAAGGCAGATTTTAAAACACTTTTGTATAACTATAAAAAGAGTGTTTAAGACAATCGACTACGAATTAAAGTGGAAACAACACCCATATCAGCCTTGCCATCTAACTGAGCTTTAAGAACGCCCATAAGCTTACCCATGTCTTGCATGGAAGATGCGCCGGTATCGCTAATGGCTTTGTCTACAGCAGTTGCAATTTCAGCTTCTGAAAGTTGCTTTGGCATGTAATTATTAATAACCACAAGCTCTGCTTCTTCCACGTCAACTAAGTCAGTGCGGCCAGCTTCTTTAAATTGCGTAATAGAGTCTTTGCGCTGTTTAACCATTTTCTGGATAACCGCTACAACTTGAGCATCACTCAGGTCGATGCGTTCGTCAATTTCTCGTTGTTTGATTGCGCCTAAAATCATACGAACTGCTTTTAGGGCGTCTTTGTCTTTAGCTTTCATAGCTAACTTCATATCATTAGTGATTTGAAGTTTAAGCGCAGACATTAGAATATATAACTTAGATTGAACTAAAGAGCAAGGCTCTTAGTACATACGTTTACGGTGAACACGGTTTTTAGCCATCTCTTTATGAGTACGCTTAACAGCGGCGGCTTTCATGCGTTTATTAACCCAGGTTTGCTTTTCAAAAAACTCTTTTTTACGAACATCGGTAATAACGCCGGCGCGGTCACATGAGCGGCGGAAACGTCTAAGGGCAATATCAAATGGTTCGTTCTCTCTTACTTTAATTGAAGGCATGTTAGTTTTCCCTTATGAATCTGAAGAAACAGCAGTCTTGCTGTCAAAATCAACCAATTGAACGATTGCCATTGGTGCTTTATCGCCAGTACGAAAACCAGCTTTTAGAATGCGAATGTAACCGCCTGGACGTTCCTTATAGAACGGACCCAGTTGAGTGAATAGCTTAGCAACCATCGCATCATCGCGTAATTTAGCAAACGCATTACGCCGATTAGCAACGCTGTCAATCTTGGCTTTGGTAATTAATGGCTCAACAACGCGGCGAAGCTCTTTTGCTTTTGGCAAGGTTGTTCTGATTGTTTCATGATCGAACAAAGAGTTCGCCATGTTTTTAAACATCGCCTTACGGTGAGAAGAATTACGATTTAGTTGTCTACCTGACTTTCTATGTCTCATGTTATTTCCTTATTCGCTCATTAGATCAACTGGCGGCCAATTAGGAATTTCTGTTCCTAATTCAAGACTTTTGTCAGTTAATACTTCTTTAATTTCGTTGAGTGATTTACGACCTAAATTAGGCGTTCTTAATAGGTCTTGTTCAGACTTTTGGATTAAATCACCAATGTAGTAAATTTGTTCTGCTTTAAGACAGTTAGCACTACGTACAGTTAACTCTAACTCGTCTACTGCTGCTAACAACTGCGGATCAAAATCCTGTGATGTTGGCAAAGCTTCTTCTTCTTCGATTAACTCCAGTTCAACAAACGAAGAAAGTTGGTCGCGAAGAATAGAAGCAGCGCGTTTGATAGCAGCCTCAGCATCAACAGAACCATTCGTTTCAATCACCATATTGAGTTTATCAAGATTAACCTTTTGAGCAACTCTAGCTGCATCAACGGTAAAACTAACGCGCTTAATTGGTGAGAAACTTGCATCAAGCTGTATGCCGCCAATGGTAGAAGACTCATCAGAACGTGATACAGCAGTTTCATAACCAACGCCCGTACCAATTTTAAGCGTCATGCGAATGTGTCCGCCATCATTAACTGTGGCAATTACAAATTCAGGATTGTGAGCTGTAACATCAGTACCGCTGGTTTCAATATCAGCCACGGTAATTACACAAGGGCCTTTTTTGTCAATAACAACTTCAGTATTTTCAGTGGTATTTAAAGAAACCGAGACTTCTTTAAGATTAAGCAGAATATCTAAAACATCTTCTTGAACGCTTTCAATGGTAGAAAATTCGTGCATAACCCCATCGATTGCAACTTCTGTTATCGCACTGCCCGTCATTGATGAAAGTAAAGTTCTTCTTAGGGCGTTACCTAAGGTATAACCAAAACCTCTTTCCAACGGTTCAAGAATAACCTTGAATTCATTGGTGCTGGTTTGTGAAGACTCAACGAGTTTTGGCTTTAAAAAATCTTTTGCGCTACCTTGCATGATTAATTCCTTATTTAGAATACAATTCAACAATCAAATGCTCTTGAATGTCTAAAGATAGATCATTACGTTCAGGAACATTTTTAAATATGCCTTTTAGGGCTTTTGTATCAACATCAATCCACTCTGATTGACTGCCTTGTTCAGACAACTCTATGGCTAATTGAATACGACTTTGTTTTTTAGCCTTTTCACGAATGGAAATTTCATCATTAGCACTCACTTGGTAAGAAGGAATGTTAACAATTGAGCCGTTGACCAAAATAGATTTATGCGAAACCAGCTGACGCGCTTCAGCGCGAGTAGAGCCAAAACCCATACGGTAAACAACATTATCTAAACGACACTCAAGTAAAGACAATAGATTTTCACCCGTTGAACCTTTCTTTTGAGAAGCTTTTTTGTAGTACAAGCTAAATTGTTTTTCCAATACACCGTACATACGTCTTACTTTTTGCTTTTCACGTAATTGTAAACCGTACTCTGTGCCTTTTTGACGACGCACATTAGCACCGTGAACACCCGGTAATTGGGTTAATTTACATTTAGAATCTAATGATCTAATGCCGCTTTTTAGAAATAAGTCCGTGCCTTCGCGACGGGCTAATTTACAAGTGGGTCCAGTATATCTAGCCATAATTTATCCTTATACTCTACGTTTCTTAGAAGGACGACAACCGTTATGAGGGATTGGCGTTACATCTGTAATTGATTGAATTTTTAAACCTTGTGCATTAAGACCGCGAATCGCAGAATCTCTACCTGGACCTGGACCTTTAACGCGTACATCTAAATTTTTCATACCGAATGCTAAGGCTTTTTCGCCGCAACTACCAGCAGCAACCTGAGCAGCGAATGGGGTAGATTTTCTTGAACCTCTGAAGCCAGAGCCGCCTGATGTTGCCCAACAAACAGCATTACCATGACGATCAGTAATCATAACAATGGTATTGTTAAAAGTTGCATGAATATGCGCAATACCGTCCGTAACTACTTTTTTAGACTTCTTTTTAATTGGAGCTTTAGCCATAATATCTACCTATAATTATTTAATTAAACGACGAGGACCCTTACGAGTTCTGGCGTTAGTTTTAGTTTTTTGACCACGAAGCGGTAAGCCTTTACGATGACGAACGCCGCGATAACAGCCTAAATCTTTAAGGCGCTTAATATCCATCGCAACTTGACGACGAAGATCACCTTCAACTTCAAATTTAGCCACTTCGGCGCGAATCATTTCAATTTTGTCTTCTGGAATTTCAGAAACTTTAGTTGCTGGATCAATTTTTAATGTCGCGCAGATTTCTTTTGCTCGAGTCTCGCCAATGCCAAAAATTGCTCTTAAGCCAATGACAACATGTTTGTGTGTTGGAATGTTAATTCCCGCTATTCTAGCCATAATTTTCCTTATACCTTTATCTCTATAATTTTAATTTTGAAGGTTTTTAACGCCTTGTTAAGCCCTGCAAAATTCAAATTTGAAAAACGGGCAATTATACGTTGCGCGCTTAACAATGTCAATCAAAATTAGCCTTGTCTTTGTTTATGACGAGGCTCTTTACAAATAACTCTTACAACGCCGTGACGTTTAATAATTTTACAATTAATACAAATTTTCTTAACCGATGCTCTTACTTTCATGATTTTCTACCTATTGTTATTTTAAGCCTGACTTCTTCATTAATGACTCATACTGATTTGACATTAAATGAGATTGGGCTTGCGCGATAAAATCCATCACCACAATGACGATGATTAATAAACTAGTACCGCCAAAGTAAAATGGCACGTTCCAGTATAAAATTAAAAATTCGGGCAGTAAACAAACCGCCGTTATGTAAAGTGCACCTGAAGCGGTTAAACGCGACATGACTTCATCAATATAATTAGCTGAATTTTTGCCTGGACGAATGCCAGGAATAAAGCCGCCAGATTTACGTAAATTATCCGCTGTATCTTTAGGATCAAATGTTAATGCGGTATAGAAAAAAGTAAAAAATACAATCGCCAATCCATAAAACAACACGTACAAAGGCTGTCCAGGGGAAATGCTTGAGGTTATATCTGCCAACCAACCCATGCCTTCACTTTGTGAAAACCAACCGCCTAAACTTGCTGGAAATAAAATAATAGATGAAGCAAAAATTGGCGGAATAACGCCTGCCATGTTAATCTTGAGCGGCAGGTATGAGCTTTGACCACCCACCATCTTGCGCCCTTGCTGGCGTTTGGCATAATTTACTGTAATGCGCCGCTGCCCGCGCTCCATAAATACCACAAACGCTGTCACTAATAAAATCATGACGAATAAAATAGCTATTAAGATAACGGTTAGTTCACCGGTAGATACCAATGCTAAAGTCGAACCAAAGGCAGATGGCAAGCCTGAAACAATACCTGCAAAAATAATCATTGAAATGCCGTTACCAATGCCTTTTTCAGTAATTTGTTCACCCAGCCACATCAAGAATAAAGTGCCTGTTGTTAGCGTGACTACGGTGACCACACTAAAAGTAAGCCCGCCTTGGGTGACTAATGCAGCGCCGCCAGCACTTTGAGATTGCAAAGCAATAGAAATGCCGTAAGATTGAAACAGCGCCAAAACAACCGTACCCATACGTGTGTATTGGGTAATTTTACGCTTGCCACTTTCACCTTCTTTTTTCAATTGCTCTAATTTTGGGACAACTGAAGTCATCAGGGTCACAATAATTGAAGCTGAAATATAAGGCATAATGCCCAGCGTAAAGATCGATAAGCGTTCTAAAGCACCGCCTGAAAACATATTGAACATATCCAGAATTGTGCCTTGTTGATCCTGCACAATAGACGCCAATGCGGTGCTTGAAATAAACGGAATGGTAATATGTGTGCCGAATCTAAAAACAATCAATGCGCCCAATAAAAACAGGATGCGCCTAGATAAGTCTTGAGAAAGTCCTAAAGGTTGTGACATAATTTATTGGTTTACTGAACCTTTAGCAGCTTCGATTGCTGCTTGAGCGCCCTTAGTTGCCTTAATACCTGTTAGCGTTACTGCGCGCGTAATTTCACCTGACAACATCACTTTTACACGTTTGATGTTTTTAGTAATTAAGTTATGCTGCTTGAGCACGTCTAGATTAATTTGCGTTTCAGTTAATTTATCAATCTCAGAAAGGGTTACTTGTGAGGTGATAATTGAAACTCTAGATGAGAATCCAACCTTAGGTAAGCGGCGCTGTAGGGGCATTTGACCACCTTCAAAACCAACTTTAGAAAATCCACCTGAGCGAGACTTTTGACCCTTGTGACCACGGCCACAAGTTTTACCAAATCCGCAACCAATGCCGCGACCTACCCGTTTTCTAGATTTTTTTTCACCTTCATTAGGTGCTAATGTATTTAAGAACATTGATTTAATCCTCTACTTTTAATAAGTAAGCAATTTTGTTGATCATGCCTCTAACTTCAGGCGTGTCTTCAAGCGTTACTGTATGGTTAATTTTTTTCAAGCCTAAGCCTGTTACTGTCGCACGATGCGAAGGCAGGCGGCCATAAAAGCTTTTTAATAAAGTTACTGTAACCGTCTTAGCAGCCATTAGCCTTCTCCGTTAATTTGTTCAACTGTCTTACCGCGTTTAGCGGCAACCATCGCTGGTGATGACATTGAAGTTAAACCTTCAACCGTTGCACGCACAACACTAATTGGATTACGAGTGCCATTACATTTAGCCAAGATATCATGCACACCAACCGCTTCAAGTACGCTACGCATCGGGCCGCCAGCAATAACGCCAGTTCCTTCTGAAGCAGGTTGCATATAAACTTTAGCCGCGCCAACGTTTGAAGTAATTGGGTAATGCAATGTACCATTAACCAAAGGCACTAATTTCATAGCTTTTTTGGCTTTATCCATGGCCTTTTGGATCGCTACAGGTACTTCACGCGCTTTACCCGTGCCGTAACCTACTTTACCTTTTCCATCACCGACAACAACCAGTGCAGAGAAACCAAAGATACGTCCACCTTTAACTACTTTTACAACGCGACGAATGTTGACTAATTTTTCAATGTAGTCGTTGTCGTCACTATTATTATTTTTCTTATATTCAGCCATTCTTTTCGCCTTTTAATGTTGTCTTAGTTAAACGTAGATTAGAAATCTAACCCTCCGTCTCTTGCTGCATCTGCTAATGCTTTAACGCGGCCATGGTATTTAAAACCAGAACGGTCAAAAGCCACCTTAGTTACTTTAGCTTTTTTAGCAGCCTTAGCAATCTCAGCACCAATCATAGTTGCCGCATCAACATTACCGCCATTTTTAATCTTAGCAGTTAGGGTTGAGGCGCTGGCTAATGTCTTAGTACCGCAGCTACTGATAATCTGTGCATAGATATGTGCAGATGTTTTATGGATACATAGACGCTCAGTGCTTTTTTCAGCATGCTTAGCTCTAAACTTAGTTGCTCTTCTTAAACGAGCTTGTTTTTTAGAAAGTTTCATTTTGAATACCTTATCAATTATTTCTTCTTAGCTTCTTTACGAACAACATGTTCATCCGTATAACGAACCCCTTTACCTTTGTAAGGCTCAGGCGGACGAAAAGCTCTAATTTCTGCGGCCACTTGGCCTACTTTTTGCTTATCCATTCCCTTGACAATAATCTCAGTTTGAGAAGGTGTTTCAGCAACAATACCTTCAGGCAATGCATAAACCACTGGATGTGAAAATCCAAGTGTTAAGTCTAACGATTTACCCATGGCTTTCGCACGGTAACCAACACCAATTAGTGATAGTTTCTTTTCCCAGCCTTCTGATACACCTTTAATCAGGTTAGCTGTATTGGCTCTTGCAGTTCCTGCTTGAGCCCAAGCGCCTTTTTCAGCTTTCTTTTCAAGCTTAGCGATTGAAAAAGAAATTTCGTTATCTTTAATTTCAACAACCACGCTAGAATGAATATCCATCGATAATTGGCCTAACTTACCTTTGACATTCATGCTTGCGTCAGACATTGTTACTTCGATGCCGCTTTCGATGGTGATGGGTGCTTTTGCTACTCTAGACATATAATATCTCCAATGTTAGTAAATACTACACAAAACTTCACCACCCACATTTTGGGCTGATGCAGATTGTCCAGTCATAACGCCTTTAGGGGTAGAAACGATCACAATACCTAAACCATTCATAACACTTGGTATTTCATTGCTAGCAACATACACTCTCAAACTTGGCTTTGAAATACGTTTCAAGGTTTCAATAACGGGCTTATTATCAAAGTATTTAAGTTTAATTATTAGGGTTTTAGCGGCTTTTTCACCGTCAATTGAAAATGATTCAATAAAACCTTCTTGCTGCATGACACTTGCGATTGCAGATTTTAAATTTGATGCTGGAACGTTAACTTCTTTTTTCTCAACCATTTGTGCGTTGCGAATGCGGGTTAACATATCAGCGATAGGATCAGACATACTCATATTATTTCTCCTTACCAGCTGGCTTTAGATAAACCCGGAACTTCACCATTCATAGTGCGTTCTCTAAGCTTAGTTCTAGCCAAACCAAATTTACGGTAAAAACCATGTGGACGACCTGTCAAACCGCAACGACTACGTTGGCGGGTTGGTGAAGCATCACGTGGAAGTGCTTGCAACTTAATGGTTGCATGGAAGCGTTCTTCATCAGAAGAATGCACACTTTTAATAATTTTCTTTAACGCTAAACGCTTAACTTTAAATTTTTCAACAAGTTTTGTGCGTTTAATGTCTCTATTTATCATAGACTTTTTAGCCATTTTCTTTATCCTTTAAATGGAAATTTAAACATTGCTAATAGTTTCTTAGCGTCTTCATCAGAGGCAGCAGAAGTGGTGATGGCAATATCCATACCACGGGTTCTGTCTACCTTCTCAAAATCAATTTCAGCAAATGTAATTTGCTCGGTGATGCCCATGTTGTAGTTGCCACGACCATCAAATGAAGTCGGCTTCAAACCACGGAAATCACGAATACGAGGAATGGCGATATTAACTAAGCGATCTAGGAATTCATACATTTTTTCCTTACGCAAAGTCACCTTGCAACCAATTGCATTACCCTCTCTAATTTTAAAACTTGCAACAGATTTGCGTGCATTACAGGTTAATGCTTTTTGACCAGCAATTAAGCCCATTTCTTCTAATGCATTTTGCAATACTTTTTTGTCGCCCAAAGCGCTGCCAAGACCCATGTTAATGGTAATCTTTTGTATTTTTGGCACAGCCATTGGATTGCTAAGACCTAGCTCTTTTTGTAAAGCTGGCTTAATAACATTTGTATATTCTTCTTGTAGTCTAGACACGGTTTATTTCCTTAACTTGCTCAAACGATTGCTTCGCCGTTTGATTTAAAAAATCTTTCCTTTTTGCCATCTTCGTTAGTACGAATACCAATTCTGTCAGCTTTATTTGTGGTTGGGTTTAATACCGCAACATTTGAGATTGCTAACGGCATCTCAGTATCAATAATGCCGCCAGTAACGCCAGCATTTGGATTAGCTTTAACATGCTTCTTGGCAATATTTTTACCTTCAACAATTACTTTATTATGTAAAACTTTGGTAATCGTGCCTGTAGAACCTTTGTCCTTACCAGCAATAATGATTACTTCGTCTTTTAATTTAATTTTTTGCATTATAGAACCTCGGGTGCTAATGACACAATCTTCATAAATTTTGCAGATCGCAATTCACGTGTTACAGGGCCGAAGATACGAGTGCCAACAGGCTCAAGTTTCGTATTTAAAAGCACCACTGAATTGTTATCAAAGCGAATGCGTGAGCCATCAGCGCGGCGAACGCCGTGCGCTGTGCGTACAACAACCGCATCATAAACATCGCCTTTTTTGACTTTTCCGCGTGGCGAAGCCTCTTTGATACTGACTTTAATCACATCACCAATACCTGCATAACGACGCTTAGAACCGCCTAATACTTTAATACACATAGCTTTAACGCCGCCGCTATTATCGGCAACACTTACTCTTGTTTGCATTTGAATCATGTCTTACTCTCTTTAAATTTTGATATTAATCAACTGAAACTGATTTTTCAACCACTTCAAGTAATGCCCAATGCTTGCTCTTAGAAAATGGTTTTGATTCAACCACTCTAACTGTATCGCCCATTGAACATTCGTTCTTTTCATCATGAGCGTGAACCTTGGTACTACGCTTGATGTATTTTTTGTAAATTGGGTGGCGAACTTTACGTTCAATTTGAACCGCAATTGTCTTATCACGACCAGCGCTGACAACCTTACCCATTAGTACGCGTTCTACTTTATTATCACTCATGCTTGTTTCTCTTTAATAATGGTTTTAACTTGTGCAATAGACCGCTTAGTTTTACCTAATTTTGTACCGTCATCTAATTGCGCACTCTTATGTTTCATACGTAACTCGAAATGTTCTTTTAACAATGTCATTAATGTTTCATTTAGTGTCGAGATGTCTTGCTCTCTTAATGCTTTAATATCCATTACATTGCCGTCCTTTTAATTACTTTAGTGCTCACTGGTAATTTAGCAGCTGCTAATGCAAATGCTTCTCTGGCAACGGTTTCATCAACCCCTTGCATTTCAAATAACATTTGACCTGGTTTAATTTGCGCAACCCAATATTCAACACTACCTTTACCTTTACCCATGCGAACTTCTAAAGGTTTTTTAGTAATTGGCTTGTCTGGAAAAACGCGAATCCAAATTTTACCTTGGCGCTTAACATGACGCGTCATAGCACGGCGCGCAGATTCAATTTGTCTTGCAGTCATTCGGCATCTGCCAACAGCTTGAAGACCAATTTCACCAAAACTAACCTTATGGCCAGTTGCTAGACCGCGATTACGGCCCTTCATCATTTTTCTAAATTTTGTACGTTTAGGTTGTAACATTTCTCAATCCTTATTACTTCTTACCGATTTGATTTGTAGCACCTCGACGAGCAACCTCATCTAAAGTACCTTTTTTATGGTCAAGAATTTCACCTTTAAAGATCCAAACTTTAATACCAATAACGCCATATTGAGTGTTTGCACCGTAAGATGCATAATCAACATCAGCTCTAAATGTATGCAAAGGCACACGGCCTTCACGATACCATTCGCTGCGAGCAATTTCAGCACCATTCAAGCGACCACCAACCATGACTTTAATACCCTGAGCACCCAAACGTGTTGCATTACCCAAAACACGTTTAACCGCCCGACGATACATAACTCGCTTTTCTAATTGCTGGGCAATGTTCTCAGCAACCAAGCGCGCATCTAACTCAGGTTTTTTAATTTCTTCAATATTAATATGAACAGGAATACCCATCATTTTTGATACTATTTTTTTCAGCTGCTCAATATCCGCACCTTTTTTACCAATAACAATGCCTGGACGAGCCGTATGAATGGTTACCTTAGCATTGTTAGCTAGGCGTTCAATTTGCACGCGACTAACAGAAGCTGTACTTAATTTTTCGAATAAGAAGTCTCTAACTTCGATATCTGATAATAAGAATTTTGGATAGTCTTGAGAATTGGCATACCACTTAGAATCCCAATCTTTAACAATCCCTAATCTAATACCTTTTGGATTTACTTTTTGACCCATATTAAACCTACTTGCTTACGCCAACAGTAATGTGGCTTGTTCTTTTTAAAATTCTGTTTGCACGACCTTTAGCTCTAGGACGAATTCTCTTCATCGTTGAACCTTCATCAATATAAACGCTGGTTACCTTTAACTCATCAATATCAAGACCATCATTATGTTCCGCATTAGAAATCGCTGAGTTTAAAACTTTCTTAACGAGTACAGCCGCTTTTTTATTGCTAAACGATAAAATGTTTAAGGCTTCTTCAACTGACTTCAGACGAATCTGATCTGCAACTAAACGCGCTTTAAAAGCGGATGTTTTTGCATATTTATGGATTGCTTTAACTTCTTTCATATCATTCACCTTTTATATTTACGCTTTACGGTCAGCAGAGTGACCTTTAAACGTTCTGGTTAAGGCAAATTCACCGAGTTTATGACCAATCATGTTCTCATTAATAGAGACTGGAACGTGCGCTCTACCGTTGTGAACCGCAATGGTTAAACCTATCATCTCAGGTACGATTACTGAGCGACGTGACCAAGTTTTAATTGGTTTTCTGTCATTGTTATCTTGAGCCGTTAATACTTTCTTAATTAAATGCTCGTCAACAAATGGTCCTTTTCTTAATGATCTAGCCATGATTAACCCTTATTTCTACGACGTACGATAAATTTATCAGTACGTTTATTGCTACGTGTTTTATAACCTTTAGTTGGTGTACCCCAAGGAGAAACTGGATGACGACCACCACTGGTTTTTCCTTCGCCGCCACCATGCGGGTGATCAACTGGATTCATAACGACGCCACGAACAGTTGGTCTAACACCTCTCCAGCGAGTTGCGCCGGCTTTACCTAATTTTCTTAAACTGTGCTCAGATTTTGAAACTTCGCCAATTGTTGCACGACATTCAGCCAATACTTTGCGCACTTCGCCTGAACGTAATCTTAATGTTACATAGTTACCTTCTTTAGCAATAAGCTGAGCAGATGTACCTGCGCTACGTGCAATTTGAGCACCTTTTTTAGGTTGCAGTTCAATACAATGAACCACACTACCTAAAGGAATGTTTGCCAAAGGCATTACATTACCCGTTTGGATTGCAACGGTTGTACCTGAAACAATTGTGTCTCCAGCTTTTAAGCCTTTAGGTGCAATTATGTAACGTCGCTCACCATCTGCATAGAGTGCTAATGCGATGTTTGCACTGCGGTTAGGATCATATTCAAGGCGCTCAATGCGTGCTGTAATATCATCTTTATTACGCTTAAAATCAATAATTCGGTAACGACGTTTATGCCCGCCACCTTTATGACGCGTGGTAATGCGACCTGCATTATTACGTCCGCTGATTCTATTTTTACTTTCAGTTAGAGGTGCGTACGGCGCACCTTTATGCAAGTCTTTGTCTACAATACTAACAACAAATCTTCTACCTGGTGAGGTTGGTTTTCTTTTAATTACTTGTGCCATAATAAGATCTCTTTAAGAGGCGCTAACGTCAATCATTTGGCCTTCAGACACTTTTACCATTGCCTTCTTCCAATTAACACGCTTGCCAATTTTACCTTTAAATACTTTATTTTTGCCTTTGACAACTGAAGTTGTTACGTTTTCAACGTTAACCCCAAACAATAACTCAATGGCAGCCTTGATTTCCTTTTTATTGCTATCAATGCGCACTTTAAATGCATACTGATTATGAGCAGACAACATTGCAGTCTTTTCAGATACAAGTGGTGCTAATAAGGTTTTTAATATTTTTTCTTGATTCATAACATTGCCTCAATTTTCTTCAATGCCGCTTGGGTAACCACAACATTTTGATAACCAATTAAGCTAACTGGATCAATACTTTGCGTATCACAAACGCCAACATGATATAGGTTGCGAGAAGATAAATATAAGTTCTCATCTAACTCGTCTGTCATCAGTAAGGCATCTTTAATTTTTAATGATTTAAGAATTGCAGTAATATTTTTTGTTTTAGCTTCTTTAACATCAAACCCGCTAACAATTTTTAAACGCTCAGTGCGTGCCAACTCAGAAAAAATAACTGAAATAGCGCCTTTGTACATTTTTTTATTAACTTTTTGCGCGTAACTACGGGGTTGCGCAGCAAATGTAACACCACCAGAACGCCAAATTGGTCCGCGGCTAGTACCTGCACGCGCTCGGCCTGTACCTTTTTGCGCCCATGGCTTCTTGCCACCGCCGCTTACTGCAGAACGATTTTTTTGAGCCTTAGAGCCCTGACGTCCACCTGACATGTAAGCTATTGTAATTTGATGAACCAATGACTGGTTGTAATCTCTTGCAAAAATAGTATCAGCCACTTCAGTAGTAGTTGACTTATTTGTGCTTATGTTTAATACTTTTAATTTCATCTTAAAACCTTACGCTTCTTCAGAATCAGCAGACTCGGAAGTCTGATTATCTTGAATATCCTTAGTGACTTTAACGTTAACTTTATCTTTTTTAGCTGATAGTGAAACTTTAACAAACCCTTTTGTTGATCCAGGAATAGCACCCTTAACCAAAATAACATTTTTATCGCTATCTACTTTTACAATTTCTAGACACTCTTGAGTGACTTGCTCATCACCCATGTGTCCGGCCATTTTTTTGCCTTTAAAAACGCGGCCTGGCTCTTGACACTGACCCGTAGAACCAATGGCTCTATGAGAGATTGAGTTACCATGAGTCGCATCTTGCATTTGGAAATTATGACGCTTAACGCCACCCTGAAAACCTTTACCTTTAGATTGCCCAGTGACATCTACATAATGACCTGCGCCAAAAATAGAAATATCAAAGCTAGACTTACCTGAGATTTCATCAGCATCTGCTCTGAATTCCCATAGACCTAAACCAATTTCTTGGGATGCTTTCGCATAATGACCTTTGATTGCAGCAGGAACGCGTCTGATCTTTGCTTCCCCTTTTTTGTTAACTTTTGCACCTGTTGTTATTTGAACAGCGCTATAGCCATCCACTTCAAGTGTTTTTGTTTGAACAACACGATTAGGTTCTATTTTGATAACGCTAACCGGCGTGGCTGTGCCATCGTCGTTTATTAGACGCGTCATACCTAATTTTTGTCCTACTAAACCAATTGCCATGATCTTATTCCTAATTTAATTATTTATCTCTATTTAGTTAAGTTTAATCGCCACGTCAACACCTGCAGCTAAATCCAACTTCATTAAAGCATCAACTGTTTTATCAGTGGGACTAATAACATCCATTAATCTGATGTAAGTTCTTAATTCGTACTGATCTCTTGCTTTTTTATTAACGTGCGGAGAGGTGAGTACCGTAAAACGCTCTTTCTTACTTGGAAGCGGGATTGGACCTCGAACGCTAGCGCCAGTGCGCTTAGCAGTCTCTACAATCTCAAGCGCTGATTTGTCGATTAAACGATGATCAAATGCTTTTAACTTAATTCTAATATTTTGATTGCTCATGTGTCTTATCCTGTCTATTTGTAGTCGTTTTATTTACAAATGAAAAACCGAAAATTATACAATAATTCTCAGGCCCTTGCTTAACTAATTAATCCGTAATCCGTTATAAATTTTAAAAAACCAATGCTTAATCTGTCACCTTAGCAACAACGCCTGCACCTACTGTGCGTCCGCCCTCTCGAATGGCGAATCTTAAGCCGTCTTCCATCGCGATTGGTGATAATAGCTCTACTTGCATTTTAACGTTATCACCCGGCATAACCATCTCAACACCTTCAGGCAATTTACAAGCACCCGTTACGTCCGTTGTTCTAAAGTAGAACTGCGGGCGGTAGTTATCAAAGAATGGGGTATGACGTCCGCCTTCGTTTTTACTGAGAATATAAACCTCAGCTTCAAACTTTGAATGCGGTTGGATTGAACCCGGCTTAGCCAATACTTGGCCGCGCTCTACTTCTTCGCGCTTAGTACCGCGAAGTAGGACGCCAACGTTATCGCCTGCTTCACCAGAATCTAGTAATTTACGGAACATTTCAACGCCCGTACAAGTAGTTGTTTGGGTGTCTTTAATACCGACGATTTCAAGTTCGTCGCCGACATTAACAATGCCTGCTTCAATACGGCCAGTCACAACCGTGCCGCGGCCCGAGATTGAGAATACATCCTCAATCGGCATAATGAAAGTTTTTTCAGTATCACGTACTGGCTCTGGAATGTAAGTGTCTAATGCTTCTACCAATTTTAGAATTGATGGAACACCAATCTCGGAAGTATCACCTTCTAAGGCTTTAAGTGCAGAACCTAAAATAACTGGGGTATCGTCACCTGGGAAATCGTACTCGTCAAGCAGTTCACGAACTTCCATTTCAACGAGTTCAATTAATTCTTCGTCATCAACCATATCGGCTTTGTTCATGTAAACAACGATGTAAGGGACGCCCACTTGCTTAGATAATAAAATGTGCTCACGCGTTTGCGCCATTGGGCCGTCTGTTGCAGCAATAACGATAATAGCGCCGTCCATTTGTGCAGCACCGGTAATCATGTTCTTAACGTAGTCGGCGTGTCCTGGGCAATCAACGTGTGCGTAGTGACGCACTGCTGATTCGTATTCTACGTGTGAGGTTGAAATAGTAATGCCGCGTTCTCTTTCTTCAGGGGCTTTATCAATGTCAGCAAAATCTGTTGCTTCACTACCGTTAGCTTCAGCCATTACTTTGGTGATTGCTGCTGTTAATGTGGTTTTACCATGGTCAACGTGACCGATTGTGCCGACATTGACGTGTGGTTTGGTTCTTTCGAATTTTTCTTTTGACATTTTATTCTCCTTGCTGCTTTAAATTATTTGTTTAATTTTTCGATGACATCATCAGCCACATTTTTTGGTGCTGCGGTATATTTTGAAAACTCCATTGAGTAACTTGCACGGCCCTGAGTTGCTGAACGCAAATCATTGGCATAACCAAACATTTCTGCTAAAGGTACATCGGCTTTGAGTTGTTTACCATTAGGAAGATCTTCCATTGCGCCCACTAAGCCGCGACGTCTGTTTAGGTCGCCCATAACATCGCCCATGTACTCTTCTGGGGTGATAATTTCAACCGCCATCATTGGCTCAAGTAACTGCGGATTAGCCATTCTAACACCTTCTGCTAAACACTTAGAAGCGGCGATCTTAAATGCCATTTCATTCGAGTCAACATCATGATAAGAACCATCATAAACCGTAACTTTAAGATCAACCAATGGGAAGCCAGCCAATACGCCATTTTCCATTTGCTCTTGAATACCTTTGTTAACCGCAGGAATGTATTCCTTAGGAATAACGCCGCCTTTAATTTCGTCAACGAATTCATAACCAGCACCTGGCTCTTGAGGTTCAATGCGTAAATGCACATGACCATATTGACCACGACCACCTGATTGCTTAGCAAATTTGTGTTGATGTTCAACCAACGTTGTAATGGCTTCGCGGTAAGAGACTTGCGGCGCACCGACATTACATTCAACGTCAAATTCACGTTTCATGCGATCAACAATAATATCTAAGTGCAGCTCGCCCATGCCGGCAATAATCGTCTGGCCAGATTCTTCATCACTAGAAACTCTAAAAGATGGATCTTCAGCAGCTAGCTTGCCCAATGCAATACCCATTTTCTCTTGGTCTGCTTTGGTTTTTGGCTCAACTGCTAAGGCGATGACCGGCTCAGGGAATTCCATTCTTTCTAGTACAATTTTTTCTTTAAGGTCACATAAAGTGTCGCCCGTTGTAACGTCTTTAAGACCAATCGCTGCAGCAATATCGCCGGCGCGAACTTCTTTAATTTCATCACGCTCATTAGAGTGCATTTGCACCATACGACCAATACGTTCTTTTTTGCCTTTAGATGAATTGTAAACGAAATCACCGGCTTTCAATACGCCTGAGTAAACTCGGAAGAATGTCAATGTACCTACAAATGGGTCGGTTGCAATTTTAAATGCAAGCGCTGCAAATGGCTCATCATCAGCAGCAGGACGCGGCGCTCTGGTTTCATCTTTATCGTCTAAAATACCTTCAATAGCATCAACATCAAGCGGTGATGGCATATACATAATAATTGCATCTAATGCAGCTTGTACGCCTTTGTTTTTAAAGGCTGAGCCACAAAACATAGGAATGATTTGATTGCCGATACATTGAGTGCGAATACCTGCTTTAATTTCATCGTTGGTTAGTTCGCCTTCTTCCAAGTATTTTTCCATTAACTCGTCATTTGCTTCTGCAGCAGATTCAACCATAAACTCACGTTTTTCTTCTGCTAAGCTCTGCAATTCTGCTGGAATATCTTTCGCTTCGTAAGTAGCGCCTTGATCTTCTTCATTCCAATAAATGGCTTTCATGGTGATTAAGTCAACCACGCCTTTAAAGTCTTCTTCAGCGCCGATGGCAATTTGCATCGGTACTGGATTTGCGCCTAGGCGAGTTTTAATTTGCTCACAAACACGCAAAAAGTCTGCGCCTGCACGATCCATTTTATTAACAAAACCAATTCTTGGAACGTTGTATTTGTTTGCTTGACGCCAAACTGTTTCTGATTGCGGTTCAACGCCGCCAACCGCACAAAATAAAGCCAGTGCGCCGTCTAATACTTTTAAAGATCGCTCAACTTCAATGGTAAAGTCAACGTGACCCGGGGTATCAATAATATTAATACGGTGTTCGTCAAACTGCTCATCCATGCCTTTCCACATACAAGTGGTTGCCGCAGAAGTAATAGTAATACCGCGCTCTTGCTCTTGCTCCATCCAATCCATGGTTGCGCCGCCGTCATGCACCTCACCAATTTTGTGCGTGCGACCTGTGTACAAAAGAACGCGTTCAGTAGTAGTTGTCTTACCAGCGTCAATGTGCGCCATAACGCCGACATTACGGTAGTGACTTAGGGGGTGATTTCTTGCCATTTTCTTAAATCCTTAAATCTGAATATTCGATTACCAACGGAAGTGAGCAAACGCTTTGTTTGCTTCAGCCATTCTGTGGGTGTCTTCTTTTTTCTTAAAGGCAGTGCCGCGGTTTTGAATCGCGTCTAATACTTCGCCTGCTAATCTAAGCTTCATACCTTTTTCACCGCGCTTACGCGAAGCTTCAATGATCCAACGCATCGCTAGCGCAATTTTACGCTCAGTTCGAACTTCGATTGGAACTTGGTAAGTTGAACCACCAACACGGCGAGACTTAATCTCAACCATCGGTCCAATATTATCTAACGCTTGCTTGAATACTTCAATTGGTTCGGCATTGCCCTTGGCTTCAATTGTATCTAACGCATCATAAACAATCTTCTCAGCTACAGATTTTTTGCCATCTAACATTAAGATGTTTACAAACTTAGCCAATACTAAATCACCAAACTTAGGGTCTGGTAGGATTTCTCTTTTAGGAGCGGATCTTCTTCTCATGGTTCTATCTCTCTTGTTTTAATATTATTTTGTTTTAATTTTTAGCTTATTTATATTTTGTTCAAATTTTAGGCATTTTGACAATGCAGCATTTGAAAAAAAAATCATGCTTTATTTTTTAGGCTTTTTAGTGCCATACTTCGAACGACCTTGCATTCTGCCATCAACGCCCACGGTATCTAATGCACCGCGAACTGTGTGGTAACGAACACCAGGCAAGTCTTTAACACGACCACCACGAATCAAGATCACTGAGTGCTCTTGTAAGTTGTGACCTTCGCCGCCAATGTAAGTTGTTACTTCAGCTGCATTTGTTAGTCTTACGCGAGCAACTTTACGTAGCGCCGAGTTAGGTTTTTTGGGTGTGGTCGTATATACGCGAGTACATACGCCGCGCTTTTGAGGGCAGCTGTCTAATGCTGGCACGCCACTTTTACTAACCTTCTTTTTACGTGGATTACGGACCAATTGATTAACGGTTGACATATTGCTATTTCTCCAAAATTTTCTAAAAATTTAATGTGTTTCAAACTGCCCATTGTTTTTTCAGGGGCAATAAAGGAAGTGAATTATACTTTGTTAGCTATGATCATGTCAACAAGTTTTAAGCCTTTTTCAGTAGTTTTTCTAATAAATATTCACAGGCTTGATTTAACATTTCAAATACCGCATCAAATCGTGCTTCAAAATACGGGTCCGGCACAGATTTGATTGAATAATCGGGAATATTATCTAACATCAAGGATAATTTATATTGTAAATCTTTTGGGCAAATGGCTTGCAAATTAGCCAAGTTTGATTCATCCATGGCAAAAATATAATCGTAATGATAAAAGTCTGACTCGTGCACTTGACGGGCGCGCTGTTCGGATAAATCGACGCCAAATTGGCGTGCTGATACTTGCGAGCGAGCATCAGGCTGTTCACCAATATGATAAGCGTGCGTGCCTGCAGAATCAATTTCAAACGCTTCTTGTACGCCGCGTTGTTGCACTTGCATCTTAAACGCACCTTGCGCCGTTGGCGAGCGGCAAATATTACCCATACATACAAATAAAATTTTGGTTTTTTCGCTACTCATTGGCTTTTAAGTTCGATAAAATCAATTATTATATCAATTTTAATAAAAAAATTATGTCAAACCAGTTATTAAACACCGCCAAACAAGTCATTCTAACCGAAGCTCAGGCTGTTACTCAATTAGCCAATCAGCTTGATGATAATTTTGTTAAGGCTTGCGGGCTGATTCAGCACTGCGCAGGCAAGGTTATTTTAATTGGCATGGGAAAATCTGGTCATATTGGCAATAAAATTGCTGCCACATTTGCCTCAACGGGTACGCCGGCTTTTTCTGTGCATCCGGGTGAGGCGGGACATGGCGATTTAGGCATGATTACCGAAGGTGATGTGGTGATTTGCATTTCATATTCGGGCGAATCAAACGAAATTATGACTTTAGTGCCAGTGATTCAGCGCCTTAATGTGCCAATTATTGGTATGACGGGAAACGCCAGCTCTGCTATTGGCGAAACTTGCGATGTACATCTTAATGTCAGCGTTGAAAAAGAAGCCTGCCCGCATAATTTGGCGCCCACTTCATCGACCACGGTTGCGCTAGCTATGGGCGATGCTTTGGCGGTTAGTATTCTCACTAATAAAGGCTTTAGTCCGGATGACTTTGCAAGATCCCATCCATCAGGCGCTCTGGGCAGGCGTCTGTTGACTTTTGTTAGTACAATTATGAAAACAGGTGCTGATATTCCAACGGTTCGCGCAGACACTAAACTACTAGATGCGCTACTGGTAATGAGTCAAAAAGCCTTAGGCATGGTGCTTATTACTGACAATAACGCCCTTCAAGGTATTTTTACCGATGGCGACTTACGCCGCGTTTTAGAAACCCATAACAGTGTTCAAAGTTTAAGCATTGGCGCAGTTATGACCCCAAATTGCAAAACCATTTTGGCCGATAAACCGGCGATGGCAGCGGTGCAAATGATGGATGAATTTAATCTCAATTCTTTGCCGGTGGTTGATGAAAACAACCAAATTGTTGGCGCTATCAATACGCACACCCTAATGCAGGCGAAAATTATCTAACCATTATGGCTGAAATTATCCAAAAACTGTTTGCTCTATTTTTAGTATTCTCAGCGCTATTGGTGTTATTTAGTTCAAGAAAAAAAATAGGCGGCAAGGTAGGGCAAAGGTTTTTTAAATACGCAAAAGCTTATCTTTTCATGCTGTTTGTTTTATTAACCAGTTGGCTGTTGTCAAAAAGCGGTGATTACAACGGCTTTAAATATATATTATTTATAGCAGCCAGTATTATCTTCATGATTAAAGTGTTGCTTTTTGCACGTTCCAAAACACTGGATATTATTGTTAATTTTATTGCCAAATTATCCGCATTTCAAATTAGAACATTGGCTTTAATGCAATTACTTTTGGCTTGGTTGTTACTTTTTAATCTCACCGGTTAAACTTCAAAAAGCTACCCAATCAACCTTTCAAAACCCCACCAAATTCCAATTAGTGCAATTAATATTGATGCAGGAATCACTGCTAATTGCCGATAATTAAGCTTTAGTTTGTTTAATATTAACAGCGCCGCTACTACGCCTGAAACAATTAACACTTGGGCTAATTCCACCCCGACATTAAAACCAATTAAAGTAGTCGCAAGCGAATCAGGCGCCATCTCAAACTCTTTAAGCATGCTGGCAAACCCTAATCCGTGAACCAAACCAAACAAAAATACAATGACGCTTTTACGTTTAATAGACTGATTGGGCAATAAGTTTTCAATCGCCACGTAAGCAATAGAAAAAGCAATTAATGGCTCAACAATTCGCGCGGATACTTCAATAACGCCAATCATTGCCAAGCCCAGCGTTAGTGTGTGAGCCAATGTAAAGGTGCTGACTAATAAGAGCAATCTGCGCCATAATAAAGATGAAAGTGCCATGCCAACAATAAACAAAATATGGTCCCAACCCAGTGGAATGACGTGATCAAAGCCGATGCTCATAAATTGATAAAAACGCTGAGGCGTGCTCAGCGGCTGTGGATGGTCAATGTTGATTAAACTACTAGGATTGCCATCACGCAGCCATTGCCACTGGCTCCAATTGTACTGATCTTTTTTATACATTTGCCAGCGCAAAGCGCTATCACCATAAACCTTTGCATATTGCCAAGACAATGTTTCTGGCCACTCATTTAGCTGCGCTCGGTAAGTTAGAATGGTTTTTCTGGGGCGTTTTTTATAACCAACAATGTCAATTTTGGCATGGCTTAATGTTAGCACTTGAGGTTTGTTATTAACTTTAAATATAAAATCGTTTGAAAATTCAGATTCAAAATCGTTAAAACGTTTAAGTAATTCGCCCTTTTCAAGCGCTCTAAGCTCATCGTATTGCGCTGCAGAAGGTGCGTCAGTGGTATTTTTATACTGAGTTCCAATGCGCGCCATTGCCGCCTCAAGGCTTAAATCAATCGAAATTTCAACGGTTTTATCTTTAAAAAATGAAACCTCCACCAGCGCAGGTTTGACCACATCAGCCTGAATAAAAGAACTAATCAACAATGACAATAATAAAAGTAACTTCATAATTTGGTAAAAAAATATAAATAATGATCGACATTTTATACAATTTACACTTTAAACGGGCGCCAGTACTTACAGTGCTTAGCCTTATAAAGAAGTTAAAAAGTGAATTTTTTATGATTATTCCTATTTATGCAGAGCTCTGGATTGATATTTACCCGCAAGCAAGGCTACGCACTGCAAAGGTCTGGATTATAATATCGCCATGAAAATTGACCAATTACTCCAAGGCATTGCCACAACCAAATTTGACTTAACCATAGAAGGTTTGTGCCTTAACTCAAAATTCGTACAATCTGGTGATGTATTTATCGCCTTACAGGGTGATAAAAATCATGGCGCGGATTACATTCAGCAAGCTATTGATAACGGTTGCGCGGCTGTTTTAATTGATTCAAGCGCTGTTGAATGCGGCGTACCTACGATTCGCATTGAGCATCTGGCTGATCATTTGCCTGCGCTGGTTAATAAGTTTTACCCAAAAGCTGCGCAAGTTGAAGTGATTGGCGTCACCGGTACTAATGGCAAAACCTCAGTGGCTTTTTTTACCTCCCAACTTTTAAATAAATTAGGGGTTAATGCTGGCTTTATTGGCACACTCGGTATAACCAATAACTCGCAAAAATCAAACAATACCACGCCCGATATTGTTACCTTGTATCGCGCATTGGATGAATACGCCCAAAATAATATCAATGTGGTTGTTTTAGAAGTTTCCTCACATGCTTTGGCGCAGCAGCGTATTCAGGGGCTGAATATGACTCAGGCTATCTTTACCAACTTTACTCAAGATCATCTGGATTACCATCAATCTCTTGAGCAATATAAAGCGGAAAAATTAAAACTTTTTCAATTGGATTCACTTAAAAGCGTTAGTCTTAATACCGATGATGCCAGCTTTACGGATTTTAGCGCTGCTGCTGGAAATACGCCGCAGTTTAATTATGCAATGGCTGATTTTGAAGACATTAAAACCACGCAGTATGGTTTTATCGTCCAACTGGATGGGTTTGTTTTTGAATTGGCATTTTTAGGCGAGTTTAACTTAATGAATATCTTGAGCGCTTATAACGCACTCAAAGCAAGAAATTTTAGCAGTGAACAGATTATTCCACTTTTACACCAGCTCAAAGCGCCTACTGGGCGTATGCATAAAATTGATCGCCATCTGGCCTGGGTTGATTATGCGCACACGCCTGACGCCATTGAAAAAGCCATTATCACCTTACAAACACATTATCCCGAGCATAACATTCGCGTTATTTTTGGCTGCGGCGGTGATCGCGACCAAACCAAACGTGCCAAGATGGGCAAAATTGTTTCTAAACTTGCCAGTACAATTATCCTAACGGATGATAATCCGCGCTCAGAAGTGCCTCGGCAAATTATTAGTGATATTTTAAATGGCATTGATGATAGCTATGAAGTTGATATTATTGAAGACAGACAACTGGCCATTGAAACAGGCATCACCACGCTCAAAGAAAACGAGTGTTTATTAATCGCTGGCAAAGGTCATGAATCTGAGCAGCATTATCAAGATAAAACCCTTGCAATGAACGATATTGACATTGCTAATAATGCTTAAATCGACCACCCAAACCCTTGCAAAAATATTAAACCTTGATATAAGTAAAATAACCAATATTGCTTTTGAAGATGTTTGCACTGATACCCGAAAACGTATGGATGGCGCGGTATTCGTGGCATTAGTTGGCGATAATTTTGATGGCCATGATTACGCACAAAAAGCCCAAAAAATGGGCGCTGTAGCGATTGTTGCCAGCAGGCCGCTCAAGACTGATTTGCCGATTTTATTAGTTAAAGATACGCAATGCGCACTCAGCGAAATTGCAAAATACCACCTAAGTACAATCAAACCAACAGTGGTAGGCATTACTGGCAGCAATGGCAAAACCACCACCAAAAACTTACTGGCCAATATTTTGGACTTATCAGCGCCCACTTTAAAAACCCAAGGCAACCTTAATAATCACTTAGGCGTGCCGATGACGCTTTTAAAATTAGAACAAAAACACCAGTTTGCAGTAATTGAAATGGGCGCCAATCATCTTGGCGAGATTAAATATTTGCGCCAAATGGTTAATCCAAATATCGCCATTGTGACCAATACGGGCGATGCACATCTGGGCGAATTTGGTTCTAAGGCCAATTTAATCAAGGCCAAAGGTGAAATTTACTCAAGCCATTCTCAAAATATTGTCAATATGCACACCCTTTACTCGGGTGATCTTAGCTTTACCCCTGTGACCCAAAAAACCGACCCTTTGATTGGTGATGTTTTTGCCAGTGATGTCAAGCAATCCAACTTTACCCTGCACATCAAACAGCAAAAAATCAAAATTTCTCTTCAGCTTATTGGCGCTCATAATATCAATAATGCCTTGGCTGCTAGCGCCTGTGCACATGCATTAGGCGTTGACATTAACCTAATTAAAGCCGGACTTGAAGCAACCAAAGCAGAGCCAGGTCGTTTAAACACTCTACATACAAGCCAATTTATCTTGATTGATGACAGCTATAACGCCAGCCCAACTTCTGTCAAAGCAGCGCTAGAAACTTTGCAAGGATTTAGCAACGAACCCGTGGTTGTGCTGGGTGATATGGCGGAATTAGGCGCAGATGAAATCCAGCTGCATATTCAAATTGGTGAGTTAGTTAAAAGAATTACGCCCCATTTTTATACTTACGGAAAGCTGGCAAAACACTATCAAGGACAACATTTTGACTCACAACAGCAATTGGCAGCATACTTGGATAAAAACCATATTGGCGCTACCATCTTAATAAAAGGCTCTAGAGTCGCTCAATTAGACAAATTGATTACTCTTTTAAAAAAATAAGCCACTTTTCACTTGACCTTTTGCCAAAACCTAGCGATAATTACGCGCTTGATGGGCCCGTGGCTCAATTGGATAGAGTACTCGGCTACGAACCGAGCGGTTACTGGTTCGACTCCAGTCGGGCCCACCATCAAATTTATATCGAGGGCACCTCTAAAGACCCATGATGACACTACCCAACTTAATTACACTGTCTAGAATTTTCTTAATTCCAGTTTTTGTCGCCCTTTATTATTTCCAGCCGGCCTACACACATACGCCGATTTTCACTTGGATTAATTTTTGCCTAACCGGTGCTTATGCGTTTATTAGCATTACTGATTATCTTGACGGCTACTTAGCCAGAAAGCTTAACATGACTTCGCAACTGGGCGCTTTTTTAGATCCCGTTGCCGACAAACTCATGGTTTCTACTGCGCTGATTATGCTGGTTGATTTTTATCCTTCAGACACTCATTGGTATATCACCATTGCCGCACTGGTTATTATTGCGCGCGAGATTTTGGTGTCTGCTTTGCGTGAATGGATGGGCACAATTGGCAAACGTTCAACCATTAATGTGTCTTTTATTGGCAAGGTTAAAACCTTTGTACAAATTTTTGCCATTTTATTCTTACTCTATCAGCAGCCTTTTTTCGGTTTGCCAAGTTTTGAAATTGGCGTGGCCTTATTAATGGTGGCAACCTTTTTAACACTTTGGTCAGGTTTTATTTATTTACAAGAAGGGGTTAAAACTTTTGACACCCATTAACTTAACAATTAAATTAATAATCTTAAAATCAGCCTTGACTATTTCAAAAAAAACACTATAATTTCATTTTTGTATTGCGGGAATAGCTCAGCTGGTAGAGCATCACGTTGCCAACGTGAATGTCGCGAGTTCGAATCTCGTTTCCCGCTCCAAATTTTAAAAGGCCTGTTTATCAGGTCTTTTTTTTACGCCCCTTTTTAAGAGGCGCTTTTATACAGCCCTTTGCGCGTACTCTTTGGCCGGATAGCAAAGCGGTTATGCAGTGGATTGCAAATCCATCTAGACCAGTTCGACTCTGGTTCCGGCCTCCATACACAAAAAAGCCCGATTATTTATCGGGCTTTTTTTATGTATGATTTAAAAATGAAACTACTTTAAAGCTTTGAGGCGCAAACGCAGTGCGTTAAGTTTGATAAACCCTGCGGCATCTTTTTGATCATAAGCACCTTCATCGTCTTCAAAAGTAGCAATTTTTTCACTAAATAGTGAATTGTCAGATTTACGCCCAACAACACTCACGCCGCCTTTATAAAGCTTAAGACGCACCGTGCCATTCACCACCTCTTGGGTTTGGTCGATTGCTGCTTGCAGCATTTCACGCTCGGGTGCAAACCAAAAACCGTTATAAATCATTTTGGCATATTTTGGCATTAGCTCATCTTTTAGATGCGCCGCTTCACGATCCAGCGTTAAAGACTCCATAGCGCGGTGAGCTTTGAGCATCACTGTGCCTGCCGGGGTTTCGTAACAGCCGCGCGATTTCATGCCCACAAAACGATTTTCAACAATATCATCACGGCCAATACCGTGAGCACCTGCACGCTGATTAAGCACTTCCATCACCGTTGCAGGACTCATTGGCTTGCCATCAATCGCAATAATATCGCCCTTCTTATAAGAAATTTCAATAATTTCTGCCTTATCGGGTGCATTTTCAGGTGAAACTGTCCAGCGCCACATATTATCTTCCGGCTCAGTCCATGGGTCTTCTAAAATATCCCCTTCATAAGAAATATGCAGTAAATTTGCATCCATTGAGTAAGGCGATTTTTTGTCTTGTTTTTGATAATCGATTTCAATGCCATGTTTTTGCGCATAATTCATCAGCGATTCACGAGAAGATAAATCCCACTCGCGCCAAGGCGCAATAATTTGAATACTGGCATCCAGTGCATAAGCATTTAGCTCAAAACGCACTTGGTCATTACCCTTTCCAGTAGCGCCATGAGAAATAGCATCTGCACCTACTTCATGAGCAATTTCAACCAATCTTTTAGAAATCAACGGGCGCGCAATCGAAGTGCCGAGTAAATATTCGCCTTCATAAATAGCATTCGCTCTAAACATAGGGAACACAAAATCACGGGCAAATTCCTCACGTAAGTCTTCAATATAAATTTCTTTAACGCCTGCTGCTTTAGCTTTAGCGCGCGCCGGCTCGACTTCCTCGCCCTGACCAATATCGGCGGTAAAAGTAACCACTTCACACTGATAAGTATCTTGCAGCCATTTAACAATAATGCTGGTGTCTAATCCGCCTGAATAGGCAAGTACTACTTTATTCATGTTTATTCCTTGTTACTTTTTTGAGTTGTGTTTTTTTAAAATTAATGGTTTTTACCAATAGGACTTGGTTGTGTTGATCGAGCACTTCAACGCGCCACGTTCCCATCCAAGTGTGCCAAATATTTTTGCTTGACCAAACGCGCCAACGCGCGCCTTTAACTTTAAAGCTTATTTCAGCCTTAACCTTGTCTGTACTTGTGCCCGTAGGGGTATAAATCCAGCGATGCGTAATGGTATCACCCACTCGATTACGGATATTAGTAAAAAAGTAAATTTTACCTAAAGAATCATCAGCTTCTGTGATTATCTCAACAGGCTCACGATTGGCAATTGAGCTGGAAAAAACAGCCTGAGAAATGTTTTCATGAGGCCAATTTGCCAGCGCTGAAGTTGTTAAAACTAAAAACAATAGTATTATTTTAATCATTATTTTACCCAGTCAATTATATGTAATTGCATATCGTCCTCATCAATTTTATCGTCCGAAAAAGCCCTTCCGCGCACTGAAATTCCTGCCAAGTAAACCGACTCTGGATCTTTACTAACCAGTGGATGCCAGTCAAACAATGGCTTACCTTCATGCAATAAACGATAAGCACACGTGCTAGGCAACCAATTAAATTTTTTACCCCAATTGGGATAAATAGTCAAACAATCGGGTACGTATTTTTGCCGATTTTCATAATGAGGGCATCGGCAAGTTTCTTCATCTAAATAGTGGCAAACTACGTCTGTAAAGTAAATATCGCCCGTATCCTCGTCTTCAAGTTTGTGCAAACAACAGCGCCCGCAACCATCACACAACGATTCCCATTGCTGTCTGCTCATCTGCTCTAAGCTAAGTGTTTCCCAAAAATTTAAACCTTTATCAGCCATTTTTAAAAAGACCTACTGGCTAAATATAATAATGTTTGCTTGGCTTCAACATTACCTTTTTGCGCTGAAATACTGGCCCAATAATAAGCTTTTTGGTAATTTTTTTCTACCCCAATGCCGTTGATATACATCATAGATAATGCGTTTTGCGAGCGCGCAACACCTTGTTTGGCAGATTGTTGCATGAGTAAAAATGCCTTACGCTGGTTTTTAGTTGTCAACGCGCCAGCGCTATATAACTTACTTAAACGATACTGCGAAATTGGATTACCTTGCGCTGCGCTCAATTGCAATTGTTCAGCGTCATGCATCAGCTTGGCATTTTTATTTAAAGATGCTAGAATCTGCTGCTGATTTGGAATTAATGTTGAAAAATTTGGTGCTAATTGGGTTTTTAGACCCCTTGCGATTGCAAGCGTTATATCAGCAGCAGCAGCTTTAGCGGCCAGATTTTTATTGTGCTTTGTTTCAATAACAAAAATTTTAGCAGCAGCAGCTTTAGCAGCCGACTTTTTATTGTGTTTCGTTTCAACAACGGGCGCTGGTAAATCGCTCGTTACTAGTTTTAATTTCAAAGCTTCTTGTTTTGAATGTTCAATGGCGTCTAAATCTTTCAACAGTTGCGCAGCTGAATCAAGCGCCTGATCGCTCGCCTTTGATAGCCAAATTCTAGCTTCTGAGATCTGGTCGTTATTCATTAACAACCGGCCTAATTGAAACTGCGCTTTAATGTGCCCTGCTTCTGCTGCTGCTAAAAATAGCTGCTGTGCTTTGTTTTCATCTTTAATAACGCCGCGACCTTCAAGCAGGTTCATCGCCAGTGCAAATTGAGCATAACTATGACCCTGATCTGCAGCTTTACGATAATAAAATACAGCTTGTGAATAATTATTGCGCTGCTGATGAAACTGCGCTAAATGAAATTGCGCCTCTGGATCAAGTTGGTTGGCTGCTCGCAAATACCAAGTTTGTGCTAAAGCATCACTTTGCTTCACGCCCACGCCTTTTTCATAAAGCTTTGCTAGGGTTAATTGAGCGAGGCCATAACCCAATTGAGCAGCTTGCTCATACCAATGAAAAGCGGCTTTGTTGTCAACTTTAGCACCTTCGCCGCGCCGATACATAACGGCCAAATTATATTGTGCACTGACAAAATCTTGCTCAGCTGCTTTTTCATACCAAGACAAAGCTTGTTTAAAATTTTGACGAG
Source organism: Gammaproteobacteria bacterium (assembly GCA_965222625.1). GTDB lineage: Bacteria > Pseudomonadota > Gammaproteobacteria > PS1 > Pseudothioglobaceae > Thioglobus_A. The sequence goes on along the minus strand of OZ244962.1, from coordinate 9,848 downwards.
TGCCAATACCGTGATAATAACCATTCGCTACATTAAATTGTGCGCTGGCAAACCCTTGCTTGGCAACTTGGGTGTACCAATAAAAAGCAAGCGTTTCATTTATTTTGGTGCCAATGCCGTTATGGTATATATTGGCCAAACTAAATTGCGATCTGGCGTCGCCGCTTTTGGCAAGTTTTTCAAGTTTGGTTAATAATAAGTCGCTTGATAATTGGCTTGATTCTTTTAATACCTGCGACTGATGCTTAACAACTTCATTACCACCTTCAAGCTGCAATATTTGCAGCGCCTGAGCCGGCAGAAAAATAATAGCAACAAGGTAGAAAAACTTAATCATGCATTTAAAAATAAAGTTAAAACAAGCTCTATTTTAGTCGGATTGATGAAATTTGAGCGGTTAATCGCTCAACACCAATGGCTACGCCCGAACACTGCGCCAGCGGCTCTTTTAGTTGCTCTAAGAAGTCTAAATCCAATTCTGAAAAAGGCTTTTTTAATTGCTTACGTTTATCATTTTCTTGATTAAATATTTGCTGATATGCTTGCGCGTCTTGCAATTCGTCATACCCATTTGCAATCTCTACGCCTGATAAATACAGCTCGAATCTGTGCGCTATTTGCCCTTCAACCTTGGCCAAAGCAGATTGCGCCGATGGATAATCATAAATAAAACACACCGGTAATTTTTTTAGTTCAGGCTCAATCAAATGCACAAAAAGCATCATTTGCAAATCTTCAATCCAATCAAATTCTGCGTTTAAAGCGTATTTGCGCGCGATGATTTTCAAATCGTTAAAATCAGTATTCAAGATATCAATGTCTGCAAATTGCTCAAATGCCTGCTGATAAGACAATTTGTTAATTTTATCTTTAACGCCTAATTTGGCAAGCAAATGTGCAATATCATCCATCAATTGATGAATATCAAAGCCAAGTCGGTAGTATTCAAGCAAGGTGAATTCGTTGAAATTACGCTCGCCAAACTCATTGTCTCGATACACCTGACAAATTTGATAAATATCGCCGTAGCCTTGCGCCAACAATTTTTTCATTTCCAATTCTGGCGAGGTGTGCAAATATTGGGTTTTTGGATTAATATCTGGATTAGTTAGCACGCTAATGCTGTCGATATAAACATCAGTTGTTGGCGCTGTTAGTAGGGTCGGTGTTTGTACTTCGAGTACATTTTGAGCATCAAAATAGGCGCGAATTTTTGTTAGTATTTTTGCTCTTTTTTGCAACGGTTTTTGCTTAAATAAGGTTAATTAATTACGAACGCCCTGCATACTCATTGGTGCGCGTATCTACTTTAACCTTCTCGCCAATACCAATAAACAGCGGCACTTGCACAACCACACCGGTGTTCATGGTTGCCGGTTTGCCGCCTGTTCCTGCCGAATCTCCCTTAAGGCCAGGATCAGTATCCACCACTTCTAAAACCACATGAATAGGCGGCGTTACTGAAATCGGATGGTCATTCCAAAGCACCACCGTGCACATATCTTGCTCGACCAAATAGCCGCGCGCGCTGTCCATCGCATCGTCATCAATGGCGTATTGTTCGAATGATTCTGGCTCCATGAAATTCCAAGCACTGCCGTCATTGTAAAGATATTGCATGTCCAATTCCATCACGTCAGCGCCTTCTAAAGATTCGCCCGATTTAAAGGTTTTAATCAGGCTTTTGCCGGTTACAAGATCTTTAAATTTGACTCGATTAAACGCCTGGCCCTTGCCCGGTTTGACGATTTCATTGTTAACAATCGAACAAGGATTACCATCAAGCATTAACTTCATGCCGTTCTTGAATTGACTGGTCGAGTAATTTGCCATTTTTTTAGCCTATTAAGTGTAAAATTTAAGCATCCCATTTTACGCACTTTTTCATGCACATACACGAATACCAAGCCAAAGAGCTATTTAGACAATTTAATATCAACACGCCAAAAGCTGTTCTTATTAATTCAAGCGCTGAAGCGCATAAAACTTGCAGTGATTTAGGCGGCGATACTTGGGTGGTGAAAGCGCAAGTGCATGCAGGCGGGCGCGGCAAAGGCGGCGGCGTGGTTTTGTGCCGTTCGGTTAAAGCAGTAGAAACTGCTTGTGATAAATTGCTTGGCTCAACACTCATCACCCCGCAAACTGACAGCCAAGGCTTGCCGATTAATCAAGTGTTAATTGAAGCAGGGCAAAACATCGAACAAGAGCTGTACTTAGGGCTATTGGTGGACAGGCAAACGCAAAAAATCACTGTTTTAGCGTCCACCCAAGGCGGCATGGATATTGAAAAAGTCGCCCGTGAAACGCCTGATAAAATCATCAAATTTGGCATTGATCCACTCGGCGTTTTAACTGAAGATGACTGCACATCAATCGCTTTACAGCTAAATCTTAATACTGTTTTAAGCAAACAATTTACCGCCGCGCTCATGGGTTTGTATGAAATTTTTACCACTAAAGATGTCAGCTTGATTGAAATCAACCCTTTAATCATCACCACAAAAAACCAGCTTTTAGCGCTCGATGGCAAGATTGATTTTGACGACAACGCTTTGTATCGACACGAAGATATATTGAAGCTGCGCGATATCGCCCAAGAAGATGAAAAAGAAAATCAAGCGAGTGACTATCAACTTAATTACATTTCTTTAAATGGCACAATTGGCTGCATGGTAAATGGTGCTGGTTTGGCGATGGCAACCATGGATTTGATTAAACACCACGGCGCCTCGCCCGCTAACTTTTTAGATGTTGGTGGCAGCGCAACGGCTGATCGAGTTGCTAAAGCCTTTGAGCTGATCCAAACTGAGGTAAATGTTCGCGGTATTTTAGTGAATATTTTTGGCGGCATTGTGCGCTGTGATTTAATCGCAAAGGGAATTTTGCAGGCCATTGAAAAAGTAGGCCTCAATCTGCCTATTGTGGTGCGCTTAGAAGGCACAAACGCTGCAGCTGGGCTCAAACTACTAGATCAATCAACAGCCAATATTCATACCGAGGCTGACTTAACCCAAGCGGCGATTAAAATTGTGGAGTTATCGAAATGAGCATCTTAATTAATGCTAGCACTAAAGTCATCACGCAAGGGTTCACTGGCAAACAAGGTACGTTTCACTCTGAGCAATCAATCGCCTACGGTACGCAGTTTGTTGGCGGCGTTACCCCGGGCAAAGGTGGGCAAACCCACTTAAACCTACCCGTATTTAATTCGGTTAAAGAATCTATGAATGAGACTGGCGCTACTGCCAGCATGATTTACGTGCCGCCGCGTTTTGCTTACGCCTCTATTGTTGAGGCAATTGAAGCGCAAATGCCCGTGATTGCTTGTATTACCGAAGGCATTCCCGTGCAAGATATGCTTAAAATTAAAGCCATCTTACAAGGCTCAGATTCAACTTTAATTGGCCCAAATTGTCCTGGCGTTATCACCCCTGATGAATGCAAATTGGGCATTATGCCGGGCAATATCCACAAGTCTGGTAGTGTTGGTGTGGTCTCTCGTTCGGGCACGCTGACTTATGAAGCCGTACATCAAACCACGCAAGTTGGGCTGGGACAAAGCACCTGTATCGGTATTGGCGGCGACCCGATTCACGGTATGGATTTTATTGATTGTTTAAAATTATTTGAAGCTGACCCGCAAACTCAATCAATCATTATGGTGGGTGAAATTGGCGGCTGCGCTGAAGAAGAGGCTGCAGAATACATCCAATCCCATATCTCTAAACCTGTAGTGGCTTATATTGCAGGGCTTAGCGCACCCAAAGGCAAGCGTATGGGGCACGCTGGCGCGGTTATTAGCGGCGGCACTGGCAAAGCACAAGATAAAATTAAAGCCCTTGAAGCTGCAGGCGTAGCTGTTGCACCAACTCCTGCCACTATGGGCTCAACCTTAGTAGAAATTTTAAAATAATCCATTTTACCAATCTGGGGAAGGCAAGGCCTTCCCCAGTCATCAGGGATACATATGAAAAAACCCATTGTTGTATTAGGTATTGGCGAGCTAGGCAGCGTCTTTGCACGTAGCTTTTTAAAAAATAATTACCCCGTTTACCCAGTGACTCGGCAAACTGATACAAACCAGCTTGCCAGTCAAATTGACCCTGAGCTTATTTTAGTTTGCACGGGCGAGGCCGACTTACAAGCCGCCCTTAAGCGCATCCCTTTGCAATGGAGGGATCGGGTGGCAATGATGCAAAATGAGCTGTTACCTAGGGATTGGGAAAGGCATAATTTTATCAATCCAACGGTAATTTCAGTTTGGTTTGAAAAGAAAAAAAACGTAGATTCTAAGGTGCTTATTTCATCACCTGCTTATGGTCCAAAGGCGCAAATTTTGTCTGATTCCCTTGCGCTGATTGATATTCCTGCCCATGTTCTTAATTCTAAAGATGAATTATTGTTTGAATTAGTGCTAAAAAATATTTATATTTTAACCACCAATATCGCCGGTTTAGCGATTGAGCCTAAGGCAAATGTCGATGATTTGCGCAACCAACACCTGCCACTGATGCGTGATGTATTAAAAGATGTGTCAGCTCTACAAGCCCAATTAAGCGGGCAATCTTTTGATGAAAATCAGCTAGAACAAGCCGTAATTAAAGCTTTTGAAGGGGATTTAAAACACGGCTGTATGGGGCGATCTGCGCTTGCAAGGTTAGATAGAGCGCTGAATCTGGCAAATGAATTTAACCTAGAAGTGCCGACTTTAAGAAAAATTAAAGACCGCCTTTAGCTGTTCATTTTAGCGTAAGTTTTTTCAATTTCTTGTTCTAATGCCAGCAGCGAAAACCCTCGAACTTCTTCAATAAATTTTTGCCCCATAAAAAACACCTGAACAACTGGCAGGGAAAACACGCCGTGCTGGGCGCAGACTTCTTGCGACTGTTCGCAATCGATGTAAAGCATTTCCAAATCAGGAAATTTAACCGTAAATTTTTTAAAAATTTGCGGCTTAATGGTTTGACAAACGCCGCAATGCTCGCCGCCAAATAAAATTAGCAGTGCGTCTTTTTCTTGCTTAAGATTGTCTAATTGCTGTTGATTTTCTAATGGATTCATAATTGTTTTGCCAATTGATTAAAAAATATCTCAAAACTGGGTAATTCTAAATTAGATTGTCTTTGTTTAACGCCCCACATCGGCTGCGGAAAATAACTATCTTGCTCAAACCTAGCCATTACATGCCAATGAACGTGCAGCATTACGTTGCCAAATGATGCGATATTAATCTTATCTGCATTGAAATAGCTTAACATTGATTTTTCTATAATATCAATCATTCTAAAAATTTCGGTTTTTTCATCCAAACTGCACTGGCTAAACTCTTTGACTTTTCGCCTGCTGAATACTTTAACCCAAGGAATTTCGCTTGGCTCAATTTCCACGCTAACTAAATCATTTTCAAAAATCATATTGTCTTCTCCAAAAGCATTGCATCGCCATACGAAAAAAATCGATACTCTGACTCAATGGCGTGCTGGTAAATTTTCATCATCCGCTTTTGTCCAATAAACGCACTCACTAGCATGAGAAGTGATGATTTTGGCAAGTGAAAGTTGGTAATCATCATATCAACCACTTGGAATTTAAACCCTGGATAAATAAAAATATCAGTTTCTTCTTTACTGGCTTTAAGTACGCCGCTTCTAGCGGCAGATTCCATCGACCTAACAGCGGTCGTTCCTACCGCAACAATGCGCCCGCCATTGGCTTTTGTTTGATTAATTTTATCCACGGTTGTTTGCTCAATTTCATAGTATTCACTGTGCATTTTGTGCTCGGTAATTTTATCGGTTTTAACCGGCTGAAACGTGCCCGCACCAACATGTAAGGTTACAAATGCATGGTCAATACCGCGGTTTTTTAACCGCTTCAATAAAGCTTTGTCAAAATGCAGGCCTGCTGTTGGCGCAGCAACTGCACCTTCGCGCTCAGCAAATACAGTTTGATAACGCTCTAAATCTGCTTGCTCGTCGCTGCGCTCAATATAAGGCGGCAAAGGAATATGCCCGACCTGATCAAGCAAATCAAGCAGTGAATCGGTCTCAAATTCTAAGGTATAAAAGCCGTTTTCTTTATTAACAACTTGAGCTTTATCGCCGTTTTCAAGTGTCACAAAACTGTCAATTTTTGGTGCTCTCGAGGCTTTCATCATCGCCAAAACTTGTTTTTCATTGAGCAGGCGTTCAATCATAATTTCCACTTTACCGCCAGAAGTTTTATGGGCAAATAATCGAGCTGGAATGACTTTGGTATTATTTAGAACTAATAAATCTTTGGGTTTGATGAAGTCAAGAATTTGATGAAAATGCGCATCAATAATTGGCTCATTAGCCACCAATAAACGCGAATCCGTTCTATTTTTGGGCGGGTTTTGGGCAATTAACTGCTTGGGTAAATCAAAATCAAATTCACTGAGTAACATGGCTTTTTATTTGATTAATTTTGGCTTTTGCACAAACAGCTCTAACAACTGATAGCTGGCCGTAACAATCGCTCTTGGGGTAATAGTGGCGCCGGTAAAGCTGTCAAACGTCCCGCCATCGCGCCCTACTTTCCAATTATCTTTAGTTGGGTTGGACAATGATAATCCGGCAAATTGTTTGATCCAGTCTGACTTTCGAGTTTCGATTTTGTCGCCCAATCCAGGCGTTTCTTTATGCGTAATAACCCGAACGCCGAGCAATTGATGATTCACGTTAATGCCTGTTAATAGGCGAATATCGCCGCTATATCCATTGGGATAAGTGTGCTCAAGCAAATAGGCAAAAACTTTATTATTTTGCTTGGCAGGATAAACGTTAATCGCTTGCTTAACGCCATGAAGCGTTAACGTTCTGCTGTATTTATCTTTAATAATATCATTATCAAAGTTTGAAACCAGCTCGCCCAAACGCTCAATTAACAGCTGCCTTTCATTGTGCTGAATTTTATCTTTGGTAGCGTCTTGCGTCCAACTGACAAACAAGATACTCACCAACGTAAATACAGCTAACAACATGGCCGGTTTTAAAATAAGTTTAATCATCGTCCAAATGTTTTGGGTTGGGTGTAATAATCAATCAGTGGCACGGTCATATTCATCAGCAAGATTGCAAAAGCAATGCCGTCAGGATAACCGCCATAAGTGCGAATAACGACAATCAATATGCCAATTAAAAAGCCGTAAATTATTCTACCTTTGGCGGTTGTACTGGCAGAAACTGGATCGGTGGCGATGAAAAATGCGCCAAGCATCGTGCCGCCCAGCATTAAATGATTTTGCATTGGCAAGTGCTGTTGTGCGTCAAACATCAAAATTAGCAGCGCCATGATAATAATGCCGCCTAAAAAGGCTACGGGAATATGCCAAAAAATAATTTTGCGCGCTAACAAATAAAGCCCGCCCACTAAAAACCCTGCATTGATCCACGCTTGCGCACTCGAATGCGGGTTTAATTGCACTAATGACAAGCTATTTTTTACTTCATCTAGTTTTGTCGCGCCGCTCAAACCATCAAAACTAAACATATTAAAAACCACCTCAAACGCCTGAGTAAAGTTTAAAAAATCAGCCGGCCAAGTGGTCATTTGCAAAGGATATGAGATTAATAAAAAAGCGTAACCGAGCATGGCAGGGTTAAAAGGATTGTTGCCCAAGCCGCCATACAGCTGCTTGCCAAAGACAATGGCGAATGCTACGCCTACCACCACCACCCACCACGGCGCAATGGCTGGAATGGATACGGCTAGCAAAATAGCGGTTAAAGCTGCCGATCCATCGCTAATAGAATCTAGTACGTTACGCCCGCGCAGCGCCACAAAAGCAGATTCAACCACCAATGCTGTCGTCACCCCGAGCAAGATTTGCAACAAAATTCCCCAGCCAAAAAACACATATGAAGCCGCCACACCTAAAACCAGCGCATAAATAACTTGGCGCATGATTTGATTGATATTAAGTCCGGTACTATGCATTATCTTCCTTTGATTTTTTAACCCGCGCCATTGCTTCAGCAATTTTATCCTTTTGTACTTGACCTTGCTGTTTGTCTTGCGCCATTTTTTCTTTTAAGGCTTTTTTCTTGAGCGCCATCATCTCGCTGCGCTCTTGTTTGTTGCGCTCAAGTCGATATTCTCTAAACTCAAAACGCGCTCTTGATTGGTCGATTCTTTGCGCTTCACGTTTCAAATTCCGATCAAGCGCTTTCGCAAAAGAAAAATACTCTGCTAGAGGAATGTTACTCGGACAAACATAATTACAGCAGCCGCATTCAATACAATCGGTTAAATTGTATTGGTGGGCTTTTTCAATATTTTGGCTTTTTGCATGCCAATACAATTGTTGCGGCAATAAATTAACCGGGCATACTGGCGCACAAGCACCGCAGCGAATACACTCTTTAACAACTGGCTTGGGTTTTTTATTATTAACAAAAATACAATTGGTAATCTTGCAAATCGAATATTGGGCGCTGGGAATATCAACCCCCATCATCATGCCGCCCATTCTAATATGGTGTTTTTGATTATTAGGCTCTGAGCACTCAACCACCGCTGCAAAAGAAGTGCCTAATCTGGCTTCATAATTTTGCGGGTTTTTAACGCCAGAGCCAGTTACTGTGACAATTCTAGAAATCAGCGGTTTGTTGTCAATCACCGCGTCATAAATGGCTTTAACAGTGCCCACATTCTGGCACAAAATGCCGTGATCAGACGCATAAGCACCCGCTGGAATTTCTATTCCCAATAAAGCTTTGATGAGTAATTTTTCAGCGCCAGAGGTGTATTTAGTCGGGATTTTCTCAATGCTAATACGCTCATTAAAATTGCATTCAAGCAGCGAATTAAGTGCTTCTTGTTTGTCATCTTCAATCGCAATAATCGCTTTTTGCGCGCCGCAAGCATGCATCAATACCTCAATGCCGCGAACGATTTCACGCGGGTACTCTTGCATCAGTGAATCATCGCACATAATGCCTGGCTCGCACTCAGTTGCATTAATAATCAGGGTATGTGCGCCGCGTGCATTGGTGATTTTTGCATGAGTTGGAAAGCCGGCGCCGCCCATGCCGACAATACCTGCTTGCCTAATTCTTTGAATAACTTTATCCGCTGAACAGTCCAAAAAATCTTCATCGCACTTTTCAATTTCAATCCATTCATCCTTACCGTCAGAATCAATCACCATGCACATCGCCTTAATCCCAGATGGATGAGGAATTGGGCGTTTTTCTATGGCCGAAATAATGCCTGAAATAGAAGCATGAACGCTGGTTGGAAATGGCCCTGATGTTTGCGCAATCACTTGCCCTGTTAATACACGCTCGCCCAGCTCAACGCAAGGTTTTGCCTGTCCGCCAACTCTTTGTTGCAATAAAAGCACGGCTTGCTCGGGCGGCGGCACTTGTTTAATCTGCGCTTTTTTTGCGCGGTAAGGATTGGGGATGTAAATGCCGCCCTTAAAGGTGTTATGCGCCATGGGCAATTTTCTCTAAATTGGGCACGTACGATCCCAAAGTTGGCTTTGGCTCTCTGATATAAATACAATCTACTGGGCAAACTGGAATGCAAAGATCGCAGCCTGTGCATTCTCTAGCAATAACCGTTGTCATCACCTTAGAGGCGCCCACAAAAGCATCAACTGGACAAGCCTGAATGCACAACGTACAGCCAATGCATAGCTTTTCATCCACATAAACCACATGATGCGCCTTGGTTTCTCCGTGCTCAGCGTTCAAATCTAGCATTTCAACGTCCAGCAGCTCGGCCAGTGCATCCGCGCCCTCCTGGCCGCCTGGCGGGCATTGATTAATTTGCGCTTCGCCTTTGGCCAAAGCCTGCGCATAAGGACGACACCCTGGATA